>NZ_JAVDSN010000011.1:0-5590 GCF_031455375.1 Microbacterium sp. 1154 | reverse complement strand
AGTGAACTGCCTCACGGGTAGGTCGAGAGATCGTTTCTGTGGGTGCGTCCGTTCCTTGAGAACTCAACAGCGTGCACTTGTCAAATGCCAATTTATTCCTCGTCGGGCCTTTTTGGTCTGGTGAGAATTCCTTTGGATCAAAGTCCAACCCTTTTGGGGGTTGGCGTGAAATTTCGTCAGTTTTGATGTTGTTTCTTTGGTCAGTTTCAAACTCGCTGCGGCCCCGTTTTCCCGGTGGTTGTATGCATTTCTTTTTTACGGAGAGTTTGATCCTGGCTCAGGATGAACGCTGGCGGCGTGCTTAACACATGCAAGTCGAACGGTGAAGCCAAGCTTGCTTGGTGGATCAGTGGCGAACGGGTGAGTAACACGTGAGCAACCTGCCCTGGACTCTGGGATAAGCGCTGGAAACGGCGTCTAATACTGGATATGAGACGTGATCGCATGGTCGTGTTTGGAAAGATTTTTCGGTCTGGGATGGGCTCGCGGCCTATCAGCTTGTTGGTGAGGTAATGGCTCACCAAGGCGTCGACGGGTAGCCGGCCTGAGAGGGTGACCGGCCACACTGGGACTGAGACACGGCCCAGACTCCTACGGGAGGCAGCAGTGGGGAATATTGCACAATGGGCGAAAGCCTGATGCAGCAACGCCGCGTGAGGGATGACGGCCTTCGGGTTGTAAACCTCTTTTAGCAGGGAAGAAGCGAAAGTGACGGTACCTGCAGAAAAAGCGCCGGCTAACTACGTGCCAGCAGCCGCGGTAATACGTAGGGCGCAAGCGTTATCCGGAATTATTGGGCGTAAAGAGCTCGTAGGCGGTTTGTCGCGTCTGCTGTGAAATCCCGAGGCTCAACCTCGGGCCTGCAGTGGGTACGGGCAGACTAGAGTGCGGTAGGGGAGATTGGAATTCCTGGTGTAGCGGTGGAATGCGCAGATATCAGGAGGAACACCGATGGCGAAGGCAGATCTCTGGGCCGTAACTGACGCTGAGGAGCGAAAGGGTGGGGAGCAAACAGGCTTAGATACCCTGGTAGTCCACCCCGTAAACGTTGGGAACTAGTTGTGGGGACCATTCCACGGTTTCCGTGACGCAGCTAACGCATTAAGTTCCCCGCCTGGGGAGTACGGCCGCAAGGCTAAAACTCAAAGGAATTGACGGGGACCCGCACAAGCGGCGGAGCATGCGGATTAATTCGATGCAACGCGAAGAACCTTACCAAGGCTTGACATATACGAGAACGGGCCAGAAATGGTCAACTCTTTGGACACTCGTAAACAGGTGGTGCATGGTTGTCGTCAGCTCGTGTCGTGAGATGTTGGGTTAAGTCCCGCAACGAGCGCAACCCTCGTTCTATGTTGCCAGCACGTAATGGTGGGAACTCATGGGATACTGCCGGGGTCAACTCGGAGGAAGGTGGGGATGACGTCAAATCATCATGCCCCTTATGTCTTGGGCTTCACGCATGCTACAATGGCCGGTACAAAGGGCTGCAATACCGTGAGGTGGAGCGAATCCCAAAAAGCCGGTCCCAGTTCGGATTGAGGTCTGCAACTCGACCTCATGAAGTCGGAGTCGCTAGTAATCGCAGATCAGCAACGCTGCGGTGAATACGTTCCCGGGTCTTGTACACACCGCCCGTCAAGTCATGAAAGTCGGTAACACCTGAAGCCGGTGGCCCAACCCTTGTGGAGGGAGCCGTCGAAGGTGGGATCGGTAATTAGGACTAAGTCGTAACAAGGTAGCCGTACCGGAAGGTGCGGCTGGATCACCTCCTTTCTAAGGAGCATCTGGCACTCCAGCTTTCGGGTTGGGTGTCCAGGCGCCAGTTCGGGACCGAATGTGTCTCGCTGGTTAGCTCATGGGTGGAACATTTGATGGGGCCTCATTTTGTGGGGGTTTCTGCTGAGTACGTCACTTCGGTGGTGGGAAAGGTGGGGGCTCACTCGGGTGGGGCATGCACGCTGTTGGGTCCTGAGGGGCCGGGCGCTGATCGCGCTAGTCGTATGGCTGGTGGTGGTTGGTGGCTGTTCCTCGAGGGCCTTTTCCTGCTGTCACGGTTGTGGCGTGTGGGGGAGGGTACCGCCCGTACTTTGAGAACTACACAGTGGACGCGAGCATCTTCCATGCAACTCTTTGTGGGTTGTGTGGTGAAGATGATCTTAAAGATCATTAGTCAATTTTTTGACGATTCAACTCATGTGATTTCAAGTCTTTAAGAGCAAACGGTGGATGCCTTGGCATCTGGAGCCGAAGAAGGACGTAGCAATCTGCGATAAGCCTCGGGGAACTGATAAGCGAGTTTTGATCCGAGGATGTCCGAATGGGGAAACCCCGCCAGGGCGCGTGCGTACCTGGTGACTCCCGCCTGAATATATAGGGCGGGTAGAGGGAACGTGGGGAAGTGAAACATCTCAGTACCCACAGGAAGAGAAAGCAAAAGCGATTCCGTAAGTAGTGGCGAGCGAAACCGGAAGAGGCTAAACCTAGCGTGTGTGATAGCCGGCAGGCGTTGCATGTTGGGGGTTGCGGGACTTTTCTGATTGTTCTGCCGAATGATCGACGTGACAAGAGGGTATAGACGAACGGTTTTGAATGGCCGGTCATAGAGGGTGTGAACCCCGTAGTCGAAATGCTTGTTCTTGGCGTGAAGAGTATCCCAAGTAGCACGGGGCCCGAGAAATCCCGTGTGAATCTGTCAGGACCACCTGATAAGCCTAAATACTCCCAGATGACCGATAGCGGACAAGTACCGTGAGGGAAAGGTGAAAAGTACCCCGGGAGGGGAGTGAAATAGTACCTGAAACCGTTTGCTTACAAACCGTTGGAGCCTCCTTAGTAGGGGTGACAGCGTGCCTTTTGAAGAATGAGCCTGCGAGTTAGCGATACGTGGCGAGGTTAACCCGAGTGGGGTAGCCGTAGCGAAAGCGAGTCTGAATAGGGCGATTCAGTCGCGTGTCCTAGACCCGAAGCGAAGTGATCTATCCATGGCCAGGTTGAAGCGACGGTAAGACGTCGTGGAGGACCGAACCCACTTAGGTTGAAAACTGAGGGGATGAGCTGTGGATAGGGGTGAAAGGCCAATCAAACTTCGTGATAGCTGGTTCTCTCCGAAATGCATTTAGGTGCAGCGTTGCGTGTTTCTTGCCGGAGGTAGAGCTACTGGATGGCCGATGGGCCCTACAAGGTTACTGACGTCAGCCAAACTCCGAATGCCGGTAAGTGAGAGCGCAGCAGTGAGACTGTGGGGGATAAGCTTCATAGTCGAGAGGGAAACAACCCAGACCACCAACTAAGGTCCCTAAGCGCGTGCTAAGTGGGAAAGGATGTGGAGTTGCTTTGACAACCAGGAGGTTGGCTTAGAAGCAGCCACCCTTGAAAGAGTGCGTAATAGCTCACTGGTCAAGTGATTCCGCGCCGACAATGTAACGGGGCTCAAGCACGCCACCGAAGTTGTGGCATTGACATTTTTGGTAGGCCTTCGTGGTCCAGCCGTGTTGATGGGTAGGAGAGCGTCGTGTGGCGAGTGAAGCGGCGGGGTGACCCAGCCGTGGACGCTACACGAGTGAGAATGCAGGCATGAGTAGCGAAAGACGTGTGAGAAACACGTCCTCCGAAAGACCAAGGGTTCCAGGGTCAAGCTAATCTTCCCTGGGTAAGTCGGGACCTAAGGCGAGGCCGACAGGCGTAGTCGATGGACAACGGGTTGATATTCCCGTACCGGCGAAGAACCGCCCCAGTCAATCCAGTGGTGCTAAGAGTCCTAGCTCACGCTTTAGCTGATCCCTTCGGGGTGAGGCGGGTGTGTGTGAACGCTCGACCCCATGCTGGTGCGGCTAGCGTATTAACAGGTGTGACGCAGGAAGGTAGCCCAAGCCAGGCGATGGTTGTCCTGGTGCAAGTGCGTAGGCCGACTCTTAGGCAAATCCGGGAGTCATGAGGCTGAGACACGATGCGGATAAAAAGTGGGTGATCCTATGCTGCCAAGAAAAGCATCGACGCGAGGTTCTAGCTGCCCGTACCCCAAACCGACTCAGGTGGTCAGGTAGAGAATACCAAGGAGATCGAGAGAATCGTGGTTAAGGAACTCGGCAAAATGCCCCCGTAACTTCGGGAGAAGGGGGGCCATCCACTTATTAGGACTTGCTCCGAAAGGGTGTGGTGGCCGCAGAGACTAGTGGGTAGCGACTGTTTACTAAAAACACAGGTCCGTGCCAAGTCGCAAGACGATGTATACGGACTGACGCCTGCCCGGTGCTGGAAGGTTAAGAGGACCGGTTAGCCGCAAGGCGAAGCTGAGAATTTAAGCCCCAGTAAACGGCGGTGGTAACTATAACCATCCTAAGGTAGCGAAATTCCTTGTCGGGTAAGTTCCGACCTGCACGAATGGCGTAACGACTTCCCAACTGTCTCAACCGCGAACTCGGCGAAATTGCATTACGAGTAAAGATGCTCGTTACGCGCAGCAGGACGGAAAGACCCCGTGACCTTTACTACAGCTTGGTATTGGTGTTCGGTGTGGCTTGTGTAGGATAGGTGGGAGACGGTGAAGCATTCACGCCAGTGAGTGTGGAGTCATTGTTGAAATACCACTCTGGTCACTCTGGATATCTAACTTAGGACCGTGATCCGGTTCAGGGACAGTGCCTGGTGGGTAGTTTAACTGGGGCGGTTGCCTCCCAAAATGTAACGGAGGCGCCCAAAGGTTCCCTCAACCTGGTTGGCAATCAGGTGGCGAGTGTAAGTGCACAAGGGAGCTTGACTGTGAGACTGACAGGTCGAGCAGGGACGAAAGTCGGGACTAGTGATCCGGCAGTGGCTTGTGGAAGCGCTGTCGCTCAACGGATAAAAGGTACCTCGGGGATAACAGGCTGATCTTGCCCAAGAGTCCATATCGACGGCATGGTTTGGCACCTCGATGTCGGCTCGTCGCATCCTGGGGCTGGAGTAGGTCCCAAGGGTTGGGCTGTTCGCCCATTAAAGCGGTACGCGAGCTGGGTTTAGAACGTCGTGAGACAGTTCGGTCCCTATCCGCTGCGCGCGTAGGAAGTTTGAGAGGATCTGACCCTAGTACGAGAGGACCGGGTTGGACGAACCTCTGGTGTGTCAGTTGTTCCGCCAGGAGCACCGCTGATTAGCTACGTTCGGGATGGATAACCGCTGAAAGCATCTAAGCGGGAAGCCGGCCTCAAGATGAGACTTCCATACCATTTATGGTGAGAGGCTCCCAGCCAGACTACTGGGTTGATAGGCCGGATGTGGAAGCGTAGTAATACGTGAAGCTGACCGGTACTAATAAGCCGATGACTTGATAACACACCTGTTTTTGGTGCTTGCGTCCACTGAGTGGTTCTCGATGTACGGTCGGGAACACAACAATGATGAAGTCGTTGTTGGTTTTTGAAACATCAATAGTGTTTCGGCGGCCATAGCGAGAGGGAAACGCCCGGTTACATTCCGAACCCGGAAGCTAAGCCTCTCAGCGCCGATGGTACTGCAGGGGGGACCCTGTGGGAGAGTAGGACACCGCCGGACTTCTTTTAGTCGAAATGGCCACCCAAAGCTGGGTGGCCATTTCGCATTTACGGGCACA
>NZ_JAVDSN010000010.1:0-33357 GCF_031455375.1 Microbacterium sp. 1154 | reverse complement strand
CGGTGGTCATCCACGCCGCAAGCGACCACACCGCCACCAGGCCGGCGGCGATCGCGGCCGCGATCGCGGCGAAGACGAGGATGACGGCCGCGCCGTCGTTCGATCGAGTTGCAGCGGACATCAGACGCGGGCCCTCTCTCGGTTGGCACGGGACTGTTCGCGGAACCGCTCATCGGTGATGTGGAGGTTCTGCTGGGTCGGGGTCTGCACCATTTGCACGGGGACGCCGGGGCGTCCCTCGACCTTGAACAGGATCTTTCCGGCGCCCGGAGGGGCCGCCTGCCGGCCGGTGGCGCGGGCCTTGTTGCCCCAGCTGCCGGCGGCGTTGAACGACGACACGTACCGGATTTCCTGCGCGGTGAGCGGCTTCACTTCCCCGAGCACGTGCAGGTCTTCGTTGGTAAGAGCCATGAGCCCAAGCAGCCCGGAGCGCTCCGCGAGGCCGCGGGCTTTCTGGCGGTCTTCCTCGTTTTTCAGGGAGAGCATGTCTTTCGGGGAGTGCGTGATCTTCATCTCCGCCGTTCCCACCGAGCGGTTGGAGCGCGACAGCGCGTCCACCCTGTCGACGATCCCGTCAGTGGTCCGCATCGGGTACCAGAACTCGTCCATCAGGGTCGTGTAGCCCGACCACACCACCTTCGGGATATAGACCTCGCCCGCGGCTGCAGCTGCCGCTGCTTGGCCGGCTTCGTACTTGGCGAGCTCCCAGTGCGCGTCGATCGCGTCCATGCCGAGCGACCACGACATGAGCATGGCCGTGGACAGCAGCTTGGAGGCCGTGTCGGGGATTGAGGACGTGTCGAAGCAGAAACCGCCCCGGTTGCCCGGGTCGATTTCGATCGAATCCGTGCCCCCGAGCAGACGCCCCAGATCACCACCGAGCATCGCCCGCAGGGACTCCCCCAATCGGGCGAAGCGCTTGCGGAACTTCTCGGGCGTCGGCTGACCGGACACGGCCAGCACCCGCTCCGAGGGAGCGTTGAACGCCGCCGCAAGATCGGCCGTGACGGGGCGGCGCGTCCGACTGAGGATGTCTTCCACCATTGCCTCGACCACTGCGTCGTCGATGTCGTCCAGGAGCACGCCGCGGCTGACACGGAGCGCGAGCTGGGCTTGCTGGACGACCTTCCACGTCGCCAGCCGGCGCAGCTCCGCACCCGTGTCCCCGCCGATGCGTTCCGCGGCGGTCCCGAGGGGGCCGCGGGACAGGAGGTTCAGCTGGTGGCGCGCGGTGGGCCCGTACTCGAACACGGCCCCGCCGGCGTTTTCCACCAGGCCGGTGTGCTCGCCCTTTTTCAGCGGGTTGAAGACGGCGGGGATCATTCCCCGCGCCATCATCCCGAGCGTCATCGTCTGCGCCGTCGACGACTTTCCGACGCCGTTGATCCCGAACAAGAACATGGAGGGCGAGGAAATCACGCCCTCCATGTAGAGCGAGTGGTGATCCATGGCCACAGCGGTACCGCTGAGCAGATCACGGCCCAGCGGGGCCCCTGACACCGGGCGGGCGGTGCCCGTGGTGAAGGGGTAGATGCCGCACACCTGGACGGACGAGCCGTACCACAGCGGCGCTTGCGGGACACCGCCCCACCGGCCGCCCCCGCGGCCAAGGAACCCGTTCGCGGTCAGGGTGCGCGGCTTCGAGCGGAGAGCAGCGGCGAGGCGGCTCATGAGACGGCTCCCATCATCGTCTCCACCTGAGATTCGTGGTTCCACGGCAGCATCCCCAGCGGCAGCGTCGCGTGAAACGCCGCTGCCGCGTCGTAATCGCAGAACCGGTACGTCAACGACGCGGAATTGAGCAGGTCTTTCAGCTTCACCATGGCGTCGCGGTACGCCCTGTCGCTCGGCTCGAACGTGACCGTCACGGCCATGGCGAACTTCACCAGGGCCGCACCGTCCGTGATTTCCTTGTCGAGCTTGCTCGCGTGAGCCGTCGCCTTCGCATCCCGTGCGCTCTGACGCGCTTTGGCAGACGCGACCGTGGATGCCGTCTTCCCGAGACGGTCGACCACCTGAACCTGCTTGCCTGTCGACACGGATCGGTAGAACACCGTGACGCGCTTGCGGAGAAACTTCTCCGAGGGGCGGAACAGATGCGCCATGGTGGCTTCGGTGATGTTCTGACGCGGCGGCTGCAGAACGATCGCCGTCACTGAGGCGACACCATCGTGCAGACACACCCTCTTGTTCGAGTCGTCGAAGAAATCGGGGCCGGCCTCGGTCACCCGCATCGGGTTCTCCCACCCGGCCAGCTCATCGTGCGCGAACTCAGTCGAGCGATCCGGCGAGTACGCCACGCGCAGCGCCTTGGCGAGCATGTCGCTGGTGGCCGCAACCACCGCTCCCCCGCCCGCGTCCCGCAGCGCGCCCGTGTGCCCGGGAAGACGCGCGGCGACCTCCGCCACCGCGTCTTCCAGGCCAGGCGCGAGGGATTCCGTCGACCACGACACCGTTGCCCAGGTCGAGATCTCCGCATACCGGGCCGGCAGCCGCTCGGCGGCCTCCATAAGCGCCTGACGCGCCACCGCGGGCGCTTCGGGGTCGACGTCGCCCGCGATCTTCTCCACCAGCGGCGCGGAGGACCGCAACGCCGAATCGACAACGACGGTCGCCCCGGCCACCGCGGAATCCGCGGACAGCGAGGCAATCCACCCGCCGTAACGAACGACGTCGGCGTCGATCTTCGCCTGAGTCTGTAGGTGGGTGCCGTCCGGGTTGCAGGAGAACACCGCCGAAAGGGTCTTTCCCACCGGCTGATACAGCAACGTGAACGGCGTTCCCGTACCGTCCTCGCCGTCAATCTCGTCGAGGTTGGCCAACACCCCCGGGAGGGCGGTCAGACGGTCCCCCGGGAGGTTGGAGAACAGGCCCGTGTTGAAACGGGCCTCCCCCCGATTGATGCGCGAGACGCCCCCCAGAGCGGCGGCGACGCGGGAGGCGATCGTTAGCCCTGTTGCGTCTCCGCCGAAGCGGATGACGAAGAGCAGTTCGAACACCAATGCCGCGGCGACCAGGAGCAGCCCGAGGGCGAACTGGCCGGCGGCGAACATCATGCCCATGACCACCATCGAGACGACCAGCACCGCCCACCCGATCGGGGTCAGCCCCCCGAGGGTGGCGGTGCGGGTCGGCATCCAGTTGCCGAACTTGACTCGGCTCGTCGTGTCACTCATCGAACATCTCCCCCACGCTCGTCTTGGTTCCTTGCGGAAGCGCGTGCGTCACATCGCGCGCCGCGTTCAACAGGCCGCGGCCCGAGCCTGAGCCCGAGTCGTTCCCGCCGCTGTTGCTCGGCGTGGACGTGCCCGAGGCGACCGTTACCGGCGTGGAGCTCGACGAGTCCCCACCGCCGCCGGACGGCTTGTTTCCGCCGCCGCGCGGGTTCCAGTTGATGCCGGAACCGCCCGCGCGCCCGCCACCGGCCGCCGCGCCCGCAGCGTTCGCGCCAGCGCCCGTGAGGCCTCCCGCGCCTCCCCCGGCTACACCGCCGGCCCCCGCGCCCGCGCCCGCGACACCGCCGCCGGCCACAGCCGGCGCAGCAGTCCCCGCAGACGCGACGATCGCGCCGCCGGCCACCGCGGCCGTGGCGACGGTGCGGAGGCCGTTCATCATCATGTTGCCCGGGCTCGCGCTCCCGATCGCGCCCGCGACCGGGGCGACCAGCTTCAACAGAGCCGGGAGGGCGAACAATGCGAGCAAAAAAATGCCGAGGCCGACAACGACCCCGGCTACGCCGTCCTGTGCGCCCCGTAGCCGGATCGACAGGCCATACATGGCTGCCGCGAGCGGTGAATACAGCAGGAACGCCAGGAGCCACGTCGTGGTCTTCTCGAACATTGCCTCGTGCTTGTCGAACATCGCGCCCGACGCAGCGATGGGCCAAAACGGGATGATCACCGTGAGCGCGATGTCCCGGAAGATCATGATGATCCACTGCACGCCGACCGCGAGGAAGAGGAAGATTCCGAAGATGAACGCCATGGCGGTGTTCTGTCCGTAGACGGAAATGTCGCCCATCAGGTTCGGCGGCTGATCGTTCGTCGCCACGTCGATGAACCAGCGGGCGAGGGCGTTCGAGCCGAGCAGCATGATTTGGAAGAAACCGGCCCCGGCCGCGGTCACGAGGATCGCGCGGACGAACCGTTTTGCGGCCTCCCCCGCGACTTCGCCCCGGGCGAGGAGCATGATGCGGACACCCGCCACCATGATCCCCAACGCCAAAAGCGCCGCCTGGACGGGCGCAACGATCGACACGAACCAGTCGGCCGTGTTGCCGCCCACCACGGACGACAACGGCGAATCAATCCAGGACGTAAAGAACCCCGTCCACAGATCATTCGCGCCCTTATAGAGCTGCTTCGTGAACTCGTAAATCTGGCTGTTCACCAGACCGCCAATCGCCTGTGCAGTGCACTGCGCGGGGTTGGCGACCGCTTCAAGCGGGTTATCACAATTGACCATCAGCGGGCCCACTTTGTGAATTGACCGTCGAGAACATCGATCACGACGTTCGCTCCGGTATTGCTAGAAAGTTTTCCGATCTTCCAGTCCGAGTCGTGCCAGACAAGATCGAAAGGAATGCCCCGGTATCCGGTGCTGCTGTTAGGAACAGTGAGAACCAGAGTTACCGTGGCGTGCTCCGCCGTGTACGAGTCGATGCGATACCCGGCGACCCCGATGCCGGCACGCTGGTTCTGTTCTGCGACGCTCCCGTCAGACGGAGCGGCGGGCGCTGCCGTGCGCAAATAGTCGTCCAGCTCGGCGGACGGTGCCGTGTAAAAGCGAGCTGCATCCGTGGGCGTGTGGTCGGCTACCGAGCCGTAGAACGTCGAGGTGAACAGAGCAGCCCCGATGGGGGACTGCTGGAAGCAGTCGGGGAAACCGTCGCTCGTCGACGTGGGGCCCACAGTGTCCGAGACCGGCCACGACATGCCCTGGCTCGCCGCCCACCGAAGATCGTCGGGAACGGTAGACGTCGTGCTGGCTGGGAGCGCCGTGGGGCACGCCCCGCTTCCTGTCGGAGTCGACGGCTGAGAGGTGTTGTCGGTCGCTGCCGGCGGCGTCTCACCGGGGCGGGGCCATAGAAGGCCCACGACCCCGACGATGACCGCGACGAGGACGACGGCTCCGGCGACCCAGAGCCCAACGCGGTTGTTCTTCACGGTTCCTCCTATCGGGTGACGCAGTTGCTCGAGGCGGTGTTGATGAAGATCGTTGCGATACCGGATGCGGCGGCCACGAGCACGGCACCAGCGATCCACCAGCCAAGGGTGCGGATCATCTGGCCGCCGTCTCCGCGGCTGTGCTGGAAGAACATGCCGATGCCGATCATGATCAGCGCGACGACGGACAGCGCGGCGGCCACGATCGTGGTCCACAGCTTCGCTGTGTCGAGTGCGTTCATCGCGTCCTGAGGGAGGCAGTACGCCGCCGCGGGCACCATGTGGACGGCGGTCTGGGCGAGGTCGATCGTCAGGGTGTTCATTGTGCGTATCTCCATTGCTTGGCGATTGAGGTCATGACGGCCGCTGACGCTTTGGTCAGGGCCGGGGTATCAGGAACGGTGTTCACACCGCGGAGGGCGTTCACCCACGGCGCACGGACGACCGCGATCGCCCCGGACAGAACGCGAATACCTCGGCGCACGTCAGCGGAGACGGAGCCGGGGGCGTCCGCCACCAGGAGGACGACGCCGGCCGTGCGGGCGTGGGCTTTGGCGGCGTCAATGCCGGCGAGGGTGGAGCGAGCGACGACCACCGGCGGGTGCTCGGGGGCGTCGTCGACGGACAGCTCAGCCCCGCTGAGCAGCTGCGTCCACGTGCTCACGCCCGATCCGGGGTGAGCACCCAGAAAACGCAGTTTCGGGACTCGGACGGAGCCGGGGCCCCAGACCTGCTCGAAGGCCCGTTCGGTGAACGCTTTCACCGAACCATCGCGGTACACCCGGAACCCGTGCACTCCCCCGCCTACGCGTTGAAGACCAACGGTCCAGGGCCCTGGCCCACCGACCTTGCCCACTTCGGCTTCGAGTAGCGGCAGCGCGACCATTGGCGGCGTCTCGGCTCCAACGGGTCGCCAGAGCGGAGACGTCAGCAGAACAAGAGACTTCGCGATACGCGATTGGCGCGCGACCTTAGCCGCGGACTCCGATAACCCAACACTGACTTTCAAACCCATAACCCGACCCCCCTTCGTTTTTTGGCACCGTCCATCTTTATGGAAGGCTCCGACATCGAACACATCTGTCCACCAAAGGGAGGACATGAAGCGCTCTATTCGATTGCGGTATGTCCCCCAATTGGTGGACATACGACCGTTCCTATTTGCGGCCTGTGAATTCGCCAGCTGTTGCGGCGAACTCGCTTCGCAGCTGGTCACGCTGCGTCAGACGCCACTGGGCGCGGGCGCGGGTGAACGCGTCGGCTTGCTCTTCCAGCCACGCCCGGTATGCAAGCTCGGTCTCACCGCGGCGAGCTTCCAAGAAGTCCCCGAACGCGTTTTCACGCACGCCCTCGGGCGACGCGTTCCACGCGGCCAGCTCGGCGGCCGCTGCTTCGTCTTCCGCCGCCTGTTCGGGCGTGCGATCGTCGGCCGCGCTCGTCGATGACAAGCGCTTTCCTGTCACGCCCGCGATGCGGATTGCGTCGCCGCTCGCGGCGGCACCATCCCAGAACGCGCCCGTCAGCTGAGTACACAGCTCCACCAGCACGCGGGGCACCCTTCCCAGGAGCCGACGCTCTACGTAGCCGAGAGCATCCTCGACCTCGTTCACCCGCTCCCCGTCGACGACGGTGCTGAATTGGTATCCGGTCACGCTTGGCCTCTCCCCCCGATGTAGATCCATTCGGGTGCTTCGCCTGAGGCAGCCGATACCCGATGTATTAGCATTGGGACCCAGCGTAGCTAACCATCGGAGTATTAGCTACGGACCATGGGGAGGTTTGAGAAGATGATCATCTATGACCAGGTACGCAGTGCCGCAGCTCCCGGCCGGTTTGGAGCGCGCCATTAGCGGCCTTGGCGGCAATGCCGCACGCATCGCCGTCCTCAGTGCCCTCGTCGATCACCCTCGATCCACACCGGGCGAAGTCGCTGAGGCCGTAGGGCTGTCGGTGAACACCGTCCGTAAGCACCTCGGTCAACTGCTAGAGGCTGGTTTCCTCGAGTCGGACCCGCCGGCCACGCTTCCTTTCAGCGAGCGGAGCGGTCAGCGGGCGCGATATAGCGTCGTTGCGGACGAGCTGAACAAGGCCTACACAGAACTCGGCCGAGCCCTCCGAATCGTCGAACCGGAGCAGCAGTAACAAGCTGACACCCCGCCGGGCAGGTTACTGCGCCATCGGCGTGTCACGAGGCCGCGGCGCTTACCCCTAGCGCTACGGTCGGAGTCATGGCCCCCAGACTCCCCCGCAACACACGGCATAAGCCCGTGACCGCGGGGTGGGAAATCGAGGAGTCCACGCGCGAGCGCATCAAAGCGATCGCAGAACAGAGCGGCATGTCCGCTGGCGCGCTCATCGATCAGCTTGCGCAGCACATGCCCCTTGACGAGCGCGGCCGCGCCATTTGGCTGCCTCCTGTGCCGCTGAAAGACGGGGAGTTGCCTATCGACTCGGCCTAACGAGAAGAGGCCCGCCGAAGCGGGCCTCAAAGCTCATGTGCCTCATCTGACTTGCTTGCCGGCGGTCCCAGATGAAGGCGGTTTCCAAGAAGTACCGGTGGAACCGGGCCTTCGTCGTTCCCTGACGCAACCAGGAGAACAATGCATACTTTAGCGCGCCCCCGCGCCCATCCGCATTCCCAAAAGCCAGATTCCTCCCGCGTGTCGCGGGATTCTCGGCCTACGCAACCGCAGGACACCGCACAGCGCACCAGCGCAGCGCGGCGCGGCAGCTGGACACTCCCGGCACCCGAAGGCCTCTACGGGCCGCTCAGGGCCTGGCCGAGCGCGTCCGTCTGGTTCGACGCCGTGATGGATATCCTCAGCACCCCAGAGGGTGAGGGTGCTCGTCGACGGGCGAGGGTCGCCCGTGACACGCTTCTCCGCGTCGCGCACGCCGACCGAACGGCCGCGGACCAGGCCACCGGCCGCGGCGTGGCCACCGCACACGAGACGGTGGCAAAGCAACTCGGCATGAGTGGAAAGACTGTGCAGCGTGCGCGGCACCTTCTCGAAGCGCTCGGCCTGGCCGTCACCGTTGCAGAGGGGCGCTACCTGACCACCGCAGAGCGCGAGCAAGCTCACGCTAAGCACGGTGGCCATCAGCTGCGCGCGGCATCCACAAGGGCGCTCACCCTCCCCCACGGATACACGCCCCCCGCCGGCAGCGACTGCACCGCTGTGGAAAATGTCCAGCTACCCACCCGTAGGGGGGTTAAGAAGATCCCTTACGTTGAAAAGAGATCACCAAGGCGCGCGCATCCGCGCACGCGAAAAGAGGCCGCTTCGCGACGCCCCGCTATGACACACAGTTGGCAAAAATCGGCACCCAGCCGACCTCGCCCGATCGACATTCAACGTCTCGCCGCGGGGCTGTGTGGCCGAATGTCGTGGCTCGATCGTGCGACTTCGCACGTCGGCAAACTCTGCGACGTCCTGGACGCGCACGGACTCAGCGGGTGCGGATGGACGGCAGCATCGTTGCTCGACGCAATCCAGCGCGGTCGCCTGGAACGGGGTATCGCTCTCGTCGACGTCGAATCGCAACGAGACCCATTCGGATACTTCGTCTGGCTGCTTCGCGCCACGATCGACCCCGGCGCGGCTTCACCGTTTTTGCAGCTGCACGACGAGAGTCAGCGTCGAGCCGAGCGCCAAGCAGCGGACGCCGCCGGCGAGGCCGCACGCCGGGCCGAACTCGTCGCTTGTGCGGACGAGATTGACGCCGTGATTGCCCACATGCACGCGAAATTCCCGGCCCGTCCGCGCTCGGTGCGTCGTAGGTTCGCCCCTCCCCACCCTGTGCGGGATTTACCCACCGAACACACGGGCCCGAGCTAATGGCTGCCGCCCTCCGCTGCGCTCCGGTTGCCTCCGACACACCTACGAACAGACCCACAAAGCCTGTAACTCTGTAAGTCACAAGGTTGGTAGTCTGTACCTTGTAAGTCTGTTACTCTGAGGTAAATACAGAGTCCGGGACTTCGTACCTACGATCTTCGGTACTTACAAACTCACGCAGTAACAGACGGCGCTCGGCACATGTCGGGTGCACCATCGGATCGGAGCCGGTATGCGCATCGTCGCCCTCGTGGGCCAGAAAGGTGGGGTTGGAAAGACGACCACCACCATGAACCTCGCCGCCGTCATGGCCAAGCACTCCCGCGTGCTCGTCGTCGACGTCGACCCTCAGCAGTCGACCACCTGGTGGGCGGAGAACGCGGGGGAGTCTCTTCCCTTCACCTTCGCCGCCGACGTCGACCCCAGCAACCTCGCGCGCCTCAGGGAACTCGACTTCGACACCATCTTCGTCGACACCCCCGGCAGCCTTGAAGACACACGAGTCCTGTCCGCAGTCCTCGACGTTGCCGATTTCGTCGTTCTCCCCTTGAACCCCGAGCCCCTGAACACGCCCGCGATGGTCCGAACCATCCGTCAGCACATCGAACCCCGCGGGATCCCCTTCCGCGTCCTCCTGAGCAAGATCGACCGTCGTCGCGCCGGCCAACTCGAAGACTGGGAACGGCTCGTCGACGACGGCCTCAAACTCCCGCGATTCAAGCAATACATTCGGCTCTACGCCGCCCACGCCGACGCGCCCTTGACCGGCCGCGTCGTCACCCAGTACCCCGACACCCGTCAGAACTCGAACGCCATTTTCGATTACACCCACGTGGCCATGGAACTCATGGCGATCTGGGCCAATCACACCCCAACCCCTAAGGAGGCGAAGGCCTGATGGCACGCGCAGACCTCTCGGCCATGCTCGGAAAGCTCGAGGAAACCCCCGCCGCTCCGCCCACCGCAACCGAGCCCGCCCCTCCGGTCACCCCGAGCGCCCCGACCGCTCCCGAGCCCGCCAGCTCGCCGGCAAAGGAGCAGCCCACCCAGGCGGGCTACAAAGCGTTTGAGCGCAAAGAAACGCGGCTCCGCGGGGACCAGTACTCGGACCTCACCGAGCAAGCCCGCCGCCTCAACCGCGTCAAGCGAACAGGAACCCCACGCATCACGGAAAACACGCTGATCCGTGTCGCGATCGATCTCCTTTTGCAGCAGCGCGAAACCCTCCGCGGTGACACCGAAGACGAAATCCGTAAGTCTGTAGGTCTGTAACAAGCCGTACACCGGCCCCGAGGGCCGGCGGGCTCTGACCAGGCCTACGGCCCGTTTATTGGGGGTGAAGCCTTCGGCAGTGTACGTTCGGCCACCCGGTCCGCAATCGGCTGCGCCGACGCCTCCGCCGAGACTTTCGGCACGCGGTCGCTGCGCTCCCTTATTTCGCGCCAAAACTCTCTCCCCCACCGCCCCAGGGGTTGCACACCGGCCGTCCTCTCTAACGGCGACAAGTCGCCTTCACCCCAAAAAACGAGGAGGAGAGAAGCGATGGAAAAGCTCACCGTCTACACGACTGGCCCCAGCTGCGGGAAGTGCACCATGACGAAACTCATGCTCGACGGCAAAGGGGTTCCCTACGTCGAAGTGAACATCACTGAGAACCCCGCCGCCTACGCGTACGTCACTGACGAACTCGGCTACACCAAGGCCCCCGTCGTCGTCGTCGACGACCAAGACCACTGGTGCGACATGCGCCCCGACCACATCGACCGCGTTGCCAGGCTATTTGCAACCTGACCGCGCCCCAACAGCACTGATTCCGGGGCCAACACCTGGTCGACGCAGACAATGGGGGGCGCTGCGCCGACCAGGCGGCTCGAGAGGGCCACACCGTAGACGGACGGAGATCCGAATTGGTCACGGCAAATGGCCGGTTACTTCCGATTGCTCGTCGACGGCCCCGTGTACTTGAGGTATTCCGCCCAGGTGCACTCCACGGCCAGTTTCATCGCATCCTCTGGGAAATAGCCGATGAGCTGCCGCAGCGCGGGGTCGTGATCGAAGGTTACGGAACGCAGCAGTTTTCGGCCGTGTACCTCGACGATCCTAAGGATCGCGATTCGCTTGCTCTTGTCGAACAGATACCAAACCCCCGGCTCAGGGGAGCGCTGCAGCTGCGACATGGGCGACCACACTTGCACCATGCGCGGCCCCTACGCCTCGTCGACGGTCACGAACCGTTGACCCCGCCACCAGGCGCGGCCGCGGAAATGATGACGCGGTGCAGCCGCTCAGCTGCGATCTTCAACGACGTCGCCCAGCCAATCAGCTCGCCCCGGTGCTCCACCCGGTAACGCAGACCATCCGCCGTGCGGCGAAGGTCAATGACCCCCACCACCCGATCCCGAGAGTCGAGCATCGACCAATGCGCCGGGGGAGACTCCCGCACCAACAGCAGCGGATGCCAGCGAGGCCCATCGTCACGCATCCCGAAAGTATCGAACATGCGTTCGACTGATGCAAGACGGCTCCGCAGGTCGAGGGCGGGGGCCTCCCAAATAGCTTTGCGCACCCTGTGGGATAATCGAAGAGACGCGGCAAAAGTGTGCGGTGCCAAGTCCCGGGCAAAGAAAGAGCCCCCAGGTCCTAGGAAACCTGAGGGCATCGATCTGCGCCTAAGCCGGATGGCTGGCGAGGGGAGAAGGGTTAAGAACTTCCCCGGTGCTACAACCGGAAGCTTACCCTCCAACTGGATCACTCGCAACGTGCCGAAGGCTCTGCCAGAGGTCGCGAGCCCAGATGGGGCCCTCTCACAGACGTCTTGCCCATCCCGCACAGGATGCAAGGAAAAAGTCAGTGAAAGAGAAACAGAAGAAAGACCGAGCACGCCTCTGGTGGGTAAAGGTCGTCGTATATGCGGCGGTCAAGATTTTCATTGAGGTGATGACAGGGAGCTAAGGCTCCGCCGGCTCCACGGGCAAGCACGTGGAGCCGGTTCTGTCTCTCTCGACCTTTGATCAGAGTGGCCCGCCCCGATGGGCGATGAGTTCGGATGGGGATCCGTAAGCGAGGCGGATCTTGCCGGCGACCTCGAGGAGCGTCGCGTGTGATCTCGAGTGCAGAGGTGTGCCGTGACGCGCACTGCTGTGACAATCCACGACTAGAGAGGCAGGGGCGACGATCAGTCCCCGCTGCCCTCGTCGTCCGTAGGGTAGAGGACCGAACCAATTAGACCCTCCACGGAGATCGACGAGGGATCAGGTGCGGGCTCACCTTCGGCGACGTTAAAGCGCTCCGCGGCTTTGTAAGCAAGCCGGACAGCTTGAATCACCAGAACGCGCCGAAGGCCCGCGGACACCTCGCCGCGCTCATGGGCCACTGCCGCAAGCCGTGAGATTGTCTCAGCGCGTCTCGCGATGCGAACATCGGGATGTCCGCGCTCCTCGCGTGTCTCATTCGAGACCAGGGGGAACCGGAACGATTGAGGTAACTCCATGGGCTTGGACGGCGGCGGGATTTTTTCGTTGAGAATCGCGCCGAACTTGCTGTCCTTGATTGCCTGGAGGTAGGCGGAGTACTCGTGCTTGTCGAGCAGCGTCTGAGCTGCCGTGAACGCGTCGGCATCATCCCGCTTGCTGGGGGTGTCCTGCAGCTCCCAGAGGGGCCAAACCTCCAGCTCAGCCACTTCAAAGACATCCAAAATCCGCATTGCGACGGCGTCCGTGCGCTGATTTGTTAGGTGGCGGTTCAGTCGAGTGGCGAGACTTTCTTTGGTCTGCCCGACGTAGATCGGTTCTCCGTCGTAGTCGTAGAACGCGTACACACCCCACTTCGCGCCTGTGACACGCCGTCCTTGATCGTCAGTTGTCTTCTTTGCTTCGTCGAAGAGGGAACGGAATTCCTTGACGATGCCAGCGGGCAGGTCCTTCTTCTTCGGCTTCTTCGCTGCCGTAGTCGTCCGAGGGCGGCTGGTGCTGCCCATCAGACGACGTTCCGCACCGTGCTCGCTCCCACTCCGAATTCGCCGCGCACCAGTGGTGCGAGGTAATGCTCGCCTAGCCACTCGACGGCAGGCACGGCCACGGCGTCACCGAAGCCGAACAGGGCCTGATTGTTGCGTGCGCCGCTCAGGTCGTAGTCGCCCGCGCCCATGAGGCGGGCGTACTCGCGTGGGGTCATCCAGCGAACCTGGAGGCGCTTGCTCCCCAGCTTCACGACGGCCTGCTTGGACGATCCGCCGCGGGCGGTGCGTAGGCATCCGGAGATGTCGTCGGGGCGCACCTCCCAGACTGCGACGCCGTTACGGGTACGGCGGTAGGCGGTGCGGTACTTCACGCCGGGCGTGCGGCGAAGCTCGGCGATGCGCTCGCGCTGCATGGGCGACAACGACGATACGAACGCCTCGGTGCGGTCGCGATCCCACCAGCGCTCGTCATCGACGGGCATCTGCTCGACGAGTTCACCCAGGCCGCTCGTGAGGGGCAGGGGAGGCGCAGGAAGCGGAGCGCGATGAGTGCGCAGGGAGGCGTCGCCGTAGACCCACTGAAGCCAGTCGGGGCGCAATTCGGAGTTAGGGTCGGCCACATCCTTGGGCGGGTTCTGAGCGCCGACGAGGAACAGACGAGGGCGCGACTGCGGGATGAAGCGGCGCGCGTCAAGGGCGAGCACGTCGACGCTGTAACCCAGCTTGTTGAACGCGCGGATGGCTGCGGCCAGGTCGTCGCCGCCGTGGGAGGTTGCCAGACCCGTGACGTTCTCTAGCACTACGACGCCGGGGCGGTCGTCGTCGCCGAGCTCTTCGAGAAGGCGGATGAAGTGCCAGAAGGTGCCCGACTGCGCGCCCGCGAGACCGGCGCGCCCCCCTGCCAGCGACAGGTCGGTGCAGGGGGAAGATGCCCAGGCAAGCGAGGCGTCCCGGGGCAGTTCCGCGACCTTCACCTGGCCGATGTCGCCCAGGTGGAATGAGTGATCTTCGGTGTGACCGAAGTGAGCGTCGTACATCGCCTTCTTGTCGGGCTCGTAGTCGTTCGCCCAAGCAATCCGGAATCCCGCCGCTTCGAGGCCGATGCGCGCGAGGCCGATGCCCGCGAAGAACTCCAGAACCTTTGGCCTGGCGGCATTGATCGGCGTTACGTTCCCCATGCGTGCCAGCGTACAGACCCTCTACCCCACGCGGTCGGGCGGTCTCTCTTTCTACCCGCAGACGCGAGCGCAAGAACCGGCACCTACCGGCGGGTCTTGAGCCCCGCCCGCATCAAGCCCGCTCGGCTCTCCCGGCGTTCATTAGCTAGCTCCCTCGGTCCGGTGCCCGGGCTTGGTGAGCTCCAGGGTGGCTAGGTGGTTTTGCAGGCGCTTTGCCATTGGCAGGAAAGTGCCTAGGGTCAGGCCACCTGAAATGACGGCGCCCACGAGGGGGATAGCTTTCGCCACGGCGCCCGCGAAGAGCTTTTTGGTCATGCTGACACCGAGATGGGCGGCGACCTTCTTCACGACGGGGTAGAGCACCCCCTTAGTCAGAGCTTGTTGGGGGAGCTTCTTGGCAACATTGGCGGCGATCATCGCTGCGACCTTGGTGACTCCGCCTTGCGCGAGCTGGACGCCGAACATCACGCCGACGAAGAGGATGAGCATGCTCTCGGTTGCCTCGTCCAGGTCTTCGCCATCGAAGAGGGCCGGCCACCCATAGATGTAGGCGAGTTTTTGTGAGATGCGCAGCATGTGGCCCATGTACTGAGCCAAGTCAGCCGGCACGGTGCCGATCATGGCGAGGCCGCCGGGAATGCCAGCGATCGCGGAGAGACCCGTGACCTTGGTCGTTTCGTATCCGATGGAGGCGTTGGCTGCCTCGTGGATGGTTTTCAGGGGGATGCCCGCGGCAGCGGGCGTCTCGGTGATCGCGCGCTCGATCTGATTTTCGGTGCAATACCGCTTCAGCGCCACGCGTAGATATGCCGCGCGGTTGATTCGCACGCCTGGCAACCGCGCGGCGGCGTCCAGCACCTGTGAAAATTTCGACTCGGATGGCGCGAGATCCTCGTTTGCCGTCATGTTCGAACTGTACTGGGCTGTGTTCTTCTCGCCTGTCCAGCAACCGCCGTCCCTGGTGAGGGGGTACCGGAAGGAGGGAGGTCCGCAGGTTGATACGGACCTCCCCTGCGGGTCTCTTAGCGCTTCTTCTGAGAAAGAGCGCTGGCGGCGACGCTCTTCGTGCGCGCGGACGTACGTCCGTCGCTGAGGAGCTTGGAGGCCTTAGACGCCACAGCCTTGCTCGTGACGCGGTTGCTTGCCTTCTTCATAGCGGTTACCTCCCCTCTCGCCTGCGTGGGGTAAATTGCGACGATAACCACCCTGAGAAGTGCGTCGCACCCTTCACCCCCAACCGGGTGGAGGGTGACCCTTTTCTGTGACGACGCACACCGCAGGCGGCGAGTACGACGGGTCGAGTCGACGACTCGACACTGAAACTTGTTGCGCATGTGCTCAGTCCTCTGAGCGTTCGTGGTCCAGAACGCGGGTCTCGCGAGCGCGAGCCGTCAAGGCGTTAGCAAGCTGAATGAGCGCCCCCTGCATCGCTTGCGGTGCGCTGCCGCCGACCTTAAACGCGCCGGTCTGCATCCAGAAAGACTCGGGGTCCGTCACAGGGATGGCCTTCATCTCGGGACCGAGAGACTCGAAGAACGTCTGCACCTCGATACGCGAGAAGGGTTCCGGGTTGCGGTCATTCATGGCCGTGAGCTCTCGATACACCGACGCGAGGACGCGCCACATGGTGAGTGAGCCCAACATCGAGGTGTTGCGGAGCTCGATCGGAGTGAGAGCGCCATCTCGCACCGCTTGCAGGTCAGGGAAGGAGTCGACCATGACGTCGAGGAAGCGCTCGACTCGACGGATTGCTTTCGTCTCATCTGCGCGCATCTCATCATCCACGCGCGCGCCGATCCGCCCTGAGGCCCCGACGTGTACCGCTCGGACGATGTCCGCAACGCCCTTAGCGCCGAGCAAGTTGGGGTTAGTCATGGACATCCTCGTCCCCTGGCCAATCTCGACACGTCCCACAAGCAATGGGTGCTTCTCCATCAGATCCGCCGACACCCGGTTCACGACATCGCGTCGATCTAGGTACGACGTGTAATCGGGGTTGACGCCCTTCGAGTTGTTGTTGATGTCGACGAACATCTCTGTCGACTCCTTCGAATTGACGACGGCAAGGTCGATCGAGATGTGCTCGGCCATCACCCGGTCGCGTTTGCGCCGCAGCTCAACGAGCTGCTTCGTGTACATGGCCTTGGTGGCGTCGTCCTGGTTACGTTCGGCTGCGAGTTCCGTTTCTCTGGTCTTCGTAATCTTGGAATTCATCTCATCGATCGCGTTGAAGAAACCGAGAGTGCGGTGTTGGCCGTCCAGAATCTGGATGTCGGTGAGCTGCTGGATCGGAATGGAGAGAGTTCCCCAGGCCGTGCCATCGCCGAACTCGTGGGCAGGGTTGAAGGTCACGTCCCCCGACGGCGCTCTGACAATAATCGCCGGAGCAACCCAAGTGTCCTTGTTCTGCACGTAACGCCCGAAAGCCAGCGCACGACGACCATCGACCTTGCGGTTGCCCTCGATCGGGACGTTCGGGTCAGGCCGCTTCACGATCAGCTGCGACAGCTGGCCCACGGTAATTACGACGTTGTACATCTGGCGCGTACCCTGCCGGTATTTCGTCGCGGGCAACTCCAGCGGCTTGATGATGCCGAGTCCCTCAGGGATAGCCCCAGCTTCCAGACTGATGGTCATGACGTTCCTAACTGTGCGTTGTTGATGACATTAGCGCACTAATAAGACCGGCGCAAGGGGGTGTCCGTCGGCCGGCATGCTGCGTTCGACTGCCCTCAGCTGCGCGGTGGTCGTGGAGCACCGACGTACGCGGACTCTGCTACGAGCAGCTTGAGACTCGACGAGATCCCGCAGATTGGCGAGTCGACGTCATGCGACCCCCGTCGGGAAGCTGTCCGAATGGGGATCGGCTCGCGAGACTCCCCGTCTGCAGCTGCGCTCCCTGCTCTTCCGCGGCTGAGATGTCTCATATAGGGTGTACGTAGTAAAGCTCACTGATGGCTCCCTATATGGGACAGGAGTTGACATGGTTGACGATTGCGAGCGCGGGAGCGAGGGATGAAGGTCGGGTACTCGCGGGTATCGACCACCGGGCAGGACATCGACGCCCAGCATGAGTTTCTGATCAGTGCCGGCGTCGACCCGGGGCGGATCTACACCGACGTTGGCTTTACCGGCAAGAACGTCTCTCGAGCGGGGCTGCATCAGGCCATGGCCGCGGTGCGCGAGGGGGACACCCTTGTGGTGCCGAAGATGGATCGGTTTGCCCGCAACCTCGAAGAGACGTTGCGCCTTGTGCGTGAACTTACCGACCGCGGCGTCATCTTCCAGATGGGGCACACGGTCTACGACCCGCGTGACCCGTGGTCGAAGCTGTTCCTGGCCTTCCTCGCCGCGATTGCGGAGGCTGAGGGTGGGTGGATCAGTCTCCGCACTCAGGAGGCCATGGCGCGGCCCGCGGTGCGGGCCAAGCTGAAAGGCCGTCAGCCGGCTATCTCCCCGAAGGCAGATGCGGCGATCGCGCGGATGCTCGACGAGGGGGACGAGTCGCCCGCTGATATTGCCCAATCGTTCCGAATCTCGCGGGCGAGCGTGTACCGCGCGGCCGAGCGTCATCGACGCCGGCAATCACCGCCGGACGCAACCGCCGCCCCTTCCGCAGACACGCTCCAATCGAACGAGATGGAGACACCCCATGACTGAGATAACTGAGGTCCGACGTTCCCGTGATTGGCGCACCCTGGCGGCCGTCTGCTGGCGGTGGATCTTCGATGAGAAGATCCTCGGGAAGGGCGATCTCGTCCAACTCGGCAACACCGTCTATGAAGTGACGTTCTGGGGGCTGTCACACACCGTCATTTTGAAAGACCCCAAGACAGGCGTGAAGGTGCACACCTCACACAGCCAACTCGGAAACGTTCGGCTCATCAAGAGAGCCCCGCGACGCCCCCGGGCGAAGCGAGCAGCAACGTGAGCACCCTTGGAACGGTAATCACCGTCGCCGGCTGTGTCGTTCTCCTGGCCGGGATTGTTGCGCTCTACCGTGCCCTGCGCAACGACGACGATGTGCGACGCGCACGTGCTTTTTCCGTGGCCGTGGGCATCATGAGCATGGGCGTCATCGTCGGGGCTGTCGGTATCGGCGTGGGCACGGGAGATTTCCCCTCCGGTGCCGTCTTCGTCGCGGTGGCCGGCCTCGCCGTTGCCGGTGCTGTGCTGCGCTACAGCGTCCGTGAGGCCGAGAAGAGACAGCGCGAGGGCGACAGCCAGCCATGAACGACGACCCGGTGACGCCTCGTCGACGTCGCGCCACCGCACGGACCGAGGCGGAGCGGTTCTGGGGCTTCGTGCTCAAAGGGCCGGCGGCGGGGGATTGCTGGCTATGGACGGGCGCGATCGCGGACGACGGCTACGGCCGCTTTTGGACGGCCGGCGTCGATGGGAAACAGAAGATTCTCCGCCCCCAGCGCTACGCCTACACCGCCCTCACCGGGCGCGAGCTCACACCCGACGTCCTGATCCTGCACCGGTGCGATGTGCCGCTGTGTGTGCACGCTGACGTCGACCCGGAGGCCTCCCACCTTCGCCCGGGGGATACGTCCGACAATATGCAGGACCGCGCCCGTCGCGGCCGCCAGCCCCGCCCCAGCGTCACGCTGCGCTTTCGGGATCTACCTCGAGCGGAGAGGGCCCGACGTTCTCGCGCGCTGCGCGCCGCGGTGCTCGAACGCGGGTGGGATGCTGCGGCCATTCACGGGGTGCTCAGCGGCGTCGACCCCGAACACCCCACCCTGTTTTGACCTAACGCCTACGAGCGGTTCGCCGCATCGAAGAGCGAGGAAGCACCGATGGTCACCGCCCCGGTGGGCTCGGCCGAGCGGATCACGATGCGACGGAACGTGGCCCGGAAGCGATCCCAGAAAATCCGGGCCCACACGACCGTCAGCACGCCTCCGACGACGGCGCATACGAGGTATCCGAACAGGGGCCAAGCGGAAGCTTCTGCGCGGAGCAGCAGGACCGTTTGGAGCACGCTAATCAAAGTCACCCCGAGCGCGACCGCGGCCACCGCCACGGAGAAAGCAGCTGCGGCGAGGTGCATGAGGCGGGTTCCCCACGTCTCGCGCAGGTAAAACTCGCCGTGTTCGGTGCTCATGGTCTGTCTCCTTAGTGCTCGATGGTGCAGGGGTTCACGCGGCCAGGTCCCAGCGCGTGGAGGTCATCGACGAGAGCGCGGCCGGCGCTGCGGGGGCTGTGCCGTAGTACTCCCAGTGCCACGCTTCATGCGGTCCGCGCCCTCCCGGTTGCGCCCAGTCGGGATGCGCCCAACCGTAGCGGCCGGCGTTCAGGGTCAGCCAGAGGTACGTGGCGCTGTTGTATCCGATTGCCGCACCGCCGACGGGTTCGCCAATGTCGATCGCCATGGCCCATCCGTGGTTCGACTGACCGGGCGTTGCAGCGTTGCCGCCGTAGATGCGTTGCGCTTCGACTTGGCCGGCGTAGTCGCGGTATCCGTCGTTGATGAACAGGTCACGGCCGAACGTCTGCCGGTATGCGCTGTTCATGGCGATGAGCGCGGCTGTCGCGTCGGATCGGAGCGTGTAGTTCGATGCCCAGGGGATCGGCGTCAGGAGGTTCGTAGGTATGCGACCGTTTTCGAATCCGCCCCAGGGGCCGGGTTCTTTTCCGTTTGCAGGAGGGTATGCGCCGCCCGCGCAGGACGCGGCGGGGGTTCCGGGGTCGCTGCCGGTGAGGGCGGTAATGATTTCTCGAGCGGCGGATTCGTACTTGGCGTAGTGGTCGGGGTTGGCGTTGCGCTGGACCTTGTGCGCGGCGATGGTGACGGTCATCGTCTCCCAGCCGGGGACGGCCACGAGTCGGTCATAGAACAGGCCGGCGGCGGTGGCGGGGTCCAGGCGTTGCTCACGCGTGCCCCAGGAGTCTTGTTGCTGGAACAGTCCGATAGATGTTGTGGGGGAGCCGTCAGGGTTGGTGACCCCGCTCGTCTCCCAATCGCCGTACCCGATGTTGTGAAGGGATGACTCACCAATGGCTGTAGTCACGGCGACGACCTGAGCTTGCGTGGGGAGCTTGCGCTGGGTGGCGACGTTCATGATGGTCGCCGCGTTTTGCAGCTGGTCGCCGCTGTAGCCGGCGACGCTGCCGGCGGTGGCGGAGGCGTTGGCGGCGACGCTGGGACCACACGCGTTCGCGCTCATGGTCAGCCCGAGCACCAGGCCCACGATGAGGGTAAACACACCGGCGATCGCGCCACCGGTAACGAGGCCGCCTTTCATCGGGTGCCTTCGGGCGCGGTGAAGCCGGACACCACCCAGACACCCGCGGTGCCGTCGTCCCCGCGCGTGGTCATGTCGAGGCGGTATTGACCGGCGTCGGTGGGGATGAGCACGCTGACTGATGACGCCGACGCGGGTGTGGCAATCGCGTCCCCGGTGATACGTGTCGCCGGAATCTGCGCCGGGTCAGTTCCTTCGATAAGGAACTTCGCTTCGGGGGAGAGGTAGGGGCTCAGGCCGCTCCACCAGGTGGCTTCGTCGTCGTGGTGTTGGACGTAGGCGGTCATCGCTTCGACGGCCGCGACGGACGCCGCATCCGTGCGGGGAGTGCTCGCCGTGGTCGGTGCGCTCCGACCGGGCGCGGGCTGCTCGGTGCTCGACGGTGCGGCGACGTCCGAACCGGTCGGCTCACCACCGAAGAGCGCGCACCCGGCGAGGCTGATGACCATGCCGGCGCTGAGCGCGAGGGCGGCGACGTTACGCGTGGTCTTCTTCATGACGGCCCTCGCTCGTCTCGGCGTTCGTGGGTGCGGCGGGCTTCGCCTTACGCCCACGGCTGGGGCGTGTGGTCGTGGCCAGGCCGAGCTTCTTTAGCTCGCGTTCCTCCCACCCGCGGGCCAGCGCGGTGCGACGTGCGGCGGCGACGGCAGCGTGCGCCTCATCGAGCGCGGCGCGTGCCTCATCCTCACGCTTGATCGCGGCGGCGAGGTCTTCACCCGCGCTGATCTTGTCTTCGACCTGAGAGAGCACAGCATCACGAATGGAGGACGTCATGAGAGCAAGTCTACGAAATCGAGGTTATGACCTCTACCACTGATCTACCTGACGGTTGATACGTGCATCCGATCGTTTCTCTCGTTCTGACGAACTTCGTTCAAGATCGGATGCACGTATGCTACGCGTTTTGCGCATAGAATCTCTGGGGTGCGAGGCGGGCTGATTTTCTTCCGAGGGGCGGGCGCTGCCGCGCGCGCCTACCTCGAATCGGACCACTCGCACGCCGACGAGTACTACCTCGCTGATGCCGGGTCCGTCGCCGCGTGGACGTCGTGGGACGGGCAGGGCGTCGCGACCAGCGCCGCCACCCTCGACGGCGCGAGCTATCAAGCGTGGGTGGACTGGAAAGACCCCAAATCCGGCCTGCTCCGCGGCACGCCGCGTGAAGAGACGCGCATCAGCCGCAGCGGGGAGATTGTCGTCAACCCCGCGTCGCCGCGGTTCGTGGAGATGACGATCAACTGCGACAAGAGCTTGTCGGTCGCCGCAGCGCTTGACCCGGCTGTGTCCGCGGCTCTCGATGACGCTCAGGCGGCCGCAGGAGAGGCCATGAACCGGTACATGGCGCAGAACTCCGTGACCCGTGTCGGACCACGCGGAGAGCAGCGCCTGGTGCCGGTGGAGCGGATCGAATCCGTGGCCGTCGTGCACCGGTCATCCCGTGCCGGCGATCCGCACCGCCACGTGCACATGCAGTGGGGGACGCGCGTGTTCGCGGAGGGCCAATGGCGCGGGCTGCACACGGCGGCCACGTTGAAGCAGCAGGGAGCATTGCGCGGCGTCGGAGAGGCCACCATCAACTCCGACGCGCGCCTACAGGCCGCTCTCGCGGACGCCGGTTTCACGTTCGACGCGGCCACCGGCCGCGTCACCAACCTGGACCAACAGGCACGCGTCATGTCGAAGCGCGCCAACCAGATCGAGGCCAACCGTGCACGCTTCGAGCGCGAGTGGCGCGCGGGTCACCCGGGGCAGGAACCCGACGCCACAGCCCTTCGCGAATGGGACCAGAAAGCATGGGCGTTCGAGCGACCGCGTAAGCGGCAGGCGACAGAGAACGCCGAGCAGAAGTGGGTCCGCGAGCTACGCGAGGAAGGCCTACAGGTCGACGCGTTCGCACCTGTCGCGCGCCCCGCAGCGCTCACCCTCGACCAGCTGGACCGCACCGCAATCGCTGAGCACGTCGTAATGGTCGCGGGCTCGAAAGCGTCGGCGTGGTCGGTCGCAGACCTGGAAGGACACGTCGGTGTTCTCGTCGGGCAAACCTCCGTCCGCGCGACGCCCGAGGAAGTCACCGTGTTCGCTCGAACGGTCGCGGCGCAGGTTGCCGCGAACCTGCCGCAGCTGCACATGGACGTGCCCGGACAGGTGCCCGGATGGGTACGCCACTTGACCAGCGAACGCGTGCAGCGCGTCGAGGAAGAGTTGCGCGCGAGCCTCACCGATCGGGCCATGGCATCCGGTCTGACCATCGACACCAACGCCCCGGCTCTGGCGGGGCTCAACGCGGAGCAGTCGACCGCGGCGCGGGCCCTCGCCACTCGGGCACCGCTGATCGTGATCGAGGGTGCCGCAGGTTCGGGAAAGACGACGATGCTCGCCGCGGCGCGCGATCTTGGCCAGGCCGAAGGACTCCGCTTCGTGGTGCTCGCCCCGACCCTTCGAGCAGCGAACGAGGCCGCCTCGTCGATCGGCGCGCAAGCGTCCAGCGTGCACAAGCTCGTGCACGAACACGGCTTCCGGTGGGACGACGACGGCCGCTGGACGCGCCTCGCCGTGGGCGAGGTCGACCCCGCTACAGGCGCGATCTACGAGGGGCCCAGCGCGGAGTACCGCGTGGACGCGGACACCCGCGTCGTCGTCGACGAGGCCGGCATGATCGATCAGGACTTGGCGCACGCGCTGGTCACGGTCGCGAACGAGAACGCCGCCCCGCTGGCCATGATCGGGGACCGTGCGCAGCTGCCGGCGATCGGGCGCGGGGGAGTGCTTGATATGGCCGTCGCCGCCCACCCGCGGCCCCTCGACCTCACCGAGCTGCACCGGTTCCGGGAAGCCGGCTACGCCGACCTCACGTTGCGGATGCGTGATCGTGTCGAGCCGCGGGCCCTGTTCGATCAGCTGCAGGAGCGCGGCAACCTGGTCGTGCACGAGACGCCCGAGAAGGCGTGGGAGGCGATCACCGCCGACGTGTCCCGTCGCGCGGCCGCGGGAGCGTCGGTCGCGGTGGCCGTGGCCACCAACGACCAGGCGGCCGAGTTGAACGCACTCGTCCAGGCCGCGCACGCCGACGCCGGCAGAACCCGCACCCCCGGTGTCGAGGTCGCCGGCAGTGACGCGCTCACCCTCCGGGTGGGTGACCGGCTCATGACCCGCCGCAACAGCGCGGAGCTCGGCGTGGCCAACCGCGACACGTGGACCGTCGACCGGGTGCACCGAGACGGGTCCGTGAGCGTCAGCGAGGGAGCCAAGCAGGCGCGGTTGCCGCGCGAGTACGTGGAGCAGAACACGCACCTGGCGTACGCGTCGACGGAATACGGGGTGCAGGGAGCCACGGTCGACTACGGCCATGGCGTCATCACCGACGCCTCATCGGCCCAGGCCGTCTACGTCGCCGCCACCCGCGGCCGCGAGCAGAACGTTTTGCACGTCGTGGCGGAGAGCCACGTCGAAGCCCGCGACGTGTTCGCCGCGGCGATGGGCCGCGAGGCCGGCGACCGTGGCACGGACGCGGCCCGTGAGGCAGCGCAGCGCGATGTGGAGGGGATCACCTTGCCCGAGTTCGATCACGACCCGCAGTTGCGCGCGGCGCGCCTCGCCGCCGAGGAACGCACGTACCAGGCGCAGCTCCGCGGCTGGGAGGCCACCCGCCAGCGGTGGCAGGACAAGAACCCCGAGATTCCTATCGACGAATACCCCGCAGCCGTCGAGGCCGCTGTTTCCGCGGCCGCGGACGCCGCCGAGGCACGTCGCGCGCTCGAAGAAAATCTCGCCGCGGAGGCCGTGAGTACGGGCGAGAGCCGGTGGGCCAACGACTACGCCGCTGTGGCCCAGGCGGAGGTGGCCGCGGAGTCGGCGTCGGTGTTCCGCCGTAGCGCCGCTCAGCGCGACGCTGAGGCCGCCAGGGCACAATTCCAGGCGCGGCACCGCGCGGCCCCCGCAGCGACCCCCACAGCGGCTCAGAGGGCCGCATGGGCGCGTGCGGCGACGGCCGCCGGCTCTCACGCCGGCCTGGACGCCGCCCGCGCGAAGGAGCAAGCGGCGATCGCTCGTCACGCGCGTCTCACGGCCAGCCCTGCCCCGTCCGCCGCAGCGCCCACCGCTCCGCGTCCCGGTACCGCCGAGCAGGAGGCGAAGAAAGACCGGGTGTACGCCGCCCAGCAAGGCGACGCTACAAAGCGAAAGGACCGTGCCCATGAGCACGGTCCCTCGCTACAGCCGACGCGGGATCAGGCACCTACCGCGGAGCGGTAGACAGCGCGCCCTGAGCACGTTCCACAATTGTGGGTCAATCGCGGCCGCGGGAGGGCTCGCTGACAGCGCCCCTCGACTCGCGCTGACATAGTATTTACTATCGGCTTTGCTTGTTCGGTTCGCGCGACGCTGCATTGGTGGCCTGCACCCAGGCTGTCGTACGATTTTTCCGGCGGGGTTCTGTTCGCCGGAAAGGCCAGGGGTTCGCAGATGCCGTTTCGTAGCAAAGACACGTTGCAGGCGTGGCTCGATGAGTTCGCTGCCAGCAGTGCCGGCGGCGGTAACGCGTTTGTTGCGGACCAAGAGCCCGTGGATGGCGTCGACAGCGGCCTGGTGATCTTCCCCCTGGCCAACGCCACGACCTCGGTGTATTTGGCTCCGATGGCCGTCGGCGTTCCGGACTGGCGAGTGACGTTCGAGGCGCAGCCTGAGGTGACGGAGCTATCCCCAGAGGCCGTGTATGACCTGTGCCGTGAGATTACGACTGCGGCGGACCTGTGCGATTTCCTGCAGCACAAGTCTGTCGAGCACATGGCCCAACTTGCGGCCGACGCCCAGGATTAATTACGCCGCTGACGCGCCCGTGATGGCGACGCGGTCTACGCGGGCTGCCTGCTCTTTTGCGGCGAGAGTGGCGTGTCGCATGAACGCGGCGAAGTCCTCTTCGACTTTCGGGTCAAGCTGCTGTATGACAGCGCGGAATGTGTTTTGGAAGTGCGCCAGCTGCGACCACGGCTCTTTCTCGAGGTCGATGTCGAGGTGTATGTGGTTGACGCGGCGGTCTGCCTCGTCGGCTTCGCGGCGCAGGATCCCACGCCGCACCAGACGCTCGACCATCGTCGTGATGCCCGCTGAGGTCACTCCAAGGTGGCCCGCAAGTTCCGAGGGGCGCACGCCGGGGTGCATCCCGACATAGGCGAGGGCTTTCGCGTCGAGCTCGTTGACGCCGAGTTGCTTGCGCGCACGAGCGGCTGCCTCGTCTCGTTCCCAGCTATACAGCGCCAGCGCTGCCATCAGGGGGGACGTTTCACCCGTTTCTGCGTTCATCAACTCGCTCCCAAGGTTTCGTATGACGCCCCCCACTATACCTAGCTTCCTAAACTTCCGGAGCTGATCTTCGCCAAGCGTGATCTTCAACGCGTCTGACGCTCAACACAGTTACCTAATTGTGTTGACTATCTGCTATGTTGATCATCACCGGGCGGTAGTAGCTCGAGGCGGCATGGAAGGACGGTCATCATGACCAGCAACGGATTCACCTTGGGTCAGCCCACTCGTTTACGTCGCGCGACGTTCGTTCCCTCCCCCGCTGATGTCGCTTCCCGCCGGTTGTATGTCGGCGTGAGCGCTGCGGCCGTTGTCGTCTCCGCTGCGACGCTCGGCGCCGTCGTTCCCCTCTTCTTCTAAAACACCCGCACCTCTCCCAGTCAGGAGTCATCATGGGAAAGCTCTTCTACGGTTCCGACCCGCAGCCGATCGAGATTGACGATCGCCTGCTGCAGTATCTGCAGGTCGTCCTCTCCACCAAACTGCGTCGAGGCGAGTCGTTCACCATCACCTGGACGGACACCGACTCGCAGCACAGCCGCACCACTCTGTGGATCCAGCCGGCGATCGCGATGCGATTCCAGTACTCATCCCCCGACTCGCAGCGCCTGTCCGGCGGCTACCTCCGTGAGCTCGCCGATCACGCCGCCCTCTCGTCTGGACTCATGCTCAACGCGGCGACCTGGCAGCAGCAGGAAGACTCCCACCGCGTAAGGCTCGCAGCCGCCGCCTGATAACACCCCTCGCACGACGGTCCACCCTGTGTTGGGGTGGGCCGTTTCGCGCTCACCCCACCTGACACGTTCAAGGACCACCCCCGATGCCTTTCCACAGCAAGCAGACACTCGAGCACTGGGTCGCCGAATTCGTCGACGCCCGCGGTGCCGGAGAAGAAGTACGTGTTGCTGTTCAAGACGGGCATAACGGCCAAGACACCGGTCTGGTCGTCATGCCGCAGGTCGCTGCTGAGCTGTGCGCATTCCTGCAGGAGCGCTCTCTGGGCCACTACGAACCCGAAGCGGAACCCAGAACAAAACCCGAAGCAACGACCGCCGAGTAGCAACATCTTTGCCGCGGCAGCACTCCAAATTTGACATAACTGTGTCTATCGGCGTGTATACATCCCAAGCGACGTTTGGGGCTGCGGGAGGCATCTAACTGGTACCCCTCAACATCCCCGACTTCAGGGCTTAAGCCCTCCCGCATGGGACGCCCGAGCAGATCAGCCGTTAGGGTCGCGTCATGGAGCAACCATCTCGTCTTGATGACGTCTGGACCACTCGCGACTATCCCGTGTTGGTTACTGTTGCTCGAATGCTTGAGCAGAACGACATGGTGCAGGCATCGGAGGTAGCCGAGGCCACCGGCCGACCGCATCGCGACGTCGTTCTGGCGCTGGTCAATCTCGGCCACAAGCACCTAACAGTGGAAGATTCCAGCACCTACGACGGCCGCGACAACTATGTCACGGGTATCCGACCCGGAGGGCTCGAGGCGGTCGGTCAATGGCCGAGTTCCGACGTAGCTGCAGAGCGTCTCATCGCCGCCCTCGACGTTTTGGCCGACGGCTCGCCCGTGGACTCACCGAGACGGAAGCGGCTCCTGGCTGTCCGTGACGGTTTCTTGAACGCGGGCCGTGACGTCATGGTCGACGTTGCGGCAGCAATGATCACCGGACGAATCCCGTCCTGAGGCTTGGGGACACTATGACCAATAGGTGGGTGCCGCGGTTTCTCGATACCGTGCTTGTCGAGACCACCGAGAACTCGATCGTCGTGACGTGGGGCCTTGGCGAGCCCATTCCGAACGGCGCGGCTGAGTTCTCCGGTTATGGGGTGTACTACTACGACCCCACCGGGAACGGCGGCAAGCGCTTGGGCGTGCGCTTCTCTCAGACCGTCCCGGCGCACATCTTCGACAATGCCAGCGCCACTCATTCGAACTACGGTGCGGACGCTGTGCGGTGGACGTCAGATGCCGTCGTGGTGACGTTCAACGATGCGAGTTTGGGTCTCGATCAAGTTGGAACAATCGCCGCTTTCTCGCACGTCGACGGCCGCGACGTGCAGGTCGATTTTCCGGTGACGCTGTTGCGCTGACCGGCCGCGCACCGAGCTTTCAGCTCGCAGCACATCGTGATGACGACGTCGGCTTGGCGCACGGCATCCGTCGTGAGGATCTGCGGTGTCGCGGTGGAGAGGTCGATACCCTCCTCGGCCATCACGGTGACGGCGGCGGAGTTGACGGTGTTGCCAGGCTGGCTGCCGGCGGAGTAGACGTCGATGCTGTCGCCGGCGAGGGCGCGGAGGTAGCCGGCGGCCATTTGGGAGCGGCCCGCGTTGGCGAGCCGTCGCGACTGAAGCTTCTAGCCGCCGTTTGTCGGTGTGTGGAAAGCGTCGAAGTACAGCTGTCGTAGGTCGCCCGTCGCGAGCCCACTGTCGCATTGGGAGATGTAACCGTCCTGTGACGTGATGAGGTACGTCTTACCGACCGCGAATAGGTCGCCGCCGTCCGCCGTGGTGGGGTCCCCTGGTTGTGGCACGGTCACAGTCTTGGGGGGCGACCCGGCGAAGATTCGTGTTACCTCGAGGGTCACGTTGTCGCCTTGGACGGCTGTCGCGGTCGCTTCGTATGCGGTGTCAAAGTCGCGGAGGCTGTCAATGCTTACTGGCGCGCAGGTCTGGGAGGTGTCATCCGGGCCGGGGGCCTGGATGGCGGGGGTGGCGACGAGGCCGGCAATGACGAGACCCGCGGCTGCCGTTGCAGTTGCCCCGATCGAGACGCCGGCGAATAGTCGACGACCGCGCTGAGAGGTAGGTGCGCTCTGGACGCTGAGGCTGTCGCGCTCAGCGGCGGCAACGATGCGCCGGACGCGTCCGTCGTCGAGGGGCTGCTGCCCGTTACTGGGGTCTGCTTTGCGCAGCAACGCTCTGAGGTCGTCGTCGTTCATCACTTCCCTCCTTTCGTGTTGTCGGGTCGGCGGGGCGCGTCCATTTCCTGTCGGAGCTTCTTTTTAGCTCGGTGGAGCCGGATTGTGGCGGCATTGACGGAGATCTCAAGCACTGTTGCAACCTCCGTTGGTCCAAGTTCTTCCCAGGCCCAAAGGCGAAGGACCTCGGCATCCGTCGGTGAGAGGCGCGCCAAAGCGCTGCGTAGACAGTCTGCGCGGGGATCCTCCTCGGGGCCGGCATCGACGGTGACACCCGGCGGGTCGACCGTCGTGATTTTTTCCACAACTCGCCCTTGGCGCCGCATCGAACGTTCGGCGGTGCGTAGACAGTTCCGTGCGGTGACGTAAAGCCATGGCAATGGCTCGTCTCGAGGCACGTCATTGAAGCGTCGCCACAGCACGAGCATCGTCTCGGAGAACACGTCTTCGGCGGTGTGGGGGTCAGTCCGCCGTCGCAGAAACCGGAGGACGGCGTCGCCGTGCAGGCGGACGAGCGTCTCGTAGTGATGAGAGCGGGATTGCACACGTTCATCATGGCCGGTGGAGGCCAATCCTTTCGCAAGCAGGCCAATCCAGAAAATCTTTCCTCGAGTGAAAGGCCGGCCTTCGTGGTGGCCATAACGAGACGCACGCCGCGATCATCGCTCGTTCGCCCTGAACGAGGCGCGGTACCCGAAGAGAGGTGCGCCTCATGCGCATTCGAACCTTTACCGTCTTGGCTTCCGCAACTGCTGCGGTCCTCATCGGCTCGGCGGTCATCGCGGGCACCAGCTTCTCGGCCGCTCGCGATACAGAGACATCCGAGCCCAGCATGTTCATTGACGGTGTGCCGGACCTGGATTTTCTACTTGGACGCTGTCCGCCTCCCTGCCATCGCTCTCGCGCTCCTGCGGTGTTACATCCCGGGGCTCACCATTGCGGGCGCCGCCCGCCTTGCCAGGCCCATCCGCAGAGCTGAGTGACCGCAGCATCTCCGGCAGGGCTCGGCGGGTTCAGCACATCTCCAGAAAAATTTCCGCAGATGTGAAAGGGAGGCGAGGCTCGCGGTCATTCCCTCAGTACAAGCCGCGATCACCACTCGTTCACCGGAACGGGGACCGCGAAATCAACTGAAAGGTGCAGCTCATGCGCATTCGAACCCTCACCGCCGTGACCGCGTCGATCCTCGCCGTGGGCCTGATGACCACCGGCGCCGCCGCATACGCCGCAGCCCAGGAGACCCCCAACCCGGATCAGAGCACCTTCATCGACGGTGTCCCCGCCCCTCAGGACGACACCTTCATCGACGGTGTCCCCTCGCCCAACCAGGATGAGGATGTCACCCCCGACAACGAAGAGGGCATCTTCATCAACGGCCAGCCCGCCCCGCTGTTCGTCACCCCCGCCGACCTCGCCAAAGGCCCCGTGACGCTGGCGCCCGGCCAGTCGCTCATCATCGTCACGGACGCAGAAAACGGCGGCGCCTTCACCGGTGCCGGCGGCACCGACGACAACACCATCGTCACCTTCGAGGCGGCCACCACCGGTGCTACCGACGACGGTGCTTCCTTCAACGCGGCGTTCTCGGCCGAGAAGGCCGGTGCGACCAAGGGCTGGATCGCCGGACCCGACGGACACCGCACCACCTTCGACATCACCGTCGCCGCCTCCTGACCGCGGCACTCCCCCGGGGCCGGTGGAATCTCCTCCGGCCCCTCCCCCATCCGCAAAGCACGGAGGCCGCCTGCCACCTAGCAGGCGGCTCTTCGCAGGAACGAGCAACAGGGCTTGCATCCGCGCGCAAGGAGGAGCAGACACCCCGCTATGTCTGAACGGGAAAAGGACCCACAGCCGCCTGAGCGCGATCGCTGATTTGACCACTTCACCTTGAAGGAGGAGCTATGGAGGAACACGTCATCGATGCCGTCAGACGGATACTTCGTGAAGATCCGAATATCGACGTTCGATACGTTCTGGTGATCCGGCCCGACAGCTTCCTCCTGGGAACCGGAGTGTTATTTCTACACCCGTCCCTTGAGCGCGTCGTCGCAGAAGTACGCGCAAATGCTCGCGACCACACGAAAGTCGCGCACCGCGTGTCTCGCTTGTGCGAACTATGCGGGCATGAACCGGTAGGACTGCGGCTCAGCGCACCACGGCGTTTTCTCAGATGGGTGACTCGACGCAACGGCGGCGCTGCGTCATGCGCCAGTTTCGAGTACGACGAGACCCCCTCGATGTGCCGCTATTTTTGCCCGTGTTCCGGCCCGTCCCATCAGGCACAGCTTGTTAGCGAGTGGGATGGCATCGAACTGAACCCGTCGTGCTGGTAGCCCCACCCGACAAAAACGTCGAGCGGAAACCCCAAACCATGCGAGCGAAGTTGACAGCTCCACAGAAAAAGGGACCCACGCAGTCAAGTCAGATTGACTGTCATGAGGGGTGATCACCGACAGGGACGTCTCCGCCGCCGGTCGGCGCCAACGGTTCTCTCGCATTCGGCTCTTATCAGGAGCCGGAGAACTCTGCCCCGTCCTCGCCCCTGGTGGCTCATCGAAACATCACTGCGCGCAAGCACGGCTTGGTGCGTCGCGTGGTGCGTGATCACTGGCCAGTTGACTGCTTCAGACCGGCAATTTTCGGCGGTTGCTCTGGGCGCCGAGCTTGAGCACGGTCCCTCGCTACAGCCGACGCGGGATCAGGCACCTACCGCGGAGCGGTAGACGGCGCACCCTGACCGCGTTTCACGGTCGTGATCGGCTCGGAGGTCTGGTGGCCGTGGCTGCACATGGCGAATGCTCCACTTTCGGGGTCGACCAGCCGCGGCATGTGGTGATCAAGCACGTCGCGTAGGAACGTGTGCAGATCGGCGTTTTCGGCGCCGGTCATTTCCCCCCAGACGTCCGCGATCGCCGCGAGGCGGGTCACGGCGTCGGGGTGCTCGCGCCACTGGGCGCACCACACGGTGCGCCTGCCGAGGCTGCTGAGCGTGGGGAGCACGTCGTCGACGAACGCCGCCACGGACTCGGGAACGCTCGTCAGAGGGAGGCGCTCAGAGAGCATCAGCGTTCTCTTTCTGTCGGGCCGCAGCGGTAGCCGCGGCGCTCTGGTTCAGGGTGCGCAGCTGCTTGTCTTCCCACCACGGGATCGAGCGCACAAGCGCCGGCCGGCAGCCCGACGCGAACACGACCATGCGGCCGAGCGAGAGCGCGCCCAGGTCGGAGACGTCCATGATGCGTTCGGAGGGCCGCGTGACGTTCTGCGAGCGGCCCCCGTTGTGGGTCGACGTCGTGCGCTCGGTGTACTGGTAGTCCCCGATCAGCTCCGACAGGTCACGCAGGAACGTGTTGGAGGCGTTGCCGCCACCGAACACGCGCACCGTCGACGAGGCCCACAGCTTGCCGAAACCGGTGACGCCCCACACCTGCTCGCCCTGCTCTTGGGTTTGCAGGATGGTGAGGGGGATGATTCCGCGCGACCCGTACGTCGTGTACTTGTCGGGCAGATCGGGAATGCGGCAGATGTTGCCGGCCTCGTCGAGGATCGCCAGGAACGGCTTGGGGAGCCGTCCCGAGGGCTGGTGCTTCGCGACGTCCTCCGCCGAGGACAGCACCGCGCGCGTGAGCGCCGCAATGAGGGGGCCGGCGGAGCCGGGGCCTTCCTCGCTGAACAGGTACAGCGTGTCGGAGGCCGAGGCCACCAACGCGCGCGGGTCGAACTCGGGGTGCCCGCCGAACGGCTGCACCCACTCCCGCACCGACTCTGACGCGAGGAAGCTCATCGCCTCACGCGCGTACGCGAAGATGCCCGAGCGCGTGCGCTCCGTGGTGCGCTGCACCGCCTCGACTTCCGCCGCCACGTGCTCGTATCCCGCGGCTTCGAGGGCCTTCACCGGGGCCGGGTCGTCATCGCGCGACAGCCAGGCCGAGACGGTCGGCAGGTATTCCCCCGCGACCGTTGCCGCGAAGAGGTACCGCGACAGCAGTGTGCGCCCGTTCTGAGGGAAGAACGGGTCTTTGTCGCTCTCGTCGCCGTAGGTGGCGGCCGCGAGCACGGCGGCGAGGTTGCCGGCGTCCTCGATCGTCTCCACGTGGCGCAGCGGGTTCCACCAGCAGTGATGCCCCGTGTACGCCGCGGCGAGGCGTTGCGGGTCGAAGATCGACACCGTACCCACGGCCGCGCGGGCCGCGAGGGTGTCTTTCAGCAGATCCGGCTTGACCGAAGTCACCGCCATTGCCCCCGGTGCCGACAGGATGTTCGGCGTGACGATCGACACGGACTTGTTGCGCCGGGGGCCGGCGATGACCGTCACCGTGTCTTCGTACGAGGCCCGTACCGGGATACGCCCGGAGACGGTGTGCCCCACCGTCACGCCCGCGAACTCTCGGGGGATGCCCATCCGCGCGTGACGCTTGCGGAGCGCCGCCGGCAGCAGCGGCGCGATCTGCTTTCCCGTGCCCATGTACGGCGCGGCACGGTCGGCGGGCGAGCGGTCGCGGCCGCGGCGCACCGCGACCACGATCATCAGGGCCAGGAGCGCGACCAGCGCGACGCCGACGATCAGGGCCGACGTCGTGTGAGCGCTCGTCCACGGTTCTTGCTCGAGGAGAGCCATCACCGGGTTCACCAGCTGGGGCTCTCCGGTGGTCATCCACGCCGCAAGCGACCACACCGCCACCAGGCCGGCGGCGATCGCGGCCGCGATCGCGGCGAAGACGAGGATGACGGCCGCGCCG
>NZ_JAVDSN010000009.1:0-68768 GCF_031455375.1 Microbacterium sp. 1154 | reverse complement strand
GCACCCACCCCTTATGGGGGGGGGTTGGGGTTGGCGTCCCGGCAGGGGGGGGCCGGGCCCCCCTTTGGGCCCGGGGGCACCGCTTTTTGCCCCCCCCCCCCCCCCCCCCCGGGTTTGGGGCGCACTTTTCCGTTCGGGGCGTGGGATGCCGCGCCCCGAACGGAATGCCGCGCCCCGAACCTGGCTGCCCGCGCTCAAGGAATCAGACGCGCCGCCCGGTACCGCTCGAAGAGGCGGGTGAACGAGTCGCGCGTGCGGTGGTGCTCGGTGAAGCCCGCCAGGCGGCTCTTCGACATGTCGGTCATGACTTCGATGTCGCGTCCGAGATCGGCATCCGTGTGCCACCACGAGGCGACACGCTCCAGCTCCGGCTCGATCAGACCGTGCTGCGCGACGATCTCGGCCCACACCGGTGCCGCATCCGCCATCTGCTGTTCGAACGGTCGGGGCGCGGTGTCGAAGCCCACGGCCTCCACGCCGAGGTCCGCCGCGATGCGCGGCCACATCCACCGCCACCGGAACACGTCGCCGTTGGCCGTGTTGAAGGCCTCGTCGGCGCCCTCGGGGTGAGTGGCCGCCCACACCATCTGGTTCGCGAGCAGATCGGCGTCGGTCACGTCGGTGAGGCCGTTCCACTGCGTCTCGCTGCCGGGGAAGACGAGGGGGCGTCCCGTGTGGCGGCTGATCGCCGCGGCCACCGCGATCGTGAGGCCCATGTTCATCGCGTTGCCCACCGCGTGCCCGAGCACCGTGTGCGAGCGGTGCACCGACCAGGTGAAGCCCTGGCGCTGTGCTGCGGCAAACAGCTCATCCTCTTGCGCGTAGTAGAAGTTGTCGACGTCGAGCCGCGGCTCGTCCTCGTGGAACGGCGTGTCGGGCATCTCGCCCTGGCCGTAGGCCTCGAAGGGCCCGAGGTAGTGCTTCAGTCCGGTCATCAGCGCGACGTGCCGCACCGGCGCTGCGGCGAGCGCCGCGAGCAGGTCGCGGACCATGCCGCCGTTGACGGCGATGTTCTCGGCCTCGGTCTCCTGCCGCGACCACGCGGTGAAGAAGACGTGCGTGACGGGCACGCCCCGCAGCGCCGAGATCAGCGCCTCGAGCGAGCGCAGGTCGGCCGACCGCCAGGTCACTCCCGGTCGCGCCGGGCCGGGCCGCCGCGACAACGCCGTCACCTCCCAGCCGTCGTCGATCAGTCGATCGAGCAGGGCGCCGCCGGCGATACCGGTCGCGCCCACCACGAGGGCATGTGAGGAGTCAGTCAAAACGAGGGTTCCCTTCGGTCGAGGTGAACGAGGGGCAACCACGGGCGTTCGGGGGGTATTCCTCGATACGGGTTCCGCTCGGCGAGCGACCGCGCGACCCTGGAGAGATGCAGTCCACCCACCCGATCCCCGGGGACCCCTGGCCGCCCGACATGATCCTCTCCATCGAGGGCGCCCCGCGCGAAGCGGTCGAGATGCTCTGGGTCCGCGACGCCTTCGAACTCGAGGCCGACGGCGACGTCCCACCCCCGCTGATCGACACTCCCGCCCCGGCCGCGCACACGCTCGACGAGACCGAGCGTGTTCGATGGCAGGCCGCCTGGCCCGCTCTGTGGGCTCGGGTCGTCGCGCACGCCGGGCGCCCGACCGACTTCCCCGCCGTGGACCGGCTCTGGCAGCGCGATCTGCCGCAGGAGGAGCGCGCGGCCCTGCTCGCCGAGGTCATGAGCCCCTCGTGGCGCGAGGAGTTCGGTGACGGCGTCTTCGACGACGCTTCGTTTCGCGATGTGCAGGAGCGTGCATCCGAAGCGCGGCGCACGGCTCGGCCTCACTCCTTCGCCGACCTTCCCGAACGCCGCGACGTCGAGGCCCTCGTCCCCGCCTGGCGGCAGGGCCTCGTCCGGATCGTGGTCATCCCATGTCGGGGAGCGTACGTCCGCTCCCTCGGCGCGACCGGGCTCCTCGTGACACCCGAGGTCCGTGCCGACTCGGCCGCCTACCGCGCGGCGCTGGCCTCTTTCATACCGACGTCGTCGTCCTGAAACACCGGATGCCGTGGCATCCGTGTCCCGAGAAAGGCGGCCTGAGCACCCCGCAGCCCGCACAAATTGGGACATGACCCCACCGAAACAGAGACACGGCCCCCAGCACCGGATGCCATGGCATCCGTGTCCCGAAAAAGGCTGCCCACGCACCCCGCAGCCCGCACAAATCGGGACATGACCCCACCCAAACCGGGACACGGCCCCCGCACCGGATGCCACGGCATCCCTGAACACGAGCTGATCACCCCGCGAACGAGAAGTGCCCCGGATCCCGGCAGCCCACCGCCACCAGGGATCCGGGGCACGGTCCGCTCGCCGAGGCGGTAAGGGGCGCCTCGACGACCGGGGCGCAGGCCGAGCGAACGGCATGCGCACGTGCCGCACCGCCCCGGGGCATCGCGCTCCCGGGGCGGCGGGGGTCTTACAGGCCCTGGGCCAGGCGGTAGTACGCCTGGTTCCAGCGCAGCTCGCTCTGGAAACCGCGGACCGTGGTCTCCTCGTCGATGACGACGAGCTCGGTCTTGGCGATCTCCGCGAAGTCTCGGAACACCTCGATGCCCACGGCCGTCGTCATGACGGTGTGGTGGGCGGCACCCGCGGCGAGCCAGCAGCCGGCCGAGGTCGCGAAGTCGGGGGCCGGCTTCCACACCGCGCGGCCCACGGGGAGCTTCGGCAGGTCGGGGGCGTCGACGTTCTCGACGACGTTGGCCACGAGCCGGAAGCGATCGCGCATGTCACTCATCGCGACGACGAGCGCGGGGCCAGCGTCGGCGGTGAAGACCAGGCGCACCGGGTCGTCCTTGCCGCCGATGCCGAGCTCATGGATCTCGAGGCGCGGCTTCTTCGTGGTGAGCGAGGGCGAGACCTCGAGCATGTGGGCGCCGAGGATGCGTTCCTGACCGGGGACGAGGTCGTAGGTGTAGTCCTCCATGAGCGAAGCGCCGCCGGGCAGGCCCGCACCCATGACGTTCGCGACGCGCACGAGGATCGCCGTCTTCCAGTCGCCCTCGGCGCCGAAGCCGTAGCCCTCGGCCATGAGGCGCTGCACCGCGAGACCGGGCAGCTGCTTGAGCGCGCCGAGGTCTTCGAACGAGGTGGTGAAGGCGCCGAAGCCACCCTCCTCCAGGAACGAGCGCAGCCCCAGCTCGATCGCCGCACCGTCGCGCAGCGACTGGTGGCGCGCGCCGCCGGGGAGGAGCTCCTCGACGACGTCGTAGCTGTCGACGTACTCCCGCACGAGCGCGTCGATATCGGCATCCGATGCCTGCTCGACGGCCTCGACGAGCTCGTTGACGCCCCACGTGTTGACCTGCACACCGAAGCGCAGCTCGGCCTCGGTCTTGTCGCCCTCGGTGACGGCCACGAAGCGCATGTTGTCACCGAAGCGCGCGAGCTTGAGGGTGCGGGCAGCGGTCCAGCCGGCGGCGGCGCGCTCCCAGTCCTCGATCTGCTGACGCACGGCGGGGTTGGACACGTGACCGACGACGGTCTTGCGCGCGACGCCCAGGCGCGTCTGGATGTACCCGAACTCGCGGTCGCCGTGGGCGGCCTGGTTGAGGTTCATGAAGTCGAAGTCGATGTCGTTCCACGGCAGCTCGACGTTGGCCTGCGTGTGCAGGTGCAGCAGCGGCTTCTGCAGGGCGTCGAGGCCCGAGATCCACATCTTGGCGGGGCTGAACGTGTGCATCCACGCGATCACGCCGATGACGTCGTCGCGGCCGTTGATCTCGAGCGCCATGCGGCGGATGCTGTCGGAGTCCTTCAGCACGGGCTTCCAGACGACCTTCACGGGCAGGCCGTTCAGGCCCTCGACGACGGCCTGCGACTGCTCGGCGACCTGCTTCAGCGTCTCTTCGCCGTAGAGGTTCTGGCTGCCGGTGACGAACCAGACCTCGTAGCCGTCGAGGTCGTTCTTGAGGGGAGTGCGAGTCATGTTCTTTCCTGTCGTTCTCAGAGGGATGCCACGGCGGCGGCCTCGACGGCGAGGCCCGCGCGGTAACGGTCGAGGTAGGTCGCGAATCCGGCGACATCGGCCGGTTCGGGGTCGGCGGTGACGATCGGCGCGTCGGCGAAGATCGCCTCGCGCAGGTACGTGTCGAGGTCGCGGCCCTGTCCGTCGACCACATAGGCCGCGAGCACCGCGATGCCCCACGCGCCACCCTCGGACGCCGTCTCGGCGACCGCGACGGGAGCGTCGAGTGCTGCCGCGAGGAAGCGCTGGGCGACACCGGCCGTGCGGAACATGCCGCCGTGCGCGTACATCTTGTCGAGCTGCACGCCCTCGCCGTGGAGCACGTCCATGCCGAGAGCGAGCGTTCCGAAGACGCCGTACAGCTGCGCGCGCATGAAGTTCGGCAGCGTCAAGCGGCTCTCGGGCGTGCGCACGACCAGCGGTCGGCCCTCGTCGAGACCCGCAATGGGCTCACCGGCGAGGTGGTTGTAGGCCAGCAGTCCCCCCGCGTCGGGCTCGCCGTTCAGGGCCGCTTCGAACAGCGCCGCGTACGTGGCATCCGGGGTCACGGGTGTGCCCGCCGCAGCGGAGAACGCGGTGAACATGTTGGCCCACGCGGCCAGCTCGCTCGCGCCGTTGTTGCAGTGCACCATCGCCACCGCGTCGCCCGAGGGCGTCGTGACGAGGTCGAGCTCGTGGTGCACCTGGCTGAGCGGCCGCTCGAGCACGACCATCGCGAAGATGCTCGTGCCGGCGCTGACGTTGCCCGTGCGCGGCGCGACCGCGCAGGTTGCGACCATGCCGGTGCCCGCGTCGCCCTCGGGAGGAGCGAAGGGGATGCCGGGACGCAGGGTTCCGGTCGGGTCGAGGAGCCGAGCCCCCTCGGCGGTCAGGTTCCCGGCGGAGGTACCGGCGACGAGCGACTGGGGCAGCAGGTCCTTCAGCGCGGGGACACGGCCGGCGGCCAGGGCGTCGTAGCGGGCGACGAGCTCGGCGTCGTAGTCACGGGTCGCGGAGTCGATCGGGAACATGCCCGAGGCATCCCCGACGCCCAGCACCTTCTCGCCGGTGAGCTTCCAGTGCACGTACCCGGCGAGGGTGGTGAGGTAGCGGATCTCGGGCACGTGCGGCTCGGCGTCGACGACGGCCTGGTGCAGGTGCGCGATCGACCAGCGGAGCGGAATGTTCACGCCGAGCAGCTCGGTGAGCTCGGCCGCGGCGACACCCGTGTTGGTGTTGCGCCACGTACGGAACGGCGCGAGCAGCTCGCCGTCGGCGTCGAAGGCGAGGTAGCCGTGCATCATCGCCGACACGCCCATCGCGGCGTAGCGCTCGGGGGTGGCACTGAACTTCTGCTGCACGTCGGCGATCAGCTCGGCGTAGGCGGCCTGCAGGCCCGACCACACGGCATCCAGGGAGTAGGTCCACAGCTTGTCGGCGTAGACGTTCTCCCACTCGTGGGAGCCGGTGGCGATGACCTCGGCGTCGGGGCCGATGAGGCAGGCCTTGATACGGGTCGAGCCGAGCTCGATGCCGAGCGAGGCGCGGCCTTCGGTGATGTGGGCGTTCATCGACGGTCATCCGAGCTCTGTCCGTAGACGTTCTGGTAGCGGTTGTAGAGGGCGTCGATCTTGTCCTGCGGGATCGGGATCAGGGGTCCGGCCTCGCGCGCGATGTGCACGGTGCGGGCGACATCTTCGAGCATGACGGCGGCCTTCACGGCATCCTTGGCGCTCGAACCGATCGTGAAGGGGCCGTGGTTCTGCATGATGACGCCACGCGAGCGGTGACCGCGCAGGGTCTCGACGATGCCGCGGCCGATCGAGTCGTCACCGATGATGGCGAACGGGCCGACCGGGATGGGCCCGCCGAACTCGTCGGCCATCGCCGTGATGACGCAGGGGATCTCTTCACCCCGAGCCGCCCACGCGACGCCGTAGGTGGAGTGGGTGTGGACGACACCGCCCACCTCGGGCATGTTGCGGTACACGTAGGCGTGGGCGGCGGTGTCGCTCGAGGGGCTGCGCTCCGAGCCGGGGGTGCCGGGGATGGCGTTGCCGTCGAGGTCGCAGAGGATCATGTTCTCGGGGGCGAGGTCGTCGTACGAGACGCCGGAGGGCTTGATGACGAACAGGTCGGCACCCGGCACGCGGCCCGAGACGTTGCCGCCGGTCCAGACGATCAGGTTGTAGCGCACGAGCTCGTCATGCAGCTTCGCGACATCGGCGCGCACGGCGTCGATCGCTTTCTGCACCTCGGGCGTGAACGTGGCGGCGTCGGTCACGCGTGTCTCCTTCGACGGTGGTTCGGGTGGTGGGGCGCGGCGCCCTCGTGCCGCAATGTTACCGGTAACATCGCGGCGGCGCGAGCGGCGGTTCGGGTGAGCGGTCGCCTCGGCACCGAGATCACCTGCGCCGCGCGAGATGACACGCTTTTGCCGCGAAGAGCGGGTGATCTCGAGCCGCGCGGGTGATCTCGGCGGCGCTCTGCCGCCACCGTTCGCCGACGGGGCCTCCCGGTGCGCGGCACGGTCGGGAAACGCCGGTGCACCTCGAGCTCCCGTGCGGAACTCCTGAGTTTCGGGCGCGGGGACTGCACGCGGCCACGGCGATGCGCGGGTGCGGGCGCTCGCGGGGCGTTTCTTCAGGAGTTCGGCGCGCCCGACGCCGGAGAGTGGATGCCGCCAGGGGCGCCGGGCCCGGCGGCGGCGCGACAGCTGCCCCGCTAGGGCCGAGCCGCCCCGCTACGGCCGATACCCACCCCGCTCCGGACGACGCCCGCCCCGCTAGGGCCGACCCGGCGGCGCGGTCGACTCGCGCACCACCAGCACGGGCGCGGCCGGCAGCTCCGCGACGTCGCCGAGCACCGCGGCCACGGCGTACTCCGCCTCACCCTCGACGTCGAGGCGCACCGTCGTGAGCGCGGGGCTGTAGAAGGCGGCATCCGGGTTGTCGTCGAAACCGGCGACCGAGACGCCCACCGGCACGGTCAGACCGCGAGCGGCGAGACCGGCCATGAGCCCCAGGGCCATCTGGTCGTTGGCCGCGGCGACGGCGGTCACTCCGTCTGCCCGGTATCGGGCCACCGCGTCAGCGAGCTGCGAGCCCGAGGCGGCACTCCAGTCCCCCTCGACACGCTCCGCCAGATCCAGGCCGCGGCGGGCCACGGCTTCCGCGACCCCCGCGGTGCGGGCGAGGGCCTCCCGCCAGTCGGACGGACCCGCGAGCTCGACGATCCGGCGATGTCCGAGGTCGGCGAGATGATCGACGACCAGGGCGGCCGCATCGCGCTGGCGGATCCCCGATTCGCCGTACAGCGGAACGATCGGCACGTCGTACCCCTCGAGAGGAGTGGTTCCGTGGGCCGCGACCAACACGATCCCGTCGACCCCCTGCCCCAGCAGGTGTCGCACGGCGGCGTCGATGTCGGCGGGGTCGTCCGAGTCGGTGTAGGCGGTCGAGATCCACCGTCCGCGCGACCGCGCCGCACGTTCGAGAGCGGCGATGCCCGCCGACGGCCCGTGCAGGACGGCGTCGGATGCCACCACCCCCACGGTGCGCGTCAAGCTCGTGCCGAGCGCTCGCGCGGCGTTGTTCACGCGGTAATCGAGGTCGGCGACCGCGGCGAGAACACGTTCGCGCGTGCTGTCGCGGATGCCCGCGTACCCGTTCAGCACTCGCGAGACGGTCTGCGTCGACACCCCCGCGGCGGCGGCGACCTCGCGCACGCCGATGCGCTTGCTGCCGACCTCGCCGCTCATGGTCCCTCACAGTAGCGGCGCGCAACCCCCTCGGCCGTCGCCGGTGTCACGCGGTGCGATGGCGCCATGGCCTCGACCACCGGCATCCCCCCTCACTCCGAGGCACCCGTGGCGCGCGTGCTCGGCAGCCTGCTGGGCCGCGCGTTCGCCGTCGGGCAGCAGCTGCGCCACCCGCGCCCGATCCACCCGCGCGGGGTGGTGCTCAGCGGGCACGTGCGCTGGATCCCGGATGCCGTTCCCTCGGGCATCGCGTGGATCGATCGCGGCTCCGAGCGGCCCGTGCCCGTGGTCGCCCGCGTGTCCCGGTCGGTCGGACTCCCCGCGCCGCTGCCCGACATCATCGGACTCGCGCTGCGCGTCGACGCGGGTGGCCAACCCGCCGACATCGAGCTGGCGTCGACGGGGTGGACGGTGCCCGCCCGTTTCGTCCTGCTCCCGCACCGCCGCGCCGAACGCGCGCGGTTCGGCACCCTGTTCCCCTATCGCGGCGCGCGCGGACCGGTGCTGCTCGGGGCGCGGACGCGATCGGGACGTCCGCCGGCGACCGACCCGAGGGAGGCCGCGGCAGACGACGACGTCACCTGGTCGCTGACCCTGGGCCACGCCGCGGCCGTCGGCACGTGGCATCCGTTCGCCGTCGTCGATCTTCGCGAGGACACCGACCAGAACGACGCGGGACTGCGGTTCGACGCCGTCCGACGCCCGCTTCCGGGCTCGCGCGCGTACGCCTGGGTGCGGGCCGCGCGGCAACCGTCGTACGCGCGCGTGCAGCCCGACGACGGGGAGGTGCGGATGCCGCGGTGACCGGCGGATGCCGCGGCCGTCTTGCCCTCAGCCCGCGGCGACGGGCACGTACCGCGGTACGCCGTCGATCTCTCCCTCGCGCATCCAGGTCAGGCCCTCGGCCTCGATGAGGTCGTCGACCTCGTCGATCTCGACATCACAAGAGAAGGTGGGCGCGTGCAGACGGATGCGGGTCATGGCGCGACGCTAGGGGCGAGACGACGAATCCGGGAGGCGGTTGACCGCGCCCGTTCGACCCGCATGGCGGGTCACCCCTGAGACCGCTCCCATCGACGGGGCGAACCCGCCGACGCCCCCCTTACAAGACGCCGACGGGCCCGCGTCTACTCTCGCGCACGAACAGCGGCGAACGCCTCGTAGTTGCGGCGGATCAGCTCGCGGTGGTTGGATTCGACCGCGCGCGTCGTCGCGACGGTCCACTCGACCGGACCCCCCGCGAGAACACCGGCCGCCTGCCGTGCCGCACCGAGCGCCACGTACTCCCCCGCGGCCGGCACCACGATGTCGGCGTCGAACACCTCGGCGGCGATCCGCGCGACGCCCTCGTTGGCTGCCGCACCGCCGATGAGCAGGATGCGCCGCACCTCGACGCCCTGCGCCTGGATCGCTTCGAGTCCCGCCGCCAGCCCGCTGAGCATGCCCTCGATCGCGGCGCGAGCCAGGTTCGGTCGATTCGTGGATGCCAGGGTCAGCCCGTTCAGCGATGCCTTCGCGTGCGGAAGGTTCGGGGTGCGCTCGCCCTCGAACCAGGGGACGAGGACGACGCCGCCGGCGCCCGGCTCGGCCTGCAGAGCGAGAGCGCCGAGCTCGTCGTGGGTCACCCCGAGCAGACCCGCGATCGCATCGAGCACCCGCGCCGCGTTCAGTGTCGCGACGAGCGGCAGGAAGCGGCCGGTCGCGTCGGCGAAACCGGCGACGGCACCCGTCGTGTCACGCGTGGGGGCCTCGGCGACGGCGAACACCGTGCCCGACGTGCCCAGCGACACCACGACGTCACCCGGGCCCGCCCCCAACCCCAGAGCGGCACCGGCGTTGTCGCCCGCGCCGGGGCCGACAAGGGCGCCACCGGGCAGCGCGCCCGCGCTCTCCCACGGCCCGAGCACGCGCGGCAGCACCGCATCGTGACCGAGAGCGCGACGCAAGAGGTCGAGGTCGTAACCGTCCGCACCCCAGTAGGCGGTTCCCGACGCGTCGGAGCGGTCGGTGACGAGTTCGTCGAGCTCGGCGTTGCCCGGGCCGAAGCCGCGCAGTCGCCAGGTCAGCCAGTCGTGCGGCAAGGCCACGGCGGCCACGCGCGCGGCGTTCTCGGGCTCGGCGTCCCGCAGCCACCGCAGCTTCGTGCCGGTGAACGAGGCGACCGGGACCGCCCCGGTCCGCTGCGCATAGGCGTCGGCTCCGACCTCGTCGATGAGGTCGCGGGCGGCCTGCGCCGACCGGGTGTCGTTCCACAGCAGCGCGTCGCGGATCACCGCGCCGTCCGCATCCAGCACGACCATCCCGTGCTGCTGTCCCGCGATCGACACCGCTGCGACGTCGTCGAGACCGCCGGCCTGGGCGATGGCATCCTGGAGCGCTTTCCACCAGGCCTCCGGGTCGACCGACGTTCCGGTCGGGTGCGACGCGCGCCCCTCGCGCACGACCCGCCCGGTCTCGGCGTCGACGACGACGACCTTGCACGACTGCGTCGACGAATCGACTCCCATGACGAGCGCCATGCTCTGCCCTTCTGTCCGCCGCGCCTCCGTCGGCGCGACTCGTGTGGTTGTGTCTCTGGGCCGCAGCCCGTGGCGTCGAGTGTCCAGCAAACGCCGTGTCGCGGCATCCCGTGACGGCGTGTCGTGGACACTCAACGGGGCCGGGCGGGGCCGTGGCCCGTGCCCCGACCCCTCCGTTGAGTGTCCAAAACACCCGGAGTGATTTCGAAATCATCCGGGTGTTCTGGACACTCAACGCGGCGGCGCGGGGCCGGGCCCGCGCCGACGGCGAGCCGGGACGGGCCTGGATGCCGTGGCATCCAGGCCCGAAAGGCTCAGCGCGCGCCGAGAAGGTGCTCGGTGGCGAGCTGCTGCAGTCGCACGAAGCCGAAGCCCTTGCCGCCGAGGTAGGCGTCGGTGTCGAAGTCCTCGTAGGCGGAGCGGTCGGCGAGGAAGTCGTCGTAGGTCTCGCCCTCGCCCAGCGTCGGCTGCGACAGCTCGAACACCTTCGCCGCCTCGAGGGCCTCCTGCACCTCGGGATCGGCGCGGAAGGCCGCGGCGCGCTCCTTGAGCAGCAGGTAGGTGTTCATGTTCGCCGAGACCGAGTCCCAGACACCGGTCTCGTCCTCGGTGCGCGAGGGCTTGTAGTCGAAGTGACGCGGGCCGTCGTAAGCGGGGACGCCGCCGGGGCCACCGTTCTCGAGCAGGTCGACGAGCGCGAACGCGTTGTGCAGGTCGCCGTGGCCGAACACCAGGTCCTGGTCGTACTTGATGCCGCGCTGGCCGTTCAGGTCGATGTGGAAGAGCTTGCCGTGGTACAGCGCCTGCGCGATGCCGGCGGCGAAGTTCAGACCCGCCATCTGCTCGTGGCCGACCTCGGGGTTCAGGCCCACCAGCTCGGGACGCTCGAGAGAGTCGATGAACGCGATCGCGTGGCCGAGGGTCGGGAGCAGGATGTCGCCGCGGGGCTCGTTGGGCTTGGGCTCGATCGCGAAGCGGATGTCGTAGCCCTTGTCGGTGACGTAGTCGCCGAGCAGGTTGACGGCCTCGCGGTAGCGCTCGAGCGCCTGGCGGATGTCTTTCGCGGAGTCGTACTCGGCGCCCTCGCGGCCGCCCCACATGACGAAGGTCTTCGCGCCCAGCTCGGCGGCGAGGTCGAGGTTGCGCAGCACCTTGCGCAGGGCGAAGCGGCGCACCTGGCGGTCATTGGAGGTGAAGCCGCCGTCCTTGAAGACGGGGGCCGAGAAGAGGTTGGTCGTGACCATCGGCACGATCACGCCCGTGTCGGCGAGGGCACCCTTGAGGCGGTCGATCTGCGTCTGGCGCTCGGCGTCGGTGGAGCCGAAGGCGAACAGGTCGTCGTCGTGGAAGGTCAGGCCGTAGGCGCCGAGCTCGGAGAGCTTCTCGACAGCATGCACGACGTCGAGCGCGGGGCGGGTCGGGCCGCCGAAGGGATCGGTGCCGTTGTAGCCGACGGTCCAGAGTCCGAACGAGAACTTGTCATCGCGGGTGGGGGTGGGCATTCCTGCTCCTTCGCATGGACGCACGCGTGCGCGGGAGCGCACATCGGGTTTGTTGGTTCTCACAACATATATCCCGGATGCCGCGGCGTCCAGCCCTCGGGTCAGATTCCCAGGGCCGCGTCGACGACGGCGAAGACCTCCGGATCCCAGGTGAGCGCGCGCTCCCACGGCAGCCCGAAGGCGTCGGCGAAGAAGATGCTGTGGACAAGGTCGGGGAACGACCGCCGGTCGACGAGGGGAGCCACCTCCACCGGGACGTCCTCGGCCCGACCACTGCGCAGCGAGACCAATCCGTCGTGCGGCCAGAGCTGAGCGGGCTCGGTCGCCGCGGCGAAGTGCCCCGCGCCGATCGCGGTGACCGGGATGCCGTCGAGAACGCCGGCCTGCGTCTGGTTCCACGCCCGCAGGAACCGGCGCGACACCTGCTCGGCCGCGCCTTGGGAGTGGACCGCGGCGTACGTCATCGCCTGCTCGAGAATCGTCGTCGTCGCGGGGTCGCCCTGGGCGTCGGCGGTCGTGATGTCTCCGGCGACGGCGTCACCGAGGACCGCCCCGTCCCACGGCGTTCCGAGCGTCACGAGCCTTTCCACCCGCGGCCCGCCGGCCCGGAGCTCGCGGATCGCCGCCCGCGAGAACAGGCCGCCCATCGAATGCCCGACGAGGTCGACGCTTCCGATCCGGTGTTCGGCGCGGAGCCAGCGGACGAACCCGGCGAGCGCCCGCCCGGCGTCGTCGACCGCGCCGACCGCGTTGACCGTCACCTCGGCCGGCAGCACGAGGGGCACGTCATCGAAGCCCTGCCACCCGGCATCCCGTTCGACCGTGCCCACCCCCATCCGGGCGGGCGCCGTGAAGACCGGGACGGCCGCGGAGACGAAGTGTTCGCGCAGCGCGGTCAGCGTGTTGCCCGCGGCGAGGCCCGTCGCCGCGGCACGTTCGGGATCGGTGTACGGCGTGACGGCGGCACCACCGGAGACGAGGACGACGGCATCTACCACGGGCACTCCTTCGCGGGGCGGATCCCGATCAGCGCGGGAGCGCGTCTTCGATTGCGGCGACGACCTCGGGGTCGTCGGGCTGCGTGCGGGGGCTGAAGCGCGTGACCCGCCCGTCGGGGGCGACGACGAACTTCTCGAAGTTCCACGAGATGCGGCCGGTCTTGCCCTCGGCATCGGGAGTCGAGGTCAGCTCCTTGTAGAGCGGGTGCGCGTTGCGCCCGTTGATCTTCACCTTCTCCGACATCGGGAACGTCACCCCCCAGGTCGCGGAGCAGTACTCGGCGATCTTGTCCTCGTCGCTGAGCTCTTGCAGGAACTGGTTGCTGGGAAAGCCGATCACCGTGAAGCCGCGCTCGCCGTACTTCTTGTGCAGCGCCTCGAGTGTTTCGTACTGACCCGCGAGCCCGCAGCGCGAGGCCACGTTGACCACGAGGGCGGCCTTGCCGTCGGTCAGCGCTCCGAAGGTCGTCTGCTCGCCGCGGATGGTCGTGATCGGGATGCCGGAGAGGTCCATGCTCCGATCCTGGCACCGTCCGCTTTGCCCGGGGTGGGAATGGGTCGGTCGATCCGCCGATCCCGGTAAGCACTCCGCGCATAAACGCGATCCGCGCACGGAAACGCGGGGACACCGCGTTTCTGCGCGGAGATCGCGTTTCTGCCGGAGTGGCGTGCAGCCGCACCCCGGCGTTCGCCCGTGGCACAGTGGTCCCATGGTCATCGCGGGCAGCCGGGGCGACGGCATGCGCCGCGCCAACCTCGCGCTCGTGCTGCGCACGGTGCATCGCGAGGGCCCCCGCTCGCGGGCCGCCCTCACCGAGGCCACGGGGCTGAACCGCTCGACCATCGCCGACCTGGTGGGCGAATTGCAGCGCGCGGGACTCGTCGTCGAGCGCGCCTCCGACGCCCAGGGCCGGGTCGGCCGGCCATCGCCCATCGTGGCGCCGGACCCCCGCGTCGTCGCCCTCGCGCTCAACCCCGAGGTCGACGCGCTCGATGTCGGCGCGATCAGCCTGGACGGCACCGTCGTCGTGCGGGAACGCCTCGAGCAGACTGCTCTGCTGACCCCGAGGCGCGTCGCCGAACTCGTCGCCGATCGTCTGTCGGTGTGGCACCGCGGGCCGCTCGCGGACACCCGCATCGTCGGGGTGGGCGCCGCCGTCCCCGGGCCGGTCCGCGCGTCGGACGGCGTCGTCCGCGAGGCGCCCCACCTCGGCTGGATCGAGGCGCGGATCGGCGTCATGCTCGCCGACGCCACCGGCTTCCGCGCCCACGTCGGCAACGACGCGGCCCTCGGCGCCCTCGCCGAGTACCTCTTCGGGGCGGCGCGTGGCGCCCACGACGTCGTCTACCTCAACGGCGGCGCGAGCGGCATCGGCGGCGCGGTGATCGTCGGCGGCGTCCCGCTCGGAGGCGACGGCGGGTACGCCGGAGAGTTCGGCCAGAACCGGCCCGGCATCGCCGACACCGCCGACCGGCGCGCGCCCGACGGTGTGCTCGAAGACGAGGTCAGCCGCGCCTTCCTGCTCGCGGCCGTGGGCCTCGAGGGCGGTGACGATGCGGCCCTGGCCGCCGCCCTGGCATCCACCACCGACCCGGCCGCTCATGCAGAAGTCGCCCGGCAGCGGCGCATCCTCGCGACGGCGCTCGCGAACGCCGCCAACGTGTTGAACCCGGCGGTGATCGTACTGGGCGGGTTCCTCGCGGTCCTGGCCGCTCGCGACCTCGACGCTCTGGACGCCGCCGTGCGCGCCCAGACCGTCCCGGCCTGTGCCGAGGGCCTGCGCCTCGCCGTCGCCGAGCTGGGCGAGGACCGCCTGCTCGTGGGCGCGGCCGAGGCGGTGTTCGAGGCGCAGCTGTTCCCAGGGCGCTGAGCGCCGCGGCGGACTCGTCGGCACACCGGCCCCGATCTCGGCGACTCGGTGCAGGATGGAGTCGTGACCCAACGACGTGACGCCGGCACCACCTGGTCGGGCAACCACCGCTACCGCGCCACCGAGGTGCTGCTGCCCGCCGATCTCGACGAGCTCGCCGAGGTCGTGGCATCCGCGGGCTCCCTCCGCGTGCAGGCGACCCGCCACACGTTCAACGACATCGCCGACTCCGACGCCGCGCTCGTCTCGCTCGAGCGGCTGCCGGTGCGCATCGGGGTCGACGGTGACCGGGTGCGCGTCGAGGGTCTGGTCACCTTCGCCGAGCTCGCCCCGGTGCTCGAGGCCGAGGGGCGCGCGCTGCACAACCTCGGCTCGCTCCCCCACATCTCGGTCGTGGGCGCCACCGCCACCGGCACCCACGGCTCGGGCGTGCACAACGGGAACCTGTCGAGCGCCCTCCGCGCCGTCGAGATCATGGATGCCGACGGCCGCACGCACCGCATCGATCAGACGCACGAGTGGTTCGGTGCCGCGGCGCTCAGCCTCGGCGCCCTCGGCGTCGTCACCGCCGTCGAGCTGCAGACCGAACCCACGTATCAGGTGACGCAGCAGGCCTACACCGGCGTCGCGTGGGACGACATCGTCGGCGACATCGAGGGCGTGTTCGGCGGCTCTCGCAGCGTCAGCGTCTTCACGACCTGGGGCGATCCCGAGCACGACCTGGTCTGGGCGAAGAGTGACGACGGCGCCCCGTCCTGGGTCGAGGAGCTCGGCGGTCGAGCCGTCGGCGACGACATCCACCTCGGCCGCATCCGCACGGTCGACAACACCACCCCGCGCGGTACGCCCGGCCCCTGGCACACGCGTCTGCCGCACTTCCGGGCCGACGCCCTGCCGAGCGACGGCGACGAGATCCAGAGCGAGTACTTCGTTCCGCTCGCCTCGGCGCGCGAGGCTCTCGCCGCCGTCCGCGCCCTCTCCTCGACGTTCGACGACCAGCTGCTCGTGACCGAGCTGCGCACGGTCGCAGCCGACGACCTGTGGCTGAGCCCGGCGTATCAGCGCGACGTCATGGTCATCCACTTCACGTGGCGCAACGACACCGACGGTGTTCTCGCGGTGCTTCCCGCGATCGAGCAGGCCCTCGCGCCCTTCGACGCCCGCCCGCACTGGGGCAAGGCGTTCACGATGCCCGGCGAACGGATCCTGTCGACCCTCCCCCGCTCGAGCGACTTCGCCGCCGTGTCTCGCGAGATCGACCCGCGCGGAGTCTTCCGCAACGACTACCTGCGGCGGACCCTGGGTCTGTAGCCGGGAGGGCCCCCGCACCGAACCGCGAAAGCGACGCCGCCCACCGCGGCGCCGCCTCCGCGGCATCCGGGATCAGCGGCTGGAGTAGCCGCCGTCGATGGGGAGCGAGACGCCCGAGATCATGCCGGCGCCGTCGCTGAGCAGGAAGACGATGGGGGCGGCGATGTCGTCTTCGGTCGCCCACTTGTGCAGCGGCATGGCCTCGAGGAAGGGGCCCTCGATGTCGGGGCGGCCCCAGTACCAGGCCGACATCGGCGTCATCACGACCGTGGGGTTCACGCTGTTCACGCGGATGCCGTAGCCCCCGAGCTCGAGGGCCGACACGCGCGTGATGTTGTCGAGTGCCGCCTTCGACGAGCCGTACGAGATGTGGCCGGTGAGGGCGACGAGGCTCGCCTGGCTCGACACGTTGACGATCGCGCCGCCCTTGCCGACGCGGATCATCTCGCGCGAGGCGTACTTGGTGACCAGCAGCGAACCTCGGGCGTTGATGCTCATGACCTTGTCGAAGACGTCGATGTCGGTGTCCATCGGGGTCGCGATCTCACCGCCCCATCCGCCGCAGTTGACGACGCCGTAGAGGTCGCGGCCCTCGATCGCGCTGCGGATCTGCTCTTCCGATTCGAGATCGAAGACCACGGGCTCGGCCCCGGTCTCGGCTGAGATCACGGCGACGCTGTCGGCGTCGCGACCGGCGGCGAGGACGGTCGCTCCGGCGGCGACGAGGTGGCGGACGGTCGTTCCGCCGATGCCTCCCCCGGCTCCGGTGACGAGGATGGTGCGGTCGCTGAATTCGGTCATGGGAGGGCTCTTTCGAAGGTCCTGACGGCGGGGACGACGTCGGTGTCGTCGCGGCCCATGATAACCACAGAATCACGCGGATGACTTCGATGTCATGACGAATTGATCACGGGTGTTGACACCGGTGTCACGGTGGGCTTACCGTAACCGGAGTTCGACCGGCGACTCGCTCGCCGGAACCGCTTCATCGACGCAGCACACCCGACGTGCGGCGTCCCCGGAAGGACCACACCGCCGTGACCCCCACCTCGGAGAACGCCGCGCCGACCACCGCCGCGACCGTGCACCTCGCCGACCTCGTCGAGCGTGCGCGGCGGCTGGTCGCGACCGGCGAGCGTCGTGTGCTCGGGCTGTGCGGAACCCCCGGCGCGGGCAAGTCCACCGTCAGCGACGCTCTGCTCGCCGCCCTGGGCGACGACGCCGTCCTCGTCGGCATGGACGGCTTCCACCTCGCGAACGAGGAGCTCCTCCGCCTCGGCCGCCGCGACCGCAAGGGAGCCCCCGACACCTTCGACGTCGACGGCTACGTGGCGCTGCTCGATCGCATCCGGGCCGGTCACACGGTCTACGCCCCGCGGTTCGACCGCGGGCTGGAGGAGTCGATCGGCTCGGCGATCCTCGTCCCCGCCGACGTCCCGCTCGTCATCACCGAGGGCAACTACCTCCTGCACGACGAGTTCGGGTGGGATGCCGTGGCCTCGCGCCTCGACGAGGTCTGGTTCCTCGACATCGAGGCGCACGCCCGCCGCGAGCGACTCATCGCCCGCCGCCTGTCCCACGACCACCCCCACGACGAGGCCGTCGCCTGGGTTCGCGAGGTCGACGAGCGCAACGCGCTCGTCGTCGAACGCGGACGCCACCGCGCCGGTCTGATCGTCACCGTCTCCGATGCCCCCGTCGGTCCCCACGAAGGAGCTTCCTCATGAGCACCACCACGACCGTGCCCGTGCTGCAGGCGCGCGGCCTGTCGCGTCAGTTCGGATCCGTCCGCGCCCTCAACAACGTGGACTTCGAGGTCTACCCGGGCGAGGTCACCGCCCTCATCGGCGACAACGGCGCCGGCAAATCGACCCTGGTGAAGGCCCTGTCGGGCAACCTGGCGGTCGACGAGGGCGAGATCCTCTTCGACGGCAAGCCGATCGACATGTCGAACCCGCAGATCGCCTCGAGCCTCGGCATCGAAACGGTGTACCAGGACCTCGCGCTCGCACCCCACCTCGACCCCGTGCAGAACATGTACCTCGGCCGCGAGATCCGCCGCCCCGGCGTGGCGGGGGCCCTGGGCTTCATGAAGACCAAGGACATGGCGAAGGCCTCCCGCGCGGCATTCGACGAGCTGGGCGCCACGGTGCGTTCCCTCACCTCGCCCGTCGGAGAGATGTCGGGCGGTCAGCGTCAGGCGATCGCGATCGCCCGCGCGGTGCACTGGGCGTCTCGCGTGGTGTTCCTCGACGAGCCGACCGCCGCTCTCGGTGTGCGGCAGACCAAGAACGTCCTCGAGACCATCCGACGCGTGCGCGACAAGGGCATCGCCGTCGTCTTCATCTCGCACTCGATGCCGCACGTCATCGACGTCTCGGACCGCATCCAGGTGCTGCGCCTAGGTACCCGCGTCGCCAACGTCGACGCCAAGAACACCTCCATGGAAGAACTCGTCGGGCTCATGACCGGCGCCGTCACGAAGGACGACCAGAAGTGAGCCTCAAGACTCCCCCCACCGAGACCGTCGCGATCGGCACGTTCGACGACAACAAGAAGACAAATCCCGTCGTCGCGGCCCTGCGCACCCAGGCGTTCCAGATCCTCCTGGTGCTGTTGGCGATCATCATCGTGTTCAGCATCATCGCCCCCGACTCGTTCGCGCAGTGGTCGAACTTCCGACTCATCATCCAGAACGCCTCGATCCTCGCCGTCCTCGCGGTGGGCATGACCTACGTCATCATCACCGCGGGCATCGACCTCTCGGTGGGGTCGGTGCTGGTGTTCTCCGGCGTCGTCTCGGCGCTCGCCATGCGGGCGATGGGCGGAGAGGGCTGGGGCGTCGCGACCGTCGGAATCGTCGTCGCCGTCCTCAGCGGCGTGTGCTGGGGCCTGTTCAACGGCTTCCTCATCGCGAAGGCGAAGATCCCGCCGCTCATCGTGACCCTGGGTTCGCTCGGCATGGCCCTCGGTCTCGCGCAGATCCTCACCGGCGGCGTCGACATCCGCGACGTGCCCACGGTCCTCACCGTCTCGATCGGCTACGGCAACGTCTTCGGCTCCGTCCCGATCATCAGCGTCATCGCCCTCGTCGTCGTTCTGATCGGCGCGGTCGTGCTGCACTTCACGCGCTTCGGCCTGTACACGCTGGCCGTCGGCTCGAGCGAGATCGCCGCCCGCCGGGTCGGCGTGAAGGTCGACGCGCAGCTGATCAAGATCTACACGATCTCGGGCGCCCTGGCCGGGCTCGGCGGCATCCTGTCGCTCTCGCAGTTCTCGACGACCGCGATCGCGGGCCAGTCGCAGACGAACCTGAATGTGATCGCCGCCGTCGTGATCGGCGGAACGTCGCTCTTCGGCGGCGTCGGCACGATCATGGGCACGGTCGTCGGCCTCTTCATCCCCGCGGTGCTGCAGAACGGGTTCGTCATCACCGGCGTGCAGCCCTTCTGGCAGCAGGTCGCGGTGGGCGCCGTGCTGATCGCGGCGGTCTACGTCGACCAGGTCCGCCGGACGGCGGCGACCCGCGGCAATTCCCAGGGCCTCTGGCGCAAGTTCCTCAGCGGAGGCCGGCGCGGCTGAGCCGCAGCGGCATCCCTTTCCCCAACCCCTTACCAACCCGAACAAAGAACGGTGAACACAATGAAGTGGAACAACAAGGCGACCGCCCTGACGGTCTTCGGTGTGGCGGCGACCCTGACCCTCGCGGGCTGCTCGGGCGGCTCGGCGTCGGGCGGTGCGTCCGGCGGTGCCGACGGCGGCTACAAGATCGCGTTCGTGCAGGGCGTCGCCGGAGACGAGTTCTACATCTCCATGCAGTGCGGCATCCAGTCCGAAGCCGAGAAAGAAGGCGCCACCGTCACCACCCAGGGCCCCGAGAAGTTCGACCCCACCCTCCAGAAGCCGATCGTCGACGCCGTCGTCGCCTCCAAGCCCGACGCCCTCCTCATCGCCCCCACCGACGTCTCTGCCATGCAGGCGCCGATCGCCGCGGCCGAGGCTGCGGGCATCAAGGTCGTCCTCGTCGACACCACCCTCGAAGACCCCTCGGGAGCCGTGTCGCAGATCTCCTCCGACAACCAGGGCGGCGGAGCGGCGGCTTTCGAGGCCATCCAGAAGGCGAACCCCAACGGCGGCAAGGTCCTGGTCGTCTCGACCGACCCGGGTGTCTCCACCACCGACGCACGCGCCCAGGGCTTCGAGGACGCGGTGAAGAAGGACTCGAAGTTCGAGTCGGTGGGCGTGCAGTACTCGCACAACGAGCCCTCCACCGCCGCCGAGATCGTGACGGCGGCGCTGCAGAAGGACCCCGACATCGTCGGCATCTTCGCCGCCAACCTGTTCGCCGCCGAGGGCTCCGCCACCGGTGTGCAGCAGGCCGGCAAGCAGGGTCAGGTCACCATCGTCGGCTTCGACGCCGGCCCCGCCCAGGTCAAGGCCCTCGAAGCCGGCACCGTCCAGGCCCTCGTCGCGCAGGAGCCCGCCACCATCGGTGAGGACGGCGTGAAGCAGGCCATCGCCGCGCTGAAGGGCGAGGCCACGGAGGAGAAGATCCAGACCGGCTTCACCATCCTCACGAAGGACAACATCACCACCGACGGCAAGGACGCGGTCTACAAGTCCTCCTGCTGAGCCACCCGGATGCCGGGGCCCTCGCGTCCGCGCGGGGGTCCCGGCATCCACCCCCTTCTTCTCCGCGCGCGAGTCGCCGGGATCTGTCGCCTCGGACCTCCCTCCCAGCGACAGAGCCTGGCCACTCGCGCACACGAATCACGAAAGCCCCGCATGACCGATCTCACCGCCGCCGCCCTGCCCGCCCTCGCGGCCGACGTGTCCGTGCCGACGTACGACCGCGCAGCCGTCCGCTCGCGCATCGTGCACTTCGGGGTCGGCGGGTTCCACAGGGCGCACGAGGCGATGTACCTCGACCGTCTGCTCGAGGCCGGTCACAGCGAGTGGGGTCTGTGCGGGGTCGGCGTCCTCCCGTCCGACGCCGCGATGCGCGACGTCCTCGCCGCCCAGGACGACCTCTACACGCTCGTCACCATCGCCCCCGACGGCACCTCCGCCGCGCGCGTGGTCGGCTCGATCGTCGACTACCGCTTCGTCCCCGACGACCCCGAGGCCGTCGTCGCCAAGCTCGCCGACCCCGACACCGCGATCGTCTCGCTGACCATCACCGAGGGCGGCTACGGCATCGACGACGCCACCGGCGACTACGCCCCGCGCGATGAGGCGACCCTCGCCGACCTCGACGGCTCCGCCTCGCCGCGCAGCGTCATGGGGCTGCTCACCGAGGGTCTTCGACGGCGGCGGGATGCCGGCGCCCCGGCGTTCACGGTCATGTCGTGCGACAACATCCAGGGCAACGGGCACGTCGCCCGCGCCGCGCTCGTCGGATTCGCCCAGCGCCTCGACCCGACCCTCGGCGAGTGGATCGCGCGGAACGTCTCGTTCCCGAACTCGATGGTCGATCGGATCACCCCGGTCACCACCGACGAGACGCGCGCCGCGGTCGCCCAGGAGTTCGGCATCCGGGACCGGTGGCCCGTGCGCAGCGAGTCGTTCGAGCAGTGGGTGCTCGAGGACACGTTCCCGGCCGGCCGGCCGCCGTTCGACGAGGTCGGCGTGCAGCTGGTCGACGACGTCGAGCCCTACGAGCTGATGAAGCTGCGGCTGCTCAACGCGTCGCACCAGGCGATGAGCTACCTCGGCATCCTCTCGGGCGCGCACGAAGTGCATGAGGTCTGCTCCGACCCGCTCTTCGTCGGCTTCCTGCAGGGGTACATGCACGAGGAGGCGATTCCCACGCTCCGGCCCGTGCCCGGCATCGACCTCGACGCGTACTGCGACCAGCTCATCGCCCGCTTCGGCAGCGAGGCGATCCGCGACACCCTCGCGCGCCAGGTCGTCGACGGCTCCGACCGCCTGCCGAAGTTCCTGCTCCCCGTCGTGCGCGAGCAGCTCGCCGCGGGCGGGCGCATCGATCACGCAGCTCTCGTGCTCGCGGGCTGGAGCGTCTTCCTCGAGGGCCGCACCGAGACCGGCGAGCAGACCCCCGCCGTCGACAGTCGTCTCGACGACCTGCGTGCCATCGTGGCGGACGACCCCGCCGCCCTGCTCGACTACGCGCCCGTCTTCGGCGACCTGGGGCAGAACGCGCGCCTGCGCGACGCGTACCTGTCGGCCCGGGCGTCGCTCGCCGAGCGGGGAGCCCGCGGAGCGATCGCAGCGCTCACGGCCTGATCACCGCGCGCGAGTCGCCCGCGTCAGGCGCGCGGGAGGCTCCGCAAGAACCCGCTGATCGCGTCGTGGAACCGTGCCGGGTCCTGGTTCGCCTCGTTGCAGTGACCGGTCGCATCGAACGCGACGAGCTCGGCATCCGGATGCCGTTTCACGTACGCGAGCGATCCGCTCACCGGCACCACCGGGTCGCGCAGGCTGTGCACGATCAGCGTGGGCACCCGGGGTGCGGGCCGCGGGCCGTCGACCCAGTTGAGCGCCGGCGCGTCCACCGCCTCGATGAGTCCCAGAGCGCGCGAGCCGAGGCGGCTGCCGAGGATGCGCATCGACGCCCCGGCGACCGAGCGCGGAAGACGAGCGCCCGCAACGGCGTTCTCGACGACGCGCGTCCAGTCGAGGGCGGGGGCCACCAGCACCAGGGCCGCGACCCGGTCGCGGTGCGCCGACTGCTCGAGGGCGAGCATCGCGATCGTCCCGCCCATCGACCACGCGACCAGCACGATCTCGCGCGCCCCCTGCTCGATCGCGTACGAGATCGCGTCGTCGACGTCGCGCCACTCGCGCGTGCCGAGAGTCGAGGGAAGGGAGTCCGCGGGCGCGCACTCCTCGTCTCCGGCGTACGAGACGACGAGCGACATCCAGCCCGCATCCGTGGTCGCCGGGGTCGAGCGCAGGGCACCGTTGCGGCTCGAGCGCAGGCCGTGCACGTGGATCGTCCACCGTCCGTCGGCGCTCTCGCGGTCGCCGATCTCCCAGGCCTCGGCGACACCGCCGCGTCGAAGGGGCACCGAGACGTGTCGGGTGGGCCCGACTTCTTCGGGTTCGCCGATGCTCTGCGAGGTCCAGGTCGCTACGGCATCCCCGTCCTCGAGTCCGTCCGGGCGCGACGCGAGTTCGCGCACGACACGGTCCTTCTCGATGCGCAGCGGCTCGCCCACGACCACGTGCCGGCCGTCGTCGAGCCACAGGCCGTAGGTTCCCGGCTCCCGGCTCTCCACCGTCGCGGGCACGGTGACCGTGTCGCCAGCGACCGTGATGGGGGCGTAGACCTTCGGCGCCTTGGGCGCGATGAGGCGACGGGCGACGTAGCCGGCGAGGGCGGTGTGCGCGACGGCCACGGTCGCGGCGGCGACGCCGGTGCCGACGGTGAGGGATCGGATCATGAGGAGGCTCCCGTGGTTCGGCGGGTCAGGTGCGCATCGATGTCGTCGAGCAGCGCGCGCTGCGCGGGTGTGAGCGGGGTCGAGGTGGCGATCGCGTCGTCTTCGACGGCGACGCGCAGGGCGTGCAGGCGCGTGTCGGCCGCGGCATCCGCGGGAAGCCCCGGGAACGAGTCCGCACCGCGATCGCGCGCGACCGGCTCGAGTCGGGCGAGCAGTTCTTCGCCGCGCCGACGGATCTTCGTCGTGGTGCGGGATGCCACGAAGATGCCGACGACGAACGAGACGACTCCGAGGTAGAAGAGGGGGTCGAACAGCGCACTCACCAGCGCATCGGAGACGAAGAAGCGCGACAGCGTGAGATCGAGGATCTCGCTGAGGCACCCGAGCACGATGCCCACGGCGCCGACACGGAAGAACAGGCGCGTGCCCGGCAACGACCCGCGGGCCGAGCGGAACAGCAGCAGGCCCACGAGGGCGATGCCCGCCATGTGCAGCACTCCGTACGCCCACGCCCCGGTCGAGGTCGCCGCGAGGTCTTCGAGGAAGTGGAACGACGACGTCCCGCGCTCGGGCATGGCGACGAAGAAGACGACGGCGAAGACGGCCGCGAGGAACCCGGGGAACCACCAGCGCAGCGAGCGGATGCGCGCGGTCACCGGAGCGGTCCCGGCTTGGATGCCGAGCCACAGCGCGACCATCGTCAGCACGTTCTGCACGAGCTTGAGGATGTTCGTCCCGCCCAGAAGGCCGTCGAGCATCTCCAGCGGGATCACCGTGCCCTGGGTGAGCAGGGCGATCGAGCCGACGAGGGCCGCGAGCCACGCGATGCGCGCCCGAGGCTGGTGCCAGGCGACCCGGGCGCGGAGCACGACGACGAGCAGCAGGCCGACCAGCGCTGCGTCGATCAGGATCACGGTCACCACGACGACTCGGCCACCCTCGGCGAGGTGTACAGCAGGCGCGCGATCCGGTGCGCGACGTGCTCGGCCACGAGCTCCGCCTCGTACTCCGGCGTGCTCAGCTGCGGGTTGTCGTGCGGTGAGACGGAGGAGCGCTCGTGCAGGGCTCCGGAGCAGTGCGCGTCGTCGAGAAGGTGCCCCAGTTCGTGGGAGGCGGCGAACTGGCTGTAGATCGCGGCATCCGCGGCCCGGACGTGGATGCTGCCCTCGCGCCGATCGGCGAAGAAGGTGAGGAACCCCGTCAGCGTTCCCCACCCGCTGGTGTCGGCCTCGCGCACGACACGCAGGCGGATCTTCAGCGCACGCTCGACCGCGTGGACGACCTGGTCGAAGGTCATCCCCGGGGTCAGGTCGGCGCGTTCGAACGCACGGTCCGCGCGCTCGCGCACGCGGACGAGGACCTCGTCCGCCTCCGTCACCACCGTCCCCCCTCACGGTCGATCATGTCGCGGGCGGCCTGCCTCGCAGCGAGTGGGCGATCGCGCGCAGGGCGTCGGGCGACATCTCGCCCAGGGCGCGGAATTGGATGCTGCTGGCTCCCGCTTCGCGCATCGCATCACGCAGCTCGAGCTCGGCGTCGGTGCGGTCGGTCACCGCGTCGTCGGTGTAGTCGGTGAGGTACTCGGTGGGGACGTCGGCCCACTGGGTGATCAGGCGCAGGACCTCTTCGTCGAGCACGACCGTGTTGGTGTCCGCTGCCAGCAGGGCCCGGGCGCTCTCGGCGACCGCCGGGTCGACCGCGTCGAGATGAGCCAGGAGGTCGCTCTCGCGGGCCGCCTGACTGTCGATGAGCCGCCGCACTCGGGCGGCGAGCGGGGCCGAGGGAACGCGCATCTCGACCCGCGGAGCGGATTCGGGGTTCGCGAGCTCTTCGGGAGACACCCCGAGGGCGGCGGCGAGCGCCTCGATGTCGTTGGTGTTGTACGGCAGCGAGAAGCCGGCGCGCGACTGGTAGTAGCTCTTCGTCATTCCGGCACGACTGATCAGCTCGCCCACGGTCAGGCCTTTCGCCCGACGCAGGCGGTCCACATTCGCCACCACTCGGCGGGAGTACCGCGAGGGTGGTCCGACGGCGCCGCGACCCATATCTCGATGGTAGACGGCTCCAGCCGAAGCCAGATGACCGTATTTACGATCCCCCATCGGGTGCTATTTACGAAGGGCTGTGCTTGTATGGATGACGACCGCGCGCGGGGTGTCCGTGGGGGAAGCCCCCGCGCGTGAGCGATCGGGAGAGGCTTCCCGATCCGTCGGCGGCGGGCGCGGCACCATTGGGGGGTGCCGCGCCCGCTCGCTCCCCGCACGGGGGAACTGCCGCGCACCCCGGGTCGAACGCCTCAGAGGCCGCAGGACTCCCTCTCGACGAGCGACACGTCGATCACGGTCACCTCGTCGAGACCGAGACCGGCGTCGGGCTCGAGGCGCGCGAACACCCGTTCGGCGGCGAGCGCCCCGATGCGGCGGGGGTCCTGGTCGACCACCGTGACCGAGGGGGTCAGGGTGTCGGCCATCGGGAAGTCGCCGAAGCCGACGAACGGCATCGCCTGCCCGCGCAGCACGTGCGCGAGGGCCATCGACGAACGGGCGTTGGCCGAGAACACGGCGGTCGGCGGGTCGAAGAGGGCCCGCAGGCGTTCGAGGGCGGATGCCGCGGACTCGCGATCCGACACCTGCGAGGCGATCAGCTGCTCGTCGACATCGATCCCCGCCTCACGCAGCGCCCGGCGCCAGCCCTCGACGCGCTTGGTCTCGGTCGAGAGGTGGACCATGTCGCCGACGTAGGCGATGCGGCGGTGCCCGTGCGAGAGCAGGTGGGACGTCGCGAGATGGGCACCGGCCTCGTCGTTCTCGGTGAAGGTGTCGGTGAGGAGCCCCACGGGCGCACGGTCGACGAAGACGATCGGGGTATGGCCGCGCCACCGCTCGAGCCACGAGTGGTCGGTGCCGACCGGGGCGATCACGAGACCCGTGAGCTGGCGGCCCAGCAGCGACTCCAGGGCGGGACGCTCGTCGGCGGGGTGTTCGCCGAGGCTGGTCACGAGGGTCGAGAGCCCGCGGCGTCGGGCCGCGTCTTCGACGGAGCGCGCGATCGCGGCGAAGAACGGGTCGACCACATCGGGAACGGCCACCCCGATGACCGAGGCGCGGCCCGCGCGGAACGTGGTCGCCAGAGCATTCGGCACATAGTTGAGCTCGCGCATCGCGGCCTCGACGAGGGCGCGGGTGTCGGGCAGGACGTGCGGGTCGTCGTTGAAGACGCGCGAGACGGTCTTCGTGCTCACCCCGGCACGCAGGGCGACATCGCGCATGGTGGTCACGAGGCACCTCCGGGGTAGGGGGTCGGACGGGCGGCGGCTCCGACAGGCCACCCTATCCGGCGACGGGACGACCCCGCCCGCCCGCAGCCGTGGCGAGGCTCCGCCGCGGGCACCCGCGGCGAGCTCGCCCCGTCCCGGGCGGGCGGGGTCATCTCAGCGTCCGTCGACGGCGTCGGCGAGCTCGCGCAGGCGGGGCAGGGCGCGTCCTGAGAGCAGCTCTTCACGGCGGCCCGCGTCGATCGACAGGCTGTCCTTCCACAGCGACCGGCCGGCCATCGCACCCGAAGCGCCGTTCGCGACGGCCGTGCGCACCTGCTCGATGAAGGTCTCGTGGTCGACGCCGGCCGACAGCACGGCCCACGGCACACCCTGGGCGGCCTCGGTCACGCGCGCGCTCGCCTCGGCCGAGCCGGGGTACTGCAGCTTGAGGATCTTCGCTCCGCACGCCACGGCGAGCGCGGCGCCGTCGATGACGAGGTCGGCGAAGCGGGCCCGGTACTCGTCGTCGCTCTCACCCTCGAGCGGGTAGGTCAGCAGCTCGACGATGAGCAGCAGACCCTCGTCTTCGCACGCCTGGACGAGGTCGCGGATCTCCTGGGCGACGCGGGAGTCGGCATCCTGCTTGTCGGGGCGGGTGTAGTAGAGCATCTTCGCCACGGTGCCGCCCATCTCGCGGACGGTGCGGGGCGTCACCCCCGGCACGAAGCGCGTGTACTTCAGACCGTCGACGGTCTCGAACCCCGAGGCGTCGAGGCCCACGACGAGGCCGGTCTCACGGTCGAGCACCCCGTCGTCGACGATCTGGGGAAGCGCGACCTCGGGGTCGAGCAGGATCGCGGGAGCGTGGTTGGCGAGGTGGCGCACGAGGTCGGCCTTCACCTCGGCGAGCTCCTCGCGCGAGATGGCGTCGGAGCCGTTCGGGGCGTCCTTGATGGCTGCTTTCATGCCGTTCCGCTGGTCGGCGGCGACGATGAGCATGTGGCCGTCGGGGGTGCTGATCGACTGGAGCGCACGGCGCTCGAGCGTGGTGAGTTCGTTCATGATCTCTCTTCTCTGGGGTCTTCGCGCGCGGGTTCGCGCGGGGGTCTGGTCAGGAGGGGACGGATGCCGTGACGAGGCGCCGCGCTCGGTCGGCGGCTCCCCACGCGACGTCCTGCTCACGGGTGGACAGGGCCGGGTTCGGCAGCACCTCGGCGCGGGCGCGGCGGACGGAGGCCATCCCCGCCCAGCCCCCGGTGAGGGTGGTGTGCGTGGCGGGGGCCACCTCGCGATCCATCGCGGCGATGAGGGCGGCGACCTCGGCGTTGCTGTGACGCAGCGCCGCACCGAAGATCTCGGCGGGCGAGGCTTCGGCGTGAAGGGTCAGGCGCAGCACGCCGTCGTCGTTGCGGGCGCCGGTGACCTCGACGGCCCCGGCGGGCAGCTCTCCGTCGACGGGCAGGGCCATGACCGCCGCGTCGAGCGCGTCGCGTCCGGCGCGGTCGCCGATGCCCGCGGCGTGCAGAACGCGTCGGAGCAGCAGCCCGGTCTTCACCCCGGCGACGAGCACGTGCTTGCCGGGCACGACGTGGCGCACCTCGTTGATGAGGGCCTGTGCCAGCCGCTGTCGCGCCGCGTACCCGAGGGGTTCGTCGAGCACCCGCAACAGCACCTCGGCCGTGCCGAGCGACACGTGGTAGCCGTAGGCATCCAGGGTTCCGTTGGCCTGGGCGGCGACGAGGTGGTCGTGGCCGGCGACGGTGAGGGCGGCCCCGGCGACACGGGCCCCGAGAGCACCGGATGCCGTGCCCCAGGGCAGTCCGCCCCCGCGCAGCGGCGGCAGCAGGTCGTCGGTGACGCCCAGGGCCTCGAGCATCGCGGGCCAGGCGGCGCCGGAGTCCTGATCGATGAGGCCGGTGCGCGAGGCGAGCGAGAGTTCGAGGGCGACGTCGCCGCCGAGAGCCGCGGCGACGAACTCCGGGAGGTCGAGCCATCGGAGGCCGGTGAGGTCGGTGCCCTGGTCGCGCAGCCACGCGAGCTTGGCGACGCTCACCTGCGCACCCAGCGGGAGTCCCGTGCGACCGGCGAACTCGTCGCGCACCTCGGCGGGGAAGGAGGCGATCTGGTCGAGCCCGCGCGGGTCGAACCACGCAAAGCCGGGAGCGACGGCGCGGCCGTCGGCGTCGACGAGCATCCCGGTCTCGCCCATGCCCGCGACGGCGAGCGAGGTCAGCGGGGCGGGGGTCACCGACGCCAGCTGCGCATCGATCAGACCGATCAGCTCGCGGATCGCGTCGAGCAGGTCGTCGGCGACGATGTCGGTCGTCCCGCCCTCGCCGACGCGCCACGGCGTCGACACCTGCGCACCGGCGACCTCGGCGCCGTCGTCGTCGATGACGAGCATCTTGATCGCGGTGCTGCCGAGGTCGAGTCCTCCGTGCAGGCGCGCGGGCTCCGAAACCATGTCACCGGTGTCTCGCATGAGCGGCCGTCCTTTCCGGAACTACGTCGAGTCCCGGAATTTCAAGCATGACACCGGTGACTTGCTACGTCTATGGTGGGGGTATGCCGTCGCCGTGTCAAATACCCGATTCGCTCGCCGTCGTCGTCGCCGGAACCGCCGGCAGCGGCAAGAGCACGCTCGGGCGGGCGATCGCCGAATTCCTCCGGGCACCGCTCGTCGACCTCGACAGCGTGACCACGCCCCTGCTCGACACGCTCCCCGCTGAGATCCTCGGCGGACACTGGCTCACCTCCCCGCACGCGCCCGCGATCCGCGCCGGGCGCTACGCCGCCCTCCGCGCGACCGCGGCCGATGCGCTGTCCACCGCCGGTCGAGTCGTGGTGGTCGCCCCCTTCACCGCCGAGCTCACGGGAGGCGCCGAGTGGGAGGCGCTGGTCGCCGCCCTCGCCCCCGCCGAGCCGCACGTCGTACACGTCGACGGAGACCCCGCGGTCCTGGCATCCCGCCGCTCCTTGCGCGGAGCCTCACGCGACACGCACCGACCAGAGACCGAACCGGTCGCCCCGACGGTGCCGGTGACCGCCGTCGACGCCGAGCTCTCGACCGCGCAACAGCTCGCCCGTGTGCTCCCGGCACTGGGGATCCGCCGACCGGTCGATACCGACGCCGACGTCTTCACGCGCGAGTTCGACGCGGTGCTCTTCGACCTCGACGGGACGCTCGTGGACTCCACGGCATCCGTCGTCCGCTCGTGGCGGCGCTTCGCCGAGCACTTCGACGTGCCGATGCAGGCTCTGCACGCCAATCACGGCCAGCCCGCCCGCACCCTCGTCAGCCTGCTCCTGCCCGCCGAGCGCGGCGCCGAGGCCATCGCCCACGTCACCGACCTCGAAGTGACGGATGCCGCGGGCCTGACCCCCGTCCGCGGGGCCGCGGCCTTCTTCGCCTCGGTGCCCGCCGACCGTCGCGCGATCGTGACGTCGGGATCGGTGCCGATCGCCACGGCACGTCTGGCCGCCGCGGGCTACGAGCACCCGGACGTGTTCGTCACCGTCGACGACGTCGTCCACGGCAAGCCCCACCCCGAGCCGTTCCTGCTCGCGGCCGAGCGCCTCGGCGTCGATCCCGCGCGCTGCCTCGTCGTCGAAGACGCCCCGGCCGGCATCGCCGCGGCCCGTGCCGCCGGGTGCGCCGTCATCGCGCTCACCGGCACGACCGCCGAGGAGGAGTTGGCCGCCGATCTCTTGATCGACGGATTGGATGCCGTGCGACTCGAGGTCACGGCATCCGGAGCGCTGCGTCTCCGACCGAACGCGCGCTGACGGGAGGGGATCCGGGCGGCGGAGGAGCCCGCCCCCGAGCCGTCCTCCCTTCCCCGAATCCCCTCCCGTGCGGAGCGCTTCGGGTCTCAGCCGATGGGAACCGGCATGCGCTCGACGCCGTAGCTCAGCGTCGCCGACTCCCCCGTCTGCTCGTCGAGGAGCTCGACCTCCCAGCGGTCGGCGAACTGATCGACGCCGGGGATCATCGGGATGGTGCCCGAGATGAGGGCCACTCCCTCGTGACGCTCCCCGCGCTCGGCGAGAACGTCGAGCCAGTACTGAGGCGAGAGGAGGTCGCCGACGCGTCCGTCCTGGATGAGCGTGCGCTCCGACCCGACCCACGCGCGCAGCCGCAGGTCGTCGGCCCGCTCACCGAGTGACGACAGGCGCCAGGCCCGCCGCCCGAGCACGTCGGGGCCCGCGTTCTTGCTCCACGCGACGCCGTGCACCTCGAGAGCGCGGTCGGTGTGGTCGCACGCGACCGTGAGCAGCACGTCGTCGGGGCGGGGACCGGTGATCACGATGCCCCATTCGGCCTCTCCCGAGGTGCGCTCGTGCTGAGCCTCGACGCTGTCGCTCTGTCGCGCGAGGTAGGACGACACCGGGTACAGCGACGGGGTCGTGGTGGGAGCGGGCACGCCCAACTCCGCGAGCTCCTCGATGTGATGCCGCACGGCGGCCTGATCGCGGCCAGCGTAGCCGGCGTTGTAGAGGTGCTGCACGTCGATGGAGACGAGGGTGTCCTCGCCGATGATCTCGAATTCCAGAGCGGTCACGTCGCCTCTTCCCATTGTTACGACGCGGGAAAATTTCGCCGCATCGGTTGCGTATACGTTTTGTATACAGGAAGTATGAGGGAAACGAAAACGCGGCGACCCGATGCGCCGACACCAGAGGAGACCCTCATGACGAACGTCCGAAACGCCGCGCCGGGCAGCCGGGAGCGCACGCGCTCGCTCGCCAAGGCGTATACCGCGAGCCTCACCGGCACGGCCCTCGAGTGGTACGACTTCGCCGTCTACTCCGCCGCCGCCGCCGTGGTCTTCCCGGTGCTGTTCTTCCCCGAGAGCGATCCGCTCACGGGCGCTCTGCTCGCCTTCTCCACCTACGCGGTCGGTTACCTCTCCCGCCCGGTCGGAGGAATCGTGTTCGGCCGCCTGGGCGACAAGATCGGCCGCAAGAAGGTGCTCGTCATCACCCTGCTGCTCGTGGGCATCGCGACCTTCCTCATCGGGGTCCTCCCGACCTACGACGCCGTCGGGCCGCTCGCCGCGGTCATCCTCGTCCTCCTGCGCTTCGCCCAGGGCGTGGGCGTGGGCGGCGAATGGGGCGGCGCCGTGCTGCTGTCGAGCGAGTTCGGCACACCCCAGCGCCGCGGCTTCTGGGCCTCCGCCGCGCAGGTCGGTCCGCCCGCCGGAAACCTGCTGGCCAACGGCGTGCTCGCCGTCCTGACGCTGATGCTGACCGACGAGCAGTTCCTCGCGTGGGGATGGCGCGTCGCCTTCCTGCTGTCGGCCCTGCTCGTCGCGTTCGGCCTCTGGATCCGCCTCGCGCTCGAGGACACCCCGATCTTCCGCGCCATCGAGCAGTCGGGCGACCGCCCCGAGGCCCCGATCAAGGACGTGTTCCGACTCGAGGGTCGCGGGCTGCTCGCCGCGATCCTGTGCCGCCTCGCCCCCGACATCCTCTACGCGATGTTCACGGTGTTCACCCTCACCTACGGCCTCACCCAGCTCGGCATGGAGCGCTCGCAGGTGCTGACCGCGACCCTGATCGGGTCGGCGTTCCAGCTCGCGCTCATCCCGCTCGCCGGCTGGATCAGCGACCTCGTCAACCGCCGCCTTCTCTACGGGATCGCCGCCGTGGCCGCGGCGGTCTGGCCCTTCGTCTTCTTCCTCATGATCGGCGGTGGCTCGATGCCGCTGTTCGTCCTGGGCGTCGTCGTGGGTCTTGCGATCCACTCGTTCCTGTACGGGCCGCAGGCCGCGTTCATCACCGAGCAGTTCAGCCCGCGCCTGCGCTACACCGGGTCGTCGCTGGCCTACACGATCGCCGGCGTCTTCGGCGGAGCCCTGGCTCCCGTGATCTTCACCGCTCTGCTGAGCGCCACCGGCAGCTGGGTGGCCCCGGCCATCTACCTCGCCGTGGCCGCCGTCCTGACGATCGTGGGGGTCCTGCTCGGCCGCAACCCGCAGCACGCCGAAGACGAGGAGTACCTCGAGGTGCTCTCGTCGTCTCGCGCGGGATCGGCGGCGACCGAGTCCTAGGACCCGGTCAGGATCGTCCGAAGGGTGATGCTCAGGTGGTCGTCGATGGCTTTCTCGGCGGCCGCCTGATCCCCCGCCCGCAGGGCGTCGACGATGGCACCGTGCTCGTGGGTGACGGCATCCCACCGCGAGGGGCCGATGCTCAGGGCGGCGATACCGACCCGAACCTGCCTCTCGCGCATGGCCGCGTAGCTGCGCGAGAGGAAGGAGTTACCCGCCGCATCGACCAGGGTCTGGTGGAACTGCCGGTCCAGCTCGATGCACGTGCGCGCCTGCTCGAAGGTCAGCCGTTCCAGGCCCTCGGTCACCGCTTCCTGTCGGCGCATGATCTCGGCCAGGGCATCGTGGGGCGAAACGCCCTGCGAGAGCGCCCGCTGCACGGCGAACCTCTCGAACAGAGCCCGCGTCTCCATGAGCTCGGCCGTCTCGCGCGGGGTGAGCGCCGCCACCCGCGCACCCCGGCGGGGCTCGAGGTCGACCAGTCCCTCCGACGCGAGGATCAGCAGGGCCTCCCGGACCGGTGTCCGCGAGACGCCCACGACATCGGCCACGTCCTGCTCGTTGATGAAGCCCCCCTCGACTTCCGGGTTCGTGAGCAGAGCGCGAAGATGCTCGAGGGCGCGGTCGCGACCCGACGGGGACGTGGCTGAAGGCATACAAAATGTATACAACACGGCAAGACCCATACGAAGGAGACATCATGCGCATCGCCCTGGCTCAGGTCGTCGCCGGTTCCGACCCCGTCGAGAACCTCTCGCTCATCGCCCGCGAGACCCGACGCGCCGCCGCCGACGGCGCCGAGCTCGTCGTCTTCCCCGAGGCGGTCATGTGCCGCTTCGCCGGACCCTCCCTCGCCGGGGTCGCCGAGCCCCTCGACGGCCCGTGGGCCGATGAGGTGCGCCGCATCGCGCGCGAGGAAAGCGTGACGATCGTGGTCGGTATGTTCACGCCGTCGACGACTCCCGGACGCGTGCGCAACACGCTGCTCGTCGCCGGTGCCGCCGACGCGTACTACGACAAGATCCACCTCTACGACGCCTTCGGGTATCGGGAATCGGATGCCGTGGAGCCCGGTGACCGCCCGGTGACGTTCGACCTGAACGGCGTCCGTATCGGGGTGGCCACGTGTTACGACGTGCGCTTCCCCGAGCTCTTCCGCGCGCTGGCCGAAGAGGGCGCCGACCTCGTCCTCGTCGCGGCCTCGTGGGGCTCCGGGCCGGGCAAGCGCGAGCACTGGGAGCTGCTGACGCGCGCTCGGGCCCTCGACACCACGACCGTGGTGGTGGCCGTGGGCCAGGCCGACCCGCTGACGATCGGCCGCGACGACGGCGCGGGCGCCCCGACCGGCATCGGCTTCAGCGGCGTCGTCGCCGCGGACGGGACCGACGTCGTCCGCCTCAGCGATGCACCCGAGACCCTCGTCGTCGACGTCGCAGGCCCCCTGGCCGCGGTCCCCCGCGTCCGCGCCGCCCTTCCCGTCCTCGCCAACGGCCACCGCCTCTGACGACCGGCTCCCGGGGGGAGTCAGCGCGTGGCGCGTTCCAGCAGCTCCAGCACGTGCACGTACGACTCCCCCGTGGCCTTCGTCATGCCCAGTTCGCACGTGCGGTTGCACGAGGCGTGCGCGTCGGCTCCCCACCCGGCCACCTCCGCCGCCTCCGGGGCGGTCGCGGCCTCGGTCAGCTCGGGGTGCAGCATGCCCCGGTCGCCCGCGTAGGCGCAGCAGCCCCACGCGTCGGGAACGCGCACCTCGGAGGCCACGGCCGCGCCGATCGCCCGCAGCGCCGGGTCGATCCCCAACTGCGTCGACGAACACGTGGGGTGCAGCGCCAGCAGCTCCGCCACCGGCGTCGGGGTGAGACGCGAAAGCAGAGTGGATGCCGCGAAGGCCACGGCATCCGTGACCTGCACGCCCTCGTCACGGAGGGTGGAGGCGAAGCCCTCGGTGCAGCTGGACGCATCGCAGATGACCGGCAGGGCGCCGTCGCGCGACGCTGTGCGCACCGCCGCCCGCACCCGGGCGGTCATGGTCGCGTGCCCCTTCGCGTAGCCCTTCGACGACCAGGGGGTGCCGCAGCACAGGGCGTCGATGCCGTCGGGCACGATCGCCGCGACCCCGGCGCGCTCGAGCAGGCGGGTGAACGCCGCAGTGGCACCGATGCCGTCGGACGCGGGCCCGAACATGCTGCCCACACACGCCGGTAGGAACACCGCGCTCGGCTCGACTCCGACGGCTCCGACCACTCGACCGAGCCGCTTCCGCGACGCCCCACCCGCGGGCAGCTCCGCCGCATACCGGGGCACCGTGTCGGTTCCGAGCACCGCGCGGGCGGCATCCGTCGCCGTCCGGACCAGCGGTAGCGGCACCTTGTCGGCGGCCGAGAGCGCCACGGAACCGGCCCGAGTGACCGCACCCCACCCGGTCGCCGCCGCCGACCACGCGGTGGACAGCACCGGGTTCGCGTCTTCGCGGCGGAAGCGCTTCATAAGCGATCCGGTGTTGATCAGCACCGGGCACGCCGTCTGGCACATGCCGTCGACGGCGCACGTCTGCACGCCGTCGTAGTCGTAGTCCCTCTCGAGCTCCGCGACGAGACCCCCGTCGCCGCGCTCGCGGGCCGCGGTCGAGGCGCGGCGCACGACGATGCGCTGGCGCGGGGTGAGGGTGAGGGAGCGGCTCGGGCACACCGGCTCGCAGTAGCCGCACTCGACGCACCGGTCGGCCTCGGGCTCGATCGACACGGGCGTCTTGAGGTGGCGCATGTGCGCACCGGGATCGTCGTCGATGATGACGCCCGGGTTCAGGATGCCGCTCGGGTCGAGCAGACGCTTGAGCTCCACCATCACGTCATAGAGCTCGTCGCCGTACTGCCGGCGCACGTACGGCGCCATCGCGCGGCCCGTGCCGTGCTCGGCCTTGAGGTTGCCGCCCGCCTCCAGCACGAGATCGACCATCGCGTCGGTGAAGCCCTCGAAGCGGCCGAGGGCCTTCGCCCCCTCGAAGCGGTCGGTGAGCATGAAGTGGATGTTGCCGTCCTTGGCGTGGCCGAAAATGACGCTGTCGTCGTAGCCGAAGCGCGCGAACAGCTCCTGCAGCCCCCCGCAGGTGTCGGCGAGACGCGCGACCGGGACGACGACGTCTTCGAGCAGCGCGGTCGTGCCGCTCGGCCGGGCGCCGGCGACCGAGGCGTACAGGCCCTTGCGGAAGGTCCAGGCCGCGGCGCGTGCGACGGGGTCGCTCGAGAAGACGGCCGTGTCGAGGAGGTGCTCTGCGGCGAGCGCGCGGGCGCCGGCCTGCGCGAGCGTGCGCAGGGAGTCGACGTCGTCCGCGTGGTACTCCACCAGCAGCGCCGCCTGGGTCGTGGCCTCGAAACCGTGGATGGCGGCGGGGGTCCCGGCCAGACGCTGTCCGACGCGCAGAGACGTGGCATCCATCAGCTCCAGCGTCGCGGCTCCCGTCGACACCAGCGCCGGCAGCGACCGGGTCGCCGCGTCGAGGGTGGGGAACACCGCGAGAGTGGTGGCGATGGCCGGGCGGATCGGAACGGTGCGGAACGTCGCTCCGGCGACGAACGCGAGCGTCCCTTCCGACCCCACCACGAGGTGGGCGAGGAGCGCCGCCGGGGTGTCGAAGTCGACGAAGGCGTTGAGGGCGTAGCCCATGGTGTTCTTCATCGCGAACTGCCGTTCGATGAGCGCGACGCTCGCCGCGTTGCCCACGACGCGTTCGCGAAGACGCATCAGCCCCTCGACGAGGGCGGGTTCGCGATCACGCAGCAGTGCGTCGGCGTCGGGCGCCGCGGTGTCGACGACGGTCCCGGATGCCAGCACGAGAACGAGTCCCTCGAGCGTCCGGTACGAGTTCTCGACGGTGCCGCACGCCATGCCGCTGGAGTTGTTCGCGACGACCCCGCCGATGGTGCAGGCGGCTTCGCTCGCCGGGTCGGGACCGAGCCGGTGGCCGTGCCGCAGCAATCGCGCGTTGACCTGGCGCACGGTCGCCCCGGGCTGCGAGCGCACGCGCCGGCCGCCGTCGAGCACGTCGATGCGCCCGAAGCCCTGCCGCACGTCGACGAGCAGGCCCTTGCCCGACGACTGCCCCGAGAGGCTCGTCCCGCCGGAGCGGAAGGTGACGGGCGTACGGGATGCGGTGGCTCCGCGCAGGATCGCCCCCACCTCGGCCGCGTCGGCCGCGACCGCGACGGCGTCGGGCGTGAGCAGGTAGTGCGAGGCGTCGTTGGCGTAGGCGATGCGATCGATCGCGCGGGTGCGGATGCGCGAGGCGTCGGCGACGGCCGCGGTGATCTCGGGGGCGATCTCGGGCGCGGCGAGGGTCATGCTTCACCCTCCGGGGTGAGGACCCGCGACAGTTCGGGTTCGGTGTCGACGAGGGCGCGGATGCCGTGCGGCGGCCCCGCGACGAGCGTCGAGGCGTGTGCGACGGCGTGCGCGCCCCACTCGGCCGCGGATGCGGCAGCGGAGGCGAGGCGGTCGGCTCCCGCGGCGGCGCGCGTGAGCCCCAGGAGGAAACCCGCGAGGGCCGCATCCCCCGCTCCCGCGGTGTTGGCGACGGAGGGAGCGGTAGCCCGCGCGAACACCGCGCGGTCGGCGGTGACGGCGACGAGGCCGTCGGCGCCGAGGCTCGCGAGGACCGTTGTGACACCGCGGGCGACGATCTCGCGGGCGGCGGCGATGACCTCCCCCAGGGTGGCGAGGGGGCGACCGACCGCCGCCGACAGCTCGTCGGCGTTCGGGGTGAGCAGGTCGATCCCGGCCGGGTCGGCCAGAAGCGTGTCGAGGGCCGCACCGCTCGTGTCGACCGCGACCCGGGCGCCGTGCTCCCGCGCCACGGCGCGCACGGCCGCCAGATCCACCAAGGCCCCGGTGTCGGCGAGCTGCGGGAGGCTTCCCGAGATCACGAGCCAGGGGTCGGTGCGCGCCGAGAGTTCTTCGCGCAGCGCCGCGACCGTGGCGTCCCACGCCGCGGACGACAGCGGCGGGGTGGGGGCGTTGACCTTGGTCGTCGCGCCCTCGGCGTCGACGATCGAGGTGTTCACCCGGGTCGCCCCGGGTACCTCGACGATGCGCAGCAGCGGGGCGGTGGCCCCGCCCCGGGCGAAGCGCACGTCGTCGACGCCGAGCACGACGACCGCCGCGGTATCGGCACCGCCAGCGGCCAGGGCGGCCGCGACGTTGACGCCCTTCCCGCTCACTTCGCGCGTGTAGCCGTCGGCGCGGGTGAAGGTGCCCGGGCGCAGGGAACCGACACGGTAGGTGGCGTCGATCGCCCCCGCGGCGGTGAGGGTGACGATGCCGCTCACGCGCCGCGCCCCGTCACGACGCCGAGCAGGCGCTGTACCTCGGCGGCGACCGCCGCACGCCCCGGGGCGAGCCAGCGGCGGGGGTCGATGGCATCCGGATCCCGCTCGAGTTCGTCGCGGACCGCCGCGGTCAGCACGGTGTTGAGGTGCGTGCCGATGTTGATCTTGCGCATGCCCGCGCGCACGGCGCCGTCGATGCCGGCGTCGGCGACCCCGCTCGAACCGTGGAGGACCAGAGGCACGGGGAGTTCGGCGGCGAGGCGGGCGATGAGCCCCTCGTCGAGGGTCGCGCTGCGCTCGCGCATCGCGTGCTCGCTCCCGACGGCCACGGCCAGGGCATCGACCCCGGTCGCCTCGACGAAGTGCGCGGCCTCGGCGACGTCGGTGCGCACGCCCGGCGCGTGAGCGCCCTTGCCGCCGATCTCGCCGAGCTCGGCCTCGATCCAGGCGCCGGCGGCGTGCACGCGAGCGGCGACGGCGGCGGTGCGCTCGAGGTTCTCGGCATCCGTCAGGTGGGCGGCGTCGAACATGACCGACCGGATGCCGACGGCCAGGGCCTCGTCGACGAGCGGCTCGTCGGTGGCGTGGTCGAGGTGCACGACGACCGGCACAGACGCGGCGTCGGCCAGTCGCAGAGCGGCGGCTCCCGCGGGGCCGATGCCGCCGTGGAACGCGATGGCGTTCTGCGAGAGCTGGAGGATCACGCCCGACCCGGCGGCCTCGGCCCCGGCGACGATGGCCTCGGCGACCTCGAGGGTGATGAAGTTGAAGGCCCCGACCGCGCGGTGCGCAGCGAGCAGTTCGGGCATGTCGGCCAGCGGCACGGCGGTCTCTCTCTCGGGTCGTCCCCTCCGCGTGAGGGGCCCGGGGTGTCGATATCTCGCGTGAGGGGTCGTTCTGTGTCGCCGAGCGGAATGCGCGGCGACAGATCTTGACCCCTCACGCGTCTGACGAGGGGGGTGGATGCCGGGAATCAGGCCGACGGCCCGGGTCCCGGCATCCGGGTGGGTCAGCAGGAGGACTTGTAGACCGCGTCCTTGCCGTCGGTGGTGATGTTGTCCTTCGTGAGGATGGTGAAGCCGGTCTGGATCTTCTCCTCCGTCGCCTCACCCTTGAGGGCGGCGATGGCCTGCTTCACGCCGTCTTCGCCGATGGTGGCGGGCTCCTGCGCGACGAGGGCCTGGACGGTGCCGGCTTCGAGGGCCTTGACCTGGGCGGGGCCGGCGTCGAAGCCGACGATGGTGACCTGGCCCTGCTTGCCGGCCTGCTGCACACCGGTGGCGGAGCCCTCGGCGGCGAACAGGTTGGCGGCGAAGATGCCGACGATGTCGGGGTCCTTCTGCAGCGCCGCCGTCACGATCTCAGCGGCGGTGGAGGGCTCGTTGTGCGAGTACTGCACCCCCACCGACTCGAACTTGCTGTCCTTCGCGACGGCATCCTCGAAGCCCTTCGCTCGGGCGTCCGTGGTCGAGATGCCGGGGTCGACCGACACGACGAGCACCTTGCCGCCGTTGGGGTTGGCATCCTGGATCGCCTTGAACGCGGCAGCTCCGCCGCCCTCGTTGTCGCTCGAGATCTGCGAGACCGCACCGGACGGGTCCTCCAGCGTCGTGTCGACGAGGACGACCTTGATCCCGGCCGCCTCGGCCGCCGCGATCGGCGCCTGCATCGCCGACACGTCCGTCGGGGCGATCAAGAGCGCATCGGGCTTCGATGCGACCACGGCGTCGACGATCGGCTTCTGGAGGGTGGGGTCGAACTTCTCGGGGCCCTGGGTGGTGACGGTGGCGCCTTCCTTGGCGGCCTCGTCCTGGATGCCGCACTGCATGGAGATGTAGAACTCGTCTCCGGCGACGCCCTGCACGAACGCGATCTTGTACCCGCCGTCGCCGCCCGAGGCGGAGCCCGACGAGGAGCCACCGGAACACCCGGCGAGGACGAGGGTGGCTGCGGCGCCGAGGGTGGCGAACGCGAGAACCTTGTTGTTCCACTGCATTGTGATGACCGTTCTCTCTTGGTGGGGTGTCGGATGCCGGGCCTCAGCCGCGGCGTCCTCCGCTGACGAACTTCCGCCAGAGGCTCTGGGTGGTGCCGCGGGTCGCGGCGGTGCGACGCACCTGGTCGACGTAGACGGCGGTGATGAGCACCGCTCCGACGGCGACCTGCTGCCAGAAGGGCTGCACGCCGGTGATGACGAAGCCGTTCTGCAGGACGGCGGGGATGAAGAGGCCTACCACGGTGCCGAAGATCGTGCCCACGCCGCCGAAGAGCGAGGTGCCACCGATGACGACGGCCGCGATGACGTTCAGGTTGGTCTGCGACTGACCGGCGATCGCGGTGGTCGAGAACTGCGACAGGGCCAAGATGCCGGCGAGCCCCGCGAGCGCTCCCGAGAGCGTGTAGACCGAGATGAGGTGACGGTCGACCTTGACGCCCACGCGGCGGGCGGCAAGCTCGCTCGAGCCGACGGCGTAGGTGTAGAGACCGAACTTCGTGAAGTGGAGCACGATCGCGCCGATCACGACGACCACGAGCGCGATGACGCTGATGATCGGGAGCGACCCGAACACGTTTCCGTAGCCGATCGAGACCGTCAGCACGGTCGGCACGTCGCGGATGTCGACGCCGCCGGTGAGGATCTGCGCGAGACCCAGCGCCATGCCGAGCGAACCGAGCGTGACGATGAGCGGCGGGATCTTGGCCTTCGCGATGAGGAAGCCGTTGAACAGGCCCCAGCACACGCCGCTGAGGATCGACACGAGGATGCCGATCGTCGCGACGCCCCAGCCCTCACCACCGAGCGCGCGCATCACGAGCGCCGAGACGACGCCCGAGAACACCAGCACCGAGCCGATCGACAGGTCGATGCCCGAGGTGATGATGATGTACGTCATCCCCACGCCGAGGACGGCGAGGATCGAGGCGTTCTGGATGATGAGGCGGAAGTTCGACCACTGCGCGAACGACTCCGGTGCCAGAGCGCTGAAGATCAGCACGATGACGACGAGGATGATCAGGATCTGAAAGGCCTGGGCCTTGAGCAGTCCCCGGAAGAAGTTCGGCTTGGCGTCCTCGAACGTGCCGATGGCCACCGTCTCGGTGGGAGGCGTCTGGGTGCTCACTTCTGGTCGTCCTTCGTGACGGCGCCGGTCATGAGCCCGACGAGTTCTTCCATGGAGGTGTTCTTGGCGTCGACGTTGGCGACGCGGGTGCCCAGGCGCAGCACCTGGATGCGGTCGCAGACCTCCATCACGTGCGGCATCGAGTGCGAGATCAGAACCACCGCGATGCCCTTGTCGCGCACGCGCCGGATGGTCTCGAGGACGTTCTTGGTCTGGCGGACGCCGAGAGCGGCGGTCGGCTCGTCGAGGAAGACGAGGCGCCCGGCCCAGTGCACGGCGCGGGCGATCGCGATCGCCTGACGCTGACCGCCCGACATCTCGCCCACAGGCGAGGTGAGCGAGCGGACGGTGGCACCGAGTTCGTTGAAGGCGGCGCGCGAGGCCGTGGCCATGTCCTTCGTCTTCATGAACCCGAGCGCTCCGGCGATGCCGGGGCGGCGGATCTCGCGGCCGAGGTACATGTTCTGCACCGGGTCGAGGTGCGGCGCCAGGGCGAGGTCCTGGTACACCGTCTCGATGCCGAGCGACGACGCCACCTGCGGGTTGCTCATCTCGATCGGCTTGCCGTCGAAGAGGATCTCACCCTCGTCGACCGCCAGGTTGCCCGACAGGGCCTTCACGAGCGTCGATTTGCCGGCGCCGTTGTCGCCGATGAGGGCGGTGACCTCGCCCGGGTAGACCTCGAAATCGACGTTGTTCAACGCCCGGACGTGACCGAACTGCCGCGACAGGCCCCGAGCCTGCAGCACCGGGACGGCGGTGGTGACTGACGACATCGTCAGCTCCTTTCAGTGGTGAGGACAGAGGAAGAGAGGAACGTCTCCGCGACGTTCTCGAAGGGCTCGGACGACACCGCGAAGGCGGCGAACAGCGCCGCCCCGTAGGCCGTGCCCTCGTCGTGGGTCGAGACGGTGACCTCGGGCAGCAGCGCCGAGCGCGAGCGGACGACGGATGCCATGGTCGACCAGCCCCCGGTCAGCACCGTCGAGGTGGGCGGGGCCACCTCGCGGTCCATGGCCGCCATGCACTCGGCGAGCATGTCGTTGCCGTGGCGCAGGGACGCGGCGAACAGTTCGGCGGGGCTGAGCCCGTCGCTCTGGGCGACGACCTTGAGCACCCCGTCGTCGTTACGCGCGCCCGAGACCTCGAGGCCCCCGTCGGCGAGCGTTCCGTCGACGGGGAGCGCGAGAGCGGCGTCGTCGATGACCGCCCGGCCCGTGGCATCCGTGATCCCGAGAAGCTGGAGCACGCGACGCATGAGCAGGCCAGACTTCGTTCCCGCGAGCAGGACGTACTTGCCCGGGATGACGTGGCGCACGCAGTTGATGCCGGCGTGGGCGAGGCGTTCGCGCGCCGCGAAGGGGAGGGTGTCGTCGAGCACGCGGACCAGGGCCTCGGCCGTGCCCATCGAGTCGTAGAGCTGGCCGGTGTGCGTCGCCCCGACGGCGACGGCGGACACCAGGTGGTCGTGACCGGCGATCGTGAGCGCCGCGCCCCGGAAGCCGGCGGGCATGGCCTCGTCCGTCAGCACGCCCACCGGCTCGCCCGCGCTTACGCGCGCCCCGAGGATCGACTCGTCCACCCCGAGCACGTCGAGGGCTGCCTGCCACGGCGTGCTGTCGTCCTGGTCGATGAGCCCGGTGCGCGACACGAGCGAGAACTCCGCCACGCGGGGGCCGCCGAGGGCGTGCACGACGTATTCGGGGACGTTGAGGAACGTCGTCCCGGCGAGCGCGATACCGCTGTCGCGCAGGTGCAGGAGTTTGGCGAGGGATGCCAGCGGCCCCACCGGCAACCCGGTACGGCCGGGGAACTCGGCGCGGAACTTCGCGGGCGTCGCCCGGATCTGCGCCGCACCTCGGGGGTCGAACCACGCCATGATCGGCGCGAGCGCGGTGCCTGCGGCGTCGAGCAGCACCCCCGCCTCGGCCATGCCCGAGACCCCGAGCGCGACGACGCGGTACCCCTCGTCGAGCCGATCGTCGGCTTCGGCCGCGAGAGCGCGCACGACCGCGATCGCCCGGTCGGCGGGCATCTCGGCGCGGCCGTGGTCGAGGTTGGTCCAGGGCGAGGGGCGGCTCACCACGAGCACCTGTTGGCCCTCAGGGGTCGCGACGAGCAGCTTCGTGCTGGTGCTGCCCATGTCGACGCCGACGACGTAGTCGCTCATCGCACGCCCCCCGCGCGGAGGGTGCCGGGCCAGCCTGCACCCGGCGCGGCGACGAGCACCTCGGCCTCGCCCGTCAGGCGCCAGGCGCCGAACGCGTGCGGCACGGCGTAGACCTGTCCGCGCTCGATGTCGAGGGTGCCGGCATCCGACACCAGCGCGCCGGAGCCCTCGCGCACGAGCACCACCGCGAAGCCGGCGTCGCGGGCCGCCGTCTCGCCCGCCGCGTCGAACAGGCGGAAGTAGGGGTCGGCGACCGCGGGCAGCAGCGAACGGAAGTCCGAGCCCGCCGGAGTCGTCCCCACCGTGCTGACCAAGGCGTCGAGGGCCTCGGCATCCAGCTTCTCGGTCGACACCGAGGGCATCACGGCGTCGAAGCCGAGGTCGAGGTGCGACTCCTCGCGCGTCGAGGTCGTGACCGACCACTCGAGCAGGATCGAGAAGTCGGTCGGCTCCTGCACCTCGGCGACGAAGATGCCGCCGTCGATCGCGTGCACGGTGCCGGCGGGCACGAGAACCCCCATGCCGGGGCGCACGACCACGCGGTTCATGCGCGAGAGCATCCACTCGCTGTCCTGTGCGTCGCGGCGACGATCGAGTTCGTCGCGGTCGACGGCCCGGTTCCAGCCGACGTGCACGGCGCAGTCGTCCTCGGTCTCGAGCACGTACCAGGCCTCGGTCTTGCCGTAGGGGCAGTCGAGGTGCGCGGTGGCGAACTCGCGACCCGGGTGCACGTGGACGGGAAGCCGCTGACGCGCGTCGAGGAGCTTGACCAGGATGCCGAGGTCGGCGGCATCCCGCCCCCCGCGCGCTCCCACCCAGGCGCCGCGGTCGGCGGAGACGAGGTCGCGCAGGACGTCGCCGCCATCGGTCACGGCGAGGCCGATCGTGTCGGAACCGAAGCGCGCGACGGTCGAGCCGAGCCACTCCTCGGGCTGCCGGTCGCTCTCGGGCACGATGCCCCGCAGCGCCGCGATGCGGTCGCCGCCGAGGTAGAAGTGCTGCACGGGGTTGGGGGGCAGCAGGACGGGCTTCATGAGGGGGCTCCGATCGGGGCTGCGGCCGCGACGACGACGTCGCCGACCGGCGCGGGGTGGACGAGGGCGACCGCCGCGGGGGACGGGAGTACCCCGGCGGAATCGGACGGACGCAGCGGAATCGGAGCGGATGCCGAGACGGATCCGGTTCCGCTGCGCTTCTCCGATTCCGCGACGGGCACCTCGCCCGAACCGCGGGGCACGAGGCGCGTGGGCACGACCGTGCGGGTCGGGGCGTCGTCGGCGTGCAGGGCCAGGTGGCGCAGGCGCCGGAAGGCCGCCGCGCCGAGCAGACGGGGGTCGTGGTCGACGTAGGTGATGCCCGGTTCGAGCACCTCGGCGAGGGTGAAGTCGCCGAACGAGATGAGCGCGGGCATCCGGAGTCCGCGCGCACGGATCGCCCGAACGGTCGCGATCGCCGCGAGGCTCGTCGCGCACAGCAGGGCGGTGGGGGCGTCGGACCGCCCGAGCAGCAGCGAGGCCTCGGCTGCTTCCCCCTCGCGGAAGCGCTCGTGGGTGACGACGAGCGAGGGATCGAAGGCCACCCCCGCGGCGTCGAGAGCCGAGCGGTATCCGGCCAGGCGGTCGCTGACGGTGGGGTAAGGCACGTCCTCGCCCATGAACGCGACGCGGCGGTGCCCGTGCGAGAGCAGGGCCGCGGTGGCCTCGGCGGCGGCCCCGAAGTCGTCGATCACGATCGCGTCGATCCCCGGCCGCACGCGGTCGACGGTCACCACCGGGAAGCGGTTGCGCAGCCCCGCGAGGACCCCCGCCGGAACGGCGACCGGCGCGACGATCAGACCGGCGAGGCGGTGGCCGGTCAGCCGGTCGAGCTGCGCCGTCTCGCGCTCGGCGTCGTAGCCGGTGCTCGCGAAGATCACGCTCAGGCCGTCGGCGATCGCGAGCTCTTCGACCACGCTCACCAGGGCGGCGAAGAAGGGGTCGCTGATCGCATCGATCAGGATGCCGATGGTGTCGGCCTCGCGACGCTTGAGCTCGCGGGCGCTGCGGTCGGGGACGAAGCCCAGGTCACGCACGACCTCCAGCACGCGATCGCGGGTTCCGGGCAGGACCCCGGCCTCGTCGTTGATGACGCGGGACACGGTCTTCGGGCTGACGCCCGCCGCCGTCGCGACGTCGATGAGACGAGCGCGTGGGCGGGCCGTGGTGGCCTCGCCGACCGCGGTTGCGGTCCGTCGCTCGTCGTGCGTCATCGCATCTCCGACATCGTTGTCATTCGGGAGGAAGCCCTCGGGCGGGCTTCGATGCAGACAGCATGAGCCCCACCGGACAACGTTGTCAAGTCACGGATGGATCTCGATGACATCGATGTCGAGACCGAGCTCCCACGACGCCCCGGGGGCGAGCGGACGCAGGAGCCCGCGCTCTCGCGCGTCTGCCCGACCCAGGATCGTCGCCGCCGTCGCCGGCTCCACCCCGAGCACCACCCCGTCGTCCTGGGCGACCCGCCACTGGAACATCCCCGGCAACCGGGCGGTGTCGAACGAGATCCGGATGCCGAGCCCCGACGGCGCGATCACCTCGGCGCTCACGCGGCGATCGGTCGGCAGCTCGTGCGCGAATACCTGCTCCGGATAGTGCGCCGACGCCTCGGGGAACTCCGCCCACGACGACAGCCCCGCCTCCGCGGCGGCATCGCGCGGGAGCACGCGATCGGCCGGGGAGCGCAGCTCCGTGCCCGCATCGACCAGTGGCCAGCCGAGGTTCACGTGGTAGAGCACCATGGGCTCGACCGCGCGCGAGCCGCGGTTGACGATCTCGTCGCGCAGCTCGATGCGCCCCTCCCCGAGGGGCAGTCGTACGCTGCGCCGCAGCTCGAGATGAGCACCGAGAACGCTCGCCTCCACGATCACCGCCTCGACCACCACGGCATCCTGCGTCGCCTCCGCGCGGACCACGGATGCCGACAGGACGCTGTAGCGCCCGTGCTGCGGGTGCTCCCCCTCGGCGTCGACCGAGGGAGGGCCGAACGAGAGCAGCCCGCAGGTGGTCACGAGGCCCCCGCCGAACGCTCCGCCGAAGCCGCTCGCGCCCGGGCGCGGCCATCCGGTCGGCGACACCCACGCCAGCGGCACGCCGCGGTGCCGCACCTGGCCGAGGTCGAGCCCGCGGTCGGGCAGCAGCTCGACGTCGAGATCGCCCGCGATGAGCCGCAGGCGCCGGGTTCCGGCATCCGGTCCGTTCGTTCGCACCGAGGCCTCCACCGCGGCCAGTGCGGCGGAAGAACCCACCCGTCGTCTCGCGTCGTCGATCGATCGCCCGTACAGCTCGCCCATGATCCCCGCCTTCGTCGCCGTGTCGCCGCTCACGCTAGCAGCGATTGACAACGTTGTCTTGCGCCCCGCATACTGACCGTCGAGCGCAGAGCCGCGCCCCGACACGACGCTTCGGAGACCCACACCCCATGTCGAAACCCCGCCTCAATCGCCTCTTCAACGCGCGGTCCGGCCGCGCTCTCGACGTCGCCGTCGACCACGGCGCCTTCCACGAGCACTCGTTCCTGACGGGCATCGAAGACATGGCGGCCACCGTCGCCACCCTCGTCGACGCCGGCCCCGACGCGGTGCAGCTCACCCTCGGGCAGGCGCCGCTGCTGCAGTCCGTCCCCGGCAAGCAGAAGCCCGGACTCGTGCTGCGCACCGACATCGCCAACGTCTACGGCGACCCGCTCGAGTCTCCCCTGCACAGCATCCACGTGCCGGATGCCATCGAGGTCGCCGTCCGCCTCGACGCGGTTGCGGTCTGCGTGAACCTCCTCGATCTGCCGGGCGAACCGCAGGTGCGCGAGCAGTGCATCCGCTCGATCCTGGCGCTGCGCAGCGACGCCGAGAAGTACGGGATGCCGCTCATGATCGAGCCCCTCGTCATGCAGACCACACCCGGCACCGGCGGCTACGGCGTCGACGGCGACACCGCCAAGGTCGTCACCCTCGTGCGGCAGGCGCGCGAGCTCGGCGCCGACCTCATCAAGGCCGACCCCACCGACGACATCACCGAGTACCACCGGGTCATCCAGGCCGCAGGCGACACCCCCCTGCTGGTGCGCGGCGGAGGACGCGTCGACGACCGCACTCTCTTGGAGCGCACGAAGGCGGTGCTCGCGCAGGGCGCCCGCGGGATCGTCTACGGCCGCAACGTCATCCAGCACCGCGACCCCGCCGGCATCACCGCGGCCCTCATGGCCGTGGTGCACGACGACGCCTCGGTCGACGACGCTCTCGCCCTCATCGGCGGCGCCGGCGAAGGGGACCGCGCATGACCGGCAAGAAGATCGGCGTCGGCATCATCGGCGGCGGCCTCATGGGGCGCGAGATCGCCGCGGCCCTGCGCCGCTGGCCCGCGCTCATCGACCACCCCGCCGAGCCCGAGCTCGTCGCGGTGTGCGACATCAATCCCGCAGCCCTGGAGTTCTTCGAGCGCATCGACACCGTGCAGCTGACCACGACCGACCACCACGAGCTGCTCGCCGATCCGCGCGTCGACGTCGTCTACATCGCCGTGCGGCACGACCTGCACGAGCGGCTCTACGTCGACACCGTCCGCGCCGGCAAGGCGCTCCTGGCCGAGAAGCCCTTCGGCATCGATCGCGCGGCGGCCGACGCGGTGGTCGCCGCCATCGACGAGACACCCGAGTCGTTCGTGCGCGTGTCGAGCGAGATGCCCTTCTTCCCCGGCGCACAGTGGGCGGTCGACTACGTCCGCTCGGGCGCGCTCGGCCGGATCGTCGAGGCGACCTGCACCTTCCTGCACTCCAGCGACATCGACGTGAACAAGCCGCTCAACTGGAAGCGGCAGAAGCAGTTCTGCGGCGAGGCGGGCGTGCTCAACGACCTCGGCATGCACACGTGGCACGTGCCGCTGCGCCTGGGGTGGACGCCCGAGAAGGTCGTCGGCATCCTGCAGGACATCGTCACCGAACGCCCGGGCCCCGACGGCACGATGCAGCCGTGCGACACGTGGGACAACGCCGTCATCCACTCGTGGGCCCGCCACGACGGCGCACCGTTCCCGCTCACCACCGAGACCAAGCGCATCGCGCCGGGGCAGAAGAACACATGGGAGTTCGAGGCGATCGGCATGTCGGGCGGGGTGCGCTTCAGCACGAAGAACCCCAAGCAGGTCGAGGTCTTCGCGTTCATCGACGTGCCCGGTGTCGGCCGCGAGCAGAGCTGGCAGAGCGTCGACGCCGGCAGCCAGTCGGTGTGGCCGACGGTGACGGGACCGAACTTCGAGTCCGGATTCTCGGATGCCATCCTGCAGATGTGGGCGGCCTTCCTCGCCGAGTACGTGGGCGAGCTCGGCGACGGCTTCGGCTGCGTCCGCCCCGACGAGGCCGCGCTGACGCACCGGCTCTTCGCCGCCGCCATCGCCTCGCACGAGACGGGCACGCTGGTCTCGCCCGAGGTCTGACGACGACCCCCCGGGGGTGTCCCGCCGATCGCGGGCACCCCCTCTGCTCGTTTCCCGGCGCGACCGGCGGTATCCGTATGCTCAGAGGGTGCCGGCCCCGCTCGGCATCCCCGAGGAGACGCATGCGCAAGACCGGTCGGCCCACCATGATCGACGTCGCCACCGACGCCGGGGTGAGCCTGAAGACCGTCTCGCGCGTGGTCAACGGCGAGCCGAACGTCGACCCCGCCATGATCGAGCGCGTCCTCGCCTCGGTCGGCCGGCTCGGCTACCACCGCAATTCCCTCGCCGCCAGCCTGCGCTCGGGCAACCGCGACACCATCGGCTTCGTCGCGGCCGACCTCTCGAACACCTTCTACATGGCGATCGCCGCCGCCGTCTCGGCGATCGCCACCCGCGAGCGGATGCACCTGGTGATGGCATCCAGCGAAGAAGACGCCGATCTCGAACGCACCCTCGCCCTCGATCTGTGTCAGCGCCAGATCGGCGGGCTCATCGTCGTCCCCACCGCGGCCGACCATTCCTACCTGTCCCGAGAGGTCGAGCTGGGAACACCCGTGGTCTTCCTCGACCGACCCGGCAGCGGCGTGCCCGCCGATGCGATCCTCCTCGATAACCGCGGCGGATCCCGAGCGGCCGTCGCCGAACTCCTCGAGGCCGGGCACCGCCGCATCGCCGTCCTGATGGACTCCCCCGACATCTTCACGATGGGCGAGCGTCTGGCCGGAGCTCGTGAGGCGTTCGCCGCCGAGGGCCTCGCACTCGACCCCGCCCTGGTCGTCGACGGGCTGCACACCCCCGCCGTCACCCGCGACGCGGTGCACCGGCTGCTCGACTCCGCCGACCCGCCGACGGCGGTGTTCTGCGCCAACAACCGCGTCACGATCGGAGCCCTCGAGGCGATCCTGCCCCGCGGCGCCGACGTCGCGATCGCCGGTTTCGACGACTTCGAGCTCTCCCGGCTGCTCCCCCGTCGCATCCGCATCGTCGACTACGACGTGACCGAGCTCGGCACGCGTGCCGCCGAGACGCTGCTGGCGCGGGGAGCCGATCCCGCGACGGGATCGCACACGCACCTCGTGCCGACGCGTCTCGTCGATCGGGGCGGAATGCGTTGAGACTGCGCGGCATCCGCTCTCCCGTCAAGGCCGCGCACCGCGACGCCCGTCCTGCATAGCGTCGTGTCATGACCTCCGATCGCGATCAGTTCACCTTCGACAACCCCGTCACCCGTTACTCGCGCGTCGAGCCGCCCGTGCAGCACCAGCCCGAGCCCGGCGTGCAGGCCGATATGACGCCGGTGCCCGACCTGGGCGAGAAGACGTACCGCGGGCTCGGTCGTCTCGTGGGCCGCAAAGCCCTCATCACCGGCGGCGACTCCGGCATCGGCGGGGCCGTGGCGATCGCGTTCGCGCGCGAGGGCGCCGACGTCGCCATCGTTCACCTGCCCGACGAGCAGCGCGACGCCGACCACATCCTGGAGCAGATCCGGGATGCCGGCCGCACCGGCGTCTCGATCGCGACCGACATCACCGATCCCGGCGCCTGCCGCGAGCTCGTCTCCCACGCCGCCGAGGCGCTCGGCGGCCTCGACATCGTCGTGAACAACGCTGGCAAGCAGGTGATGGTCGAGAAGGTCGACGACCTGTCCGACGAGCAGTTCGAGCAGACCTTCCGCACGAACGTCTTCGCGCCGTTCTGGATCACCAAGGCGGCGCTCGCCCACCTCCCCGAGGGCGGCACGATCATCAACACCGCCTCGCTCGAGGCCTACGTGCCCGCGCCCGACCGCCTCGACTACGCCGCGACGAAAGCCGCGATCAACAACCTGTCGAAGGGTCTCGCGCAGCAGCTCGCCTCGCGCGGCATCCGGGTCAACGTCGTCGCACCCGGGCCCACCTGGTCGGCCCTGCAGGTGAGCCAGGGGGTCTCCGACGATCAGATGGAGCACTTCGACGACGAGAGCAACTACCAGCGTGCCGGTCAGCCCGCCGAGATCGCGCCCGCGTTCGTCTTCCTCGCCTCCGCGGAGTCAAGCTACGTCTCGGGCGAGACGCTGAACGTCAACGGCGGCATGGTCACGCCGTAACCCGACCACCCCGATCGCCCCGGCCCGCCGCGGATGCTTGCGCAAATCGTGCCATTGCGCAAGCGACCCTTTCCGGCCCCACCCGTAAGCGAGCGTGAGTGCATGCCCACCGAAACCGCTCCCGCTCCCGGCGGGGCGCCCCTCACCCTGTACCTGCTGCACGCGCTGGGGGCGAGCTCCGGCTCCTTCGACCGTCTCGCCGACAAGCTCGACGGCGACGTGCGCGTCCACGGCATCGACCTCCCCGGCTTCGGATCGGCGGCGAGCGCCCCCGACTCCCGCCTCGACGACACCGTCGACCACGTCATCCGTCATCTCGCCCAGCACGCGCGCGGTCCGTGGATGCTCGGCGGACACAGCATGGGCGGCAAGATCGCCGCGCTGGTCGCCGCCCGCGTGCTCCGCGGCGACGCCGCGCTCTTCGGCCTGCGCGGCATGGTGCTGATGGCTCCGTCACCGCCGCGCCCCGAGCCCATGGACGAGGAGCGTCGCGAGCGGATGCTCTCGTGGGTCGACGACGGGGCCATCTCCGAACAGGATGCCGAGACCTTCATCGACCAGAACACGGCCGAGCCCCTCGATGCCGGGGCGCAGTCCCTCGCCCTGGCCGACCTCCGTCGCACCTCGCCGACCGCGTGGCGCGCGTGGCTCGAGACGGGAAGCCGCATCGACGCCACCGCCGACGTGCAGACGCTCGATCTGCCCGTGCTCGTGCTCGCCGGAACCGACGACGTCGACCTCGGCGCCTCCGCCCAGCCGGAACTGCTCGCCTCGGTCTACCCCCGCGCGCGGTTCATCGCCCTCGCGGACACCGGGCACCTGATCCCGCTCGAGCGCCCGGCCGAGGCCGCCGAGGCGATCTCCCGCTTCATCGCCGACGAGGTACGGGTCGGGCCGGTGGTTCCCGACGACTGGGCCCGTCTCATCGCCGGCGATCGCGTCGACGACCGGGTCCGCGGCATCCTGGCCCGCCGCTCCGTGCCCGACGACCGCGGGTACGCGCCCGCGGTGCTGAACATGGCGCAGCTGACGCTGCTGCGTGAGATCGCCGATCTGGTCATCCCGCAGGACGGACCGGCCATCGACATCGCCGGCCGCGTCGATGCGCAGCTCGCGCGCGGCGAGGGCGACGGCTGGCGCAACGCCGATCTGCCCGTCGATGTCGAGGCGTACCGCACCGGACTCGATCAGTTGGCCGCGGCCTGGCCCACCGACCCGACCGAACGCGCCGAGACGTTCCGCGCCGCCGTCGAGGGCGAAGCGGATGCCGATGGCCCCTTCGATGCCGCCCAGCTCAAGGCGTGGCTCGAAGACGTGCGCAACGACCTCGTCCGCCAGTGGCTCGCCCACCCGGCGAGCATGGCGCGGGTCGGCTACGACGGTTTCGCCACCGGGGGCACGCCGATCCGCGGGTTCGTGGAATTGCGCCTCGGGCGCCGAGAAGACTGGGAGCCGGCGAGCGTCGGCGGCACGATCGCGACGGGAGACGCGGCATGAACCTCGAAGCGATGCGCACCTACACCGACGACGAGATCGTCGACGTCGTCGTCATCGGAACGGGAGCGGGCGGAGCCCCGCTCACCGCGGAGCTGGCGCGCAAGGGACTCACCGTCGTGGCTCTGGAGGCGGGGCGGCACTTCTCGCTCGACGACCTCACCCCGGACGAGACCGAGGCCGTCGAGATCAACTGGATGTCGGAGCGGCTGAGCGGGGGCGACGACCCCACGGCCTTCGGCCCGAACAACAGCGGACGGGGCGTCGGCGGCTCGATGCTGCACTGGGGTGCGTTCACCCCGCGCCCCGACCGCCGCGACCTGGCCCTGCGCACCGAGTCGGGCGTGGGCCGCGACTGGCCGGTCGACCCCGACGAACTGCTCGCGTACGTCGAGCGCGTCGAAGGCGACATCGGCGTGTCCGGGCCCAGCCCGTACCCGTGGGACCCGTCGCGCCGGTACGCCTACGCCCCGGCGAAGCGCAACGCCCCGGCGAACCTCGTCGCGAAAGGCTGCGACGCGCTCGGCGTCCGTTGGGCCGACGCCCCCGCCGCGGTGCTCACGCGGGCGCGCCTGCAGGACCACCACGGCGAGCGCAGCGCCTGCGTGAACTGCGGCGAGTGCCACCAGGGATGCCGCGTGGATGCCAAGGCCTCCACCTCCAACACGTACCTGCCCGCGGCGGTCGCCGCCGGGGCCGAGATCCGCAGCGAGTCGATGGTGCACGGGATCGAGCTCGACGCCCGCGGCCACGTCGAAGCCGTGGTGTACCGCAAGGACGGCGTCGATCGTCGCCAGCGCTGCCGGGCCCTCGTGCTGGCCGGTGGCGGCGTCGAGACTCCGCGCCTGCTGCTGCACACGGGGATCGCGAACGACAACGGCCAGGTGGGGCGGAACTTCCTCGCGCACGGCGCCACCCAGGTGTGGGGCCGGTTCGACGAGCCCGTCCGCGGGCACCGCGGCTACCCCTCGTCGCTCATCAGCGAGGACATGATGCGTCCCGCCGACGCCGACTTCGCCGGCGGCTACCTCGTGCAAAGCCTGGGCGTCATGCCTCTGACCTTCTCGACCACGCTCGTCCGCGGCGGCGGGCTGTGGGGGCCCGAGCTCATGCAGCGACTGGACCAGGCGCGGTTCATGGCCGGCATCGGCATCAACGCCGACTGCCTGCCGTCGGACGACAATCGGCTCGAGCTGGTCGACGAGACCGACGAGTTCGGCATCCCCCGCGCGCGGGTCACCTTCACCGCCGGCGAGAACGAGAAGGCGATCGACAAGCACGCCACCGCGTTCATGCTGCGGGTGATGGAGGCCGCCGGTGCGCGCGAGACCATGGTCCTCGCCCGCACCGCGCACACGATCGGCACGTGCCGCATGTCGGACGATCCGTCCGACGGGGTGGTCGACTCCAACGGTCGCTCGCACGAGATCCCGAACCTGTGGATCTGCGACAACTCGGTCTTCCCCTCGGCCATCGCGGCCAACCCCGCGCTGACGATCATGGCCCTGTCGCTGCGCACCGCCGACCGCTTCCTGACCTCGGCCGCCGCCTGACCCGCCCCCTCCCGTCGAGTGTCCAGGACACGCCGCCCCGCGCGAGGCGGCGTGTCCTGGACACTCAACGCGGCACCGCTCGACACGGGAGAATGGATGCCATGAAGCTCGAGCACCTCGTCCGGTTCGCGGCCCTCGCCGAGGAGCTGCACTTCCCCCGCGCCGCCGACAAGCTGCGCATCCCCCTCGCCTCGCTGTACACCACCCTCGACAAGCTCGAAGAAGAGGTCGGGCAGCCGCTGGTCCAGCGCACGGCGCCCACACGCCTGCTGCCGGCCGGGGAGTTGCTGCTCGAAGAGGCCCACCGTCGCATCGCCGACGCGCCTCCTCCGGCGCCCCGGCAGAAGGCCCCCGGCGGCGGCAAGGCGAAGGCGAACAAGGGCAAGGGTCGCGCCCCGATCGTGAAGGGCGAGCCCAAGCCGTACAAGAAGCGCCAGGGCCGCTGACCCCGCCCCTCCCCCACGCATAAACGCGATCTGCTCGCAGAAACGCGTGCAGCACGCGTTTCTGGTCGTGCGAAGCGTTTATGCGGAGGTTGCGGCGCGACTCGGCGTGATCCGACCGACGCCTCGGCCCGCAGATCGAGGCCCCGCCCCGAGCAGCATCGGCCCCGCGGAACGGTGCAGCGGACCGCCCTACAGCTCGGCGACCTGCCCGGCCTCCACCCGCCAACGTCGGTCGGTCTGCACCGCGGCGAGCATGCGCCGGTCGTGCGTGACGAGCAGAAGCGTCCCCGTGTACGACTCCAGCGCCTGCTCGAGCTGCTCGATCGCGGGCAGATCGAGGTGGTTCGTCGGCTCGTCCAGCACGAGCACGTTCACGCCACGCGCCTGGAGCAGAGCGAGTCCCGCGCGCGTGCGCTCCCCCGGAGACAGCCCGTCGACCGCACGCGTGACGTGGTCGGCCTTGAGCCCGAACTTCGCGAGGAGCGTCCGCACCTCGCCGGCGTTCATCTCGGGGACGAAGCCCTCGAACGTCTCGGCGAGCGCTCGCTCCCCCACGAACAGCGATCGGGCCTGGTCGATCTCGCCGATCTCGACACTCGCGCCCAGACTCGCCGATCCCTCGTCCGGCGCCTGACGGCCCAGGATGCCACGCAGCAGCGTCGACTTCCCGGCACCGTTCGGCCCCGTGATGCCGATGCGCTCCCCCGCGTTCACCTGCAGCGAGACGGGACCGAGGGTGAAGTCGCCCTGCCGGAAGACCGCCCCCGACAGAGTGGAGACGACCGAGCTCGACCGCGGGGCCGAACCGATCGTGAACTCGAGCTGCCACTCCTTGCGCGGCTCCTCGACCTCGTCGAGGCGCGCGATCCGGCTCTCCATCTGGCGCACCTTCTGCGCCTGCTTCTCACTGGACTCCGTCGCGGCCTTGCGGCGGATCTTGTCGTTGTCGGGCGACTTCTTCATCGCGTTGCGCACGCCCTGGCTGGACCACTCCCGTTGCGTGCGGGCGCGCGCGACCAGGTCGGCCTTGGTGTCGGCGTACTCCTCGTACTTCTCGCGTGCCTGACGCCGTACGGTCGCGCGCTCCTCCAGGTACGCGTCGTACCCGCCCCCGTAGACCCGGTGGGAGTTCTGCGCGAGGTCGAGCTCGAGCACGCGCGTCACCGAACGGGCGAGGAACTCGCGGTCGTGGCTCACGAGCACCACACCGCCGCGGAGCCCGCGGACGAACGTCTCGAGACGCTCCAGCCCGTCCAGGTCGAGGTCGTTGGTCGGTTCGTCGAGAAGAGCGATGTCGAAGCGCGACAGCAGCAGAGCAGCGAGGCCCACGCGGGCGGCCTGACCGCCGGACAGTCCCGTCATCTCGGCATCCGGCCCGACGTCCAATCCCAGGTCGGCGAGCACCACGGGCATCCGCTCGTCGAGATCGGCGGCTCCGCTGGCGAGCCACCGTTCGAGAGCGGTGGCGTAGGCGTCGTCGGCTCCGGCGACCGTGGGGTCGCCGAGTGCTGCCGCCGTGGCATCCATCTCGCGCGTCGCGTCAGCGCAGCCCGTCCGCCGAGCGATGTACTGGGCGACCGTCTCGCCGACCACCCGCTCGTGTTCCTGCGGCAGCCACCCGACGAACGCGTCCGCGGGCGCGAGGCTCACGGTCCCCGCCTGCGGCTCGTCGACGCCGGCGAGCAGGCGCAGCAGAGTCGACTTGCCGGCCCCGTTCGCGCCGACCACGCCCACCACATCGCCGGGTGCGACCGTCAGGTCGACGCCGTCGAAGAGCGTGCGATGTCCGTGGCCCCCGGCGAGGCCCTGTGCGACGAGGGTGGCGGTCATCCCTCTAGTGTCTCAGGGTGCCGTCCGGTCGAGCGCCCGCCCCGCGCTCCTCACCGCGCGCGAGGGTGTGCCGTCGCGTACACGTCGCGCAGTGCGTCGACCGAGACGTGCGTGTAGATCTGCGTCGTCGATACCGACGCATGACCGAGCAGCTCCTGCACCACCCGCACATCGGCGCCGCCCTGCAGCAGGTGGGTGGCGAAGGAGTGGCGCAGCGTGTGCGGCGACACGTGGGCGGTGAGCCCCGCCCGCTCGGACGCGGCCTGGATGACGAGCCAGGCGCTCTGACGCGACAGCGGAGCCCCGCGCACACCGAGGAAGAGCCGCGGCGTCGCGCGCCCCTTGGCGGCCAGACCGGGCCGCACCCGGGTGAGGTACGCCTCGACCGCGGCGCGCGCGTACGAGCCCACCGGCACCACACGCTCCTTGTCGCCCTTGCCCCGCACGCGCAGGAGGTCGCCGTGCGCGGTGTCGTCGACATCGAGCTGGACGATCTCCGAGACGCGCGCCCCGGTCGCGTAGAGCAGTTCGAGCAGTGCCCGGTCGCGGACCGCCGACGGCTCCGCCGCGGACGCGTCCGAGGATCCCGGCGCCGGCCCCGCGGCATCCAGCAGCTGATCGATCTGCGTGATCGTCAGCGCCTTCGGCAGCCGCCGCGGTGCCTTCGGCGGCTGCAGTCTGCCGCTCGGGTCCGCGTCGACCCGGCCCTCCCGCACGAGGAAGCGATGCAGGCCGCGCACCGACGACTGCAGGCGAGCGAGCGACGATGACGCCGGCGGCGGTTCGGCCGAGGCCCGCTCCGCCGCAAAGTCGGCGACGATGACGGGGGTCACCTGCTCGGCGGTGTCGATGCCGCGCGCGCCGAGCCACTCGACGTACACCGCGAGATCGCGTCGGTAAGCCGCGACCGTGTGGTCGGAGAGACCGCGCTCGAGCGTGACGTGCCGGAGGTAGATCTCGACCGCGTGCTCGAGCTCCACGTCAGCGGGCGGACGCCTCGCGGCGCAGCACCTCAGCCGTGGCGAGAGCGCCGGTGGCCAGGATGCCGTTGCGCAGGCGTCCCGCGAGCACTCCGTCGATCACGGCGGCGAGGGGCACCCGCTCGACGCGCATGTCGGATTCCTCGTGCTCCCGCTCGTAATCGGTCTCGACAGCGCGCAGACCGCGGGCGAGGAACAGGTGAACGACCTCGTCGTTGCCCCCGGGTGTCGTGTGCATCGAGATGAGGTGCTGCCAGCGGTCGGCCTCGAGGTCGACCTCTTCGGTCAGCTCGCGCTTCGCCGTCTCGAGGGGAGGCTCACCCGCGACGTCGAGAAGACCGGCCGGGATCTCCCAGTCGCGCTCCTTGATCGGGTGACGGTACTGCTGGATGAGGACGACGTTCTCGTCATCGTCGAGGGCCACGACCGCCGCGGCTCCCGGGTGCTCGACGTACTGGCGGGTCATCTCACCGTCGCCGTAGCGCACGGTGTCCGACCGCACGTCCCAGACGGCTCCTTCGTACACGAGGTCCGTCGAGACCAGCTCGAGGTCGACCTTCTCGTCGCGCAGCTCCTGCACGTCAGTCCTCCTCGACATCGAACAGCTCGCTCGAACGGTGGCGGTCCAGCGCGGCCGCGACGAGACCGCGGAACAGCGGGTGCGGCTCGGTCGGTCGCGAGCGCAGCTCGGGGTGGGCCTGGGTGGCGATGTAGTACGGGTGTACGTCGCGCGGCAGCTCGACGAACTCGACGAGGTCGAGATCGGGGTTCAGCCCCGAGAAGACCAGGCCCGCGTCGCTCAGCTGCTGGCGGTAGGCGTTGTTGACCTCGTAGCGGTGACGGTGGCGCTCTGAGATGCTGCTCGACCCGTAGACCTCGGCGGCGAGCGATCCTTCCGCGAGGGCCGCGGGGTAGAGCCCGAGACGCATGGTGCCGCCCAGGTCACCGCTCTGCAGGATGTCGACCTGCTCGGCCATCGTGGCCACGACCGGGTGGGCGGTGTCGGGATCGAACTCGCTCGACGACGCCCCGTCGAGACCGGCGACCGTCCGCGCGTACTCGATGACCATGCACTGCAGGCCCAGGCAGATGCCGAGCGTCGGGATGCCCTGCTCGCGGGCGAAGCGCAGCGCACCGAGCTTGCCCTCGATACCGCGGATGCCGAATCCGCCGGGCACGATGATGCCGTCGACCGCGCCCAGCGCCTTGGCCGCGCCTTCCGGCGTCTCGCAGAGGTCGGACGGGATCCACGTGATCTTCACGTGGGTCTCCTGGCCGAAGCCGCCGGCCTTGATGGCCTCGGTGACCGAGAGGTAGGCGTCGGGCAGGTCGATGTACTTGCCGACGAGACCGATCGTCACTTCGTGCTTGGGGTTGTGCACGGCCTGTAGGACGCGCTGCCAGCGCGACCAGTCGACGTCGCTCGCCTTGTCGAGGTCGAGGGCGTCGACGATGTACCCGTCGAGACCCTGATCGTTCAGCATGGACGGGATGTCGTAGATGCTGGGGACGTCGATCGCGTTGACCACGGCGTCTTCGTCGACGTCGCACATGAGCGCGATCTTGCGCTTGTTCGACTCGGTGACGGGGCGGTCGCTGCGCAGCACGAGCGCGTCGGGCTGGATGCCGATGGAGCGCAGCGTCGCGACGGAGTGCTGGGTGGGCTTGGTCTTCTGCTCCCCCGAGGCGCCCATGAAGGGGACGAGCGAGACGTGCACGAAGAAGACGTTCTTGCGACCGAGCTCGTGACGGATCTGGCGCGCGGACTCGATGAAGGGCTGCGACTCGATGTCGCCGACCGTGCCGCCGATCTCGGTGATGATGACGTCGGGCTGCGGCTGCTCGCTCGCCTGCAGGCGCATGCGGCGCTTGATCTCGTCGGTGATGTGCGGGATGACCTGGACGGTGTCGCCGAGGTACTCGCCCCGGCGTTCGCGCGCGATGACCTGCGAGTAGATCTGGCCGGTGGTGACGTTGGCCGCCTGGCTCAGCTCGATGTCGAGGAAGCGCTCGTAGTGGCCGATGTCGAGATCGGTCTCGGCGCCGTCATCGGTGACGAAGACCTCGCCATGCTGGAACGGGTTCATCGTTCCGGGATCGACGTTCAGATACGGGTCGAGCTTCTGCATGACCACGCGGAGGCCGCGAGCCGTGAGGAGGTTGCCGAGGCTTGCCGCCGTCAGGCCCTTACCGAGGGAGGAGACCACGCCTCCGGTGACGAAGATGTGCTTCGTCGTGAAAGTCGTACCGTCTGATTGTCCCGCGTCCGAAGTCTGCATCACGGGCTTCGATCCTATCAGTCGCGTGTGGGGGTTCGCCTCCGAGTCTGGCACCCCCCTCCGACATCCACGTCACGGTCGCGTGACGATGGCGCGACGGCGCGTGCGGACGAGGGCGATGACGGCGACGACAGCAGACAGGGCGACGGGGATCAGCACGACGGGCACGATGACGTCTTCGCTCGCCGCGTCGCCGGTGGCCCACCCGATGAGCACCGCCTGGGCGACGACCATGCTCGGAGGCAGCCACCGGGCGACGTCCCGACGCACCCCGACCCTGCCGCGAGCGCCCATGCCGAACAGGCCGAGGAGGACGGCCGCGGCTCCGAGGACCGGACCGGCGACCCAGGGAATCGCCAGCCACACCGTGTGCCCGAGGCTCGGCGTCGTCGCCGACGCGAACGTGTCGGCCGGGAATCTCACGTCGAGGCCGGCGTACTTCGACGACGAGGGCCACCGGTTTCCCGGCTCGACCTCGTCTGTCGCTCGCGCGTCGAACGAGATGATCGTCTGCCAACCAGGCTGCACGGTGTTCCCGAGTGCCTCGGGCGGGGAGTCCAGCCGGTACGGTGTCGCATCCAGCCAGCCGGAGTCGCTGCGCAGCTCTGCGCCCAGGCCGTCGGCGAGGGTGAGGGCGATGCGAACGCGCTCGGGTTCCGCATCCACGGTGGTCCACGGCCACGACCACCCCGGCATCAGGGCCGTCCACGTCATCCGCTCGTCCTCCGGCGTCGCCGCGATCGGTCTCGCCAGGGCGTACCGCACCTCGACGTCGTGCTCGCCGACCCAGTCGTCCGTCAGCCGGGTCTGCACGACCGCGTGTCCCCGCCGCCGGGACTGCTCGAACGGCACGGCCTCGCCGTCGACGGTGATCGATCCGACCGTCAGCCCCTGGTCATGGCCGTCCACGACGTCGCGCCAGACTCGCGTCACCTGAGGAACGGCCCGCAGGTTTCCGCTGACCTCCGTCGTGAGCTTCTCGACGACCTCGAGCCGTCCGGCCCCGTCGCCGTTCCGGCTCAGGGTCGCCGCGATGTCGGCATCCGTCACCGCGACGCCGTCCTCGCCTTCGAGCCCGTCGAGCACGGCCGTCTCATCGGGTGCGGCGCTCGTCGGCGCCGTCGAGAGAAAAGCGAGAGCGAGGGCACCGCCGACGACCGCCAGAGCCAGTGCGCGGACGCCGAGCCGCCCCCGTCCCAAGAAGGTGGGGTCCGCTCCCACACGTCGATCGATTCCCTCCCGCTCGAGGAGCTCGCGGACGAGGCGGCCCGCTGCGCGCGGCCGCGCGAAGAGCACGACGTACGGCAGCTCCGCCGATCTCAGAGGGGTACGTCCTGCCGCGGTGGTCCGCTCGAGATACAGGCGCTGGCCGAGCAGGTGCTCACGGGCGAGAGCCCCCGCACGCGTCAACGGGCGTGCGCTCAGCGCTATCGAGACCACGACGGCGGCGAGCACGATGGCGACCGCCGCCGCGGCCGGCGGCCACCATTCGATCGTCAGGGCACTCTGGTGCGACAGCTGACGCGTCAGCCCCAGCTGCAACACGGCGAGCGCGAAGGCACCGCCGAGGAACGCGTCGCGGACGAAACCTCGGGGAACGGTCCGCAGCCCCAGCTCGAACTGCTGCCCCCACGCGGGCGAGAAGCGTTACGACGTCAGGGAAGGGAGAAGATCGCCCCAGCGTCCCGCCCGGTGCGCCGCCCGCGCGAGACGACGCGTCAGGACGGGATTCGTCGGGTCTCGTCGCCACCCGTCGAGCGCCTCCGCCAGTCCCGCCGTCCGCCGAGCCTCCCACAGGCGCGCGTCCAGGGCCACCGTGCTCCCCCGGCGCGGCTGCGACTCGGGGACGAACCACGCGCGCCCGCGCTCATCGGCCCACGCCACGGCACGAGCGGCGAACGCGAAGAGCACCCCGGCCGCGAGCAGGAGCAGCGGCAGGAAGGGCCCGTAGGCCTGTACGAAGAACAGCGCGGACGGCCCCGGCATGGCGAACGTGGCGGGCTCGAACCGGAACGTGAACCAGAACGACCCGTGCGGGGGGATGTTCTGGTCGTTCGTGATCTCGTAGACGAGCGGATCGGATGCCGCGTCCTCGGGCTCCATCGTGGCCGAGCCGCTCACGAGGAGCCAGGAAAGCCCCGCCGTCGGCTGCCGCGAGAAGGCCCCCTCGAGATCGCGGGGCACGATGACGCGCAGCGAGCTCGACGAGACCGCGTGCGGGAACTCCGGACCGAAGACGTCCCACTTCACCACCTGGTACGGCTGCTCCGACGACAGATCCCGATCGTCGTACGCGAGGTCGTGGAGGTCGTAGCGCAGCTCGACCGTGTGCGACCCCGTGAGACGTTCCCCTCCCCCGAGCGAATACGTCGTCCGGGTCGGCGTCGTGCTCACCCGCGGATCGACGGCGCGGTCGTCGAGCCGAGCCCCGCGCAGTTCGGGAGCCAGGTCGTGCCCCTCGTACTGGGAAGCGATGACGCGCTCGATCGCGTCCTCGTCGACGTCGTCCGGGAAGACGGCGGTGAACCGCTCGGTCACCGCCACGACGAGTCGACCATCCGCTCCCCGCTGCACGGCGTAGTCGGCCGAGAAGTCTTTCGCAATCCAGGTGCTCGTGGCCTCTTTCGCCGACGAGGTGATGTCGTCGAAGGTGAGGGGAGCGTTGATCACCGGGCCCACGAGGAGCAGGATGCCGACCGCGGTCACCGAGGCCCAGAACGCCCGGATGCCGAAGCGCAGGCGTCGGCCGCCGTGCGAGCGTAGCCACGCCTCCAGCCGCAGCAGCAGGCGGGAGAGGAAGGCCCACAGCGGCGTCTGCCGAGGAGGGGCGATCGGCGTCGCGTCCGGCGGCGCTAATAGCTCGTCGTCGGGGGCGTCCGTCATCGGGTTCGACCGGTCTCCAACAGCTCGCGGGCGTGCGTCAGAGCGGCATCCGAATCGCTGAGGCCCGACAGCAGGCGGGCCATCTCGGCTTCGCGTTCGGCCCCGTCGAGGCGTCGGACACTGGATGCCGTGACGGCCCCGTCGTTCCCCTTGACGACCGTCAGGTGATTGCCGGCGAAGGCCGCGACCTGGGCGAGGTGCGTGACCGCGATCACCTGCGACGATTCGGCGAGACGGGCCAGACGGCGACCGACCTCGATCGCGGCGGCGCCGCCGATACCGGCGTCGACCTCGTCGAAGACGAACGTGGGGACCGGGTCGACACCCGCGATCACGACCTCGATCGCGAGCATGACGCGGCTCAGCTCGCCGCCCGATGCTCCGCGCGACACGGGCCGGGGATCGGCGCCGGGGTGCGGGGCGAGCAGGATCGACACCTCGTCACGGCCGTGCCCGGCCGGAGTCGCGGGCGCGACGTCGACGCTCAGGCGGGCGTCGGGAAGAGCCAGGGCGTGTAGTTCTTCGGTGACCGCGGCGCCCAGCCGTTCGGCGGCCTCGCGTCGCGCGGCGGTCAGTGCCTCCGCGGCGTCGTCGAGTTCGGCGGCAGCCGCGTCGCGCTGCGTCTCGAGCCGCTGCAGGCGGTCGCCGTCGTTGTCGAGTTCGACCAGACGGGCCGATCCCGTCTCGAGGAGCGCGATGGCTTCGTCCACGGAACCGTGCGCGCGGACCAGCCCCGCGAGCACGCCGCGACGTTCGTCCACCGCGGCCAGCTCGTGCGGCCCGGACTCGTCGAGATCGGCGAGGTAACCCGACAGGGCGACGGACGCATCGGTCGCGCGGTAGCCGAGGTCGGCGACGAGCTCGCCGATCGAGGCGAGCGCCTCGTCACTTCCCGAGATCCGCTCCAGGGCGCGGCGGGCCTCCGCCAGGAGCGTCACGACGTCGGGCGAGCCGTCCTCGTTCGAGAGGGCGGCGTGCGCGGTCACGGCGGCGACGCGCAGGTCCTCCGCGTTCGCGAGACGCTCCGCCCGGCGGGCCAACTCTTCTTCCTCACCCGCGACAGGCGCCGCGGCTTCGATCTCGGCGATCGCGGCGCGCAACTGCTCCGCCTCGCGTGCCCGGTCGTCGCGGTCTGCGGTGAGGGTGGTCAGTTCGGCATCGAGCGTGCGCCAGGTCTCCCAGGCCGTCCGATACGCCGTTCGAGCGGCGACCACGGGCTCCCCGCCGAAGCGGTCGAGCGCGTCGCGCTGGGCCGACGACGATTTCAGACGCAGCTGATCGGACTGTCCGTGCACGACGACGAGGTCGTCGGCCAGATCGGCGAGAACCCCCGCCGGCGCCGTTCGCCCACCGACGGTGGCACGGCCGCGCCCCTCGCTCGAGACTGTGCGGCCGAGGTAGAGCTCGGCCGACCCTCCGCCGACGGGCTCGACGTCGCCGCCGGCTTCGCGCACGCGCGCAGCCACCGCCCCCTCTTCGGGGACGAGCCAGACGCCTTCGACGGCAGCCTGCGCCGCTCCCTTGCGCACGGCACCCGAGTCCGCGCGCTGGCCGAGCAAGAGCCCCAGGCCCGTCACGACCATCGTCTTGCCCGCGCCGGTCTCGCCGGTGATGGCGGTGAAACCGCGTCCGATCGGAAGGGTGGCGTCGGCGATCACCCCGAGGTCGCGCAGCCGCATCTCCTCGATCACGCCGCACCCCCCGGCATCCCGCGCCATCCCGTGACCGGGAGTCGGAACTTCCGGACGAGACGGTCGGTGAAGGCGGCGGGGTGCAGGCGTGCGAGGCGGACGGGGCGCGACGAACGGCGCACCATCACGCGCGCCCCCGGCGGCAGTTCGTGCGAGCGCCGACCGTCGCACCACAGGATGCCGCTGCCGCTGGTGCGCTTGAGCACCTCGATGGCGACCATGGCGTCGGGGCTGACGACGAGCGGGCGGGCGAAGAGGGCGTGCGCCGAGAGGGGGACGACCGCGATGGCCTCGACGGTCGGCCAGATGACGGGTCCGCCGGCGGAGAAGTTGTAGGCGGTCGACCCGGTCGGGGAGGCGACGACGATACCGTCGCACCCGAACGACGACAGGGGTCGTCCGTCCACCTCCATGACGACCTCGAGCATGCGCTCGCGGCTCGCCTTCTCGACGGTGGCCTCGTTGAGCGCCCAGGTTTCGAAGATGACCTCGTCATCGGCGTCGAGGACGCGCACGGCGAGGGCGAGACGCTCTTCCACGACGTAGTCACGGTCGATCACCCGACGGACGGCATCGTCCATGTCGTCGCGCTCGATCTCGGCGAGGAAGCCGACGTGGCCCATGTTGATCCCGAGGATCGGGACCGTGCCGCCACGGACGACCTCGGCCGCCCGGAGGATCGTCCCGTCGCCGCCGAGGACGATGGCCAGTTCGACATCGTCGATGCTGACGTCGACGCCGAGGGTCTGAACACCCTCGAGCGAGAGTCGCTCGGCCAGCTCGGGTCGGTCCTCCGCGGACACCACCGGTGTGGCACCGGCCGACCGAACGGCGGTCAGGATGCGCTCGGCGGCGTGGACGGTGTCGTCGCGGCGCGCGTGGACGACGAGGAGGATTCGGCGATCGCTGGGGGTCATCGGCTTCCGGTCAGTCGGGTCACGGTGCTCTCCCATTCTGAGGGGTCGCTGCCCCGAGTGGCTGAGAACCACGCGACGTACTCCTGGTTGCCGTGCGTGCCGACGATCGGCGAGGCGATGAGACCGGCGGTTCTCAGACCGGCGTCCCACGCGGCCCAGAGGACGCCGTGCACGGCGTCGGACCGCAGGGCCGGGTCGGTGACGAGGCCGCCCTTCACCGCCGTGCGCCCCACCTCGAACTGCGGCTTGATGAGCAGGACGACATCCGCCTCCGGGGCGGCCGTGGCGACCACGGCGGGCAGGACGTGCTCGAGGGAGATGAAGGAGAGATCCCCCGTCACGACGGTGGCGCGCTCGGCGACGCCGGTCGCGCCGGCGAGAGAGTCGGCGGTCATGAATCGCACGTTATACCCCTCGACCGACACCACGTCGGGGTCCGCCCCCACGACGGTGGATAACTGCCCGTGCCCCACGTCGACGGCCATCACCGGCCGCGCTCCGCGCTCACGCAGCACCTGCGTGAAGCCGCCCGTCGACGCGCCCAGATCGAGGGCGACGCGATCGCGCACGTCCAGAGCGAAGGCGTCGAGCGCCGCGATCAGCTTGTGGGCGCCGCGGCTGACGTAGTGGTCCGTCCCGGCGACCTCGATCAGGCTCTCGGCGCCGACCTGTGTCGCCGTTTTGACGACCGGCCGTCCGTCGACCGTCACGAGTCCCCCCGTGATGAGCTGGGCCGCGTGCGAGCGGGAACGCGCCAATCCGCGGGCGGCGAGCTCGGCATCCAGGCGCGAGGTCACGGCGTCGAGGTGGGGTCGGTCGGCGCCGACTCGAGACGCCGAGCGAGCTCCTCGTGGACGGCGGCGTACGCGGCCGCGCGGGTGTCGAGGGGCTGCTCCTCGATGAGACGCAACCGGTCGATGAGCCCGGCGGCGTCCGGGGCGGAGCTGTCGGACATGGATGCCATGCTACCGACGTCAGCGCACGCGGAACGGGTCCGCGTAGAGCTGTTCGGGAACCCGGAACCCGAAGATCGCCCGACCGCTGTTCCAGATGGCTGCTGCACCTGCGCGCAACAGGTCGATCTGGCGACCCCCGTCGTTCACGATCCGCAGGTCGACACCGTCGATCTCGATGATCGCGTCGCCCACGCGGGTGCGGTCGCCCTTCACGACCGTGACGGGGTACGGCTCGAAGAGCTGCCGCAGGTCTTCGACGATGTAGTCCGGACGTTGCGAGGGCGGCGCCGCGAGGATCTGCTTCGGACGATCGATGCCCGTCAGCACCAGCAGGGAGCGCATCTCGGCAGTCCTGGCGCCCTGGATGTCGGTATCGAGACGGTCGCCGATGAACAGCGGCGTCTGCGCCCCCGTTCGTGCGACCGCGACGTCGAAGATCGGTCGCTCGGGTTTGCCGGCGATCGTCGCCAGCCGCCCGACCGCGGTGTGCACGGCCGACACGAGCGTGCCGTTGCCCGGAGCGATGCCGCGGGCTTGGGGAATGGTCCAGTCGGAGTTCGTGGCCACCCAGGGGATGCCACCCTCCTCCACAGGCGTGGCGAGGGCGTAGGCCGCCTCGGCGAGGTGGACCCACCCGACCTCCGGTGCGAACCCTTGGACGACGGCCGCGGGATGGTCGTCCGCGCTGCGCGTCACGACGAATCCGGCCTTCTCGACCTCGACGACGAGTCCCTCGCCGCCGATCACCAAGAGGGTCGATCCCTCCGGGACCAGATCCCGCATCAGTCGCATCGCGGCCTGCGGGCTCGTCGTGACGTCGTCGGGCGCGACACGCAACCCGAGCGAGGTCAGGTGCTCCGCCACCGACGCATCGGTGCGCGACGCGTTGTTGGTGATGTAGCCGAGGCGGCGCCCCTCCTGCTGTGCGCGGTTGAGACTGTCGACCGCGTGCGGAAGAGCGCCGGGCCCGGCGTACACGACACCGTCGAGGTCGGCCAGCACGACGTCGACACCGTCGAGAGGCGACGGAGGAGGAGTGCTGCGCCCGAAGATCATCGCGCGTCTTCCTCGTCACCCGACTCGGCGTCGGCTCCGTCGGCATCCACGTCGTCGTCGGCACTGTCGATCTTGACGACGTCCTCGGCCCCTGCGGATTCCTCCGAGTCCTCGCTGTCCTCCTCGAGAGGAATGACTCCGGATGCCACGTCCACGCCGCCCTCGTCATCGACGAGCTCGATCTCCTCGACGACGATGACCTCGCGGTCCGCGACACCGGCGGCAGCGTCGAGTGCGTCGGCCGCGATCTGCGCGCGACGTTCCCACTGCGCGGATTCGTCGGTTCGTCCGAGTTCCTCGAGCACCGCGGCCCGCGCGGAGAAGAGCGCGGGACTCCACTCAAAGGCGCGATCCGGGTCCGCTTCGGGGATCTCGAGTTCCTGCAGAGCGCGTTCGGTCTGACCGAGGTCGAGGCGCGCTCCGGACATGGCGATCGCCAGCTGTACTCGGACGGGCACCGACAGCGCGGAACGGTCGACCGCGCGCCCCTCCTCGAGAGCACGGTCCGGGCGACCGACGCCACGCTCGCTGTCGACGATGAGCGGAAGCTGCTCGTCGGAGCCCGTGATGCGGCGGTGCGTGCGCAGCTCCCGAAGCGCGAGCGCGAAGTCGCCCACGGCATAGGCGGTGATGGCCACCGTCTCGCGGACCACACCGACCCGTCCCGCGCTCCGCGACGCCGCCAGGGCGTGCTGGTGCGCGAGTTCGGGGTCTTCGTCGATCACACGAGCCGCCATCGCGAGGTGCCGTGCGACGTTGTCCGCGTTGTCTTTGCTGAGGGTCTTCAGCTCGTTGCGTGCCGCGCCCGGAAGGTCGAACGCGGTGACGTCTTCGGGGATCTCCGGTCCGCGCTCACGACGGTCCTGTGGCGGGCGAGTCGCCCGCGAGTCTTCACGGTCGAACCGGCGCGGTGCACCCGCACCCGGTCGACGGTCGCCGCTGGGGCGCCGGTCCGAGAACCCGCGGGAGTCGCCGTCACGGCGGACCGGACGGTCACCGTCACGACGGATAGGGCGCTCACCATCACGACGGAACGGACGGTCACCATCGCTGCGGAACGGACGGTCCCCGTCACGACGAACCGGACGGTCGCCATCACGACGAACCGGACGGTCGCCATCACGACGAACAGGGCGGTCCCCACCGTTGCGGAAAGGGCGGTCTCCCTCGCTACGGAAGGACCGGTCGCCATCACGACGAACCGGACGGTCACCATCGCGACGAACCGGACGGTCACCATCGCGACGAACAGGACGGTCGGCCCCCTCGCTACGGAAGGGCCGATCACCATCACGACGAACAGGACGGTCGGTTCCCGGGCGGAACGGACGGTCCCCGTCACGACGTACCGGGCGATCTCCGTCACGACGTACCGGACGGTCACCACCGTTGCGGAAAGGGCGGTCTCCCTCGCTACGGAAGGGCCGGTCGCCATCACGACGAACAGGACGGTCACCATCACGACGAACCGGACGGTCGCCATCACGACGCACCGGGCGATTACCGTCCTTGCGGAACGGACGATCACCATCACGACGAACCGGACGGTCCCCATCACGACGCACCGGACGGTCGCCATCACGCCGAACAGGGCGGACACCGTCACGGAACGGACGGTCACCGTCACGACGGAACGGACGGTCGCTCCGGGACGACGAATCACGGCCTCGAGAGGACTCGCCACGTCCGGACGAGCGGTCGCCCGAGCGCCCTTCGTTGCTCCTGCGATCGTTCGCGTCGTCCGTCGACATGACTGTCCTTCCCGGGAAATGTGCCCGTAAATGCGAAATGGCCACCCAGCTTTGGGTGGCCATTTCGACTAAAAGAAGTCCGGCGGTGTCCTACTCTCCCACAGGGTCCCCC
>NZ_JAVDSN010000008.1:0-69268 GCF_031455375.1 Microbacterium sp. 1154 | reverse complement strand
TAAATTGGCATTTGACAAGTGCACGCTGTTGAGTTCTCAAGGAACGGACGCACCCACAGAAACGATCTCTCGACCTACCCGTGAGGCAGTTCACTACCTAATCGGTCACTCGACCAGAGCTCACCGTGGGACCCGTGAAGGATCGACGTCGTGACACCCGGCCGAAGACCAGAACCAAAACCCTACACCATGCGGTGGGGGTTTGGGTTGTTCTCCGCTTGAGAGGACGCGGGGCCTCTCGGCCGCTCCGCTCTCCCCTGTGGGGCGAACAGGTAAAACACTACGTCGGGACGGGGCATCGGTCGAATCGGTGCTCCCGCCCGGGCGTGTCGCACCGGTTCACCCGCGGAAAGACCCCGGTGTACGCGGAAGGCCCGGCCGACGAGAAGTCGACCGGGCCTTCACGGCTCGGGCCGCGAGACCACAGCGGCTCAGGCGTTCGCCGTCTCGGCACTCTTGTCGACGGGCAGGGGCCAGAGCGCGTCGAGCAGCTGGCGCACCCAGGCGATGAGGTTCGCGTCGTCGGCATCCTGCGGAAGCGGCACCACCATGGCATCCCCGTTGGCCACGAGCTTCGCCTTCGGGTAGAGGCGTTGGAGACGCACGCGCATGGAGTCCGGAAGGTCCGCGGGGGCGACACGCAGATTGGAGCCCATCGCGACGACGTCGGCCAGGCCCGCTTGAGCGGCTCGTCGACGCAAGCGAGCGACGGCGATCAGTCCTTCGACCTCCGCGGGCGGCTCACCGTAGCGATCACGAAGCTCTTCGACCACCAGATCGATCGCGTCGTCCTTCGCCGTGGCCGAAGCCGCGGCGGAGAGCTTCTGATAGGCCTCGAGACGCAGGCGCTCGCTGTCGATGTAGAACTCCGGCAGGCGTGCATCGACCGGAAGCTCGAGACGCAGCTCGGTGGGGCCGTCGACGTCTTCGCCGCGGAACGTCGACACCGCCTCGCCGATCATCCGGAGGTACAGGTCGAAGCCGACGCCGGCGATGTGACCGGCCTGTTCGGCACCGAGAAGGTTCCCGGCACCGCGCAGCTCGAGGTCTTTCAGGGCCACCTGCATGCCGGACCCGAGATCATTGTTGACGGCGATGGTCTCGAGGCGGTCGGCGGCCGTCTCGGACAGCGGCTTCATCTCGTCGTACAGGAAGTACGCGTAGGCGCGGTCGCGTCCGCGGCCCACGCGCCCGCGCAGCTGGTGCAGCTGCGACAGGCCGTATTTGTCGGCCCGGTCGATGATGATCGTGTTGGCGTTGGAGATGTCGAGACCGGTCTCGATGATCGTGGTCGACACGAGCACATCGGCGCGGCGCTCCCAGAAGTCGTCGACGACCTGCTCGAGCGCGTGCTCCCCCATCTGCCCGTGCGCGACGACGATGCGCGCCTCGGGCACGAGTTCGGCAAGGTGCGCGGCGACCCGCTGGATCGACGACACCCGGTTGTGCACGTAGAAGATCTGACCCTCGCGCAGCAGTTCGCGCCGGATGGCTGCCGCGATCTGCTTGTCGTTCCGGGGCCCGACGTACGACAGGATCGGATGCCGGTCCTCCGGCGGGGTTGCGAGGGTCGACATCTCGCGGATCCCGGTGACCGCCATCTCGAGCGTGCGCGGAATCGGCGTGGCACTCATCGCGAGGATGTCGACGTTCGTCTTGAGCTTCTTCAGCTGGTCTTTGTGTTCGACACCGAAGCGCTGCTCCTCGTCGATGATCATGAGCCCGAGGTCTTTGAAGACGACCTTTTCGGTGAGAATCCGGTGAGTGCCGATGACCATGTCGACCGTGCCATCGGTGAGCCCCGCGAGAGTGGCCTTCACCTCTTTGTCGGTCTGGAAACGCGACAACGGCCGCACCGTGACGGGGAATCCTGCGAAGCGCTCGGCGAAAGTCTCGAGGTGCTGCTTGACCAACAGGGTGGTCGGTACGAGCATGGCGACCTGCTTGCCGTCTTGAATGGCCTTGAACGCCGCACGGACCGCGACCTCGGTCTTCCCGAAACCGACGTCGCCCGACAGCAGGCGGTCCATGGGGATGGGCTTCTCCATGTCGGCCTTGATCTCGTCGATCGTCTGCAGCTGATCGAGGGTCTCGGCGAACGGGAAGGCTTCTTCCAGCTCGCGCTGCCAGGGGGTGTCGGGACCGAAGGCGTAGCCCTTCGACGCCATGCGCGCGGAATACAGCTTCACGAGTTCGACCGCGATGTCGCGGACGGCCTTGCGGGCGCGCCCCTTGGCGGCAGCCCAATCGCTCCCGCCCATCTTCGACAGGGTGGGCGCCTCGCCGCCGACGTACTTCGACAGGAGGTCGAGCTGATCGGTCGGGACGAAGAGCTTGTCGCCCGGGTAGCCGCGCTTGGCCGGCGCGTACTCGAGGACGAGGTACTCCTTCGTCGTCTTCACGGCATTGCGGCCTCCGCTCGACACCTCGCGCTGGGTCAGCTCGAGGAACTTGCCGATGCCGTGTGTCGCGTGCACGACGACGTCTCCGGGCTTGAGCTGCAGAGGGTCGACCACGTTGCGGCGTCGCGAAGCGAGCTTCTTCGCGCCGCGACTGTCGCCGGTGACCGACCGACCGTAGAACTCCGTCTCCGTGATGACCGCGAACTTCGCCTCGGAAAGCTCGAACCCGCGTTCGAGGGGCGCGCAGACCACGTGAGCCACGCCCGCCTCAGGTGCCAGGCGCACGTCGTCGACCCGCCGAGCGGCGATTCCGCGCTCGGAAAGCACGTCGCGCGCCCGATCGACCATGCCCGGACCGGATGCCGTGACCACGACCGACCACCCGTCGCTGAGCAGCGTGCCGACGTGGGCGGTCGCGCCCTCGACATTGCCCTGGAACGAGGGAACGGGGTCGGCCTTGATGCGATGGGCGGAGTCGTCTCGGGCGACGAGACCCTCGTCTTCGGCATCGGCTGCTCCCGAGTCGAAGGCGCTGAGCTGCCACCAGACGCCGCCGCGGCCGCTCGCCTTCTCGCGCAGATCGTCGAGGGTGACGAAATCACCGGAGCCGAGATCGACCGGGGTGTCCGCCCCCGCCGTGGCCGCCGACCACGCCGCCTCGAGGAACTCGCGGTTGGTGTCGCCGAGCGTCGTCGCTCGGGCGAGCGAACGCTCGGGGTCGACGAGAGCGACGGCGCTCCCGCCGGGGAGGTAGTCGACCAGGGTGATGAGGTCGTCGACCAACACCGGGATGAGCGACTCCATGCCTTCGGCGGGAATGCCCTCGGCCATCTTCTCGAGCAGCTGACGCAGCCCCGGATAGCCGTCGCGGAGCTCGGCGGCCCGAGCGCGCACGTCGGTCGTGAGCAGCAGCTCGCGGCTGGGCACGAGGGTCACGGCCGTGACCTCGCTGGGAAGAGATCGTTGGTCGGCGACCGAGAAGGCGCGGATCTGATCGACCTCGTCGCCGAAGAACTCGACGCGGTAGGGATGATCGGCCACGGGCGGGAAGACGTCGAGGATGCCGCCGCGCACCGCGAACTCCCCGCGGCGCGACACCATGTCGACCCGGTGGTAGGCGAGCTCGACCAGTCGCGTGATGACCGCTTCGAGCTCGAGTCCTCGCCCGCCCACGGCGAGCTCGACCGGCTCGACGTCGCCGAGACCGGGGGCCAACGGCTGCAGAGCACTGCGCACCGACGCGGTCACCACGAGGGGGGTGGTGCCATCCCACGCGGCGATCCGGCGCAGGACGTCGAGGCGACGGCCGACCGTCTCGGGACTGGGGCTCAGCCGCTCGTGCGGCAAGGTCTCCCACGCGGGGAAGTGCAACACCAGTGCGCCGGGGAGGACGGCATCCAGAGCCGGACCGAGGGACTCGGCGCGTCGACCGGTCGGAGCGATCACCAGCACGGCGCCGGGATCGCCCGTGGAACGGCGGCGCTCGATGAGGCCCGCGATGACGGGGGCGTCGAGGCCATCGACGAGGGAGAGCGAGAGGTCTGAGGAAGCCGCCGAGGCGGCTTCACGGTAGGACTCAGCCTGCTCGAGGGCGCGAACGATCCCGGGAACTGTCACTCGTATGAGTTTACGCGGGGGCTCCGACATCGGGCCGGGGTGGACAACGCGACGATCGCGGCGCGTCTCGTAGGCTGACCGCATGACCACCCCGAGCGCTCCGAACGGCCCGGCCTTCGCCGCCCCTCACGCGGCGCCGCCGGTCGGGACGCTCCTCACTCCCCCGAAGCCGACGCGCCGCGGACGCCCCCTGGGAGCGTGGGCGCTGATCCTCTCGGTCGTCGCGGCGGTACTGGCATCCGCTGTCGGAGGGTTCGCGGCCTTCCGTTCGGCGCGAGGGGCCGCGCCCGGACTGTCCACCATGTCGTCGAACAGCTTCGACTGGCGTGTCCTGTCCCCCGTCCGCGATCTGGTGCTGCTGGGCGAAGTCGCGTTCTGGTCGGGAACGGTGATCGGCCTCACCGCGCTCACGCTCGGGATCATCGCCATCGTGCGACGGTCGGGGCGAGGCGCCGGCATCGCGGGGCTCGTCATCGCGGCGCTCGGGCCGGCCGTGTTCGGCGGGTTCACCCTCATCGCCATCGTGGCGGGGCTGGCGAGCGCGCCCACCGCCGGCTCGTCGGTGTGACCCGGGGCGCTCGTCTGCACGAGTCGACCGCCGCTCGCGCGCAGAATCGGTGACCGTCTACCCCCGCGGCCACCGGGCATGTCCTCCATAGACTCCGGGAACCGGGCGAATCTCGCCATCGACGATCAGAGGAGCACTTCGTGAGCACGACACCGCCGCCCCCCGAGCCGTACCAGCCGCCCGTCGCACGTGCCGACGCCTCCGGCCCGACCCCGTCGGGATATCCCGCGCCCTCGGCCCCCGCCTACGTCCCCCCGGCATCCGCGAAAGAGCGGGGCTCGAACAAGCTCGGGCTCATCGCTTTCGTCGTCTCCCTGATCGCGGTCGTCGGTGGCTCGATCATCGCCTTCATCGCCGGCATGCAGAGCGCGGCTCTCGCGCCCTACGCCGACGCCGGTCAGCAGGTCGACCCCGGTGCGCTTCCGCCCGACGTTCAGCAGGCGGCCGCGCTCTTCGGCATCCTGACCGTCGTCGCCTTCGCCGTGTACGCCCTCTTCGGCTTGTGGGGCTTCGTCCAGGGCATCGTCGCGGCGGTCAAGAATCGTGGTCGCGGATGGGCCATCGGTGCGATCGTGCTCTCGGTCCTCGGCGGCATCGTGGTCGGGATCGCCCTGGCCGCGGGCGCCGCGGTCGGCGTCTCCGTGTGACGTGAGTCTCAGCGCGAAAGGCCCCGGCGCTCACGCTGGGGCCTTTCGTCGTATCGGCCGGCGTTGCACCTGACACCGTGTGAAGGTGTGGACTGTGGTCATGGTCTCGATCGGCGAACTCGCCCAGCGGACGGGCACGACCCCGCGGATGCTGCGGCACTGGGAGGCCAACGGCCTTCTGCCTCCCGCCGATGTGGATCCGGCAACCGGACGCCGCTCCTACGACCCCGCGCAGGCGGGACGGGTGCTGACCATCGTCGCCCTCCGCGCCAACGGCTTCGGGCTCGACGCGATCCGCGACCTGCTCGACGCGCGGACGGACCACGCGAAGCTGCGCGCGGTCCTCGACGAGAGGCGCTCGACTCTGGCGGCCAGCATCGCCCGTGACAACGCCTCCTTGCGCCGGCTGGACCGCAGGATCGCTTCTCTCGATCGCGAGCACGACGAGATCGCGACGACGCTTCGGCTGGGGCCGCTCCCCCCGCTCACGGGCCCGGGTCTGCGCACGACCGTGTCGCACGAGTCGGAGATCCGGGCGGCCGTACGCGCGCTCCTCACACAGATCGCCACGCCGCCGGACGCAGAGGTCGCGCTCGTCTTCGATGGAACGACCGACCCTCGGGTGATCGCGGTCACCGCGGTGAGCGAGGCGGCGCGGACCACGGTGGTCACGGTCCCCGGCGCACCCCGCGCGGCGAGCGTACGACTTGCCCAACGGCCCGTGGACCTCGGGGATACGTGGACGGCCCTCGACGCCGCGCTGCTCCCGAGAGGGCTTGCCGCGACCGGCCCGTACCGCCAGATCCTTCACCCGCGGGGGACGACCACGCTCGCCACCCCGAGCGGACCGATAGCGGACGCGATCTGAGGCCTGCGCTCAGGCGCGCGGGGCGTGGAAGCGCTGCTGCGCGGCGACGAGACCTTCGTCGACCAGCAGCTCGACGGCATCCGCGGCATCCGAGACGAGGATCGGAAGCGTCTGCCGCTCGGTGGCACTGAAGGGGTCCAGCACCCAATCCGCGGGGTCCTGGCGCCCTACCGGACGGCCGATACCCACCCGCACGCGGGGGAAGTCCGGGGTGCCGAGCGCCTTTGCGATGTCGCGGACGCCGTTGTGACCGCCGTGGCCGCCGCCGGTCTTGAGCTTGATCGTGTCGTAGGGGATGTCGAGTTCGTCGTGCACGACCACGATCCGTTCGGGGTCGGTGCCGTAGAAGCGTGCCAGGCTGGCGGCGGGACCGCCGGAGACGTTCATGAAGCTGTTCGGCTTGGCGAGCACGAGCTTCGCCGCTCCCGCTCGCAGCCAGGTCTCGACCACCCGCGCGTTGGCCTTGTGCGCGCGGAATGCCTCGCGGCGACGCGCGGCGAGCTCGTCGACGACCATCTGTCCGATGTTGTGGCGTGTCGCCTCGTAGCGCGGGCCGGGGTTGCCGAGGCCCACGATGAGCCAGGTGTCTGCCATGGCATCCATCCTTCCGGGTCCGGCTGCGGACCGTGAGCGACGGCGCGCAGCGCCGGGGGGAGAAACGAACGAGGGGACGCGAATCCGCGCCCCCTCGTCGTCGGGCCGGTGAACGGCCCGGGGAATTACTTGTCGTCGCCCTCTTCGGCCGTCTCGGCCTCTTCGGACTGCTCCTCGGCGACCTCGGCGTCGGCCTCGGCGATCTCTTCGTCGGCAGCGATCGTGTCGAGCGGCACCGAGACGCCCACGACCAGGGTCTCGGGCTCGGTGACCAGCGACGCGCCCTGGGGCAGGGTCAGGTCGGCGGCGGTGATCTGGGTGCCGTCCTCAGCGCCCTCGACCGAGACCTCGATGTTCTGCGGGATGTGAGTGGCCTCGACCTCGAGCGACACCGTCGTGGCGTCGAGCATGGCGATGGTTCCGGGGAAGGGCTCGCCCGTGATGACGACGGGAACGTCGACCTGGACCTTCTCGCCCTTGTTCACGACGATGAGGTCGATGTGCTCGATGATCTGACGCACGGGGTCCTTCTGCACGTCCTTGACCAGGACGAGCTGGCTCGTGCCCGCGATGTCGAGGTCGAGCAGCGCATTGGCGCGACGGATGAGCAGAGCGGTCTGGTGACCGGGCAGCGCCACGTGCTGGGGCTCGGTGCCGTGTCCGTAGATGACGGCGGGGATCTTGCCCGCGGCGCGGAGACGGCGAGCGAAGCCCTTACCGAAGTTCTCGCGCAGCTCTACGACGACCTTGTTGTCTTCCGACATGATGTTCTCCTCGCGGGCTCGTGTCCCGCAGCTTTTGAGCGGACAAGGTCCGCACCTGTGTGGTCTGGATTCGACTCGAACGCGAGCGCGTGAGGAAAGCCGGGAGCCTGCATCACCGCGTCGATCACGGATGCCCGAAGCACCGTACGGCGCACGAGGCGGCATCCCTCGCCGAAGTTCCCCGGAAGTCTACCAGCGCGAGGGGTCGCCCCACGACCCGACCGCCGGAGGCGGGAAGAAGGCCCTGGCAGCGACGGTAGGATCGAACGGCCCACTACCACCCGGAGGATCATCATGGACAGCGGCTTCTTCTCTCACGTCGTGCTCTGGGTCATCGGCGGTATCGCCACGTTCGGCCTGATCGGCACGGTGGGCGCACTCTTCACTCTCGGCCGCAACTCCGGCTACAACAAGCACTGACGCCGGCTGAGCTCGGCGGCGCCTCGGCGTTCGCCGCGATGTCGATGCGCTGTGCGGGCCCGCTCGTGAGGACCGCGCCGCTGGTCGTCGACGCTCTCACGGAACCGTGAGGGGCCGTTCAGACCCTCCCCCCGAACGAGAGCACCACCTTCGACGAACGCGAGGCGTCCGCCGCCGTCGCGAAAGCGTCGAGGGCATCCGCGACGGGTGCCACGTGTGTGACGATGCCGTCGACAGCGAGCGACCCGTCGGCGAGTGCCGCCAGCACCTCACCGAATTCCCCGCCGAAGCGGAACGACCCGGTCAGCGTCAGCTCCCGCGTGATCGCCGTCGCGATCGGCGCCCCCACCGTGCCCGCCGACTGAAGACCGAGCAGGACGACCGTTCCGCCGCGCCGCGCGGCCGCGACCGCCGCCGCGAGTCCGGGGACGGTGCCGCTCGACTCGATCACGACGTCGGCGTGCAGGGCCTCGATCGCGGAATCGTCGCGTGCGTCGAGGGCGCGCGCCCCCCGTGCCGCAGCCAGACCCCGCGGACGCTCGTGCAGATCGGTGGCGACGACCTCGGCGGCACCGTGATGGCGAGCCGCGGCAACCGCGAGCAGGCCGATGGGGCCCGACCCGATGACCGCGACGCGTCGGCCCGCGACCGTTCCGGCGCGCTCGACGGCGTGCCACGCGACCGCCGCGGGCTCCGCGAGCACGGCCGTGTCGAGATCGAGCCCCGCCGGCAGCGGGAAGAGCATGCGCGTGGGCAGCGCGACGCGCTCGGCGAACCCGCCCTGCGTGTGCGGGAGGTGCATGGCCGAGCCCAGGTAGGTGGAGGCCGGCGCGAGGTTCGGGCGTTCCCGCGGCCACGGCGTCGCCCCGTCGTCGCGGGGGGTCAGGGGGTGCACGGCCACCGGCGTTCCCTCGGCGGGGCCGCTTCCGTCGGCCGCGGCGCGCACCACCACCCCCGACAGTTCGTGTCCCAGCACGAGCGGCTCCCGCAGGATCGAGGCCCCCGCGGCACCGTGTCGCCAGTAGTGCAGGTCGGAGCCGCAGACGCCCCCGAAGGCGACGGCGACGACGGCCTCATCGGCATCCGGGATCGGCTCACCGATGTCGTCGACACGGAGGTCGTCGGCAGCGTGGGCCACCACGGCGAGATTGGTCACGATTCTCCTCAGGAGGTGCGGGTGCGAAGGCGCACGTCGGCGACGACGACATCGACGCGCGCACCCGGGTCGATCGGTGCGGCCGAGAACGGCGCCCCCATCATGACGACGTCGCCCGGGCCGAGGGTGTTCCACCCGGCGACGTAGGCCAGGCACTCCCTCAGCGAGACCGGGAGACGCGCGGCCGACGTCTGACGGACAGGCTCGTCGTCGACGATGAGCGCGAGGGCGAGATCGGCGTCGAGCGACAGCTCGGTGTCGATCCACGGCCCGAGGGGGGTGTAGCCCGCACCGGCCTTCGACTCGAAATTGCGGGGATCGACGACGGAGCGGTCGGGGCTCGACAGGTCGTTGACGGCGGTGATGCCGAGCACGTATTCGTGCGCGTTCACCGCTGTCAGCCCGGTGGTGTCGCGACCGATGACGACGGCGATCTCGGCCTCGGCGACCGTGGTCCCCGCGTCTCGGCGGAGCCGCACCGACGCGTCCGACCCGATGACGGTGCGCGGGCTCTTGAGCCATGCCTGCACGGGGGCGGCGTGATCGGGGCCGTTCTGAGCGATGCCGACGATGACGACCGGCTCGCACGGAGCCAGCAGACGCCCCGCGACCGGATCGCCGTCGTCGGCGGGGGGACGATCGTCGGCGAAGGCCGCGTACGGATCGGCAATCGGAATCCACGACCCGTCGTCGGCGAGGCGGACCGTGCGGACCCCGTCTGAGGTCTCCAGGCGTGCGATGAGCATCAAACCACCGCCGTCATGCCGCCGTCGACGAAGATCGTCTGGCCGTTGACGAAGTCGCTCGCCGAGCTCGAGAGGAACACCAGCGCCCCCACCAGGTCGCCGGTGTTCCCCCACCGCCCCGCGGGCGTGCGCGAACGCACCCACGCGGAGAACTGCTCGTCGTCGACGAGTGCCCGGGTCAGCTCGGTGGCGAAGTACCCGGGCGCGATGGCGTTGGCCTGGATGCCGTGCGGCGCGAGATCGGCGCACAAGCCCTTCGTGAGCATCGCGATCGCGCCCTTCGTCGCGCCGTACGCCGCGATGGAGGGGCGGGCCAACTGCGACTGGACGCTGCCGATCTGGACGAGCTTGCCCGACCGGCGTGCGATCATGCCGCCGGCCACGCGCCGTGAGACGTAGAAGGCGCTGGAGAGGTTCGTGCGCACCAGGTCGTCCCAGTCGGCGTCGGCGAACTCCGCGATCGGCGCACGCCGTTGGATCCCGGCGTTGTTCACGACGATGTCGGGCACGCCGTAGCGCTGCTCGATCAGAGAGACGCCCGCGTCGACGGCGCCGGGCTCTCCCACATCGAAGGTCACCGCGTGCGCGGCCACCCCGGTCGACGAGGAGATCTCCTCCGCCGCGCGTCCGGCGGTCTCGGCATCCCGTCCGTGCACGAGCACCGTGGCCCCCGCCTCGGCGAGTCCCTGCGCGAGGGCCCGGCCGATACCGCGGCTGGAGCCGGTGACCAGCGCAAGCCGCCCGGTCAGGTCGAAGGCGCCGGTCATCGGATCGTCCGCACGGTGACGGTCGTGGCATCCACGCCCTCGCCGGCCTCTTCGCGGGACACCTTGATCGCGTCGTCGGTGCGCGTGAGGTCGCGGCGCAGCGTCTCGGGGACGAGGAAGGTGGATGCCGTGGTGATCAGCGCGAGCGTGGCCATGTAGATCGCCAGCAGCAGCCAGTTCGCGCCGCTGACGGCGATGATGTAGGCGCCGAGCACCCCGGCGAGGCCACCGGCGAGCACCGCCGAGATCTCTCGCGCCATCGCGACGCCGAGGTAGCGGTGGCGGTTGCCGAACAGCTCGGGGAGCATCGCGCACTGGGGTCCGAGCATGGAGTTGACGGCCACGCCGATGCCGATCGCGATGACGGCGATCGTGATCGGGTAGCTCCCGAGCGAGATCAGCCACCACGCGGGGAAGGTGAAGAGCAGCATGAACACGGCACCCGCGCGGTACACCGTGCGACGACCCATCCGGTCGGACAGGGCCCCGGTCAGCGGCACGGAGAAGATGCCGATGAGCGAGCCGAGGGTGACACCCCAGGTGAGGAGGCTGCGGTCGGCCTGCCCGCCCACCGACGCGACGAAGAAGGTCAGCGCGAGGGTGTTGAACATGTAGGAGCCGCCGTTCTCGGCCATGCGGAGGCCGATGCCGACGATGACTCCGGGCAGACCCCGCGTGAAGATGTCGCGCACGGGCCGCTCGGCGATCTGCTCGCTCTTCTCGAGCTCGATGAAGGTCGGCGTCTCGCGCAGGCGCATGCGGATGAACAGCGCGAGCAGGATCAGCACGAACGAGGCGAGGAACGGCACGCGCCAGCCCCAGCTGAGCAGCTGGTCTTCGGGCAGCAGCGAGATGAGGCTGAAGACGACGGCCGCGAGCAGCGTTCCGGCCTGGATGCCGATGAAAGGCAGGGCCGAGAAGAAGCCGCGGCGCTTGACGGGGGCGTATTCGGCCATGAGGACCGTGGCTCCCGCCTGCTCGGCGCCAGCGCCGAAGCCCTGCAGCAAGCGCATGACCACGAGCAGGATCGGAGCGAGGATGCCGACGGCCTCATAGGTGGGCAGGAGGCCGATGGCGGTGGAGGCGCCGCCCATGAGCAGGATCGTGATGACGAGGACCCACTTGCGGCCGAGCTTGTCGCCCAGCACGCCGAAGAAGAGTCCACCGAAGGGTCGCGCCAGGAAGCCGACGCCGTAGGTCGCGAAGGCGGCGACCGTGGCCAGGGCCGGGTTGTCCTGGGAGAAGAACAGGACGTTGAAGATGAGCGCCGTCGACAGCCCGTAGAGAGCGAAGTCGAAGTACTCGAGCGCGCTCCCGATGCTGGAGGCGAGCGTCGCCCTCCGCAGGTTGGCGGCGTACTCGGGGTCGTCCTGCGGCGCGGGCGTCGCGGTGGGTGCAGTGGTCACGGCCATCTCCTTTGATCGGCTGGGGTCTCCCGACACCGGGACTGTATCAACCCTCTGAACTGAGTTCAATATGTTGAACACAATTCGATGAACGCGGTCTCGCCACGCGCGCGGAAGGCGCGACGAAAACCCCTCCGCCGAGGGGCGAGACGAGCGCGCTCAGGACCGCGGAGCCGCGCTGAACGGGTTCGTCAGCGCCGACGCGGCCTCGCGCAACGCTTCTCCGACGCGCGCGATGCGCTCGGACGTGGCATCCAGAACAGGGATGCCGACACCCAGGGCCAGCTGCGGATCGCCCGGCGCCCACCCTTCGAGGGGCACGGCCACCCCGACGATGCCCCGGAACGACTCCTCCTCGTCGACCGCCCATCCGCGCTCTCGCGCAACCGCCAACTTGGCGAGGACCCCCTCGACATCGACCGTGCTGTGGGCCGTCAGCGCGGGCAGCGGACCCTGCCGCGCGAGCAGATCTCGCACGGTCGCGTCGTCGCGCGTCATGAGCAGCGCACGGCCCGTCGCCGACAGCGCGGCCGGAAGCCGGGAGCCGAGGGGCGTCCCCAGTCGCACCGAGCGGGAGCCCTCGTAGCGGGCGAGGTAGAGCGAGTCGGCGTCGTCGAGCACCGCCACCTGCACGAGCTCGCGCGCCAGCACGGGCGACGACTCGCAGACGGCGTAGAACTCGCGCACCTGGTTGAACTGCGCGGCGAAGGCGCCGCCGAGCTCGGCGGTGCGGATGCCGAGGCGATAGCCGAGCGGGACGCGCTCGATCATGCGCTCCGCCTCGAGCGAGAGGCACAGGTTCGCGGTGGACGACTTCGCGAGCCCCAGCCCGGATGCCAGCTCGGTCAGGGTCAGCGCACGCTCGGCCTCGGCGAGAAGCCCGAGCAAGCGGATGCTGCGCCCCACCGCCGGGGCGGGATCCCGTGCGAGCCGGCCGTCGTCGTCGTCGGTCATGCCGGCTCCCCCTCGATGGTCGAGATCAGTAGAACTCGACCGTATCGACAACCGCGCGCAACGGCTGGCCATCGATCAGGCGCGTGGCGTTCTCAGCGAAGCGCCGGGCGATCCGCTCCTCCTCCTTGCTGCTCAAGGCGGCCGTGTGCGGGCTCACGAGCACACGCGGGTGCCCCCACAGCGGCGAGTCGACGGGCAGCGGCTCGGCCTCGAACACATCGAGCGCCGCGAAGCCGACCCGGCCATCGTCGAGGGCCGAGAGCAGGGCGTCCTCGTCGATGACGCTCCCGCGCCCCACGCTGGCCAGCACGACGCCCGGTCGCACCGCCGCGAACACGTCGGCGCCGATGAGGTGGTGCGTCTGGTCGGTGCCGGGGAGCGTCACGACGATGGCATCCACCTTCCCGACGGCCTCGACGAGATCGTCGAGCGGCACGAGGCGGTCGACCCCCTCCACGGGCGCACCCGAGCGGGTCGTGCCCCAGACCTCCGCACCGAGGGCGTGGAAGCGGCGAGCGCATTCGGCGCCGATGCCGCCGAGCCCCACGACGAGCACGGTCATCTCGTCGATCTGGCGCATCTCCCAGCGATCGGGCCACGCCCGGCCATCCTGGTCCGCCCGAAGGCGCGGCAGGCCCTTGGCCCCCGCGAGCACTCCGAACACCGCGAACTCCGCGAGCGGCCCGCCGTGCACGCCCGCGCTCGTCGTGAACACGATGCGCTCGAGGGCCGCGTCATCGAGCGCCGCCGCCTTCACCTGCCCGCCGCCGCCGGCGGCCGTCGTCATGACCCATCGGAGCCCCGGGTTGGCGGCGACCGTACGCGCGAGCGCAGCAGGCTCGACGTCGGGGATGCCGAACAACGCCTCGGCCGAATCGACCATCTCCTCGAAGGCGCGCTGCTCGGCATCGGTGCGCACGTGCGCGGGATCGCCCGACCAGTCGGCGGGGCCGCGCATGGGGCGCGTGAGAGCGGAGTCGCGCACCAGCTCGAGCCGCGGCTCCAGCCGTTCGATGAGGCGGCAGTGCTCCTCCGCCAGAGGAACGGCCACCACCGCGCGTAGGCTTTTGTGCGTCGACATCTTCGTCCATCCCCTCGCCGCGATCGCGGGCACCGCGAACCGCTCGACACCTCGGTATATGTTCACCATAGTGAACCCTGTTCAACCTGTTGTCCAGTCATTAGGATGCCGTCCATGACACCTCTCGACGACGAGACCGCACCCGCCCCCGCTCGACTCGGGGTCTGGGGCCTCGGGGCCATGGGGGCACCGATGGCGCACCATCTGCTCGCCGCGCACGGTTCCCTGACCGTCCACGCGCGTCGGCCACGCCCGGCGCTCGTCGAGGCCGGCGCGCAGTGGGCCGAGACGGCCCGCGACCTCGCCGCGCACACCGACGCCGTGCTCGTCATGCTTCCCGACCTGCCGCAGCTCGAGGAGCACCTCGACGGGCCCGACGGACTGCTGGCGGGCATCGGCGACCGCGAATTTCTCCTCCTGATCGGCTCGACCTCGTCACCCGTCGGCGTGCGGGAACTCGCCGAGCGTCTCCCCGATGGCATCCGGGTCGTCGACTGCCCCGTCTCCGGGGGTGAGGACGGCGCGAGAGCCGGGACACTGTCGATTATGCTCGGCGGCTCCCCCGCCGACACGGACCGGGTAGCTGCGCTGCTCGCCCCGTGCGGAACACCCGTACGACTCGGCCCCCTCGGTGCCGGTCAGGTGGCGAAGGCCTGCAACCAGCTCGTCGTCGCCTCGACGATCCTCGCGCTCGGGGAGGCGACCGAGCTCGCGGCCCGTTCCGGCGTCGACCCCGCTACCCTGTGGGACCTCCTGGGCGGCGGGTACGCCGGTTCGCGCCTGCTCGAGAGCCGCCGCGAGCGCCTCGTCACGGGCGACGACTCCCCCAGCGGCATCGCGGAGTACATGGTGAAAGATCTGCGCTTCGCGGCCGACATCGCCGCGTCCACCGACACGCGCCCCGCACTGCTGCCGGCCTTACGGGCCGCCTTCGACGAGATCGTCGAGCGCGGACTAGGCGGCCGCGACATCGCGGTGACCCGGCGCTTCACTGCCGAGCGCAGCGACACCCCCGCCCACACGGACCGACCCCGGCGAGTGCACGCCCGCCGCGGGTAACGAACCGCCCGCGAGCGACGGGCCCCGGTGGGCTACCGACCCACCGCGACCTCACTCCGCCATGAACGTGGAGGCCATCGCATCCCCCGCCTCGCGGACGATGAGGTGCATCGCCTGCCCGGCTTCGTCGGCACGGCCGGCCGTGACGGCGAACGCCACGTCCTGGTGCCAGCGCACGGCGTGCGGGTTGGCGTCGTGCGGCATGAGCTCGTGCAGGGTGCGCCCCACCAGCACCGACTCGACGACGGCACCCAGGGCCGCGAACATCGTGTTGCCGGATGCCGCGAGCACGGTGCGATGGAACCGAACGTCGGCCGCGAGGTACTCGGCGCCGTCGGCGTCGCGTTCGGTGCGCGCCATCTCCATCACCGACGCCACGAGCGCCTGGCGCTGCGCATCGGTGGCGTGGCTCGCCGCGGCACGCGCGGCGAGCGGTTCGATCGCACCGCGGAGCTCGCTGAGCTCACGGAGCTGCGCGCGACGGCCGGGGCCGGCGAGGCGCCAGGCGATGATCTCGGGGGCGTAGACGTTCCACTCCGTCGACGGAAGCACCTCGACACCCGTCTTTCGACGCACCCGCACGAGCCCGAGCGACTGCAGTACCCGCACGGCCTCGCGGCTCGCTCCGCGCGACGACCCGGGCGAGAGCTCCGCCGTGATCAGGCGTGAGCCGACGGCCAGCTCGCCGTCGACGATCGCCGACCCCAGGCGGTCGACGAGGGCGTCGTGCAGCGTCGCCACGGTGGGACGGTCCAACGTCATTTCTCGATGATGACAGACGCAATGCGGGCAGACGAACGCTTTCGTCGTGCAGAAATCGGCATCCTGTGGTTTTATGTACGACAAATAACCCACGGCATCGCTGCCGTTCGCCGGAACAAGGACGCTCATGGCCCTCTCCCCCCACCCCGCCACGGTGCTCGCCGCCGCGGAGCCCGCATCCACTGCCCCCGCCGGACAGTTGATCACCGCCGCCCTGATCGGCATCGCCCTCATCGTGGTGCTCATCACGTGGGGCAAACTGCACCCCTTCCTCGCCCTGACCATCGGCGGCTTCACGACGGGCGTCATCGCCGGCATGCCCATCGCCACCGCGGTGACGAGCTTCACCGGCGGCTTCGGCTCGACGATGGGCGGCGTCGGCATCCTCATCGCCCTCGGCGCGATCTACGGCAAGCTCCTCGCCGACTCGGGCGGCGCCGACCGCATCGTGGACACCCTCGTCGCCCGCGCCACACCACGATCACTCCCGTGGGTCATGGGGCTCATCGGCGCGATCATCGGCCTGCCGATGTTCTTCGAGGTCGGCCTCGTCCTGCTGGTCCCGGTCATCATCCTCGTGGCCCGCCGCTCGGGCGTCGCGCTGATGAAGATCGCGATCCCCACTCTCGCGGGCCTGTCGGCGATGCACGGCCTGGTCCCGCCGCACCCCGGCCCCCTCGCGGCGATCGACGCCCTCGGCGCGAACCTCGGCCTCACGCTCGCCTTCGGGGTGATCGTGGCAATCCCCGCCGTGATCGTCGCCGGTCCCCTCTTCTCGACCCTCGCCGCCCGCTGGGCTCCCGTGCCGGTGCCCGAGCTGTTCCTCTCGGCCGAGGAGAAGGGCGAGGAGCCCGCGCGGCGCCCCTCGTTCGCCGCCACGCTCGGGAGCATCCTGCTGCCGGTGTTCCTCATGCTCCTCAAAGCCGTGGCCGACATCGTCGCGCCGGGCTCCACCGACGCGTGGAAGGTGGTCATCGACTTCCTCGGCCTGCCGATCATCGCCCTGCTGCTCGCGGTCCTCGTCGGCTTCGTCGTGCTCGGTCGAGGGGCCGGCTTCGACCGCGCCAAGCTGACGAGCGTCGTCGGCTCCTCGCTCGGCCCGATCGCCGGCATCCTGCTCATCGTCGGTGCCGGCGGCGGCTTCAAGCAGGTGCTCGTCGACACCGGCATCGGCAAGGTCATCGCCGACTTCGTCGCCGGTTCCAGCGTGTCGGTGCTCCTGCTCGCGTGGCTCGTCGCCGTGGTCATCCGCGTCGCCACGGGCTCGGCCACCGTCGCCACGATCACCGCCGCCGGCATCCTCCAGCCGCTCACCGAGACGCTCGACGCCCCCATGACGGCGCTGCTCGTGCTCGCGATCGGCGCGGGCTCGGTGTTCCTGAGCCACGTCAACGACGCCGGCTTCTGGCTCATCAAGGAGTACTTCGGCCTCAACATCCCGCAAACGCTGAAAACATGGTCGGTGCTGGAGTGCGTGATCTCGGTCACGGGCCTCGCCGGCGTCCTCGCCATCAGCGCGTTCGTCTGATCGAAGGAAAGAGCACTGACATGGCATCCACTCCTCTCGTCCTCGTGTTCATGGGACCCGCCGGTACCGGCAAGTCGACCGTCGCGGGCATGCTCGCCGGGCGCCTCGGCTGGGACTTCCAGGAGGGCGACGACCTCCACCCCGCTGAGAACGTCGCCAAGATGGCATCCGGACATGCCCTGAACGACGACGACCGGTGGCCCTGGCTCGATCGGGTCGCCGACTGGATCGACGGGCGGATCGCCGCCGGTCGCCCCGGCGTCATCACGTGCTCGGCGCTGAAACGCAGCTACCGCGACGTGCTGCGTCGCGACGACGTGACCTTCGTGCTGCTCATGGGCGACCCGGCCATCGTGCTGGAGCGGCTCCTGCGCCGCCAGGGGCACTACATGCCGCCGTCGCTGCTTACCTCGCAGTTCGACACCCTGGAGATTCCGGATGCCGACGAGCAGGCGATCCGCATCGACCTCGACCTGACGCCGCAGCAGCAGGTGCAGGAGGTCGTCGACCGCCTGCAGCTCACCGCCGACGCCTCCTGAAACACGCGTGGGTTCAGCCGATACAGTGGCATCGGCAACCCCACGTGCGCCCGCAACCCCCTTTTCGCACTGACGACGGAGCAACGAATGACGTCCACCCCCTCCCCGACCGGACCTTCGACCGACCAGGACCAGGCGCCTCACCGGGCAGCCCAGGTGCACGAGGGTGCACCGGGCATCGAAGAGGTCGAGCGCCCCACCGCCGAGGCCGACTCGGCCCCCGAGGGCGAGGGCGAAGGCCGCGCCAACATCGGCGTCGTGGGTCTCGCCGTGATGGGCTCGAACCTCGCCCGCAACCTCGCCAGCCGCGAGGGCAACACCGTCGCGATCTTCAACCGCAGCGCGGACAAGACCGAGCACGTGCTCGAGCAGCACCCCGAGGCGAACTTCGTCGCGTCGTTCTCGTACGAGGACTTCGCCGCATCGCTGTCGAAGCCGCGCACCGCGATCATCATGGTCAAGGCGGGTCGACCCACCGACTTCGTCATCGACGAGTTGGTGAAGGTCTTCGAACCCGGCGACATCATCGTCGACGGCGGCAACGCCCTCTTCACCGACACCATCCGCCGCGAGAAGGCCGTGCGCGACACCGGCATCAACTTCGTCGGCATGGGCGTCTCGGGTGGCGAAGAAGGAGCCCTGCGCGGGCCCTCGATCATGCCCGGCGGCTCCGACGAGGCCTGGGCCACGCTCGGCCCGATCCTCAAGTCCATCGCCGCGGTCGCCGAGGGCGAGCCCTGCGTGACGCACGTCGGACACGACGGCGCCGGTCACTTCGTCAAGATGGTGCACAACGGCATCGAATACGCCGACATGCAGCTCATCGCCGAGGCGTACGACCTCATCCGCCGCGCCACCGGCAAGACCCCGGCCGAGATCGCCGACGTGTTCGCCGAGTGGAACCGCGGTGAGCTGGAGTCGTACCTCATCGAGATCACCGCCGAGGTCCTGCGCCAGACCGACGCCGACACGGGCAAGCCCCTCGTCGACGTCATCCTCGACCAGGCCGGTGCGAAGGGCACCGGCGCGTGGACCGTGCAGACGGCCCTCGACCTGGGCGTCCCCGTCTCGGGCATCGCCGAGGCCACCTTCGCGCGGTCGCTGTCGAGCCACCCCGAGCAGCGCGAGGTCTCGCGCGAGCTCCCCGGCCCCTCGGGAACGGACCTGCTCTCGGGCGAAGACGCCGACGCGTTCATCGAGCAGGTGCGTCTCGCGCTGTACGCCTCGAAGATCGTCGCCTACTCGCAGGGCTTCGACGAGATCCGGGCGGGTGCGGCCCAGTACGACTGGAGCATCGACCTCGGAGCGGTGTCGAAGATCTGGCGCGGCGGCTGCATCATCCGCGCCCAGTTCCTCAACCGCATCGCCGAGGCGTACGACGCCGAGGCCACCCTCCCGGTGCTCCTGACCGCACCGTACTTCGTCGAGGCGCTCGGACGCGCCCAGGACGCGTGGCGCCACATCGTCTCGCTGTCGGCGGCGAGCGGCATCCCCGCCCCCGCCTTCAGCTCGTCGCTGGCGTACTACGACGGGCTGCGCGCCGAGCGCCTGCCCGCGGCCCTCATCCAGGGCCAGCGCGACTTCTTCGGTGCGCACACCTACCGTCGCATCGACAAGGAGGGCACGTTCCACACCCTCTGGTCGGGCGACCGCACCGAGATCGAGGCCGAGGACACGCACTGACGACCCCGATGACGAAGCGGCGGCGGGCCTGGCTCGCCGCCGCTTCGTGCGTCTGCGCCGTCGGGCCGATGTGCGCGACGCCGTCGTCCACACGGTGAGCGCAGCGATCGGGGTCGGTCTCGCCGCGCTGCTGGCACGTTCTCAGGATTCCCATAAGCCTCGCCATAGAAAGCTCATAGATACGAGAGCACAATGAGTTCCATGACCGCGACCGCCGCCGCCCCCACCTTCACCCGCCCCGACGGGAGCGCCCTCCGCGTCCTCGTCGTCGACGACGAGCAGATGCTCACCGACCTGCTGTCGATGGCGCTGCGCATGGAGGGCTGGGACGTCAAGACCGCCGGATCGGGCTTCGACGCCCTGCAGTCCGCGCGCGACTTCGAGCCGGATGCCATGGTGCTCGACATCATGATGCCCGACCTCGACGGCATGGCGGTGCTGCAGCGCCTGCGCCACTCGGGCAACGACGTGCCGGTGCTGTTCCTGACGGCGAAGGACGCCGTGGCCGACCGCGTCGCGGGTCTGACCGCCGGCGGCGACGACTACGTCACCAAGCCGTTCAGCCTCGAAGAGGTCGTCGCGCGCCTGCGGGGGCTCATGCGCCGCGCCGGCACCGCCCTCACTCGGGACTCCGAGCCGATCCTCCGCGTCGGCGACCTCTCGCTGAACGAAGACAGCCACGAGGTCATCCGCGGGGGCAAAGAGATCGAGCTGACGGCGACCGAATTCGAGCTCCTGCGCTTCCTGATGCGCAACCAGCGTCGCGTGGTGTCGAAGGCGCAGATCCTCGACCGCGTCTGGAACTACGACTTCGGCGGCCGCTCCAGCGTCGTCGAGCTGTACATCTCGTACCTGCGCAAGAAGATCGACGCCGGAAACGACCCGCTCATCCACACCGTGCGCGGTGTCGGGTACATGATCAAAGCCCCTCAGTGAGTATTCCGCCCCGACCGGCTCCCCCCGCTCCCCCGTCCTCGGTGTGGGAGACCGACACCCCCGCGGACGAGGACGCCCGCGGAGCGGAGCCGAGACGCCAGCGTGAGTCGCTGCGGGAGAGGCTTCGTCACCCCTGGACACTGCAAGCGCGCCTGATGACAGCCGTGATCGGCATGGTGGCGTTCATCCTCGTGATGATCGGCATCTCGACCAGCGCGATCCTCAGCCAGGTGCTCTACGTCAACCTCGGCGCCCAGGTCGACGAGGCGGCCGCGTCGATCCAGCCCCGAGCGGCGTTCCAGGGCTCGGCGGAGCAGGTGTTGGAGTCGGGGTTCTTCGACTCCGGCACGCTCCTCGTCATGAACTCGCGCGGCACCGGGATCAGCGGCGCCGTCGTGGGCGACGATGGCGTGCGCGCGCTCACGTCCGACGACCTGGGCCGGATCGCCGACAGCCTGCAGGCGGCGTCCGAAGCGGACGCCCAGACGGTCGACCTGCCCAACCTCGGCGAATACCGGGTCCGCACGTTCCAGACGCCCGGGAGCGACAGCATCTTCCTCGTCGGGCTCCCCCTGTCGAGCGTCACCAGCACGATCGGCGCGATCCTCACCACCGTCGCGCTCGTCACCACCGGTGGCCTGCTGCTGCTCGCCGTCATCATCGCGATCGTCATCCGCCTGGGGTTGCGGCCCCTGCGCGCGGTCGCCGAGACCGCCACGCGCGTCGCCTCGCTGCGCATGGACCAGGGCGACGTCTCGATCACCGAGCGCGTGCCCGCCGAGCAGGTCGACGACCACACCGAGATCGGTCAGGTGGGCACGGCCCTCAACACCCTGCTCGACCGCGTCGACGCCTCGCTCAGCGCGCGTCAACGCAACGAGGAGCTCATGCGCCGGTTCGTCGCCGACGCCAGTCACGAGCTGCGGACGCCCTTGGCATCCATCCGCGGCTTCTCGGAACTGTCGCTGCGCGCCATGCGTCAGGCGCAGGACGACGAGAGTCGCCAGCGCATCGCCCTGGCCGTCGAGACCACCGAGCAGTCGCTCGAACGCATCCAGGCGCAGTCGTTGCGCATGACCACCCTCGTCGAAGACCTGCTGCTCCTCGCGCGCCTGGACGAGGGCCAGGAGCTCGTCTACGGCTCGGTCGATCTCACGCGCCTCGCCGTCGAGGCCGTGGGCGATGCCCGGCCGGCCGGCCCCGACCACGTCTGGACGATCGACGTCCCCGACACCCCCGTCGAACTCGCCGGAGACGCCTCGCGCCTGCACCAGGTGGTGGCGAACCTGCTCGCCAACGCCCGCACGCACACGCCCGCCGGCAGCGAAGTGAACGTGTCGGTGGCCCACGAGGGCGCCGAGGCGGTGCTGCGCGTGCACGACAACGGTCCCGGTATCGATCCCTCGGTCGCCTCTCAACTGTTCGAGAGGTTCGCCCGGGCCGACCGCTCGCGCGACCGCAAGACCGGCGGCACCGGCCTCGGTCTCTCGATCGCCCGCGCGATCGTCGACGCCCACCGCGGCACGATCAGCGTGAAGAGCACCCCCGGCGACACGACGTTCGAAGTGCGGCTCCCGGCGAAGCCCGCGGATCCGGTCTGAGATTCGGGATGCCGGCGGTCAGGCGCAGCGCGACCTGACCGCCGTCCGCGCGGCCTCGAGATCGGGGCCGGGCGCGACCTCGATGTCGGGGGTGAGGGGGCCATCGTAGACGCGGCCGGTGCGGTCGACATCGTAGGTCGTGGTGAGGACGAGGCGGGCACCGTCACTGAGATCCCGCACCTCATTGCCGGTCGTCAGGCCCGCGGTCGGTGTGCCGACCCGCACGGCGCCGGTCTGCCCGGCGAACGCGATCGCCACGATCTCGGCCGCGCTGCCGGTCATCCCCGACGTGAGCAGAGCCACCGGAGCGTCGATCGCGAACCCTCCGGGAGACGCCGTGTCGTCTCCCCCGGGCGTCGAGACGACACCGCCGTCCGCCACCCTCGCCCAGTGCACCGTGTCGTCGCGCCTCAGCCCGACGAGCTCCCCGTCATCGAGCAGCGGCGCGACCACCGTGAGCATGGCCCAGGCGTTGCCACCGCCGTTCGTGCGCAGGTCGATGATCCAGCCGCAGTCCGTCGAGGCATCCGCGGCACGCATCGCTTCGAGACCCGCGGATCGATAGCGCTCCACCGCCGCGGACTCCTCGCCCTGGAACCCGGGCAGCATCAGCACGCTGACACCGTCGCGCGTGGACACCGTCGGGACGGGAAAAGACGCCCCCGGCGCATTCTGCCCGGCGACGGAGGAGACATCCGCGGGCGTCTGCAACCACGAATGCACCCCGCCCGCCACCGCCACCAGTTCGCCGAGGCCCCGGTAGGTCTCCGAGATCGTCGCCTTCTCCTTCAGCTCGGGCTCCGCCCGAGCCACGGCATCCCGGAACTCGTCCGTGTCGGCGTGGATCCCGTCTCGCATCTCGGCGATGGCCGCGTCTACGTAGGCCGAGACCCCGTTGTCGCCGCCGTCGGCCGAGCAGCCGCTGACAGCGAGCGTTGCGGCGAGGAGGAGGGCGAGGGCCACCCGCGCGCGCTTCATCCCCGGAGCGGACGGACGGATGCCGCGAGCGCGCGGTCGCCGGACGGGTCGACGGGGACGGAAGAGAACGACATTCCCCCACCCTTCCGGGTCGGGCTCCCCGCCGCCACCCTCGAGTCAGTACCCGGCGAACGCGTCCGTCGTCAGCGACTTCGCCTTCGCGAGCGCCGGGGCGAGCGCCGAGATGAGCCGCGGCGGACCCGAAACGTACGCGACGCGTCGTGCGATATCGGGAACGGTACGGAGGAGCCCCTCGGCGTCCACGCGATCCGGTCCCGCCCACATCCAGCCGGCGGGCAGATCGCGCGGCTCGTCGCGCGAGAACACCACGACCGGGATGCCGGTCTCGGCGATCTCGTCTCGGAAGGCGAGCTCTGCGGCCTCGGACACCACGTAGACGAGAACGACGTCGCGGTCCTGCCCGGTGGCGGCGAGGTGGCGCAGCTGCGAGACGAACGGCGTGACCCCGATGCCGGCAGCGACCAGCAGCACGGGCGAGGTCGGCCGCGACGGAAGGACGAAGTCGCCCCAGACACCGGTGACCGCCAGGGTGGACCCGGGCTCGACAGCCGCGAGCGCCCGCTTGTACGACGACTGAGAGCCGTCCTTGAACGCGATGCGCACCTCGGGCAGATCCTCGGGAGCCGAGACGATCGAGAACTCGCGGCGCGTACCGCGGGCATCGGGGCGGCGGTGCGGCACGTCGAGTTCGAGGTACTGCCCCGGGTGGAAGGAGAAGGGGCGGGCGGCGTGGAAAGACAGCTCCCGCACCGTGGGCGTCACCTCGCGCCGGCGTTCGACCCGCAGACGGACGGCCGCGCGCAGGCAGAACAGGAACGCGAGCAGGTTGCCGACGAGCAGGGCGCGCTCCTGTCCGAGGGTGATCTCGCCCACCGGCAACGGCCAGCCGGCGAGGACACCGACGAGGATCGCGACCAGGTACTGCTGGGCGCGCCGCGGAGGAAGGGTCAGCGGCTCCGACAGCATGAAGGCACCGAGGAACAGGAACGGCGACGAGAACGCCACCTGCAGCAGCACGCTCGGCACGTCGACCGGGAAGCCCGCGGCCTGGAACTGCACGCTCGTGCGGAGGAAGGCAACGGCCATCGCGACGACCCAGAAGACCACCACGATCGGCAGCTTGTCGGTGCGCAGCAGCAGCAGGACGCCGAGCACCAGGACCGGGGCGGCGAGCCACGGAGAGCCGACCCACCACGCCGACGACCCCAGGTCGGGCGCCCAGATGCTCACGATCGTCAGCACCGTCGCGCCGGTCGCCGCGGGGTTGAAGACGTGCCGACCACGCCACACGAGCAGGTACTTCGACGCGGATGCCACGACCCCGGCCAGAGCGAGACCGGCCAGGCCCACCGGTTCCACGGTGGGACGCAGGACGAACAGCAGGATCGCGGCCGTGATGAGCGAGGACTCCAGGCGTCGCGGCATCCGGAGCACACTCTGCGCCACGAGATCGGTGACGGCGCAGGCGGCGGCGAGCACGACGGCGCTCGCGACGATCGCCAGCGGCTGGGGCACGACGAGCCCGGCGAACGACAGGACGAGCGAGATGACGGCGAGGAGGCCGAGCGACGCCAGGACGAGCCGGTACATCGAGACGCGCCCGATGAGACCGAGGACCCGGGCGGAACCGGCGGTGAGCGTGGTGCTCATGAGAGGAAACCCTTCGGCGGAATGGGGGTCAGGAGAAGATCTCGCCCGCGAAGCCGGGCGACCACTCGACGCGTCCGTCGGTGCGCATGCGCACCCAGTGCGCGTTCCAGGATGCCGCAAGCTCCGGACCGCCGTCGAAGAACAACGCGGTGGCGAGAGCGTCGGCGCGCATGGCGGTGTCGGCGAGAGCCCAGGTGGCCGCGTACGCGCGGACGGGAGCGCCGGTGCGGGCATCGAGCACGTGGTGCAGCCCCTCTCCCCACGCCCGGCGGTTGATGGCCGAGGCGCAGAGGGCCCCGTCTGCCACGGTGACGACGCCGATCGCGCGCGTGTCGTCGAAGGGGTGCTCGAGACCGATGCGAACCGGGGTCCCCCGGACGGCCAGGTCTCCGGAGGCGTCGACGACGAGGTCGCCGCCGACGAGGGGGCGCAGCGTGTCGAGCACGAGGTCGACCAGTCGCCCCTTGCCGAGCGCGCCGACGTCGATGATCGCCGGCGTCGCCACGCTCACGCGATCGGCGTCCCAGGCGAGGACGTCTCGCCACGACGGCGCGGGGTGCGGGTCTCCCCACGGCGCGAGGGTCAGCCGCGCGTCGTAGCCGAGACGGGCCAGCGCGTCGCCGACCAGCGGGTTGACCGCTCCGGACGTCGCCGCGTCGAGCTCGCGGTAGAGCGAGAACATGGCATCCGCGTCATCCGGCGCGGGGACGGATGCCGTGCGCCCCTCGGCGAGCGACGACACGAGCGAATCGTCACGGAACCGCGACCACTCCCGGTCGAAGCGCTCGATGACGGCCGACACCGCGTCGCGGGCGACCGAGGGCAGCGGGTGCGCCGTCTCGATCGCCCACGACGTGCCGATCGCGTCGAAGGTCCACGTCGAACCCGTCGCAATCGGAGTGCTCATGGCCGTCAGGCCGCGGCCTCGGACTTGATGGTGTCGACGGCCTTGTTGAAGCCGCCGCTGGTGAGCGAGGAGCCCGCGACCTTGCTGACCGAGATCTCGTCGAGCTTCTTGCCCACGACCTCGCTCTGGATGCCGCCGATGAACTCGCTCTGATAGCGCTTGGACTCCGCGGCCTGCGGGTCGCCCGTCACCTCGACCGCGGTGACCGTGTCGCCGGCGATCGTGAGGGTGACGTCGATGGTCTCGACGCTCTCGGGGGTGGCGTACTGGCCGGTGGCCTCGTACTCGCCGTCCTTGTACGAGCCCGTACCGGTCGAACCGGCGGCGGCACCCGAGGTGCTGGTGGGCGCCGAGCTCGCGGCGGGGGCCGCGGTGTCGGCGGGGGCAGCGTCGCCGGTGGTGGTGCCGCCGGCGCATCCGGCGAGGGTGGCGATACCGGCGACACCCAGCAGAGCGGTGCCGATGCGGACGGGACGGGGTACGGCTGTGGTGCGGATCATGAGGGTCCTCCTTCGGTCGTGCCTCGCGGCGCGTACGTGCTCACGGTAGGGACACGACCTTGGCCGCTCCCCGGTTCATTCATTTGTGCGAGCTATGTGCGGCGGGCGGTCCGGGCGAGGTGGCCGCCCGGACCCTCAGGCGGAGCTCGTCGACGACACGCCGTACCCACGGCATCCGGAACCGGCGTGTTCGGTACGACCCCGGAGGACGGCGCGGCCGGGAAACGACTCAGCCACCTCCCCGAGAGGAGATGGCTGAGTCGAGAAGCGGGGATCGCTCAGGCGTCTCCGCCGAACATGCTCGTGACGGAGCCGTCCTCGAACACCTCGTGGATCGCGCGGGCCAGCAGCGGCGCGATCGGCAGCACGGTGAGACGGTCGAACCGGCGGTCGGCCGCGATCGGGACGGTGTCGGTGACGACGACCTGGTCGATCGCCGCGTCCTGCAGGCGCTCGGTCGCCGGGTCGCTGAAGATCGCGTGCGTCGCGGCGACGATGACCTTGCGGGCACCGCTGGCTTTGAGGGCCTGCGCGGCCTTCTGGATCGTGCCGCCGGTGTCGATCATGTCGTCGACGAGGAGGCACGTACGGCCCTGCACGTCGCCGACGATCTCGTGCACCGAGACCTGGTTGGCGACCTTCGGGTCGCGTCGCTTGTGGATGATCGCCAGCGGGGCACCCAGGCTGTCGGACCAGGTGTCGGCGACGCGCACGCGACCCATGTCGGGAGAGACGACGGTGAGCGTCTCACGGTCCTCGTCGGAGAGACCCTGCTCGAAGTGCTCGAGAAGGACGGGCTTGGCGAAGAGGTGGTCGACGGGGCCGTCGAAGAAGCCCTGGATCTGCGCGGCGTGCAGATCGACGCTCATGATGCGGTCGGCACCGGCGGTCTTGAGCAGGTCGGCGACGAGGCGGGCGCTGATCGGCTCGCGACCGCGACCCTTCTTGTCCTGACGCGAGTACGGGAAGTACGGCGCGACGACGGTGATGCGCTTGGCCGACGCGCGCTTGAGCGCGTCGAGCATGATGAGCAGCTCCATGAGCCACTCGTTGACCGGGGGGCCGAAGGACTGCACCACGAAGACGTCGCAGCCGCGGATCGACACCTCGAAGCGGGTGTAGATCTCGCCCGAGGCGAAGGTGCGGTGCTCGGTGGGGGCGAGCTCGGTGCCGAGGTGCTCGGCGACCTGCTTCGCGAGCTCGGGGTGCGAGCGACCGGAGGCGACGACGAGCCGCTTCTTGGTCTTGGCGACGAGCCCGGGGGCGATGCCGTTGTCGCGGTCGAGGTCTACACGATTCTTCTTACGAGCCATCGGCCGCTTCCTGTTCAGCCCGAGCCCGCGCGGCCACGTCGGCCGCCCTGGTGCCCGGTCGGTTCTTCTCGACCCACCCCTCGACGTTGCGCTGGGGTGCCACGCTGAGCGCCAGCGCACCGGCCGGGACATCCTTGCGGATCACCGCTCCGGCGCCCGTCTTGGCGCCCGCTCCAATCGTAACCGGCGCGACGAAGACGTTGTGCGATCCGCTGTGCACCTCGTCGCCGATCACCGTGCGGTGCTTGGCGATGTCGTCGTAGTTGGCGGTGATCGCGCCGGCCCCGAGGTTGACCCCGCGGCCGATGTCGGTGTCGCCGATGTACGACAGGTGCGGCACCTTGCTGCCCTCGCCGATCGAGGAGTTCTTGACCTCGACGAAGGTGCCGACCTTGCCGTTCGCACCCACCCGCGCGTTCGCGCGGAGGTAGGCGAACGGGCCGACGGTGGCGCCCGCCTCGACGACCGCGAGCGTCCCGTCGGTGCGCGTGATCGTGGCGTTCTCGCCCACCTCGCAGTCGACGAGGCTCGTGTCGGGGCCGATCGTGGCGCCCGAGGAGATGACGGTCGCTCCGCGCACGTGCGTGTTCGGGAGGATCGTGACGTCGGGGGCGAGGGTCGCGGTGACGTCGATCCAGGTGGTGGCGGGGTCGACGACGGTGACGCCCTCGAGCTGCCAACGGCGCACCGTGCGCGCGTTCAGCGTGCGCCCGGCCTCGGACAGCTGTACGCGATCGTTCACGCCGAGCGCGGCCGAGGCGTCGGAGGTGACGGATGCCGCGACGCCCAGCTGTGCGTCGCGCAGCAGACCGACCACGTCGGTGAGGTACTTCTCGCCCTGGGCGTTGGCCGTCCCGACCTGCGCGAGCTGGGCACGCAACGGCGCTGCGCGGAAGACGTAGACCCCGACGTTGATCTCGGTGACCGCGGCTTCGTCGGCCGTGGCATCCTTCTGCTCGACGATGCGGCGCACGCCGTCGGTGTCGTCGCGGAGGATGCGTCCGTAGCCGAAGGGCTGATCGACGCGGGCGCTGAGCAGGGTGACGGCGGTACCGCCCGTGCGGTGCGTCGCGAGCAACTCGGTGAGCGTTCCGGTCTCGAGCAGCGGCACGTCGGCGCTGAGCACCAGGACATCGCCGTCGAAGTCGTCGAGGGCGTCGAGGGCGACCTCGACGGCGCGGCCGGTGCCGGGCACCTCGTCCTGGTCGACGATGACGACTCCGGGCGCGAGCTCGGCCACCGTCTCGGCGACGAGCTCGCGCTCGTGGCGCACGACCACGACGATGCGGGCCGGGTCGAGGGATGCCGCGGTGTCGAGCACGTGACCGACCAGCGGACGACCGCCGACCGGGTGGAGCACCTTGGGGGTGCGGGAGCGCATGCGCGTTCCCTGACCCGCAGCGAGGACGACGACGGCCAACTCGGTCGGTGATGTCATGCTCCGCCGCCAGGATTCGAACCTAGACCTAACAGCTCCAAAGGCTGTCGTGCTGCCGTTACACCACGGCGGACCGTGCCCGCGGGCACCGGTCAAGTCTGCCAGACCCGAGCGCCGCGCGTTCCGCCCGCGGCGCGCGCCGACGATCGGCCGGCACTCGACATAATGAGACCGTGACCCGGGACAGCGACGAAGTCGACCGCATCGTCGATGCGTGGATGCGCCAGCGCCCCGATCTCGATTTCTCTCCCCTCGAAGTGCTCTCGCGTGTCGCCCGCCTCTCGCGGCACCTCGACATCGCCCGCAAAGAGGCCTTCCGCCGCAGCGACATCGAGTCGTGGGAATGGGACGTGCTCTCGGCCCTCCGCCGCGCGGGCGAGCCCTACCAGCTGAGCCCGAAGCAGCTTCTGCAGCAGACGCTGGTGTCGAGCGGCACCATGACCAACCGCATCGACCGGCTGGTCGCGCGCCGTTTCGTGCGCCGCGAGGCCGATCCCGGCGACGGACGGAGCATCCTGGTGACCCTGACCGACGACGGACGGGTCCGGGTGGATGCCGCGATCACCCGCCTCGTCGACGCCGAGGCCCTGCTGCTCGACGGTCTCTCGCGCGGCGACCGCGAGCGCCTCGCGACCCTGCTGCGCAAGTTGAGCCTGGGGTTCGACGCATGAACGCTCCGGTCGAGTCGCCCTCTCGCTGGGCCCGCGTGCGCGCCTGGTTCAGCGTGCGCTTCCGCTCCCCCGCGGCCATCTACGGGCTGATCGTCTTCGCGGCCTTCGTCTCGATCGCCGACGATCACGCCGAAACCGTGTGGGAGGTCCTCCTCAGCGCATCGGTGTCGCTCGTGGTGTTCTTCATCGCGCACGTGTTCGCCCACACCCTCACCGAGCACGCCGATCACGGCCTGCGTCATGCCACGCGCGAGGGCATGCGCCACGGTGCCGGCATGCTCTACGCCTCGGTGCCGTCGATCCTCGTGCTGGTGTGGGCGGGCCTCACCGGCGTGTCGGTCGACGACTCCTTCGAGGCCTGCATGTGGGCGACCTTCGCGGTGCTCGCGTTGCTGGGGTACGGCGCCTACGCCCGGCGGAAGGCCCGGATCGTCGTGCGCCTGTTCGGCGCGTTCGCCACCGCCTGCCTCGGCATCTGCATCGTCGGTCTCGAGTACGGCATCCACTGACGGCACCCGCCCCCTCGCCGGGACCGACCGGGTCGCCGCTCCCGCCACGACCGGTCCCGGGCGAGCTCAGTCCTGAGCAGCCGCCCGGCGCCGGACGCGGCTGCGCAGGACGAGTCCCGCCGCGACCGCGAGGGCAGCCCCGAGGCTGGCGACGCCCGCGACCTGTGCCCCGGTGACGGCGAGGTCCGACCCGCCCGCGGCGACGGGCGCGGGGGTCGCCGACGTCGATGAGCCCGGAGCGGCCGAGGCGGAGGCCGCAGGGTCGGGGGAAGCCGACACCGTCGCGCTCGGCGAGGGCGTCGGTGTCGTCGGGACCGCGGTCGGGGTGGGGCTCGGCTGGCCGGGGACCGACCAGGCCGAGGCGGAGAGGGTCACGGGCAGACCGGCCACCGAGACGATCGACGAGGGAACGCCCGACGAGAGCGCGAGGCACTCGAGGCTGAGGGTCGCTGCCGTCGCTCCCGCGGGGACCACGGCGCGGAACGACGAGCCCATGGGGACGCTGACGGGAGCTCCCCCGCTCACGGGCACGGTCGCCGACACCACCACGCTGCTGCCGCCCGCCGTGACCGTCAGCCGAGCCCCATCGCGCGTTCCGGCGGGGCAGCCGTCGGCGAAGTCCGCGGTGGCGAACGACGGGTACGCGGCGGCGTCGCCCGAGAAGACGGCCGCACCGCTGGCATCCCGCAGCACGAGGGGGCTCGCCGCGGAGGCGGCCAGGGCGCCGAGCGGCGCGAGACCGACGACGAGGACCGCGGCGGCGGCGAGGGGAAGGAAGCGGGTGGGCACGGGGGTGGACGACATGGCTGCTCTCGATCGGGTGGTGAGGACGAACGGGACTGTGCCCCACCGTCCGGTCCGTCGGGTGAACGAATGGCGACGCCGAGATCACCCGGCGGCCACCCGCCATTCACCCGCGATCCCTACGTTCCCGGCGACCCCTCTCACGAAAGTGCCCGATGCCCACTCACATCCCTTCCGGCTTCTCTCGCCGCACCTTCCTCGCCGCAGCGGCCGCCGCCGTCACCACGGCATCCGCAGCGTCGTCGTTCGGCCCCGCGGTCGCGTCGACCGCGGCCGCCGCGACCACCACCGCCGCCGCCGTCACCGACCCGAAGGCCCTGCGCTGGCTGGTCTTCGACCACCACGTGCACTCGGTGTACTCGCACGACGCGAAGTACGCCATGACGACGATCCTCGACCAGGCCCAACGTTTCGGGGTGGATGCCATCGCCTTCACGGAACACAGCAACGTCGGTCATGCCAACGTCGGCGGTGTCTTCAACGCCGCCCGCGAGATCGAGGCGGCACGGACCGCGCGCCCCGACCTGCTCGTGTTCCAGGGCCTCGAGTGGTACATCCCCGCCGCCGAGCACGGCACGGTGCTCGTGGCCCCCGGCGCCCGCGTGACCGAGGTGCTGCGTCACTTCGAGCTGACCTACGACGGCAAGCTCAATCAGTGGGAGAAGCCCCGACCGAACACGAGCGACGCCGCCGACTGGCTGCAGCACGCGGTCGACGGGATCGCCTGGCTGGGGCAGCAGCGCACCGCGGGCGTCGTCGACGACGTGCTCGTCCTGGCCAACCACCCCAGCCGCCTCGGCATCGACTCCCCCGGCGAACTGCGCGCTTGGCAGGACGCCGACCCCGACGTGTTCGTCGGCTTCGAGGGCGCGCCGGGCGCCCAGGCCTCGGGCCTCGCCGCGAACACCACCGACCGCTCGCAACGCGGCGAGTACGAGAACGCGCGCAGCGACTACTCCTTCGCCGGGTACCCCGCCGCCGCGTACCGCGCGCACGGCGGATTCGACTGGATGACCGCCGTCGTCGGCGGCATGTGGGACGCCCTGCTCAGCGAGGGCCGGCGCTGGTGGATCACCACGAACAGCGACCTGCACCTGAAGAACTTCGACACCACCCGCGTGGGCGACTTCCCCACCGGCTCCGGCTGGGACAACGGAGCGACCCTCGCGAACTTCAACCGCGCGGGCCGCCGCCCCGACCCCGTGTCGACCGCGTCGCCTCAGGGCGGCAGCGACCTCTGGCCGGGCGAGTTCAGCCGGACGCACGTCGGCGCCGTCGACAAGACGCACACCGCCGTTCTCGATGCCGTGCGCGCGGGGCGCATGTGGGTCGACCACGGCCACCTCGTCGCCGGGCTCTCCGTGACCCTGCGCGCGGTCGACGACGCCGCCAACACCGCCACCCTCGGCGGAACGCTGCGCGTACCCGCGGGAACGAAGATCGAGATCGTCGTCGACGTCGAGCCGACCACGCAGCGAAACTCCGCCGGCATCCTGCCCCGTCTGGCCCACCTCGACGTGATCCGCGGCGAGATCACCGGCGCGGCGACCGACCGTGACGCGATGGTCGCCCCTCGCACCCGCGTGGTCGAGCTGCGCGACGTGAGCGACCGCAGCGGCTCGCCCTTCCAGATAGTGATCCCGGTGGGAACGGCCGACGTCGACGGCTACGTGCGCGTCCGCGGCTCCGACGGCAAGGTGCACGGCACCGGGCCCCGCGGGGCCGAGGTCGACCCGCGGGCACCCCAGCCGCACGCGGCCGGGCAGGGAAACCCCTGGCTCGACACCTGGCTGTACACGAACCCCATCTTCGTGGCGGTGCGCTGATCTGACGTCGGAGATGCGGGCGGCGGAGGACGCTCGAGGCGCGAAACATCCTCCGCTCCGCGATCCTCCTCCGCTCCTCGGCGCGTGCCCGAGGAGAGCTCAGCCGATGGTCTCGATGAGCTCGAACCAGGTCATCTCGAGTTCGTCGCGCTCGGCCTCGAGGGCGGATATGCGCTGCATCTCGGCGCCGAGTCCCTCGTAGTCGGCCTGATCGTGATCGGCGAGCGCCGCCTTGGCCCGGTCGATCTGCTGCTGCAGCTTCTCGATGCGTCGCTCGGTGGCCGAGGCCTCCTTCTGCGCGGCGCGCAGCTCGGCGCCCTGCAGGCCCGGGGTCGCGGTCGCGCCCCCCGCCGTCGGCCGCGAGGGCTCGGCATCCTGGATCGCCCGCAGACGCAGGTACTCGTCGACACCGCCGGGGAGGTGGCGAAGCCTCGCATCGAGGATCGCGTACTGCTGGTCGGTGACGCGCTCGAGGAAGTAGCGGTCGTGCGAGACGACGATGAGCGTGCCCGACCACGAGTCGAGCAGGTCTTCCATGGCCGCGAGCATGTCGGTGTCGAGGTCGTTGGTGGGCTCGTCGAGGATGAGCACGTTCGGCTGATCCAGCAGCACCAGCAGCAGCTGCAGGCGCCGCTTCTGACCGCCGGAGAGGTCTTTCACCGGTGTCGAGAGCTGCGCGCTTGAGAACCCGAGACGCTCGAGGAGCTCGCCGGGGGTGAGCTCTTTCGCCTTCGAACCCGTGCCGAACGAGTACGTGGTCCGCAGCCCCGAGATCACCACGCGAACGGGGTCGTTCAGGTGCTGATCGAGCTCGTCGAGGCGCTGGGTGAGGGTGGCGACCTTGACGGTCTTGCCACGCTTGACGCGCCCGCTGGTGGGTTCGAGCGAGCCGGTCACGAGATTCAGCAGGGTCGACTTGCCCGCGCCGTTCACGCCCAGGATACCGGTGCGCTCCCCCGGCGCGATGCGCCATTCGACGTCCGTCAGCACCGTCTTGTCGCCGTAGGCCACACCCGCGTCGAGCAGATCGACGACGTCCTTGCCCAGGCGCGAGACCGCGAGGGACTGCAGAGCGACCTTGTCGCGGATCTCGGGGACGTCGGCGATGAGCTCGTTGGCCGCATCGATGCGGAACTTCGGCTTCGACGTGCGCGCCGGTGCCCCGCGGCGCAGCCACGCGAGCTCTTTGCGGGCCAAGTTCTGCCGACGCTGTTCGATGGATGCCGCCTGACGGTCGCGCTCCACGCGCTGCAGGATGTACGCGGCGTAGCCGCCCTCGAAGGGCTCGACGATGCGGTCGTGCACCTCCCACGTGGCGGTGCAGATCTCATCGAGGAACCACCGGTCGTGCGTGACGACGAGAAGGCCGCCCGCCGAGGGGGCCCACCGCTTCTTGAGGTGCCCGGCGAGCCAAGTGATTGCCTCGACGTCGAGGTGGTTGGTGGGCTCGTCGAGGAACAGCACGTCCCAATCGCCAGAGAGCAGCTTCGCCAGCGCCACGCGACGGCGCTGACCGCCCGACAGGTCGCCGAGGCGCGCGTCCCACGGCAGGTCGCCCAGGAGCCCCGCGATCACGTCGCGCGTGCGCGCGTCGCCGGCCCACTCGTGCTCGGGCCGGTCGCCGACGACCGCGTGGCCGATCGTGTCGTCGTCGTCGAGGGTGTCCTGCTGGTCGAGCACACCCACGGTGACACCGCCGCGGACCGTCACGCGCCCCCCGTCGGGTTCGCGGATGCCGGCGAGCATGCCGAGCAGACTCGACTTGCCGTCGCCGTTGCGACCGACGATGCCGATCCGATCGCCCTCGTTGACGCCGAGCGAGACGGAGTCGAAGACGACCTTCGTCGGGTATTCCAGGTGCAGGGCTTCGCCCCCGAGCAGGTGTGCCATATCCGTCCCAGGCTACGCGGTGCCCGGGGTGTGCCCGCGCGCCCGGGTGCCGGCATCCGGGATCCGACCCTCCGCCCGTCGAGGGGACGTGTCGCGGACGAGGCGGGTGGCCCCGCCCGGAACGACGGCGGGGCCGCCCGGCGACCGGACGACCCCGCGTGACGCGACGGCTCAGAAGCCGTTGGCCGAGAGCCACTCCTTGGCGATGTCGGCGGACGACTTCTGGTCGACCGTCGACTCGACGTTCATCTCGACGAGAGCGTCGGCGGTGAGGGCCGCGCTGACCTTGTTGAGAACGTCCGAGACCTCGGAGGCGATGTTCGAGTTGACCACCGGCACGACGTTCGACGCGAGGAACAGGCCCTTCGGGTCGGTCAGGGTGACCAGGTTGTCGGTCTTGATGCGGGGGTCGGCCGTGTAGACGTTCGCGACCTGGACGGTGCCGGCGACGAGGTCGTCGACCGTGGTCTCACCGGTGGGCGAGAACTGGACGGTCACGCCGTAGGTCGACTGCAGACCGGTGGGCCCGTAGGGACGCTCGGCGAGCTCGGCGTTGCCGCCGAGCGTCAGGCCCGAGGTCACCTTCGAGAGGTCGGCGATCGAGGTGAGACCGTTCGCGTCGGCGAAGGCCTTGGTGACGGTGTACGAATCCTGGTCGGTGGCCTGCGACTGGTCGAGGACCTCGAGGCCCTCGGGGAGGGCGGCCGGCAGAGCCGCGTATACGTCGTCGGACGTGCGCGCGGTGGTGTCCTTCTCGAAGAACTGCAGCAGGTTGCCGGTGTACTCGGGGAACACCGAGACCGTGCCGTCCTCGAGCAGCGGGATGTACGCGTCGCGCTGACCGATCTGGAACTGGCGCTTCACGGTCTTGCCGGCACCCTCGAGCGCCTGGGCGTAGATCTCGGCGATGATCTCGTTCGAGTAGTAGGCCTGCGAGCCGACCACGATGGTGTCGCTCGACGCGCTGGCGTCGCCGCCGCCGTTGCTGAGGGGATCGCTGGAACCGCCGGCGCAACCGGCGAGGGCGAGCGAGGCGACCGCGAGGCCTGCGAACAGGCCGAGGCCCTTCTTGGTTCGTGCTGTGAACATGGGTGCTCTCTTTTCTGGTGATTCGGGAATCGAGTGTGGGTCAGGGGGCCGCCGGGGGCGCGGTCGGCGCTCCCACGGCGATGGCTTCGGCGCGACGTTGCCGGACGGAGCGACGTTGCGGCTGGGCGGAACCGGCGGCACGGATGCCACGGGGCACGACCAGGTGCTGGAGAAGGGCGAAGAGCCCGTCGATGACGAGCGCGAGGACGGCCACGAGGATCGCCCCGCCGATGAGGATGTCGAACCGGCGGAGCGGGATCGCGGCGATGATGTACTGCCCGAGGCCACCGAGACCGATGTACGCGGCGATCGTGACGGTGGCGAGCACCTGCAGTGTCGCCGCGCGGATGCCGCCCACGAGCAGGGGCAGCCCGAGCGGAACCTCGATGCGCCAGAGGATCTGCGACTCGGTCATGCCCATCGACCGGCCCGCGTCGATCACGCGACGATCGATGGCCTCGAACCCGGTGTAGGCCCCGGCGAGCAACGACGGGATCGCCAGAACGACGAACGAGATGACCGCGGCCTCGGGCTTGTGCAGGACGCCCAAGAGCAGGGTCAGCAGGATCAGCAGACCGAAGGAGGGGATCGCGCGAGCTGCGCCCGAGATCGCCACGGCGGTCTCGCGCCCCTTTCCGGTGTGGCCGATGTACCAGCCGAGGGGAATGGCGATCGCGCCCGCGATGACGACGGCGATCAGCGTGTACAGCAGCTGGACGCCGATGGCTGCGGGGATCGAGTCGAACTGCCCGGAGTCCCCCGAGAAGATCCAGGCGAGCGCCTCACCGATGAGGTTCATGCTTTCACCAGCGTCCGGTTCGAGATGCGCGAGACGGTCTTCGTGGCTCGCGTCCACGGCATGAGCAGACGACCCGCGATCACCAGGAGCAGGTCGATGATCAGAGCGAGCACGACGACGGCGACCACGCCCGCGAACACCTCGGGGATGATGCGTCGCTGCAGGCCGTTCGTGAACAGGTAGCCGATGTTCTGGATGCCGACCAGGATGCCGACGGTGGCGAGCGCGATCGTGCTCGCCGAGGCCACGCGGAGCCCCGCGAGGACGACGGGGCCGGCGAGCGGGAACTCCACCGCCCAGAAGCGCCGGAAGGAGCCGTAGCCGATGGCCGTGGAGGCCTGACGCACCCCGGCATCCACCGAATCGAGACCGTCGGCGACCGCACGCACGAGGATCGCGACCGCGTAGATGGCGAGGGCGACGATGAGGTTCGTCTCGCTCACGATGCTGTACCACCCGGTGACGACAGGCACGAGGATCAGCAGGGCGAGGGAGGGGATCGTGTAGAGCAGCCCGGTGATGGTGATGACGCCGCTGCGCACGAGCCGGTATCGCCAGGCCACCCACCCGAGCGGGACGCTGATCACGAAGCCCGCCAGCAACGCGATCAGGCTCTGACGCAGATGCACCAGCGTGAGCTCCCCGATCAGGTCGAGGTTGTTCCCTACCCAGTTCACGGGTGGGAGTCCTCCACGAGCGAACCCTGCGTGCGCCCCTCGGCATCCACGACGACCGTGCCGGTCGCCGTCTGCTTGAGGTGAAGGGCCCGCTTGCCCTTCACGGCGCCGATGAAGCTCGCCACGAAATCGGATGCCGGGTTCTCGACGATCTCGCTGGGTGTGCCCACCTGGGCGATCTTCGCTCCCTTTTCGAGGATCACGACCTGGTCCCCCAGCAGGAAGGCCTCGTCGATGTCGTGCGTGACGAAGACGATGGTCTTACCGATCTCGTTCTGCAGACGCAGCAGCTCCTGCTGCAGTTCGTCGCGGACGATCGGATCGACCGCACCGAAGGGCTCGTCCATCAGCAGGATGTTGGGGTCGGCGGCGAGGCCGCGGGCGACGCCCACGCGTTGCTGCTGGCCGCCCGAAAGCTGGCTGGGGTACCGGTCGGCCATCGCCTCGTCCAAACCCACCGTCTTCATCAGCTCGAGCGCCCGGGCGCGCGCCGTCTTGCGGTTCTGCCCCTGCAGCACGGGCACGGTGGCGATGTTGTCCGCGACCGTGAAATGAGGCAGCAGGCCGGAGTTCTGCATGACGTAGCCGATGCTGCGGCGCAACTGCACGGCGGGTTTGCCGCCGATGTCGTCGCCGTCGATCGCGATCGAGCCCGAGGAGGGCTCGACCATCCGGTTGATCATGCGCAGCAGCGTCGTCTTGCCGCAGCCGGACGACCCCACGAAGACGGTCGTCTTGCGGGACGGGATGACGAGATGGAAGTCGTCGACGGCGCGGGTGCCGTCGGGGAAGACCTTGGAAACGGCCGAGAACTCGATCATGTGCTCACCCGACCTCAGTCGGAGACCACGACCTTCCGGTCGAAGGCGACGAAGCCGGCGAAGTCTTTGCCCACGCGTTCCACGGCACCCGGGTACAGGTCGGGGTACGACCACGCGCCGTCGGTCAGTTCGGCACCGTCGAGCGAGACGTTCCAGTACTGAGCGGCACCCTTCCACGGGCAGGTGTAGGGCGTGGGGCTCTTCTGCAGCGCGCCCTCGCGGACGGACTGAGGGGGGAAGTACCAGTTCCCCTCGATCGAGGCCAGGTCGTCGCGGTCTGCTTCGGCGATCACGACGCCGTCGAGCACTGCCTTCATGGGTACCCCCTTCGTGGCGTCCCGCGGGCACCGCACCCATCGGTGACGAACCACCTTGCACGAGGCTAATCACGTGGTCGGCACGAAAAGCGCAGATTGCCCCGTATGTCGACCTGAGCTATGGTGCGTCGCGGTCAGACCACGCGCGCACCGGGGACCGGCCCGTGCACGTGGAGGGCGACGAGACCGGCGGCGCTCAGGGTGACCTGCAGGTCGATCGCGGACGCCTCGTCCGCGGCGAGGAACGCCAGCGTCGGCCCCGACCCCGAGACGATTCCCGCCAGAGCGCCCGAGCTCTCGCCCCGCTCGAGAACACGTGCGAGATCGGGGCGCAGGTGCAGCGCGGGAGCCTGCAGGTCGTTGCGCAGGGTCGCGGCCAGCATGCCGGCGTCGCCCTGGCGGAGGGCGTGCAGCACGTCGCGGTCGACCGCGGGAACGCGCGGCGCCGGACCGATGTCGACCGCGTGGCGTCTGCGGTGCGCGTCGAGCTCGCCGTAGACCACCGGGGTCGACATTCCCGTCTCGTTCGGTACGAGCACCCAGTCGAAGCGACCGCGCGCGAGCGCCGGGCTCAACTGGTCGCCACGACCGGTGCCGATGGCCGTGCCGCCGAGAAGGGCGAAGGGGACGTCGGCGCCGAGGCGCGCCGCGAGATGGGCGAGCTCGCTCGTCGGCATCCCGAGTCCCCAGAGGGCGTCGCACGCGACCAGGGCGGCGGCCGCATCGGCCGAGCCCCCGCCCATCCCGCCGGCGACCGGGACGGCCTTGCGCACAGACAGGTGCGCACCGCGGTCGATGCCCGCGGTCTGCGCCAGAAGGCGCGCGGCGCGGACGGCGAGATTGCGGTCGTCTGTGGGTACTCCCCCGATGTCGACCGGCCCGCGCGCGGAGACCTCGATCGTGATCTCGTCAGCGGGGGTCGCCACCATCTCCTCGTAGAGCGATACCGCCTGGAAGGCGGTCGCGAGCTCGTGGTAGCCGTCGTCCTGAACGTCGCCGACCTCGAGGAAGACGTTGATCTTGCCGGGGGCACGGACGCGGACGGATGCCGGGGTGTGGAGGCTCATCGCAGCCGCCGCCGTCCCGCGCGCCGGGGACTCTCACCGTGTGCGAAACTAAGACTTCGGTCGGCTTCCCGCCGTCGCTCGCAAGGCGGTACGGGGAGGTCCGGTCCGGAGCGAGCGATCTGAGTCACTCTTCGACAGTAGTGCTCCGCTCCCCGTCGTTCGGCGTCGAGGCCGAAACGTCCCCGTAACCCCGGAACCATACGGTGACCGGATCCCATGCACCTACCCCCCGAGGAGGCAGAATGCGCCCGATGGTCCCCCTGTCGATCGACACCGACCCCTGGCGCGCCCTGCTGTCCCGGTCCGATATCCGCATGCACGACGGCATCCTGCACGTCGTGGACGACTCGTCGACGCCCGCCATGGCCGAGCGCGACGACCTTCTCGCCGCCGCATCCGCGATCGAGGCTGCGGGCGTCAGGGTGTTGCTCGTGCGCGACGCGAACCGTCGCCCCAAGCTGGTCGTCGACACCGTCGATGCCGCGAAGGCCCTCGCCGCCCTGCGCGACCCCGAACTCGGCCCGGTGTACCTCAAGGCCCGAGGCGAAGACCCGGTCCCCGCGCACAGCGTCGATCCCGCTCCCGGGTCGGTGCAGGCGTACGCGGTCTTCCGCCCGCGCACGTCGACCGAGGGCTCCTACCGGTACGGCTCGGCCCTCGCCCCGCGCTTGGAACTCTGGCGTTTCGGCGAGAAGACGATCGAGGCTCCCCGCCCGAGCGCGCTCACCCGTCGCACCTTCGCCGCCGCGGACCTCGATCTGGTCGAGGTCGAGCGCTACGGCCGCCGCTGGACCACCGTCTCGGGCATGTTCGATCCGCACCCCAACGAATTCATCGCCGACGTCGACATGGTCTTCTCGTGGGTCGACGGGTCGTCGAGCGAATTCCAGCGCCAACGTGCCGCCCGGATGAAGGGCTACGTCGTCGGCGACGGCGACGACAACGCCGCCCGCTACCGTCAGGTCGACGAACTGCGGTACGCGCTGCGCAGCGTCCACATGTACGCGCCGTGGGTGCGCCGCATCTTCATCGCCACCGACTCCCCCACCCCCGAATGGCTCGCCGATCACCCGAAGGTGACGATCGTGCGCAGCGAGGAGTTCTTCGCCGACCCGTCCGTGCTGCCCACGCACAACTCGCACGCGGTCGAGGCCCAGTTGCACCGCATCCCGGGCCTGGCCGAGCACTTCCTGTACAGCAACGACGACATGTTCTTCGGGCGCCCCGTCACCCCCGAACTGTTCTTCAGCGGTGGCGGCGTGAGCCGTTTCGTCGAGAGCGGCGTGCGCATCGGCAGCGGCCCGGCGCACATCGATCGCTCCGGCCACGACAACGGCCTGCGCGTGAACCGGGCACTCCTCAAAGAACGCTTCGGCCGCGTCATCACGCTCGACCTCGAGCACTGCGCGACGCCGCTGCGCCGTTCGGTGGCCTTCGAACTCGAGCGGGAGTTCGCCGACGACTACGCCCGCACGGCCGCGAGCCGGTTCCGCTCCGCAACCGACATCTCGGTGACCAACAGCCTGTATCACCACTACGCGCTGGCGACCGGTCGCGCGGTCATCACGACCCAGCCGCGCACCCGTTACGTGCAGACCACGCAGCTGGATTCGCTCCGCACCATGGAACGCCTCGTGTCGCGTCGGGACACCGACATGTTCTGCCTCAACGACGGCAGCGTGCCCGAGATCCCCGAAGAGGTGCGCGTCCCGGCGCTCCGCGCCTGCCTGGAGCGCTACTTCCCGGTCGCGGCCCCGTGGGAGAAGACCTCGGTCAGCGGAGAATCGGCAGTGGCGTCGTCGGCGGCGACACCCGCCCGCTGAGCTCGCGCGACGTCGGGACGATGATCCCGGCGTCGTGCAGACGCCGCTGCGACTCGTCGGCGTCGACGTACTGCAGGGCCGCGCTCGCGGCGAGCGGAACGACGGAGTGGACGACCGTCTCGTCGTAGACGTGGACGATGTTGAAGCCCTGCGCGGCATCCTGCGGGCGCGTTCCGCCCACGGGCACCATGAGGTCCTGCGTGTAGCAGGTGGCCGAGGCGACGGAGACCGGGATTCCGGCGAACGTGGCGAACGTCGAGTAGTGCAGGTGTCCGGCCAGAATCGCGCGGACGTCCGACCCGCGCAGGACCTCGGCGAGGCTGCGCTGATCGTGCAGTTCGACGGACGCCGCGAGGTCGAGCACGCTCGGGACCGGCGGGTGGTGCATCGCGAGGATCGTGCCGAGGGGCGCGGGGGTGGCCAGCACCTCGGCGAGCCACTCGCGCTGAGCCGCCGTGACCTCGCCGTGGTGGGCCCCGGGCACCGAGGTGTCGAGCGTCACGATGCGCAGACCGTCGAACTCGTCGACGCGGTCGACCGGAGCAGCAGGGTCGCCCCCGTCGCCGGGCAGCAGGCGCGAGCGGAAAGCCGCCCGGTCGTCGTGGTTGCCCATGACCCACACGACGCGCGTCTGCAGGCGCTCGGCGAGCGGCTCGACCAGCGCGCGGACGCGGTCGTAGGCGTCGGTCTCGCCGAAATCGGCGAGGTCGCCGGTGAAGACGAGGGCGTCGGGGCGGATGCCGGACGCATCGATCGCCTGGACCGCGCGGGCGAGGTACGCCTCGGAGTCGACGTCGTCGTAGAGCGGTGCACCGCCGGCACGAAGATGGGTGTCGCTCAGGTGGAGCAGCACACGTTCGGCTCGGGGGTACTCGGCGTAGCGCATCTCGATCCTCTCGGGCCGTCGGGTACGACCTCGTTACCGGCGTGATGCTCCCGGTTGGCTCGAAATGTTACAGACATGTTTCTGGAACACGTGATGAACACGGCGAGAATTCACCCGACAGTTCAACCCGCCAAGCTGCGCGGTGGCACGGGACGTCGTGTGGGTCGCGCTCGGCGCCGCATCCCGCCCGGTCCGGCGAGATGACCCGCGATGCGCGAGATGACCCGAGACGAGCGCGAAACGCGGGTCCGCTCGGCGAACGGGGGTCACCTCGAACGCGGGACACGTCGAGGCGCCCCGACCGCCGGTCAGCGCCCGGCGATCAGAGCGCGGCGATGCGCGCGTAGTCCTCGACCGTCAGCTGCTCGCCGCGGAGCGTCGGGTCGACGCCCGCCGCCTCGAGGCGAGCCGAGGCCTCGGCGGCCGTGCCGCCCAGCACGCCCGAGAGCGCCTGGCGGAGCATCTTGCGGCGCTGCTGGAAAGCGGCATCCACGATCTGGAAGGTGCGGAGTCGGTGCTCCTCGGAGCCGCGGGGTTCGGCATCCCGATCGAAGCCGACCAGCACGCTGTCGACGTTCGGCACGGGCCAGAACACCTGGCGCGACACCGTTCCGGCCAGACGCCACGATCCGTACCAGGCGGCCTTGACGCTCGGTGCGCCGTACACCTTCGACCCGGGCGGGGCGGCGAGACGCTCCCCCACCTCGGCCTGCACCATCACGACGCCGCGCTGCAGGTACAGGAAGGTCTCGAGGAAGTGCAGCAGCACGGGCACCGAGACGTTGTACGGCAGGTTCGCGACCAGGACCCCGGGTTCTCCCGGCAGCGCGTCGACGCGCAGGGCGTCGGCGTCGATGACCGTCAGGCGACCGTCGGGCACGTCATGGGCGGCCGCGGTGGCGGGGAGGCGCTCGGCGAGGCGGTGGTCGATCTCGACGGCGACGACCGAGGCACCCGTCTCGAGGATGGCCAGGGTGAGGGACCCCAGACCGGGACCGATCTCGACGACGCGATCGGATGCCGTGACCCGAGCCGCCTGCACGATCTTGCGCACGGTGTTGGCGTCGACGACGAAGTTCTGCCCGAGCTTCTTGGTGGGGGTGACGTCGAGGTCGGCGGCGAGCCGACGGATCTCGGCGGCACCGAGGAGGGAAACGGGCATTGTTCCACTGTAGTCAGGGCTTCGCCAGAATCCTCGCTATGCGGAAGGCGGGAGTAGCGTAAGACGGTGAGTCAAACGCAGTCCATCCCCGCCAACGCCTTCACCCTGAGAAGTCCGTACGGTCGCCGCGCGATCGTGCTGTCGATCGCCGCGGCGGTGGGCGGCTTCCTCTTCGGTTTCGATTCCTCGGTCATCAACGGCGCCGTCCGTTCGATCGAGAGCGAGTACACCAAGGAGCCGCTGCTGACGGGCTTCGTCGTGGCCGTCGCCCTGCTCGGCTGCGCCGTCGGTGCTCTCGCGGCGGGCGTGCTGTCCGACCGATACGGGCGGCTGAAGGTCATGATCGTCGGCTCCGTGCTGTTCCTGGTGTCGTCGGTGGGCTCGGCGCTGACCTTCAGCGTGCCCGACCTCATCGTGTGGCGCGTGCTCGGCGGCCTCGGCATCGGCATCGCCTCCGTCGTCGCCCCGGCGTACATCGCCGAGGTCGCACCGCGGCAGATCCGCGGCAGCCTCGCCTCGCTCCAGCAGCTCGCGATCACGCTCGGCATCTTCGCGGCTCTGCTCAGCAACGCGCTGCTCGTGGCAGTGGCCGACGGCAGCGCCGACAACCAGCTGTGGTGGGGCCTGGAGGCCTGGCGCTGGATGTTTCTCGTCGGCGTGGTCCCCGCAGCCGTCTACGGCGTGCTCGCCTTCACGATGCCGGAGTCTCCGCGATTCCTGCTCGCCCGCGGTCGCGCCGACGAAGCGCGCGCGATCTTCGCCCGCCTCGTTCCCCCGGCCGACCTCGACAAGACCGTCAACGAGCTGACCAACGCGATCGAGACCGACCGCAAGAACAAGGGCGCCTCGATCGCGGGCAAGGCCCTCGGTCTTCAGCCCATCGTCTGGATCGGCATCATCCTGTCGGTGTTCCAGCAGTTCGTGGGCATCAACGTGATCTTCTACTACTCGACGAGCCTCTGGCGCGCCGTCGGCTTCGACGAGAGCAACTCGCTCCTCATCGGCGTCATCACCTCGGTGACCAACGTGCTCGTGACCCTCATCGCCATCTGGCTCGTGGACCGCGTGGGCCGCAAGCCCCTGCTGCTGGTCGGGTCGGCTCTGATGACGCTGTCGCTCGGCGCGATGGCCCTGGCGTTCTCGTTCGCGACCGGATCCGGCCAGGACGTGTCGCTCCCCGGTGTGTGGGGTCCGGTGGCCCTGGTCGCCGCGAACCTCTTCGTCGTCGGCTTCGGTGCCTCGTGGGGCCCGCTGGTGTGGGTGCTGCTGGGCGAGATCTTCCCGAGCCGCATCCGCGGCAAGGCGCTCGGCGTGGCCGCGGGCGCGCAGTGGATCGCCAACTTCCTCGTGTCGTTCTCGTTCCCCCAGCTCGCCGAGTTCTCCCTCACGATCACCTACGCGGGGTACGCGCTCTTCGCACTGCTGTCGTTCGTCTTCGTGCTGTGGAAGATCCCCGAGACCAAGGGCATGGAGCTCGAACAGACCGAGACCCTGTTCGTCCGCAAGCCGAAGGCGAAGGCCAAGGCCTGACGGATGCCAGAAGGCCGGCGCCCCGCGGGGTGCCGGCCTTCTGCGTGTGCGCGTCGGCCGGCCGCGTGCAGGGCCTCGGCGATCCGCGGAGGACGCGCGGGGCTCAGTCCTCGAAGGCGCCGTAGACGCGCAGCGTGTTCGCCGCGACCTGCGCGCCGAGCTCGTCGGCATCCATCGCCAGCTCCGCCGCGAGGAAGCGCAGCGTCACGGGGATCAGGTACGGCGCGTTCGGGCGACCGCGGTAGGGCACCGGGGTGAGGAACGGCGCGTCGGTCTCGACGAGGATCCGCTCGAGCGGCGTCACCGCGAGGGCGTCGCGCAGGTTCTGCGCGTTCTTGAACGTCACGTTGCCCGCGAACGAGAGGTAATACCCGCGGTCCGCCGCGACGCGCGCCATGTCGGCATCGCCCGAGAAGCAGTGAAACACCGTCTTGTCGGGGGCACCGACCCTCTCGAGGGTCTCGAGCACGGCCTCGTGCGCATCGCGGTCGTGGATCTGCATCGCGATGTCGTGCTTCTTCGCCAGCGCGATGTGCGCCTCGAAGGAGCGGATCTGAGCCGGGATGCCGTCGGCCTCGGTCCGGAAGAAGTCCAGGCCCGTCTCGCCGATCGCCCGCACGCGCGGTTCGGCGGCGAGGTCGTCGATGACCGCGATCGCGGCATCCAACTCCCCCGCCCGCTCGTAGACCGGCGCTTCGTTGGGGTGGATCGCGACCGCGGCCAGGACCCGGGGGTGGGAACGCGCCGCCCACGCCGACCAGCGCGAGGAATCGACGTCGCCGCCGGCTTGCACGACGCCGTGGACGCCGACGGCCAGAGCGCGCTCGAGCTGCTCGTCGAGCGAGAGGCCCGTCTCGCCGTCCTCGATCTCGAGGTGGGTGTGGTTGTCGTAGACCGGGATGCCGAGGGGCTCGGGCGCCGGCGGATAGCTCACGTCGCGACGTCCGTCGACCGAGCGTTCCCGGACGTACTGGCTCGGGTCGCCACCGTCGAGGGTGCCGCGGGGGCGTTCGACGGGCGTCGAGCCGGCGACGGGGGCGGCGGAGCCTCCGACAGGTTCGGGGACCGCCGCCGCACCCGACATCTCGGTCACGCCTGCTCGACGCGCGGGAACAGCGGGGTGAGCGCGTTCACCGTGGAGCCCGGGCGCAGCACGCCCCACGATCCCGCTTCGCGAAGGGGCTGATCCCGCAGGTCGCCGAGGCTCTCGGACGCGCCCAGCGCGAACCACAGCTTCTCAGTCGACGCCGGCATGACCGGCGACAGCAGCACGGCGAGAGCGCGCAGGCCCTCGGCGGCGGTGTACAGCACGGTGCCGAGGCGCTCGCGCGTGGCGTCGTCCTTCGCCAGGGCCCACGGCTCGTTCTCGGTGATGTACCCGTTGAGCGCGTCGACGATCGTCCAGATCGCGGCGATCGCCTCGTCGATGCGGAAACGCTCCACGGCGGCATCGGCGTTCGCCGCGGCATCCGCCACGATCTTCTGGATCGTCAGGTCGCTCTCGGTGTACGCGCCGGGCTCGGGCACGACGCCGTCGAAGTACTTGGAGATCATCGCGATGGTGCGGGACGCCAGGTTGCCGAAGCCGTTGGCCAATTCGGCCTGATAACGGGCCGAGAGGTCTTCCCACGAGAAGGAGCCGTCCTGACCGAAGGCGATCGCCGAGAGGAAGTAGAACCGGTACGCGTCGGAGCCGAAGACGTCGGTGATCTCGGTCGGCGCGATGCCGGTGAGCTTCGACTTCGACATCTTCTCGCCGCCGACGAGCAGCCACCCGTGCGCGAAGACGCCGCGGGGCACGTCGAGACCCGCCGCCATCAGCATGGCCGGCCAGATGACGGCGTGGAAACGCAGGATGTCTTTGCCGACCACGTGGTACGCGGGCCAGCGGCGCGCGAACTCCGCGGTGACCTCGCCGGTCTCGGGGTCGGTGCCGTACCCCACGGCGGTGGCGTAGTTGAGCAGAGCGTCGACCCACACGTAGATGACGTGCGAGGGGTCCCACGGAACGGTGATGCCCCAGTCGAAGGCGGAACGCGAGATCGAGAGGTCTTTCAGACCGCTGCGCACGAACGAGACGACCTCGTTGCGCGCCGATTCGGGGCGCACGAAGTCGGGCTCGGTCTTGTAGAGCTCGAGCAGGCGGTCCTGGAACTCGCTGAGCTTGAAGAAGTAGTTCTTCTCTTGCAGCAGCTCGAGGGGCTTCGAGTGGATCGCGCAGACCTTGAGCCCTTCGAAGGGCCCCGTGCCGTCGACGATCTCGGCCTCGGGCTTGAACTCCTCGCAACCGACGCAGTACAGCGCCTCGTACTCGCCCGCGTAGATGTAGCCCCGGTCGAACAAGGCCTTCACGAACTGCTGCACGCGCTCCTCATGGCGCGGCTGCGTGGTGCGGATGAAGTCGTCGTTGGCGACGTCGAGGGTCTCGAGCAGCGGGAACCACGACTCGGTGACGAGCTTGTCGACCCACTCCTGCGGCGTCACGCCGTTCGCGGCGGCCGCTCGCAGCATCTTTTGGCCGTGCTCGTCGGTGCCGGTGAGCATCCACGTGTCGTCACCCGCCTGGCGGTGCCAGCGCGCGAGCGTATCGACGGCAACCGTCGTGTACCCGTGCCCGATGTGGGGCAGATCGCTGGGGTAGTAGATCGGCGTCGTGATGTAGAAAGATCGGCCGGAAGTCACTCGGAGATTCTACGGGGAGGCACAGACGCGCCCGACCGTGTGTCGGTGCACATACGTCCCGCGCGCGAGGGGCCACTTCTTGTCGCCGAGAAACGCGCCAGGCGACGGTTCTTGGCCCCTCACGCGCCGGAGGGGCTCAGCGCTTGACGGCCAGCGCCGCCTGATACAGCTCGCGTGAGGAGTGACCGGTCTGCGACGCCACCTCGGCGGCGGCCTCTTTCAGCCGGGTGCCGCCCCGGACGATCTCGAGCACCTGGGTCACGGCATCCGGGAACGCCACCTCGCGCGCGGTCGCGCCTCCGACGACGATGGCGATCTCGCCGCGGACGCCCTCGGCCGCCCACGCGGCGAGCTCGGCGAGGGTTCCGCGCATGACCTCCTCGTACAGTTTGGTGAGCTCGCGGCAGACGGCCGCCGGACGATCGGCGCCGAACGCGCTCGCGAGATCGTCGAGGGTGGATGCCAGCCGGGACGGCGACTCGAAGAAGACGAGGGTCCGCTCCTCCGACGCGAGCTGCGCGAAGGCCTTGCGGCGCTCCCCCGGTTTGCGGCGCGGGAAGCCCTCGAAGGCGAAGCGGTCGGTCGGCAGACCCGCGACGGCCAGGGCCGTCACGACGGCACTGGGCCCGGGGATCGCGGTGACCGTGACCCCCGCGGCAGCAGCGGCGGCGACGAGCCCGAACCCGGGGTCGCTGACGGTGGGCATTCCCGCGTCGCTCAGCACCAGCAGATCGTCCTCGCGCGCGAGTTCGACCAGTTCGGCCGCCCGCTCTTTCTCGTTGTGGTCGTGCAGGGCGATCAGGCGCGGCCGGTTCTCGACCCCGAGTCCCGCGAGCAGACGCTGCGTGGTGCGGGTGTCTTCGGCGGCGACGACCGTGGCGTTCTCGAGCGCCTCGATGAGACGCTTCGAGGCATCGCCCAGGTTGCCGATGGGAGTCGCCGCGAGGATGATCACCGTTCCACCTTAGGCTGGGGGCCGTGACCACCGCCGTCCCTCCGCTGCTCCCTCCCGTCGAGCAGACGCGCATCGACCGGTGGCGCGATGCCCTGCTCGCGAGCCCTCGCGGCTTCCGCCTCTGGCGATGGCTCGCACCCGCCCTGGTCACCCTCGTGGCGGCCGTGCTGCGCCTGATCGACCTCGGTAATCCGCACCAGCTCGTGTTCGACGAGACGTACTACGTGAAGGACTCGTGGAGTCAGTGGGTGCTCGGCTACCCCTCGACATGGCCCGACGAAGCCGACGCGAAATTCGTCGCCGGCGGCACCGATGTCTTCACCGGCATCGGCAGCTACGTCGTGCACCCCCCGCTCGGGCGCATCCTCATCGGCGCGGGCATGGCGCTGCTCGGCCCCGACTCGGCGACGGGCTGGCGCATCTCCGCCGCCGTCTTCGGCACCGCGACCGTGCTGCTGGTGTACCTGCTGGCGCGCACGCTCACCCGGTCGATCCCCTTCGCGACGGTGGCAGCCGGTCTCATCGCGATCGACGGCCTCGGCATCGTGCTGAGCCGCATCTCGCTGCTCGACATCTTCTTGACGTTCTTCATCGTGCTGACGTTCTGGTTCGTCGCTCTCGACGCGCGGCGGAGCACCGATCGCTTGCGCACCGCCCTCACGGCCCTCCCGGAGGGAAGACACACGTGGGGCCCGGTGCTGTGGGCGCGGCCGTGGCTCGTCGCCGCAGGAGCGGCCGCGGGCGCGGCCACCGCCGTGAAGTGGTCGGGACTGTATGTGCTCGCGGCCGTCGGCCTGTACGCGGTCGTCACCGACGCCGTCGCCCGTCGTCGCGCCGGGATCGAGCAGTGGCCGATGGATGCCGTGCGCCAGGGGCTCGTGTCGTTCGTGCTGCTCGTGCCGGTCGCCGTCGTCGTGTATCTGGCGAGCTGGTCGGGCTGGCTGTTCACGAACGGCGGGTGGATGCGCGGCACCCCGGTCGCTGCGACGGGCATCTGGGGGTGGGTCCCCGAGCCGCTTCGGCAGCTGTGGGCCTACCACCAGGAGATGTACAACTTCCACGTCGGGCTCGTCACCCCGCACAGCTACGCCAGCCCCGCCTGGCAGTGGCCGCTGCTCATCCGCCCCACCTCGATGTACTGGCACCAGGACCAGGCGGGCGTCAACGGCTGCACGCTGCCGACGGGCTGCACCGAGGCGATCTCGAGCATCGCGAACCCGATCATCTGGTGGGCGGGGGTCGCGGCATCCCTGTATCTGCTCGTGCGCTTCGTCATGGTGCGCGACTGGCGGCGCCACGCCCTCGTGCTGACCGGGCTCGCCGCCACCTACGTGCCCTGGCTGCTGTACCCCGAGCGCACGATCTTCCAGTTCTACACGGTGGCGATGCTGCCCTTCCTGGTGCTCGCCCTCACCTTCGCGCTGCGCGACGTCGCCCGCGGGGTCCGGGGCGCGTCGCGAGCGAGCGGGCAGGTGCTCGTGCTGGCGTTCCTCGGGCTCTGCGTCGTGATCTCGGCGTTCTGGTACCCCGTGTGGGTGGGGTTGCCCGTGCCGTACGAGTTCTGGCGCCTGCACAACTGGCTGCCGACCTGGATCTGACGCGACGCGCGCGGCGGTCGCGTGCGGGATGGACGTGCCACAGAATCGGTGACGTGCCACAGGTGCGGATCGCCCGGGGTGCGGCATCCGAATCCGTTTCACACATCCGGATCTGCGACGAACCTCCGCGAACGGGGGCTCAGACCAACCGCGCCGCATCCGTCGTCGGCAGTGCGCAGGTGAAGGCACGGCAGTCGTAGGCCGTCGCCTCGCCGCCCAGGGCGATCTTGCCCTCGAACAGCTCGAACCCCGCCGCGGCGAAAGCGGCGGCCTGCGCGGACGACACCACCGCCACCACGTCGGCGGTGACGCGGCGGGCGGCGTCGGCGATCTCGGCATCCGTCTCGCCCACCACGACCACCTGGCGCGGAGCGGTGACGAGACCGAGCGCGACCTCGAGGATCGCGCCGTGGGCCAGGGGCGACGACAGCGCGACGTCGGCGGCGGCCCGCACCAGGGTCTCCGCCGTGCTGCGGTAGCGCTCCCCCGCCCCGAGCCGCCACAGGTCGAGGGCGGCGGCGGCGAGAACGGACGGGCCCGAGGGCGAGGCGCCGTCGGTGGGGACGGCGTGCGAGTGCATCCCCTGACTCACGAGCACGGGGTCGCCTCCCCCGGGCGGATGGATGCCGTCGTCACCGACGCACAGATCGACGAGCGCGCGTGCGCGCACCGCGTAGGCGACTTCGCCGGTCGCACGCGCGAGCGCGAGGAGGCCCCGCGCGAGTCCGCCGTAGTCCTCGAGCGTCGCGGGGGCGGCGGAGCGGACCTCGTCGAGCGAGGCACGGCGCAGCGTCCCGTCGTCGGCGACGTTGCTCTCGAGCACGGCGTCGGCGGCCCAGCGCGCCGCTTCGAGGAAGCGCGGGTCGGTGCGGGTTCCGGCGGCAGCAAGAGCGGCGATCGCGTGACCGTTCCAACCCGTGACGACCTTCGCGTCGAGAGCGGGGGGCTGCAGCGCCGAACGGTCCGCGACCCGGTAGTACCCGCCCTCGTTGCGGACTCCGTCGATGATCGATTCCGAATCCTGGGCGGCGGCGATCCCGCCCGAGGGCAATTGCAGCACGTCGACGAGAAAGCGGGCGGCGTCGGTCGCCGTGGCGTCGTCACCCGCGGCGAGCGCGACCTCGACGAGACCGGCGTTGTCGGTGAGCATGCGCTCGTAGTGCGGCACGCTCCAGTCGCGGCGCGTGGCGTAGCGGAAGAAGCCGCCCTCGACCGTGTCGTGCAGGTCGGAGCGGGCCATGGCGGAGAGGGCTCGGGATGCCACGTCCGCGGCCTCCGGAGCATCCGAGGACAGAGCGGGGTGCTGCAGGAAGCGCAGGACCGGGGTGTTCGGGAACTTCGGGGTCTCGAACGCGGGGCCCGCGGCGAATCCGGAGTACTCGCGGTCCTCCCGCCCGGCGACGGTGCGCGCGGCGGTCACGAGCTGGTCGAGGGACGGCGGGGCGTCGGCCGGGGCGGTGACCGCGGCGGCCAGGGCGTCGCGGAGCGAGGAGCCGGTGGCATCCACTTCGCTACGACGTTCGGTCCACGCCTCGCGCACCGCGGCGAGCACCTGACGGAACGAGGGCTGAGGCGGGCGGGGAGCCGGCGGGAAATACGTTCCGGCGTAGAAGACGCGACCCTCGGGGGACGCGAAGACGGTGAGGGGCCACCCCAGGTGAGGGGTGAAGGCGGAGGCGGCGTCGAGGTAGGCGGCATCCACGTCGGGATGCTCTTCGCGGTCGACCTTGATCGAGACGAAGCCCTCGTTCAGGATGCCGGCCGTCTCGGCATCCTGGAACGACTCGCGCGCCATGACGTGGCACCAGTGACAGGTGCTGTAGCCGATCGAGATCATCACCGGGACGTCTCTCTCGGCCGCGAGCGCGAACGCCTCGGCCCCCCAGGGGAACCACGCGACGGGGTTGTCGGCGTGGGCCCGCAGATAGGGGCTCGAGGCGTTCGCGAGGCGGTTCATGCGCGCGTCTGCGCCGACGTCAGTTGAGGTCGTCGGGGTGCGTGCCGACGCGGCCCGAGCCGTCGCCCGGGTCGACCGCGTCGATCGCGGCCATCTCGTCGGCGGTGAGCTCGAAGTCGAACAGGTCGAAGTTCTCTTCGAGGCGCTCGCGGCGCACCGACTTGGGGAAGACGATGAAGCCGTGCTGGATGTGCCAGCGCAGCACCGCCTGGGCCGGCGACTTGCCGTGGGCCTCGGCGGCATCCTTCACCGCGGGGATGTCGAACAGGTCGTACTTGCCCTGGCCGAGAGGACCCCACGACTCGATGTGCATGTCGTGCTCCTGGCCCCAGGCGGCGATCTCGCGCTGGCTGAGGGCCGGGTGCAGCTCGATCTGGTTCACCACGGGGGTGACGCCGGTCTCGGCGACGATGCGATCGAGGTGCGGGACCAGGAAGTTCGAGACGCCGATCGAACGGGCCTTGCCGCTCTCGCGGATCTCGATCATCTTCTGCCACGCGTGGACGTAGTTGTCGTTCTTGGGCGTGGGCCAGTGGATCAGGTACAGGTCGACGGCGTCGAGCTGCAGCTTCTGCAGGCTCTCGTCGATGGCGGCGAGGGGTTCGTCGCCCTCGTGGCGGTCGTTCCAGAGCTTGGTGGTGACGAAGAGCTCGTCGCGCGGGATGCCGCTGGCGGCGATGGCGCGGCCGACTCCCTCTTCGTTCTTGTAGATGGCGGCGGTGTCGATGTGGCGGTAGCCGACCTCGAGGGCCTCGGACACGGCACGCTCGGCGTCGTCGGCGGGCACGAGGAACACGCCGTAGCCGAGCTGGGGGATGGAGTTTCCGTCGTTGAGCTGAACTGAGGGAACGGTCATGCACCGAGCCTAGAAGAATCGATTCGAAGCGGCTTCGGGGTTGACGGGGTACGCACGACAGGGACGAGGCCCGCGCGTCGCGCGCCTCACGACAGCGGCGGGGCGAAGGCCGCGCGGGCGAGCGCCTCGGCGACGAGCCGGACGTTCTCCGACACCGAGCCGCCGGTCACGCGCACGCGCCCGCCTCCCGATCCCGCCTCGGGCGATGCGTCGACGACGAAGGGCGTTCCGGCGGCCACCGCGATCCCCTCGGCGGCGAGACGCACGATCGCCGCGCGCTCATCGAGCACGGGAACCCACAGGTTGATGCCGTCGGGTGCGCCGACGTCGACCCCGCATCGCCGCAGCGCGTCGGCGAGGCGGTCGAGCCGGTCGCGATAGATGAGGCGGGCGGTGCTGACGGCGGCGATCGAACTCGAATCGGTCAGGAGTTCTCGCAGCACGCTCTGGAGCAGACGCGACGTCCACCCGGGGCCGAGCATGCGGCGCCGGACGATGCGTTCGACGATGTCGGCGGGACCGCCGAGGGCGGCGATCCGCAGATCGGGGCCGTGCGATTTCGAGAAGCCGCGCACGTGCACCACCTGAGCGGGGATCCACCGCGCGAGAGTGACGGCGGGTGCCGTGGCGATGAGCGCCGAGTGGTCGTCTTCGATGACGGTGACGCGGCGTCCCCCGGGGACGGTCAGCAGCACGTGGGCGAGGCGGCGGGCTCGCTCGGCCGACATCGACACCCCCGTCGGGTTCTGTGCGCGCGGCTGCAGCACGAGCGTTGAGGGCTGCCGCGCGAGCGCCCTCGCCAGCGACGACGGAAGGATGCCGTCGGCATCGCTCTCGAGCGGGAGCGGGATACCGCCCGCGGCGTCGACCAGATCGAAGATGTACGGGAATCCCGGGGACTCCACGGCGACGCGATCGCCGAAACGGACCACCTGGTCGACCGTGCGGGAGATGCCGTCGAACGCTCCGTCGACCACCGTGAGCGCCTCGACGCCGCCCACGGGCCACTGCTCCACCAGCACGTCGTAGAGCTCGGGCAGCACGGGGAGGTCGTGATACCGACCCGTGTCGGCCCGCGGGCGGGCGCGCGACAGCGCCCTCTCGATCGACGGCAGGAGTGCGGGGTCGGGCGTTCCGCGCGAGAGGTCGAGGCGGGCGGAGGCAGCAACGCGACCACCGAGCCCCCGGGGCGGGATGGGAACTCCACGTGCCTCGACCGCCAGCCCCCGCACGCGCGGGCTCAACCATTCCCGCCGTTCGGAGCGCACGAAAGACCCGGCGCGTCCGCGCGAGACGATCACCCCCGCGTCGGCGAGCGCACGCCACGCCGCGGCCACGGTTCCGGTCGACACCCCCAATTGCGCCGCGACGGCGCGGACGGTCGGCAGGCGCTCGCCCGGCAGCAGCGTCCCATCGGTGACGAGGCGCGCGATCTCCGAAGCGAGACCCGCCGAGGAGCGCTCGGTCAGCGCCTCGGCTTCCAGCATGTCGCCCTCACCCTCGTCGTCGCCCGCGAGAAGCGCTTCTCTTCACCGTGTTGTCACGCGCGGAAATCGTCGGGAAATGTTCAGACGCGACAGTAACAGAACACGGCACCGGCCGTGAGATCGGGAGAATCGCATGACGACCGTGCGCGCAGCCATCACGCAGACCACCTGGACCGGCGACAAGGAATCGATGCTCGACAAGCACGAGCAGTTCGCCCGCGACGCGGCCGCGGCGGGCGCCGAGGTCGTGTGCTTCCAGGAGCTCTTCTACGGCCCCTACTTCGGTATCACGCAGGACCAGAAGTACTACCGCTACGCCGAGCCGGTCGACGGACCCATCGTGCAGCGGTTCGCAGCGCTCGCGAAGGAGCTGGGACTCGTCAGCGTGCTGCCGATCTACGAGGAAGCCCAGACCGGCGTCTACTACAACACCTCGGTGCTCGTCGACGCCGACGGGACGGTGCTCGGGAGCTACCGCAAGAACCACATCCCGCACCTCGAGAAGTTCTGGGAGAAGTTCTACTTCCGCCCGGGCAACCTCGGTTACCCCGTCTTCGAGACCGCGGTCGGCAAGGTCGGCATGTACATCTGCTACGACCGGCACTTCCCCGAGGGATGGCGGGAACTCGGCCTGAACGGCGCGCACATGGTGTTCAACCCGAACGCCACCAAGCCCGGCCTGTCGAACCGCCTCTGGGAGGTCGAGGGCCCGTGCGCGGCGGTGGCGAACGGCTACTTCGTGCTGCAGCCCAACCGCGTCGGCCGCGAGGACAACGAGTACGGCGACGAGGCCGTGTCGTTCTACGGCACGAGCCAGGTGATCGACCCTCGCGGCAACCACGTCGGCGCCGTCGGCTCGTCGGAGCACGAGGAGGTGCTCATCCGCGACCTCGACATGGACCTGGTGCAGCAGATGCGCGACGACTGGCAGTTCTACCGCGACCGCCGCCCCGACACCTACGGCGAGATCGTGGAGGCCTGAGATGGCGACGACCCTGATCACGGGCGGCACCGTCGTCTCGGCGACGGGCCGCAGCGCCGCGGACGTGCTGCTCGACGATGAGACGATCGCCGCCGTGCTTGCGCCGGGCTCAACCCTGCTGGGCCACGACCTCGCGGCATCCGTCGACACCGTCATCGACGCGACGGGCAAGTACCTCATCCCGGGCGGCATCGACGCGCACACGCACATGCAGCTGCCCTTCGGTGGGACGAGTGCGTCGGACACGTTCGAGACCGGCACCCGCGCCGCGGCATGGGGCGGAACGACGACGATCGTCGACTTCGCCGTCCAGCGCGCCGGAGAGCGCGTGCAGGACGGCCTCGCGCACTGGCACGAGCTCGCCGCGGGCAACTGCGCGATCGACTACGGCTTCCACCAGATCGTCGGAGGGGTGGATGCCGACTCCCTGGCCGCCCTGCCCGGCTTGATCGACGAGGGCATCTCGAGCTTCAAGATGTTCATGGCATACCCCGGCGTCTTCTACGCGGACGACGCGCAGATCCTGCGCGCGATGCAGGTTGCCGCCGATACCGGCCTGCTGACGATGATGCACGCGGAGAACGGCCCCGTCATCGACGTGCTCGCGGAACAGCTCATCGAGAAGGGCAAGACATCGCCGTACTTCCACGGTGTCGCCCGCGCCTGGCAGATGGAGGAGGAGGCCACGCACCGCGCGATCATGCTGTCGCACCTCACGGGGGCTCCCCTGTACGTCGTGCACGTCAGCGCCAAGCAAGCGGTCGAACAGTTGGCCTGGGCACGCGACAACGGCCAGAACGTCTTCGGCGAGACTTGTCCGCAGTACCTCTACCTGTCCCTCGAGGATCAGCTCGGGGCGTCCAGCGAGGAGTGGGGCGATTTCGAGGGCGCCAAGTGGGTGTGCTCGACGCCGTTGCGGTCTAAGCACGAGGGCCACCAGCACCACATGTGGCAGGCGCTGCGCACCAACGACATCCAGATGGTCTCCACCGACCACTGCCCGTTCTGCATGAAGGACCAGAAGACGCTCGGCCAGGGCGACTTTCGGGCCATCCCCAACGGCATCGGCTCGGTCGAGCACCGCATGGACCTCATGTACCAGGGCGTCGTGACGGGACAGATCACGCTCGAGCGCTGGGTGGAGCTGACCAGCACGACCCCCGCGCGCATGTTCGGCATGTACGGCAAGAAGGGCGTCATCGCCCCCGGCGCCGACGCCGACATCGTCGTCTACGACCCGGCCGGGCACACCTCGATCGGCGTGGGCAAGACCCACCACATGAACATGGACCACTCCGCGTGGGAGGGCTACGAGATCGACGGTCACGTCGACACCGTCATCTCGCGCGGCAAGGTCGTCGTCGACGACGGCGCCTACATCGGCGCGAAGGGCGACGGCCGCTTCGTCAAACGCGGCCTGAGCCAGTACCTGGTCTGAGAGGAGAACCCATGGATTTCGGCGTCGTCCTGCAGACCAACCCGCCCGCCGCCCGCGTCGTCCAGCTCTCGCAGCTGGCGGAGGCACACGGCTTCAGCCACGTGTGGACGTTCGACTCGCACCTGCTGTGGGAAGAGCCCTACGTCGTCCACTCGGCGATCCTCGCCGCCACCCGCCGCATCACCGTCGGTCCGTTCGTGACGAACCCCGCCACTCGCGACTGGACGGTCACGGCATCCACCTTCGCCACCCTCAACGAGATGTACGGCAACCGCACGATCTGCGGAATCGGTCGCGGCGACTCGGCCGTGCGCGTGACGAACGGCCGGCCCACGACCCTGAAAGCGCTGCGCGAGTCGGTGCACGTCATCCGCGAGCTCGGCAACTCCCGAGCGGTGGAGTACAACGGCGCGACCCTGCAGTTGCCCTGGAGCCGCGGCTCGAAGCTCGACGTGTGGGTCGCGGCCTACGGTCCTCTCGCCCTCAAGCTCACCGGCGAGGTGGCCGACGGGTTCATCCTGCAGCTGGCGGACCTCGACATCGCCGAGTGGATGATCGCGACGGTCCGCAAGGCCGCAGAAGAGGCCGGACGCAACCCCGACGACATCGCGTTCTGCGTCGCTGCTCCGATGTACATCGGCGACGACACCCCCGAAGCGCGCGCGCACATGATCGAGCAGTGCCGGTGGTTCGGCGGGATGGTCGGCAATCACGTTGCCGACATCGTGTCGAAGTACGGCGCCGGCTCCGACGTGCCCGCAGCCCTGACCGATTACATCGCGGGGCGCACCGGCTACGACTACAACTCGCACGGCAAGAGCCACAACGACCACGTCGACTTCGTCCCCGACGAGATCGTCGAGCGTTTCTGCGTGCTCGGCACGGCCGAGGAGCACATCGCCAAGCTCGAGAAGCTGCGGGCGCTGGGCGTGACGCAGTTCGCCGGGTACCTCCAGCACGACAACAAGGAGGAGACGATGCGCGTGTACGGCGAGACCGTCATCCCCGCCCTCACTCCCCCGGTGACGGCGAAGCGGTGACCGACCAGGTGGTGGCACCGGGGACGGCCGCGGTCGTCTCGGAGGAACGGATGCCGCGCGGCAGGCGTTCCTCCCGGGGGCGCGCTACCGCGATCCGCGTGGGCTGGGGCGTGGCCGGTGTCGCCGCGGTCATCGCCGTGTGGGAGCTGTACAAGCTGCTCGGCCCCGCGGACGGTGTCACGGCGGGTGGCGACGGATCGGCCGGTTCGGGCGTCATCCTGCTGCCCCGCACGCACGACCGCGCCATGCCGCACGTGTGGGAGATGGTGACGCGGATGTTCGCGCCTACCAGCGGTGGCGACACCCCGCCGCTGATCGTCTCGGTCGCCGCTGCGGCCGGCACGACCCTCGCCCTGGCCGCCCTCGGGTGGCTCATCGGCGTCGTCGTCGGATCCCTCCTCGGGGTCGCGATGCAGCGCTGGCGCCTCGTCGAGGCGGGGCTTCTGCCCTGGATCGTGGTGAGTCAGATCGTGCCGCTCATCGCCTTCGCCCCGGTCGTCAACGCGATCGGCACGCAGGTCGACCGGTCGGGCTTCCCCTGGCCTCCGTGGTTGTCGGTCGCGTTGATCGCGTCGTACCTGGCGTTCTTCCCCGTCGCGATCGGCATGCTGCGCGGGCTCTCCGCCCCCGACGCCCTGCACCTCGACCTCATGCGGGCCACCTCTGCCGGGTGGTGGCAGACACTCGTGCGCCTGCGTCTTCCCGCGGCCGTTCCGCACCTGCTGCCGGCGCTCCGCCTCGCGGCGGCCTCCGCCGTCGTCGGCGCGGTCGTCGCCGAGGTGTCCATCGGTCTGCGCGGCGGCATCGGACGCATGCTCATCCAGCTCGCCGGTCAAGCATCGTCCGACCCGGCCGCGCCGTGGGCCCCTACGTTCGGCACCGTCGTGATGGGACTCGTCGCCGCGGGCGGCGTCGCCCTGATCGGCGTCGCCCTTCACCGTTTCCGTCGCGGAGAGGACACCGCATGACCATTTCCTCCGACCTCGCCGTCCGGGCGTCCGGCATCGGCAAGGTGTTCCCGAGCGCGGGCGGCGAGGTGACCGCCCTCACCGGCGTCGAGCTCGAGGTGGCGGCGGGTGAGTTCGTGTCGCTCATCGGCCCCTCGGGGTGCGGCAAGTCGACGCTGCTGCGCCTCATCGCCGACCTCGACAGCGCCACGAGCGGCGACCTGACCCTCTACGGCAAGACCGCGCGACAGGCGCGGCTCGACCAGGACTACGGCATCGCCTTCCAGCAGGCGGCCCTGCTGCCGTGGCTGACGGTCGCCGCGAACATCGCCCTGCCCCTCGACCTGCACAGGTGGCCGAAGGCCCGTCGCGACGCGCGCGTCGCGGAACTCGCCGACCTCGTCGGTCTCACCGACTTCACGGGCCGCTACCCCGACCAGCTCTCCGGCGGCATGCAGCAGCGCGTCGCGATCGCCCGCTCCCTCGCCGCGCAGCCGAAGCTGCTGCTGATGGACGAGCCGTTCGGCGCGCTCGACGAGATGACCCGCGAACGGCTGCAGTCCGAGCTCGCGCGCATCGCCGCCGAGACCGGCGCGGCGGTGGTGTTCGTCACGCACTCGATCCCCGAGGCGGTGTTCCTCTCCGACCGCGTCGTGGTCATGAGTCCACGGCCGGGGCGCATCACCGACGTGATCGACACCCGTCCCGGCCGCCCGCGCGACGAGGCCCTCCGCGAGTCCCCCGAGTTCTTCGCACGCGTCACCGCCGTCCGTGAGGCGCTGCACGGTGCGCCCGTCCTCCGGGCGAACGAACGATGAACGCCACGTCGCTGCCCGGATGGGCGCGCATCGCCGCGCCCGTGGCCGTCGGGGTCGCGGGGCTGCTCGCCTGGTACGCGTTCGTCGCCTCGGGGGGCGCCCCGCGGATGCTGCCCGACCCGTTCGCCGTCGCGACCGAGCTCGTCGAGCGCTTCCCCCTGGTGTGGGAGGCCGCGGGCATCACCGGCGCCAACGCCCTCGTCGGTCTTCTCGCGGGCACCGTGGTCGCCGTGCTCCTGGCCGCTCTGGCGGCGACCTGGCGTCCCGTCGACGGGATGACCGCTCCCCTCGTGGCCGCGCTCGCCGTCGTGCCGATCGTCGCCCTCACCCCCATCCTCAACACCATGTTCGGCGCGTCGAGCCAGTTCGGCCGGCAGGCGGTCGCGGGGATCGCCGCCTTCGTCCCGGTGTTCGTCAACACCCTCCGGGGGCTCCGGCAGACCCGCCCGGTTCAGCGCGACCTCTTCCGCGCCACCGCCGCCACCGGCGGCCAGACGTTCCTGCGCCTCACGCTCCCCACCGCGCTGCCCTACCTGCTCTCGGGCGTGCGGGTCGCGGCATCCCTCGCCGTCATCTCCGCCCTCGTCGCGGAGTACTTCGGCGGCCCGGCCGACGGGATCGGCACCGCCATCGCCACCTACGCCAAGTCCGGACGCGCGGCGCTCGCGTGGGCGTTCGTGGGCGGAGGCATCGCGATCGGGCTGCTCTTCTTCCTCCTCACCGCCCTGCTCGAACGGATCGTGGCGCGGCGCCTCGGCGCCCTCCGTCCGTAGACCCTCACCGCCTGCTCCACCCGAACTGCTCCACCAGACCCGGAAGGACCACCCATGAGACACAGCACCCGCCGCGCTCTCGGCGCGATCGCGGGAGTCGCCGTCGCGGCCCTCGCTCTCTCCGCCTGCTCGGGCGGAGGATCGGCGTCCTCGTCGTCCGACGACGACTTCACGCCCCTCACCTCGGTGAAGCTGCAGCTGCAGTGGCTGCCGCAAGCGCAGTTCGCCGGCTACTACGTCGCTCTCGACAAGGGCTACTTCCAGGAGGAGGGCTTCGACGACGTCGAGGTGCTGCCCTCGGGCGGCGACATCGTGCCGCAGGATGCCCTCGTCGCCGGCGACGTCGACTTCGCCGTCGCGTGGGTGCCGAAGGTGCTCGGCACGCTCGAGAACCAGGGCGTCGAGCTCACCGACATCGCGCAGGTGTTCCAGAAGTCGGGCACGACCCAGGTGTCGTGGAAGGACTCGGATATCACCAGCGTCGACGACTTCGAGGGCAAGCGCATCGGCTCGTGGGGCTTCGGCAACGAGTGGGAGATCTTCGCCGCGATGGCCGACAAGGGCCTCGACGCCTCGACCGTGAAGATCACGACGCAGGACTTCTCGATGAACGCTCTGCTCGACAAGGACGTGGATGCCGCGCAGGCGATGACCTACAACGAGCTCGCGCAGCTGCTCGAGACGGTGAACCCCGCCACGGGGAAGCTCTACACGATGGATGACATCAACGTCATCTCGTACGAGGACACCGCCGGCGCGATGCTCCAGGACGCCATCTGGGCCGACACGAAGCGTCTGGCCGACGACCCGGCCTACGCCGACGCCGCGAAGCGCTTCCTCAAGGCCGTCGTGAAGGGCTGGGTGTTCGCGCGCGACAACCCGACCGAGGCCGCCGACATCACCTACATGGCGGCCACAGCACCGGGCGTCGATGCCTTCCCCGTCGGCCCCACGCACCAGCTGTGGCAGATGAACGAGGTCAACAAGCTCATCTGGACCGGTGGCGACTTCGGCGTCATCGACTCCGCCGCGTGGGACAAGACGGTGCAGGGCGCGTTGAAGGCCGTGAATCAGGACGGCCTGAACCTCATCACCGCCGAGCCCGCCGACTCCGCGCACTCGAACGAGTACATCGAAGACGCGCTGAGCGAGCTGAAGGACGAGGGGGTCACCGTCGACGGCAGCTACACGCCGATCGAGGTGACGCTCACCGAGGGCGGCAAGTAATCGCACCCGGGGTGGGGCGGTCGGCTTTCCGACCGCCCCACCCGTCATGTGGCCCGGCCGCGAATCCGCGTGGTTGACTACCCAGATGACGCCGCAGCCCCCCACCCGGCACGCTCGACGCGATCGCTCCTCGGCCTGGCGCCGCGGAGCGAAGCTCGTCGCGATCGCCGTCACCGTCGTGCTCGTCGCGGCCGTGGCGGTCGGTGGCTTCTACGCCTTCTCCCTCTCGCAGCGGCTGCAAGAGGCCGCCGTCCCCCTCAAGGACGCCCCGGCCGAGCCGCCCGCGCTGAGCGCGTACAACGAGCCGTTCTCGGTTCTCGTCGTCGGCACCGACGAGTGCGACGACCAAGTGAAGGCCGCTTTCGGCGCCCGCTGCTCCGACCCCGGCAACGAGGGGACGCGCAACGACGTCAACATGCTCGTGCACGTGTCGGCCAATCCCCGACGCGTGACGGTCGTCTCGTTCCCGCGCGATCTGCAGATCGGCATCCCGGAGTGCACGAATCCCGACGGGGCGGTGTCGGAGGCCTCGTACAAGGCGCCCATCAACTCCGCCTACGAGACGGGCGGGCTGACCTGCGTCGCCGACACCGTGTCGGAGCTGAGCGGTCAGAGCATCCCCTTCGCCGCGAAGGTGAGCTTCGGCAACGTCGTCAACATCACGGACGCCATCGGCGGCGTGGAGGTCTGCATCGGCGGCGACGGCATCGACGACCCCGATGCGGGCATCGACTGGGAGCCCGGTCCGCGGGTGGTCAAGGGCTACGACGCCCTGGCGTTCCTGCGCACGCGCAAGGGCATCGGCGACGGCAGCGACCTGGCCCGCATCGGCAACCAGCAGCAGTACCTCTCCCGCCTCATCAACAAGCTGCGCAGCGACGAGGTGCTCTCCAACCCCGGAACGCTCATCGGCCTGGCCAACACCGCGGTGAACAACATCGAGCCGAGCGAGAGCCTCGCCGACCCGATCCGCATCGCGCAACTCGCGTACACGCTGAAGGACGTCCCGTTCTCGGACATCACCTTCGTGCAGTTCCCCGTGGTCGACGACCCCGCCGACAACAACCACGTCATCCCCGACCAGGCTTCGGCGGCGACGCTGTGGGAGGCGCTGGACACCAACGCTCCCCTGCAGCTGACCGGCCAGGAAGGCGCGAACGGCGGCGTCATCGCCGACCCGTCCGCTCCCACCTCCGCGCCGAGCGAGCCCGCCCCCGAGGCGAGCACCCCCGCCCCGGATGCCACGGACGCCAGCACCGCGCCCGGCGTGGTGGAGCTCCCGAGCAACGTCAGCGGCACCAAGGCGAACCAGGCCACGTGTTCCGCGGGCAACGGCTGATCGAGGCCACCGGGTCGTGGTCAAGGCCCGGGAACCGTCCAGAGTCGTCGGGGAGCATTGCGGGGTGAAAACCGCCACGCGCTCGACGACCCTCCTGCTGCTCGCGGCCCTGGCCCTCACCGCGTGCGCGCCGGCCGCGGACCCCGCGCCGTCGGCATCCCCCTCCCCCACCGCGACCCCCACCCCCACGCCGACCGCGACTCCCGATCCCCTCGCGGGAATGAGCCTGTCCGACAAGGTGGGCCAGATGTTCATGGTCGGCACCTCGGTCGAGGGCGCCAACCCCACGACCCTGGCGGCGGTACGCGACGACCACGTCGGCGGGATCTTCCTGCACGGCCGATCGGATGCCGGGTACGAGGCCACCGCGGGACTGATCGGGCAGTTCACCTCGACCGTCGCCGCGGGCGCCCCGGAACTCTGGGTGGCCACCGACCAGGAGGGCGGCACCGTCCAGGTGCTGAAGGGACCGGGATTCGACCGCATCCCCTCGGCGGTCGAGCAGGCGACCGAGACCGACGCGGCTCTGCGGTCATCGGCCGCGGCCTGGGGCGCGCAGCTCGCGCAGGCCGGGGTGGACATGAACCTCGCGCCCGTCGCCGACATCGTCACGAGCCCGGAGTTCGCGGCATCCAATCCTCCGATCGGCGCGCTCGCGCGCGAGTACGGCTACAACCGGGCCACGGTCGCCGCGAAGGTCGGGGCGTTCGCCGCGGGCATGCGCGACGGCGGCGTGATGCCCACCCTCAAGCACTTCCCGGGCCTCGGTCACGTCGACGAGAACACCGACACGCGCACGGGCGTGACCGACGACACGGTCACCGCGGACGGCGCCGATGTGGGCGTCTACGACAACGTCCTGCCGCAGGGCGACGCCATCGTCATGATGTCGACCGCCATTTACGCGCAGATCGACCCGGGCGCACCCGCCGCGTTCTCGCCCGCGGTGGTGAACGTGCTGCGCGACCGCGTCGGCTTCGACGGGGTGATCACGGTCGACGACCTCTCGGCCGCCCGGCAGGTGCAGCCGTGGTCGCCCGCAGACCGCGCGACGCTCGCGGTGGACGCCGGTGTCGACCTGCTTCTCGTATCGGCCGACCCCTCGGTGTATCCCGAGATGCACCAGGCCGTGCTGGCTCGTGCCGAGGCGGACCCCGCGTTCGCCGCCAAGGTGGATGCCGCTGCCCGGCGGATCATCGAGCAGAAGGCATCGATGCCCTAGGACGCACGGCGCGTGAGTGGCCGGGATCGGTCGCTTCCGGTGCCCGCGGAGCGACAGGATCTGGCGCCTCACACCCGACGCGAGCGATACCCTGGAAGGCTGTGTCTGTCGAACCCGTCATCGTCTACCCGCCCGAGCTGCCCGTCAGCGCCGCGCGGGACGAGATCGCGCGCGCCATCCGCGACCACCAGGTCGTGATCGTCGCCGGCGCGACCGGCTCGGGAAAGACGACGCAGCTGCCCAAGATCTGCCTCGAGCTCGGCCGCACCTCGATCGCCCACACCCAGCCCCGACGCATCGCGGCGCGCACGATCGCGGAGCGCATCGCCGACGAGATGCAGGTGCCGCTCGGCTCGACCGTCGGCTACAAGGTGCGCTTCACCGACAAGGTGTCGGCCGATACCCGCGTCGCGCTGGTGACCGACGGCATCCTGCTCAACGAGATCCACCGCGACCGGCTCCTGCGCCGCTACGACACGATCATCGTCGACGAGGCGCACGAGCGATCGCTCAACATCGACTTCCTGCTCGGGTACCTGCGCCGCATCCTGCCCAAGCGCCCCGACCTCAAGGTCATCGTGACCTCGGCGACCATCGACCCCGAGAGCTTCGCGCGCCACTTCGCTGCTCCGCCCGCCCAGCCCGGCGGCGAGCCAGTTCCGGCGCCGGTGATCGAGGTGTCGGGGCGGACGTACCCCGTCGAGATCCGGTATCGGCCGGTCGACGGGGCGGACGAGGCGGGCGAAACTCCTGAGGATCCGGATGCCGACAGCCCCGAGCCCGCGTCATCCCGCGGCCGCGCCGCGCCGGCGTCGCAGAAAGTCAGGAGTTCGGCACGGACCGGCGCGAAGCCCGGCCGTTCCGACGACGACGCTGACGAGGTCGGGGCCGTCGTGGCGGCCCTGCGCGAGCTCGATCGGGAGCCCGCGGGCGACGTGCTCGTCTTCTTCCCCGGCGAGGCCGAGATCCGCGACGCGGCGGACGCCATCCGCGGCGCGTACCAGAAGGACGCGGCACCCACCGAAGTCCTCCCCCTGTACGGGCGGCTGTCCGCCGCCGAGCAGCACCGCGTCTTCGAGCGCTCGACCGTCGCGGGGGTGCGCCGCCGCATCATCCTCGCGACCAACGTCGCCGAGACGAGCCTGACCGTCCCCGGCATCCGGTACGTCGTCGACACCGGGACGGCGCGCATCTCGCGCTACAGCAACCGCTCGAAGATCCAGCGTCTGCCCATCGAAGCGGTGTCGCAGGCGTCGGCGCAGCAGCGCTCGGGCCGCGCCGGCCGTACCTCGCCGGGTGTGGCGATCCGGCTCTACTCCGAAGACGATTTCACGCGTCGGCCGGAGTACACCGAACCCGAGATCCTGCGGACGTCGCTGGCATCCGTGATTCTGCAGATGCTCTCGCTCGGCTTCGGCGACATCCAGGCCTTCCCGTTCCTGACGCCGCCGGACTCGCGGGGCGTGAAGGCGGCGTTCGACCTGCTCGTCGAGCTGGGCGCCGTGAAGCTGCCGGCTCCGGGGACGCGCGGCGCCGACACCTCGCGCGACCGCGACGTGCGCGGCGACGGCGACCCGTCCCGGCGTGACCGCGGTCGCCGCGCAGACGACGGCCCGAGGCTCACCGAGATCGGCCGTGAGATCGCACGCCTACCGATCGACCCGCGCTTCGCCCGCATGCTCATCGAGGCGCGACGAAACGACGTGCAGCCCGAGGTGCTCGCGATCGTGTCGGGCATGTCGATCCAGGACGTGCGCGAGCGCCCCGAGGAACGGCGCGAGGAGGCCGACCGCTTCCACGCGCGCTTCACCGACCCGACGAGCGACTTCCTCTCGCTGCTCAACCTGTGGGAGTACCTGCAGGAGAAGCAGGCCGAGCTCGGCTCGAGCGCCTTCCGGCGACTCTGCCGGAGCGAGCACCTCAACTACGTGCGCGTACGCGAGTGGGTCGACGTGCACCGGCAGCTGCGGTCGCTGGGGGGCGAACGCGGGTCGGGCGAGTCGCGCGGCGACGGCGGGCGCGGCGACGGTGGGCGCGGGCGCGGTTCGAGGAACCATGTCCCACTTATGGCTGGTTCAGACCCCTCCAGGCCACACAAATCGGGACCTGGCTCGCACGTATCGGGACACGGTTCGGTCAGCACCGACCAGGGCGACGGCCCCGAGGGCCACGCCGCGGGCGACGCCATTCATCGCGCGATCCTCTCCGGGTTGCTGTCGCACCTCGGCATCCTGGATCCGCGCACGATGGCGCAGGCCAAAGACCGCAAGGCTCCGGGTGATACCCGCCCCACCAAGGGCGAATACATCGGCGCGCGCGGGGCGCGGTTCGCAATCTTCCCCGGGTCGGGGCTGAAGAAGAAGCGCCCGTCGGCGGTCATGGCCGCCGAGCTCGTCGAGACCTCTCGCCTGTTCGCCCGGACGGTCGCCGCCGTCGACCCGGCGTGGGCGGAAGAGCTCGCCCCCGACCTGGTGAAGCGATCGCTGAGTGAGCCGCACTGGTCGAAGGATGCCGGCTCCGCCGCCGCCTATGAGAAGGTCACCCTCTTCGGGGTCGAGATCGTCGGCCGCCGCCGCGTGCAGCTCGCGCGCTTCGACCGCCCGCTCGCGCGCGAGATGTTCGTGCGACACGCGCTGGTGGAGGGCGAGTGGGATCCCTCGGTGCTCGACAAGCGCCTCACGACGTTCCTGCGCCGCAACCAGGAGCAGCGCCGCCTGCTCGAGAAGATCGAGGAGCGCGAACGACGCCGCGACATCCTCATCGGCGACGAGGCGGTGTTCGCGTTCTACAACGCGCGGATCCCCGCCGACGTGACCGACGTGCGCTCGTTCGAGACCTGGTGGAAGGACGCCTCGAACCGCACGCCGCACCTGCTCGACCTGCGCGAGTCCGACCTCACCGGCGACCGGGCCCAGGGCGATGACCGCGCCTTCCCCGCTCGGTGGCGCCAGGGCGACCAGACCCTCAACCTCGCCTACCGCTTCGAGCCGGGCGCGGCCGACGACGGCGTGACGGTGGTCGTCCCGCTGCCGCTGTTGGCGCAGCTGAGGCCCGACGGCTTCGACTGGCAGGTGCCGGGCATGCGCGACGAGCTCGTCACCGCGCTGCTCCGCGCGCTGCCGAAGACCATCCGCCGCAACGTCGTGCCCGCGGCCGACTGGGCCGAGAAATTCTCGGCCGAACTCGCCGAGAAGGGCCCCGAGCACGCGAACGGCCTGCCGAAGACGACGCTCGTCGACGCGCTCGCCGCCCTCGTGCAGCGCGTCGCGAACCAGCGGGTGAGCGCGGCCGACTTCGAGCTGGACCGGGTTCCCGGCCATTTGATGCCCTCGTTCCGCGCCGTCGACGCGCGCGGGCGCGCGATCGGCAGCGACCGGGACCTCGCGACCCTGCAACGCCGCCTCGCCGACCGCGCGCGATCGAGCGTCGAGTCGGCCGTGACGCGCGAGCGCCCGGCTGCCCGATCGGCTGCGAAGGTCGCCGAGGCCTCACCGGCGTTCGCGTCGCGCTCGAAGCTCACCGCGTGGGACTTCGACGGACTCACCGAGGTCGTCGACACCCCGGTCGCCGGTGGCGTGGTCCGCGGGTACCCGGCGCTCGTCGACGAGGGCGACAGCGTCGCCCTGCGCGTCGAGGCGACACCCGAGGACGCCGCGCGACACACCCGTGCCGGCATCCGCCGCCTGATGCTGCTCGCCGTCCCCTCCCCCGCCACGTACGTTCTCGACCACCTCACCGCGAACGAGAAGCTCGCGCTCGCGGCATCCCCGTACCAGAACGCCAAGGCACTCATCGAGGATGCGCGCGTGGCCCTGGCCGACGACGTGCTGCTGCGAGAGAGCACGAGCGGCGTCGTCCGGACGAAGGCGGGGTTCGAGCGGGTGCGCGATGCGTACTCGTCGGTCTCGGTCGAGCGCACCTTCCAGACCGTGTCTCTCGCGGCCAGGATCCTGCTCGCGCAGCGCGAGGTGGACCGAGCGATGAAGGACGCCTCATCGATCACCCTGCTCGGTGCGCTGAACGACGTGCGCGGCCAGGTGAAGGGACTGATCTTCCCCGGCTTCCTCTCGCGCACGGGCCTCGCGCGACTGCAGCACCTGCCGCGCTACCTCGCGGGAGCGCTCGAACGGGTGAAGATCCTGTCGGACAACCCCGGCCGCGACCGCCAACGCATGACCGAATACGAGCGCGCCGCCGCGGGCTTCGTGGATGCGGGAGGGACGATGCCCCTCCCGGCGGACGCCCCCGCGAACCTCGTGCACACACGTTGGCTGCTCGAGGAACTGCGCGTGAGCCTGTTCGCTCAGCGCCTCGGCACGGCCGAGCCCGTGTCGCCGCAGCGCATCGCGAAGGCGCTGAAGGGCGCGTGAGTCGCCGGGGCTCGCCCCTGACGAGACCCACGGCTGGCGACGGACGCACAGACTTAGACTCGACGGATGCCGATGTCGGACTACGTGCGCTCAATCCGGGCGCGGATCGGATCAGACCTGCTCCTGCTGCCCGGGGTCACGGCAGTGATCCGCGACGGCGACCGGTTCCTGCTCGCGCGAGATCGCCACGGCGGCTCCTGGAGCCTGATCGGCGGCGGGGTGGAACCCGGGGAGGAGCCCTCTGAGGCGCTCCTGCGCGAAGTGCACGAAGAGACGGGCGCGTCGGTCCGGATCCGCGGCATCGTCGGCGTCTACGGCGGAGAACCGATGATGGTCACCTATCCGAACGGCGACCGCGTCGGATACGTCACGACCGCGTACGACTGCGAACTGCTCGGCGACGCCGTCGCCGACGGCGACGAGCTGCTCGAGATCCGGTGGTTCGATCGCGAGGCGATCACCGCTCTCGATCGCCGTGACTGGATCGATCGCATGATCGCCGACGTCGGCGCACCCTGAGCCCGATCATCCGCAGGTCTCGCGTGGCACGGGCCGGAACCCCGTCTTCTGGCAGTTTTCTCGCGGGACCTGGCCGCTGACCGAACCTCCTCGGGGGGCTTGCTGAGTTAGCTTCAAACCAGCAGCGCGCCCGGCAGAACGACGAGCGTTTACGCCGCGGAGATCTCGGCGCGTCACCGCGACGTCATTCTCGTGGGGGGCGGGGCGCCGGCGGCGGGGGGCGGCGGCGGGCCCGCCCGCCGGCCCGCCCCCCCCCCGCCCCCCCGCGCCCGCCCCGCCCCG
>NZ_JAVDSN010000007.1:0-112574 GCF_031455375.1 Microbacterium sp. 1154 | reverse complement strand
ACAGCCGACGAGGCGCCAACGCTGAGCCTGCCGCTCGCAACGGCAGCCGGGCTCGCACACGCACACATAAACGCGATCCGCGACCATAAACGCGCTCTCCCCGCGTTTCTGCGCGTCGATCGCGTTTATGCGCAACGAAACGCCTCGATAGGCCCCGCGCGGGGCAGAATTAGGCCGCCGACACCCCGAAGAGCAGGCCCAGCACGTAGGTCACCGCGGCGGCGCCGAAGCCGATCGCGAGCTGACGCAGGCCGCGCTTGAGCGGCGAGGCACCCGAAAGGAGTCCCACCATCGCGCCCGTGCCGAGCAGTGCGACACCCACCAGACCGAGGGCCAGAGCGACCGCCGCGAGACCCGACATCCCGAAGATCCAGGGCAGCACGGGGATGATCGCGCCCGAGGCGAAGAACAGGAAACTCGACAGGGCCGCGCCCCACGCGCTGCCGACGACGTCGTGAGACGACTCGCCCGGGGCCGCCGCGGCGGGTGCGGTGCCGTCCTGGGCAGCGGTGACGACCTCGCGAGCCTTTTCCAGTGCGGCGTCGGGGTCCATCCCGCGGGTGCGGTAGACGAGCGCGAGCTCGTTGGCATCCAGATCGAGATGAGGAAGAGCCGAGTCGGCGAAGTCGCTCTCTTCGGTGGCTTCGAGCAGCTCCCGCTGCGAACGCACCGACACGAACTCGCCGGCGCCCATCGACAGAGCTCCCGCCAGCAGACCCGCGATCCCGCTGAAGAGCACGAAACTCGGGGCGACGCCGGTAGCCCCCACACCCATGACGAGGGCGAGGTTCGAGACGAGTCCGTCGTTCGCACCGAAGACGGCGGCACGGAAGGTTCCCGACAGGCGGCGGCGGCCGCGGGCCGCGAGACCGCGCACGACCTCGTGGTGCACGCGCTCGTCGGCGGCCATGGCGGACGTGGCGTAGGGCTCGTCGGCGTAGGGCGAGCGGGCCTCGGCGTTCTGGGCCAGCGCGAGCACAAAGATCGAGCCGAAACGGCGCGCCATCCAGGCCAGCAGGCGGGTTCCGATGCCGGGCTGCGGCAGGCGCTGCGGCTGTTCGCCGAGCAGATCGATCCAGTGCTGCTCGTGGCGCCCCTCGGCCTCCGCGAGGGCGAGGAGGATCTCACGCTCCTCTCCGCTGCGACGCGAGGCGAGCTCGCGGTACACGCGCGCCTCGGCGCGTTCGTCCACGAGGTAACGCGCCCAGCGGCGGCGATCGCGGGCGGTGGGTGTGGCGGGGGTCGTCACGAGGGCTCCTTCGGGTCGCCCACCACCGTACTGAGGCGGATTCACCCCGTCGGGCGCGTCGACCCACACTGACAGCATTTCGGGGCTCCGAAGAGCGGAATTCCGCGGATGCCGAGACCCCGACGCCAGCATTTCGGGACCGCGAAAGCGGCTCAGCGTCACCGGTGGGCCGGCGAATCGCACCATGCGCGGTGCGGCCGGGGTGATCGACACGGTGCGCCGTGGTGACGCCGCAGCGTACGCAACTCCTGAGTTCCGGGCCCAGCGCCCGCGGCGACGCGGTCCGGACCCGGTCCTCCCGGGGGGCGACGGAAATCACCGACCGGCGGGTCGAGCCGCGCGGCGAGCATTTCAGGAGTTCCGTACACCCGCGGCGGCGAAGTCCGGAGCCCGATCCTCCCGGTGGCGGCGACGGGAATCACCGACCGGCGGGTCGAGCCGCGCGGCGAGCATCTCGGGAGTTCCGTGCACTCGGGGCGGCTCCCCGGGCCGATGCGCTGCCCCGGTGCAGTGCGCCGAGCAAACCCGCGCCTCAGGAATGCACGCGCTTGCGCAGCACGTCGATGCGAGCCTGCAGTTGCGCCACCGTCGCGTGCGACACCGCGGGGCCGCCGCAGATACGCCGGAGCTCGGCGTGCACGAGGCCGTGCGGCTCGCCGCTCTGGCGCGCGTACAGCCCGACCATGGTGTTCAGCAGCTGCCGCTGCTCCTTCAGCGTGCGGTGCAGGGGCGCCGGGAGGCCGCCGTCGTCGACGGAGGCCGGCTCGACGCCGCTCTCCTTCTCGTTCGCCTCCCGGGTGGAACGGTGGCGCGACTGCCGCGTCGCGCGCGACATGAGCACCTCGTGCACCTGCTCGGGTTCGAGAAGGCCCGGGATGCCGAGGAACTCCTCCTCCTCGACGGTTCCCGGAACGGCCAGCTGACCGAACTCCTGCCCGTCGAACATCACGCGGTCGAAGTGCGCGAGAGAGCCGAGGGCCTGATACTCGAACTCCTGCTCGAGCGCGTCGGAGGCTTTGTCCTCGCGCTCGGCGGCATCCATCATGTCTTCTTCGGCGTTCCACTGGTCTTCCGCGTCGCTGTCGCGGTCGAGCGCGTGCTCGCGCTGCGCCTCCATCTCGCCGGCGAGGGCGAGCAGCTGCGGAACGTTGGGGAGGAACACGCTCGCGGTCTCGCCGCGACGGCGCGCACGCACGAAACGGCCGATGGCCTGGGCGAAGAACAACGGGGTCGAAGCGCTCGTGGCGTAGACGCCGACGGCGAGGCGCGGCACGTCCACGCCCTCCGACACCATGCGGACCGCGACCATCCACCGGCTCGTGCCCTTCGAGAACGTCTCGATGCGGCCCGAGGCCTCCGCCTCGTCCGAGAGGACGATGGTCACCTTCTCGCCGCTGATGTCCTCCAGGATCGCGGCGTAGGCGCGCGCGGCGGTCTGGTCCGTCGCGATGACCAGGCCCCCGGCATCCGGGACCGTTTCGCGTACCTCGGTGAGGCGCCGGTCGGCGGAGCGGAGAACCGCGGGGATCCAGTCGCCGTTCGGGTCGAGCGCGGTGCGCCAGGCCTGCGAGGTGATGTCCTTGGTGTTGTCCTGCCCGAGTTGGGCCTCCATCTCTTCGCCGGCCTTGGTGCGCCAGCGCATCTGACCGGCGTAGACGAGGAAGAAGACGGGGCGCACGACGCCGTCCTCGAGGGCGCGCTTGTAGCCGTACGCGTAGTCGGTGCGCGAGAGACGGATGCCCTTCGCGTTCGGGTGGTACTCCACGAACGGGATGGGCGCGGTGTCGCTGCGGAACGGCGTTCCCGACAGCAGCAGTCGACGCGTGGCACGGTTGTACGCCTCGCGCAGGGCGTCGCCCCAGCTGAGCGCGTCTCCGCCGTGGTGCACCTCGTCGAGGATGACCAGGGTTCTGGCATCCATCGTCAGACGCTGGTGCACCTCGGCCTTGACCGCGACCTGCGCGTACGTGACCGCGACGCCGTGGTACTGCCGCGACGGCGTCGCGTGACGGTTGGAGAAGAACGGATCGAGACGGATGCCGACACGCGCGGCCGCCTCGGCCCACTGGGTCTTGAGGTGCTCGGTGGGGGCCACGACGACGATGCGGTCGACGACGCGGCGACGCATGAGTTCGGAGGCGAGGCGGAGGGCGAACGTCGTCTTACCGGCGCCCGGGGTGGCCGCGGCGAGGAAGTCGCGCGGTCCCTTGCCCTCGCCGTCGGGCCCGTCGAGGCCGAAGTACAGGTCGAGCGCCTCGGCCTGCCACGCACGCAGACGCTGCGCCGTTCCCCACGGGGCGCGCTGCGGGAACGACGGCGACAGGTGCTCGGCCGCGAACGAGCCGAAGTGGGGCTCGACACCGTCGAGAGCCGGGTCGGGAATCGCCCCGGGGACCGGTTCGTCGGCGACGGGAGCGGTGGCGTGGGAGGGATCGACGAGCGGAGCCGGGTCGGCGGGGGCGGATGCCGGGGCGCTGGGGGTCGCGTACGCCGCGGGGCCGGGGGTTGCGACCGGGCCGGGGGTCGTGAGCGGGCCGGGCGTCGCGACCGGACCCGGACTCGCGACCGGGCCGGGACTCGCGACCGGACCCGGACTCGCGACCGGGCCGGGGCTCGCGACCGGACCCGGACTCGCGATCGGACCGGGGCTCGCAACGGGGCCGGGACTCGCGACCGGCTCGGGGCTGGCCGCGGGCCCGGGGCTGGCGATGCGGGGCGCCCCGTCGACCGGTGCTGCACCCGCCTGCGGGAGGTTCGGGGTGCGGGCTTCTTCTTCCAGCATCGAACCTCCATCCCTCGCGAGCGCGAACATCAACGATAGGCGCTCCGACCGCCTCACGTCGTCGCCCTGTGGACGGTTCCGCCGCCCCACCGGCGATAAACGCGATTCGCGCGGGGAAACACGAGGACAGAGCGTTTGTGCGCGCGGATTGCGTTTCTGCGCGCGAGCCGGGCACGGAGCCGGACGGACCGACGCCCGGCGGTTCCGGGGTGCGCGAAACCTCACCCTCACCGTGTGGGAGGCCGGGGGTACCGTGGAGGGCGGAGGTTTCGATGACACTCGATCCGCACTCGCCCCGCACCCCGTCCGCATCCGACAACCCCGGCCCGCACCCGTGGCGGCGCTACGTCGCCATCGGCGACTCGTTCACCGAGGGCATCGGCGACCCGCTGCCCGACGGCGGACACCGGGGGTGGGCCGACCGTGTCGCCGAAGTCCTCGGCGCCCAGGTCGACGACTTCGCCTACGCCAATCTCGCGGTGCGCGGCAAACTCATCGCGCAGATCATCGCCGACCAGATCGAACCGGCGCTCGCGCTCAAGCCCGACCTCGTCACCTTCTCGGCGGGCGGCAACGACGTCATCCGTCCCGGCACCGATCCCGACGCCGTCTCACGACAGTTCGAAGACGCCGTCCGACGCCTCCGCCGTGACGGCGCCACCGTCGTCGTCTTCACGGCGGTCGACACGGAGTTCACGCCGGTGTTCCGCGGCATCCGGGGCAAGGTGGCGATCTACAACGAGAACATCCGTGCGATCGCCGACGCCCACGACTGCGTCGTCGCCGACCAGTGGGGTCTGAAAGAGGTGCAGGACATGCGCTTCTTCGACGACGACCGGCTGCACTACAACTCCCTGGGCCACCACGAGGTCGCCCGCATGGTGCTGAGGGCGCTCAACGTACCGAACGAGCTCGAGCCGATGAAGGCCGAGACCCAGGCGATCACGACGTGGCGCGCCGCGCGCGAGAAAGACCTCGTCTGGGCGCGGTCGTACCTCGTCCCGTGGGTGCTCCGCCGCCTACGGCACCAGTCGTCGGGCGATCACATCCAGGCGAAGCGGCCCGAGCCGCTGCCGGTGGTGACGCTCGCCCCGGGTCGGGATGCCGCGGCCTCCCGCGAGACGCAGGTCTGACGCGCGTGGCTTCGCTCCCCGACGCCGTGACGACGCTGCTGCGCGCCGCCGACGCGAACTTGCTGCTGCGGGATGCGGAGGGATTGGTGGAGGTGCTCACCGGATGCGGCTGGACTCCCGACGTCGAGAGCGGGCGGTTCAGCACCGACGGCTGGGACCTACTGTCCTCGGCGTGGCCGCCGAACGTCTCGGTCTTCTTCGACGGAGACGACCACCCGGTGCGCGTGGCTGCCCTGGCGGTCGCCGCGGCGATGAAGGCCGAGCCCCACCGTTGGTCGTTCGATTCCGAGGGACCGGACTGGTCGACCTGGGCCGTCGACGACGCACGTTGGGACGAGGACGAAGTCGATTGGCTGATGTGGGAGGCGGAGGACGTGATGGTGTCCCTGTTCACCGCCGGTGAGACCCCTGCCGGGCCCGGAACGCTTCCCCCGCACCTGCACCTGGCGATCGGACGCGCCGACACCCCTTCCGAGGGACTCCCCCGCGACGATGAGCGCGCGCGGCGCGTGGTGCGCGAGGGCTCCGTGGTCGATCGGTGGTACCTGGCCGGAGAGCGCGAACTCCTTGAAGACGTGATCGAGGCACTCGAGAACGACCCCGACCCGCGGGTGCGCGCCGCCGCGGAGTCGGAGCGCTGGATCCGCGAGCGAGCGATCGACGGTCCCCCTCCCGCGGAGTGACCTCGGCCCCGTCCTTCGGAGCGGTTGTCGCCAGAAGGGGCCCGGGTGTGTTGTGACGCCCGAGCACGCGTCCCGAGAGCGACCTGGAGCCCCACGGCCTCGAGCGCCGCGAGAGCCGACGGTGACCGTGCACGGTCCTCGCTAACCTGCGTCCATGACCTTCGTGAACGCCGGCACGCTCGGCACCGAACCCGGCAGGCGCGACGAGCTCGTCGGCATCCTGACCCGCCGCAATGACGCCCTCCGGGCGCTGGGCTGCGAGCTGTACGAGGTGGGTACGACCGCCGAAGAACCCGACACGGTGTTCGTGGTCGAGGTGTGGCGCGACGCCGAGGCGCACCGGTCCTCGCTTCAGAACCCCGACGTGCGGGCCGCCATCGCCGAGGCCCGACCGCTCTTGAACGGCGAGTTCGGCGGGTTCCGGTTCGAGGTCGCGGGGTCGCCGCTGCGCGACTGAGGGGTTTCCGAGGCCTCGGCGGCGGTGATCGACCTCAGCGCAGCGCGCGACCCAGTTCCCACAGCGCCACGGCGCTCGCGGCGGCGACGTTGAGCGAGTCCACTCCCCCGGCCATCGGGATCGTCACGACGGTGTCGGCGGCGGCGAGCGCGCCGCGGCTCAGGCCGTCGCCCTCGGACCCCATGAGCAGGGCGACGCGCTCGTGCCCCGCGGCGGAGAAGGCATCGAGGCTCACGGCGTCGTCCGACAGGGCCATCGCCGCGAGGTGGAAGCCGGCGTCGTGCAGCAACGGCTTCGCCTCGGACCACTCGGGGAGCCTCGTCCACGGCACCTGGAAGACCGTGCCCATGCTCACCCGGACGCTCCGGCGGTAGAGCGGATCGGCGCAGCGGGGCGTGACGAGCACGGCATCCGCTCCGAGAGCCGCCGCCGACCGGAAAGCCGCGCCGATGTTGGTGTGGTCCACGATGTCTTCGAGGACGACGACGAGCCGCGCCTCGCGGAGGATCTCTTCGACGGATGCCAGAGCCGGACGATGCATCGACGCCAACAGGCCGCGATGCACGGTGTACCCCGTGACCTGCTCGGCGATCTCGGCCGGGACGACGTAGACCTCGGCCTCCTCCCCGACGAGCGCGAGCGCGTCGGCGAGGAACTTGTCCTGCACGAGGACCGAGCGGGGCCGGTGCCCGGCTCGCAGGGCACGGTCGAGCACCTTCGACGATTCGGCGATGTACAGCCCGCCCGCGGGCTCCGACACGCGTCGCAGCGACACGTCGGTGAGGTCGCGGTAGTCCGCCAGGCGCGGATCGTCGGCGGAGTCGAGGGAGATGACGGGCATCGTCCCATCGTGCCAGCATCGCTCCGCGGCTCGGCGCCATGGTCGAGTGTCCACAACACGCCGCTCCCCGCCCGACCCGTGCGGCATGTCGTGGACACTCGACCGGGTGAGGCGGCCCCCAGGGTTGAGTGTCCAAAACACCCGGACGACCCAGAACAGTGTCCGGGTTTCTTGGACACTCGATCGGGTGGGGAGGCACCCCGAGGGTTGAGTGTCCAGAACACGCCGCTCTCCGCCCGACCCGTGCGGCATGTCTCGGACACTCGACCGGGTGAGGAGGCACCCCAAGGGTTGAGTGTCCAAAACACCCGGACGAGTCGAAAAAACGTCCGGGTTTCTTGGACACTCAACAAGAGCACGGAGCGGTTGCGGGCCGCGGGAGCGGTGGCAGGCGCGTGAGCGTGGGAACGCACGGACGGGACGGGATGCCGGGCCCGGCGCTCACACGACGGAATGCCGAGCCCCCGGGCCCTCACGCCACGTGCAGCGCGCGACCCCCGGCGATCACAAGGGCCCGCTCGGGCTGGCGGACGAGCGCGTCGAGGGGGTTCTCGGCATCCACGAGGACGATGTCGGCGCGCGCTCCCTCGACGAGGTCGTGCATCTCTCGGCCCACGGCCCACGCGCCCGCGCTGGTCGCGAGCCGCACGACGCGCAGCAGCTCGTCGTCGTGGACGAGCCCGCCGGCGCGGGCGTACTGCCAGGCGATGCCGAGGGTGTCGCCGGTTCCGAACGGGCTCCAGAGATCCCGGATGCCGTCGGTGCCGAGCCCCAACCGGACGCCGGCGGCGTCGAGTTCGGCGAGCGGGAGCTGGGCGAGGCGCAGAGGGGCGACGGTGGTCAGGGAGACGCCGGCCTCGCCCATCGCCGCGAGCAGATCGCGGCGGCGCGCGGGTTCGAGCTGGGCGACGGCGAAACCGTGGGCGATGTTCACCCGGCCGCCCAGGCCGAGCCGTTGCGTGCGCTCCACGAGCAGTTCGATCTGGAACGCGCCCAGCTCGGCCGGGTCGTGAAGGTGGATGTCGAGGTCGACGCCGGTCTCGGCGGCGAGCGCGGTGAGGGCGTCGATCTGACCCACGGGGTCGCGGTCGATCGTGGCGGGGTCGAGACCCCCGATTCCCGTCACGCTCTCGCGCCCGGCCGCCTCGCGGAGGAGTTCGAGCACGCCGGGGCGGCGCAGCACCCCGTCCTGCGGGAACGCCACGATCTGCACGTCGAGGGCGCCTCCGTACGCGGCGGTGGCTTCGTCGACCGCGTCGATGCCCCGGAGTCCGACGCCGGTGTCGACGTCGACGTGCGTGCGGATCGCCGTCGTGCCGTGACGCACGAGCTCGCGCAGCACGAATGCGGACCGCTCGAGGGAGGGGATACCGAGCGCGTCGCGCTGCTCGCGCTCGTGGCGGATGCGCCCCTCGGTCGACCCCTCACCGCCGTAGGACTGCCAGGGCAGCCCCCACCACGACTTGTCGACGTGTGCGTGGGCGTTCACGAGGCCCGGCAGGGCGAGCAGCCCCCGCCCGTCGAATTCACGGATGCCGATGGGATCGCTCGCGGCGGGAGTGATCGCGGTGATGCGTCCCTCGTCGATGGCGATGTCGACGAGATCGCCGCCCCACGGCCGGACACGGCGGAGGGAGGTGACGTCGAGCATGGCGGGCCGGGGGAAGGAGCTCATCCCCCCAGTATCGACGCGGCCGCGTCTCGGACGACGGGGGTGTGCGGCACCGGGCGGGTCGGGTACGGGCCAGCCGCTCTGCCGAGGGCCCGAGCCCCGTCGGCGCGAGCCGGCGGCGGTGCCCCGCCGTAGACTCGGGAGACGGAGGTGCGCATGACCGACACGACGGGGGAGGCCGAGTTCTCGGCATCCATCGATCGCGCCGTCGACGTGCTGGCGGGCCGCAGAATCGCTGTCCTGACCGGTGCGGGCGTATCGACCGACTCGGGAATCCCCGACTATCGCGGCAAGGGTGCACCCACGCGTACGCCGATGACGGCGCAGCAGTTCCTCTCGAGCGCCGACGCGCGCCGCCGCTACTGGGTGGGCAGCCATCTAGGGTGGAAGGTGTTCGCCGCCGCGCAGCCGAACGACGGGCACCGTGCCCTCGCCGACCTCGAGGCCGCGGGCGTCGCCAACGGCGTGGTGACGCAGAACGTCGACGGTCTGCACGTGCGCGCGGGCAGCGGGCGGGTCGTCGAGTTGCACGGAACGATGCGTCGGGTCGGGTGCCTCCAGTGCGGGCAGGTGTTCGACCGCCGCGATCTCGCCGAGCGCGTCGAGGCCGACAACCCGTGGATCTCACTACCCGAGAACGTCGAGCTCGGTCCCGATGGCGATGTGACCCCGGCTTCGGCCGACGGGTTCGTCGTCCCGGTCTGCTCGGTGTGCGGCGGGACGCTCAAGCCCGACGTGGTCTTCTTCGGCGAGTACATCCCGGTGGAGAAGTTCCGCGAGGCCGAGCAGCTCGTCCACACGAGCGACGCGCTCGTCATCGCCGGTTCGTCGCTCGTGGTCAACTCCGGGATCCGCCTGGTGGAGCGCGCGCGTCGCCGGCGTCTGCCCGTGGTGATCGTCAACCGCGGGGAGACCCGCGCCGATCAGCGTGCGGCGGTCAAGATCGACGGCGGCACGACGCACGTGCTCCGCGCGCTCGCGGAACGGTTGCCGGGCCTCCTCTGACCCCCTCGAGCCCGCGCCCTGGTGCCGCCCTGGGGTCACGCGCGAGCACAGACCTCATCCGTGCGAGAGACACCCCCACCCGATACTGTCTCGCGTGGCGTCCGCGCACACCGGCGGTCTCACCCTTCCCGGGTGAAACCGACCGCGCCGCCATCGAGGAACGCACGGTGTGCCCCGCGCACCGTGAGCCCGGTGAGCTGTTCGATCGCCGCCGTCGCGCGCTCGCGCAAGTCGCCGTGACGCTGCACGAAGACTTCGTGCGCGCGCGGCGCGTTCCATCCGGGCGGCAGCAGAGCGGCCGGGAGATCGGGATCGGTGAAGGGAAACCGGCGATACTCGTCCGTCAGTCGTACGCGAGCCACGAGGGCATCGCGGTCGCTCACGGTGGGGGCGTTCCCGTCATGTCGCTCCACGAACGTGCCGTACAGCGCGTCGAGGGCGTCGAGATCCCACCCGCGCGCGGCGATTGAGCGGTCGCGTCCCAGGTCTCCGCTGCGACTGAGGAACACGTCGGAGCCCACGCCGTGGGCATCCATCAACTCCCGCGCTGCAGCCAGGCGATCGCCCGGGGCGACCCAGATCGCCGGCTGCAACTGGCCGAAGCCGAGCCAGGTGAGGCGCTTTCTCACCTCGTCCCGGGCCGAGCGATCACCCGCGCGCGTGGCGATGAGCGTCCATTGCCCGCTCCAGTCCCCGGAGACGTGGCGGAAGATGCGCTCGCGGCCCTCGTCGAGCAGTTGCCAAGCCTTCCCCGAGAGCACGTAGGTGGTGAGGCGTCCGTCGCGGCGTGTCTCGAACCAGCCATCCGCGCGCAGGCGCGACATGACCACGCGAGTGGTGGCCGGTTCGACATCGAAGAGCTGCATCACATCGCTGAGCCCCCGCAGGGGCACCTCTCCGTCGCCGCAGTAGCGGAAGTAGTCCCCGAAGAGCGTGAAGACCAGGGAACGGGGGCGCATGCGAGAACGTTACCCGACACGAATGTAACGAAGCTATGGCGCAAGACCGATTTATGTTGCATACTCGTTCCGTCGTGACGGTTCGACATCTTCAGCGAGGAGGCTGACATGCGTATCGCGATCATCGGAGGCGGCCCCGGCGGGCTGCTCTTCGCCGCCCTGGCCGCGCGGAACATCCCCGGCGCCCACGTCGATCTGTTCGAGCGCAACCGCGCCGACGAGGCGTTCGGCTTCGGCGTCGTGTTCTCCGACGCGACGCAGAGCGGGGTGGATGCCGCCGACTCGGCCCTGCGCGAAACCCTCGACGCCTCGGGGGTGCGGTGGGATGCCATCCGCGTCACGCTCAAGGGCGAGACGCTGTCGTTCCGCGGCAACGGCATGGGCGCGGTGCTGCGCAAGGACCTGCTCGCCGCCCTTCAACGGCGAGCGGTCGAGGCGGGTGCCGACCTGCACTTCTCTACTGCGCGCCGCGTCGACGAGCTCGACGACTACGACGTGATCGTCGCCGCCGACGGAGCGAACTCCCAGACCCGCGCCACCATCGGCGACGACACCCTCGGGGTGACGTACGAGACGGCCGCGGCGAAGTTCATCTGGTTCGCCACCGACGCCCCCTTCGAGGGGCTCACCTTCCTGCACACCCACGCCGAGGGCCTGCCCGGCGAGGTGCCCGGCGTGTTCGCGGCGCACGCCTATCCGATCGGCGGCGGCCTGTCGACGTTCATCGTCGAGACCGACGAGGACACCTGGCGCGCAGCCGGACTCGACGGGTTCGACCTCACGACCCCGCCGGGTGCGAGCGACGAGGACAGTCAACACCGGCTGGAAGAGATCTTCGCCCCGCTCATCGGCGGCGCGCGACTGATCGGCAACAACTCCCGCTGGGGCAATTTCCGCACCATCCGCGCGCGCAGCTGGCACCACCGCAACGTGGCCCTGCTCGGCGACGCCGTGCACACCGCGCACTTCTCGGTCGGCAGCGGCACGAAGATGTCGCTCGAAGACGCCATCGCCCTCGCCGACGCGCTCGCCGCGCACCCGGACGACGTCGACGCCGCCTTCCTCGCTTATGAGGCCGTGCGCCAGCCCCAGGTGGCCCGCATCCAGGGCGCGGCACGGCCGAGCCTGTCGTGGTGGGAGAACTTCGGGACCTACTTCCACGCGTTCGAGCCGTGGCAGTTCGGTTTTCACTTCTTCTCGCGCGCCCTGCCCGCGGCGAAGATCGCGAGGCGGGATCCGGATGCCGTGCGCCGACCCCTCGATCGGTGGCAGAGCCGCCATGGCGCCTCGCCCCTGGAATCCGCCGTCACGGGGCTGCTCGATCGCCGCGTGCTCGAGCGCGACGCTCTGCCGCCGGTCATCACGGTCGCGGTGGGCGACGGCATCCGTCCCGACGATGCCGTGCGCGAGGCACTGGCATCGCACCGCGATGCCAAAGCGGTGCTCGTCACCGGCGGCAGCGCCCTCGATCGTCAGCTCACGGCCGAGGCCGCGCGACTGCGCCACGGCGTGACGGCGATCATCGACGAACCCGATTGCGACGAGGATCGTGCCATGACCCTGGTGCTGTCGGGCCGCGCGGATGCGGTGCTCCGATGAGAACGCGAGCGGGAACGACGCCCTGGCCCGCTGATGTCGCCGACCGGTACCGCGCCGAGGGCCTGTGGCAGGGCCGCACGCTCGGCGATGCGTTCGCCGAGGCCGCCCGCGATCACGCCGAGCGCATCGCGCTCGTCGACGACGGAGTGGCCCTCACCTACGCCGAGGTGCACGACCGGGTCGAGGCGTGCGCCGCGCGCCTGATCGATGCGGGCCTCGCCCCCGACGACCGGGTCGTGGTGCAACTGCCCAATCACTGGACGTTCGTCGTGCTGACGTTCGCGTGCCTGCGGGCGGGGATCGTGCCGGTGATGGCGCTTCCCGCCCATCGAGAGCACGAACTGCGTCACCTGGTCGCGGCCTCTGAGGCGGTCGCCCTGGTCGCCCCCGACACGCTCCGCGACTTCGATCACCTGGGGCTTGCTCGCACGCTGCGGGCGTCGAGCCCGACGCTGCGCCAGCTGATCGTGCTGGTGAGCGGTGCTGACGCGCGCGGGTCCTGTTCGCCCGACGCCGGCACATCCGACGTCTCCTCGAGCGTCACCGACCAGCCCGGCACCGGCCATCCCGACACCGAACATCCCGACACCGTGAGCCTCACCGCGCTGTGCGCGCCCTCCGACGAGAGAACCCGCGGCCGCACGCTTCCGACTCCGGATGCCGACGACGTAGCCGTGTTCCTGCTGTCGGGCGGAACGACGGGCCTGCCCAAGCTCATCGCCCGCACACACGACGACTACCTGTGCAACATCGTGCTCACCTCTCCCCCCTCGGCCGTCGACCGCGACACCGTGTACCTTGCGACGCTGCCGATGGGCCACAACTTCCCGCTCGCGTGCCCCGGCACCTTAGGCACCCTGCTCGCCGGCGGCACCGTCGTCCCGCTGGGCTCGCCCCGCCCCGAGCGCGCCTTCGCGGCGATCGAGCGACACGGGGTCACCCACACCGCCGCGGTACCCGCCGTCGTCGCCTCGTGGCTGGATCACGCCGGCGCCGTGGGGTTCGACGCCCTGCGGAGCTTGCGCGTGCTGCAGGTGGGCGGAGCGCGCCTCGCCGACGAACTGGCCGAGCGCGTCGTGCGGGGGCTGCCGGGAACGCTGCAGCAGGTGTTCGGCATGGCCGAGGGGCTCATCAACGTCACGCGGCTCGACGACCCGGTCGAGGCGATCGTGGGCACGCAGGGGCGGCCCGTGTCGCCGTTCGACGAGCTGCGCGTGGTCGACGAGACGACGGGGCTCGAGGTCGCGCCGGGCGAGCCCGGCGTGCTGCTCACCCGAGGGCCCTACACCCCGCGCGGATACTACGACGCTCCCGACGTGAACGCCCGCTCCTTCACCCCTGACGGCTTCTACATCACCGGCGACATCGTGCGACAGCGCCCCGACGGCAACCTCGTCGTCGCGGGGCGCAGCAAAGACATGATCAACCGCGGCGGCGAGAACATCTCGGCCGAAGAGGTCGAGAACCTCGTGTACGGGCTGGCGTCGGTGCGACTGGCGGCCGCGGTGGCCATGCCGCACGACACCCTCGGTGAGACGGTGTGCCTGTTCGCCGTGCTGCACGACGGGCATGCGCTCGACCTCGGCTCGGTGCGCGCGCACTTCGACCGCGCGGGGGTCGCGGCGTTCAAGCGTCCCGACCACCTCGTCACGGTCGATGAGCTCCCCCTCACCAAGGTCGGCAAGATCGACAAGAAGGCCCTACGGGAGCGTCTCATAGCCGAGCCCACGGCATCCGAGGGGCGGCTCGTTCGATGATCGTCGACGAAGCGCTGCGCGAGCCGTTCGCAGGCGCACCCACGGCATCCGGAAGGACCACCTGATGTTCATCGACGCCGCCGGCCTCTCCCCCGCCGACACCTACCGCCTGCTGGTGGGTTCTGTCGTGCCGCGGCCCATCGCATGGGTCACGAGCGGACGTGACCCGGTGAATCTGGCCCCCTTCAGCTCGTTCACGTGGGTGAGTCAACATCCGGCGATGCTCGGGTTCACCGTTAACAAGCGCGCGGACGGCCGCAAAGACACGATCCGCAACATCGAGGAGCATGGCGAGTTCGTCGTGAACATCGCCGACGAGACCCTCCTCGGGGCATTGCACGCGAGTTCGGAGTGGATGCCGCCCGACGTCGGCGAGGCCGACCGCCTGGGGCTCGCGATCGCGGAGTCGCGGGTCATCGGCATCCCGGGCCTCGCCGACGCCCCGGTGCGGATGGAATGCCGCTACCACTCCACCACCGCGTTCAGTCCGACCGGTGGCGAGTTCGTCGTGGGCACGGTCGTGGGGTGGACGGTGCGCGACGACATCATGCGGATCGGCTCGACGGGCGCGGCCAGCATCGACACCGAGCTGCTCCGTCCCATCGGGCGCCTGGCCGGTCCGCGCTACACACCACTCGGCGAAGTCGTGGAGCTGCCGGCGGTGCCGGGCGGCTGAACGGGTGGTCTCCTCCGCAAGCTGGCCTACTCTCCCGCCCCGGAGCCGGTGGACTCTCCCACAGAATCGGATGCCGCGGACCCCGGCATCCGATTCTGTTCTCGCGATGCGCCTCCGCGCCACGCACGAAAGACGGATGCTCTCACCCCCTCAGAACCAGCGAGCGATCTCCGGCAGCTCCCCGCCGCCCACGACCCGCAGTCGCCGCGCCCCTCGGCCGGAGAGCCAGCGCGCGAGATCGGCCGCGGCCCCCTCGACGATCGGGCCTCCCTCACCGTACTCCCCGGGCGCCGCCTCGCGGTCGGCGGCCCGCAGCACGACGGCGCCGGGCTCGCTACGGCGCATCCACGCGCGCAGCACATCGGCGATGATCTCGTCGATCATCTCAGGCGGGAAGTCCAGGAACGACCCGCCGTTGTCGAGGTCGACCGCGTGCACCCACACTTCTTTGGCGCGCATCCACGCCGTCTCGCGGGTGGGCACGGTGCGTCCCTGCGCGGTGACGACCTCGGCATCCCACTGTTCGTCGCTGAGATCACGCCACTCGACGTCGAGGTGCACGGCCGCGTGGTCCACGAGGTGCCGGAGCGCTCGAGTGGGCAGGGTCGCCCCTCGTATTATTTCGTCCCTCCGCTGCGTGTCCGAGGCGTACATGCGGTTCTCGACCCCCGTGCGCCCCCACTCGACGAGCCGCGCGACCGCCCGGGCGTTGTAGCCGACGTGGGCGACGAGATGCCTCCGCGTCCAGCCGGGCAGCAGGCTGGGCGCGTCGAGGTCGGCGTCGTCGAGTTGCATGAGACGCCGAGCGAAGTACGCGGTCCCCCGGCGGGCGAGGTCGAGATGCGCGTGGGGGGCGGTGTCGGCGTCGTAACGCGCACCTGCTCCCTGCCGCTCACGCAGCGACTCTTCCTCGGGGGTCAGGACGCGAGCGCCCGGGGCGTCGCGCCCCTCGCTGGTCACGATCCCTCCGCCACGAACCGGTTGCGCAGCGTGCCGATCCCGTCGATCGTGACCTCGACGGCGCTTCCGGATGCCAGATGCTCGCGTGGATCGCGGGCGTGGCCCACGCCTCCCGGGGTCCCCGTGAGGATGACGTCGCCGGGCCGGAGCGTCGTGATGGTCGAGACGTAGCGCACCAGGTCGACCGGGCCGTGGACGAGGTCGTGAATGTCACCGATCTGCTTCTGCACGCCGTCGACGGTCGTGGTCATGCGCGCGTCGGTGGGGATCTCGTCGGGGGTGGCGAGCACGGGCCCGAGCGGTGTGGAGCGCTCCCATATCTTGCCCTGCAACCACTCGCGGGTGCGGAACTGCCAGTCGCGCATCGACACATCGTTCGCGATCGTGTAGCCGGCGATGGCGTCTTCGGCCTGCTCGGCCGAAGCGCGTCGCACGGTGGAGCCGATGACCACGGCGAGCTCGCCCTCCCAGTCGATCTCGGGGCTCTCCGCCGGCAGGGCGATGTCCTCGCCGGCCGCGGCGAGCGTGTCGGCGAACTTGGCGAAGAGCACCGGGTATTCGGGCAGATCGCGCTTCATCTCGAGGATGTGCGCGCGGTAGTTCAGGCCCACGCACACGATCTTGCTCGGCGCCAGGATCAGGGGCGCGTGGTCCACGGCATCCCGGTCGATCACCGGACCCTCGATCGCCCTCACCGCCGACGGGGCCCCGGCGCGCAGCACGTCGCCGACGTCGGCGAAGCGCTCCAGCACGATCGCGCGCTCGCCCTCGATACGGGCGGCGGCGGTGGTCCCACGCCAGTGGATGGTGCTCAATTTCATCGGTCGGTCTCCTCTTCGAACTCGCGGTACAGCCCCAGGCCCTCGAAGATGGGCGTGTCGCTGAAGTGGAACAGGTCCAGGCGCGTCTCGGCCTGGACGCGGAAGCGGCACCAGCTCGGCACGACGAAGATGTCGCCGTGCTCGACGGCGTGCTCGGTGTCGCCCAGCAGCACGCGGCCGGTGCCCTCGAACACCTGGTACACGTTCGAGCCGACCTCTTGGCGCACCGGCGTCGACGCGCCCTCGCGCAGGCGGTGGAACTGCGCGCGGATCGTGGGCATGACATCGCCCCCGGTCGTGGGGTTCGAGAAGCGTACGGCCGCGTGTCCGGGGCCGACGGTCGCCGGCATCCCTTCGCTCTCCAGCAGCAGCTGGCCGGTGAGGGCGGCGTCGGTGTGCTCCCAGCGGTAGGCGCCGATCGGGCTCGAGACGGTGCGGCGCAGTCCCGCCAGCGGCAGCAGCCCCGGGTGGGCCCACAGGCGCTCGGAGCGGGAGAAGTTGGGGGTCGCCTCGTCGGTCACCCGCTCGGAACCGAACTCGAAGAAGCCCGAGTCCATCTGATACGCGAAGGGGATGTCGAGGCCGTCGATCCACGTCATCGACTCGTCGGTCTCGTTGTGGTGGCCGTGGAAGTGCCAGCCGGGGGTGAGCAAGAAGTCGCCGCGGCTCATGCGCACGGGGTCGCCGTTCACGACCGTCCACACTCCCTCTCCCGAGGTGACGAAGCGGAAGGCGTTCTGCGAGTGTCGATGCTCGGGCGCGGTCTCGCGCGGCCCGAGCTGCTGGATCGCCGCCCACAGCGTCGGCGAGATGTACGCGCGCCCGCCCATGCCGGGGTTGGCGAGGCCGATGGCCCGGCGCTCTCCGCCGCGTCCGACGGGAACGAGGTCGCCCGCGCGCTCGGCGAGGGGCTGCAGCGCGCTCCACCGCCACACCCACGGCACCGCCTTGGGGTTCGGGGTCTGGGGCATGAGGTCGTCGAGCTGCGTCCACAGCGGAATGAGGTTGTTCTCTTCGAATCCGCGATACAGGGCGCGCAGCTCGGGGGTGTCCTCGGGCTGCATCCCGTGCTCGAGAGATGTCTGGGTGTCACTCATCGGTCCTCCTCGACGTCGACTCCCGTCCAGGTTGCATGACTAACTCACGGTGCGCAACGCCTTTTTGTCACATATCCCACGAACGGGAAACAAATCTCTTGCGCTGGACGTTGATTTGTTACACGATGTGGGCCACGGGATGCCGCGGCACGGCGTCGCGGTCCCGGCGAGAGCATCGATCTGCAAGGAGGCAGAGCATGTCCGAACTCGAGCACCACGAGACCGCCTCGTCCGACGGAACGCTCATCGCGTATTTCCGTCGCGGCAGCGGGCCGGCTCTCGTCGTCACGCACGGGAGCATCGCGACGAAGGAGCAGTGGATCCCCGCCAGCGAGGCCCTCGCCGAACACGTGACGCTGTACGTGTACGACCGCCGGGGTCGAGGCGGCACGGGCGACGCCGACGACTACTCGCTCGCGCACGAGGTCGCCGACATCGCCGCGATGATGGAGGTCGCCGGGCCCGGCGCGCACCTGCTCGGCCACTCGTTCGGCGCCCTGGCCACCCTCGCCTACGCGCGAGAACACGGGCTCGACGGAGGCACCCTGATCGCCTACGAGCCCCCGCTCGCCGTGCAGGGCGCGGTCGCGGGCGAGCGCTTGGCGGGGTATCGCGAGCGGGTGGATGCCGGAGACCTCGACGGCGCGCTCGAGTACGCGCTCGTGAACTTCGTGCGGGTACCCGCCGAGGCCATTCCCTTCATCCGCGAGACGCCGCTGTGGGGCGCGAGCGTGCCGCTGACCCCCACCTGGGTGCGCGAGCTCGCCGAGATCGATGCCCTCGGCAGCGATCTCTCGCCCTACGCCGAAATCGAGGACCCGACCCACCTCATCGCGGGAACCGCGACCACGGCGTTCCTGTATCAGTCCGCGCACGACCTGGTGAAAGTCATCCCCGACGCCGGGATCACCGACATCGAAGGCGCCGATCACTTTGCGCACCTTGCAGACCCGCAAGGCTTCGCCCGCGTGGTCGTCGCCGCTCTGAACACGGCCGCCGTCCCTCGGTAACGCCGCTTCCCCCGCCCGACCCCCGACGCGCGCCCGGAGCGCGTCGGGGGCCGCACCCGCGGCAGTCGCGACTCGGCGGCTCGCGGGCGCTGAGGCTTGCGAGGGCCGGCGACACGAGCCCTGTGATCAACCCAGGGAGGCGCGAACGGTGACGATCATGACGCTGGTGCGACGCCCGGGCACCCGGTCGAGATCTGCCACCCTCTCGCACTTACCGCCCGTCACACCGGATACCCTCTCGCTCGTGCAGTACTCCTTCGACCTCCCCACGGCATCCGAATTCGCCGTCCTCTACGCCGAGACCGGCTGGGGCACCTGGCCCCTCACCAGCTTCGAGCGTGCTCTGGAGGGCACCTGGGTCACGTGCGCTGCGCGCGACGAAGCGGGACGACTCGTCGGGATGGGCCGATTGATCTCCGACGGCGCCCTGCACGCCTTCGTGACCGAGATGATCGTCGCCCCGGCGGCGCGCGGGGCCGGGGTCGGCGGTGAGATCGTCGACCGACTGGTGGCCGAATCACAGCGACGGGGAGTGCACGACGTGCAGCTGTTCGCGGCCCGTGGCCGGGCGGAGTTCTACGAGCGCCACGGGTTCGTGCGTCGTCCGGCCGACGGCCCCGGTATGGACCTCTCCGCCGACCCTCGCTGACCGTCGCTCGGCCGCACGAGAGCGGCTTCGTCGCCGGTTAGGCTCGAACGGTGACGATCGTGACCCTGGTGCGACATGGCGAGACCGCGTGGAACTACGAGGGACGGATCCAGGGCTCGACCGACATCCCCCTGAACGACACCGGTCGCCTGCAGGCACGGGGCATCGCTCAGACCCTCGCCGACGAGTACGCGGGGCGTGAGGTCGTCGTCGTGTCGAGCGACCTGGGCCGCGCCGCCGAGACCGCCGACATCATCGCGGCGGCCCTCGGCACCACGGTGACGCGCCGCTTCCCGGGTCTGCAGGAGCGCTCGTACGGCGACGCCGAAGGAATGGACGCACCCACCTTCTACAAGACCTACGGCCCGTGGCACGCGGCCGACGTCCCCGGAGCCGAGACCTGGCCGGTCGTGCGCGAGCGCGCGCTCGCCGCGATCGCCGAGGCCGTGGCATCCGCTCCCGAGGGCATCGACGTGATCGCCGTCGCGCACGGGGCGCTCATCCGCGAGGTCATCATGTTCGCCACCGACGGGGAGTTCCCCCGCGAGGGCGAGCGTCTGCCGAACTGCTCGGCGACGACGTTCCGCATCGACGGCGACCACTGGGAGATGCTGGCGTACGCCGGCGTCGCGAGCTGACAGCCCCGACCCCGCGTCGCACGAGAAGCCGGTGGAGCGCCCTCACTCCCCCGCCCGCGCCACCACCGACCGCGCGTGACGCAGAACCGGCTCATCGACCATTCGTCCCTCGTAGCGGAAGACGCCCCGCTCTCCCTCTGCCGCCTCGAGCACTCCCCGCGCCCAGGCGACGAGATCGGCGCTCGGGGCGTACGCCGCGCGGATCGTCGCGACCTGCCCGGGGTGGATGCACGCGGTGGCGGCGAAGCCCGAGGCCGCGGCATCCCGAGCCTCCTCCGCGAGCCCCTCGTGATCGGCGATGTCGACGTGCACGGCGTCGATGGCCCGCTTGCCGAAAGCCCCCGCCGCCAGCAGCACGCGCGCTCGTGCGAGCCGCGCGACGTCGCGGTAGCCGCCGTCGTCGCGTCGGCTCGAGGTGCCGCCGAGGCTCGCGACCAGGTCTTCGGCGCCCCACATGAGTGCCACGACCTGCGGGAGCGCCGCGAGCTGCTCCGCGCGGACGATCCCCCGCGCCGTCTCGCACAGCGCGATCACCTCGACGTGTTCGAGAAGATGCAGGGATGCCGGGTCCTCGGCCTTCGCGACCATCACGCGCCGTACCCGGGTGCGCTCGAGGGCGGCCAGGTCGTGCGCGAAGTCCGGCGTCCCCGGTGCGTTCACCCGCACGATCAGGCGCTCGGGGTCGGGGTCGGCGGCGATCATCGCCTCGCGAGCGGAAGCCTTGGCATCGGGGGACACGGCGTCCTCGAGGTCGAGGATCGCGGCATCCGCCCGCTCGAGCGCCTTGGGCAGACGCTCGGGGCGATCGCCCGGGACGAACAACAACGCGGGGCCGAGGTCGAAAGCGCGCGCCTGTTCGCCGTTCACGCCCGCCCCTCCAGGGCCCACATCAGCACCGTCCGGGTGGCGGTCACCACGACCTCGTCGTTCTGCGAGCGACCGGTGTGCGCCATGACCACCACGCCCTGCCCCGGGCGGGATGCCGAGGGACGCACCGACACGACCTCGGTCTCGGCCGAGAGGGTGTCGCCGACGAACAGCGGGGCGGGAAAGCTCACGTCGGTGAGACCGAGCTGGGCGACGAGCGTGCCCTGGGTCAGCTGCGCCACGGAGAGGCCGACGAGGGTCGACAGCGTCCACATCGAGTTCACGAGCGGCCGGCCGAACGGCTGGGTCGCGGCGTACGCGGCATCGAGGTGAAGCGCCTGCGCGTTCATCGTGAGGGTCGTGAACACGACGTTGTCGGCGTCCGTCACGGTCCGCCCGGGACGGTGCGCGTACCTCTCGCCGACGACGAACTCCTCCAGGTACAGGCCGCGCTGCTCGATCATGCGGCAACGGTACCCGTGAGCCCCAGCGCGCGCGAGATCACCATCAGCTGCACCTCGGTCGTGCCCTCACCGATCTCGAGGATCTTGGAGTCGCGGTAGTGCCGCGCGACGGGGTACTCGTTGATGAAGCCGTTGCCGCCGAACACCTGGGTCGCGTCCCGCGCGTTCGCCATCGCGGCGTCGCTCGCCGTCATCTTCGCCACGGCGGCGTCGACGCTGAAGGGCCTGCCCGCGTCGCACAGGCGCGCGGCGTGCACCCACGCCAGACGCGCGGTGTGCACGCGCGCGTGCATGCGGGCCAGGAGGAACTGCATGCTCTGTCGCGTCGACAGGCGCTCGCCGAAGACGGTGCGGCTGCGGGCGTAGTCGACGGCGGCTTCGAGGCAGCCCTCGGCGGCCCCGGTGGCGAGGGCGGCGATCGCGACGCGGCCTTCGTCGAGAGTGCGCAGGAAGTTTTTGAATCCGTGCCCGCGCTGCCCGAGCAGGTTCGCCTCGGGCACCCGGACGCCGTCGAAGGTGAGGGGGTGGGTGTCGGAGGCGTTCCAGCCGACCTTGTCGTACGCGGGGCCGACGGTGAAACCGGGCGTCCCGTTCGGCACGATGATCGTCGAGATCTCGGGGCGGTCGCCGACGCGGTCGGTCACCGCGGTGACGGTGACGAACCGGGTGATGTCGGTGCCGGAGTTGGTGATGAACTGCTTCGAGCCGTCGATCACCCACTCACCGTCCTCGAGCTTCGCGGTGGTGCGGGTGGCGCCCGCGTCGCTGCCCGCCTCGGCCTCGGTGAGTCCGAATCCGGCGAGAGCGCGACCCGCGACGAGGTCGGGGAGGTATTGCGCTTTCTGATCCTCGGTGCCGTAGCGGTAGATGGGCATGGCGCCCAGGCCGACCCCCGCCTCGAGGGTTATCGCCATCGACTGGTCGACGCGCGCGACGCCCTCGATCGCGACGCACAGGCTCGCAAAGTCGCCGCCCTGCCCGCCGACCTCTTCGGGGAACGGCAGGCCGAAGAGGCCGAGCTCGCCCATCTGCGCGACGAGGTCGAGGGGGAGCTCGTGCGCGCGATCCGCCTCGTACGATCGCGGAGCGATCACCTCGTCGGCGAACTCGCGCACCATCGCGCTCAGTTCGCGCTCGTCGTCGGTGAAGGCCTGCTGGCTGTCGATGCTCACGGGTGGGTCTCCTCGGGGGAAGGGGTGGGGTCGGATGCCGGGATCCCGGCGAGATCGTGCGAGCCCGGGACCATGGGGGTCACCGTCGCGACCACCTCGTCGCGGGTCACCTGCGCACCCGCCGCCGTGCGCAGCCGGACGGCCCCGGCGTGCGGGGCGGTGACGGTGTGCTCCATCTTCATGGCCTCGATCGTGACGAGACGTGCCCCCGCCTCGACGGGGGCACCGTCGGTGACGTGCACCGCCACGACGGTGCCCGGCAACAGCGAGACGAGGTCGGGATCGATCGCTCCGGGGTCTCGGCCGGCGGTGGCCCGGCGGCGCGCCGCGGCGTCCCGCCGCGACACCACTCGGAGGCGGTGCGCTCCGCCGTCGGCGTGCACCCAGTACTGCTGCGGACCGCCCGTCACCCGGGCGTCGACCGCGGCCGGCGCGACCGCGTGCACCTGTCCGGCGTCGTCCTCGAGCCACACCGTGCGAGGGGGCGCCGCTCCCCCGGCACGCCACGCCCCGACGCGACCCCACACGGAATCGTGCGTCGGCACGTCGGACGCCACGACTCGCTGCGCCACCGCGCCGAGTGCATCGGGCGTCGGCTCGACGGCGGGCGGCGTTCCCCGCCGATCCAGGAGCCCCGTGTCCAGGTCTCCCGCGCGCACCGCGGGTTCGGCCAGCAGCGCTCGCAGGTCGGCGATGTTCGTGTCGACGCCGAGCACGACCGTCTCGGCGAGCGCCGCGTCGAGTCGGGCGATCGCCGTCTCGCGGTCGGGGCCGTGCGCGATGACTTTCGCGATCATCGGGTCGTACTGCGAGCCGATCACACTGCCGGTCTCGACGGCGCTGTCGACGCGGGCGGATCCCGGATGCCACAGGCTCACGGTCCCCGTGGCGGGGAGGTACCCGCGCGATGGGGTCTCAGCGTACACGCGCGCCTCGATCGCGTGTCCGTCGAGGCGGATCTCGGGAAGCTCCAGCGGGAAGCCCGCAGCCACCCGGAGCTGTTGCTCGACGAGGTCGATGCCGGTGATCATCTCGGTCACGGGATGCTCGACCTGCAGGCGCGTGTTCATCTCGATGAAGAACGGCTCGTCGAGGCGATCGCCCGCGACTAGGAATTCCACGGTCCCCGCGCCGAGGTAGCCGACGCTCCGGGCGGCGGCGACGGCCGCCTCGCCGAGACGCGCGCGCGTCTCGGCGTCGACGACGGGCGAGGGGGCCTCCTCGATGACCTTCTGGTGCCGTCGCTGCAGCGTGCACTCCCGCTCACCGAGAGAGAGGGTCGTGCCGTGCGCGTCGGCGAGCACCTGCACCTCGATGTGGCGCGGGCGCTGCAGCAGCCGCTCGAGCAGCAGGGTGTCGTCGCCGAAGGCCGCGGCCGCGACCCGGCGGGCGGTGGCGAGCGCGTCGGCGAGGTCGCCCGGGCCGGTGGCGACGGTCATCCCCTTGCCTCCCCCGCCCGCGGAGGGCTTGACCAGCAGCGGGTAGCCCGCGCGTTCGGCTTTCGCCGCGATCTCGTCGTCGCCCAGACCGACGGCGGAGAACCCCGGCACCGTCGGGACCCGGTGTGCGGCGACATGCTCTTTCGCGCGAATCTTGTCCCCCATCACCTCGAGGGCCTCGACTCCGGGGCCGACGAAGACGACCCCGGCCGCCGCGCACGCGCGGGCGAAGCCGGCGTTCTCGCTGAGGAACCCGTAGCCGGGGTGCACGGCGTCCGCCCCCGACGTCACCGCGGAGGCGACCACCGCGTCGACGTCGAGATACGACGGCACACGCACGGCGTGGTCTGCGTCGCGGACGTGCGGTGCATCGGCATCCGCGTCGGTGAAGACGGCGATCGAACGGATGCCGAGTCGCCGGAGCGTCCGGAACACCCGGCGCGCGATCTCGCCGCGGTTCGCGACCAGAACGTTCGAGAACAGGCGGGGCTCACGCGCGGTCGCGACGTCAGCCGGGAACGACGCGCCCGCGCGGGAACGCGGGTCCGCCGTGGAGCGCGACGCCACCGTCGGTGCGACCTCGACCATCTCGCCCACCCCCGTCACATCCGGAAGAGGCCGAAGCCCCGGTCGGCCAGCGGCACACGGCTGACGACGTCGAGCGCGAGGCCGAGCATCGTGCGCGTGTCGACGGGGTCGATCACACCGTCGTCCCAGAGCCGGGCCGTGGCGTAATACGGACTACCCTGCCGCTCATACCTCTCGCGGATGGGCGTCTGGAACGCCTGGTCGTCGGCATCCGTCCACTCCTCTCCGCGGGCGGTGCGCTGCTCGCGCGTGACGGTCGAGAGCACGGATGCCGCTTGCGCCCCACCCATGACCGAGATGCGGCTCGAGGGCCAGGTCCAGAGGAACCGCGGGTCATACGCGCGCCCGCACATCGCGTAGTTGCCGGCGCCGTACGAACCGCCGACGAGCACGGTGAGCTTGGGGACGCGGGTGGAGGCGACCGCGGTGACCATCTTGGCGCCGTCTTTGGCGATGCCTCCCGCCTCGGCATCCCGCCCCACCATGAACCCGGTGATGTTCTGCAGGAAGAGCAGGGGGATGCCGCGCTGGTCGGCGAGCTCGATGAAGTGCGCGGCCTTGAGGGCGGATTCGCTGAAGAGCACACCGTCGTTCGCGATGATCCCCACGGGGTGGCCGTGCAGGCGCGCGAAGGTCGTGATGACGCTCTCGCCGTACAGCGCCTTGAACTCGTGCAGGGAGTCCGCGTCGACGAGGGTGTCGATGATCGCGCGCATGTCGACCGGCTGCGAGATGTCGGCGGGGACGATGTCGTAGAGCTCTTCGGGGTCGCGTGCGGGGTCCGTCACGGTCTCGACCGACCAGACCGGCGCCGGGGTGGGCGGCAGGGTGCGCACGATGTCGCGGACGATCTCGAGAGCGTGCTCGTCGTCGTCGGCGAGGTGGTCGACGACCCCCGAGCGACGGGCGTGCAGGTCGCCGCCGCCGAGCTGCTCGGCGGTGACGTCTTCGCCGATCGCGGCCTTCACCAGGGGCGGACCGCCGAGGAAGACGGTGCCCTGGCCGCGCACGATCACGCTCTCGTCGCTCATCGCCGGAACGTACGCGCCACCCGCGGTGCACGACCCCAGGACGGCGGCGATCTGCGGGATGCCGAGAGCCGACAGCTGCGCCTGGTTGCGGAAGATGCGGCCGAAGTGGTCGCGGTCGGGGAACACCTCGTCCTGCATCGGCAGGAAAGCCCCGCCCGAGTCGACGAGGTAGACGCAGGGCAGGCGGTTCTCGCGCGCGATCTCCTGCGCGCGCAGGTGCTTCTTGACGGTGAGGGGGAAGTACGCCCCGCCCTTGACCGTGGCGTCGTTGGCGAGCACCATCACGTGACGACCGTGCACGAGACCGATCCCCGCGACGACTCCGGCGCCGGGCGCTGCGCCGTCGTAGAGCCCGTGGGCGGCGAGGGGGGCGATCTCGAGGAACGGACTGCCCTCGTCGAGCAGACGCTCGACCCGCTGTCGCGCGAGGAGCTTGCCGCGGGCCGTGTGACGTTCGCGGGCGGTGTCCGACCCTCCGCGCGCGGCGCGGGCCAGGGTGGCGCGCAGCTCGTCGGCGAGGGCGCGTTGGGTGGGCGTGGTGGCGGGGGTGTCCGGTCCCGCGGCGCCGTCGGCGGGCGGCGCGGCGGCGGAAGCATCCGACGCTGTCTCGGTGACCGGTGCTGTGCTCATGGCGGCTCCGTTTCGGTGCCACCTCGTCGTCGGCACCGTCGTTCCCGCGGGGTCGTTCCCGCGGGCTGGGGTTTCAGTTAATGTTGACTAACTGAGATGCCAGGCTAGCCCGAGCGGATGCCGATGACAAGAGTTTCGACAGACACTGTCGACCCGTCGCCGACGGGTGCCGAGGGCGTGAGCTCCGCCCGACCCACCGGCACGGCGCGCGACCGCGCCAAGGCCGACCGCCGCGCGGCCCTGCTCGCCGCTGCGGCGACTCTGTTCGCTGAGCGCGGCTTCGACGGCGTGACCCTCGGCGACATCGGCGAGGCGGCCGGGGTGAGCGGCCCCGCCGTGTACCGGCACGTCGCGAGCAAGCAGGCACTGCTCGGCGCCATCCTCGTCGACGTCAGCGAGCGGTTGCTGCAGGGTGGCCGCGCGGTTCTCGAGGATCCCCCGGCGTCGGGCGACGCACGGCCCGGCCCCGACGCCTCCTCCGCGGCGGCTGAGAACCACCGCACCGGAACCGACGACCGCACCACGGACGACCCGGACACCGTCCTGCGCGCCCTCGTCGACTTCCACGTCGCGTTCGCGCTCGCCGAGGCCGACGTGATCCGCGTGCAGGACCGTGACCTCGACCGCCTCGCCCCCGACGATCGTCGCACGGTCCGCGACCTGCAGAACGCGTACGTCGCTGTCTGGACGGCGGCTCTCGCAGCAATGGATCCGGATGCCGAGTCCCCGGCCGAACGCCGTGTGCGCGCCCTCGCGTGCTTCGGCTTGATCAACTCGACACCGCACAGCGTGCGGGGCGTGCCCACGTCACGTGTGCGCCCCACCCTGACCCGCATGGCCCTCGCAGCGCTGACGGCCTGAGCCACGGCATCCGCCCGTCCTGAAGCAGCTCCGCGGCCCGTCGAGTGTCCAAGAAACCCGGACGCCCTCGCGTCCTGTCCGGGTGTTCTGGACACTCAACGCGCAAACGCACGTCCACGCCCCCAGCATCCGGCCCGGGTGTTCTGGACACTCAACGCACAAACGCACGCCCACGCCCACGCTCACGCCCACGCCCACGCCCACGCCCACGCCCACGGGAGCGTCCCCGCGAGTGTCCAAAGCACGCCGCACGCGGACCGGGGCCTACGGCATGTCCTGGACGCTCGACGCGCCCGTCCCCGCCGGCACACCTCACCCCGCCCGCCGGTCGTGAGTGTCCAAGAAACCCGGACGCCCCCGGCATCGCGTCCGGGTGTTCTGGACACTCAACGCACAAACCCACGCCCACGGGAGTGTCCACGCGAGCGTCCAAAACACGCCGCACGCAGACCGGAACCCAAGGCATGTCCTGGACACTCAACGCACCCGCGCGCGCCGGAGGTGCCGAGGGCGACCACTCCCCCGGCACCCGGTCCGCGACACCGGAACCCGACCGCCGACTCAGCGCAGCAGCATCGCCCGCCCGGGCTCGCGGAGCACACCGGCGACGTCGGTGAGGAAGCGGGCCGCCTCGGCCCCGTCGACAAGCCGGTGGTCGAACGAGAGGCTGAGGGTCAGCACGTCGCGCAGCGCGATCTCGCCCTGGTGTTCCCACGGCGTCGTGCGCAGAGCGCCCACGGCGAGGATCCCGGCCTCACCGGGGTTGAGGATCGGGGTCCCGGCATCCACCCCGAACACGCCCACGTTGGTGATCGAGAACGTGCCGCCGGTCATGGCGGCGGGCGTCGTGCGCCCGGCGCGCGCGGTGGTGGCGAGGTCGGCGATCGCGTCGGCGAGGTCGACGAGGTCGAGGCGGTCGGCATCCGCGATCACGGGCACCACGAGACCGCGGTCGGTCGCGGCCGCGATGCCGAGGTTCACGTAGTGGTGCTCGATGATCTCGCCCGCCGCTTCGTCCCACCGGGCGTTCAGTGCGGGCGTCCTCCCGAGAGCCAGACACACGGCTTTCGCGACGATTGCCAGCAGTCCGATCTTGTGCCCGTCGAGGGCGCGGTCGGTCTTGAGGGATGCCAGCAACTCGGTCGTCGCGGTCACGTCCAGTGTGAGGAAGGTCGTCGCGTGCGGAGCGGTGAACGCACTCTGCACCATCGCCGCGGCGGTGTACTTGCGCACTCCTCGGATCGGCGTGCGGGTGACGCGGTCTCCCCCTGATGCGGGGACACCCGCGGGCGGGGTCGCCGGCGGTGCCGACGCAACCTGCTCGGCGTACTCCTCGACGTGCACGCGGGTGATCAGCTCGCCCGGGTGGGCGGCCGCGACGAGGGCGAGGTCGATTCCGTGGTCTTTCGCGAACTTGCGCACGGGCGGTGTGGACCGCGGTCGCTCGAGCGGAAGGTCGATGGGGCCGGTGCGCACGATGTCGTGCGGGGCGGCCTCGCGGACGGCGTGGTCGGTGTCGAGGGCGACGGTTCCCGCTCCGCGGGCCCGGCGACGCGGCCTGCTGCCCGACGTCGGCGCGGCGCCGTAGCCGACGAGGTTGGGCGTCGCGCGACCGGTCTCCCCCGCCGCCGTCGTGCGGACGTCGTCGGCGACACGCCGTTCCTCGAGGTCCGACGACGGCCCGTCGGCACGCGACTCAGCGAGACGGTCTGCCGGGCCGGTCCCCGTCCGCGTGCCCCCACCGTCGACCCGTGTCCTTTCCGTAGGCGCCGGGCTCTCGGCATCCGCCCCCTCGACCGCGAACGACACGAGGGGCGACCCGACCTCGACGATGTCTCCGGCGGCGGCGTGCAGCCCTTGCACGATGCCCGCGTAGGGCGAGGGGATCTCGACGATCGCCTTGGCCGTCTCGACCTCGGCGATGGTCTGGTTGAGGGTGACGGTGTCGCCCTCGGACACGTGCCACTGCACGATCTCGGCCTCGGGCAGCCCCTCGCCGAGATCGGGAAGTCGGAATTCGCTGATCATCGGACGCCCCCTCCGACGGTCGACGCGCTCGCGCTCCCCGGCGCTCCGCCCGCCGCACCGCGCTCGAGCACACGGTCCACCGCGTGCAGGATCCGGTCCAGATCCGGCACGTGATGCTTCTCGAGCTTCGAGGGGGGATAGGGGATGTCGTGCCCGGTCACGCGCTGCGGCGCGGTCTCGAGGTAGTGGAAGCACTGCTCGGTGATGCTCGCGACGAGTTCGGCCCCCATCCCCGCCTCGCGCGCGGCCTCGTGGGTGACGACGACCCGTCCGGTCTTGCGGACGGATGCCGCGACGGTGTTCATGTCGACCGGCGACAGCGAACGCAGATCGACGACCTCGAGCGAGATCCCCTCGTCCTCCGCGGCGAGCGCGGCGTCGAGGGCCGTGCGCACCTGGGCGCCGTATGTGACGATCGTCGCGTCGGTGCCCTCGCGGGCGACGCGGGCGAGGTGCAGGGGCGGGGCGTCGGCCAGGTCGGCATCCAGATCGACCTCGCCCTTGGAGTGGTACAGGCGCTTCGGCTCGAAGAAGATGACCGGGTCGTCGGAGGCGATGGCCTGTTGCAGCATGACGTACGCGTCCTGCGGATTCGAGGCCGCGACCACGCGCAGACCGGCGGTGTGCACGAAGTACGCCTCGGGCGATTCGGAGTGGTGCTCGGCCGCGCCCACACCGCCGGCCCACGGGATGCGGATGACGAGCGGCATCCGGATCCGGCCGCTGCTGCGGTAGTGCAGCTTCGCGACCTGGCAGACGATCTGGTCGAACGCGGGGTAGACGAACCCGTCGAACTGGATTTCGACGACGGGTCGATAACCGCGCAGGGCGAGACCCACCGCGGTGCCGACGATGCCGGCCTCGGCGAGCGGGGTGTCGACGACGCGCTGCGCACCGAACCGCTGCTGCAAGCCGTCGGTCACGCGGAAGACGCCGCCGAGCTTTCCGATGTCCTCGCCCATGAGGAGGACCCTGTCGTCGGTGTCTAGCGCCCTCGCGAGCCCCGCATTGATCGCGGAACCGAGGGTGAGGGAAGTCATCGCGAACCCTCCCCGTCGAAACCGGCCAGGTACTCGACGTACTCCGCCCTCTGCTGCGCGAGTCCGGCGTGCGGTTCCGCGTACACGTGGTCGAAGATCGTCTCGGGTGCTCGGGTCGTCGCGCCGATGCACGCCGCGCGCACCTCGGCGGCGAGTGCGTCGGCCGCGCGAGCGACCTCGGCCATGCCGGAATCGTCGAGCATCCCCTCGGCGCGCAGGTACGCCTCGAGCCGTGCGATCGGGTCGCGCTGCGCCCAATGCTCGACCTCGGCCGCGTCACGGTACCGCGTGGGGTCGTCGCTCGTGGTGTGCGGACCCATGCGGTAGGTCACGGCCTCGATGAACGAGGGCCCCTCACCGCGGCGCGCGCGATCGAGCGCCCAGCGCATCGCGGCGACGCAGGCGAGGGCGTCGTTCCCGTCGATGCGGAGACTCGGGATGCCGAACCCCGGCGCCCGGCCCGCGATGGGGTACTTCGCCTGGACGGTGACGGGTTCGCTGATCGCCCACTGGTTGTTCGAGCAGACGAAGACCACCGGGGCCCGGAACGACGAGGCGAACACCATCGCCTCGTTGACGTCGCCCTGGCTGGTCGCACCGTCACCGTAATATGCGACGGCGACGTCGGTGGACCCGTCTCGCTGGGCGCCCATGGCCCAGCCGGTGGCGTGCAGGGACTGCGCTCCGATGATGATCTGGGGAGGAGCGGCGTTGATGGTGGTGTGGTCGTAGGCCGAGTGCTCCTCGCCGCGCCACGCGAGCACGTAGTCGGCGGGCTGGGCCCCGCGGCCCAGCAGGACGCCGTGCTCGCGGTAGCTCGGGAAGACGAAGTCGCCGGGGGCGAGGGCGTGGGCCGTCCCCACCTGCACAGCCTCCTGGCCGCGGCACGGCGCCCACAGCGCGAGCTGACCCTGGCGCTGCAGGGCGACGCCTTCGGCATCCAGTCTGCGGGTGAGGACCATGTCGCGGTGAAGGGCGCGCAGCTCGTGCGGCGAGAGATCCGCGACCCAGGGGTCGAGGGTGTCATCGGCCGTCCGCGAACCGTCGGGCTCGAGAAGACGGAGCACGTCATCGAGGGCGTCGTGGCCGTCGGCGCTTCCCGGGGAAGAGCCTCGCGTCTGGGTGTACGTCATCGTCATCCCTCCAGTGCGGCCCCGGCTCCTCGTGAGAGCGGGGGCGTACGGATGCCGGCAGCACCGCCGACGGGGCCGACCGTACGCGCGGAATGCACCCCGCTCAAGACCTCGCCGTCATATTGAGCATCGTGCCCACCCCGGCCGCCCTCCGCGCTGCTAATGTTTCGCACCATGAGCAAGCTCGACGCGGTCGACCTCGACCTCCTCCGCGCCCTGTCCGCCGATCCGCGCGCCACCGTCGTCGCGCTCGCCGAGAAACTCGGACTCTCCCGCAACACCGTCCAGGCGCGCATGAGCCGCCTGGAACGCGGGGGCGTCTTCCTCTCGTACGAACGCACCCTGTCGGCGGAAGCCCTCGGCTTCCCGATCGAGGCGTTCCTTCAGGTGACGGTGCGCCAGGCCGAGCTCCCGGCGATTCGCGCCGAGCTGGCCAAGGTGCCCGAGGTTCTGCAGGCGCACGGCCTGAGCGGGCAGGTCGACTTGCTCGTGCGCGTGGCGTGCCGCGACACCCAGCACCTCTTCGACACCGACGCGCGCATCCTCGCGATCGAGGGCGTCGAGCGCACCGAGACCTCGCTCGTGATGGGCGAGGTCATCGGCTATCGCGTCGGGCCGCTGATGCAGCTGGCTCGCGAGGAGATCTAGCCGGCCACCTCGAGGCTCGACCCCGCGGGCCGCTTCCACACATCTGCCCCGCGCCTTCGTGGCCCCGTGGCCACACCCAACGCCCCGGGGCTACACCTGACGCCCCACGACACGGCCATCGTCCGCGCCCCCGCACCCGACGTCAGCCCCGCCCTCAGCCACCGCACGCGACGGGACCACCGACCTCGTGCCGCCGAAACCCCGCCTTACGGCGCCGGCACCACCGGGATGCTCGCTGTCTCGGTCTTCTGCTCGGTCGGGCTGCCGGCGTCCATCCGTACGAGGACCACGCCCACGAGGATCAGCGCGCCGCCCGCGAACTGGATCGGCGCGGGCGTCTCACCGAGCAGCAGCCACGCGAAGCCGAGCGCGAACAACACCTCGCTGAGCCCGACGAACGACGCGAGCCGCGAACCGATCAGCGGCACGGCGATCACCCCGAGCGCGTAGCCCACGGTGGTCGCCACGGCCCCCACCCAGAGCAGGGGCAGGATGCCGGGGAGCTCGAGCCCCGCGAGCGACACGGTGATCGAAGGGGCGGCGAAGGGCAGCGCTCCGGTGAGCACCAGCACCCCCATGAGCAGCGTCCCGGTGAGCAGGCCACCGGCCGCGAGGGCGAGCGGCGGGAGGTCGTCGCCCGCGCGTCCGGCGATGACGAAGTACGCCGCCGCGCACACCGCGGCGCACAGCGCGAAGATCGTGCCGAGCAGGTCGAAGCGCGCCCCGCTGATGTCGACGACGAGCACGAGGCCCGCCATGGCGACGACGGATCCGACGAGCACGGCCTTCGACGGCGACCGGCGGGTGCGCACCCACACGGCGATGACGATGAGCACCGGCGCGATGTACTGGATGAGCAGCGCGACGGCCACCGGCATGCGTTGCATCGCGGCGAAGTAGAACAGCTGGCACCCGGCGACGGCGGTGAGCCCGAACGAGACGATCAGCAGTCCGTGCCGGCGCACGAATCCGCGCTGGCGACGGATCGCCCGCACGAGCGCGGGCGAGAGCAGCAGCGCCGCGAGCCCCATGCGCACGAGCAGCACCGCTCCGAGCGACCATCCGCCGTCGAGCAGGGGTTTCACGAACGGACCGCTCGATGAAAACGCCAGGGCCGAGGCGACGGCGATCGCGAGGCCGGTGACGGCGCTGGAGCCGCGGTGGGTGGGACGCGGGAGGGTCACGGAGGACGTGGTCATGCGGGCCTGCTGTCACGAGTGAAGGGGGTTTACACTCGTGACAGTACGGCCTCTACCTGTCAGGAGTCAACGTGGTCTTCATCCGTGACACCGAACTCGTGCTGCGCGCCGCCGTCGAGCTCGTCAACACCCTGCCCGACACCGACACGAGCGGCGTCGACGGCCTCGTCGAGGGTTCCGATCTCGAGGCCTTCACCGCGCGCCACGGGTACACCGGCTCGCGTACGCGCGACGCCCGCGAGCTCGTCGCCGTCCGCGGCATCCGCCCCCGCCTCCACGAGCTGTGGAGCACCGACCGCGATGGAGCGGTGCCCCGGGTGAACGCGATGCTCGCCGACGGGCGGGCCCTCCCCCAGCTCGTGCGCCACGACGACATGGACTGGCACATCCACGCGAGCGACCCCGGCGAGCCCCTCGCGATGCGCATCCTCGTCGAGACCGCGATGGCGTTCGTCGACGTCATCCGAGCCGACGAGTACGACCGCGTGCGCGTGTGCGACGCCGACGACTGCAACGGCGTCTACGTCGACTTCTCGAAGAACGGCTCGAAGCGATACTGCGACGCGGGCAACTGCGGCAACCGCATGAACGTGAACGCGTACCGCCGGCGCAAGGCCGACGCGCCGGCGTGATCTAGCCCGCGAACTCCCGGATCGCGGATGCCGCGGCCTCGGGCGTCTCGTAGTGGATCAGGTGCCCGACCTCGGGGATCTCGATCAGCCGCGCGTCCGGGAACAGCGTCGCCAGGTGGCGCTCGGCCTCGATGGGCGTGATGTCGTCCTTCTCGGCCGCGATGAGCAGCGTGGGCTGCGCGATGCGCGGAGCGAACGCGCGCACGTCGTGCGAGACGCTCGTGACGAAGGCCTCGTGCAGCACGTCGCGATCGGCGAAGCGCGAGAAGTATTCGTCGTGCTGCTCGTGCACGAAACGGCGCAGGTCGGGGTCGCGGGTCTTGGCCATGGCGTTGCTCATGACGCGCACGATGAGGCCGTTGCGCAGCAGCCCGTCGCCGAGGGCGCGCGGGAGCTTCGCCCCGGCGAGGTAGTAGAACACGGCGAGGCGGGTCAGGATGCCGCGCGGCCCCTCGAGCGCGGGCGCTCCGATGGGGTTGACGAGGATGAGCTTCGGCGTCGAGAGTCCGCCCGCCACCGCTGCGGACGCCACGATCGAGCCGAACGAGTGGCCGAGCACGACGGCATCCGGAGCGACCTCCTCGACGAACGCCCGCAGCCACCCGGCGTAGGTGTCGAGATCGTGGGGACGACCGACGAACGGCGCGCTCTCGCCGAACCCGGGAAGGTCGGGAGAGATGACCCGGATGCCGGGAAGATGCGCCACCACCGGATCGAGCCCGTGGTGCTCACCGCGGAAGCCGTGCACCGCGACGATCGTCGTCTCGGCGTCGTCGTCGCCGTACACCCAGTACGCCGTCGTCCCCCCGAGAACGCCGGCCTCGCGCCGAACGACGGGGATCTGAGCGAGGCGTTCGGCGTAGGGGTTCGGCATGCATCGAGTCTACGAGGGGGTACACGACCGCTGTGCGGGGCCTCGTGGAGACCTCGCCCGCCGTTCGAGCCACCCGCCCTGGGGCCCGGCGCTCGTCGGACACCCGCACCCACCCGAGCGCCCTCCGTCGTCCGCCCCGCTCTGCGCGCCTCGACGGCGATGTCGGAGGCCCGCTCTACCGTGAGCGCATGACCACGTGGCAGGCCGAGCCGCTCCCCCTCTTCCAAACGCCCGAGTGGGCGCGCCTCGTCGGCGTGTTCGACCTCGAGACGACCGGCGTCGATGTCGAGAACGACCGCATCGTCACGGCCCACGTGGGCGTCCTCGACGCCGACGGCCACGTCGTCGACGCGCGCGACTGGCTCGCCGACCCCGGCGTCGAGATCCCGGCGGGGGCCTCCGCCATCCACGGCATCTCCACCGAGCGCGCCCGCGCGGACGGCGCTCCCGCCCCGCGCGTCGTGGCAGAGGTCGTCGACGCTCTCGCGGCGCTGTTCGCCGCCGGCATCCCGGTGGTCGCCTACAACGCGCCCTTCGACTTCTCGATGCTGAAGAACGAGGCCGTGCGCCACGGCGTGACCCCCATCGCCGCGCCCGCCCCCGTCATCGATCCGCTCGTGGTCGACAAGACCTTCGACCGGTACCGGCGCGGCAAGCGCACGCTGTCGGTCGTCGCCGAGCACTACTCCGTGCCCCTCGAATCCGCTCACGAAGCCTGCGCCGACGCCGTCGCCGCCGGACGCCTCGCCCTGGCCCTCGCCGAGAAGTTCGGCCCGTGGCTGCCCTCGACCCTCGACGAGCTCCACACCCGCCAGATCGGGTGGGCGCGCGCGCAAGCCGCGAGCCTCACGGAGTACTTCGTCCAGATCGGGCGCCTGGATGCCACGGCTCCGGCGATCGACGGAGCCTGGCCGATCCGCTGATCCTCGGCATCCGCGCCTCTGCCGCGTGGAGGCCGCCGGTCGCCGTCGGCGCCTCGACCTCGCCCCTATGCATCTTCTGTGACGAATGCCGTCGGTGATCGACACGCTACCGAAACGTGCCGCCCCTACGGTGGCGGCAACCCTCCCGGCGGCGACCTTTCGATCGACGCTGCCGCATCTTCTGAACGGACGACAGAACCCATGCGCCTGGATCCCACAACCACCCCCTCCCACCCTCGCGGTGCGCGCCGCCCGCTCCTGACCCTCGGCACCGCCGCTCTGGTGATGGGACTGCTCTCGTCGTCCGTTGCACCTGCGCTCGCGGCCGACCCCGTCGACGGTGCCCGCACCTCGGGCGACGCGATGTTCCCGAACGTCGGCAACGGCGGCTACGACGCCCTCGACTACGACATCGACCTCGCGTGGACGCCCGACGCGGTGCAGACCGGGTCGGTCGTGGCGGGCTCCATCGTCGCCACCTCGACGATGACCGCCCGCGCCGCGGAGCCGCTGCGCAGCTTCTCCCTCGACTTCGAGGGCCTCGAGGTCGACTCCGTCACCGTCGACGGCAGCCCCGCCGCCTGGCAGCGCGACAGCGACGCCGGCGCCATCCGCCACAAGCTCATCATCACACCCGCCTCCCCGGTCAGCGGCGAGTTCCGCGTGACGGTCGCGTACCACGGGGTCCCCCAGGCTCACGTCGACGCCGACGGCTCGTACGAGGGATGGAACGCCACGACCGACGGGGCGACGATGCTCGGTCAACCGATCGGCAACATGACCGGATTCCCGCACAACAACACCCCGGGTGACAAAGCGACCTACTCGATCTCGCTCGACGTCCCCACGACCCTGAGCGACTCGGCGGGTCAGGGGTCCGCTCCGGCTGCCGCGGTCAGCAACGGCGAGCTGCTCTCGAAGACGCCGTCGGCCGACGGCACCCGCACGACGTGGGCGTGGCAGCAGACCGAGCAGATGGCATCCGAACTGCTCATCATCTCGATCGGGCGCTACGACGTCATCGAGTCGACCGTGACGCTCAGCGACGGCGGCACGATTCCGGCCTGGTCGTTCGTCGACTCGACCTCCACGACCGCCAACAAGGCGACGGTGACCAACGCCGTGGATCAACTCGGCCCGATCATCCGCAACCTCGAGTCGATCTACGGACCCTACCCGGGGCGCAGCGCGGGAGTGGTCGTCGACCGCGTCCCGCGCGGGATCAACTACGCGCTCGAGACGCAGGACCGCTCGTTCTTCCCCACGCGGATCGGCTTCAGCACCCTCGTGCACGAGCTCGCCCACCAGTGGTACGGGAACAACGTCTCCCCGACGACCTGGACCGACATCTGGGTCGCCGAGGGTATGGCCACGTGGTCCGAGAGCTTCTACGCCGGCAGCGACGGGTTCGGCGCAGGTACCCCCTCACGCGAGGACCGCTTCGACTCGTGGAACAGCACACCCGCGAGCGACGACGAATGGAGCATCGCCCCGGGCGCCCAGACCGACCCCGCCTCCCTCTACGGCTACCAGACCTACGAGCGCTCGTCGCAGTTCTGGGCGGCCCTGCGGGTGGCGATCGGTGACGACGCGTTCTTCGACGTCATCGAGCAGTGGCAGACCCGCAACGCCGGCACGAGCACGACCGGGGCCGACCTTCTCGCGCTCGCCGGGGAGCTCTCCGGCCGCGACCTGCGGGCGTTCTACCAGGACTGGATCCTGGATGCCGACAAGCCCGCGTGGCCCGACCAGTTCACTCTCGCGCTGACGTCGTCGGCCACCGCACCGCTCGAGCGAGGAGAATCCGCGCGCTACACGCTCACGGCCGAGAACACCGGGCTCGTTCCGCTCGCCTCCTCGACCGCGACGCTCGATGTCAGCGGCATCCTGGACCGCGCCTCGATCGACGCGGCCACCCTGCCCGCCGGCGTCGCCCTGACCGGAGACGAGTTGGTCTGGACCATCCCCGCGACCGATCCCGGCCGCACCACCACGACGACGTTCGAGGCGACGGTCTCCGACGACGCCTCGGGCGGTTCCCTCGTCACCGCCGCCGCCACGAGCCTCGGCGGAACCTGCACGTCGTGCGCGAGCACCCTCGACGTGCAGGAGTACCCGGTCGACGCGCAAGCGCCGGTCATCACGGGCGAGACCGCCGTGGGCTCGACGCTCACCGCGACCACCCCCGGGTGGACCGACGGCACCTCGTTCACGTATTCGTGGGCGGTCGAGGGGACCTCGATCCCGGATGCCACCACCTCGACGTTCGGGATCCCCCCTGGCGCTGAGGGGCGCACGGTGACGGTCACCGTCACGGGCGGTCGCGCCGGATACCTCGATCAGACCCGCACGAGCGCCCCCTTCGGTCCGGTGGTCGCGGCGGCGGCTCCGTCACCCTCGGCTTCGCCGTCGGCATCGGCTCCGGCCGCGCCGCGCGCCCCCGGACAGCTCGGGGCGACCGGCTCGGAAGCGCCGATCACGGCGGCGCTGTGGGCCGCGGCGGCGCTGATCGGCGGCGCGGTGCTGTCGGTGGTCGCGGTGCGCCGTCGGCGGGTTGCGCGAGGTGAGGATTCGGTCTGACCGCTTCGGCGAGGACGCCCCCGCTCCCGGGTTGTCGGGGGTGGGGGCGTCTTCCGTCCGAGCAGTGCTGAGGGTCGTTCGGGGCGGAGGCGTCGCCTCTTCGAGCCACCTGCGCATCGCCCGGGGCGTCATCTGCCGAACCACCCCGCGGTTCGCTCGCGTCGCGGTCGGCCGCGCTGCGCCGGGTCGGGTGTCTCGGAGCCGCTGTCACTCGGTCTGCGAAGACGGCCACGGTGAGCATCCCCGTCGGGAGAACCGAGGGCGATGACTCCTCTGCGCCGGACCGGCACCGGGCACTGCGCGAGCCCGCGTTGGGCGCCGGGGAGCCCGGTATGCGTCAGGACGCTGATGAACGGGGACGCGCGTTCTGGGCGGGCGCGTGACCGTGGAACCATCATGTGACCTCACGTCTCCCGCAGGCCGTGTCGTCTCCATCAGCTCATTCCCCTCGGTACGTTCCATCTCCCTGAGATCTGCTCAGGCCGTCGACGTGCCGTCGCTTGGCATCCGCCCTGGCACACCGGCATCCCAGGACACTTTCCGTGCCCACGAATCGCTCGTCGACGTCGCCGAACTCGCTTGCTCAACACGCGTAACAGGGCGATTCACCGTGCGCCTGCCCCGCGGGGGCCAATGTCGGAGGTCGGCGATAACGTTCTGCCATGACCCGCACCGCACACTCCGAAGACCGGTCGACGCCGGTGTTCCGGGAGTGCGACGGGGCGCCCTGGCCGAGCGACGACGAGCTCGAGCTCGAAGCCGAATGGGCAGCTTTTCGCGAGAGCCGCGACGTCGAATGGTGGGCGGACGATGACCTCCCGCCCACGAGCTCCGTGGCCTTTTCTTCTGCGCAGGGCGTGCCGCCGCACGTGCCGAACCGGCTGCATGCCGTCGATGGCGACGGAGCCTGGGAGTGGGACGACATCACCGACCCGCTCGGCGGCGAAGCTGCATCGGTCGCCGACCTCGACGCCCGCCTGGGACATCTCGAATGCGTCGTCACCGATCGGCAGCGGGCGACCGCCGACGAATACCGCCTGATTCTGGCGATCCTCGACGACGCCGCCTTCGATCCGACGCCGTGGGTCGGGCCTGACCCCACTCTCGATCGCGCCTGGCACGACGCCCGAGACCGCACGCCCGGCGCCGTCCGACGCGACCGGGTCGATCTCGCCGAACGCGCCGCCGTCGCCGAGATCGCCGTTCGCCTCCACCTCTCCGAACAGACCGTGCGCACGAGGGCCGCCCACGCGCGGACGCTGTCCGACGGGTGCCCGCAGCTCTGGAAGGCCTTCGCCGAGGGACGCCTGTCCGAGAAGCACGCCGTCGACGCAGCCCGTCTGGCCTCGACTCTTCCCGCCGGCGATGCCGACGCCTTCCACCGCTTCGACGACGCAGCGTGCCCGCAGGCAGTGGCCCTGCCCCCCGCGAAGTTCGCCGTCACCGCCCGCGCCATTCGCGAGCGCGTCCACGCCGAGTCGATCGAGGCACGCCACCGCCGGGCCGCACACGACCGCGGCGTGTGGATGCGAGCCGAGCTCGACGGCATGGCGTCGCTGCACGCCCTGCTGCCCGCCGACCGCGCCCGCGCCGTGATGTCGCGTCTCGATCAGGCAGCCCGGCACCTGCGCACGGCGCCCGACGAAGAGCGAACGCTTGCGCAGCTCCGTGCCGATGCCTTCGCCGACCTGGTGACGATGACGGACGACCCACCCCAACCGACGCTGCCGCCGTCTGCGGCACCCAGCGCAACCGTTCTCCCCCCTTCACGGGCCGACGCGGCGGTCCCCGCCCTTCCCCCGCCAGCCGCCCCGCGCACTTTCCGCTCGGCGCCCCCGGCGACCGTCGTCGTCACGATCCCCGCGCTGACGCTTCTCGGCCACGACACCCAGCCAGCCACGCTCGAGGGGTACGGACCAATCGACCTCGACACGGCCCGGCGCCTGGCCGGCACCGCGACGTCGTGGATCCGGCTCCTCACCCACCCCGTCACCGGCGCGCCGCTCGTGCTCGACCGCAAGACGTACCGCGTGCCCGTCGCCCTCCGGCGGTGGCTCGGTGTCACCTCCCCGACCTGTGTCTTCCCCGGCTGCGGTCGCGCCGCGCGCGACTGTGACATCGACCACCTCATTGCGTGGGCCGACGGCGGGACGACGGACGACGACAACCTCGACCCGAAATGCCGACATCACCATCGCCTGCGTCATGAGAGCCGGTGGGACGTCGATTGCGAGGCGGACCGCGGCACTGCATGGATCTCACCCCTTGGTGGGAGGTACGGCACAGATCCACCACCGTTCTAGGACCGAAGCCGGAACGACTCTGTGAAGAAACGAGATGCCCCGCGGTAACGCTGCGTGGGGAACGTAGCGCACCCTCGGGGCTTGTGCCGCGCCGCCCACCCCGGCACCGGCATCGACTCCGGACCCGCGCCGCCGTGCTTGTCCCGACCTCGCCGCCCCACTTTGACGGCCCGCCGTGATGGTCCTGGATGGTACTCCCACCCCCTGCGCCCGCACGGGTCTCGGACCTGCCCCTGCGCCCGGGCCAAGGTCTCGGACTTGTCCCGGCCTGCGCGCCCCGGCCGACGCCCGCGTTCTCACCCGCCCCCGCGGACCACCACCACTCCCGGCTCAAGCCCCATCCCGGCCCACGCCCGAGTCCCTGCCCCTGCCCCTGGCCTTAGCCCTGCCCCGGCCCACGCCCGAGTCCCTGCCCCTGCCCCTGGCCCTGGCCCTGGCCCTGGCCCTGGCCTTAGCCCTGCCCCGGCCCACGCCCGAGTCCTTGCCCCTGGCCCTGCCCCTGCCCTGCCCCTGCCCTGCCCCTGCCCTGCCCCTGCCCTGCCCCTGCCCTGCCCCTGCCCTGCCCCTGCCCCCTGCCCCTGCCCCTGCCCCTGCCCCTGCCAGACTGTTCGCGTGACCGTTCGTATCGCCACCGTCCAGGCCGAAGCCGTTCCCGGCGCCGTCGAAGTCAACGTCGCGCGCGCCGCGCAGTTCGTCACCGAGACGGCCGACGCCGGAGGAGAACTCGTCCTCTTCCCCGAGGCCTTCCTCACCGGCTACGACGAGACCGCCTTCCGCGGCCCGTTGCCGAACCTCGAAGACCTCGCGTGGCTCGCTCCCCTGCAAGCCGCGGTCGACGAGACCGGCATCATCGCCGTGGTGAACACCGCGCTCGAGGATGGCCTCCACCGAACGCTGACCGACGTTCTGCTGGCTCCGGGCGCGCCGCCCCTCCCCGCCTACGCGAAGCAGCACCTGCACGCCCCCGAGCGCAGCATTTTTGTCTCCGGCGAGCGGGGATACTCGTTCCGTATCCGCGACGTCGAGTTCGCGCTGTCGGTCTGTTACGACGCGAACTTCCCCGAGCACGCCGCGGCAGCGTCCGAGGCCGGAGCCACCGTCTACCTCAACAGCGGCGCCTACTTCCCCGGCGGCGACCGACGTCGAGATCTCCACCTCGCCGCGCGCGCTCTCGACAACGGCATCTACGTCGTCTACAGCGGCCTCATCGGCGCCCCGAGCGATTTCATCGGCGGCTCGGCCGTCTTCGACCCCCTCGGGCGCCGCATCGCGTCCGTCGACGAGCGCGAGGGGCTGGCCATCGCCGATATCGACCCCGCCGTCGTCGAGGACGTCCGCCGAGACCAGCGGATGTGGACGGACCGCCGAGAAAACTTGGGCACTTTCGAGCGGTCGGGCGAGCTCAGGGGGCGAGCCGCACGAGCGACCGGCGTCTGAACCGGCCCGCACAGCCCACCGGACAAGAATCGCTCGCCCTCAGCGTCGGAATTGCCGCCGCCCGTCAGCCACTGACCGCACCACCCGCCCGTCACGCAGACCGCACCCGGTTCACCGGTCGGCGCCGCTGAACCGCCCCAGACACCGCCGCGCGCTGCCGACACCAGCGGAGTTCCCGACCTCATCGTGGGCATACGCGAAAGCCCCCCGTCCCGAAGGACGAGGGGCTTTCGCTGCGGGAACCGCTGCGGATCAACGACCGCCGAAGTTCTTGAAGCGCTGGTTGAACTTCTCGACGCGACCGGCCGAGTCCATGATGCGCTGCTTGCCCGTGTAGAACGGGTGCGAAGCCGACGAGATCTCCACGTCGATGACGGGGTACTCCACACCGTCGAGCTCGATCGTCTTGTCGCTGGACACGGTCGAACGGGTGAGGAACGTGTCGCCCGAACCGAGGTCGCGGAACACGACGGCCTTGTACGTGGGGTGGATGTCAGTCTTCATGGGAGGTCCTTTGAGAAGTGGTGTCCTGGATTCTGCCAGGACGTCAAAGTCTGCGGCGCCGATGGCACCAACGAGAGAGTCTACCAGGCCCCGACCTGAGCCGCGGTCACCGGGAAACCCCGCAGCTCAGGAAGCGCGAGCCGCCCAGCGGCCCGCTTCGTGCGTGAGCGTGATGTCGATCCCGAACGTCTTCGAGAGGTTGTCCGCCGTGAGGGCCTCGTCGAGGGGACCGGATGCCACGACCTGACCGTCGCGCAGCAGCAGCACGTGCGTGAAGCCGACGGGGATCTCCTCGACGTGGTGCGTCACCATCACCATCGCCGGCGTGGTGGGAGCCTGCGCGTAGCCCGACAGCAGCGAGAGGAGTTCTTCGCGCGCCCCGAGGTCGAGGCTCGCCGTGGGCTCGTCGAGCAGCAGCAGCTCGGGGTCGGTCATGACCGCGCGGGCGATCTGCACGCGCTTCTGCTCGCCATCGCTCAGCGTGCCGAAGGTGCGGTCGGCGAGGTGGTCGAGCTTCCATTCGGCCAGCACGCGCAGCGCGCGACGCTCGTCGATGTCGTCGTAGTCTTCGCGCCAACGCCCCACGACCGAGAAGGCCGCCGTCAGCACGACGTCGAGAACGGTCTCCTCCGGCGGCACGCGACGGGCCATCGCCGACGACGCGAAACCGATGCGCGGGCGCAGCTCGAACACGTCCGTACGACCGAGACGCTCACCGAGGATCGTCACCGCACCCGACGTGGGGTGCAGCAACGTGTCGGCGAGCTGCAGAACCGTTGTCTTCCCCGCGCCGTTCGGGCCGAGGACGACCCAGCGCTGGTCATCCGACACCGTCCAGTCGAGGTGGGACACGATGTCCCGCGCGTTCCGGCGGACGACGACGTCGGAGAACTCGAGAACCTGGGGCATGGCTCCAGCCTACTGTCCGAGACAGAGAGAACCGGATGCCACGCGGCCCTGTGGAGAGTGGGGGGCAGACCGGAGGAAGAACCCCGCCCTACTTCCCCGCGACCTCCGCGTACAGTGCCGCGGTCGTCTCGGCGATGGCCGCCCAGCTGAAGTCCTCGACCGCGCGCTGACGCCCGGCCTGTCCGTAGGCCCGGGCCTTCTCGGCATCCATCGACACCTCCGTCAGCACGCGGGCTAGGTCGGCGACGAAACGCTCGGGATCCACGGGCGTTCCGGTGCCGTCCTGCACCTGGTCGATCGGCACGAGGCGTCCGGTGACACCGTCCACGACGACCTCGGGGATCCCGCCCGTCGCCGTTCCGACGACCGCGGCGCCGCACGCCATGGCCTCGAGGTTGACGATACCCAGCGGCTCGTACACCGAGGGGCACACGAACGTCGTCGCAGCCGTGAGAATCGCGCAGAGCTCGTGCCGCGGCAGCAGCCGCTCGATCCACACGACTCCGTCGCGGGTGGCCTGCAGGCCCCGGACGAGCTCCTGCACCTCGGCCATGATCTGCGGGGTGTCAGGTGCCCCCGCGCACAGGATCAGCTGCACCTCGGGCGGCAGCTGCTCGGCCGCGCGCAACAGGTAGGGCAGACCCTTCTGCCGCGTGATGCGCCCGACGAACACGATGGACGGCCGATCGGGGTCGATCCCCTGCGACCGCAGGAAGTCGTCGTCCGACACCGGATGCCAGGACTCGGTGTCGATGCCGTTGTAGATGACCCGCACCTTGTCGGGGTCGAGCGACGGGTAGCTGCGCAGGATGTCGTCACGCATTCCCGAACTCACCGCGACGACGGCCGCCGCACCCTCGTACGCGGTCTTCTCGATGTAGCTCGATACCGCGTAGCCGCCGCCGAGCTGCTCGGCCTTCCACGGCCGGAGCGGCTCGAGGCTGTGCGCGGTGACCACGTGCGGGATGCCGTGCAGAAGGGATGCCAGGTGACCGGCGAAGTTCGCGTACCAGGTGTGCGAGTGCACGACGTCGGCGCCCGCGATGTCCGAGACGATCGCCAGATCGGTGCCCAGGGTTTGGATCGCGCCGTTCGCCGACGCGAGCTCTTCGGGAACGCCGTACGAGGTCGTGTCCGCCTCCTCGCGCGACGCGCCGAACGCACGGACCTGCACCTCGGTGCCCTCGGCGCGCAGCGCCTTCACCAGTTCGGTGGCGTGGACCCCGGCTCCGCCGTAGATCTCCGGCGGATACTCCTTGGTCACGATGTCGACGCGCATGAGACGAACCGTAGTACAGCGCGGGACGCGCCGTGAACGTGTTCCCGCTCGCTTGCCTGAGCCCTAGGGTGGTGCCATGCCTGCAGCGCCGAAGGTCTTCGGAATCATCCTCGCCGGCGGCGAGGGAAAGCGACTCATGCCGTTGACGGCTGACCGCGCCAAACCCGCCGTGCCCTTCGGGGGTCAGTACCGCCTCATCGACTTCGCGATCTCGAATCTCATCAATTCGGGCCTGCGTCAGCTCGTCGTGCTGACGCAGTACAAGTCGCACAGCCTCGACCGCCACATCTCGCAGACGTGGCGCATGTCGCCCATGCTCGGCGCGTACGTGGCCTCGGTCCCCGCGCAGCAGCGACTCGGAAAGCGCTGGTTCTCCGGCTCCGCCGACGCGATCCTGCAGTCGATGAACCTCATCCGCGACGAGAAGCCCGACATCGTCGTCGTCATCGGCGCCGACCACGTGTACCGCATGGACTTCAAGCAGATGCTCGACGCCCACATCGCCTCCGACGCGCGGGCGACGGTCGCCGGCATCCGCCAACCGATCTCGCTCGCGAACCAGTTCGGCGTCATCGACACCGACCCGACCGACCCCACCAAGATCCGCGCCTTCCTCGAGAAGCCGCAGAACCCCGAGGGGTTGGCCGACGCTCCGCACGAGGTGCTCGCGTCGATGGGCAACTACATCTTCGATGCCGACGCCCTGGTCGAGGCCGTCACCCACGACGGCGAGCTGCCGACCTCGGCGCACGACATGGGCGGCGACATCGTCCCCTACTTCGTGAACCGCGGCGAGGCGGCCGTCTACGACTTCAACCGCAACGACGTGCCCGGCTCGACGCCGCGCGACCAGTCGTACTGGCGCGACGTGGGCACGATCGAGTCGTTCTACGACGCGCACATGGACCTGATCTCGACCCTGCCCGTGTTCAACCTCTACAACAACGACTGGCCGATCTACTCGCAGACGTTCAACGCCCCGCCGGCGAAGTTCGTCCGCGACTCGGTCGGGCGCATCGGCAACGCGATCGACTCGATCGTCTCGCTCGGTTCCGTCCTCTCGGGCACCCACCTCGAGCGCAGCGTCGTCGGCCCGTGGGCCCTCGCCGGAGGGGGCTCGACCATCACCGACTCGGTGCTCTTCGACAGCGTGCAGGTCGGCGCGGGAGCGCGGATCCACCGCGCGATCCTCGACAAGAACGTCGTCCTCGAGCCCGGCGCCACCATCGGCGTCGACCGCGAGCGCGACCTCGCCCGCGGCTTCACCGTCACCGAGACCGGAATCACCGTCGTCGGCAAGGACGTGCACGTCCACGCGTGACCCCCGAGGCCGATGACCTCGGATGCGAGAGGGGCGGTGACCGAACTGGTCACCGCCCCTCTTCTGCATCGGGAGGGGGGTTCAGACCCCCACGCGCTCGAAGGCGTCACGCAAGATCCGCGATGAGGCGGGTTGGGCGAGACGCGCTCGCGCGGAGAAGCCCTCTCTCAGACCCCCACGCGCTCGAACGCGTCGCGTGAGATGCCCTTGGCGAGAACGGCCTTCGACCATTCCTTCGCCGTGTGCAGGCTGTGGTCGCGGTAGTTGCCGCAGCTGAACGCGTCGGTCCCCGGGACGTCGTCCCACTCGACGTCTTCGGCGATCGCGCGCAGCGAGTCGGCGATGGCGTCGACGAGGGCCGCGACCTCGGGCTCGCCCCACATGATCACGTGGAAGCCGGTGCGGCAGCCGAACGGCGAGATGTCGATGAGACCGTCGATGCGGTCGCGCACGAGGCTCGCGAGCAGGTGCTCGATGGTGTGGAGCCCGGCGGTGGGGATCTCCTGCTCGTTCGGCTGTACGAGTCGCAGGTCGAAGTTCGAGATGACGTCGCCGCGCGGCCCCGACTCGGTGCCGATGAGGCGTACGTACGGCGCCAGGACCGCCGTGTGGTCCAGGGTGAAACTTTCGACGTCGGCCATGAGGAGGTCCCTTCTGAGGAAGCGGGGGTACCGCACGAGCCTACGCGGGGTGCGTCCCGCGATGACCCCGCGTGACGCCATGCGAGGCGTGTAGCGTCATCCGCCCAGGGAGCAGCGTGGGGTGCCGTAACGCCCCGGCGGACCCCACGCGACGGCCCCGCGACTCTCACGGCCGCGTCGAGCTGGTGCCGGCCATCGCGTCGTCGACGTCTGCCGGCCTGAGGGGCTTGGCAGGGTATTCGCGCAAGACGAGCGCGGTGGTGACGGGGCCGTAGCGCGCGAGGGAGTCGACGATCCTCTCCAGTCGAGCGGCGTCGGCGCAGTGGACGTCGAAGATGAGGCAGTCCTCTCCCGTCACGCGCAGGGTCGAGGCGATCTCGTTCGTCTGCGAGGCGAGCTGCAGGGCGGGGCCGAGCTGCGCGTGCGTCGTGCGCAAGCGGACGACGGCTCGGATGTTCAGACCCACCGAGCCCGCGTGCACGATGGCGCGGTAGCCGGAGATGACGCCCGATTTCTCGAGACGTGAGATGCGGGCGCTGGCAGCGGGTTGCGACAAGCCGACCCGTCGGCCGACCTCCGCACCGGTGAGTCGCCCGTCGTCTTGGAGCAGTTCGAGGATCTGGCGATCGATTCGGTCCAATGGTTCCATCGACTTTCGCTCCTCCTTCTTAGCGATCGCTTGCTGTGCGTGCGCATCCGCGATGATCCCATCATGCTCGAACGCGAAGCCTTGCCGAAGGGCCCGAACAGCGAGAGAAGCAGAGGTGGAGCGTGGTGGGTTACGTCATCGTCCCCGGGATCGGCGGGTCGGACGACTCGCATTGGCAGACACGGTGGGAGCAGCAGTGGGGCGACGAGAGGGCGGTCCGCATCGAGCCGGGGTCGTGGTCTCAGCCCGACCTCCCGGACTGGGTCGGAGCGATCGCGCGAGCGGTCGAGGTCGTGCGGTCACGCCACGGCGATGTCGTGCTGATCGCGCACAGCCTCGGATGCTGGGCGGCAGCGCAGTGGTTGCAGCAGGCGAACCACCCGCATCCCCGAGGGGCGCTCCTCGTCGCCCCGCCGGATCCGACGGGTGCGGCGTTTCCCGCCGACGCCGCCCCCACCTTCGTGAGCGTCGTCGCACGTCCGTTGCCCTGCCCGAGTGTGGTCGTGGCCAGCACGAACGATCCGTACTGCGACGTTCCGACGGCGGAGAAGCTCGCACGGAGCTGGGGCAGCGATCTTGAGGTGGCCGGCGCACTCGGCCACCTGAATTCCGCCAGCGCCCTCGGAGAGTGGCCCGCGGGTCGGAGGGTGCTCGATCAGCTGAGCGCCCGGTGAGCTGTATTTCGGTTGCCAATCCGGCGCCGCGCCGCGGCGAGCGGAACAGTCGGGCGCCGACGAAAGCGTGTTCCTCGAACCGCTAGCGTTGAGCGCGTGCCTGCGACCGCCCGTTTCCTCGTCGTTCTCGACGCCGACTCCACGTTGATCCGCAACGAGGTCATCGAGCTCCTCGCCGATGAGGCCGATCGCGGCGCCGAGGTGGCCGCCGCCACCGAGGCCGCGATGCGCGGCGAGGTCGACTTCGCCACGAGCCTCCGCTCACGGGTGCAGGCGCTCACGGGTGTGTCGACCGACGCATTCGCGCGCGCCATCGCGCGCATCGAGCCCACCCCGGGCGTGCGCGAACTCATCGCCGCCGTGCACGAGCGCGGCGGGGTCGTGGGCGTCGTGTCGGGTGGGTTCCACGAGGTGCTCGACACCGTGGCGCCCGACCTGGGCGTCGACCTGTGGCGCGCGAACCGGCTCGCGGCCGTCGACGGAGTTCTCACGGGAGAGGTCGACGGAGAGATCGTGGATGCCGCGGCCAAGGCCGACACGCTCCGTCGCTGGGCTGCCGAGCTCGGTGTTCCCCTCCCCCTCACCTTCGCGATCGGAGACGGCGCGAACGATCTCGAGATGATGGCGACCGCGGGCCTGGGTCTGGCATTCAACGCCAAGCCCGCCGTGCGCCGGCGCGCGGATCTCGTGGTCGGCCCCGTCGACCTCGCGCAGGTCATCGCCCTCCTCCCCCGCTGACGGGGCGCCCCGGGCTGACGACCGCCCAGGACGATCCCTCCGGCGACGGCCTGCCGCCCCACCGAGCCGACGCGCCGGTCCCCTTCCCGATGTCCGAGGTCCGTTCTACCCTCGCCGCATGGACGTCATCCTGGTTCCCGGTCTCTGGCTCGACGCGTCGTCGTGGGACGACATCACCCCCGCTCTCGAGGCGGCCGGCCATCGCCCTCACCCGTTGACTCTGCCCGGACCAGCCGTGGGCGATCTGGTCGTCGACGACTGGGTCGATGCGGTCGTCGCACAGATCGACCGCATCGGTGGCCGGGTAATCCTCGTCGGGCACTCCGGTGGCGGCAACGTCGTCTGGGGTGCGGCAGACCGTCGGCCCGACCAGGTCGCGCGCGTCATCCTCGTCGACACGATCGTGCCGCATCCGGGCGCGATGATCTCGGAGTTCCCCGTCGAAGACGGCGTCGTTCCCTTTCCCGGGTGGGATTTCTTCGACGAAGACGATGTCGCCGATATCGACGACCACACGCGTCGACGCACCGCGCAGCACGTCGTCGACGTGCCCGGCCGCGTACCGAGCTCACCGATCTCGCTGAACGACGAGAGACGCTTCACCGTGCCCGTGACGATCCTGTCGGGGCAGCTCGATGCGGACTCCCTGCCGCGCGTGCTCGCCGAATGGGGTGCGTACGCCGAGGAGGTCGGCCGGATCGTCGACCTCGAGGTCGTCAGGCTCGGCTCGGGTCACTGGCCGCAGTTCTCGCAGCCCGAACGGTTGGCCGAGAGCCTGGTCGCCGCGGTGCGCTGACGCTGCGCCGCGATCGACGGGGCGATGGCGGCGCGAGAGGTTTTCGAGTTTCCGGGGTGAGCCGGACTCCCCGACCTCAGTGCCCCATGCCGAGACCGCCGTCGACCGGGATCACGGCGCCCGAGATGTATGCGGCGTCGTCACCGGCGAGCCACGTCACAACCCCGGCGACCTCGTCGGGCGAGGCGAAACGCCCGGCGGGGATGTTCTTCTTGTAGTCGGTCTGGGTGTCGGCAGGCAGCTCCGCCGTCATGTCCGTCTCGATGAAGCCCGGTGCGACGACGTTCGCCGTGATTCCGCGGCCGCCGAGTTCGCGCGTGAGGGAGCGGGCGAAGCCGACGAGAGCGCTCTTCGATGCGGCGTAGTTGATCTGACCCGCGGAGCCGTACAGCCCCACGACGCTCGAGATGAGGATGACGCGACCCCAGCGGGCCTTCAGCATGCCCTTCGAGGCGCGCTTGACGACGCGGAACGCGCCGCCGAGGTTTGTGTTCACGACGCTGTCGAAGTCGTCCTCGCTCATCCGGAGCAGCAGAGTGTCCTTCGTGACGCCGGCATTCGCCACGACCACGGCGATCGGTCCGAGTTCGGCCTCCACGCGGGTGAACGCCGCGTCCACGGCAGCGGCGTCGGTCACGTCCGCACGCACGGTCAGCGTTCCTTCCGGCCCCTCGCCGGAGCGGGCGGTCACGGCGACCTTCCATCCCTCGGCGACGAAGCGCTCGGCGATGGCACGACCGATGCCCCGGTTTCCTCCGGTGACGACGACGACGCGGTCCTGGGACATGGTGAGACTCCTGCGCTTGCGGTGACGGAACCGCCCTAGCCTACCGAGGCCGCTCCCCGGCCCCGCCCGGCGAGGTTTGACAGGGGGTCTGCGCCGCTGGAACGCTGGAGGAACGCGCGACGAAAGGGGCTCCCGTGAGCGACGACCGCACCACCGACCCGCAGCACCCCGACCACACGGCGAACGGCGGCGACCAGCCGTCCTCGCCGTACGCTCCGCAGAGCGAGACACCCCCTGCTCCCCCGTACGAGGCAGACGGGCCGTCCGCTTCTGCGGCGCCGTCCGACGACAGCGCCGCACCGTTCGCAAGCGACGCGCCCGCAGCCCCGGCATCCGGCACGCCCGCACCCCCGGCCTACGGAACACCCGCATCCGAGGCCCCCGCCTACGGAACGCCCGCGCCCGACGCGGGTGCCGCCTCCGGCGCGCCCGCTTACGGCGCTCCGGCGTACGGTCAGCCCACGACCTCGACCTACGGGCAGCCGGCGTACGGCACCCCGAACGCGGCCTACGGCTACGGCGGCGCCTACGCCGCCCCCGCGCGCACCAACGTGCTCGCGATCATCTCGCTCGTGGCATCCCTCGTCGGTTTCGTGCTGATCCTGCCGGTGGTGGGCTCGATCGCCGGTGTCATCACGGGCCACATCTCGCTCAAGCAGATCAAGGAACGGGGCGAGCGCGGCCGCGGCATGGCCCTCGCCGGCGTCATCATCGGTTACGTCACCCTGGCCTTCGTGATCCTGTTCGCGATCGGGATCGGAATCCTCATCGCCAACAGCGCCGCCACGAGTTACTCGCGTTACGGCGCCTGACGATCGCGGTCCTGCCGCCGGGTGCTCGGGTGCCCGGCGGCTTGTCACGACGTCGAAGAGTCGCCGCACGGGCGCGCCCTGTGCGATCCCCACGGGCGTACCCTGATAGCACTGTGAAGACATCGCACACCGCTCAGTCCGCGACGTCGCTCCCCAAGGCGCCGAGGGAGGACGCCGACTCCCGTTTCGCCAAGTACATGGTGATGATGGGGATCCGCATCGCCTGCTTCATCGCCATGGCCGTCGTCACGCCGTACGGCTGGTACACCTTCGTGTTCGCCGCCGGAGCGATCTTCCTGCCCTACCTCGCGGTCATCGTGGCCAATGTCGGTGCCGACCAGGGCTCCACCGAAGCGATCAACCCCGAGCGCGCGATCGAGGCTCCGTCCACCGCTCCCGCGCCCGCCGCCGCGGGTCCCGTCGTCATCCGCATCGCCGAGACGCCGCGCCTCGACCCGCCGCGCGACGACCGCTCGTGACGGACGAGCCCGCCGAGTGCTCGCGGGCCGGATGCCGAGACACCGCCGTTTGGGCGATCCACTGGCGCAATCCGCGCATCCACACGGCCGATCGTCGCAAGACCTGGGTCGCGTGCGACGAGCACGTCGCCTACCTGCGCGAGTTCCTCAGCGCCCGCGATTTCCCCGTCGAGGTCGCCGCCCTGTCGAGTGAGCGCGCGTGACCGCCTCCGCGACCGACGTACCCTGGAAGACGTGGTCGTGACGGTCGGAGTCAACGTGCGCAGCGGGTGGTGCGCACGATGAGCGCGCGCGAAATGCCCGCGGCCGGGCGGTGGGCCATCTACGTCGGTGTCGCGATCCTGTTCGCGATCGCCTGCGGCTTCCTGTCGAACTGGCAGTTCTCACGCAACGCCGAGCGCAGCGAGCAACTGCAGCTCGTCGCCGACAACTACGACGCCACCCCCGTCCCCCTCGGCGACCTCCTCGCTCCCGGCGCCGAGCTGAACCCCGGCGACGAATGGCGCCCCGTACGCATGCAGGGGCGGTACCTCTCCGACGAGCAGCTGCTGGTCCGCAACCGCGCGCACGGCGGTTCGGCGGCGTTCGAACAGCTCGTGCCGTTCCGACTCGACGACGGTCGCACCTTCCTCGTCGACCGCGGGTGGCTCGCACCCGGCAACCAGCAGTCGGAGCCCGACGACATCCCCGCACCTCCCTCCGGGGACGTGACGGTCGAGGTGCGCCTGCGCCCCGAAGAGGCCGCACCGACCTCGGGCCGTACCGCCGAAGCCGGTCAGGTACCGACCATCAACCTCGGGCTGGTCGAGCAACAGACCGGTCCCATCGAGCAGGGCGCCTACGGGCTCCTCATGTCGGAGTCCCCCGCCCCCGCAAGCGCCCCCGCCCAGGTCGATCCGCCGAGCAACGACCCCGGCCCGTACCTCTCGTACGCGGTGCAGTGGATCCTGTTCGCCGTGATGGGCTTCGGCTTCCTCACCTACGTGATCGTCAACGAACGCAAGCTCCGGCGCGAAGAAGACGACGACGACGAGGGCGACGAGGTCGTCGAACAGCTCCCGGTACCCGAGAAGGCCCACGCTGAGCGCCGCCGCGTCGACCCGGTCGCCCTGCACCGCTCGCGCAAGCGCCCGAAGGACCGTGACGCCGACGACGAGGACGCCCTGCTCGACGCCCGCTGAGCACGGGAGAAGGCGAGGGATGCCGAGACGCGTCGCATTCGGCGACTCCCACGTCACAGCTCGACGTGGGAAGAACCTTCCACCCGAGCTTCAGAACCCGCGCTGCACCAGTTCGCTGACGTCGGCCAGGGACGTGATCCGAAGATCAGCCAAGGCGGCCTCGTCCCTCAGCGCGTGCAGATGCCCCCACGGCCCTCGGCGCAAGAAGGCCGTCCGCATCCCCAGGTCGCGTGCGGGCAGGATGTCGTTGTCCAGACGGTCGCCGACGTAGAGCACCTGCTCGGGCGATGACGCACACGCCGCCAAGACCTTCTCGAAGAATTCTCGCGACGGCTTCGCCGCGCCCCAGTCAGCGGAGGAACCGACGAAGTCGGCCGCGAAGCCGAGGTCAGCGAGTTGCCGAACTGCGCCCCTCGGTTGATTCCCCGCGATTCCCACGATGTAGCCAGCCTCGCGCGCCGACTGCAGGCACTCGAAGGCATCGGGATAGAGGTCGACGAGCTGGATCCGGGCGGGTCTTCGGGGCATTCACACACAGGACATCCCAGACGCGCCGATGATCCTCGTCTCGCTCGATCAGCCCTCCCAGCACTCCCATGACGGACAACGGGGTCGCGCCGATCTCGTGAGCCCAGGTGCTCCACAATCGTGTTTCGTCCACCAGCGTCTCGCCGACGTCGAAGACGATCGCTCTGACGTCATCCGGAATGCGTTGACCGGTCATTCCGCGATGCTGGCATGCCCAGTCGACAAGCGCGACCTGCTTACGCCAGCGTGATCAGATCCGCGTAGTCGCGGCCCCAGATGTCTTCGACGCCGTCCGGGAGGATCAGCACGCGCTCGGGGTTCAGCGCCTCGACGGCGCCCTCATCGTGCGAGACGAGCACGACAGCGCCCTCGTAGTGCGACAGGGCGCCGAGGATCTCTTCACGCGAGGCGGGGTCGAGGTTGTTGGTGGGCTCGTCGAGCAGCAGCATGTTGGCCGACGAGACCACGAGCGTCGCGAGCGACAGACGCGTCTTCTCGCCACCGGACAGCACCCCGGCGGGCTTCAGCACGTCGTCGCCGACGAAGAGGAACGACCCGAGCACCTTGCGCGCCTCGGTCGCCGTGATGTGCGGGGCCGACGACATCATGTTCTCGAGCACCGAACGGTTGACGTCGAGGTTCTCGTGCTCCTGGGCGTAATAGCCGATCTTGAGGCCGTGGCCGGGCTCGAGCTGCCCGGTGTCGGGCTGGTCGACGCCGGCGAGGATGCGCAGCAGCGTCGTCTTCCCCGCACCGTTCAGCCCGAGGATGACCACGCGCGAACCGCGGTCGATGGCGAGGTCGACATCGGTGAAGATCTCGAGCGAACCGTACGACTTCGACAGACCGGAGGCCATGAGCGGCGTCTTGCCGCAGGGCGCGGGCTTGGGGAACCGCAGCTTCGCGACACGCTCTTCGGCACGCACCTCGTCGAGACCCGAGAGCATCTTCTCGGCGCGCGCGACCATCTGGTGCGCGGCCGCGGCCTTCGAGGCCTTGGCACCGAAGCGCGCCGCTTGCAGCTGCAGGGCCGTGGCCTTCTTCTCGACGTTGACGCGCTCCTTCTTGCGGCGCTCCTCGTCGGCCACCCGCTGACGCAGGTAGTTCTTCCAGTTCATGTTGTAGACGTCGATGACCTGGCGATTGGCATCCAGGTAGAAGACGCGGTTGACGGTCTCGCCGACCAGCTCGACGTCGTGCGAGATCACGATGAGCCCGCCCTTGTAGCCCTTGAGGAACTCGCGCAGCCACACGACGCTGTCGGCGTCGAGGTGGTTGGTCGGCTCGTCGAGGATCATCGTCTGCGCGTCGGAGAAGAGGATGCGCGCGAGCTCGATGCGGCGCCGCTGACCACCCGAGAGGGTCTTCAGCGGCTGATCGAGGATGCGGTCGGGAAGAGAGAGGTTGTGAGCGATGGATGCCGCTTCGGCCTCGGCCGCGTATCCACCGGCAGCCTCGAAGCGCTCCGTGAGGTTGGCATACTTCTTCATCGCCTTCGCGGCGACGGCGGGGTCGTCGTCACCCATCGCCATCGACGCCTCGTGCATCCCGAGGGCGAGCGAGCCCAGACCGCGGGCGTCGAGGATGCGCGTACGCGCGAGCATCTCGGGGTCTCCCGAGCGCGGGTCCTGCGGCAGGTAACCCAGCTCACCCGAACGATCGACGCCGCCGTTCGCGGGCAACAGGTCGCCGGCGAGCACCTTGGTCAGCGTCGTCTTGCCGGCACCGTTGCGCCCGACGAGGCCGATCTTGTCGCCGTCGGAGACGCGGAACGCCACGTCGGACATGAGCACGCGGGCACCCACGCGGATCTCGAGGTCGTGCACGGCGAGCACAGCGAACGTCCGTTCTTCGGGGATGGGGAAACCGGCCGACATGGCCAGCCACCCAGTATAAGACGCGCCCCTGCGTGCCCGCCGACAGCGCGGTCATGGTCGGGCGACGACGCCCGGGCGAGAGCTGCGACCAAACGACCGCGCCCTGCGGATGCCGACGATCCGGGCGCGACGAATAACGCACCGCGAGAGTGTCTCGACGCCGAGGAGTTCGGCCTGTCCCTCTGGCATCCGGGTTTGCGTTCTGCCCCGAGGACTGACCTAAACTAAGCCTATCCTTACCTAACACGCAGGAGGCTCTTCGTGTCCCGATTCCGCGCACTGGCGGCACTCGCCGTCGGTTCCGCCCTCGTCCTGACCGGCTGCGCCGGCACCTCGGCAGCCGCTCCCGGCGCCTCCGAGTCGACCGACGGGGATGCCGCATTCCCCTTGACGCTCAGCAACGTCTTCGGCGAGACGACCATCCCCGCCAAGCCCGAGCGCGTCGTCACGGTCGACTGGGGCAACCAGGACGTCGCCCTGGCGCTCGGTGTCGTTCCCGTCGCCATGCCCAAGGTGATCTACGGAGACGAAGACGGCGACGGACTCCTCCCCTGGACGAAGGACAAGCTCGCCGAACTCGGCGCGCAGACGCCCGTCCTGATGGACGAGACCAACGGCTACGACTACGAGGCGATCTCCGACGCTCGGCCCGACGTCATCCTCGCCGCCTACTCCGGCATGACCCAGGAGCAGTACGACACGCTCAGCAAGATCGCGCCGGTCGTCACCTTCCAGGACGTCGCGTGGGGCACCACCTGGCAGGACATGACCGTCCTCGACGGCACGGCGCTCGGCCTGAAGGACGAGGCCGAGCAGATCGTCGCCGACAAGGAGAAGCACATCACCGACGAGGCGGCGAAGTACCCCGCCATCGCCGGCAAGAAGTCGCTCCTCACCTACTTCGACCCGACCAACCTGTCGACCCTCGGCTTCTACAACACGCTCGACCCGCGCATGGGCTACCTCGAGGAGCTCGGCCTCGCCCCGTCGTCATACGTCGCCTCGCAGTCGGCAGCGTCCGACACCTTCTGGTTCACGCCCAGCACGGAGCAGATCGAGAACTTCACCGACGTCCAGGTGATGGTGGCCTACGGCGCCGACGGCATGATCTCCGCGATGCAGGCCGACCCGCTGCTGTCGAAGGTGCCGGCCGTGGCGAACGGTGCGATCGCCGTGATCACGAGTGGTTCCACCCTCTCGTCGGCCATCACCCCGACGCCGCTGAACATCGGATCGACCTACGGCGACGAGTACATCGGCCTCGTGGGAGCTGCAGCCGCGAAGGCCGCGTCCTGATGCCGACGCCCCACCCGTCGGAGCGATGAGCACTCTCGCTCCGGCCCTCTCCGCCCCCGGCGACGCCCGCCCGCGTCGCTGGGGGCGGAGACGTGCGGTCGGTGTCGCCGCTCTCGTCATCGTGCTCGTCGTCGCGGCGATCCTCTCGGTGACCTTCGGTGCGCGTGACGTGACCGCGGCCGACATCTGGTCCGGGCTCACCGGATCCACCGACACCGCCTCGGCGGCCGCGGTCGCCAAGCGGGTCCCCCGCACGCTCCTCGCGGTCCTCGTCGGCGCAGCCCTCGCGGTCTCGGGTGCGGTGCTGCAGGGAGCTACCCGCAACCCTCTCGCCGACCCGCAGATCCTCGGCATCAACGGCGGCGCCGGACTGGCGATCGTCGTCGGGATCGCCTTCTTCGGGCTCGGATCGGCGACGTCGTACATCTGGGTGGGACTGATCGGTGCCGCAGGTGCTGCGGTGCTGGTCTACGCGATCGGCTCGCTCGGTCGCGGCGGGGCGACGCCGTTGCGTCTCGCGCTCGCCGGCGCGGTGAGCGCCGTCGCCTTCAGCTCCCTCACGAGCGCCGTCCTCCTGCCGCGCATCAATGTCATGAACGAGTTCCGTTTCTGGCAGATCGGCGGCGTCGGTGGCGCGACCTTCGAGACGATCCTGCAGGTGCTGCCCTTCCTCCTGGCCGGTCTCGTGATCTGCCTCGCCAGCTCGACGTCTTTGAACACGCTCGCCCTCGGAGACGAGCTCGCCGCGGGCCTCGGCGCTCGCGTCCGCACCGCCCGACTCCTCTCCACGGGGGGCGCCGTGATCCTGTGCGGCGCCGCGACCGCGGTCGCCGGCCCCATCGGCTTCGTCGGGCTCGTCGTCCCGCACATGATCCGCTTGCTCGTCGGCGTCGACCACCGGTGGCTGCTGCCGGTCTCGGCCCTCGGCGGAGCCGCGCTCCTCACGCTCGGAGACGTCGTGGGCCGCCTGGTCGCACGTCCCGAGGAAATCGAGGTCGGTATCGTCACCGCTCTGGTCGGGGCTCCGTTCTTCATCGCGCTGGTCCGGCGACAGAGGATGAGGGCGCTGTGATCGACGCACTCACCAGCCCCGCGCCTCCCGCCCTGGCCTCCGTCGTCGCCGGCCGGAAGAGTCGTCGCCGGAAATGGGCGCTGGTCACCGGCATCCTGGCCCTTCTCGTCGTCGGCGCGTTCTCGTTGTCGCTCATGCTGGGCCAGACCGTCTACTCCCCGAGCGACGTGTGGGGCGTCCTCACGGGACAACGCGTCCCGGGAGCATCGTTCACCGTGGGCGAGCTGCGGCTGCCCCGCGCGGTGACCGCGCTGTTCACGGGCCTGTGCTTCGGCATGGGAGGTGTGGTCTTCCAGTCGATGCTGCGCAATGCCCTCGCGAGTCCCGACGTCATCGGCATCAACACCGGGGCGAGCGCGGCTGCCGTCATCGGCATCGTCGTCTTCGGGATGGGCGAGACGACGGTGTCGTTCCTCGCGATGGCCGCGGCCCTCGCCGCCGCGCTCACGATCTACCTGCTCGCCTACCGCAACGGCGGCTCGGGGGCACGCCTGATCCTCGTCGGCATCGGCGTCGCGGCGATGTGCCAGGCCGTGGTGTCGTACGTGATCGCACGCGCCGCGGAATACGACCTCCCCGCCGCGATGCGCTGGATCACCGGCAACCTGAACGACGCGACGTGGGACCGCGCCCTGCCGGTCGCCGGCGCGGTCATCGTCCTCGCCCCGGTTCTCCTCGGCCTGTCCGGCCGCCTCGAGATCCTCCGCATGGGCGATGACACCGCCGCCGCCGTCGGTCTCCCCGTCGAGCGGAGTCGGCTGCTGCTCATCGTCGCCGCGGTGGGCCTGCTGGCCTTCGGCACGGCCGCCGCGGGCCCCATCGCCTTCGTGTCGTTCCTGGCCGGCCCCATCGCCGTGCGTCTGCTCGGGCCGGTCGGCTCCCCCATCCTGCCCGCGGGTCTGGTCGGCGCCCTCCTGGTGCTCGTGGCGGACTACTGCGCCCAGTACGCGTTCGGCACGCGTCTGCCCGTGGGCGTCATCACCGGTGTGCTCGGCGCGCCGTATCTCATCTATCTGCTCGTTCGCAGCAGCCGAACCGGAGGAACCACGCTATGACCGTCGAGCGCTCCCTCGTCGCCGAGGCCGTCACCCTCGGCTACGGAGACCGGACCATCGTCGACTCGCTCGACCTGCAGATCCCGCCGGGGAAAGTGACGACCATCGTCGGTGCGAACGCGTGCGGCAAGTCGACGCTGCTCAAGGCCATGGCGCGTCTGCTGACGCCGGCAGCGGGTCAGGTGCTGCTGGACGGCAAGTCCATCCACCGTCAGCCCACCAAGCAGGTCGCGCGCGTGCTCGGGCTCCTCCCCCAGTCGCCGATCGCCCCCGACGGCATCGCTGTGTCGGATCTCGTCAGCCGCGGCCGCCACCCCCACCAGGGTGCGCTGTCGCGTTGGACGAGCGCCGACGACGCCGCGGTGGCACGCGCTCTCGACGCCACCGACGTCGCGCACCTCGCCGATCGCCCCGTCGACGAACTCAGTGGTGGCCAGCGCCAGCGGGTCTGGATCGCGATGGCCCTCGCGCAGGAGACCGACGTCCTCCTGCTCGACGAGCCCACGACGTTCCTCGACATCAGCCATCAGATCGACGTCCTCGACCTGCTGGCCGACCTCAACCGCGACCGCGGAACCACCGTGGCCATGGTGCTGCACGATCTCAACCTCGCCGCCCGGTACGCCGACCACCTCGTGGCCATGGCGCAGGGCGAGGTCATCGCGGCGGGAGATCCCTCCGACGTCCTCACCGAGGACACCGTGCGCCGCGTCTTCGGCCTCGACAGCCGCGTCGTGCCCGACCCGCTGACCGGGCGACCCATGGTGATCCCCGTCGGCCGGCATCACACGGTGGCCGAGCCGGAGCAAGCGCAGACGGTCTCGGCCGACGCATGACGAAAGCCCCGGCCTCGGCCGGGGCTTTCATCGTTCGGGGCACGAAGCGCCCGGAGTTCAGGCCGTGCGCTCGACCTGACCGGCGCGCCAGTAACCCATGAAGGCGACGCGTCCGCGATCGACACCGCAGCCCGAGACGAGCATCCGGCGCAGCAGCTTCACCGTCGAGGACTCGCCCGCGATCCAGGCGTAGAACTCCCCCTCCGCGTCGGCGGGGCTGTCCCACAGCAGGTCGACGTCGAGGTCGATCTCCTCGAGCACCTGCGGCCGGGGCGCGGCCGCCCGCGCCAGAACGTCACCGGATGCCGCGGTCCAGGCCTCCACGGCCTCGACCAGCGCCTCGCCGTGAGGCCGTTCGCCCCTCGGGAGCCAGTGCACGCGCGCGTTCCCGCTGCGCACCGGGAGCGCGTCGTCGACATCGGGGACCTCGATGAACGCGTCGACCTCGAGCCCCGGCTCGAGCCCCTCGAGCACCGCGCAGATCGCGGGGGCGGCGGTCTCATCACCGGCCAACACGATGCGACGCGCCGTGCCGGGGTGGAAGTCGATGCCCTGCGCCGACTCGGGGCTGCGCGCATCGGGGCCGACGACGACAAGGTGGTCTCCGGTCGTCGCCGACTCGGCCCACGAACCCGCGGGCCCGGCGTCGTGGTGGACGACGAAGTCGATGTCGAGCTCCCGCGCCTCGGGGTCGATCCGGCGCACGGTGTAGGTGCGGAACGGCATGCGTTCGTCGTCGGGCAGATCGCGCCAGCGGGTGTACCACTCGCCGTTGGCGATGGCATCCGGGTCGTCCTGTCCGATGTCGCAGACGGTGCCGTCGCGACCGGGCAGCACCAGTTTGACGCGCTGGTCCCGACGATCGGTGCCGAAGACGTCGAAGTCGGGAGAAGTGAACGTCACGCGCACGAAGTGCGGCGAGAGTCGCCGCACCTCCTTCACCACGGCGACGTACGGGCGGTAGGCGGGACGCGTGGCAGTGATCACAAGATAAGGATATCCTTACCTTCCCCCGGAATGCCACGCCGCTGCCTCGACGGCGAGCGAACGGGCCGCGCTATCCGCGATCGACGAGCTTCCCGACCCGCTCGATCGCCTCGCGCAGCACCTCGGGGGCGCACCCGACGTTGATCCGCACGTGCCCCACACCCTCAACTCCGAAGAGGGGCCCGTGGTGCAGGGCGACCTGAGCCTCGCGCCGGATGAAGGGAGCGGGATTGTCGCCCCAGCCGTAGGCCGAGACGTCGACCCACGCGAGGAACCCCGCCTCGGGGATCCGGTACCGCGCGAGGGGCAGGTGTTCGGCGAGAAGGTCGGCGAGCAGCCGTCGATTGTCGTCCAGAGCCACGAGCAGCGAGGCGAGCCACCCGTCGCTGTCGGCGGAGAACGCGGCACGATTCGCGAGGACGCCGAACAGCCCCGCTCGCCACTCCACCTCCCACGGGAGGCCCCGGACGACCGCGGCCGTGTCCTCCGCCCCCGTCACGATGACCGCGCACTTCAAGCCCGCGAGGTTGTACGTCTTGCTCGCGCTCGTCACGATGTAGCCGACCGCGGCGGCCTCGTCGCCGGCATCCAGGAACGGCGTGAACACCGCCGGGGCGTGCGTGAGGGGCGCGTGGATCTCGTCGCTGACCACGCTCGCGCCGTAGCGGTACGCGAGACGCGCGAGCGCCGCGAGGGAGTCGCGGGAATGGACGGTGCCGGTGGGGTTGTGCGGGTTGCACAGCAGCACGGCCCGGGCGCCGCCGGCCAGTGCCCGCTCGATGCCGTCGAGGTCGAGGCTCCAGCGCTGACCGTCGTCGACCAGCGGAACGCGCTCGACCACGGCCCCCGCCTCTTCGACGGTGTCGTAGAACGGCGGATAGACGGGCGGCGTCACGATCACACGGTCGCCGGGAGAGGTCACCGCGCGCAGCACCTCGACGACGCCCATCATCACGTCGCCCGTCCAGCGGATGCGCGCCGGATCCGGCCGCCACCCCCACTGACGCTCCGCGAAGTCGGCGAAGTCGAGATCGATCCCGGGCCGCGGCGGGGTGTACCCCGTGTCGCCGATCTCGACGGCGCGGTGCAGTGCGGACGTGATGGCCGGCGCGAGCGGGTAGTCGGTCTCGGCGACGAACATGGGGATCACGTCATCGTCGTAGGAACGCCACTTCGTGCTGCTGCGCTGACGCAGGAGCTCGAGCGGCAGGGCCTGCAACGGGAGAACGCTCATGCGAAAAGCCTAACGAGAGGCCCGGATGCCGAGTACTCCACGCGTCAGAGGAGGACACACGAGCGCAGACCCCGGACCCTCGCCGCCGCACGGCGTCCACGGGGCGCCGGGGTCCCGGCATCCGGAAACGACGAACGCCCACCCCGTGAGGAGTGGGCGTTCGTGGTGATCGGGATCTCAGATCGCGAAGCCGAGAGCGCGCATCATGTCGCGGCCGTCGTCGGTGATCCGCTCGGGACCCCACGGCGGCATCCACACCCAGTTGATGCGGAAGCGTTCCACGACGTTGTCGAGGGCCTGCGCGGTCTGCTCTTCGAGCACGTCGGTCAGCGGGCAGCCGGCCGAGGTGAGGGTCATGTGGATGACGAGCGCGTCGTTCTCGTCATCCCAGGCGAGATCGTAGATGAGGCCGAGGTCGACGACGTTGATCCCCAGTTCGGGGTCCATGACGTCTTTGAGAGCCTCGGTGACCTCGTCGTACTTCTCGGGAGCGAGCGTTGCGGTCATGTAACGATCCTACGCGTCGATCGGCGTACCGGCCTCGAGGAAGCGGTCGTAACCCTCTTCTTCGAGTCGGTCGGCGAGCTCGGGGCCGCCCTCTTCGACGATGCGGCCCTTGACGACCACGTGCACGAAGTCGGGACGGATGTAGCGAAGGATGCGCGTGTAGTGCGTGATCAGCAGCACACCGAGATCGGTCTGCTCCTTCGCGCGGTTGACGCCCTCGGACACGATCTTGAGCGCATCGACGTCGAGGCCGGAGTCGGTCTCGTCGAGCACGGCGATCTTCGGCTTAAGCAGTTCGAGCTGGAGGATCTCGTGGCGCTTCTTCTCGCCGCCCGAGAAGCCCTCGTTGACGTTGCGCGAGGCGAACTTCGGGTCCATGCGGAGGTTCTCCATGGCGCCCTTGACGTCCTTGGTCCACGAGCGGATGGCCGGAGCCTCGCCGTCGATGGCCGTCTTCGCGGTACGGAGGAAGTTGGTGACGGTGACACCGGGGATCTCGACCGGGTACTGCATCGCCAGGAAGAGGCCCGCGCGAGCGCGCTCGTCGACGCTCATCTCGAGCACGTCCTCACCGTCGAGGGTGATGGAGCCGCTGGTGACGGTGTACTTGGGGTGACCGGCGATCGTGTACGCCAGGGTCGACTTGCCGGAGCCGTTGGGGCCCATGATCGCGTGGGTCTCACCGGTGCGCATCGTGAGCGTCACGCCGTTGAGGATCGGGGTCGTACCGTTCTCCGTCTCGACCGTCACGTGGAGGTCGCGGATCTCGAGGACAGACATGGTGTTCCTTACTCGTAAATTCTGGGGGTCGTGGGCGCGGCTCAGGCCGTCGCCTTGGTGACGGACGGATCGATGAGCACGTCGTCTCCGTCGATCACGACCTCGTACACGGGCACCGGCTCGTAGGCCGGGAGGTTCAGCGGTCGACCGGTCTTGAGCGAGAAGGCCGAACCGTGAGCCCAGCACTCCAGCGTCTCTCCCTCGACGAAACCGTCGGAGAGCGAGATGTCGCCGTGCGTGCACACGTCGCCGATAGCGTGGACATCGCCGTTACCGTCCAGCACGACGGCGATCGCGACCCCCTCGATTTCAACGCGATGCGCCTCGTCCTGGGTGAGGTCGCTCAGAGCGCACGCGCGCGAGGCGCTCACGCCTCGGCTCCCGCGGCCAGCTCGTGCTCGATGGCCTCGATGAGCTCGGTCTCGAGCTCGGGGATGCCGATACGCTGCACGATCTCGCTGAGGAAGCCCAGCACGACAAGGCGACGAGCCTCGTCCTCCGCGATGCCGCGGGCCTGCAGGTAGAACAGCTGCTCGTCGTCGAAACGCCCCGTGGCGCTGGCGTGACCCGCACCCTGGATGTCACCGGTCTCGATCTCGAGGTTCGGGATCGAGTCGGCGCGGGCGCCGTCGGTGAGCACGAGGTTGCGGTTCGCCTCGTAGGAGTCGGTGCCCGTGGCATCCGGCCCGATGAGGACGTCGCCGATCCAGACACTGCGTGCGCTCTCGCCCTGCAGCGCGCCCTTGTAGAGCACGTCGCCGACGGTGTGCGGCCCCTTGTGGTGCAGGTAGACCTGCGACTCGAGGTGCTGACCGGCGTCCGAGAACGACAGGCCGTACAGGCGTCCCTCGGCGCCGGGGCCCGAGAGCTCGACGGAGGGGTTGACGCGTACGACGCCGCCACCGAAGCTCACCACGACGTGCGTGAGCTTGGCGTCTCGGTCGACTCGGGCCTGATGGGATGCCGCGTGCACGGCGTCGTCGTTCCAGCGCTGCACCGAGACGACGGTGAGGTCGGCGCCGTCGCGCACGATGATCTCGACGTTCTGGACGTGGTTCGCCGTGCCCTCGTGACGCAGCACCACCGTGCCGCGCGAGTTCGGCTGCGCCTCGATCACGACGTGGGCGTGGGCGAGGCCGCCCGTGCCGGTCAGGCGCACGACGACGGGCTCGTCGAGCTCGACGTTCGCGGGGATCCGCAGCAGCGGCGCTTCGGTCTCGTGCGTCCAGGCGAGGGCGGCGGTGAGGTCTTCCGGGCGGAAGTGCTCACCGCGCGGGGCGTCGCCCGCGGCCAGGCGCAGCTGCTCGACGGCGGCCGGGGCGCTGACCTCGACCGAGACGACGCCCGAGGGGCCCGCCTCGTCGACGAACAGCGGCGCGAGCCGGTCGATCGGCGTCAGCTTCCAGTTGACCTCGCGGCCCGAGGGCACACCGAAATCGGCCGGATCGAACGAGGTCGGTCGCTCCGAGCGCGTCTGCACCGGAACGACGGATGCCACGAGTGCGGCGGGGTCGATATGCCCCTCCGCGGCGGCTGCGGGAGTGTCAGTCGCAGTCGTCATTTAGCCTACGGATCCTTCCATGCCCATCTCGATGAGCTTGTTGAGCTCGAGCGCGTATTCCATCGGCAGCTCGCGGGCGATCGGCTCGATGAAGCCGCGCACGATCATGGCCATCGCCTCGTCTTCGGGCATACCGCGCGACTGCAGGTAGAACAGCTGCTCTTCGCTGACCTTCGAGACCGTGGCCTCGTGGCCGAGCTGCACGTCGTCGACGCGGATGTCGATCGCGGGGTAGGTGTCGCTGCGCGAGATCGTGTCGACCAGCAGCGCGTCGCAGCGCACCGTGTTGGCGGAGTGGTGCGCGTTGGCATCCACTCGGACCTCACCGCGGTAGCCCGCACGGCCGCCGCCGCGCGCGATCGACTTGGAGACGATCGACGACTGCGTGTAGGGCGCCATGTGGATCATCTTCGCGCCGGCGTCCTGGTGCTGACCGGGACCGGCGAACGCGACCGAGAGGGTCTCGCCCTTGGCGTGCTCGCCCATGAGATAGATGGAGGGGTACTTCATCGTCACCTTGGAGCCGATGTTGCCGTCGACCCACTCCATGGTCGCGCCCTCGTGGGCTACGGCCCGCTTGGTGACGAGGTTGTAGACGTTGTTCGACCAGTTCTGGATCGTCGTGTAGCGAACGCGGGCGTTCTTCTTCACGATGATCTCGACCACGGCCGAGTGCAGCGAGTCGCTCTTGTAGATCGGAGCGGTGCAGCCCTCGATGTAGTGGACGTAGCTGTCCTCGTCGGCGATGATCAGCGTCCGCTCGAACTGGCCCATGTTCTCGGTGTTGATGCGGAAGTAGGCCTGCAGGGGAATCTCGACGTGCACGCCCTTGGGGACGTAGACGAACGATCCGCCCGACCACACGGCCGTGTTCAGGGCGGCGAACTTGTTGTCTCCGGCGGGGATGACCGTGCCGAAGTACTCCTCGAAGAACTCGGGGTGCTCGCGCAGAGCGGTGTCGGTGTCCATGAAGATGACACCCTGCTGCTCGAGGTCCTCACGGATCTGGTGGTAGACCACCTCGGACTCGTACTGCGCGGCGACGCCGGCGACGAGGCGCTGGCGCTCCGCCTCGGGGATGCCGAGCTTCTCGTACGTGTTGCGGATCTCTTCCGGCAGGTCTTCCCAGGTCTGGGCCTGCTTCTCGGTCGAGCGGACGAAGTACTTGATGTTGTCGAAGTCGATCTCCGACAGGTCCGCACCCCACGTGGGCATGGGCTTGCGGCCGAACAGCTGGTAGCCCTTCAGACGCGTCTTCAGCATCCACTCGGGCTCGGACTTGAGGGCGGAGATCCCGCGCACCACGTCCTCGTTGATCCCGCGCTGCGCGATCGCGCCGGCGGCATCGGTGTCGTGCCAGCCGAACTCGTATTGCCCCAGGCTTTCGAGCTCGGGTCGGTCGATGAGTACATCGGACATGGTGATCACTCTCCTTCTCGGGCCACAACGGTGTCATCCGCCCCGGCATTCCGGACTCCGGTCGAAGTCTCAGGAACGACGCTGGTGGGCCCGCTCGAAGGCGCTGGCTGCGCGCCTAGACTGTCGTGGGTGCGGAACGCGTGAGCGCTGCACCCGGACCCTTCGATTCTACAGGCAACACCCGCTCCCGGCATGGCAGGCCCGCTCTCTCCACAGCCCGGAGCACCTCGACGCCAGGAAGCCGTACGCATGCCCTCCGCCTCGTCCCCCACCGCCTCGACCCGCGTCCCCGCCGCCTTGCGTCGCTTCGCGGCCTGGCTCCCGACCGATGTCGATCGTCGCGTTCGCGTGTTCGCCTGGCTGTCGTTCGTCGCCGAGGTGCTGATCATCGGCACCGGAGGCGCCGTCCGCCTCACCGGCTCGGGCCTCGGGTGCCCGACCTGGCCGAAGTGCACGCCCGACTCGCTCGTGAACACCCAGGAGATGGGCATCCACGGCGTCATCGAATTCGGCAACCGGACGCTGACGGGGCTCGTCGGCATCCTGGCCATCGCCGTCGTCGTGCTCGTCTGGCGGATGCGGCACGAGCGTCGTGTGCTGTTCGTGCTCTCGCTCGTCGTGCTCGTCGGGATCATCGCTCAGGCCGTCGTCGGCGGGATCACGGTGCTCACGGGCCTGAACCCCTTCATCGTCGGCTTCCACTACGTCGCCTCGGTGTCGCTCGTGGCCGTGTGCGCCGCCTTCCTCGTCCGGATGAACCAGCCTGCCGGTCCGCGCCAGCTCGCGGCGCCGCGGTGGTTCGCCGGTCTCGTCCACGCCACCACCGGCGTCCTGGCCCTCACGATCGTGTTCGGCGTGCTGACCACCGGCGCAGGCCCCCACTCGGGCGACGCGTCCGCCGGACGCAACGGCTTCGACGCCGAGGTGCTGGAGCACGTGCACTCGTGGCCCGGGTACGCGCTGTTCGCGCTGACGCTGGTCGTCGTCATCGCGGCGTGGCGCCTGCGCCTGCCGGTGCGCCGCTGGGCCCTCGCCCTCCTCGCCGTCGAACTGGTGCAGATCGCCGTGGGCCTGTACCAGGCGCGCAACGGCCTGCCCGAGTTCGCCGTCGGCACGCACATGGTGCTCGCCGCCCTCGCCGCCGCGACGATGACCGTCGTCGTGCTGCGCCTGAAGCAGCCCGCGGTCGCGGGACGTCAGGACCCCGTGCGCGAGGCGGCCTCCGCGCGCGGCTGAGGCCGGGCGCCCGGCCCGCGACCGGCTCTCGGGCCGAGCGCCCTCGGCAACCGGGAACCCGCTCCCGACCCCCTTATACGCTCATAGGCGATTCATCGGCGACCCCTACACCGCGCACCGACGCATGGGTCATCGTTGAACGTGGCATTCCCGTGCCCACCGTCCCGTCGTCCCCCGCTTCGGGACCCGCCGCCCGACAACCCCCTGTCGGAACGACAAGGAGTACTCCCCATGAAGACTCGCCCCCGCCTGGTGACCAGCATCCCGTTCTGGGTGCTCGTGGTCGCATCCCTGGCCGCCATCGCCGGAGGACTCGCGATCGTCCTGAACGGGATCGACGCGATGGAGCAGGTGCTCAACGACCCGAACGCCACCGTCGTGCAGGTCTACGTCGGCCAGTCGTGGGTCGTCGTCGGTGCAGCCGTACTCGGCGCCGGTGCCATCGGCATCGTCGCGGTTCTGGCCCTCGCGGCCGCTGCCACGCTCACCCGCCGTCCCGACGTCGCGATCGAGACCATCGATTGGAACAGCGACGACGAGACCGTCGCCGAGAGCTCGGCTCCCGTCGCCCCGTTCGCGCCGGCCACCACCGCCACCCCCCTCGCGGTCGAGGATGCCGACGTCGAGACGCCCTCGACGGCCACCGCTCCCCCGCAGGCCGCCGCGGCAGCGCACCACGACGAGCCCCGGCTCGACACCGGAGACGACACCGCGCGTCGCTGATCCCGTGCCTCGAAGCGCCCGCTCCCGTTGGGGGCGGGCGCTTTCGTGTCTCCGGAAGACGGGGCGAATGCGTACCGTGGAGGGATGTTCACACTGCGCACGACCCGAGAGGACGACTGGCCCGAGGTGCGGTCGTTCCGCATCGAGAACGCCATGGACAACCCCGTGTCGTGGACCGCGACCGTCGAAGAGACACGGCTCATCCCCGACGACGGCTGGAAGATGCGCGCACGTCGCGGCGAACAGCCGGACACGACGAGCGTGGCCGCCATCGCCGACGAGACGGGTCGGTGGCTCGGCATGATGTGCGCGCAGATCGGCGACGCTCACGGCCCCGAACCCGTCCTCACGGGTGTCTACGTGACTCCGGACGCACGCGGGCGCGCGAACGGCGTCACCGACGCCCTGCTCGCCGCGGTCCTGGGCTGGGCGGCAACACGCGGAACGACCCTCCGGCTCTGGGTGGCCGAGCGCGCCACCCCGGCCCGGAAGTACTACACACGGAACGGGTTCGTCTCCACTGGACGCACCCAGGAGCTTCGGGTCCTCGGACGCGAACCCCACCCCGACGACGGCGGCCTCGTGGAGATGAGTCGCTCCCTGATCGCCGACGCACCCCGCGCGGACGCCGACCGCTGATCGCCACGGCCCCGGCTCGCTCGGTCACGCCAGGAACCGGCATCCGGAACGAAAAAGCGCCCGCTCCAAGAACGGGGCGGGCGCTTTCTGGAAGAGTTCAGAACGGAAGCAGCGGGTCGACCGCGATCGCGACGAATAACAGCGTCAGGTAGGTGATCGAGGCGTGGAACACGCGCATGGGCCGCGGCTCTCCACCGCGGACGGCGCGAGAGTACAGGCGGTGCGACTCGTAGATGAACCACCCGCCGAACACGAGCGCCGAGACCGTGTAGACCAGGCCCATCGGCGCGACGGGGATGAGCAGCAGCGAGCACGCGACGGTGGCCCACGCGTACAGGATGACCTGCAGACCCACCTGCGAACCACTGCGGGTCGCGCCCAGCATGGGCACATCGACCTCGTCGTACTGGGCCGCGTACTTCATCGACAGCGGCCAGTAGTGCGGCGGCGTCCACAGGAAGACCAGCGCGAACAGGATGAAGGGCGTCCACGAGAGCGAGCCCGTCACGGCCGACCAGCCGATGAGAACCGGGAAGCACCCCGCGATGCCGCCCCACACGATGTTCTGCTCGGTACGGCGCTTGAGGATCATCGTGTAGATCACGACGTAGAAGAAGATCGCCGCGGCCGAGAGACCCGCCGCCAGGACGTTGGTGAAGACCCACAGCCACACCGTCGACACCGCGGCGAGCGTCCACGCGAACACCAGCGCGCCGCGCGGCGAGACCTCGCCCGTCACGAGCGGGCGGTTGACGGTGCGCTGCATGTGGGCATCGATGTCGCGGTCGAGGTACATGTTGAACGCCGCCGCCGAGCCCGCGCTGAGCGAGCCGCCGACGACGGTGGCGAGGATGAGCCACAGGTTCGGGAGGCCGCCCTGCGCCAGGATCATCACCGGCACGGTGGTGACGAGGAGGAGCTCGAGGACGCGGGGCTTGGTCAGAGCGACGTAGGCCCGGAGGGTGCGTCCGACGGAGCGGCGATCGGTCGTCGCAATGACGTGCGACGTCGTCGAGATGTCCATCGTCCCCCGGGGTAGCGCGTATAGAACCTCCACGATTCTATGCCATCTCCACCACACGACCGGCCGTCTGTCGACCCCCGTCACGCACCGCAACCTGCGACGGCGTTCTCGCTATGCTGACGGTGAACGCGCGCCCCGCGCCGACACCCCACCCCTCTCCCACTCCTACGGTGGTGAGTGCGGCGTCGGAAGTGAACCCGGGCGCTCAGTATCGAGAAAGGCGACCCAGTTGTCGGACTTCGAATGGGATGACATCGATCGGCGCGCGGTGGACACCGCTCGCATTCTCGCGGCGGATGCCGTCGAGAAGGTGGGCAACGGCCACCCCGGAACCGCGATGTCGCTCGCTCCCGCGGCCTACCTGCTCTACCAGCGCGTCCTGCGCCACGACCCCGCTGACACCCACTGGCCGGGTCGCGATCGCTTCATCCTGTCGGTCGGCCACTCCTCGCTGACGCAGTACGTGCAGCTGTACCTCGGCGGCTTCGGCCTCGAGAAGAAGGACCTCGAGGCGCTGCGCACCTGGGGTTCGCTCACCCCCGGCCACCCCGAGTACGGCCACACCGACGGTGTCGAGATCACCACCGGCCCCCTCGGCCAGGGCCTCGCGTCGTCGGTGGGCTTCGCCTACGCGGCCCGCTACGAGCGCGGCCTGTTCGATCCCGAGACGCCGGCCGGCGAGAGCCCCTTCGACCACTACGTCTACGTGATCGCCGGTGACGGCGACCTCCAGGAGGGCGTGACCAGCGAGGCCTCCTCGCTCGCCGGCCACCAGGAGCTCGGCAACCTCATCGCCATCTACGACTCCAACCAGATCTCGATCGAAGACGACACCAACGTCGCTTTCACCGAGGACGTCCAGAAGCGCTACGAGGCCTACGGCTGGCACGTGCAGACGGTCGACTGGAAGAAGACCGGCGAGTACGTCGAAGACGTCGCCGAACTGAACGCCGCCATCGAGCGCGCCAAGGGCGAGACGAGCAAGCCCTCGCTCATCGTCCTGAAGACGATCATCGGCTGGCCCTCGCCCGGCAAGCAGAACTCCGGCAAGATCCACGGTTCGGCCCTGGGCGCCGACGAGCTCAAGGCCACGAAAGAGGTGCTCGGCTTCGACCCCGAGCAGCACTTCGCCGTCGACGACGACGTCATCGCCCACACGCGCAAGCTGGTCGAGCGCGGCGAGGCCGAGAAGGCCGCCTGGCAGCAAAAGTTCGACGCGTGGGCCGAGGCCCACCCCGAGCGCAAGCAGCTGTGGGACCGTCTGCAGGCCCGCGAGCTCCCCGAGGGCATCGCCGACGCCCTCCCCGCGTTCGAAGCGGGCAAGGACGTCTCGACCCGCGCCGCGAGCGGCACGGTCATCAACGCCCTGGCCGCCGAGCTCCCCGAGCTCTGGGGCGGTTCGGCCGACCTCGCCGAATCGAACCTCACCACGATCAAGGATGCCAAGTCCTTCATCCCCGCGGAGTGGTCGACGCACGAGTGGTCGGGTGACGACTATGGTCGCGTGCTGCACTTCGGCATCCGCGAGCACGCGATGGGCGCGATCCTCAACGGCATCGTCCTGCACGGCCCCACGCGTCCGTTCGGCGGCACGTTCCTCATCTTCAGCGACTACATGCGCCCGCCGGTGCGTCTGGCCGCCCTGATGAACATCCCGACGATCTTCGTGTGGACGCACGACTCCGTCGCCCTCGGCGAGGACGGCCCCACGCACCAGCCGATCGAGCAGATCGCCACGCTCCGCGCCATCCCGAACTTCGCCCTCGTCCGTCCCGCGGACGCCAACGAGACGAGCGTCGTCTGGCTCGAGATGCTGCGCCGCACCGCCGGTCCCGCCGGTATCGCCCTGACCCGCCAGAACATCCCCGTCTTCGCTCGCGGCGAGGGCGCGGCATCAGGTGACGAGTTCGCCTCCGCCGAAGGCGCGGTCAAGGGTGCGTACGTGCTGGCCGAAGCGAAGAACGGCGAGCCCGACGTGATCCTCATCGCGACCGGCTCCGAGGTGCAGCTGGCCGTCGAGGCGCGCGAGACCCTCGCCGCCGAGGGCGTCCACGCACGCGTCGTGTCGGCCCCGTCGCTCGAGTGGTTCGCCGAGCAGGACGAGGAATACCGCGAGTCGGTGCTGCCCTCGTCGGTGAAGGCGCGCGTGTCGGTCGAGGCCGGTTCCGCCCTCAGCTGGGCGGGCATCGTCGGCGACGCCGGACGCTCGGTCGCGATCGACCACTTCGGTGCGTCGGCCGACTACAAGACCCTTTTCCAGAAGTTCGGCATCACGACGGAGCACGTCGTCGAGGCCGCCCGCGAGTCGCTTGCTGCCGCGGGAGCGGCAGCCGGGCAGACGTCCGCAACGCAGAAGTAACCAGAGGAGAACCAGAACAATGAGCACTCCCACCGCAGATCTCTCCGCCGCCGGCGTCAGCATCTGGCTCGACGACCTGTCGCGTCAGCGCATCCAGTCCGGCAACCTCGCCGAGCTCATCGAGAAGCGCGACGTCTCGGGCGTCACCACGAACCCGACGATCTTCGCCGGTGCGCTGTCGAAGGGCGAGGCGTACGAGGGCCAGGTCAAGGAGCTCGCCGCGGAGAACGCCAGCGTCGACGAGGCGATCTTCTCGATCACCACCGACGACGTGCGCGACGCGTGCGACATCTTCCTCCCCGTCTTCGAGGCCACCCACGGCGTCGACGGCCGCGTCTCGATCGAGGTCTCCCCTGACCTCGCGCACGACACCGAGGGCACCGTCGCGCAGGCGAAGGACCTCTCGGCACGCGTCGACCGCAAGAACGTCCTCATCAAGATCCCCGCGACCAAGGCCGGTCTGCCCGCCATCACCGAGGTCATCGGTGCGGGCATCTCGGTCAACGTCACGCTGATCTTCAGCCTGGAGCGCTACGAAGAGGTCATCGACGCCTACCTCGCGGGTGTCGAGAAGGCGCGCGACGCCGGTCACGACATCTCGACCCTCCAGTCGGTCGCCTCGTTCTTCGTCTCGCGCGTCGACACCGAGATCGACAAGCGTCTCGCGGCGATCGGCACCGACGAGGCCGCCGACCTCAAGGGCAAGGCGGGTATCGCGAACGCGCGCCTGGCCTACGAGCTCTTCGAGAAGAAGTTCGCCGAGCCCCGCGCCAAGGAACTGCTGGATGCCGGTGCCACGGTGCAGCGTCCGCTCTGGGCCTCGACCGGTGTCAAGGACCCGGCTCTGCCCGACACGCTCTACGTGACCGAGCTCGTCGCCCCCGGCACCGTCAACACGATGCCCGAGAAGACGCTCGAGGCCACCTTCGACCACGGCGTCATCACCGGCGACACGGTCACCGGCGCGTACGCCGAGGCGCACGAGGTCTTCGACCGCCTCGCCGCGGCCGGAGTCGACGTCACCGACGCCACGCAGGTGCTCGAGGACGAGGGCGTCGAGAAGTTCATCGCCTCGTGGCACGAACTGCAGGACACCGTCAAGACCGCACTGCAGGCCGGAAGCGCCCAGGCCGCGCAGTGACTCTCGCCGTCAAGGTCACCGGCCACGTCAAGTCGGTCGTCGACGCGGAGTTGCCGGGCCTGACGGGCTCGCTCATCGCATCGGGGATCACCGCGGGCGACGCCTCCCTGTGGGGCGCCGCCGCGGAGGACGAGGCCTCGCGTCGGCTCGGGTGGGTGCGGGCGGTCTCCGTCTCGCGCCCGCTCGTGCCCGAGATCACGGCCCTGCGCGACGAACTCGTCGCGCAGGGCGTGACCCGCGTGGTCCTCGCGGGGATGGGCGGATCCTCGCTCGCCCCCGAGGTCATCGCGCAATCGGCGGGCGTGCCGCTCGTCATCCTCGACTCGACCGCTCCTGGCCAGGTGCTCGCCGCGATCGACGGCGACGCCGAGTCGGGCGGACTCGAGCAGACCGTCCTGGTCGTCTCGAGCAAGTCGGGTTCGACGATCGAGACCGATTCCGCCAAGCGCGCTTTCGAGGCGGCCTTCCGCGACCTGGGCATCGACCCGGCCGGACGCATCGTGGTCGTCACCGACCCCGGCTCCCCGCTCGAGGAGTCGGCTCGGGCCGACGGTTACCGCGTCTTCACCGCCGACCCCACGGTGGGCGGCCGCTATTCGGCGCTGACCGCGTTCGGGCTCGTCCCGACCGGCCTCGCGGGCGTCGACATCGAAGACCTCCTCGACGAAGCGGATGCCACCCTGCTCGAGGTCGCGATCGACTCGCCCGAGAACCCCGCCCTCGTGCTGGCCGCGGCGATCGCCGGAGGCGGCGATCTTCGCCGCGACAAGCTCGGCCTGGTGACCGACGGCAGCCACATCATCGGCCTGCCGGACTGGATCGAGCAGCTCGTCGCCGAGTCGACGGGCAAGAACGGCACCGGCATCCTGCCCGTCGTCCTGCTCCCGGTCTCGCCGGAGCTCGAGGCGAAGCCCGACGACCTGCAGGTCGTCCGCTTCGTCGACGACGCCGACGCGTTCCACCTGTTCGAGCGTCACACCGGCGAGGTCCTCGTGAGCGGCTCGCTCGGCGCCCAGTTCGTCGTGTGGGAGTACGCGACCGCGATCGCCGGTCGGCTGTTGGGGATCGATCCCTTCGACCAGCCCGATGTCGAATCGGCGAAGACCGCGACGCGCGGCCTGCTCGACGCGCAACCCGCCCCCACCGCCCCCGCCTTCGTCGACGGCGGCGTCGAGGTGCGCGTCTCCGACCCGGCCCTGGGTGCCAGCGGCACGGTCGCGGGCGTACTCGCGGCGCTGTGGCAGACCGTACCGTCCGACGGCTACGTCAGCGTCCAGGCCTACGTGAACCGTCTCGAGCTTGCTCAGCTCCAGGGGCTGCGCGAACTCGTGGCCGCCGACTCCGGACGCCCCACCACGTTCGGGTGGGGGCCGCGGTTCCTGCACTCCACCGGGCAGTACCACAAGGGAGGACCCTCCACCGGCGTCTTCCTTCAGATCCTCGAACGTACCGATGTCGACCTCGAGATCCCCGGTCGACCGTTCACGTTCGGACAACTCATCAACGCACAGGCCGCGGGCGACGCGAGCGTGTTGGCGGAGGGCCACGGCCGTCCCGTCGTCACGCTGACGCTGACCGACCCGCAGGTCGAGGTGCTCTCACTCTTCGAGGCGGCGCAGTAAGCATGGTCGTAGAGATCACTCCGGGTCACAATCCGTTGCGCGATCCCGAGGATCGCCGTTTGAGCCGAATCGCGGGGCCCAGTGCCCTCGTGATCTTCGGCGTCACCGGCGACCTCTCGCGCAAGAAACTCATGCCGGCGGTCTACGACCTCGCCAACCGCGGACTCCTGCCGCCGGGCTTCGCGCTCGTGGGCTTCGCGCGCCGCGATTGGGAGGACCAGGACTTCGCCGAGGTCGTCTACGAGTCGGTCAAGAAGTACGCACGCACGGAGTTCCGTGAAGAGACGTGGAAGGAGCTCCTCGAGGGGATCCGCTTCGTCCAGGGAGAGTTCGACGACCCCGAGGCCTTCCAGCGGCTGCGCGCGACCGTCGACAAGCTCGACACCGAGCGCGGCACGATGGGCAACCACGCGTACTACCTCTCGATCCCGCCCAAGGCCTTCCCGCTCGTCACCACGCAACTCAAGGCGTCCGGTCTCGTCGGAGACGAGTCCGAAGGCGTCAAGGGATGGCGTCGTGTCGTCATCGAGAAGCCGTTCGGCCACGACCTCGCGTCCGCTCGCGAGCTGAACGAGGTCGTCGAGAGCGCCTTCCCCGCCGACTCGATCTTCCGGATCGATCACTACCTCGGCAAAGAGACCGTGCAGAACATCCTCGCGCTACGCTTCGCGAACGAGCTGTACGAGCCCATCTGGAACCGCAACTACGTCGACCACGTGCAGATCACGATGGCCGAAGACATCGGCGTGGGCGGCCGTGCCGGCTACTACGACGGCATCGGTGCAGCCCGCGACGTCATCCAGAACCACCTGCTGCAGCTCCTCGCCCTCACGGCGATGGAGGAGCCCATCAGCTTCAACGCTGCCGACCTCCGCGCCGAGAAAGAGAAGGTGCTCGCCGCCGTGCGCGTGCCCGAGAACCTCGCCGAGGCGACCGCTCGTGGCCAGTACGCCGGTGGATGGCAGGGCGGCGAGCAGGTGCTCGGCTTCCTCGAGGAAGACGGCATGAACCCCGAGTCGGTGACCGAGACGTACGCGGCCATCAAGCTCGAGATCAACACCCGCCGCTGGTCCGGCGTGCCCTTCTACGTTCGCAGCGGCAAGCGCCTGGGCCGTCGAGTCACCGAGGTGGCCGTCGTCTTCAAGCGCGCGCCGCAGCAGCTGTTCTCGCAGAGCCAGACGCAGGAGCTCGGGCAGAACGCCCTCGTCATCCGCGTGCAGCCCGACGAGGGCGTCACGATCCGCTTCGGCTCGAAAGTCCCCGGCGACGGCACCCAGGTGCGCGACGTCACGATGGACTTCGGCTACGGTCACGCCTTCACCGAGGCGAGCCCCGAAGCGTACGAGCGCCTCATCCTCGACGTGCTGCTGGGAGACCCGCCGCTGTTCCCCCGTCACGAAGAGGTGGAGCTCAGCTGGAAGATCCTCGACCCGATCGAGGAGTTCTGGGCCGCCCAGGGCGGTCCGCTCGAACAGTATTCGCCCGGTTCCTGGGGTCCGGCATCCGCCGACGAACTCCTCGCCCGTGACGGTCGCACCTGGAGACGCCCGTGATCATCGATCTGCCCGACACCACCGTCAGCGCCATCTCGAAGAAGCTCGTGAGCGTGCGCGAAGAGGGCGGCGCCGTCGCCCTCGGCCGCGTGCTGACCCTCATCATCGTCACCCACCACGGTGCCGAAGAAGAGGTGATCGAGGCCGCGAACGACGCCTCCCGAGAGCACCCGATGCGCGTCATCGCCGTGCTGTTCGGCAACGAAGACGCGGACCCCCGTCTCGACGCGCAGATCCGCGTGGGCGGCGACGCCGGGGCGAGCGAGGTCGTGGTGCTCCGTGCGCACGGTGCCGCGGGCTCCAACGCCGAGAGTCTCGTCACCGGATTGCTCCTCCCCGACGCTCCGGTCGTCGCGTGGTGGCCGGCCGACGCGCCCGAGGACCCTTCGCACTCCGCGATCGGTCGCATCGCGCAGCGTCGCATCACCGACGCTTCGTCGCAGGCGGACCCCGCCGCGTGGGTGGCCCAGCTCGGGGAGCACTACTCCCCCGGCGACACGGACTTCGCGTGGACTCGTGTGACGCGTTGGCGCGAGCAGCTGGCTGCCGTCCTCGACCAGCCGCCGTACGAGCCCGTGACCGCGATCGAGGTCCGCGGCGCCGCCGACTCCCCGTCGACGGCCCTGCTGGCGGCCTGGCTGGGGATGAAGCTCCAGGCTCCCGTCGACTACGCCTACCTGCCGGAAGACGAGTGGTCGAGCGGGATCAAGTCGGTGCGCCTGACGCGCCCGAGCGGCGACACGCTGCTCGAGCGCCCCGAGTCCGGCGTCGCGGTGCTGACCCAGCCCGGCCAGCCCACGCACGACCTGGCCTTCCCCCGGCGCACGCTGCGCGAGTGCCTTGCAGAGGAGTTGCGCCGCCTCGACCCCGACCTGCTCTACGGCCGGGTGATCACCGAGGGCCACGACCTGCTGCTCGCGGCGAGCGAGCGGGACGCGTCATGACCGACAACGGTTCGGTCAAGCAGGTCATCATCAAGCCGGATGCCGACACCCTGGCGTCCTACGTGGCCACGCGCTTCGTGAACCGCATCGTCAAGCGCGTCGCCGAGGGCAAGCGCATGCATGTCTGCCTCACCGGTGGAACGATGGGCGGCGCGGTCCTGCGCACGGCGGCGCGCGATGAACGCCTCGGGCAGGTCGACTGGTCGCTCGTGCACTTCTGGTTCGGCGACGAGCGGTTCGTTCCGCGTGACTCCGACGATCGCAACGAGAAGCAGGCGCGCGAGGCCTTCCTCGACCACCTCGACATCCCGGCCGAGAACATCCATACGGTCGCCTCGAGCGAGGACGGACTCGACCTCGATGCCGCGGCGATCGCGTATGCCGACGAGCTGGCGCAGTTCGCACCGTCCGACCGCAGCGAGACGGGCCCCTGGCCCGCGTTCGACATCTGCTTCCTCGGTGTCGGTCCCGATGCGCACATCGCGTCGCTGTTCCCCGACCGCCCCGAGATCTCGGTGACCGACCGCGCCACCGTGCCCGTACGGAACTCGCCCAAGCCGCCGAGCGACCGGGTGTCGCTGACGCGACCGGTGATCAACTCGTCCAAGCGCGTGTGGATGGTCGTGGCGGGTGCCGACAAGGCCGCGGCGCTGGGCCTCGCCCTCGCCGGGGCCAGCTACCAGAGCGTCCCCGCGGCGGGGGCCAAGGGCCGCCGTCGCACAGCGTTCTTCGTCGACGAGGTCGCGGCCGACCAGGTGCCGCCGCAGCTCATCGACCGCGAGTACTGAGTCGCCCGCGCCCCGTCGCGCAGAGGCGGGTGACAAGACCGGATGCCGCACGGCATCCGGTCTTTCGCATTCCGGACGGGCGTGTCGCTCGCGAATTTCCCCCTCTTGTCATCGACACACCGCGGTCTTACTCTCATGGTGGGGGGCATCCTGGACCGCTCGATGAGGATCGATCCGAACGGGTCGATCGGCGCCGAGCGGCCGACGCACGAGGGAGCGTTCGGATGCCATTTATCGGTCGTGTCCGAGAAACGCAGGTCGCAGAGGAAGACATCGCAGCCCGCGGGGGGTCGGCGCGATTATTCATCGGAGAGCCCGGAATCGGCAAGACGCGCCTCGCGCGGGAGCTCGCCGAGCGGCACGACACGGTCGTGATGTCGGCGAGACCCGACGAACGCATGTGGCCGTATTCGGGCCTGTCGGCCGCAGCCGCGGCGCTGGGCGGCGCGCGCGGCACCGCCGTCGACGGGCTGCTGGCTCGAGGACGGGACTGGCCGGAGCACCTCCTCGCGGAAGAGTTGAACAGGACGCTGCACCTCGTCCACGACGAGCCCGCGATTCTCCTCATCGATGACCTCGACGAGTTGGACAGTGCGAGCGTGACAGTCCTGTCGTTCGTCTTCGCCCGCCTGCGCGGCACCGGCCTCACCGTCCTCGCCACCGCCCGAGGCTCCGGCGATCACGGAGATTTCACGGGGATGGCGCTCACGCGGATCCGGCGGCTGCCCTTCGACGAGTCCGTCGACCTCGCCCGGTCGGTGCTCGGTACGAACACAGCGGTCGCCGTCCTCTACACGGTCGCCGAGGTCACCGCGGGTCACCCGGGCACCATCGTGCGCGTACGACTCACACCCCGCGAGGCCGTCGGTGATCACCCTCTTCCGCTCCCCCTGCGTCTGGCGGAAGACCGGACGCGTCGGAGAGGGGAGGGACGTCAGACCGGTGACCCCTGTGTGGCGTCGCTAATGGACCTGGTGGCGATCGGCCCCGTCTTCGATCACGACCGTTTGGCACTCGTTGCCGCGGACCGTGGCCTCGACCTCGACGCCCTCATCCACGACGGGCTCCTCTCGGTGCACGCGGGGCTGGTCCGCATCGCTGATCCCGCCCGTCGTCTGCGCCACCTCGCGGCGCTGTCTACGGAAGAGCGTCGCCACCTCCATGTCCGCTCCGCGCAGGAACACGAGGGGGCGTACCCGGCCGCGTGCCTGTGGCACATGAGCCTCACCGAGCCCGGAGCCGACCTCGAACGTCTGCTCATCGCGGCCGTCGACCTCGCCCGTAGCGGCGATCACCTCGCGGCGATCGAGTTCGCCGAAAGAGGTCTGACCGGGGAGGTCGATCCCGCGGCACGCTGCCGCCACCTCATCGACCTCGGCGAGGCCCTGGTCCTGCAGGGCCAGGACGTGCAGGGGCGCCACTACCTCGCGCGAGCCGGGCGCTCGGCCGATCCCGGTCTGCGCGCTCGCGCTGCTCTGGCCCGTCTTCGCGCCACGGCCGCGATCGAACACGTGGTCGACGAGACCGCCCTGACCGTCGCGGTCGAGGCCGACAGCGACGACGGACGCACCGCCGAGCACGTGCTCTGCGAGAGCGCGCTCCTGCACCTGTGGCACGGCGACCCCGAGCGCGCGCGCGAGCTCGTCGTGACGGCGGTCGATCGCGGTGTCGCTGCGGCCGAGACCGCGCTCGTGGCCAGACTGCTCGACGAACTCGGTGCCGACACGGTCACGGATCTCACGATCGACACCGGCGTCGGCACCGGGCCGGCAGGCGCTGATCCGCCGATCGAGCTGCAGCTGCTGGACCTGAGGGCCGGAATCATGCGAGAGGAGTACGCCGGGGTGCGCCGCAGGATCCGCTGGCTGCTCGATCGCACCCCTCGCCTCGCCCCGCTCTGGCGCGACCACCTGCTGTGTCTCCTCGTGACCACCGAGGTTCGCGGGGGCGATCCCCTCGGAGCCCGCGAGGCCGTCGCCGCGTGGCGGCGGGAATGGATCGATGGTCGCACCGTCGACGTCGCGACGATTCTCGTCCTGGCCTCGGCTGCGGCACTGGATCCTCTCGACGAGCGCGCGCACTCCCTGGTGCATCAGGGACGCGAGCTGTGCCGGAGGGAGGGCCGCCCGACTCTCCTCCCGTGGTTCGCCGTCATCGAGGGACAGATAGCCCTGGCCGAGGGCCGCTATCACGACGCGGTCACGTCTTTGCGCGAAGGTCGCGACGGCGTCGGAGCCGACGACCCCGCACTGACCCGCGCCGACGCCGACTTGATCGAGGCGCTGTGGCTCAGCGGAGATCCGGCGGATGCCCAGGTCGAGCTGCGCAGGCTCGAGCACGCCGCCCGCCGCTCCCCGCGTCGCTGGACGACGCTCGCGCTCGCCCGCTCGCGCGCCGTGTGCGCCTCGGACCGCGACGCCGTCAGCGCGTTCCGTGAGGCCGAGACGGTCTACCGCACCGATGACGCGCCGAGCGAACGGCGCCTTCTCGCGCGCGCCCGCGAACGCTGCCTCACGCTCGACGAACGCGCCCGACCCCGCATCCCTGCTGGCGATGCGACGCACGGTCGCTCGCTCACCGCCCAGGAACGCGACGTGATCGCCCTGGTCGAGAAGGGAATGCGAAACCGCGAGATCGCGGCATCCCTCTTCCTCTCGCTCCGCACCGTCGAGCTCCGGCTCACCGGGATCTATCGGAAGCTCGGGGTCAGCTCGCGTGCCCACCTCATGGCGACGCTGCACAATGCGGCGGGCTGATCGAAGGGATGCCGCGGCTCGCACGCGCGCCGGGGGCAGGTACCGCTACCGAGGCGAGGAAACCGCGGGCTCGGCAGCGGGCGGGACCGCGCGGCGGTCAGGGCTTCGCCACCGACCATCCGACGGGCGCCCGAGGGCCGCTCCGAGCGCCCGCAGGCACAGCACCGCATCCCACACACGCATGAGGGGGAAGAGCAGCATCCAGACCCGGGGCCGCTCACGCGAGATCGCGCATGCGAAGGCCGTCATCACGGCATCCACGATTACGAAGCCGAGCACGATCGGCCCGACGGGTGTCGCCGCCGACAGCGCCGACAGAGCTTCGCCCGCCTCCCCCGTCAGCAGGGGTGCGACCGCAGCCGCCCCTGTCGCGACCACGAGCACGGGAAGGATCGCCACCAGCGCGAGACTCGAGACCACGGTCTCGAGCGCGAACACGCCCACCGCCACCCAGAAGAGCCCGGGCCGCACACCGTGGCGGCGCACCGTCTGCCAGAAACCGAGGCTCCATCGCCGCACCTGCGCCGAGTAGTCGCGGAACACCGCCGGGTCCTGCGTCTCGGCGATGGCGCACTCGGGGTGGAAGGCGATGCGACCGAGCCGCTTCGCGTGCACCTCGAACGTCATGTTGAAGTCCTCGATCGACAGACCCGGCGCATCGATGTCGATGCGGTCGAGCACGTCCGTGCGATACAGGCTCGCAAATCCGGGCACGATCGCCACGGCATCCGCCCCGCGTGCCGCCTGGCCGAACTTGTGGAGGTATTGCGTGCAGACGTAGGTGCGCTCACGGTACGCGAGAAGAAAACGTCCCATGCGGGTGGTGCGCGTGTCGGTGGCGGTCGTCGCACGGCCGGCCACCGCGACCACTCCCTCGTCGGTGAACAGGGGCAGCGCCGTCCGAAGATAGTCCGGCCGGGGTCTCGAGTCGGCGTCGAGCAGCAGCAGGAGGGGAAAGCGCGACGGGATGCCGAAGCGTTCCAGGCCCGCCCGGATCGCCCCGGCCTTTCCCCGGTTGGGCGTGAGATCCCACGCGGCGGCCCCCTCGGCACGCGCGCGTTCCACCGTCGCATCGGTCGAACCGTCCGAGACCACGAACACGTTGCCCGCGGGCACCAGGCGGAGCGCAGCCGCGACGGCGTCGGCGATGACGAGCTCCTCGTTGTGCGCCGCGATCAGCACGGCCACCTCGTTGCGACGGTAATACATCGACGGTGACAGCAGGCCCTCCTGCACACGCCCCTCCGCCAGAAGGCGGCACAGCGCCGCGACGCCCCACACCAGGGTGGACACGCCGATCGTGCAGGCGGCGACGAGGACGACGGCGGCGGGGGTCATGGCATCCCTCCTTCTCGGGTCGGGGGGGGGTCGAAGCGACGCTACGCCCGGTCACGCGCGAGACGACCGCAATCTCCCGCACAGCGGGGTGCGGTGTCCCGCACGTGGTCGCGCGGTCGGCGGCAACCCGCATGATCCGGTCGGCGTGCTTGACCGCCTGCCGTGCCGCGCCGCAGTGTGATCCCCGGATCAGCGCGGTACCCGCTCGCACGCCGCCCCACCACCCGAATCGTCCGAGGGGGCGCCTCATTCCCCCTGAACCGCTCCCTCGGACCCTGCCCTGGAGGATGAAGATGTCCACTCTCGATGTCCGGACCGACGTGATCATCTCGTCGACGCCCCCGGCCCCCGCCCCGACGAGGACGTTCGATTTCGACGTCGCGATCGTCGGGCTGGGCTACGTGGGGCTCCCCACTGCTCTCGCGTACCACGCGAGCGGCTCCCGGGTACTCGCCCTCGACGTCTCGCCACGACGCCTGCGGGCGATCGCCGCGCGCAACGCCGACCTCATCGACTCCGACCGCGAACGCCTCGACACCGCTCTCCACGCGCCCGCCGGCTTCCGCCTCACCAGCGACATCGCCGAGTTGAGCCGCGCTGCCGCGATCGTCGTGTGCGTGCCGACGCCGGTCGACCACCAGCAGGTACCGGACCTCACCGCACTCCGGGCGGCGTGCGCCACCGTCGTCGCCGCCGCCCGGCCCGGGCAGCTCGTCATGCTCACCTCGACCACCTACGTCGGATGCACCCACGACCTCGTCGAGAAGCCGCTTCAGGAACGCGGGATGCAGGTCGGTCGCGACGTGTTCGTCACTTTCAGTGCCGAGCGCATCGACCCCGGCAACATCGGGTTCGCACAAGAGATCGTGCCCCGCGTCGTGGGTGGCGCGACGCCGCAGTGCGAGGAAGAGGGCGCGCGCCTCCTCGCCCGCTACGCCGCCCGGGTGCACCGGGTGTCGAGCCTGGCGACCGCCGAGATGACGAAACTGCTCGAGAACACCTTCCGCGCCGTCAACATCGCCCTGGCCAACGAGTTCGCCGACATCTGCGGCGCGCTCGCCGTGCCCGTCACCGAAGTCATCGAGGCCGCGAGCACCAAGCCCTACGGCTTCATGGCCTTCTACCCGGGCCCCGGGGTCGGGGGGCACTGCATCCCCTGCGACCCGCACTACCTGTTGTGGCAGCTCAAAGCCCTGCATGTCGACGCCGGCCTCATCACCGAGGCGATGACGCGCATCGCCGCGCGTCCGCGTCGCGTGGTCGACCGTATCCGCGACGTGCTCGGTCGCGCGGGCAAAGGGACGCTCGGCGCTCGCGTGCTCGTCGTCGGGGTCACCTACAAGCCCGACGTCGCCGACCTCCGCGAGTCCCCCGCTCTCGAGATCATCGACCACCTCATCGACGCGGGAGCGGAGGTGCAGTACGTCGACACGCACGCACCGCACATCCATCTCGACTCCGGCCGAGAGCGTGACTCCCTCGCCGAGCCGGCCACCTTCCACCCCGACGTCGTTCTGGTTCACACGCGACACCACGACAGCGACCTCGATTGGCTCGACGACGAGTCCCTGGTGGTCGACGGCACCTACCGCAGCGCTGACATCGCCGGGCGGGTGCTCCTGTGAGCGGCGTCTCGGTCTACCCGAGTTCCGCGCGCACGCGCACGCTCGTCACCGGTGGTGCCGGCTTCGTCGGCAGCCACCTCGTCGAGCACCTGCTGAATCTCGGCGACGAGGTCGTCGTCCTCGACGACCTCTCCACCGGCTCCGCTCGCAACCTCGCCGGCATCGCCGACAACCCGCTCCTCGAGATGATCCACGGCTCGATCCTCAACACCAAGACGGTGGGCACGGCGATGCAGGGCTGCGATCGCGTGTTCCACCTGGCCGCGGCCGTCGGGGTGAAGCTCATCGTCGAACAGCCCCTGCGGGGACTGCGCATCAACATCCACGGCACCGAGAACGTCCTGGCCGCGGCCATCGAACACCATGCCTCGGTGCTCCTGGTGTCCACGAGCGAGGTGTACGGCAAGAACACCGCCGACCGCCTGCGCGAGGACTCCGACCGCGTGCTCGGCGACCCGCTCCTCTCGCGCTGGACGTATGCCGGAGCGAAGGGGATCGACGAGGCGTTCGCCAAGGCGTACTGCGACCAGGAGGGTCTCGACGTCTCGATCGTGCGCTTGTTCAACACCATCGGCCCCCGACAGACCGGTCGCTACGGCATGGTGCTGCCCAACCTCGTGGGCCAGGCTCTGCGCGGCCATCCACTCACCGTCTTCGGCGACGGGCGGCAGACCCGCTGCTTCTCGGCCGTCGAAGACGTGGTCCCCGCGATGGTCGCGATCGAGCGCGACCCGCGCGCCCGCGGCCAGGCCTACAACCTCGGCGGTGCCCGCGAGATCTCGATCCTCGAACTCGCCGACGAGATCATCCGCACCCTCGACAGCCGGAGCACCGTCCAGCTCGTCCCCTACGAGCAGGCCTATGCGCCCGGCTTCGAGGACATGCGCCGCCGCGTACCCGACAACACCAGAGCGCACAAGCTCGTCGGCTACGAGCCCCGCACTCCGCTGACCTCGACGATCATGCGCGTCGCCGCCGACCTGCTCTCCCGCGAGCGGCTCGGTTCGGATTCCATGCCGCTCGCCGGCGCCGGTTCTTTCCGCGGGGTGCTCTGATGTGCGGGATCACCGCGTACCGCGGGCCCTCCTCCGCCGCATCCCGGGCTCGCAGCGCGCTCGAGCGCTTGGAGTACCGGGGCTACGACTCCGCCGGGATCGCCGCCCGGCACGACGACGGCACGGCGCTGCACGTACGCACGCTCGACGGCGTGGCATCCCTCACCGACGCGGTGCGTTCGGGGGAATCGGGGACGGATGCCACGACCGCCGCGATCGGCCATACCCGGTGGGCCACGCACGGCACCGTCAGCGAGCGCAACGCTCACCCGATCGAGGATTGCAGCGGTCGGCTCTTCGTGGTGCACAACGGGATCATCGAGAACGCCGACCTTCTCCGCGCACGGCTCGTCGCGGACGGACACCGCTTCGCCACCGACGTGGACACCGAGGTGATCGTTCACCTCATCGAGCAGGCCCTGCACCCGGGAGCCGGTCTCGGCGACGCCGTGGCCGACGCCGTCGCGCGCCTCGAAGGATCGTGGGCGATCGTCGCGCTCGACGCGCGCTCGGGAGCGCTCGCGGGCGCCGCGCACGGCTCGCCGCTTCTCTTCGCCGAGGGCGAGGAGGGGGTGTACTTCGCGAGCGACGTCGGTGCCGTCACGCCCGTGGTCGACGCGTTCCGCGTGCTGGAGGACGACGACATCGTCGAGGTCGACGCCGGCGACGTGCGCTGGCGCCGCGCCGGGGGCGGCTCCCGGCCGCGCGGGCTGTGGCCGGTGCCCCCGACGACCACCCTCGCCCGCACGGGGCGGCACCGCGACCACATGGGCAACGAGATCGACGAGCAACCCGCGGTCGCCAGCCGTGTGCTCGATGTCCTCGCCCCCGGCATCGCCGAGGGATTGCTCTGGCGCGGGATGGGCCTTCCCCCGCTCGACGAGATCGACCGCGTCACCATCCTCGGGTGCGGCACGTCGCTGCACGCGGGGCGGGCCGTGGCCGGTGTCTTCTCCCGCCTGGGCGGCCTTCCCACACGGGCCCTCATCGCGAGCGAGGCGGCGCACGAGGTCTGGGAGCCGCGTACCCTGGTGATCGCGCTGAGCCAATCCGGCGAAACGGCCGATGTGTTGAGAGCTCTCGACCGGTTGCCCGACCGCGGCTGCACGCTGCTGGCGATCACGAACACCCCTTTCTCGACGCTCGCGCGCCGCGCCGACGCTACTCTCGACTGCCTCGCCGGTCCCGAGATCGGCGTCGCGGCGACGAAGACGTTCGTCGCGCAGGTGCTCACGGGAGCGTGCCTCGCGCTGTCGGGGCTCTCGGTCTCGTCGCGCACCGACGCGGTTGCGCTCGAGGGCGACCTCCGGGCGCTGGCAGCCACGCCCGACGCGCTCTCGGCGGCTCTCGACGCCTGGCGCGGCCCCGCGGCCGAGAGAGCCGCGGAGTTCGTCGACGCCCCGGGCTTCCTCTTCCTCGGGCGGGGTTCCGGACTCGTGTACGCGGCCGAGGGTGCGCTCAAGCTCAAAGAGCTGTCGTATCGCTGGACCGAGCACCAACCGGCGGGCGAGCTCAAGCACGGGCCCCTCGCCCTGGTGGACGTCGGCACGCCCGTGTTCGTCGTCGACAACGGCGACCCGCGACTCGACGTGGATATCGCCGAGATCCTCGCCCGCGGCGGACGCGTGCTCCGCGTCGGCGAACGGATGCTGCACGTCGGGGGCCTGGCCATGCACCTGCCCCGAACCGGCCCCTCGTGGGGTCCGCTCGAGACGGTGGTGCCGCTGCAGATGTTCGCGCGCGAGCTCGCCCTGCGTCTGCGGCGCGATGTCGACAAGCCCCGCAACCTCGCCAAGTCGGTGACGGTCTCGTGATTCGCCTCGCCCTCCGACGCGCCCTCCCCACTCGAAAGGACACGACCATGATCCCGCACCACCTCGCCGCCGGACGTCGCCGGCTTCGGGCCGTCGCGGTCCTCGCCGCCGTCGCCGCGGGGGCGGGCGGACTGATCGCCGCAGCTCCCCCGGCATCGGCGCCTGCGCAAGCGGCGACCCGCACGATCGTCAGCCTCACGTTCGACGATGCGAACTCCGACCAGCTCAACGCCCTCCCCCCGCTCCAGGCCAACGGCATGAAGGGCACGTTCTACATCAACTCCGGCTTCATCGGAGCCGCGGGACACATGACCCGTACCGACCTGACGAACCTGAAGAACGCCGGCCATGAGATCGGCGGTCACACGGTCAACCACCCTGACCTCGCGCAGGTCAGTGTCGACGAGGCCACCCGGCAGATCTGCACCGACCGCAAGAACCTCACCTCGTGGGGTTTCACCGCCCGCAGCTTCGCCTACCCGTTCGCGTCCGCCACTCCCGCGGTCGAAACGGCGGTGGCCAATTGCGGTTACAGCAGCGGACGACTCCTCGGTGACATCCGGAGCCGCTTCGGGTGCGCCGACTGCGCCTACGCGGAGTCCACGCGGCCCGCCGACAAGTACGCGCTGAAGGCGCTCGACCAGGTCGACGCGACCTGGACCCTCGACGACCTCAAGGCGGGAGTCACCAACGCCGAGAAGAACGGCGGCGGGTGGGTGCCGTACACGTTCCACGACATCTGCGACGACGCCTGCAGCGACCTGGCGGTGACGACCTCGTTGTTCGGTCAGTTCACGAGTTGGTTGAAGACCCGTCAATCGGCCGGCACGGTGGTCAAAACCATCGGCGACGTCATCGGCGGTGCGGCCAAGCCCGTGGTCGACGGCCCCTCGGTGCCCGCTGCGACCGGGTCGACGAACGGCATCGTCAATCCGAGTATGGAGACCGGCGCCCCCGACTGCTGGATGAGGGGCGGGTACGGCAACAACGCTCCCGCCTTCAGCACGGGCGCCCCGGCGCACACCGGAAACATCGCCAGCGGCATCGTGATGTCGAACTACGCCGACGGGGACGCCAAGCTCCTCCCGCAGTTCGACCTCGGGCAGTGCTCCCCCACCGTGACGCCCGGGACGACGTACACGCTCCGCGAGTGGTACCAGGCGAGCGGGGTGACGCAGTTCGCCGTCTACCTTCGCTCCACGAGCGGCTCGTGGTCGTACTGGACCTCCAGCCCGTGGTTCGGCTCCGCGACCGGCTGGACTCAGGCCGACTGGACGACCGCGGCGATCCCGGCCGGGTACGACGGCATCAGCTTCGCTCTGACGATCTTCGGCAACGGCACCCTCCGCACCGACGACCTGCAGCTCTACGACAGCGCCGGCGCTCCGTCGCTGGCTCCCGCCACCGTGACCGCACCCTCGTTCGCGCCCATGACGGCGACGCCCCCTCGCGGACCGGTGGAGAAGGTCCACCCCACCGAGAGCGACGTCAGCGAGTGACGCGAGCGCTGCGGCCGGCGGCGGCGGTCACCCTCGCGGTGGGCGCCGCCGCCGGCCTGTCGGCGTGCATCCCGCCGGCGGCTGCGCGCCCTGACACGGGCTACCCCTGGCACACCGACATCGTGGCGACGACCTTCTGGGTCGGCGAGGTCTTCGATCCGAACGCCTCCGACGGAAGCCAACGCACGTCCACCTATGACTCGGACTGGCTCGGCTCCTACGGCGGCTGCGACGGGATCGTCGTCGGCGACGACTGCCGGACCGAGCCCCGCACCCCCGGGTCGGGCTACTTCCCCTCCGCGATGACGCCGCTCGAGAACCCGTTCTACCTCGACCTGCCCTTCGACGACGTCAACGACGACACCGCCTACGCCGCTCGAGGAGAAGTGGTGCCGTGGGCACGCCGACCGGCTTACGCGTCGCTGGTCGACGACCCCTCGACGAGCCTCATGAAGAACCGCTGGGTCGCTCTCCGCAAAGACGGACGCGTCTGCTACGGCCAGATCGAAGACGCCGGCCCCGGCGAGTATCACGACGCCGCGTACGTCTTCGGCTCCGATGACCAGCGCCCCGTCAACACGCGCTACAACGGCGCCGGGCTCGACGTGTCTCCAGCGCTCAACGGCTGTCTGGGCTTCGCCGATCTCGACGGCGAAGACGACCGCGTCGATTGGTCGTTCATCGACGAGGAGAACGTCCCCTCCGGACCCTGGACGACGATCGTGACGGACTCCCCCGTCCGCTGAGCGGACCCCGCACACGCAGAAGGGCCGGATGCCATGGCATCCGGCCCTTCTGTCGTGCGCGCTCGGGGACTTACTGTCCGCGACGCTCGCGCAGCTGCTGCAGCGCATCGTCGAGCAGGGACGCGGCTTCTTCGTCGCTCCGGCGCTCCTTCACGTACGCGAGGTGCGTCTTGTAGGGCTCCGCTTTCGCCAGGGCCGGCGGGTTCGACTTGTCGCGGCCGGCCGGCAGACCGGAGTGCGGGGAGTCGATCGTCTCGGGGATCTCGTCGTCGGGGATACCCGCCGCGAAATAGCGGACGGTCTCGTTACCGAGGGCGTCCCAGTACGACACGGCGACGCGGTCGGCGTGGAAACCGTGGTCCTGCTCGCCCATGGGGCCCGCGCCGACGCGCGAACCACGGATGGCGTTGCCTCCAGTGGCCATGTCAGATCTCCGCGAACTTGGTCAGCAGACCGAGACCGACGATGGTGACGAACCACACCAGCGCGAGCACGATCGTGAATCGATTGAGGTTGCGTTCGGCGAGGCCCGACGAGCCGAGAGCGGAGCTCATACCGCCGCCGAACATGTCGGACAGACCGCCACCGCGTCCCTTGTGGAGCAGGATGAGAAGGGTCAGCAGGAGGCTGGTGATGCCCAGGAGCACCTGCAGGACGAACTCGAGAATCTGCACAGTCGAAAGCCTTTCGTAGCGATCGGGTCGACCGCACAAGCGTCAAGTATACGGGGAGGCGTCCCGGACGCACGGATGCCCGCGGCGAAGCGCCGCGGGCATCCGGGTCGGTGTCAGACGCCGACGTGCTTCTGAAAGCGCACGATGGCCGCGAACTCGTCCACGACGAGGCTCGCGCCACCCACCAGGGCGCCGTCCACATCGGGCTCGCGCATGAAGCCGGCGATGTTGCCGGACTTCACCGAGCCGCCGTACAGCACACGGGTACGAGCGGCCGCGTCGGCACCGAGCTTGTCGGCGACGACGGCGCGGAGCTTCGCGCAGACCTCTTGCGCCTGGTCGGGCGTCGCCGCCTGACCGGAGCCGATGGCCCACACCGGCTCGTACGCCACGACGATGTCGGCATCCGCTGCAACGCCCTCGAGAGCGACCTCGAGCTGACCCACGGGAACGGCGCTCGCGCCGAACTTCTCGAGGTCCTCCGAGGTCTCGCCGACGCAGATCACCGGGGCGAGGCCGTGGCGGAGGGCCGCCTGCGTCTTCGCCGCGACGACCTCGTCGGTCTCGTTGTGGAACTGACGACGCTCGGAGTGTCCGATGATGACGTACTTCGCGTCGAGCTTGGCCAGGAACTGACCCGAGATCTCACCCGTGTAGGCCCCGGAGTCGTGCGCGGACAGGTCCTGACCGCCCAGGGCGATGTCGATCTTGTCGGCGTCGAGCAGGGTCTGCACGGTACGCAGGTCGGTGAACGGCGGGAAGACCGCGACCTCGACGCTTCCGGTCTCGTGCTTGGCCTCCTTCAGCGTCCAGTGCAGCTTCTGGACGAACGCGACCGCCTGGAGGTGGTCGAGGTTCATCTTCCAGTTGCCGGCGATGAGCGGGGTTCGCCTGTTCTGCGTAGCAGACGACTCCGTGTTGACTACTGCCATCCGAGGACCTCCAGTCCGGGGAGCTTCTTGCCTTCGAGGAACTCCAGGCTCGCGCCGCCACCCGTGGAGATGTGGCCGAAGGCGTCGTCCGCGAAACCGAGCTGACGCACGGCCGCGGCGGAGTCGCCGCCGCCGACGACACTGAGGCCGTCGACCTCGGTGAGCGCCTGAGCGACGGTCTTGGTACCGGCTTCGAACGCCTTCATCTCGAAGACACCCATGGGGCCGTTCCAGAAGACGGTGCGCGAACCGCGGATGGCGTCGGCGAAGATCTCCGCGGTGCGGGGGCCGATGTCGAGGCCGAGACCGGCATCACCGAACGCGGTGTCCTCGAGGGCATCGGCGTCGGCGACCACGTGCTCGGCATCCGCCGAGAACGACGCGGCGACGACCGCATCGACGGGCAGGACGATCTCGACGCCGCGCTCCTTCGCCGTGGCGAGGTAGCCCTTCACGGTGTCGATCTGGTCCTTCTCGAGCAGGCTCGCACCCACCTGGTGACCTTCGGCCACCAGGAAGGTGAACATCATGCCGCCACCGACGAGGAGCTTGTCCACGCGCGGGAGCAGGTGCTCGATGACACCGAGCTTGTCGCTGACCTTCGAGCCGCCGAGCACGACCGTGTAGGGCCGCTCGGGGTTCTCGGTCAGACGGTCCAGGACGTCGAGTTCCTTCTGGATCAGAAGACCCGCGGCCGAGGGCACCAGCTGGGCGAGGTCGTAAACGCTCGCCTGCTTCCGGTGCACGACGCCGAACCCGTCCGACACGAGGGCATCGCCGAGGCCGGCGAGCTCGCGGGCGAAGGCCTGGCGCTCGGACTCGTCCTTGGAGGTCTCCCCCGCGTTGAAGCGGAGGTTCTCGATGACAGCGACCTCGCCGTTCTCCAGCGAGGAGACGGCATCGTGAGCGGACTCGCCCACCGTGTCGCGTGCGAACGCGACCGGCTGGCCGAGCAGCTCGGACAGGCGCTGCGCGACCGGCTCAAGCGAGTACTTCGGATCGGGCGCCCCCTCGGGGCGGCCCAGGTGCGAGCACACGACCACACGCGCGCCGGCGTTGATCAGTGCGTTGAGGGTCGGCAGCGACGCGCGCACGCGGCCATCATCCGTGATGATCCCGTCCTTGAGAGGAACGTTGAGATCACAACGGACGATGACGCGCGTGCCGGCCAGCGACCCCAGCGAATCGAGGGTGCGCAGAGCCATGAAGGGTTACAGGCGCTCGGCGACGTACTCGGTCAGGTCGACGAGACGGTTGGAGTAGCCCCACTCGTTGTCGTACCACGACGAGACCTTGACGAGGTTACCGCTGACGTTGGTCAGCTCCGCGTCGAAGATCGAGGAGTGCGGGTTGCCCTGGATGTCGCTCGAGACGATCGGGTCTTCGGTGTACTGCAGGATGCCGTTGAGGCGACCCTCGGCAGCGGCCTTCTTGTAGACCTCGTTGACCTGGTCGACGGTCAGACCCTCGGTGGGCGTGACGATCGTGAGGTCGACGATCGAGCCGGTGGGAACCGGAACGCGGTACGACGAGCCGCTGAGCTTGCCGTTCAGCTCGGGCAGCACCAGGCCGATGGCCTTGGCGGCACCGGTCGAGGCGGGGACGATGTTGATCGCCGCGCCGCGCGCACGACGCAGGTCGCTGTGCGGGCCGTCCTGGAGGTTCTGGTCCGCCGTGTAGGCGTGGGCCGTCATCATGAAGCCGCGCTCGATGCCGAAGGCGTCTTCGAACACCTTCGCGAGGGGCGCGAGGCAGTTCGTGGTGCACGAGGCGTTCGAGATGATGACGTCGGTCTCGGGGTTGTACGTCTCTTCGTTGACGCCCATGACGATGGTCGCGTCGTCACCCGAGGCGGGAGCCGAGATCAGGACCTTCTTGGCACCACCGGCGACGTGCTTCTTGGCGTCTTCGGCCTTGGTGAAGCGGCCGGTGGACTCGATGACGATGTCTACGCCGAGCTCGCCCCAGGGGAGGTTGGCCGGGTCGCGCTCTTCGAAGACCTTGATGGTCTTGTCGCCGACGGTGATGGAGTCTGCGGTGTACGAGACGTCCTCGGTCAGCACGCCGCCGACGGAGTCGTACTTGAGGAGGTGCGCCAGCGACTTGTTGTCGGTGAGGTCGTTCACCGCCACGATTTCGAGGTCGGCACCCTGCGCGAGAGCCGCGCGGAGGTAGTTGCGTCCGATACGGCCGAAGCCGTTGATTCCGATCTTGACGGTCACGGAATATCTCCTGAATCAGTTGTGCGCGAGAAGCGCGTGATTGCGATGTTCGCTGGCGGACAACGGCGTCCCGATGAGGTGTCCCACCGGGACGCCGCACCGTTTACGACAGTACCAGCAGACCCGAGGTCTTCTCCCGGGCGGCGGCGAAGCGCTTCTGGGCGTCGTCCCAGTTGGCGATGTTCCAGAACGCCTTGACGTAATCCGCACGGACGTTCTTGTAGTCGAGGTAGTACGCGTGCTCCCAGACGTCGAGCAGAAGGAGCGGGACGGTGCCCGCGACGATCTGGCCCTGCTGGTCGAAGAACTGCTGGATGACGAGGTTCTCACCGATCGAGTCCCAGAACAGACCCGCCCAGCCCGATCCCTGCACACCGAGTGCGGCGGCGGTGAACTGCGCGCGGAAGGCGTCGAACGAACCGAACTGGTCGTCGATCGCGGACTCGAGGTCGCCGGTCGGCTTGTCTCCGCCGTTGGGCGAGAGGTTCGTCCAGAAGATCGAGTGGTTGGTGTGCCCGCCGAGGTTGAACGCGAGGTCCTTCTGCAGGCGGTTGATGTTGGCGAAATCGCCCTTCTCGCGCGCTTCGGCGAGGAGGTCGAGAGTGGTGTTCGCACCGTTGACGTACGTCTGGTGGTGCTTGCTGTGGTGCAGCTCCATGATGGTCGCACTGATGTGCGGCTCCAGCGCCGAGTAGTCGTAGGGCAGTTCGGGCAGCGTGTACTTCGCCATGATCTCAACTTCCGAATCGGGCGCCGCCGAAACCTCTTCGCCGTGACGACGTGCCGAGGGATCGAGCAGCGAGGGTGACGATTTCATCCTACTGAGGGGTAACCACGGCGCACCGGGGTTGCTTCCCCGGATGACGGAAGATAGTCGCCCGGGCGCGTCGGAGGAGGAGGCGCTCGGGATGCCGGGATCCCGGCGTCGGAGCTCGGCTCAGCACGCCGCGAGCCTCCGCGGGCGACCGGAGCGGGATGACCGCGGGGTCCCGACATCGGCGACAGGCAGGGGATGCCGAGAGCTCCGGCATCCGCGACGGTCAGGCCCGAGCCGGTCTGCGTCAGGAGACCGGCACTGCCCTTCGCGAACTCAGTCCTCGGCACCCACCGGGACGGCTGCCTCGGTGCCGGGGATCCCCTCGACCTCCGCCTTCTTGTCAGCCATGGCGAGCAGGCGGCGGATGCGGCCGGCGACGGCGTCCTTGGTCAGGGGCGGGTCGGCGTGGTGGCCGAGCTCGTCGAGGCTGGCGTCGCGGTGGGCCAACCGCAGCTCGCCGGCCTGCTGCAGGTGAGCGGGCACCTCTTCTCCGAGAATCTCGAGGGCGCGCTCCACGCGGGCGCACGCGGCGACGGCGGCCTGCGCCGAGCGGCGGAGGTTGGCGTCGTCGAAATTGACGAGGCGGTTGACGCCGGCGCGTACCTCGCGCCGCTGACGCATCTGATCCCACTCCCCCGCCGTGCGGCGGGCACCCATCTCGTACAGGGCACCGCGGATCGCCTCACCGTCGCGCACGACGACGCGCGGAACGCCGCGCACCTCGCGGGCCTTGGCGGGAATGCCGATGCGGTGGCCAGCGCCGACGAGGGCCATGGCCGCTTCCGACGACGGGCATGAGATCTCGAGCGCCGCCGAACGGCCCGGGTCGCTCAGCGAGCCTGCGGCGAGGAATGCCCCGCGCCAGATGGCGCTGAGATCGGGACGCGAGCCCGTGGTGAGCTTGTTCGGCAGACCGCGCACGGGGCGACGGCGCTGATCGAGCAGACCGGTCTGACGGGCCAGGGTCTCGCCCGCCTCGATCACGCGCACGGCGTAGAGACCGCCTGCTCGTCCTCCGGAGCCCTGCACGTGGTGCAGCTCGGGGCGCACGCCGTAGAGCTCCATGAGGTCACGGGCCACGCGACGCGCGAGGATGTCGGAGTCCAGCTCGGCCTCGACCGCGACGCGGTTGGCGATGGAGTGCAGACCGCCGGAGAAGCGCAGGAGGGCCGTCAGTTCGGCGACGCGCGCGGTCGGGCGCGGGTCGCGAACGGTGATGAGTTCGGCCTTCACGTCGGCGGTCAGCGGCACGGTTCTCCTCGGGTGGGGGCGGCGGGGACGACGGTACAGCCTACTCGCGACCGAGGTCGCGGTGAGCCACACGGACGGCCACCCCGGGCACATCGGACAGACGTGCAGCCAACTCACGGGCCATCACGACGGAGCGATGCTTGCCGCCCGTGCACCCCACAGCCACGACGGAATGCCGCTTGTTCTCGCGCTGATACCCCTCCATCACGGGGCGCAGCGCCGACGCGTACGCGTCGAGGAACTCCGACGCACCCTCTTGAGCCAGCACGTATTCCCGCACGCGGGGATCTTCGCCGGTGAGGGCGCGCAGATCGTCGTTCCAGAACGGATTCGGCAGGAATCGCATGTCCGCGACGAGGTCGACATCGGGCGGCAGGCCGTACTTGAAGCCGAAGCTCATGAGCGTGACGGTGTGCCGCGCAGCCCCCTCGTCGCCGAAGAGCGAAACGGTGCGCAACGACAGCTGATGCACGTTCAGCGCGGAGGTGTCGATGACGACGTCGGCCGCTTCACGGACAGGGGCCAAGCGCTCCCGTTCGCGACGGATCCCGTCGAGGATGGTCCCGTCGTGCTGCAGGGGATGCGGTCGGCGCACGGCCTCGAACCGTCTCACGAGCACCGCGTCGCTGGCATCCAGGAACACCACCCGTACCTGACGGTTGGCCTGCAGGGTCCGCATCGCCTCGGGCAGGTCGCCGAAGAGCGATCGACCGCGTACGTCGACCACCACCGCGACCCGCGGAACCGCTCCGCCGGCGAGCTCGGTCAACTCGAGCAGCGGACGCAACATGCGCGGTGGAAGGTTGTCGACCACGTACCAATCGAGGTCTTCGAGCGCGTTGGCGACCGTGGATCGCCCGGCGCCCGACATGCCTGTGACGATCAGCACCTCTCCTGGCTCGTCATCGCGTGCCGGTTCCATGGGCGATCGCCTCCCGTCGTGTGGTCCCAGCCTACCGAGCCAGGTGCGTGTGGATGGCCTCGGCCAGGGTCGGGCCGATGCCGGGGAGGGCCGTGATCTCGTCGGGCGTGGCGTTCTTGAGGGCCGACACCGAGCCGAAGTGCCGCAGCAGCGCCTTGATGCGGGCCTCGCCGAGGCCGGGGACCTCGGCCAGCACGCTCGTGATGTCGCGCTTGCGGCGCTTTCGTTGGTGGACGATCGCGAACCGGTGGGCCTCGTCGCGCAGCCGCTGCAGCAGGTACAGCGCCTCGGACGTGCGCGGCAGGATGACCGGGTACTCCTCCCCCGGCAGCCAGACCTCCTCGAGGCGCTTCGCGATGCCGCACAGCGCGATCTCCTCGTGTCCGGCGTCGGCGAGGGCACGGGCCGCCGCCGCGACCTGCGGCTGACCACCGTCGACCACGAGCAGCTGCGGGCGGTACGCGAAGCGGGGGCGCTTCCGCGCGGTCACGACCTCGCCGTCGGCCGTCGCCTCTTCGGAGTCGGGGTCGGCCACGATCGCGCCGTCGATCGTCTCGGGCTCGATCTCGTCGGGGCGGTCGAGATACGCGAGGCGCCGGCTGAGCACCTGGTACATCGAGTCGGTGTCGTCGGTCGTCTCGGCGACACCGAAGGAGCGGTACTGGTCTTTGCGGGGCAGACCGTCCTCGAAGACCACCATGGATGCCACGACATTGGTGCCCGAGAGGTGCGAGATGTCGAAGCACTCGATGCGCAGCGGAGCCTCGCTCATGCCGAGCGCCTCTTGCAGGTCGGTCAGCGCTTGGGAGCGGGCCACGTAGTCGCTGGTGCGGCGGGTCTTGTGGAGCATCAGCGCCTGCTGCGCGTTGAGCGTCGCGGTCTTGAGCAGGTCGGCCTTGCGACCGCGTTGCGCGACCTGGAGGGTCACGGGGCGGCCACGGCGATCGCGCAGCCAGTCCTCGAGTTGCTCGGCGTCGTCGGGCAGCTCGGGCACGAGCACCTGCCGCGGGATGTCGCTCGCGTCGGCATCGCCGTAGGTGCGCTGGAGCACCTGATCGACGAGGTCGGCGCCGGAGATGTCGATCTCTTTCTCGATGGTCGTCGCCCGCACACCGCGCACGCGTCCGCCGCGGACGACGAAGTGCTGCACGGTCGCGGCGAGTTCGTCCTCCGCGATCCCGAAGAGATCGGCATCCGTGTCCGAGGCGAGCACCAGCGCGCTCTTGCCGAGCACGGCGTCGATGGCCTGCAGGCGATCGCGATAGTGCGCGGCCGACTCGTAGTCCATCGCGGCCGAGGCCTCTTTCATGCGGGCGGTGAGCTCTCGCGTGAAGCGCTGGTCGCCACCGGACATGAAGGCGATGAAGTCGTTCACGACGGCGCGGTGCTCGTCGATCGTCACCTTCATCGAGCACGGCCCACCGCACCGACCGATCTGCCCCGGGAAACACGGCCGACCCGAGGCCATCGCCTTCTTGTACGAGGAGTCGCTGCACGTGCGGATCGGGAAGACCTTGATCATCAGATCGATGGTGTCGTGCACCGCCCACACCTTCGGGTACGGCCCGAAGTACTTGGCCCCGCGGATCTTGTGGTTTCGCGTGACGATGACGCGCGGGGCCTCGTCGGCGAGGGTGATCGCCATGTACGGGTACGACTTGTCGTCGCGGTAGCGGACGTTGAAGGGCGGATCGAACTCCTTGATCCACATGAACTCCAACTGCAGGGAGTCGATGTCGCTCGGAACGACCGTCCATTCGACGCTCGCCGCCGTCGTCACCATGCGCCGCGTCCGCTCGTGCAGGGAATGCAGCGGAGCGAAGTAGTTCGACAAGCGCGCGCGGAGGTTCTTGGCTTTCCCGACGTACAGCACGCGCCCCTCGGCATCCCGGAACCGGTAGACCCCCGGGTTGGTGGGGATCTCGCCGGCTTTGGGACGGTACGAGAGGTGCGATACCCGTTCTCGTGGTGCCACGCTCAGCCCGCCGCGCTCACGAGCTCTCGCTCGGCGTCGCCGCTTTCGACCGCGGCGGTGTTGCGCTGCGTGCCGGTGCGGCCGGTTTCGAGAAGCTCCGCCAGGAAGGCGCCGGTGTGGCTGCCTTCGACCTTCGCAACCTGCTCGGGGGTGCCGGTGGCCACGATCGTGCCGCCGCCCGCACCACCCTCGGGCCCGAGGTCGATGACCCAGTCCGAACTCTTGATGACGTCGAGGTTGTGCTCGATCACGATGACGGTGTTGCCCTTGTCGACGAGACCGTTGAGCACCTTGAGCAGCAGCGAGACGTCTTCGAAGTGCAGTCCCGTGGTGGGCTCGTCGAGCACGTAGATCGATCGGCCGTTGCTTCGGCGCTGCAGCTCCGTCGCGAGCTTGACGCGCTGCGCCTCGCCGCCCGAGAGGGTGGTCGCCGACTGTCCGAGACGGACGTAGCCGAGACCGACATCCACGAGGGTCTTGAGGTAGCGGTGGATCGCCTGGATCGGCTCGAAGAAGTCGGCGGCCTCGGAGATCGGCATCTCGAGCACCTCGGCGATGTTCTTGCCCTTGTAGTGCACCGAGAGGGTGTCGCGGTTGTATCGCTTGCCGTGACAGACCTCGCAATCCACGTAGACGTCGGGGAGGAAGTTCATCTCGATCTTGAGCGTGCCGTCGCCGGAGCAGGCCTCGCAGCGTCCGCCCTTGACGTTGAAGCTGAATCGACCGGCCTGATAGCCGCGGACCTTGGCTTCGGGGGTCTCGGCGAAGAGGCTGCGGATGCGATCGAACACGCCGGTGTAGGTCGCGGGGTTCGAGCGCGGGGTCCGGCCGATCGGCGCCTGGTCGACGTGCACCACCTTGTCGAGGTTGTCGAGGCCGGTCACTCGCGTGTGCTTGCCCGGAACGCGACGCGCCCCGTTCAGCTTGGAGGCGAGGACCTCGTACAGGATGCCGTTCACGAGCGTCGACTTGCCCGAACCGCTGACGCCGGTCACCGCCGTCAGAACGCCGAGCGGGAAGTCGGCCGTGACGTTCTGCAGGTTGTTCTCGCGTGCTCCGACCACCGTGACCTGACGCTTCTTGTCGATCTTGCGACGCTTCTTCGGCGCCTCGATCGAGCGGCGGCCGGACAGGTAGGCCCCCGTGAGCGAGTTCTCGTCGGTCAGCAGGCCGGAGAGGGGCCCGGAGTGCACGACGTTTCCGCCGTCGACACCGGCTCGGGGTCCGATGTCGACGACCCAGTCGGCCGCGTGGATGGTCTCTTCGTCGTGCTCGACGACGATGAGGGTGTTGCCTAGGTCGCGCAGCGTCTCGAGGGTCTGGATGAGGCGACGGTTGTCGCGCTGGTGCAGACCGATCGACGGCTCGTCCAGCACGTACAGCACACCGGTGAGGCCCGATCCGATCTGCGTCGCGAGGCGGATACGCTGCGCTTCTCCGCCTGAGAGGGTGCCGGCCGCGCGGCCGAGGCTCAGGTAGTTCAGCCCCACCTGCAGCAGGAAGTCGAGGCGCGCACGGATCTCGCGCAGCACCGCGGCGGCGATCGTCGCCTCTCGGTCGGTGAGGGTCAACTGCGAGAAGAACTCGCGCGCGTCGGCCAGGCTCATGCGAGACGCCGCCGCGATCGACGTGCCGTCGACGAGCACAGCGAGCACCTCGGGCTTCAGGCGGTCGCCGTCGCAGACCGCGCACGGAACCTCGCGAAGGTATTCCGACCAGCGCTGGCGCTGACTGTCGGACTCGGCCTGGAGGTACTGGCGCTCGATGTAGGGCACGACGCCCTCGAAGCCCGACGAGTACCGCATCTCACGGCCGTAGCGGTTCTTCCACTTGACGGTGACCTTGTAGTTCTCGCCGCGCAGGACCGCCTGCTGCACGTCGTGCGAGAGGTCTTTCCACGGGGTGTCGAGCGAGAACTTCAGATCCCTCGCCAGGCCCTCGAGGAGGCGCTCGTAGTACTGGAAGAGCCCCTTGCCCTGGGTCGTCCAGGGCAGGATCGCGCCGTCGCGGATCGACAGCTCCTCATCCCCGAGCATGAGGTCGACATCGACCGACATGCGCGTGCCGAGGCCCGAGCAGACGGGGCACGCGCCGAAGGGCGCGTTGAACGAGAAGGTGCGCGGTTCGATCTCGGTGAGCTGAAGCGGGTGTCCGTTGGGGCACGCCAGCTTCTCGGAGAACGACTGCCAGGCGTCGTCGCCCTCTTCGTCGACGTAGTTGACCTGCATGATCCCGCCGGCGAGGCCCATGGCCGTCTCGACGGAGTCGGTCACGCGGCTGAGGTTGTCTCCGGATGCCACGAGTCGGTCGACGACGACCGCGATGTCGTGCTTGTAGCTCTTCTTGAGCGTCGGGGGCTCGGCCAGCTGCACGAGCTCGCCGTCGACGACCGCGCGCGCGTAGCCCTTCGCGCTCAGCTCCTTGAAGAGGTCGACGAACTCCCCCTTCTTCTGCGTGACGACCGGCGCGACGATCTGATACCGCGTGCGCTCGGGCAGGTCCATGAGCTGGTCGGCGATCTGCTGCACCGTCTGCCGCTGGATGCGCGCCCCGCAGTCCGGGCAGTGCGGCACGCCGACGCGCGCCCAGAGCAGACGCATGTAGTCGTGGATCTCGGTGATCGTGCCGACCGTCGAGCGGGGGTTGCGGTTGGTCGACTTCTGGTCGATGGAGACCGCGGGGCTCAGACCCTCAATGAAGTCGACATCGGGTCGGTCGACCTGCCCGAGGAACTGACGGGCGTAGGCGCTCAGCGATTCGACATAACGGCGCTGCCCCTCGGCGAAGATGGTGTCGAACGCGAGGCTCGACTTTCCCGAGCCCGACAGACCGGTGAAGACGACGAGTGAATCGCGCGGGATGTCGAGGTCGACGTTCTTCAGGTTGTGGACGCGCGCGCCCCGGACACTCAGCTTTCCGCTGGTACCGGAATTCGCAGACGATGAGGGCTGGGCGACGGGAACGATGGGCACCTGTTAAGTCTAGGTCGGACCTCCGACATCGGCCCCGGGTTCGCCCCGGGCGCACGGATGTGCGAGGGTGCGGCCCCCTCTTCCCGCTCGAGACCGCCCACGCGGCTCAGCCCTTCGACGGCCCGGCGAACGGGGCGAGCCCGTCGCGCAGCGCGACGAGGGCAGTCTCATCGACGCCGACCCGGGCCATGATCTTCGCCGGCACCTCGAGCGCCGCTTCGCGCAGCGCCCGGCCCTCGTCGGTGAGGTCGATGTCGAGCACGCGCTCGTCGTCGCTCCGACGCGACCGCACGACCCTTCCCTGCGCTTCGAGGCGCTTCACCAGCGGCGAGAGGGTGGCGGGCTCCATCGCGAGGTCGGCTGCCAGCGCGCCGAGCGAACGCGGGGTCTCTTCCCACAGCGCGAGCATCACCAGGTATTGCGGGTGGGTTAGGCCCAGCGGTTCGAGCACCGGTCGATAGATCGACACCACGTTGCGGGCAGCCGTGACCAGCGCGAAGCAGACCTGGTTCTCGAGCTTCAGCGGGTCGTCCACGTGCCGTCCCTCCAATTCGTTAGTACACTAATGATCATGACACGAAAGGATGCCGACCGCCCGCCTCTCCGCGAGCGCGTCCGCGAAGCCGGCGGGTGGTACCAATACGTGAACACCCGTCTCATCCGCGTTGCGGGCCCCGCGTCCGTGGGTCCGTACGAGACCACCCCCGAACCCGTGCGGACGGGGCGCCCCTGCCCGCTCTGCGGTCACGCGATGACAGAGCACTCCGTCGACCGCTCCGGGCCGAAGCCCCTCCTGCACTGCCCCTGAGAGGCCGCGGCCCCGTCGGCGGCGGCGGTCTCCTGGGCGGCGGGATCAGGCGTGACCGGCGCGTTCCATGGCGCGCAGCTCTTTCTTCATGTCCTGTACCTCGTCACGCAGGCGTCCGGCGAGCTCGAACTTCAGCTCGGCCGCGGCCGCGAGCATCTGCTGCGTGAGATCGGCGATCGTGGATTCGAGCTGGTCGGCGCCCTCCGCCGCGATACCCGTGCGCCGTAGCGACGGCGTCGGCGACTTGCCCTTGCCGGACTTGTCGTTGCGCGACAACAGGTTCTTGGTGTCGGACGCTTCGCGGTTCAGGACTTCGGTGATGTCGGCGATCTTCTTGCGCAGCGGCTGCGGGTCGATCCCGTTTTCGGTGTTGTACGCGATCTGCTTCTCGCGTCGACGTTCCGTCTCTTCGATGGCCTTGCTCATCGAGTCGGTCATCTTGTCGGCGTACATGTGCACCTGGCCCGAGACGTTACGGGCGGCACGACCGATGGTCTGGATGAGCGACGTTCCGCTGCGCAGGAAGCCCTCCTTGTCGGCGTCGAGGATCGCCACCAACGACACCTCGGGAAGGTCGAGGCCCTCGCGGAGGAGATTGATGCCGACGAGGACGTCGTAGACGCCGGCACGCAGCTCGGTCAGCAGTTCGACGCGACGAAGCGTATCGACGTCGGAGTGCAGGTAGCGAACCCGCACCCCGTGCTCCCCGAGGAAGTCCGTGAGCTCTTCCGCCATCTTCTTGGTGAGCGTCGTGACCAGCACACGCTCGTCCCGCTCGACGCGCACCCGGATCTCTTCGAGCAGATCGTCGATCTGCCCCTTCGACGGCTTCACGATGATCTCGGGGTCGACGAGACCCGTCGGGCGGATGATCTGCTCCACCACACCGTCGGCGATGCCCATCTCGTAGCGACCGGGCGTCGCCGAGAGGTACACCGTCTGCCCGACGCGCTCCTTGAACTCGTCCCAGCGCAGCGGCCGGTTGTCCATGGCGCTCGGCAGGCGGAAGCCGTGCTCGACCAGGGTGCGCTTGCGGGATGCATCACCCTCGTACATCGCGCCGATCTGGGGCACGGTGACGTGCGACTCATCGATGACCAGCAGGAAGTCGTCGGGGAAGAAGTCGAGGAGGGTGTGCGGCGGATCTCCGGGCATCCGGCCGTCCATGTGCCGCGAGTAGTTCTCGATGCCGGAGCAGAAACCGAGCTGCTGGAGCATCTCGAGATCGAAGGTCGTGCGCATCCGCAGGCGCTGGGCCTCGAGGAGCTTGCCCTGCGACTCGAACTCCTTGAGGCGTTCCTCGAGTTCGTGCTCGATCGTGCCGATCGCTCGCTGCACGGTCTCGGTGCCGGCGACATAGTGCGAGGCCGGGAAGATCGGCACGGAGTCCATCTTCTCGATCACGTCACCGGTGAGCGGATGCAGGAGGTAGAGCGCTTCGATCTCGTCACCGAACATCTCGATGCGGATCGCGTACTCCTCGTACACCGGGATGATCTCGATCGTGTCGCCGCGCACCCGGAAGTTGCCACGGGAGAAGTCGACGTCGTTGCGGTTGTACTGCATCGAGATGAACTTGCGGATGAGGGCGTCACGGTCGTAGCGCTCCCCCACCTGCAGAGCGACCATCGCCCGCAGGTACTCCTCGGGCGCACCGAGGCCGTAGATGCACGACACGGTCGAGACCACGACGACATCGCGGCGCGAGAGGAGGGAGTTGGTCGTCGAGTGGCGCAGACGCTCGACCTCGGCGTTGATCGAGCTGTCCTTCTCGATGAACGTGTCCGTCTGCGGGACGTATGCCTCGGGCTGGTAGTAGTCGTAGTACGAGACGAAGTACTCGACCGCATTGTTCGGCATGAGCTCTCGGAACTCGTTCGCCAGCTGCGCCGCGAGTGTCTTGTTGTGGGCGAGCACGAGCGTCGGCCGCTGTACCTGCTCGACGAGCCAGGCCGTCGTCGCCGACTTACCCGTGCCCGTGGCACCCAGCAGAACGACGTCGGTCTCGCCCGCGTTGATGCGCCCCGCGAGCTCGGCGATCGCCTGTGGCTGGTCGCCGGAGGGGCTGTATTCGCTGATGACCTCGAAGGGACGGACGGAGCGCGTGGCCTGCATGCTTCCAGCGTAGGCGGGGCCTCCGACATCGGGGTCGGGTTGCGTTCGCCGTGCGCGAGCGCACGGCCCATCGACGCGGGATCAGTCGGCGTGGACCAGTCGTCGCCAGAGGTCGTCGACCTGTCGGCGTGTGGCATCCATGTCCGCTGACGTGTCGATGACGACGTCTGCCAGCGCGAGCCGATCCTCGTCGCTCGCCTGCGAGCCGATGCGGGCGCGGGCATCGGACTCGCTCAGCCCGCGGGCGTCGATGAGCCGACGCACGCGCAGCTCCGCGGGGCAATGCGCGACGACCACGAGGTCCCAGGCGTCACCGCCGCGAGCCTCGGCGAGCAGGGGGACGTCGTACACGACGACCGCAGAGGGATCGCCGGCGAAGGCTGCCGCGAAGCGACGCTCCGACTCGGTTCGCACGGCGGGATGCACCAGCGCGTTCAGGCGCGCGAGTCGATCGGGGTGCCCGAAGACGAGGGCCCCGAGCGCGGGTCGATCGAGAGAGCCGTCGGGCTGCAGGACCCCGGGTCCGAACTCCGCCGCGATGTCCGCGAGGACCGGCGATCCGGGAGACTGCACCTCTCGCACGATGGCGTCCGCGTCGACGACGACGGCTCCGCGATCCGCGAGCAGGGCGGCGATGGTGGACTTGCCCGAGGCGATCCCACCTGTCAACGCGAGAAGAGGCACTCGTCGAGGATGCCACATCCGCACGTCCTGCCATCGGGGAGGCGTGAGGCCGCCCCGTCGTCTAGCATTCCCCCAGGCCGCTCGCCCGAAACGGCCCGACGAAAGCCCCGCCATGACCGCACCCCCCACCACGGTGGTGATCGAGGACGACCTCGACATCCGCCTCCTCGTGACGGCGGTGCTGGAGGGCGCCGGGTACGTCGTCCACGCGGCCGCCACGGGCCTCGACGGGATAGAACTCGTCCGTCGCCACGACCCGATCGTGACCACGCTCGACGTGAGCATGCCGGGAATCGACGGATTCGAGACCGCTCGCCGCATCCGCGCATTCAGCGACACCCGCATCCTGATGGTGAGCGCGCGGGCCGATGAGGCAGAACAACGCGCGGGGCGCGAGGCGGGTGCCGACGACTACCTCACCAAGCCTTTCCGCCCCCGCGAACTTCGTCAACGGGTGATCGATCTCGCCCGATCGGCCCGGGGCTGAGGCCCCTCTCAGACCAGGCCGAACGCCTGCTCGCCCGTCGCGGCCGCGCGGGCCGCTGCCTCATCAGCGCGGCTGGTCAGGGCCGCGGAATCGTAACCGTGATCGGCGGCGAGGGCCATTCCGACGCCCACCGCGGGCACGACGGCGGCCCCGAGTCGTGCGAGGTCCGCGACCACCCGCTCGTGTAGGACCCGGGCGGCGCGGCGGACATCGGTCGTCGGCGTCGTCGTGAACGCGACAGCGAGACCGGCGGCATCCGCCTCCCCCACGAGCGCCATCGTCGGCGCGTGCCGGCGTACCGAGGCCCGCATCTCGAGCACCAGTCGTTCGGCGTCATCAGGGCCGAAGGCCACCGCCACGCGCTTGAGGTCGTCGATCCGGATGCCGAGCACGCAGACGCCCTCGCCGGCGGCCTGCGCACGTGCGCAGATGATGCCGAGAGTCGCCTCGAAGGACTCGCGGAACAGCACCCCGTTGGCGTCGACCGAAAGTCGGCGGGTCCCCGCCGTTCCTCGAAGCGCCGACTCGTTCGCACGAAGAACCGAGGTCACCACGACCGCCGCAATCAGGAGAGAGATCGTCAGGAGCGCGGAGACCCGCGTGTCGAAGGCGTTGCGGAAGAGGTCGCTGTCGGGACCGAGCCAGATGAACACGGCGGTGCGCGCGACGAACCACACCGTCTCGACCGCGAGCACCATCGTGAGTCCGGAGGAGCTCCAGCGCCGAGCGATGGCATCCCTGCGCGTCTCGATCGCTCCGGTCGCCGCGAACAGGGCGTTGCCCAGGAAGAAGGGCACGGCCCCTGCCCAGGAGCCGCCCTCTGGGCCGGCGGCGAGGGCGGCGACGACCGTCACGAACACCGCCGTGCTCAGGACGAGCGCCCCCCGGCGCACCGCGCGCCCGTTGAAGGCGACGCAGCCCAGCCAGATGAAGCCCGTCGCGGCGACGAACGCACCGTTGCCGACCGCCACCGCGATGTACACGTCGGGCAGGAGAAGCCACGCCAGGTAGCAGGTCGCCGAGAACGTCCCCGACAGGTACGCACTCGCCCAGAGGCGCCCGGGCAGGCCGTCCTTGAGCATCAGGGTGTCGAGCAAATACATCACCGTCGCGGCGACGATGACCAGCGTCGCCGCCGCCTGCATCGTGAGGACGTCGAGGTTCACGGGGTCTCCCTCGGTTCGCAGGGCAATCGGACGGTGAACGTTGCGCCGTCACCCGCCGCCGTCTGCACGGTGATCTCGCCCCCGTGGGCCCGGACGAGGTCGCGGCTGATCGCCAGGCCGAGGCCGCTCCCATGGGTCGACGAGTTGCGGACGGCGTCGCCGCGGAAGAACCGCTCGAAAAGGCGTGTCTGTTCGCTCGCGCCGATTCCGGGTCCGTCGTCCGCGATCGCGATCGTGACGGAGTCCGCCTCAACGCCCACCGACACCGCGACCGTCCCTCCGCGTGGGTTGTACTTGACGGCATTGGACAGCAGGTTGTCGATCACCTGTCGCACGCGCCGTCCGTCGACGAGCGCGCGCGCGGGCGCAAGCTCGTCCATGTCGATGCGGATGCCATGGTCATGGGCCCGCGGAGCGATCGACTCGATCGCCGAACGCACGATGGCGGAGACGTCGGTCGGGCGCAGATCGAGTTCGACGCCGAACCCCTCCCGGGAGGTGGACGAGACCGCGAGGATGTCGGCGACGAGTTCGAGCAGGCGCGATGCGTTGCGCTCTGCGACCTCGAGACGGTCGCGCGTGCCGTGACCGAGGGACTCGTCGTCGAGGGCGAGTTCGAGGTAGCCGATGATCGATGTGAGCGGCGTGCGCAACTCGTGCGAGACGCTCGCCACGAGGTCTTCTCGCGCGCGACGCGCCTGCTCTTCCACTGTCACGTCGCGCGACACGACCACGCCGCCGGCCTCACCCGCAGCACTGCCGGGCAGGCGTCGCGAGGTGACGCTGAGAGCGCGGCGGTCCTCCCCCGGCGAGCCGTACCAGACCACCTCCGCCTCGAAGACCTCGCCCGAGCGCGCGCGGGCGAGCGGCGCCGCCTCGGGTGGGATCGCCGTGGATCCGTCTGCGGCGAAGACGGCGATCTCGCGCCCGAAGGCATCGGCACTGTTCAGGAGGAACCCGTGAGCGGCGTTGGTGACCGACAACTCGCCGTCCGGAGTGATGCGGGTGACGCCGAAGTCGACGGCATCCAGGACCTCGGTCACCAGGTCCTCCTGGCGACGGGCGCGATCGAGGGCACGACGCAACTCGGTGGATTGCTTCTCCAGCAGAACGCGTTGGGCGCGTCCACGGCGCGCCGTGAGTGCGGCCATCGATGCCAGGGCCGCCACGGTGAACGGCAGGACGAGCGTCGACGACGCGAATCGCTGCAGATCGTCCGCGATGAGCTGGTGGACGACGACACCGGAGACCGTCAGCGACACGGCGACGACGCCGCGCAGACCGAACACCGTTCCGATCCAGATCGCGGGGAAGGTCCAGAGCAGTCCGAGGCCTGCCAAGGGAGCGCTCTCGCGCATGACGGCGATCGCCACCACGTCGATGATCGGGAGCACTCCGACGACCCACCTCGGCATGCTCCGCCACGGCAGGAGGACGGCGGCGATCACCCCCGCGAAGACGAGCGCGGTACCCGCGAAGAACAGCGACGCGTGGACGACCTGGCCGACCACGATCGACACGATGACACCCAACAGGGTCGCCGCAGCGAGCAACGTTTGGCTGGCCACGATGCTGCGGCGCAGACCGAAGCGCTCGCTCGAGGTCGGGGGCGCCATGGCCTCGACGATAGCGTTTCGCGCGCACCCGGTACGGGTAGGGGCTGGCGGCACGCCGTTCAGGAGGTGTTCACTCCGGGGCCGACACCGTCAGAAGCCGAAATCGCCCCCGAAATCACCGCCAAAGTCCATGGCCCCCGCATCGGCGGCTCCGGGATCGCTCATCCCGGCATCGGCCTGTGCGTCCGCTGCGGCGCCGTCGGCGTAGCCCGCGTCGTAGCCGGGGTCGAACATGGCTCCGACGAGGGCCGAACCGACGACGTATCCTCCGATGGTTCCGAGCATCGAGGCGCCGAGCATCGAACCGAAGCCGGGGCCGTTCGAGAACCCGCGGCCGCCAAAGGTGCGCTCCATGAAGCCCGGCTGCGAGTACTCCGCGCGCGTGGCGGCACGGGCCAGTGTGGCGGGGTCGGCATTTGCGGGGCGCTCCGACGCCGACAGCCCCGACGACATCTCAGCGAGCACCTGTTGACGCTGGGCGGGAGTCAGACGACCGAAAGCCTCGGCGTGCACCTGCTCGACCGTTTCGGGCGGAGCCGTGCGCAGCAGGTAGCGATAGCGCTCGACGGCCTGACGGTCGTCATCCGATCCGGATGCCGTGGATCCCGGCGCAGTGGCCTGCGCCGGCGGGGGCGCGTACCGACCGTCCCCGTCGCGCGAGCCGCTCGCGGGAACGCGGGGCACCGTCGCCTCGGGGGCGCGTCGCGACGCCTCGTCACCGGAACCGAACAATCGGTCGAACAAGCCCATGATGCCGCCTCTCGAATCGTGTCCCCGAACGATAGAGCCCGGTGCTCGGAGCGACCTGAGGCTTGTGCGGTTCCTCCCCACGTGCCACCGATCGGCGCACCTGTCGGTCCCCGACGAGAGCGCCGTCGCGAGTCGCCGAACCCGCGCCGTGGCTCACCCGCGCCGCGCCACCGCCGCGCTCGTCCAGCGCGCGTACAGCGCCCACGGGTCGTCGACGCCCGCGGCGAGCTCGGCCACGTGCGCGTCGAGCGCTGGGCTCCGACGAAACCACTCGGTCTTCCCGAAACGCTCTTCGTGGAACAGAGCATGCCGGCGTCGTTCCACGAGCCGGTCTCCCGGTTCGAACGCGAGGAGCTCGTCGTGCCAGATCGCCGCCAGCCGCTGGCGGGGACTCGCGGTGGTCCCGATTTTTATGCGGTCTTCGAACCCGAGGTAGTAGACGACATCGACACGCGGCGGCGGGAGTTCTCCGTCGACGGTCTCGCCATGCCTCCACTCGCACACCGCGCACAACCACCCGCTCGGCCACCGCACCCCCAGGCGCGACCCACAGAGCCGACAGGGGGTCGGTAGAACGTCGGTCACCCCGTCGGTCGAAGCCAGCCAGTCGGCGCTGACGGACAGATGCCACGCGCACAGGCCCACCGGCGCGAGCTCCTCGGCGGGCTCGGAACAGTCCGGAACGAGGCAGTCGGGGGTGGGCATGCGCTCACGCTACGCCCGACCCCCGACATCGTCTCAGCCCTCGACGACCGGAGCCTCCAGCACGAGGAACAAGCCCGCGTACGGCTCGAGCTCGAGGGAGAAGCTCTGCAACTCGTCCACCCGGCCGACCGCCTCTCCCGTCGCCGCGTCGATGGCCGTGCTCTGCGGCACCAGCCACTCCGAGCGCACGGTGCCCTCGATGGTCTCTCCCGAGAAGTTCAACACGGTGATCTGCAGCGGTGCGGCCTCGTCGCGTCGGTCGCCCCCGTCGAGACGGTGCACCATCACGAGCATGCTGGGGTGGCCGACCTGGGGGATGTCGACCTGTGAGGCGATCGCGATGCCGTGGTCACCGCGGATGCGCAGGATCTCCTTCAACCCGGACAAGAACGACTCCGGGTCTTCCTGCTGCTGTCCGAGCGAGCCGTACAACGAACGCGCGCGGGGCACGCCCGACATCGACGACGACGCTTCCGGTGCGACATCGAGCAGGTCGTGCGCCCCCCGCTCGATCCAGCGGGTGTCGCCGGTCGAGATGAGGTGCCGCACGTCATCCGCGGGAAGCGTCAGCGAGCCGGTGAGGTCCCAGCCCGACAACGCGAAGACGCCGGGCTGCCACGAGTTGTACTTGGCGAGCAGCAGGTGGGCGTCACGGATCGCCGGGATGTCGTCGTCGGTGATGTCGGCGAGCGTCGCCTTACCCTGCGTGGCGGCGATGAGGGATGCCGATGTGCAGGCGATCCCGTTCTGCGTGAAGACGAGGTTGTAGTCCGCCTCGACCGTGAGCTTCTCGGTCAGCTCGGCGCGCACCGTCTCGGCGATCTCTCCACCGGTGTGCTCGCCGTGGCGGAAGGGGTAGACGGTGTCTCGGTGCGTCGTCGCCCAGTGCACGAGCTCGTACGTCAACTCGTCGTGGTTCTGCATGCCGTGAACCAGCTGCACGGGCTCGACGCCGGTCTCGAGCGCCGTGGTCAGAGCCAGACGGAGGAATTCGGTGTTCGCCGTGGCGAGGGCGTGATGGTAGCCGGGCCGCGTCACGAAGTCGTACGACAGGTCGGCTCCGACTGCACTCGTGTCGCGAATGTCCTCCATCGTGAGGTTCAACTCCTGGAACGTGAACCCCCCGACCTTGCGCACCATGCCCGCGATGATGTGGTTCGCCGCGTGGGAGAGTGGATGCCCCTCCGACCACGCGGGCAGACCCTCCGCGCTCTTCTCGACCCCGAGGAAGCCGTTGGCGTCGAGACGCAGCGCGCTCGTGCCGAGGTCGCCGAGCGAGTGCAAGGCATCGCCGATCACGAGCCGCATCCCCGCGAACGTGGGATCGAGCCAGTTGATCGAGGGCTGGCCCTCCTTGAAGTAGTGCAGATAGACCCAGCGCCGTTCCAGGCCGTCGGTACCGACGACCGGTGCGGTGGTGCTCCAGTTCGTCTCCTTCACCCCGGGGGTGTAGAAGATGACACGCTGCAGCTCACCGATGATGTAGCCACGCGCGCTCAGCTCGCGCTCGGTCTCGGCGTCGAGGTTGACGGAGTCGCGTCCCGCGGGCACCTCCGGTAGCAGATCCCAGTCTTCCCGCGGGATCTCGACCATGTGATAGATGCCCGGATAGTCCTTATAGGCCATCTCGGCGAGCCGGAAATCCGCGCCTTTGCCAGTATGACCCGGGACGATGTCGTCGATCACGCTGCCGCCGTGCGACTCGGCCACGTCGGCCACGCGCCGGAACGCGTTCTCGTCGCCGAACTCCGGATCGATCTGCGTACTGATGCGGTCGAAATGACCGTCGACGCTCGGGGTCTCCTGCCAACCGGTGATTCCGCCCGCGCGCTTGACGGGCCCGGTGTGGATGCCGTTGATCCCCACCCACTCGAAGGCCTCCCACAACGCCTCGTCGCCGAGGGCCTCGAGGAACGATTCTCCGGGCCGCGTGATCAGGGAGATCGGATATGCCGTGAACCACACGTCGGTCGACTCGATCGCCCGACGGGCATCGGGGCGTGCGTACGGGTTGCGCCACATGGAGGGCTGACCCGAGAGCTGTCGGCTCAGGACGTCGGCATCCTTCAGCATCGACTGCCGCACGAGCCACTCGACATACGACGGGTTGGCGCCGTTCGCGTTGCGGGGGTCCGTGAGGAAACGTCGTAGCGTCCCGCCGCGGAACTGGTCCCGGGGACGCAGGCGACGCGGCCGTGCGGGATAGCGCTGCTCGTCGTAGCTGATCTCCGTGGCGTTCTCGGCGACGTCGTCCGTGTCGACCGGCTCCGCATCACCCCGGTTCGCGTCGACCTTCTCGTCATCCATCACAGCGCGCTCATCGGCGTCGTCCACTCCCGACCTCCCTCACGTCTTATACGACGCTAGTCGTTTCCCCCGACATCGACCTCAGCCATTGACCTCGACCCGCCGACCCTGAGATAGATCGAGTCGGTCAGCGCGGAGAAGCCGGGGCCGCGCGCAGGGCCAGGGCGGCGATCAGCAACGCGACGGCGCACATCCCGAGCACCACGGCGAGGAACGACGCCCAGCCCGTCGACGCGAACACCAGACCGAGCAGCCAGCCGAAGACGCTCGAGCCCGCGTAATAACCGAGGTAGTACAGCGACGATGCCTGCGCGCGCGCCTCCGGGTGAGCCGCCACCGGCGTCCACCCCGAAGCCACGGCGTGCGCCGCGAAGAAACCCGCGGTGAACGCGATGAGACCCACCACCACGGCGACCACCGACGGAATCAGCATCGCGGCCGCACCGATCGCCATCACCCCCGTGCTGACCAGCAGTACCGGTAGTCGTCCGTACCTCACCGCGAGAGCGCCCGCGCGCGGAGACGACACCGTCCCCGCCAGGTAGGCCAGGAAGAGCAGGGTCACGACGGCCGGCGCCAACGAGAACGGCGACGCGGCCAGGTGAAAGCCCAGATAGTTGTAGACCGCGACGAACGCCCCCATCAACAGGAACGCTTGCGTATACAGCGCCCACTGCACGGAAGACCGCAGATTCAGCCCGAGCCGACGCCGCACCGAGGGGCCCTTCACCGTGCGCGAGCGCCCCGGCACGAAGCCCCGCGCCGCGGGCACCAATGTGAGGAACACGGCGGCCGACACGACACACAGGAGGACGACGGATGCCACCCCCCACCGCCACCCGGCGACTTCGCCGATCAGCCCGGAGGCGACGCGACCGGAGAGGCCCCCGACGGTCGTGCCGGCGATATACGAGCCGGCAGCAGCCGCCACGAAGCGCGGGGAGACCTCCTCGCTGAGATAGGCGAGCGCGACCGCCGGCACGGCGCCGAGAGCGATCCCTTCCAGAAGTCTCAGGGCCAGGAGCGAACCCAGGTCGTTGGCGAAGGGAGTGACGGCACCGAGCAGTGTCGCCGTGACGACGCCAATCGCCATGGCCGGCACCCGCCCGATCCGGTCCGCGACGAGTGACCACGGGATGACCGCCGCGGCGAGACCCAGAGTGGATGCCGACACCGTCAGAGCCGCACCCGAAGGACCCGATGCGACGTCGGAGGCGATCGCCGGCAGGACCGCCTGCGTCGCGTACAGCTGGGCGAATGTCGCCACACCGCCGAAGAAGAGACCGATCAGCAGGCGTCGGTACTCGCGGCTTCCGGGGACGTGTCCGGTGAAGTCGCTCACATCATCGACTTTAGCGAGATGTCGAGCGGGTATGCGGAAGCGCCGGTGCCCTCCCCACCCCCACAACGGGGAAGAGAGCGCACCGGCGCGGACCCACACACACACACACGGAATGTGCCCGTAAATGCGAAATGGCCACCCAGCTTTGGGTGGCCATTTCGACTAAAAGAAGTCCGGCGGTGTCCTACTCTCCCACAGGGTCCCCCCT
>NZ_JAVDSN010000006.1:0-146726 GCF_031455375.1 Microbacterium sp. 1154 | reverse complement strand
TTACTCGCCCCCCGCATCGAGCCCGGCATCACGCAGCGGGTTTACGCCGCGTCGCGCGCCGCTCGTAATCGCGTCGGCCTACCCCCCCCCCCCCCCCCCCGAAACCCGCGCCCTACATCGCACATCCCGGCGGAAGAAGAAAACGATGATCACGATCCACCTTCGCTACCAGATCGACGCGGCAGCGATCGACGCGTTCATCGAATACGCCGAGCGATGGATGCAGATCGTTCCGCGGTTCGGCGGCGTCCACCACGGGTACTTCCTGCCCTCGGAAGGCGATAGCGACGAGGCCTTCGCGCTGTTCTCGTTCCCGTCTTTGGCGGAGTACGAACGATATCGGGAAGCATCACTCCTCGACCCGGACAGCGTCGCGGCCTACGACCTCGCCCAGCGCACGCGTTGCATCGTGCGATACGAGCGACGGATCCAACGGCCCCTGCTCCCCCGAACCTGAGGCGCAGCGAATCCTCGGAAGGGACCCGGGTCCGGCCGCGTCCCACCGGATCGTAAGAGCGTCCGCGACTCACACGCCGAGTGACGCACCCCAGTCACGCAGCAGCGCCTCGAGCGCACGACGCTGCTCGGCGTCGAGGCGCGCGAGCAGACGCTGCTCGTTCGCCATGTGGGCGGTGAACGCCTCGTCGATCACGCGGCGTCCGGCCGGTGTCAGCCGGATGACCCGCGCGCGCCCGTCGTCGGCATCGTCATCGCGCACCACGAGACCGGATGCCAGGAGTCGATCGACGCGCTTGGTCACCGCCCCGCTGGTCACCATCGTGTGGCGCGCGAGTTCGCCGGGGGCCGCGGCGAAGGGCTCCCCCGCGCGGCGGAGAGCGGCGAGGATGTCGAACTCCCCCTCGCCGAGACCGTAGCGGCGGTAGACGGCGAGTAGCTCGTCGCGCAGATGATCGGCGAGACGGTGCAGGCGTCCGATCACCTGCATCGGCGAGACGTCGATGTCGGGGCGTTCGGCGTGCCATTGCGCCGTGAGGGTGTCGACGCGGTCGGTCGTCGGGGTCATGGCATCCATTCTATCTTCCGCGGAAAGTACAATATCTTCCATGGAAGCAAAATGGCGCATCGTCGCCGTCACTGCCGTCGCACCGGTCGCTTGGGGTGCGACGTACGTCGTCACGCGGCACCTCCTGCCGGCCGATGCACCGCTGTGGGGGGCTGCCCTGCGCGCCCTGCCGGCGGGCCTGTTGCTGTGGGCGCTCGCGAGACGTCGGCCCCGCGGGGCGTGGTGGTGGAAAGCGCCCGTGCTCGGGATGCTGAACTTCGGCGCGTTCTTCGTGCTCGTCTACGTCGCGGCGCAGCTGCTGCCGTCGTCGATCGCCGCCTCGATCATGGCCCTCGCCCCGCTTGCCCTCGCCGGACTCGCGTGGCCCCTGCTCGCCCAGCGCCCCACGGCACGCTGGGCCGTCGGCGCAGCCCTCGGCCTCGCGGGGGTGGCGCTCGTGGTCGGCCTCGGTACCGGAGCCGTTCCGCTCGCGGGGGTCGTGGCATCCGCCGTCGCCCTTCTGGCGTCGTCGCTGGGTGCGATTCTCACGACCCGCTGGAAAGACGACACGCCCCTTCTGGCGACCACGTCGTGGCAGCTGACCGCGGGTGGTCTCGCCCTGGTCGCCGTCGCCCTGACGGTCGAAGGTGCTCCTCCGACGGTGGATGCCACGGGCCTCGCCGCGTACGTCGGGATCGCGGTGATCGCGACGGCGCTGGCATTCGTGTGCTGGTTCACGGGACTCCGGCACCTGCCCGCGGGCACCGTGGGACTCATCGGTCTGCTGAACCCGGTGACCGGGGTGCTGCTCGGTGTGGCCGTCGGCGGCGAGTCGCTCGCGCCCCCGCAGGTGTTCGGCATCGTGCTCGTGCTCGTCGCGATCGCCGTGTCGAGCCGGGCGCGGGGCCGGAACCTGCCACCCCAGGGCGAGAGGTCCGACCCTGCGCAACGGCGCTACGACCGCAGCGACACCTGACCCAGCGTCGCTTCGACGTCGACGACCGCGGTCGCCGAGTTCGAGGTGCGCAGGCCGTTGTCGACCCGGCCGAGGCCGCCGTCGGTCGTGACGTTGTACTCGTCGTCGGGCAGGGTGATGTCGGCGGATCCGGCGGTCACCGTGACCTTCGTGCGTGCGGGGGCATCGCCCTGCACCGTCGTGGCGAGGCTGCCTCCCGCGACCTCGAGCGTCGCGTCCCCGACCCCGGTGAGCGTGCCCGAAGCCGCGCCGCCCGAGACGGAGACGGAGAGCGTGCGCACGTCTCCGGCGAGATCCACGTCGCCCCCGGCGAGCTGCACGGAGAGGGAGGTGAAATCGGCGTCGAGCCTGAGGGCGCCACCGGCGACCTCGATGCGCGCGTCGAGGTTCGTCGTGGTCGACAACCGCGGCAGGAGCAGGGTCGCGGAACCGGCGGGGTTCGACCACCCGACGACGTTCGTCCGCGGAGAGCTCACCCGCAGCGTGGTGCCGTCGCGTTCGAACGTCCAGTCGCCCGTCCCACCCCCGTCGACGTCGAGCTGCGCCTCCGACACGTCGCCGTAGGCGATCGTGAGCGAGCCGCCGGCCACGTCGACATCGAGCGCGGTGAGTCCGGTCGTCGAGGTCTCGCTCGCGGCGTACGCGGGCCCGCTGTCGCGCAGGGTCGCCGCCGCGCTCACTCCCGCCGAGACGACCGCCCCCGCGAGGATGCACGTTCCGACGACGATCGTGGCGAGCGAGACGAAGAAGGGCGTTCCCTGCCGAGGGCCCGGGTTCGGCGGGGTCGAGGGTGCGTGCGAGGTCATGAGGTCGCTCCGGTGTGATCGTGGCCCAGGTGCACGAGGGCGGCGATGACGCGGCGGTTGCCGGTCTCGTCCTGCTCGAGGCCGAGCTTGGTGAAGATGGCGGTGATGTACTTCTCGACGCTCGCCTCGGACACGAAGAGGGCCTGCGCGATGGCTTGGTTCGAACGACCTTCGGCGATGAGGGCGAGCACCGATCGCTCGCGCTCGGTGAGTCGCTGCAGTCGCTCGTCGCGACGGCGCCGGGCCAGCAGTTGCCCGACCACCTCGGGGTCCAGCACGGTCGCTCCCCCGGCGATGCGGGCGACCGTGTCGAGGAAGTCGCGCACATCCGCCACCCGGTCCTTCAGCAGGTACCCGAGCGAGCCCTGCCCGTCGGCGATGAGATCGCTGGCGTACTGCTCCTCGACGTACTGCGACAGGACCAGGACGGACAGCCCCGGATGCCGGGACCTCAGCGCGATCGCCGCGCGGATGCCCTCGTCGGTCCAGGTCGGCGGGAGCCGCACGTCGAGGATGCACAGGTCGGGGGTGGTCTCCGCGACCGCGGCCTCGAGACCGTCGGCATCCGGCAGGGCCGCCACGACCTCGTGGCCGTCGTCGGCGAGGAGGCGGACGAGCCCCTCGCGCAGCAGGACCGAGTCCTCGCAGATCAGGATGCGCACGGGATGCTCGCCTCCACCGTGGTCGGACCGCCCTGGGGGCTGTCGATGCGCGCGGTGCCGCCGGCCGCGGTGACGCGGTTGACGATCCCGTCCAGGCCGCCGCCGGGCACGATCCGGGCGCCGCCCAGGCCGTCGTCTTCGACCCGTGCCCAGAGCGTCGCGTCGTCACGCAGGCGCACGTGGACACGGCATCCGGTCGCACGAGAGTGCTTCGCCGCATTCGTCAGCGCCTCGGCGATCACGAAATACACCGCGGCCTCGGCCGGGCGGGAGCACCGGTACGGCAGACGCACATCGAGAGTGACCGGGATGTGGGACCGCGAAGCGAGGGCCGAGAGAGCGGCGTCGAGACCGCGATCGTCCAGGACGGAGGCGTGGATGCCGCGGGCGAGCTGGCGCAGCTCGGTGATGGCCGACTTGGTCGAGGCATGGGCTTCGGCGACGAGGGCTTTCGCGGCCTCGGGGTCGTCGTCGATCTTGGTCTGCGCGAGGCCCAGGGTCATGCCGATCGAGACGAGCCGCGGCTGGACGCCGTCGTGCAGATCGCGTTCGATGCGCGTGCGCTCGACCTCGGCGGCGCGGACGGCCCCGGCGCGCCGGGTGTCGGAGGCACGCGCCTGCTCCTCGAGCTGCACCTCACGAGAGGGCACGAGGATCGCTCGGGAGATGAGACCGTGCAGCACGGCGAGACCGACCATCGCGGCGAGCGAGGCGACGAAGACGAGCAGGCCCACGAGGGGCGCAGCGATCCCGTAAAGCGGGAGCAGTCCGAGCAGGTTGATGTCCGACCAGCCGAAGAGGGGACTCACCGTCACCGCGAGACCCCAGGCCGTGAAGCCCACGACCCCGAGCGTGCTGACTCCGAGGATCGTCGCGATGGTGAACGAAGCGACGGCACGCCACTGGCCCGGATCGATCGCCTGCAGCCAGATGGTGTGCAGGACGCCGACGAAGCCCGGGCGTGCGCTCCGACGCGGGCGCAGAACGGGAAGCCCGAGACCGTACAGGCCGTCGAGGCGGACCCGCTCGAACCACGCGATCGCGAAGAGCACGTAGACGAGAGCGACGAGGGCAGTCACACCGATCAACAGGGCTGCGAGGAGACCGACCCCGGCGCCGAACAAGCCGAACACGGCGCCCAGGACGCCCGGCCCGATGACGCCGAGCGCGGCGAGGTGGGCCACCGCCCCGGCGATGCGACCCGGCGAGACGATCCGCACGCGCGCGGCGAGGGGCTGATCCGCCCCGGCCGCGGGGGCGGGCTCTGCGCTCGCGGGCGTCGGCGGAGGAGGCGGGAGGACGGATGCCGTGGTCATGGGTTCCACGCTAGAGGGGGGCCCGCGCGGGCACCGCCCGGTCAGCCCCCGCGCGTTTTCGGGTTATCCCGAACGCGCGTGAGCGGTCAGTTCTTGTCGCCGAGCGCGAGCGTCGGCGACAAGAACCGGCCCCTCACGCGCCGGACGCACGAACGCCCCGCCGCACGAGGCGACGGGGCGTTCGAGGGGAGCGTGGATCAACCGCGGGTGCGGTTCTTGTTCCACACGTCGAAGGCCACGGCCAGGAGCAGCACGAGACCCTTGATGAACTGCTGCACGTCGGTCGAGATGCCCATGAGCGACATGCCGTTGTTGAGCACACCCATGACCAGACCACCGGCGATAGCGCCGACCACGCGGCCGACACCACCCTGGACGGCCGCTCCACCGATGAACGAGGCGGCGATGGCATCCAGCTCGAAGAGGTTTCCGGCGCCCGGACCGGCCGAGTTCAGTCGGCCCGTGAACACGATGCCGGCGAGGGCCGCGAGGACACCCATGTTGACGAAAAGCATGAAGTCGACGCGACGGGTGTTGATGCCCGACAGCTTCGCGGCGGTGCGGTTGCCACCGAGCGCGTAGATGTGGCGGCCGAAGACGCTGCGGCTCATGACGGTCGAGTACCCGATGATGAGCAGCGCCAGCACGACGAGCACGATGGGCGTGCCGCGCGAGCCGGGCGCGACACCCAGCAGGTAGGTGAGGTACGCGATGAGCGCGCCGCCACCGATGAGCTTGACCAGGAAGGCGACCTTCGGCTCGTTCTGCAGCTCGAGCGCCGCGCGCTTGGCGCGCTGGCGCACCTGCGAGACGACGAAGAGCACGAGGGTCAGCACGCCCAGAGCGACCGTGATCCACTCGGCCGGCGAGGTCGCCGCCGGGAACAGGTCGGGGAACAGGTACCCGCCACCGAGGGCACGGTACTCGGTCGGGAACGGCGTGATCTGGGTGTTGCCCAGGGTCATCTGCGTCAGACCGCGGAAGAGCAGCATGCCCGCGAGGGTCACGATGAACGCCGGGATGCCGATGTACGCGACCCAGAATCCCTGCCACATGCCGACGACGGCGCCGAGGAGCAGCGAGAGGACGATGCCCAACCACCAGGGCATGCCCCACTGGACGATGAGCACACCCGAGACCGCGCCGACGAAGGCGGCGACCGATCCGACCGAGAGGTCGATGTGGCCGGCGATGATGATCATCACCATGCCGATCGCGAGGATCAGGATGTAGCTGTTCTGGACGATGATGTTCGAGACGTTGCCCGCGGTGAGCAGACGGCCGCCGGTCAACGCCTGGAAGAGCAGCACGATCACGATCAGCGCGATGAAGATGCCGATCTCGCGCAGGCGCGACGTGAAGAACTGCACGATGCCGCCGGCACCGTTGCCGGCACCGCCGCCGACGGGGCCCTTCGGCGTGGCGGGACCCTGGGGGGTCACGGTGTTGTCAAGCGCTGACATGGTCGGCTTCCTTTTCCTTCGTCATGAGCACCATGAGTGCCTCGGGAGTGGCCTCTTCGATGGGCAGCTGGCCGGTGATGTGGCCTTCGCTGAGGGTGTAGATGCGGTCGCAGATACCGAGGAGCTCGGGCAGCTCCGAGGAGATGACCAGCACCCCCTTCCCCTGCGCCGCGAGGGAGTTGATGATCGTGTAGATCTCGTACTTGGCGCCCACGTCGATGCCGCGGGTCGGCTCATCGAGAATGAGCACCTCGGGGTCGGAGTACAGCCACTGCGACAGCACGACCTTCTGCTGGTTGCCGCCCGAGAGCTTGCCCACGACCACGTCGACGCTGGGCGCCTTGATGTTCATCGACTTGCGGTACCGGTTGGCGACGAGGTACTCCTCGTCACCGTCGACGAACCCGCCCTTGACGAGCTTGCGCATCCCGGCGATCGAGATGTTGCGCTTGATCGTGTCGATGAGGTTGAGGCCGGCACCCTTGCGGTCTTCCGTCACGTACGCCAGGCCGCTGCGGATGGCCGCGGGCACCGTCGAGGTGTCGGCTTTCTCGCCGCGGATGTAGACGTTGCCCGAGATGCGCGAGCCGAAGCTCTTGCCGAAGACGCTCATCGCGAGCTCCGTGCGTCCCGCGCCCATGAGGCCCGCGATGCCGACGACCTCACCGGCGCGCACGTTCAGGTTCGCCTGGTGGATGACGACGCGGCTCGCATCGGTCGGGTGACTGACGTTCCAGTCCTCGATGCGCAGCACCTCGTCGCCGATCTCGACGTCGCGGTCGGGGTAGCGGTTCTCGAGCTCTCGACCCACCATCCCGCGGATGATCCGGTCCTCGCTCGTGCCGCCGGTCGCCACGTCGAGCGTCTCGATCGTGCGACCGTCGCGGATGATCGTGACCTCGTCGGCGATCGCGCGGATCTCGTTGAGCTTGTGGCTGATGATGATGCAGGTGATGTTCTGTCCGCGCAGGTGCCGGATCAGATCGAGCAGGTGCTCGGAGTCGTCGTCGTTGAGCGCCGCGGTCGGCTCGTCGAGGATGAGGAGCTTGACGTCCTTCGACAGGGCCTTGGCGATCTCGACGAGCTGCTGCTTGCCGACGCCGATCTCGTTGACGGGGACGTCGGGGCTGTCGCCCAGGCCCACGCGGGCGAGGAGCTTGGCCGCCTCGCGGTTGGTGGCATCCCAGTCGATGAGACCGCGGTTCGTGATCTCGTTGCCGAGGAAGATGTTCTCGGCGATCGAGAGGTATGGGCTGAGGGCCAGCTCCTGGTGGATGATGACGATGCCGGCCGCTTCGCTGTCGCGGATGTCTTTGAACTCGACGGTGTTGCCGTCGAAGACGATCTCGCCGCGGTAGTCGCCCGCGGGGTACACGCCGCTGAGCACCTTCATGAGGGTGGACTTGCCGGCGCCGTTCTCGCCGCAGATGGCGTGAACCGTCCCGCGCTCGACGGTCAGTGACACGTCGGCGAGCGCGATGACGCCGGGGAACTCCTTGGTGATCGAGCGCATCTCGAGGATGGTGCTCACGAGGTCCTCCTTGCAGAACCGGCTTGGGGCCGGTGGGAATGTGGGGCGGGAGCGGGATGCCGCTGACCCGCGGGAGCCCCCGCCGCGACCCGGTGGGCCGCGGCGGAGGCGGGGCGGAGGGGCGACAGCCCCTCCGGGGGATTACTTGAGGTCGTCCTCGGTGTAATAACCGCTGTCGACGAGGACTTCCTTGTAGTTGTCCTTCGTGACGATCGTCGACTGCAGGAGGTACGAAGGAACGACCTTCTTGCCGTTGTCGTAGGTCTTCTCGTCGTTGACCTCGGGGGTCTCGCCCTTGCGGATATCGTCGACCATGGTCACGGCCTGCTTCGCGAGCTCGCGCGTGTCCTTGAAGATCGTCGAGTACTGCTCACCGGCGATGATCGACTTGATCGAGCCGGCCTCGGCGTCCTGACCCGTGATGACGGGGAGGTCGTTGGCGGCGTAGCCACCCGAGGTCAGAGCCGAGATGATGCCGATCGACAGACCGTCGTAGGGCGAGAGAACTCCGTCGAGCTTCGTGCCGCCGATGACGGTGAGGATGTTCTCCATGCGCTTCTGCGCCGTCTCGGGCAGCCAGCGGAGGATGGCCGCCTGGCCGAACTCGGTCTGGCCGGAGGGAACCTTCAGCACGCCCTTGTCCATGTAGGGCTTGAGGGTGTCGATGGCGCCGTTCCAGAAGAACGTGGCGTTGTTGTCGTCGGGGCTACCGGCGAAGAGCTCGACGTTGAAGGGGCCGGCCGCGCCGGTCTCCTTGCCCGAGGCGTCGAGGACGCCGAGGCCGGTCAGGAGCGAGGTGGCCTGCTGGACGCCGACCTTGTAGTTGTCGAACGTCGTGTAGTAGTCGACGTTCTCGGTGCCGTTGATGAGGCGGTCGTACGCGATGACGGGGATGTTCGCGTCCTTGGCCTGCTGCAGCACGTCGGTGAGCGTGGTGCCGTCGATCGAGGCGACGATCAGGGCCTTGGCGCCCGTGGTGATCATGTTCTCGATCTGCGAGACCTGGGTGGGGATGTCGTCGTTCGCGTACTGCAGGTCGACCTGGTAGCCGAGATCCTCGAGCTGCGACTTGACGTTGTTGCCGTCGGCGATCCACCGCTCCGACTGCTGCGTCGGCATGGCGACGCCGATGGTGCCACCGGCTTCCTGCGAGTCTCCGCTGCCGGCGCCGGTGCGGTCTCCCGCGCAACCGGCGAGGCCGATGCCGAGCGCCAGGACGCCCGCTCCCGCGATCGCCTTGAGCATGCTGTGCTTCTTCACTCTGGTTCCCTCCGTTGGGTGTTTGTCGCGGCGCCTCCCCCTGGAGCCCACCGCGGGCAGTGCAGACGGGGCACATCGGGGCGCACGGTTTCGGGGGCGAAACGAAGGGCCCTCGGCGAGGCGGTGCGACCCGCGTCGTTCGAAACGTCTTCGTCTCGACGGATCCGCTCCGCAGCGAGTCCCGTCGGCCGTGTGACCCAGTCATGTGACCGTTCACATTGTGTGAGCGATGCTACCTCGCCGCCGGGCAGAACTGTCAAGTCCCGGTGCGCTCGAAGTCCAGCCGTTGCCGAAACGTGACGTGAGCGCCGCGCGGATCACGCCCGGGGCAGCGCGGTCGACGAGCGGACGATGAGACGCAGATGGTCGGGCTCGACCACCGATCCGCCCCCGTTCGCCTCGCCGAGGGATGCCAGGAGGTCGGCCACCGCCCGCGCGCCGATGCCCACGAAGTCCTGTCGCACCGTCGTGAGCGGGGGCCACAGGTGAGCGGATTCGGGCACGTCGTCGAACCCGACGACCGAGATGTCCTCGGGGACCGAGCGGCCTATGGCCCGGACGGCATGCATGAACCCGAGCGCCATGTGGTCGTTGCCCGCGAACACCGCCGTCGCGTCCTCCGTGCGCAGCAGCTCGAGTCCCGCTTCGAACCCGAACTGCGCCGTCCAGTCGCCCAGGACGGGCGGTCGCGGCGAGAGGTCGTTGGCATCCATCTCGGCGAGATACCCGCGCATGCGGTGATCGGCCTCGATCCAGTCGCGCGGACCGGCGATGTGCAGGATGCGCGAGTGACCGAGCTCGATGAGGTGGCGCACGGCCGCGCGGGCCCCCGCGCTCTGGTCGTTGTGGGTGGTCGAAGTGTCCGTCGAGGTGACGATCTGGACCGGCACCGGCAGCTGGAGCTCGTCGAGGATCGGCACGACCCGCGTCTGTGGCGCCACCGCGACGATCCCCTCGACCGACTGCTGCATGAGGTGGTCGATCGACGAGCGCACGTCGTCGGGGGCGCTCGTGGCGAGGTTCGTCACCGTGAGGCGGTAGCCGGCGGCGCGGGCGGCGGACTCGATCGCCTGCACCATCGAGGCGGTGCCATGGGTGGTCGCCCGCGGACCCAGCACCCCGATGAGGCGCGAGCGGCTCGTGGCGAGGGCGCGGGCGGCTTGGTTCGGAACGAACTTCAGCTCGGCGATCGCCGAACGCACTTTCGCGGCGGTCTCGGGGCGCAGCTGCGTGCTGTTGTTGATCACGCGCGAGACGGTCTGGTACGACACCCCCGCCAGACGAGCGACGTCGCGGATGCTCGGGGCACGCCCCGTCGCCTCCGGGGTGTCGGTGTCGCTCATGGTCCGCCTCATCGCGGGTCGCGCGCTGTTGCGTGACCGGTCACACGAGGATAACCGACGCGGCTCCGTGCCCCCGAATGCGGTCGCATCCGCCGGGTGCGGGCGGGGTCGGCGGCATGCGGTGGGTGCGGGATCCCGCGGGGTCGTCGGGATGCCGGCATCCGGCGCTCGCGAGCACGACGGGCGCGCGCGACGCCGATGTCGGCGGACGCGGCTACGGTGGAGCCCATGACCGGACTGCACTGGGGCATCCTCGCAACGGGCGGCATCGCGCACGCCTTCACCTCCGACCTGCGTACCGCGGGCCTCGACGTCACCGCCGTCGGCTCGCGCCGCATCGACAGCGCTCGTGCCTTCGCCGAGCAGTACGACATCGCGCACGCGCACGGCTCGTACGAAGAGCTCGTCGCCGACCCCGACGTCGACATCGTGTACATCGCCACGCCGCACCCCGGCCACATCGACAACGCCCTGCTCGCCCTCGAGCACGGCAAGCACGTGCTGGTCGAGAAGCCCTTCACGCTGAACGCCGCCGAGGCGGCGCAGATCCGCGAGAAGGCGGCCGAGAAGGGCCTTCTCGCGATGGAGGCGATGTGGACGCGGTACCTGCCGCACATGGTGCGCATCCGCGAGATCCTCGCCGCCGGCACTCTCGGCGAGATCCGCGTGGTCTCGGCCGACCACACGCAGAAGATCTCGACCGACCCGGCGCACCGCCTCAACGACCTCGCTCTCGGAGGCGGAGCCCTGCTCGATCTCGGCATCTACCCGATCTCTTTCGCGATCGACGTGTTGGGTCTCCCCGAGCGCGTCACTGCCCTGGCCCGTCTGTCCGACGCGGGCAGCGACGCCGAGGTGGCGACGGCGTTCGTCCACGCCGGCGGGGCGCTGTCGACCACCGTGTCGTCATCGCGCGGAGCCGGTCTCAACACCGCCCAGATCGTCGGCACCGAGGCCCGCATCGAGATCGACCGCGTCTGGTACACCCCGACGTCGTTCCGCGTGGTCTCGCCCGACGGCGACGTGATCGAGGAGTTCACGACCGAGGTCGACGGTCGCGGCATGCAGTTCCAGGCGCAGGCGGCCGAACGCTTCGTCGCGGCCGGTGCCGGGTCGAACGACGTCCTGTCGATCGACGAGACGGTGGCCATCATGGGCGTGCTCGACGAGGTGCGCCGTCAGATCGGCGTGGTCTACCCCGGCGAGCGGTGAGCGGCGGGGGCTACCCGCGTCTCGCCGCGACGGGTCAGACTGGAGGCATGCCCGACACCCAGACCGCCCGCGTCGCCGTCTACCTGGACTTCGACAACATCGTCATGTCCTGGTACGACCGCGTGCACGGGAGGAATGCATATTCGCGCGACCGGCAGAAGATCGCCGAGAACCCGACCGAGCCCGAGATCGCCGAGCGACTGACCAAGGCGACCATCGACGTCGGCGCGGTCATCGACTACGCCGCCTCGTTCGGCACGCTCGTGCTCACCCGTGCGTACGCCGACTGGTCATCACCCGTGAACGCGGAGTACCGCTCGCAGCTCGTGGCGCGCGCGGTCGATCTCGTGCAGCTCTTCCCGGCCGCGGCCTACGCCAAGAACGGCGCCGATATCCGCCTCGCGGTGGATGCCGTGGAAGACATGTTCCGCCTCCCCGACCTGTCGCACGTCGTCATCGTCGCCGGAGACAGCGACTACGTCCCCCTCGCGCAGCGGTGCAAGCGGCTCGGCCGGTACGTCGTCGGGGTCGGCGTGGCCGGGTCCACGGCGAAGTCGCTCGCCGCGGCCTGCGACCGTTTCGACGCCTACGACTCGCTCCCCGGCATCCCGAATCTCGCCGAGACCAAGAAGGATGCCGCTCCCTCGCGGCCCCGCGCGCGCAAGCGCTCGAAGGATCCGGCGGTCGATCTGCTCGAGCGCGCCATGCAGCTCGAGGCGGAACGCGCCGACGGCGAGTGGCTGCACGCGTCGGCGGTGAAAGACCTGATGAAGCGCCTGGATCCGTCGTTCAGCGAGAAGGCGCTCGGGTTCCGCAGCTTCTCGGACTTCCTCAAGGCGCAGACCGACCACGTCGAGGTCGACGAGGAGTCGAACGTCGTGCAGGTCAAGGCCGTCTCGCGGGGCTGAGCCGGCGCGGTCGCGCGAACCCTGCGCACTGGCGGGCAGGGGCGCCCGCGCGCGGGTGAGAGGCCCTGCGCGGTCGCTCGCGCGTCGACGCCGTCGTTGAGTGTCCAGAACACCCGGACGATTTCGACGGGCGTCCGGGTGTTTTGGACACTCAACAGGGCGCGGAAGGGCAAGGCTGCTACGCGGGCGCGCGGACCCGCCGGGGCGCGGTCAGCTCACGGCATCACGGACGCGGGACGCGCGCCTTGCGGGACGCGCGCCTCGCGGGATGCGCGCCTCGCGGGATGCGCGCCTCGTGGGCACGCTCGCCCTCACTTTGAGTGTCCAGAACACCCGGACGATTTCGACGGGCGTCCGGGTGTTTTGGACACTCAACAGGGCGAAGAGGTGGGGCGGGCCGCTCGGCTCCGCGCGCGGGTGTGGACCCGCGCCGTCAGCGGCGCTCGGCGCCGGGGGCGACGTGGGTCAGCACGCGCGACCACACCGACGTGAGCGTGACCTCGCCGGTGACCGAGTCGATCTCGTCGGGGTGGACGACCTCGGCGGCGCCCGACCGCAACCGATCGACGTACCATGCGGCATCGCCCTGTCCCGCCGGGCCGTCCTGACCCACGAGCACCAGGACGTCGGCCGCGAGATCGTCGAGCAGCGGCGTGCGCAGGTCGCGACTCAGCGCATCGGTCGGGCTCTGGACGCCGACGATCGCGACACGGTCCACGACCCCTCCCATCGCCGCCGCGAGGTAGAGCGCGATCGGTCCCGCGGACCGCTCCCCCACGACGCCGACCGCCGCACCCGGGGCCTCGCGTTCGAGCAGGGCCTTCAGCGCCTCGACCGTGAGCCCCGCGGGGGTCTGCCCGCCGAACACCGGCGGATCCTCGAGTTCCGGCGCGTCGAGGCCGACCGCGACGATCCGCACATCGAAGCCCGAGGTCACCCGGGCATCGGGATCGGTGGTGGCAACGTCGCCGGTACGGAGGACGAAGACGGCTCGCGGGGCGCCGGGGGCGCCGAAGCTGCGGTAACCGAGCTCGCCATCGAGCCAGGGAGCCAGACTCATCGTGTCATCCTTCCGTCGCTGCTCCGCCGCCGGGCAGCAGCGCGCGCAGGGTGTCGATCGTGTCGGCCTCGGCCGCCGTCTTGTCGGAACGGTAGGTCTTCACCCGGGCGAAGCGCAGCGCCACGCCGCCGGGGTACCGTACGGACCGTTGCACGCCGTCGATGGCGATCTCGACGACGGTGTCGGGGGCCACGCGAATACCGCCCGGCAGCTCGCCGGTCTGCCGCTCGGCGAAATGCGCCGTCTGCCACCGCAGCAGGTCGTCGGTCAGGCCCTTGAAGGTCTTGCCGACCATCACAAATCCGCCGGGGTCGCCGAAACGACCCTCGGGGTCGCGTGCGCCGAGATGCAGGTTGGACAGCCATCCCGAACGCCGCCCCGACCCGTATTCGACGCCGAGAACGACGAGGTCGAAGGTGTGGACCGGCTTCACCTTGAGCCAGCTCTTACCGCGCCGTCCCGCGGTGTAGGGGTCGTCGAGGCCCTTCACCATCACGCCCTCGTGACCGGCGGCGAGGGCATCGCGGGCGAAAGCGTCGGCGACCTCGACGTCGTCGGTGAGCACGGCGGGGATGCGGTGCTCCCTCGCGACCCGCTGCAGCTCGTCGAGACGGGTGGCGAGCGGTTCGTCGACCAGGTCGCGACCATCGACGTGGAGGATGTCGAAGAACCAGGGCCGGAGGGCGATCTCCCGCGCCGTCTCGGCGCCGAAGCGCGCCATCGTGTCTTGGAACGGCCGCGGGCCGCCATCCTCGTCGAGCGAGAGCGTCTCGCCGTCGAGGATGACGTCGTCGACCGGGAGGGATAGCGCGACCTCGACGATCTCGGGGACGCGATGGGTGATGTCGGCGAGCGTCCGGGTGAACACGCGCACCTCGTCGCCGTGCCGATGCACCTGGACTCTCGCGCCGTCGAGCTTGTACTCCACGGACGCGCGACCCGCGACCGTCATCGCCTCTGCCACGCTCGTCGCCGTCGAGGCGAGCATGGGTTGCACGCCGCGGCCGACCACGAGTCCGACCGCCGCGAGATCGTCGGCGGTGCCCGTCAGCGCGATGCGCGTCGTCTCGCCCAGATCGCCCGACAGCATGGCGGCCCGGCGCACCAGGGCGCCGTCGCGATCGGAGGCCCGGGCCACGGCATCCAGCAGCACGCCCTCGAGGGCACCGGTTCGCAGCTCTCCCGTCATGATGCGGATGAGCAGGTGCCACTCCGGCGCCGTCGCCCGAGCGGCGAGTTCGTCGAGGAGGCGCGTGCGAACGGCCGCCGAACCGGCGCCGCCGATCTGCGTCAGCCCCGTGAAGGCGTCGTCGACGTCGCCGATGGTCAGGGTCGGTTCGTCGGCGTGGTCGCCGTCGCGGGCCGAGAGCGTGCGCCAGCCCACGCCGAGGCGGCCCTGACGCGGTGAGGCGGTGAGCAGCCCGACCGCCGGCTCGATCTCGTCCGGGTCCAGTCCGCGGAGGAGCGTCGCGAGGGCGTCGACCTTGGCCAGGCGCGAGCGCGTGTTCGTCACCGCCGCGAGCGCGGTCTCGATGTCGACGAAGAGCATGTCGGCATCCTGGCATCCCCCTCCGACATCGAGTCGGCTCTTGTGCGGGTCGCTCGGCGGTGTCATGCATCGGCGAGGGACACGGCCTCTTTCGAAACGGTGGCGTTTTCCGGCCGCGGCGTCGCGAGAACAGATCGGGCCCCACCTCGCAACCCCCGGGGCGATGTCGGAGGTCTGAAGTGTGCTGGGGGTCCTCCACCCAGGAATGAGGTCTCGTGAACGCTCCCGCCACACTCGAACAGTCCGCCCGTACCGCCCGCGAGGTGTTCGGGTGGGACGATCTGCTGCCGGGTCAGGCCGAGGCCATCGATGCGGTCGTGAGCGGACGCGACACCCTCGTCGTCTTCCCCACCGGCGCCGGCAAGTCGGCCGTGTACCAGATCGCGGGCTGCGAACTGGGCGGGACGACCGTGGTCATCTCGCCGCTCCTCGCCCTGCAGCGCGACCAGATCGACTCGATCGACGCGGCCCCCGACGCCCCCGCCGCCGTCGCCCTGAACTCCCGCACCAGCGCGGCCGCCAAGAAGAAAGCGTGGGCCGCCATCGAGGGCCCCGACGCCGTGTACGCCTTCCTGGCTCCCGAGCAACTCGCCAACGCGGAGGTCTTCGACCGACTCGCGAAGGCCGACGTGCGTCTCGTCGTCATCGACGAGGCGCACTGCGTCTCGGCCTGGGGCCACGACTTCCGCCCCGATTACGCGCGCATCGGCGACGCCATCGAAGCGCTCGGCCACCCCCCGGTGCTGGCGTTGACCGCCACGGCATCCGCTCCGGTCCGAGACGACATCGTGTCGAGCCTGGGCATGCGCGAGCCCCACCTCGAGGTGCGCGGAATGGACCGCCCCGAGATCCACATGGCGGTCCGCCGGCACGAGCACGACGCCGACAAGCGTCGCGCCGTCATCGCGGATGTCCAGGATGCCGGCGGCCCGGCGCTGCTCTACGTGGCGACGCGCAAGGGCACCGACTCCTACGCCGAGGAGCTGCGGGAGCTGGGCCTGCGGGCCGCGGCATACCACGGCGCGATGGCACAGAAGAAGCGCGACGAAGTGCACTCCGCCTGGAGCGCGGGAGAGCTCGACGTGGTGGTGGCGACCTCGGCGTTCGGCATGGGCGTCGACAAGAGCGACGTGCGCCTGGTCGTGCACGCCGACGTGACCGAGTCGCTGGACGCGTACGCTCAGGAGATCGGCCGTGCAGCGCGTGACGGGCAGCCCGCTCGGGCGATCCTGCACTACCGCGCCGAGGACTTCTCGCTGCGCTCCTTCTTCGCCGGCGGCCACACCAAGCGCGCCGACATCGCGGGCGTGTGGGACGTGCTGCAGCGGGCCGCGGAGCCCCAGCGGGCGAAGGACATCGCCGACGACAGCGGACGCTCGGTGCGGGCGATCGGCCGGGTTCTCAACCAGCTCGTCGCGTGCGAGCTCGCCGTGTCGGGCCCGGACGGCGTCTCGGCACGGTCGAAGGCATCGGCGGGCGACGCGGTCAGCGCCGTCCGCGAACGCGATGAGGCCGAGGAGCGCATCCGCGCCTCGCGCATCGAGATCATGCGCGGGTACGCCGAGACGACGCACTGCCGTCGGCGGGCGCTGCTCGAGTACTTCGGCGTCGAGTCCCCGGCCCAGTGCGGGTCGTGCGACCGGTGCGACGCGGGCACCGTCGCCCCGGTCGATGAAGCGGCGGAGTCAGCGGACGATGACGGCATCCGGATCGACTCCACCGTCGAGCACGGTGAGTTCGGCACCGGCACGGTCATGGCGATCGAGGACGACCGGCTCACGGTGTTCTTCGCCGACCACGGGTACAAGGTGCTCGCTCGCTCGGCGTTCGAGAACGGCATCCTGGAGCTCGGCGAAGCGGCGTAGGGCGCGGGAGTTCGCCGCGGGTTCCGCCGTTCCGGGGGCCGCTCGAACGGGCGCGAGCGTCAGCGCACCCGCCTCGAAGCACTCCGGGGCGTCAGCGTGCCCGCGTCGACCACCACGCCCACGCAACGAGCGGGATCTGCAGGAACAGGCGGACGAAACGCGCGCGGTCGGTGTTCAACCCGGGCGCCGAGCGCCCGGTCCGCCACTGGTGCACGTTGCCGGGGAACACCGCGACGAACAAGGCGGCGATCGCCGCGCCGATGCGTCCGCGTTCCCGCGGGAGCGCGACGAGGGCGACACCCAGGACGACCTCGACGGCTCCGGATGCCACGACGATGGCGTCCTTGTCGGTTCGGAGCAGGCGCGTGGCCCACCCCGGGACGACGATCCGGTAGCCGCGGCGACCCCACGTGACATGGCCGACCCCGGCCCCCACGAGCAGAAGGGCAAGGGCCCCGCGGGCGACGGAGCGGACGGTGAGACCTGTGCGGCGCGGCATCCGGTCAGTCTGTCACCCGTGCGCGGGGCCGGGGCCGCCCCGGTGGGCTCAGCCCGGGGCCGGTGCCGTCCTCCGCGCGAACTCGACGTAGGCCTCGACCGTGTCTTCGGGCACGATCGCGCGCAGCACCACCTCGTTCGCCGCCGCCGTGTAGGCCTCGAGCGCGTCCGCGAGTTCGGTGACGTCGCGGATCGTCGTGTCGGCGGCAGTTACCCCCATCCGCGCGAAGTTGGCGGCGTAGTTCGGGAACGACGCGTAGAGGGCGGTCTCGGCGTCGAGGCGCTCGCGCGCAGCCGGAACGATCGCCGTGCGGACGTACACGGCGATGTGGGCGGCCGGCGCGATCGCGTGCAGGGCCTCGGCCTGAGCGCGGGCCTCGACCGGCGGAACCCAGTTCAGAAGCACACCCTCGGCGAGCTCTGCGCCCGTGCGACGCATCTTCGGTCCCAGCGCACCGACCAGCACGCGGGGCACGCCCGCCTCGTGAAGCACCGCGATGGCCTCGGTCACCCGCGCGAGGGCACCCTGCTTCGCCATGCCCGAGCCGATTCCGAGCGTCAAGCGATCCAGCGGAAGACCCAGCGACGCCACGTCAGCGGCGATCGCGTCGGCGGGTCGGCGGTCGACGGGGATGACGCCCGTCGCGAGGCGAAGTCGATCGGTGACCCGCGCGGCGGCGGCGAGCGCCGCGAGGGCGTCGCCGTCGGGGGTGTCGTTGATCCACAGAGTGTCGAAGCCTGCGCTCTCGACGGCCGGGGCGATCTGTGCGACCGCCTCGGGCCCGAGCGATCCGGCGAGACCGAGAGAGACGGCACCGCGCGTCATGACACCCCTCCCGCGTTTGGCACGGCCACCGCGACCTGGCCCACCGCAGAGAAGAACGCGGCGAGGTCGACGTCGTCGGTGGGGAGCAGCACGACGTCGTCGACGCCCGCTGCCTGGAAACGGGCGACCCCTTCGGCGACCTCGGACACGGAGCCCGCGAGCACGCGGTCTGCCGCATCTTCGCGATCCGCGAGCACCGCGGTCGCGCGCTCGCGGGCGTCGGGACCGAAAGCCGTCAGCACGTAGGCGACGACATCGACGCGGCCTTCGCGGTTCGCCTCGGCCCGACCCTCCTGCACGATCTGCACGGCGGTCGCGACCTCGTCGACGGTGTGCTTGCTGTCGAGCACCACTCCGTCGGCCACGGCCCCCGCGAGGGCGAGGGTCTTGGGGCCCTCGGCGGCGGCGTAGACGCGGGGGGCCTGTGCGGGCGGCCAGTCGAGGCTCACGTCGCGGAGCTTCACGTAACGCCCCTCGGTGCTGACGGTCTCGCCCGCGAGCAGGGACCGCAACGCGGGCAGCTGCTCGTTCATGAGCGTCAGCGGCGAGGCGGCCTTGGCCCCGACCTGGCGCATCCAGTCCTGCACGCCATGGCCGAACCCCGGCAGAAGGCGCCCCGGGAACATGCGCTCGATCGTGGCGATCTCCATCGCCGACGCCGCGACGTTGCGCAGCGGCAGGGGCGCGATGCCGACGCCGATGCGCAGGTGGTCGGTGACGGCGAGAGCCGCGGCCGCGGCCGCCCACGCCGAGGAGCGGAAGCAGTCCTCCCACAACCAGAGTTCTTCGACCCCCGCGTCTTCGGCCGCTCGCGCGGCGTCGCGGAGCTGCTCGGGCGGATGCGGGTACGGGCTGAAGATCGTGCCGATACGACTCATGCCTCTACTCTGCCGCGAACCTCGGACATCGGGGTGCGCGTCGGACGTTCCGATCGCCCGCCCCCGCCCGGTCGACCGCGGTGCCGATGCCGGATGTCCCGCACGTCCGACCGTGCCATGCTCCGGAACTACCCGCCAGCCACGGCGCAATCTCCGCCATCGACGCCCGGGAGAGCGGCATCCCTCCGGAGCCCGGAACGCGACAGCCGCTCAGCGGTCCGCGTCGCACGGTCGTACGGGCTGACGCCGCCCGCACACGCCGAACGCCCCGGAGCCGGAGCCCCGGGGCGTTGAAACGTCGTCCTACGCGGCGAGCGCCCGCGCGGCGGAGGAGACGGTGAAGCCGGACACCGTGGCATCCACCGTGACCGCTCCCCCGTCGCCGAGCTCGCCCGACACGAACAGGTCGGCGATGCGATCGTCGACTTCGCGCTGGATGACCCGACGCAGCGGCCGGGCGCCGTACTCGGGCTCGTACCCGAGCTCGGCGAGCCGGTCCACCGCGGCGTCGGTGATCTCGAACGACACGTCGCGCGACGCCAGCCGCCGCGAGGTCGCTCCCAGCAACAGCCCCACGATCTGGCGCAACTGCGCCTTCTCGAGCTTGCGGAACAGCACGATGTCGTCGATGCGGTTGAGGAACTCCGGTCGCATGGCCTCGCGCAGCTTGCCCATCACGCGGTCGCGCAGGTCGGCGTCGGCGAACTCGCGGCCCGTGGTGGTGAAGCCGATGGCGCCCGAGCGGGATGCCAGGAACTCGGCGCCCAGGTTCGAGGTCATCACGATCACCGTGTTGCGGAAGTCGACCGTGCGTCCCTGACCGTCGGTGAGCCGGCCGTCGTCGAGCACCTGCAGCAGCAGGGTGAACACGTCGGGGTGGGCCTTCTCGATCTCGTCGAACAGCACGACCGCGTAGGGGTTTCGGCGCACGCGCTCGGTGAGCTGGCCCGCCTCGTCGTAGCCGACGTATCCCGGAGGGGCACCGATCAGCCGCGACACCGTGTGGCGCTCACCGAACTCGCTCATGTCGAATCGGATCACCGCGGCGTCGTCGTCGAACAGCGAGCCCGCGAGAGCCTTCGCGAGCTCGGTCTTCCCGACGCCGGTGGGGCCGAGGAACAGGAACGAGCCGACCGGGCGGTTCTCGTCTCCCATGCCGGTGCGATTGCGACGCACGGCCTTGGCGACGGCGGCGACCGCGTCGTCCTGGCCGATCACGCGGGCGTGCAGCTCGGTCTCGAGTTCAGTGAGGCGCCCGCGCTCGGTCGCGGTGAGGCGGGCCACCGGGATGCCGGTGGCGCGGCTGATGACCGCGGCGATCTCGGGCTCGTCGACGACGGCGGCGGCGCGGGGGCCGGCCGTCGCCTCGTCGAGCCGCTGCTGCACGGAGGCCATCTCATCGCGCAGGCGCGAGGCCTCCTCGTAGTGCTCGGCCGAGACGGCCGCGTTCTTGTCGGCCTCGAGGGTCGCGAGACGCTCGAGCAGGGACGTGGTGTCGACGGTCACGCCCAGGCGCAGCCGCAGACGCGCGCCCGCCTGGTCGATCAGGTCGATGGCCTTGTCGGGCAGCACGCGGTCCGGCAGGTACCGGTCGCTCAGTTCGACGGCGGCGCGCAGGGCCTCGTCGGTGTAGCGGACGGCGTGGTGCTCCTCGTACGCCGAGCGCAGGCCGCGCAGGATCTCCACGGCATCCGGGATCGACGGCTCGCCCATGCGAACGGGCTGCAGGCGCCGCTCGAGCGCCGGGTCCTTCTCGATCGTGCGGTACTCGCGCAGCGTCGTGGCGCCGATCAGGTGCACGTCGCCGCGGGCCAGTCGGGGCTTGAGGATGTTGCCGGCGTCCATGGACCCGTCTCCGCTGCCGCCCGCGCCCACGAGGGTGTGCACCTCGTCGATGAAGACGACGAGCTTGTCGGATGCCGCGATCTCATCCATCGTCTGGGTGAGGCGCTCCTCGAAGTCGCCGCGGTACCGCGCGCCCGCGAGCATCGCCGCGAGGTCGAGCGAGACCACGCGCGTCTCGCGCAGCTGCTCGGGAACGTCGCCCGCGACGATGGCGCGGGCGAGACCCTCGACGACGGCGGTCTTGCCGACGCCGGCCTCGCCGATCAGCACGGGGTTGTTCTTCGTGCGACGGCTGAGGATCTCGATGGTCTGCTCGATCTCGTCGGACCGACCGATGACCGGGTCGAGTTCTCCCGCGAGGGCCCGGGCCGTGAGGTCGGTGCCGAATCGGTCGAGACTCGGAGTGGCGGATGCCGACTCGGCGGGCGCTTCGGTCTCGTCACCGCCCATGACGGTCTCGCGCACGCCCTGGGTGAGCGCTTCGGCGGTGACTCCGGCCTGCGCGAGGATCTGCCCCGCGGGTGCGTCCTGGGCCAGGACGAGGGCGAAGAAGAGGTGGTCGGGGTCGACATAGGTGGAACCGGCGGCGCGGGCCACCTGGAAGGCGTGGAACAGGGCGCGCTGCACGGAGCCGGCGACGACGGCACCGTCGACGTTCGCGGGGCTCGCGGCGGCGGGCAGGCGGCTCTCGGCGGCGCGTGCGATCGCGGCGGGGTCGGCGCCGAGGCGCGCGACGGCTTCCTTCGCGGGCGAGCGCCCGACGAGCACGTGCAGCACGTGAAGCGCGTCGAGCTCGCGCTGACCGCGGCCGAGCGCGTAGCGTCCGGCTTCTTGAAGGGCGTCCTGCGTGCGGGCGCTGAGGAAGCGGCTGAGGTCGATCGAGCGCTCGGCTCGCGCTTGCTCGCCGGCGAGGTAGCGGGCCAGGAACTCGTCGAACGACTGGGCGCCGTCGCCGGGGGTGAAGTCTTCGGGCAATTCCGTCTCCTGAGATACGTGAGTGCAGTCCGCTCAAGTTTGCTACTTGAGCGCCGTCGTATCAACTTCAACGCGGGTTTACCGCATCTATTCCCGGAGCGTCGGATCGACCTCGTTCCAGAGCTCCACCGTCTGAACGAGCCAGAACACCGCGAACAGCGCGAGGGCCACCGACTCGCCCACGAGCACGACCGGAAGACCCGAGCGGCCCCCTCCCGACAGCACCCCGACGACGAGCAGGACGAGGGTCAGCACGATCCCGATGGCCACGGCCGCGTAGGCGCGACGCACTCCCCGCCGGAGCCGCCCCGCTCGCTGCGGCCTCCACGCCGCGATCGACGCCACCGCCGCGATCAGCACGAAGAACGCCACCGCCGCGACCTCGTGAGCCCACCGGAGAAAGGCGTCCGGCGCTATCGCCGCCCACACCGCTCCCCCGGCGATGAGTGAGACGATGACCCCGATGGTGAGCGCCACCCCGCGACTCGCGGTGCCCTGCACGCGCGACAGGATCCCCGCAGCGATCACCCCGAGGAGGACCACGGATGCCACGGCCGCGGCGTTGTTCGCCACGGTCGGTCGCACCTCGGGCGGCACGCACTGCGCCGCGTCGAGGCACGCGCTCGACGAGACCGCGGTCGGGACGAAGGCGATCACGAGGGCGAGCACCGCCGCGATATCGAGCAGGCCCTGCTCGAGGCTGCGCCCCGACAGGGCCAGCAGAGCGAGGGCCACCGCGCTCAGCGCGCCCGTGAACACCGGACCCGCGGGCGTGTAATAGGCCGCGCTGACCGATAGCAGTCCGTCGCCGCTCGCGAGCTCGAGACCGACACCCACGGCGAGGAAGACCGTCGCACCGATCAGCGCCAAGCGGACGTACCGGTAGGTACGTTGCATCGACGTGGTGCGGATGCGCATAGCGGCATCCTGGCATCCCCCTGCGACATCGCCGCAGCACGCACCCCGCGGACGGGAGCGCCGGACGGGGCGGGCGCAACCTCGTCGGTCGATGTCGGCGGTGTCTGTCAGAATCCCGGCATGCGCGAATTCCTCGCCGGGGCGGCCCTGCTCGCCCGCGGTCTCGGTCAGTGGCGTCGCACGCCCGGGGCGATGGCCCTCGGGCTCATCCCGGGGGCCGTGGTCGGGCTGATCTTCGGCGCGGCGCTCGTGACCTGGGGTCTCGTCCTGCCCGGTCTCGTCGACGACTGGACGCCGTTCGCCGACGCGTGGGCTCCCTTCTGGGCCGGCGCTCTGCGCACCGCGATCGGCCTGGCGTCGTTCGGGGCGGCACTTCTGCTCGTCGTCGTCTCGTTCACCGCCGTCACGCTCGCCGTGGGCGAGCCGTTCTACGACCGCATCTGGCGCGCGACGGAACGCAGCGCCACGGGCGTGGTCCCCGACGTCGAGTACGGGTTCTGGCGGGCTGTCGGCGACAGCGTGCGTCTCATCCTCCGCGGCATCCTTGCCGCTGCCCTCGCGTGGCTCATCGGCCTCGTCCCCTTCGTCGGCGGAGTCCTGGGGTTCGTCACCGGGGTGCTGCTGACCGGGTGGCTGCTGGCCGACGAGCTGACCTCGCGCGCCCTCTCCGCCCGGGGACTCGACAGGCGCGCTCGAAAAGGGCTCCTCCGCACCCATCGCGCACGTGCCCTCGGTTTCGGCGTCGCGACACAGCTGTGCTTCCTCGTCCCGCTCGGGGCGGTGGCGGTCATGCCGGCAGCCGTCGCCGGCAGCACGCTGTGGGCGCACGCGGCACTCGGCATCCCTCCGCGCTCGAGCGGCACCCCGGGCACTCTGCCCGCGCAACCCGCCCCTGTGGCGGACGCACCCGCAGACTCGGCACGATAGCCTGGAGCGACCGAAGGGATCCTCATGTTCATCGTCTCTCTCATCCTGTTCGTCGGCGGCATGCTGCTGACCGGCCTCTCGTTCTCTCTCGCCGCTCCCGCGCTGTTCTTCGCGCTCGGCATCATCCTCGTCTCGGCCTCGCTGGCCCTGCCGTTCCACTTCGGCACCCGCTGAGCCCGCATCTCGGTCAGGCACCGCGTCACGTCACCCCCGGGTAGCGTGGTCCGGTGCCTTTCTCGTTCGACGCCCTGCGTCGCCGCCCCGATCTCGAGGGCCCCGATCTCACCGCCGTCGACGCCGCCGACCGTCTGATCCTCGACGAGTCCGCCGACGCGCGAGCCGGCCTCGGCGAGGGGGAACTCGTCGTGATCGGCGATGCGTACGGAGCACTCACTCTGGCGGCGGCGGATGCCGGAGCACGCGGCATCCGGATCCAACAAGACGAGCTGCTGGGCGAGGAAGCCCTGTCGCTGAACGCCGCCGACGTCGGGCTCGAGGGCGCCTTCGAGTCCCGAACCCTCGATGCCGACCTGCTGATCGACGCCCGCGTCGTGCTGCTACGCCTCCCCCGGTCGCTGCAGGCGCTGTCCGACATCGCCGGCCTCATCGCCCTCCACGCGCACCCCGACGTCGTCGTCTTCGCGGGCGGCCGCCTCAAGCACATGACGGTGTCGATGAACGAGGTGCTGCGGCGGTTCTTCGAACGCGTCGACGTCTCGCACGCGCGGCAGAAGTCGCGCGTCCTCACCGCCCGCGGTCCGCACGACGGCGCAGCCCCCGAGCCGGAGGCCGCCGAGGTCGACGGCATCCGGATCCGCGCCTTCGGCGGGGCCTTCGCTGGTGCGTCGATCGATATCGGGACGCGTCTGCTGCTCGCGCACCTCCCCGCGCCGCGCGCAGACCAGGCCATCGACCTCGCCTGCGGAACCGGGGTGGTCGCGTCGGCCCTGGCCGTGCGGCATCCCTCCCTGCGGGTGATCGCGTGCGATCAGTCGGCGATCGCCGTCGCCTCCGCGCGGGCTACCGCCGAGGCCAACGGGGTCACCGACCGCGTGAGCGTGGTGCGCGACGACATGCTGCGATCGCAACCGGATGCCACGGCCTCGTTCATCGCGTTGAACCCGCCGTTCCACGCGGGTGCGGCCATCAACGAGGGCCTCGCTCCCCGAATGTTCGCCGACGCGGCGCGCGTGCTCGAGACGGGCGGCGAGCTGTGGACGGTGTGGAACAGCTCCCTGCAGTACCGCTCATCGCTGGAGCGGCTCGTCGGTCCCACGCGTCAGGTGGCGCGCGACCGCAAATTCACGGTCACGGTCTCGACGAAGCGCTGACCGTCCGGGGCGAGCCGTGGCGCGCACCCCGTTCGCGGCGTAGATTTCGTCCGACGTCGACGAGGAGGTGCGCCGTGCGGATCCGAAGCGCCGCTCCCGCTCTCGTCGCGGTCGTCGTCCTCGCGGGGGTGCTCGCACCCGGCGCCACCGCCACCGGAGCCCCGGCGACCGGCACCGTGCGGGCGGATCCTCTCTCCGATGCGCTCACCGCCCCGCTCCTCGCGGACTGCTCGAGCATCACCGACAACGGCCGCGGCTACGCCCGCGTCCACGGCATCGACCTGTGCGGTGCCGACAGCACACCGCTGTCGGAGCCCCTGCGCACGGAGGTCGTGGGCGGGGAGGAGTGCGGGTCGACGACACTGGCGATGACCAGTCGCGGCGGCGGCCTCGCAGCGATCGACTGGCGGGTGAGCTCCGAAACGGGCCCGATCGTCGCCGTCGAACTCGACCTCGCCTTCGCGAGCCCCGCGAGCGACGAGATGCGTCACTTCTCCGACCGGTCCCCCCGCGTCCACGCGCACGACGGCACGGTCGCCTTCCTCGGCGTGGGGCGCGCGACGGCCACCCTGTCGGGGACGGTCGAGACCTTCACGGCGACCTGCCGCATCGTGCCCGCGAGCGTGCGCATCCTTGTGCGCTGACGCGAGGCGCGTGGTCAGCCCTTACCGCCAGGAGGACCCACGGAGAGCAGCACGACGAAGACGAGCGCGACCACGGCCACAAGCACGAGCGCCAGGGCCCACGGCCGGCGCAGGAAGAAGCGGAGCAACCGGTCGAGCGGCCGGCGATCGCGCGGGTCGCCGCTGTCGTCGAGGCGCCACGCGCCCCGCAGACGCCCGGTGCGGTGCAGCCAGATCTCGGTGGGGATCGTGGCGTACGGGATCACGGCGCTGACCACCGCGATCGCGGTCGGCCCGAGACCCCATCGCTGATTCAGCGCCACGAGCACCGCCGTCGCGCCGTAAGCGAGGAACACGAAGCCGTGGATCCCCCCGCCGATCGACACCGCGACGGGCAGGTCGGCCACGGCGCGCAGGACCAATCCGCCGATCAGGAGCGTCCACGACACCGCCTCGGCGATCGCGAGCGTGCGAAACAGGGTCAGGGGCGTGCGGAACACGTCTCTCCTCGTTCGGGTGCGGGGGCTTCCCACCCTACGCAGAACGCCCCGCCGCCCACCGGCGCACCGTTCGACGTCGAAGCGTCACTCGATCGGCTGATCGTCCCCGTCCAGCGAGGGGTCCGACCTCGCCCCCTCCGCCGCCGTCGAGGTGTCGGGCTCCGGGCCGGGCTCGACCGGGGTCTTCTCGCGTTCGACATCCATCGCTCCACCCCATCAGATGGAGCAAGGGATGCCACGCCCTTGACGCCACAGCATCCCTCCGCTCGCGACCGTCGACGACGCGACCCCGCCCGGCGTTGCCGAGCCGGGCGCGTAGGCTGAAGGGATGGCGGAATCCCGGGGGCGTGTGTGGACCGGGGTCATCCGCGTGGGGCCGCATCGCGGGGATCATCGTGTGGCTCTCCGCGCCGTTCTGAGCGTCGGCGTGCCGCTCCTCGTGCTCCTGGCGCTCGGCCGGCTCGACCTGAGCGTCTACGCGAGCTTCGGGGCCTTCGCCGCGCTCTACGGCCGCACCGACCTGCCCCGCACCCGCGTGCGCATGCAGGCCGTGGCGGGCGCGGTCCTGGTTTCGTGCATGCTCATCGGAACGGCCCTCTCGGCCCTGTCCACCCCCGCACTCGCGAGCGTCGCCGTCGTCGCGGCTCTGGCCGCGGTCGTGACCCTCTTCGCCTACCGGGCCCAGTGGCACCCGCCCGGCGCGCTCTTCGCCGTCTTCGCCGCGGGCGCCACCGCGAGCTTCCCGGCCACCGGGGGGACGTTCCTGACAGTGCTCGTCGTGGGCGGCGCCAGCGTGCTGTGGAGTCTGCTCGTGACGTGCGTCTTCGTCCTCGCCCGCCGCGGCTCCTGGCGGCGCCCGCCGCGGACGCGCCCGGCCATCGGCGCGGTCGCGTGGGAGATGACGGCGACCGTCGGCGTCGCGGCTCTTCTCGCCGGCGTCGTGGGAGCCCTTCTCGTCGGAACCCACTGGTACTGGGCGATGGTGGGTGCCGTCGCCGCCGTCGGCGGAGCGCACGTCACGGCGCGCGTCATCCGCGGCGCTCAACGACTCGTCGGCACCCTTCTGGGCGTGCTGATCGCCGCGGGTCTTCTCGCCCTCGACCTGCCGCCGGTGATCGTCCTGCTCGTCGCCGTGGCGCTGCAGGCGGGAGCGGAACTGTTCGTCGGCCGCAACTACGGAATCGCGATGCTGTTCATCACCCCGCTCGCCCTGCTCATGGTGTCGCTCGCCTCCCCCGTCGCCCCCGAGCTGCTGCTGCGCGACCGCGTGATCGAGACGGTCATCGGCGTCGCGGTCGGAACCCTCGTCGCGATCGTGTCGGCGGGCCTGCGCCGCCGCTCCGCGCGCACCTGAGCGCCCGGTCCCGGCATCCCCTCTCATCGGAAGGCCCCCGCCATCTCTCCCCAGCTCACCGTCGTCGGCGCCATCAACGTCGACCTCACCGCTCGCGTCCACCGCTCCCCCGGCCCCGGCGAGACCGTCGCCGACGGGGTCCTCGACCGCGGCCCCGGGGGCAAGGGCGCCAATCAGGCGGTGGCCGCGGCCCGCCTCGGCGCCGACGTGCGGCTCGTGGGCGCCGTGGGCGACGACGCGGAGGGTCACGGCATCCGGGAACGCTTCGCCGCGATCGGCGTCGACGCCTCGGGCGTGCAGACCGCGGACGCCGCGACGGGAACCGCCCTCATCGTCGTCGACGCGACCGGCGAGAACTCGATCGTCGTCTGCGCGGGCGCGAACGCCGCGATCGACGCCGACGCGCTCGGCATCGCGCCCGGATCCGCGGTCCTGCTGCAGCTGGAGGTCTCGGATGCCGTCGTCTCAGCCGCCGCGCGCGCGGCGGGCTTCCTCGCGGTCAACGCCGCCCCCGCCCGACCGCTGCCGGTCGACGTGCTCGAGCGGTGCGACCTCGTCATCGTGAACGAGACGGAGTACGCGCAGCTGCCCGAGGTGCACGACGCTCCCCTGCTCTGCGTGACGCTCGGGGCCGAGGGCGCGAGGCTCTACCGCCACGGAGAGCTGGTGGCCTCGGCTGCGGGCGTGCCCACGACCGTCCGCAACACCGTCGGCGCGGGAGACGCGTTCTGCGCGGCGCTCGTCGTCGGCCTGCTTCGCGGCGACGCCGAGACCGACGCCCTCGCCCGCGCCTGCGCCGTCGGATCCGCCGCCGTCGCCGACGACGCCTCGCAACCGGCGCTCGACGCCCTCGATACCTACGGAGTCCCCGCATGAGCCGCCGCCCGATCCTCGTCGACTGCGACACCGGCATCGACGACGCCCTCGCCCTCGCCTACCTGCTGGCCGAGCCGTCCGTCGAGATCGTCGGCGTCACGACCGTCTCGGGCAATACGGATGCCGCCCGCGCGGCCGCCAACACCCTGTCGCTGTTCGAGCTCGCCGGCGAAGACGACATCCCGGTCGCGATCGGCGCCCATGATTTCCGCGGCCGCGCCTACGCCGGTGGCGCCCCGCACGTGCACGGCGACGACGGGCTCGGCGGCATCGCCCTGACGGCGGCAGCCCGCGCCCACGATGCCCGCGCGGCGGTCGAGCTGATCGACCACCTCGCGTCACGGCATCCGGACCTCACCGTTCTGGCCCTCGGACCTCTGACGAACCTCGCCGCCTACGCCGAGGCACCCGGGGTCGCGCGGTTCGACCGCCTCGTCGTGATGGGCGGCGCGTTCGCCCATTCGGGCAACGTCACCGCGTGGGCCGAGGCCAACATCCACAACGACCCCGAGGCCGCCGCCGTCGTGTTCGCTCAGGACTGGGACACCACGCTCGTGCCGCTCGACGTCACGATGACGCAGACCCTGGATGCCACCGACCTGGTGCGCCTCGAAGCGATCCCCGGGGCCCTGCCGCACGCGTTGGCGCGCATGCTGCCGCACTACCTCGACTTCTACGCGGGGGTCTTCCCCGACCGGCGCTGCGCACTGCACGACCCGCTGGCCGCGATGGTCGCCGCGGGGGCGCTGCGCGGCGTCAGCGTCTCGGCAGGAACGGTCGACGTGCGGCTGGAGCGGGGCGAGCGCGGTCGGACGGTGTCGTCGAGCGGATCCCGGACGCAGAGATGGGTCCGCGCGATGGAGGGGTCCGCCGCCGAGGTCCTGCTGGAGCGGCTCGAAGCGCGGGAGTGGCCGAGCTGAGTCTTCGCTCTAGCGACGACGGCGGCGCTTGAGCCAGGCGCCGAATCGGGACGTGTGGCGGTCGGTGAACTCGTTCGCGAGACGGAACGCCTCGTCGCCGACGTCCGCACCGGCGGTGATGGCCTCGATGGCGCGCAGGGCGCGCTGCTCCTGGTCGTCATGCGCGTCGCGGGCCATGGGTCCAGAGTAGGAGCATCCGGAACTCCCCCGGCGATGCGGAGACCCGGATCGATCGCCACCGCTCGCCGACAGACGGGCTGATAGCGTCACAGCGTGCGCGCCGAAGACGTGATCGGCGATGCGCTGACCACGGCGCTCACCGCATCGGACACCCCTCCTCCGCCGTCGACACTGCTCGCGACCGTCGCGGAGGCGATCGGCGCGCATCGGTGCGAACTGCGGCTCGGCACGAAGGCACTGAGCTGGAGCGCTCGCGAGGCCGCCCCCGGCGACGACGTCGCGAGCCTCCGACTCGGATCGGACCCCGACATCATCGCCACCGTCGCACCCGCCGCGGCGATGCCCGGTGCCGGCGCATGGCAGCCGCTCCTTCTGCTTTTGACCCCCTACGCCGCCGAAGACGGGGTGTGGCACGCCCGACGTCGACGCCAGGAAGCGGTGCGACGACGGGACGATGTCCGCTGGCGCGCGTCCGCCGACATGGAGCACGAGCGGCGCCGCCTCGAGCGCGACCTCCACGACGGCGCTCAGCACCATCTCGTCGCCCTTCGCATGACGATGGCGATCGCCGAGCACCACCAGCACGAGCAGGGCGACGAGGAACGGCTCGCCCGCCTGCGCGAACAGCTCGACACGGCCGAACGGCTCCTGCTCACCACCGCGCGAGGCGTCTTGCCGCCCACCCTGGCGCGGGACGGGCTGAGCGGCGCTCTCGCCGAGCTCGAGGACGCGAACGTGCAGGTCCGCACCGAGATCGCGAGGCTGCTGCCCGTCGTCGAGTCGGCGCTGTACTACTTCGCCCTCGAAGCCGTCGGCAACGCCCGTCGGCACGCGCCCGGGGCGCGCATCCTCGTCGAGGCGCGACTCGAGGGCGGCCGCGCGCTCGTCCGGGTGAGCGACGACGGTCCGGGTTTCACCGCGAGCGGCGAAGCGGGCGGTCTCGCCTCCCTCGCGCACCGCATCGAGGCGATCGGCGGCGTCCTCGACGTCGACTCCTCGCCCGGCGCCGGGACACGCATCTCAGCCAGCGTGCCGTACTGACGAAGACCTCTCGCGGTCGAGCACACCGGCCGCACTCCGCTGCAGGACCTCGACAGCCCGCCGTCCGGAACCACCCAGACCCGGTCGAGCCGCCGCGCGCTGCCACCGTTCGACGGCGGCGACAGCCGCCGCGTGCACCCGCTCGTCCCCGGCGTCGGGGAGAAGACCGAGGCGGACGCGCGGATCACCGCCCGCAGCGCCGAGGAGGCGCGCTGCGTCGGCATCGACGATCGAGTGCGCCGTGCCGCGCACGTACTCGTCGAGCAGCGCGTCCTCGACGAGTTCGAGGGAGTGAGACCGCAACCGGTCGATCTCCCAGAGCAATGCCGTGGCGCCCGCCCGCGACGCCGACGCGAAGAGCATGTCGAGCGCTCGGCGCGCCACGAGGACCGGTGCCCTCGCCGACAGCGTCGTGACGGCTTCGGCGGGGGCGACGCCGTCACGGAAGACGAGTTGCTCGCTCGACAGCGCGTCGACGAATCCGAGGCGCGGCGCGAGCGCGCACACCACCGCGTCGATCGGCCCCCAGCGGCCCTGACGATCCCGCACCTCGGCGCCGAGCGCCGCATCGGCGGCCTCGTCGCAGAGCACCGTCTGCACGCCCGGCATGGGCGCCGGCGAGGGCCCCTGGACCACGAGCAGGGTCACGGGGGTGGCCAGCGCGTCACGGCAGGCCTCGAGCTCTCCGTCCGGCAGATCCGCGGCATCCAGGAGCGCGGACACGCGCACGTAGATGGGGCGCGCGGCGGTCTGCCGGCTCGAGAGGGGCAGCGAGCTCACGTCGCCGCGATCGGGCATCTCCACGACCACCTCGACCTCCCCGTCGGTTCGCTCCCGCACCCGAAGCTCGCCGCCGAGCGAGCCGATGCGCTCGATCTCCATCCGCAGCGCCCGTTCGACCGCGTCGCCGTCCCGTCCCCTGCCTCGCACCGCCGCGACCAGCCCGGACGCACGGTGAAGTGCCAACGTCAGGGGCGCTCCTGTGCGCGCCATCGCCCGCAGCACACCGGCCACGGCGTGATAGAAACCCGACTCCACGTCCCAGCTCGTCCGACGCCCCAGATCACCGACGACGGTGACGGGCGAGACTGACGCCGCCGCGAGTTCGCGGAGCGTCTCTTCGGCGCCGCACGTGGGCAGCATCGCGGGGAAGACCCCGCGCACCGTGTCGCGCAGTTCATCGATGAGGCGTTCCGTCAACGCGTGGACGGCCGGCCATTCCACGGCTCCCGCGGGCGGCGAGAGCCGACGGCGGAGTTCGGCGACATCGGCGACGGTCGTCGTCGTGAGGCTGTCCACGAGCCGGATGCGCTCCCCCTCGCGCACTCGTCCGGCGCGGACCTCGGCCCGCTCGGCATCCTGCTCGCTCGACAGGGCCTCTTGTCGCGCTCGATCGAGCTCCCGCAGAGCACGGTCGGCGCGCACCGTCGCCCCGAGCCACTCACACGACTCCACCAGCAGCCGTCGCCGTCTCGCGACGGCGAGGTCGGGAGGGGGCGCGATCTCCAGGACCCCGACGCCGGGCACCGCGTGATGATCGGCATGCGCACGCTCGGAGCCCTCGTCGTCCTGAGGCCACGAGGCCAACCGCTGAAGATGCCCGTCGTCGAGGCGTTGCAGCAACCGCAGCCGCGGCGTGGACGCCTCACCATCGGCGAGGCCGAGGGCGAGGTTCTGCAGGAGCGCGAGGAGCAGCGAGTCGCGGGGAGTCGTCGCGATGACGTCCACGATGCGACGGGGCACGCTGCGCGCCGTCATCTGCCGACCCCACCGACCTTCTGCGCCTGCAGGTAGCTCAGCACGGCGAGTACCCGTCGATGGTGCATGGTGGCGTCACCGGGGATCTCGAGCTTCACGAACAGCGACGCGACGTGCTTCTCGACCGCTTTCACCGATACGAACAGCTGCTCCGCGATCGATCGGTTCGCCCGCCCTTCCGCCATCAGTCGGAGCACGTCCAGCTCGCGCTCCCCCAGGCCCGCCATCGCGGTGTCACGATGTTCGCCGATCTCGATGAGCCTGCTCGCGAGGACGGGCTCGATGACGATCTCGCGCGCGTGGATGCGCTCCAACGTGTCGTTGAGCATCTGCACGCCGGCGATGCGCTCCTTGAGACGGTAGCCGATGGCCTCGGTACCGATCTCGAGCATCGCTCGCAGGTAGTGCGACTCCGCGTAGTGCGACAGCATCAACAGCCCGATGTCGGGGTATTGCGCCCGGATCTTCCGGGCGGTCGCCAACCCGCCCTCTTCGCCGGGCGGCATCCGGATGTCGAGGATGGCGATGTCCACCTGCTCCGCACCCAGCGTGAGGAGGAGCTCATCGCCGCCGTCGTGCGCGGCGACGACGTCGTGACCCGCCGCGGCGAGCAGCATCACGAGCCCCTCGCGGAACAAGGTACCGTCGTCGGCGATCGCCACCCGCATCGAAGCCCCGTTCCTCGCGTCACACGGCGTCCAGCCGGCGCGCGCCCTTATGCTATCGCGGCCCCCGGCGACAGACCCCGCGGAGCCGGGTAGGCCCCGTTCACACTATTCATCTAGTGTCTGCCTCGTATCCGGGCTCGATACGGAGCGCGGACACCGGAAGGAGCCCCATGCCATATTCGATCGGCGTAGACCTCGGAGCGACCTCGATCGCGGTCGCCGTGGGCGACGAACTCGGAGTGCGGGCCGCACACCTTTCGCCGCACCTCGTCGAGCCCTCCGTCGCCTTCGTCGCCGCCGATGGCACCATCCTGACCGGCCAGGCAGCGGCCAACGCCGCGCACGAAGACCGGACGCGACTCGTGCGCGGGTTCAAGAGGCGGCTCGGCGACCCCACTCCGATCTTCATCGGCGGCGTCGGCACGGCGCCGGAGGCGCTGATGGCCGCGCAGCTCCGCGACGTCGTCGCCGCGGTGACCGAGGAGTACGGCGAGGCGCCGCAGCGTGTCGTCGTCACGTGTCCCGCCGCGTGGGGTCCTTACCGCCGGGAGCAGTTCGCACGCATCTCCGAGCTCTCCGGCGTGCGCATCGAAGAGATCGTGGCCGATGCAGTCGCCGCCGCGACGTTCTTCGCGCGCGATCGGCGACTGGCCGAGGGCGACATCCTCGCCGTCTTCGACCTCGGGGGTCGGAACACCGAGGCCGCCGTCCTCCGCGTGCAAAGCGATGGGCCCGAGGTGCTCGGCACCCCGGAGGGGATCGAGCATCTCGGCGGAGACGACTTCGACGACGCCGTCCGGGGCCTCATCGACCAACGCCTGGGTGGACGGCTATCGGCCCTGGATCCGGCCGACCCCGACGACGTCGCGATCCTGTCCTCGGTCGACGAGGCGTGTACGAGCGCCAAAGAAGCACTGTCCGTCCACGAAGAGACCGTGGTGCGCCTGGACCTGGACGGAGCCGAGAAGGCGATCACCCTGAAACGGCTCGACCTGGAGAGCAGCATCCGCCCCATGGTGAAGACGGCCGTGGCTGCTCTGCTGCGCTCGATCGCCTCAGCGGGCCTCGACCCCGACGACGTGGACGTCGTCGTCCTCGCGGGCGGGTCGTCGCGCATCCCGCTCGTGGCCGAAGAGGTGTCGTCGATCGGCAAGCCCATAGCCGCCACCCACCTCCCTAAATTCACCGTCGCGCTCGGGGCAGCCGAACGGGCGCGGGCGCGAGCAGGGGGATCCGATCACACCATGCCGGCACGGCCCGACGCTCCCCACGAGACGGCCGCCGCGAAACCTCTGCCGACGACCCTCCTCGCGAGTTCCAGCCCGGGGACGACGGGACGCCCCCGGATCCGTCGGCGCTCGATGCTCCTCGCCGGTCTCGCCGTCGCCGCGGTCGCCGGCGCCGCCATCGTCACCGCCGCCTCGTGGTCGGGACGCGGTGAGACCCCGACAGCGGCGAGCACCGCGGCAAGCCCGGTGGCGAGCGCCCCGCCCACCGTCGTCGCGGCGCCCGCACCGGCCGCCGCCGCGGCCGCGACCACGACCGCCACCCTCGCCTTCCCCATCCTCACCGACGGAAGTTCGACGACCGGGCTCGACTGGTTCGTGCAGTCGAGCGACACGGCCGGCGTGTGGGGTGTGACGCCCTTGGACGAGAAGGAGGCCTCGCGCCCGAACCTCCAGCTGACGCAGACGGATGCCGGCTTCCACGCGGTGTGGACGGGGGACTCCCCCGCCCAGCTGTACGCGCAGAGCTCCGGCGCGTCCATCGACCTCGAAGACATCGCCGACGGCGGCGGAGCACTCGTCTTCGACGTCACACGCAACAGCGGAGCGGCCACGTTCTTCGAGGTCGCCGCGCACTGTGGATATCCCTGCGGCGGCGCGGTCGACATCACGAGCACCATCAACGCCCTCACGGAGGGAGCCACGCAGCGCGTCATCGTCCCGGCCGCCTGCTTCACGGTCTCGGGCTTCGATCCCCGCGCCGTCGACACCCCCTTCGTGGCGTTCGGCACCGGCGCCCTCGACCTGACGTTCTCCGATGTGCGATGGGAGGACCTCGTCGGCGACGACCCGACAGCCGTTCGCTGCGGCACATGACGGGTAGGGACAGCCCCACCCGTCGCGTCGGGATGACGACCCGACACGGGGGATGAGCCCAGAGACAGCGTTTCCGCGCGGTCGGACGATCGAAAAGAACCGTCCACCAAAGGAAGGACTCGTCCATGGGCATCCCCCCGGCCCCGATCGCACACAACACCCCGACCTCGTTCGACCAGCTCGTCACCACGCACCGGCGCGGTCTCGTGCGCTACGCCACGCGTCTGCTCGACGGCGACACCGCCACCGCGGAGGACGTCGTGCAAGAGACCATGCTGCGCGCGTGGAACCACCTCGACCGCCTCACCGAGCAGCGCGGGTCGGTGCGCGGGTGGCTGACGCGCGTGACCCACAACATCGCGATGGATCATCACCGCGCCCGTCGGGCCCGTCCGGCGGAGATCGCCTGGTCGGAATTCGACGCCGAGCGAACGGCATCCGTCGACGACCCCGCGCACGAGGTCGAGGACCGCGTCGTCGTGACGGAGCTTCTCGCCGTCGTGTCGCCGGTGCACCGTGCCACGCTCGCGGAGGTCTATTTCGCCGATCAGACCGCCGCGGCGGCGGCCGAGCGGCTCGGCGTCCCGGTCGGCACGGTCAAGAGCCGCGTGTTCCATGCGCTGCGAGCCATCCGCTCCCAGAGCGCGGCTCTCGTCGCCTGAGACGCACGGAACATCACCCGCCGGGTCCGCACCCGGCGGGTGATGTCGTGTCCGGCGTCAGGCGCCGATGACGCCGGCCGCGGGAATGTCCTCCGGCAGAAGCAGGACGAGGTCGTCCATCGACGGATCCTCGATCGTGCGGGTGCGGCGGGCGTGGTTGGCGATCGCCGCGTCCATGACCTGTCGCGCGTACCGGCCGTTACCGAAGGAGGCCGTGCGATCGACGGCCGTGAAGTGCCCGCGCAGAGCGGCGACCGCGGAGCCCGTGCACTCGTACCCCGAGCTGGTCGCATGCTGGTTCACGATCGTGACCAGCTCGTCCGGCGTGTAGTTCGCGAACCTGACGCGATGCGAGAAGCGCGAGTCCAGACCTGGGTTGGTCGCGAGGAACTGGTCCATCTCGCGCTCGTAGCCCGCCGCGATGACGACGACCTCGTCGCGGTGGTCCTCCATGAGCTTGACGAGCGTGTCCACCGACTCCTTTCCGAAGTCCGCGCCGTTGCCCCCGCCCGACGCGAGCGTGTAGGCCTCGTCGATGAACAGCACGCCGCCGCGCGCGCGGTCGAACGCCTCGGTCGTCCTCCGCGCCGTGTGCCCCACGTACTCGCCGACGAGGTCGGCGCGCGACACCTCGGTGACCTGGCCCTGCGCCAGCACCCCGAGCGCCGTGAGAAGGGAGCCGTAGAGACGCGCGACCGTCGTCTTACCCGTGCCGGGAGGACCCGCGAAGATCAGGTGCCTGCTGAGGGAGGGCGCGGGCAGCCCCGCAGCCTGCCTGCGGCGCGCCGACGTCAGCAGGTCGACCATCCCCTGCACCTCGGTCTTGACGTCGTCGAGCCCGACGAGCTCGCGGAGCGTTCCGAGCAGCTGCTCGACGCGTTCCTCGTCGACGCGGCCGACGCCGGCGCCGATCGCGGATCCGGGCAACGGGCCCAGGTCGTTCGGCACGAGACGCGTGAGGGTGAGCGCGTCCACCTCCGTGAGATTGCCGAGGCGGTAGGCCTGACGGCCGAGCATCTCCTCGAACACCTTGCGCGCCGTGCGACCGTTGCCGAAGGTCTCGTCGCGGGGCAGCTTGGTGAAGTAGTCGTGCAGCGCCGCTCGCGTCTCGAACTCGAGGCTGTAATGGTTCACCCGGCACAACCCCTCGACGATGGTCACCATCTCGGCGGACGAGTAGTCGGCGAACTCGACCGTTCGAGAGAAGCGCGACGACAGACCCGGGTTGGCCGCCATGAATGTGCGCATGTCGTTGGTGTACCCCGCGACGATGACCACGACGTCGTCGCGGTGATCCTCCATGAGCTTGACGAGCGTGTCGATCGCCTCGCCTCCGAAGTCGTTGCTCGACCCCCCGTCCTTCGACAGGGCGTACGCCTCGTCGATGAATAGCACGCCTCCGAGCGCCTTCCCGAACATCTCCGCCGTCTTGATCGCGGTGCCGCCGATGACGGCGGCCACGAGGTCGGGGCGCGCGACCTCGACGAGCTGGCCGGTCCGGAGGATGCCGAGCGCGGCCAGGATCCGCCCGTACAGTCGCGCGACGGTCGTCTTACCCGTCCCCGGCGAGCCCGCGAACACGAGATGTCGCGAGATGGGAGGCGAAGGCAGGCCCGCCTCGGCGCGGCGTTCGGCCATCTGATGCATGCGCACGAGCGTCTCGACCTGGCGCTTCACACTGTCGAGCCCGACGAGCTCGTCCAACTCCGCGAGAAGGCGGTCCAGCTCGCTCGCCCCGTCCGGGCGCGCGGCGGCATCCGTGCCACCGGTGGGCTCCGCCGGGGACGGCCGCTCCACCTCCGTCACCTCGGACTCGTCCCCCTCGTCACCGGTTAGCGGTTCGTCGAGCTCGACGTCGGCGTCGGGATCGACATGCACCGCATCGCCGGCGACGTCTCGCAGGCGAGTCCGTCGAAGTGCACCCGTCGATGAGCCCTGCCACACCGCCCCCTGCCGCCCGCCGCGCACGGAACCGCCTTCGAGCACCAGCCGGGCACTGTCCCGTGCGATCGCCCCGGCGACCTCGGGCTCGACGATCCGCACGTCCGTCAGCGCCGCGGTCGCCTCGTCCGACGCGATCACGCCCGTCCCGGCCGGACGGGAGATCGTGGAGTCGACGAGGGTGACCGACGCGGAGCCCGCGACGACGACGGCATCGTGCCCCGCACCGCGCAGCTCGCACGCCCTCGCCGTCACCTGCGCGCGCTCGACCATGTGCAGCGCGTGGGTCGCGCCGTCGTGGATGCCGACCCCTGTCAGGTCGATGACCGCGTCGGCCATGCCGACGACGCCCTGGCCCCCGGGATTGCGGATCGTGACGTCCGCGAGGGTCGCGGAGCCCCCGGACGTCACGAGCACCCCGATGCCGCCGCCGTCCACGATGACCGTGCCGGTGGCATCCAGGCTCGCTCCGCCTTCGACGGTCATCGCGGCACCGGTGATATCGGCGATCCGGCCGCGTGCGACCGTCACCTGCCCGCCGTCGGCGACGAGCAGGCCGCCGGGAGCCGACGCGATGACGACGTCGACGACGTGGGCGGAGCTCGGGCCTCGCACGACCAGGGCTGTCGTGGCGATGTCGCGGAGCCTGCCGCCGGTGATCTCCGACCGACCGCCCTCGAAGACCAGCACGCCGGCACCGACGTCGTTCGCGACGCGGCTGTCGTGCAGCGACAGCTGCGCGTCGGCCCGCACCACGAGCGCGACCTCCGTCGCTGCCTCGACGGTGCAATCGTCCAACGACAGCGTCCCGGAGGCCACGTCGACGGCCACGTCGCCGTCGGTCCGGGCGAGGGTGAGGCCGGACATCCGCGCCTCCGCCGTGCTGCACACCGCGGGACCGTCGACGCCCTCGATGCGTACCTCACCGGCATCCCCCACGCCCGACAGCGAGACGGAACGGTCGATGACGAGCGACTCGCGGTAGAGACCCGGGCGGATCGAGATGACGTCGCCGTCATCGGCCGAGGCGAGGGCCGACGCGATGGACGGATGACAGTCGGGGAGGTCGGCGGCGACGGTGAGCACGGTGCGCTCCCGTGCGGTCAGTCGAGAGGCCATGTCGTGCCCTTCCAGGCGTCGGGGCGGATCGCCGCGGAGAGGCGCCGCCAGGTCTTCGCGTCGACGGGACGAGGCGGACCCGCGGTGCGCAGGTGCCGCACCAGTTCCGTGTCCGGCGCGATCCAGTACCGTTCCAAGAAGTACGCGCAGGCGTCGCTCCAGACCCAGACGCCGTCCGAGCGGAGCGAGGCGGGGACGGCCGCGTCCTGGCCGCCCACGTGATCGCGCAGCTTCTGGGCGGCATGCAGGATGACGGCGCCGGAGCGCAGCAGTCCCAGCATGTCTTCGCGCTCGACCGGGTCGACGATCACGGGGTGCTCGGGCGCGAACCACGGTGCTCCGTTGTACTGACCGTCGAAGACCCGCGCGATCACCGTCAGCGGGGACGGGCGCAGACGGCGCGCGACCCGGCCAAGGAGGCCCGCCGGACGTCCCCCGTCCGAAGTGTGCTCGCTCATCGTCCCGCCCCTCACGCCGCCGACGGCAGATCGCCGAGCCAACGGTCGTCCGTGTGCGCACGCAGGTCACCGCGCGCCTCCGCCGCCGAACGGAGCCTCGCGAGTGCCCGTTCGGTCCCGGCCCCCTCCTCGGCGAGGAGCATCCGGGCGGCGGGACCGCCGTCGCCCTCGAGCACGCGCAGACGGATGCCGGCGGGCAGCGCGATGTCCTCCGCCCCTGTCACACCGTGCAGCACGCGGTCGAGCCGACGGCCGCTCGTGGTCCAGATGAGCGCCTCGGCCGGACCGGTCGCCGGGCCGTCGGCGGCGGCGGCGACCAGCGGCATCCGCAGCCGGAGGACGTCACCCGGCGCGGCACCGGCGGCGGACGGGATGCCACGGACGACGACCGTCCGAGCGGTGGGGAGCATCGCGAGTCCCTCCGCGAGGCAGATGTGGAAGTCGAGGTCATACTCGGCGTGCGGCTCCGCTGCGAAGATTCGCACGAGCGAGAGGCCCGTCAGCATGGCGGAGCGGTCGCCGGTGGAGGCCCGCATGCCGGGCTGCTGCGCGAGCAGGTGCGACACGGTACGACTGGCGATGTCGTACCGCGGACCGAGCGCCGTCCGTACGCCGTGCCGCTGCTCCGCGGTCGAGCGGGCGCCGACGGGCACCTCGCTCAGACGGCGAGGGAGGGCGACGGCGGGCGGTTCGACGGACGAAACCGGCGCGCGCTCCGGCACCGATGAGGCCGGAACGGATGCCGCTTCGACCGCGCCGGCGCTCGCTTGCTCCGACGCGGGTGCGCTCGGCGATGCGGTGGCGGTCGTCTGCGCGGGCGGGGTCGCCCGTTGCGGTGCCGTCGGCCGGGCGGGAGCGGTCGTCTGTAGAGGCGCGGTCGGGGCCGGTGCGGCGGGCGGGGCGGGCGCCGCACCGGACGGGGACACGTGGGCCACGGGGTCGTGCGGGGAGGTGCGCCGTGGCTCGCCGGGGATGCTCCCCGTCCGCGAGGCGGGGCCGGGTGCGGGGGTGAACGCCGATCCCTGCAGGGCACGGGTCAGGCCCGCCCGCGGGGCGCCTCCGGCCTGCGGGGTCGCCGGTGTGGGGGCGGTCTGGACGGGCGGGGCTGGGGCGGCAGCGGGAGTGACGCCGGCCGTGGCGGGCGCGGCAGGGGCCGGGGCAGCCGGAGTGGCGGCGGCCGGGGTGGGCGCGGCAGGGGCCGGGGCGGGCGCGGCAGGGGCCGGGGCAGCCGGAGTGGCGGCGGCCGGGGTGGGGGCCGAGGCGGCCGACGGTGTGGCGGCGTCGGACGACGCCCGCGGGTGCTCCGCGGCGGGCGCGGACGAGGCGGCCGCCGTCGGCGCGGCACTCGACCGGGTCATGGGCGATTCGTGAGCGCCGGACCCCCCGTCGGAGACGGAAAGGGCACCGGGCTCGGGCGGAGCAGGCGACGACCGGTTCGCGTCGGCGTGCTCGCCCTCGAGGGCGGCCGTGGCCAGCGGGCCACGGGCTCGACGGCCGACGGCACTCCCTCGCGAGGGTCGGGTCTCGCCTACGCCGCCCACGACGGCGTCGACCGTGACCGGGCTCCCCGGCGACCGTGGCTCCTCGCCCCCCGAGGGGAGGGCGCGGTCCGCGGCGTCGGGGCGGTCCCGCCCGCCGACCGAGTGTCCCGAAGGATCGGACGACGACGTCACCGCGTCCGTGTTCCCGGTGGGTCCGACGGCCGTCTCGTCGGCGGCGACCGCTCCGTCGACCTCGGGGGTGTCACCGCTGGCATCCATGGTGGCTGCGACGAGCCTGCCGTCCGGAGTCAACGCGAGCGCCTCGATGGGCGCCCACCGGCCGGGATACGCGTCACGGACGACGCGCCGGGCCGTCGCATCGAGCGGGTGGATGGCGACGGTCCCGAGGCGCTCCAGGCGCGCGAGAAGGGGGGCGAGCAGGCGCGGCAGCCCCGTCGGCCGCCTCGCGCCGTCGCATTGCAGGTAGACGCCCAGCGCATCGCCGACCGTGGCGGCGGCGCCGGACTCGACGAGCCGCTCCCCCACCGGAGCCACCAGCAGCCCCGTCGGGACGATGTGCACCTGCCAGTCCGCGCTCGCCCGGCGACGTGTCCGCGCTTTCTCGTCGAAGCGGTAACCGCCCGCGGGTGCGGGCACGAGACCGGGCGGCGTCTCCCAACGCTCGAGGCGCACGGACCCGTTGGGGGCGCATACGCTCTCGGTCGCGAGCGTCGCCGGCGGCGTGGTCTCGTCCCCGTCGAGCCGGACCGACCTCCCGTCGATCTCGACCCCGTGGGCGATGCGGACCGGCTGTTCCAGCGTCGCGGCCAGGTCGCGCACGGTGGCGAGATCGAGGCTGCCGGGACCGTAGCCGACGAGCACGACCGCCGACCGCACCTCCGCGGGCAGTGCCCGCAGGACCGTCTCCAGCCGTTCCGGGCTCGGAGCCGGCTCCGCCGGGCTGCCCACGACGACGAGCAGCTGCTCCTCCCTGACCGCGACGCCCGCCAGACGGACGGCGTGGCGCGCCTCGGCACCCGCCGTCACCCAGAGCCCGGCGGGGATGTGCGCTGTTCCGGCCAGGTTCGCGGGGAGGTGCTGCTGCCACCTCGGGGCCGGGTAGCGCCGTCCGGAGGGAACGCGTGCGCCCTGCGGGGTCCGGGTGATCCAGCCGTCCCCCCTCCCGACGGAGAACAGCGTGCCCGGACACGGAAGAAAACGCCCCTCGGGCGCGACGACCGGAACACCGAGCAGTCGGGCCAACCGGGCGCTGCCTGTCTCTGCACCGTCCGCACCCTCCGCGGCGAGTCCCTCGGCCGGGACGACGACGGTGCCGTCGAGGTGGGGCCGCACCGCGTCGACGACCTCGGGCGCGGCCTCCCGCAGCGACTGCTCCAGAGCGGGCGTCGCCACCAGATAGCGCGCGGCCCGCAGCGGGGGCAATCCATCGAGAAGGGACGCGGTCTCCGCGTCGCCCGGGGCGGCGACGACGATCCCGAAACCCGTCCGTTCCACGGTGATCGACGACACGGCATCCCCTTTCCTCATCTCGACCACGGGCGCGGAGGCGTGCAGGGTTCATCTGGTCGCGGCAGTCCCGGCTGGTGCGCTCATTCCCGCGAGCGCATCGTCGAAGAAAGCCTGGGCGTCGAAGACCGACCCGTCCCCGGTGGTCGTGCCATCGGGAAGCAGGACGCCGTCGTCCTCGTGCTCGTCCTCCTCCTCGGGCACGTATCCCGACATCGGCGCATCGGGGATCCACACCGCACGCGGCGGAGGGGCGTCGGGAAGGTGGCCCGGCGACGGGAGGGGTGCCTGGACGGCTGGTGACGGGAGATCCCGGATGCCGTCGGCCGACGCCAACGGGGGCGGCGGCGCCGCGGGGGGCGGTGTCGTGGCGCGGGGCCGGGGCGGTGCAGGGCGGGAGGGCGGCTCGTCGACCTCGGGCTCTGCCGCCGTGACGTATTCCGCGTCGGACGGTGGCTCGCTCGGGGCTGTCACGTACTCGGAGTCGGTGTCGTCGACCGCGGCGGTCTGCGACGGACCGTCGGGTCCGGGCAGCGGCGGTGCACCCGGGACCGCCGGGTCCGGGACCGTTGGGGTCGGGACCGCCGAGGCGGGGACCGTTGGGGCCGGGACGCCTGGGACCGGCGGAATCGACGGGACCGACGCATCGTCGGTGGCGGAGGTCGACTCGCGGTCGTCGTCGCCGTCGTCCGAGCCCCAGCCGAAGCCCGACTGGTCGTCGGAATCGTCGCCGTCGGCCTCGTCGTCGGCCTCGTAGCCGTCGTCATCGCGCGCGGAGCTGTCGTCCTCAACATCCGTCTGAGCGTCCTCGGCGGCCTTCTCGGCGTCGTGCCGGCGCTGGTCCTCGTCGTGCCGGCGCTGTCTCTCCTCGAGGTCGTTCCGCTCGGCCTCGGCCTTCCGCTTCGCCTCCGCGTCCACCTCGGCCGTGCGCTCCGCCTCCGCCCTGCGCTTGTCCTCGGCTTCGCGACGCTCGCGCTCCTCCGCTGCCTTGCGCTCCGCCTCCGCCCTGCGATTCTCCTCAACTTCGCGACGCTCGCGCTCCTCCGCAGCTTTGCGCTCCTCGTCCACCCTGCGCTTGTCCTCGGCTTCGCGACGCTCGCGCTCCTCCGCAGCCTTGCGCTCCTCCTCGGCCTTGCGCTCCGCCTCGGCCTTGCGCTCCGCCTCCCGACGCTCGCGCTCTTCCTCCGCCTTGCGCTCTGTCTCACGACGCTCGCGCTCCTCCGCAGCCTTGCGCTCCGCCTCCGCCTTGCGCTCCTCCTCCGCCTTGCGCTTCTCCTCAGCCTCCCGACGCTCGCGCTCCTCCTCGGCCCTGCGCGCAGCCTCAGCGTCCGCCTTCCGCTTCTCGTCGGCTTTCCGCTCCTCCTCCGCCTTCGCCTGGGCCCTGCGATCCTCCTCGGCCCGACGTTCCCGCTCGGCCCGATCCTCTGCGTCCCGCGCCCGCTGCCGGGCCGCCTCACGTGCGTCGCGAGCCTCATCCTCGCGCGCCGCCGCCTTCGCGGTCTCGCGCGCGGCGTCGGCGTCACGGGCCTCGTCGCCCGCGATGTCGGCGGGCACCACGAGATCGAGGGCGCCGAGCTGCTGCTCCCATACCTGCAGCACCACGGGCACATCGATCTCGTCCGGTCGCCGCTCGCCGTCGCTGCTCACGACGGTCGTGGTCCCGGCATCCACCTTCAACCGCAGGTGCGCGTCGACGATGAACGACCGGCCCTTGTGCGTGATCTTCTCGGAGGTCTTGACGTCCTCCCCGTGTTCGTCCGTCCGGCTCGACGACACCTTCCACGACGGCGTGAACCCCCCGAAAGCGAAGCCGCCATCGGTCTCGCCGAACATGCCGAACTGGAGGGTCGCGCCCGTCTCGTCCGCCTGCTTTCGCCCGGCGGCCGTACCGGTGCCGAGGTCGACGGAATGCTTCAGCGTCGTCTCCGGCGCGGTCGTGTCCAACCGGATCGACGGCGCCACGAGCGCGCCGGAGACGGAGACGTGCGACCGGACGTCGCGGAAGGCCCCGCGGCGGGCGATGAGGTCGTCGGAGCGGAACGTCTCGCCCGAGACGATTCGCGGAAGCGCCGCGAAGAGCGAGCCGTCCGAGATCGACACACGCAGCGCCTCGTCGTAGACGTCGCCCGGCCGCTCGGCCCCGAGCGAACCGAGACGTGCGTGCACCGCAGCCCGGATGGCGTCGCCTCCCGTGTGGTCCCACCGCACGGGTCGCCAGGCTCCCGCCGCCGGCAGACGGAACTGCTTGGCGCTCGGCGCGGGCGGCGCGGACGCGATCACCTCCGGCGAGTTCTGCGGCTCGAGGATGTCGAGAGAACCCGTGAACGACAGCGGGGGAAGGGTCTGATGCGTTCCCTCGGTGATGCTGCGCGGCAGCATCGCGTCGATGGCACCGCTGACGTGCTCGTGGATCCTCACGTCCACGTCGAAGGTGACGGGGATGTGATGCTGCTCCAGTGCTTCGTGCTCGGCGGTGACGGTCACCGTCGGCGACACCGGCTCGGACGCGCTCTTGTCCCATCGGCGGTTGAACGCGGTCACGTCGTGCTGCGGGGCGATCTCCGCGCCCGGGTGGTCGATGTCGGCATCGGCCCGGGTGTTGAATCCCAGCCGACCGTCGGCTCCGACATCGACGGCGTGGAAGCTGCTGCTCTTTCGGGCGACGCCGTGCGACCGGTCCGTCGACAGCTTCTCCCCCGTCAGGGTCGTCCGCTTCTCGGCATCCGTCGGATCCGGTCGATGAGCGACGGTGACCTCGATCGTCGCCGTCCGCTGGCTGAACGAGCTTCCCGGCAGCGGGATCGTGACCCGGTTGGGGCCGACGATCGCATCGCGGAGGAACCCGGAGCCCGGCGCCTCGGTGAGCAGACGCCGAACCTCGGCGGCGATGAATCCGCGATCCGCGTCCCCGACGCCCGGCGGTCGCCAGGTGGCATCCATGGAGTCGAGATCCTGTGCCGAGATCGTGCTGTGCCCGACGACGGCATCGGAGTCGTCGCGGTACGGCGCGAGGGGGTCGCCGGTCCCGGTCGCCGAGGCACTCGGGGCGTTCGTCGCCGCGGTCCCACCGCCGGGCGACGGCTGCGGGCGAGGAAGCGGGGTCATCTCGTAGCTGCCCGGCTGCCCCACGGGACGAACCGACGGCGCCGTGCTCGGGCCCGCCGAAGCTCCCGTGCTCGGGCCCGCAGACGACCCGGTGACTCCCGAAGCGGGTGACGGGACGGACGGACCAGACGCCGGGGCCGCGGGAGCGTGAGCGCTCAGTTCGGGCGGCAGAGCGGCACCGTGTGCCAGCAGCAGCTTCGCGGCCTCGGCGGCGGGCAGCTCGACGTCCACGGACGCCGGCTCGTAGCGGGTGTACGAGGGGTTGTCGAACCCTCGACGCCACCGCCACCGGCGCAATTCCAGGGTGGGCGAATAGGTGCGTTCGGCGTCGAAGCGGAGGACGACTGTCTCCCCCGTCCGGCTGCGCTCCGTCGATCTGCCGGTCGACAGGCTGTGATCCGCGGATCGGCCGTAGGTGTACCCCGCCTTGATCCCTCCCTGCATGACGAAACGGTTCTTCGAGCCCGGCACCACCGCGCGCAGCATCGCGTCGCCGCCGACGCCGACGTTCCACTCCCGTGACGTTCCGACGCCCCGGTCTTCCCCGGAGCCGCGCGTCAAGGTCCGGTCCTGTCGGGTGGTGACGAACGTGGGGTTGCCCAGGCGCTGCTCCACCTCGACCGAGCCGCGCAGGTCGCCGAGCTTGCCGGTGAGCGTCATATCGCCCGTCGACACGTGGCGACCGCCGAGCCCGGCGTTCGCGATCGTGCGGAGTCCGGTGTCGGACGCGAGCGCCGCGACGGACGATGCGGTGACCTCGCCCGGCTTGGTGAAGGGCGATCGCGTGAGGGCGTGGGTGCGGGAGGTGGTGCCGGACGTGGTGTCGAAGGTCGACGGGCCCCAACTCGAGAAGTTCCCGCTGCCCCAGATGCGGCGGTGTCGCGCGCCGGGTCCGCGGGTGAGGTCGCCGCGCTTGGAGAGCGCGGCCTCGAGCACCTCGGCGTGCACCTCGTGCCCGTGGATGCGCTCGACCTTGGCGAAGGGGCCGAGAGCCGCGACGTCGATCGCGCGGAATGCGCTGTCACGGACCGCTCCCACGAGGGTGCGCCCGCCAGAGGAGGTCGGCGCGGCGCCGTCCAGCTGAGGACGACGCACGACGACCCCGCTCACCGGGATCGACCGGCCGGCATTCGGCGTCTCCGCGCGGTGCCGGCTGCTCGCCGGACCGCTTCCGAGGAGCCGGCCGCCCGCGAGAGCACGCTGGAAGACGTTCGCATCCGCGGTGGACTCGTGGACCACCCGGAGGGTCGTGTGTGCGGGATGGTACGCCGCGGGCGTGTCACCGGACGCCGCACGCGTCTCTTTCAGCGTCTGGGATGCCGAGCTCTTGACCGAACGCTGGTGCCCGGCGGATACCTGGGCGGAGGCGCGACCCCAATCCGGGCCGAGTGCGCTCGTCGCCGGGGCCCCGGACGCGGCGAGGAGCAGCCCCCCGAAGGTGATGCGCTGACCGCGCTTGGAGTCCACCGTCATCTCGAGCTTGCTCGCGAGGGACTCCTCGCGCTTGGTCGGAACGCTGGCGGTGGTGTCGTCGGCGTTGGTGAGGGCGATGTCGGCCTGCACGGTGACACGGTGCGTCCGGCCGCCCTCCTGCCAGGTGATGGCCGCCCCGCCGGTGGCGGCGTCGTGCAGTGAGGCCTTGCCGGCGTCTCCGTCGAACCGACCCGCAACGGCACCGGCGCCTTTCTCCGACAGCCCGAGTCCCGTCGCGATCTGGTCCGCCAGGTCCGGGGGCGCCGACACGAAGGAGTCCTTCGACGGATCGAAGGCGGTGTCGGCGCCCGGCGTCACGGACGGTGCGTTCCCGGTGGCGGGGGCGACGGCATCCGGCATCCACAGCCCACGCGCCGCGGCATCGGCGATCGGCACCGAGAACGTCGTACGGACCTCGACCGGCTGCGGAGCGCCGCGCCCCGACGCCACCCGGACCGTACGGGAGAGGGTGTAGACGGCCAGCTTGTCGTCGTCGCTGCGGGAGCTGGAGTGCTTCAGCTCCTTCGATCCACCGTGCTGGCCGCTCAGCGTCACGGTCAGGCCGCCGCCGGTGCGGAAGAAGCTGCGCACGCGCCCGCGCGCACCGATCGTGGCGTTCAGCTCGTTGTTCTTCGACCAGCCTGAGGAGAAGGCGGTGCTGCTCGCGGTCTTGCTCGACCCCGCGGACACACCGCGGAAGGTGACCTCCGGCGCTCTGGCATCCACCGAGAACGTCAGGGAGTCGCCCTTGGCCGCCGCCGCCCCCGACACCGTGAGCAGGCTCGTGAGCGCGTCGACGTCCCTCTGCGACGTCGGGCGGACGGCGGCGGTGTCGAGATGGGTGGCGCGCTGGGGACGGATGCCGCGGAGGTCGGCGCTGCGCGGGTCGGCGGGCGCCCCCGGCGCGCGTCCGCGTTGCGGGCGGGCGTGTGGCGCGGTGTGCTCCAGCTCGGGCATCGACAGGGTCATGTCGACGCGGACGGGTGTCGTCCTGGCGCCCGTCGTGAGTGCCAGGGACACCGCGGCGTGCGTGGGCGTCGGTGCGGTCGCCGGGGTCGCCGACTCGCTGAGCGTCGTCTTGACGCCGAGATCGGAGCCCGTGCCGGCGCCCAGGCCGAAGGTCACGGCGGGGTACCCCGGCCCGAAGCCCGCGGCCACCGTCACCTGCCCTGCCACCTGGTGGGAGGTGCTCAGGGACTTCTTGTCCCCGGTCTCCACGTTCTGCGTGCGAGAGAAGACATCCTCGGCCGGGGTCTCGGGCTTCGTTGTCGCCGGGGCGTCGGCGGTCGCCGCCGGTTTCGCCGCGGGCGCTGTCGGCGTCACGGCCGGCATGCGGACGTCGGTGCGACGCACCGCGGCGGTCTGCCCATCGACCGTGATGACCCCGGACGCGAGCACGCCGCGCCACGCGGCAGCGACCTCCGCCGCCGTCGACCGATCGTCCAGACCCAGGGACCGCGACACACGGTCCGGTCGCACGCCCAGATGACCGGCGACCTGGGTCCGCAGGTCGCGGGGGTCGTCGATGGTCGAGACGGGCAGCGGTTGGCCCTGGAGGAGGTCGTTGGCCGGATACTGCCGGTCCGGCAGTCGGTGTTCGCCGTCGGCGATGCGCTCGATCGCCCAGAGATGACGCGGATGCAGGGAGATGCGCCGCGCATCGGGCGACTCGACGGCGACGCCCAGGAAACGCAGCAGCTCGTGCGTCAATACCGCTCCGGATTCGTCGGCCCGCCACGTCCGCTGGTCCGTCTCGGTGACCGGCCTTCCCTCCGGCCCCCGGCCGGTCGTCCCCACCTCGTCGACGCCGGTGACGACCCGGACGGTGGCGTGCGCGGTCGCGGCGGTGGGGGTGAACTCGACGTCGAGCTGCATCTGATCGCCGCTGGGGAGCCGGTAGCCGCGATTCACGATGTCCGTCACGCTCGCCCGGGCGCGATCCTGTGCGGCGGTGATCTGTGCGTCGGTGACGCCGGTCCCCCGCACCAGGTGCACGCGCACGGTGTAGACCTGGATCGCTCGACCATCGGGGACGACGACGCGCGCTCGGTCGTAGGCGAGGCGTCCCTCGAAGCGGTCGGGCCGTCCTGTCCGCCTGTCGGTGCGCACGTCGGAAGCGGTCTGGTCGACGCGATGCGGCGTCGCGGACGCCAGTCGGGGGCGCCAGTCCGACTCGCGGACGGGGGTGGAGGGGTCCGACCACGTCGCTGTCGCATCAGGCGCGTGCCGCCATCCCTCGTCGCTCGCGGCGAGCCGTCGCGGATTCGGTGCCGGCGGCTGCGCAGTCGGCCGCGGAGAAGTCGGGCTGCCGTCGGTCCGCGAAGGGCCCGCGGTCGCCGGGGCGGGGGTTCGCGGCGCGCGGTGCGACCGTGGAGGCGGCGGGGGCGGAGAGAGGGTGGGCGACGCCGGAGCCGGAGACGACGAAGGCGTCGCCGCCGCGGGGGACGCCGCCGGCGCGGGCGCCACGGCCGTCGGTGAGGACGGCACCGCGGGGCGTGTGCTCGCCGGTCCCTGCCCCGGCGCCGGGTGGCCGCCCGCCTCCTGCAGCGCGCCTTTCTGCTGACCCGGGGCCGTGCCGACGGCCGCGAGCCCCGGGCTGACGCGCGCCGGCGTCGGGGCCGGTGTCGGTGAAGACGCCGGAAGGGCTGAGGGCAGCGCGGTCGATGCCTTCGGCTGCGTGGACGGCGACGACGTCGACCCCGTCGGCGGCGCTGACGGCGGGACGGTCGTCGGGGCCTTCGACGGCGCAGCTCCCGGTACCGCGTCCGTCGGCGCGGTCTGCCGTGTCGGTGCGGGCGTCCCCGAGGCGGGCGCCGGTGCGTCCGCGCGCGGCCCGGCCGCCGGCGCGACGGCCAGCCCGCCCGAGGCCATGTCGGCGGAAGAGTCGACCGCATCCGTGCGGCCCGGACGGCGACCGGATGCCGTCGCCTCACCCGGCGAGCCGTTCGGGGTCTCCGTCGGATCGGCCGTCGCGGAAACGGGAGCGGGGTCTCCCGCGGAACGCGCGCGATCGGGGGACGCCGCGGACGAGGCCGCCGGTGACGCCTCGGCCGACTCCCGCCCGTCTGCTGCGGAACTCTCTGCGCGGCGATCAGGCTCGACCTTGTCGGCCGGCGGGCGCGACGTGTCTGACCCGCCGTCGGGCGAAACGGGTGGAGCGGTGCCATCCTCGGCGTCGGTGCGGACGTCGTCCTGCGGTCGCCCCCGCTGTGCACCGTCCGCTCCGGCGTCGGCCGTCGGACCGGGCCGCGTGGTCGAGTCAGGCGTCGCGGTGGCGGGGGGCGTCGCCGACTGCTCGGCCGTCACCGTGTCAGCCGTCGGGTCCGGCGTCGCCGAGGGGCCGGCCGTCCCGGCGTCCGCCGCCGCGGGGTCGGGCGTCACCGCGGGGCGGGGCGTCACCGGGTCTAGCGGCGAGGGATCCGCTGACGTCGCGGGTCGAGACGTCGGCGCGTCGGACGTGGCCGGCCCGGGCGTCGGCATGTCCGTCAGCGCCGCGTCGGCCGTGACCCCTGGCTCGGGCGTCGCCGAGTCGGCCCGTCCCGGAGCCGGCGTCCGCACGGGTTCCGGAGCCGACGCGTCGGCCGGTGCCGGACCGGGGGTCGCCGCGTCCGACTCCGCCGGTGTGGGCGTCGCCGCTTCCGCCAGCACCGGGGCCGGCGTCGCCTCGCGTCGAGGCGTCGACGGGTCGGACGTCGCCGGCCCGGATGTCGCTGCCGGCTCAGCGGCGATCGGATCTGGCGTTGTCGTCGAGACGGGTGCCGGCACGGGTCCCGGCGTAGACGCGCCAGGCGTCGCCGGCCCGGAAGTCGCCACGTCGGAAGGCACCGCGTCGGCAGGCACCGCATCCGAACGCACCGCGCCGGGAGCGACTCCCGGGTCGGACGTCGCCGAAGCTGCCTGTCCCGGAGCCGGGGTCGCCACGGGTTCCGGCGTCGGCGCGTCGGCCGCCGCGGGGCCGGGAGTCGCCGCGTCCGTCGCCGTCGGGACCGGCGTGCCGACCGGGGCCGGCGTCTCGGCGGGGGCGGGCTCGGTCGTCGCGGCGGTGGTCTCGTCGGGCGCGACCGCGTCGGCCGGCGTCGCGGCGGGCATCCCGGCGACCGCCTCGCCGGGCCCCGCCGAGTCGGACGCCGCGCGGCCGGGTCCCGTGTCCACCGGTGCCGAGCCGGTGGGTTCTGCCGGCGCCGGGCCGGTCGCGTCCGTCGCCGCGGAGTCCGGCGTCGCCGTAGAGCTCGCCGTCACCGCGGGGTCCGCCGTCACCGCGGGGTTCGGTGTCGCCGTAGAGCCGGACGCCACCACAGGATTCGGCGTCACCGCGTCCGCGGGACGGGCGGGAGCCGGCCGCGCCTCGACACCGGGGGTCGTCGCCGAGTCGGGCGGCGCCGTCGGTCCGGTCGCCGTCTCGCCGCGGTCACCCGTCGCGCCTTCGCCGTCCGTCGTACGCGTCTCGGTCGGCGTCCCCGGTCCGCCGGAGGCCCCGGGGTGCGCGGTCGCCGCGTGAGCGGCGCCCGGAGTCGCGGACAGACCGACAGGATCCGGTGACGAGGGCTGTTCGGAGGGCACGGATGCCACCGGGCGCGGGGCGGTCGAATCGGTCCGTGCCGCCGCCCCGATCGAGGACTCGGCGTGCGGGCGTTCCCCCCGCGGCGCCGGCGGGAGGGTGGACCCGGACGGCTTCTCCGCACCGGAAGATCTCCGCCCGGGCTCCGGCCCTAGCCCGGCGCGGTCGGGTTCGTCCGCCGGGCGTCCGCCCGGGCCCGTGCCCGCTCCTGCGCCGGGCGTCCCGGTGGGCCCCGGGGTTCGTCCCGCCCCCGCGCCCGAGCCCGAGCCCGGAATCGTCACCGACATCGGGGCGGGATCCGCCGCGCCGCCGTCGGACGTCGCGACGGATCGATCGTCCCCGCGCGTCCCCTCGCCCGTGGCATCCCCACCGCCCGTGGCATCCCCGCCGCTCTGAGCGGACCCACCGCCGAGGTGGAATCCGGCAGCCTCGCCGAGGCCCGTGCCGATGCTGGACGATGCCGCCGACATCACTCCGCCGGCGCTGACATCGAACCCCTGGCCCTGGATGGCGTTGTACGTGCCCTCCGTCATCACCTCGACGAACGCCTCGCCGGCGAAGTCCGTGACGATGCCCTGACCGGTCTCTCTCCAGCCGTGCGGGCGTGGTCCCGCTCCCGTCGTCGAGGGAACCGGCAGCGACCCCGAGCCGCCCGGCGTCAGATTCGGGCCGGGCGTCGGGCTCGAGCTGGGCGTCGGAGTGGGGTCCGAACGGGGGCTCGGGGCCGGGCTCGGGGCCGGGCTGGGGCTCGGCGGCCGGCTCGAAGACGGCGTCGGACTCGAGCTGGGCGCGCCGTCCGGAACGTCGTCGCCCACGCCCTTTCCCGCTCCGGGCACGGCGATGTCGCCGGCGCCCTTGCCGAGGCCCTTGCCGATCGCCGCGCCACCGACGATGACGGCGCCGCCGAACATGCCCGCGAGGGCGCCGCCCGCCGCCGCACCGGAGGTCTTGTCACCGTCCCAGTCGGTGCGATTGCCCTCCGCCATCTGTGCGAGCTGCGCGACCGCGTCGATGGCGACCTCGCTCAGGACGTTGAACGCCGCCCCTTTCGCGATCTCGGCGAGGAGCTTGCGCAGCACCGTACGGAACAAGATGGAGTACATCGCCTTGCGCGCGGCGAGCCACGCCAAGGACGATCCGAACGACGGCACGGCCATGGCGATGGCCCAGGCGATTTCGGCGATGAGCGCGATCAGGGCACCGATCAGTGTGTACTTGGTGTACTCCACGTCGAGAGCGAGCTTCGCGAGGAACTGCGAACTCGAGAGCATCGATTCGGCGACCTCGCGCAGAGCGTCGCCCTCGGTGAGCGAGACGATGTACTGGTCGTACGCGTCGCGGCTTCTGCCGGTGAAGCCGCGCTGCGTCGCCATCAGATCGCGGCGCAGGTCGCCGTCGAGGTCGTTCAGCTCACGAGCCGCCATCTGCCAGCCCCGCGCGAGGTCGCGCAGCTGGTCCTCGTTCGCCATCGGGAAGCGCTCTCCCGCGAGCACCAGGAAGAGGTTCGCGGCCTCGTTGCTGACCATGAGCGCCATCGCGTCCCCCTTCCTCGATCACCCGGTGGCTTTCCGCCGGGCCGGTCTTGCGCCGGTTACTTCTGGTGTCGGCTCTCACGCACCGCGACGTTCTCCGTCTCCGCGAACTCGCCGGCGACGGTCGCGGTGTCCTGGGCGAGTTCCTCGACAGAGGCCGCGAGCTGAGCGGTGAACGCCCGGGCGGCCTCGGCCGCCGGCACGTAGTTCGTGTCGTACGACTCCTTGAAGTCGCCGTCGCCGGCCGCATTCGGATAACGGGATGCCAGCTGCTCGACGGTCGCGGACAGACCCCGCACCCGGCTGTGCAGGGCGCTGATCCGTCGTGCGCTCTGACGCAGACGGTCGGGATCGGCGGCGAAGCGGTCACCGCTCATGGCGACCGCCCTGCAGCTGGTCGACCATGGTCTGCATCATGGCCGTCATCTCGTCGGCGGTCGGAAGTCCCGCCGCGGGATCGAGGCCGTCCGGTCCACTCTCGGTGAGGAGAGCCTGACCGCGCTCCTGCACCTCGCGCTGCGCCTGTGCGACGACGGCGACGATCTTGGCGCACAGCTCTTTCGGCGCGAGTTCGCGCCACGACTGGCCCGTCACACGCAGATCGGTGAGCACACCGCGCGCGTCCACCGTGGCGCTGAGCACACGGTCCTTCGATGTCGCGGTCGCCGTCAGCGCGTCGATGTCGGCGGCGCGCGCGGCGAGATCGGCGTGCGTCTGTCGCACTTCCGCCATCATCTGCTCGATGTCGTCTCCGGTGAACTGCATCATGATCCCTTCTGCTGCGCCACCGCAGCCTCTTCGGACGCGCCGGTCTCGGCGCGCCTGCGCGCGACGGGCGCACGTCCGGCGGCCACACCGGCCGGGACGTGGGTCGGCTGCACCGGCTCGCGTTCCTCGCCGAGGCCGACGACCCCGTTGCCGTCCGCGTTGGTCGTGCCCCAGACGGACTCGTCCTCGGACAGCCAGGTGTTGCGTTCCCGGTCCCGGTCGCGCGACGCCTGTGCTTGCGGCGACATCGGCATCATCGGCATCCCTCCGCCGCCCATCCCTCCGCCGCCGGCCGCGCCGCCGTTGACGGCTCCGGCACCGGCTGCTCCGCCGCCCGCGGCGAAATCGTCCTGACCGCGGACGCCGTCGGTCGCGCCCCAGGTGTCTCCGCCGGCGCCGCCGCCGGGGGCGCCGAAGGACGCTGCGTCGCCCGCTCCGCCGCCCGAGCCGGCGATGCCCGAGCCGGCGTCTCCGAGCATGCCGGCCCCGCCGACGCCTCCGCCGGGCGAATATCCGCCACCGCCGACGTTCGGGAGATCGCTCATGCCACCACCGCCACCGAAGCCCGAACCGCCGCCCGCGGCGAAGTCGCCCGCGTCCGCGCCGATGCCGGGGGTGGGACCGTCGACACCTCGTCCGGGCGACCACTCGAATCCGGTGCCACCGTCCTGCCCGGCACCGGCACCGCCGCCGGCAGCCCAATCGTCCCCGGTGCCACCGACGCCGGGAAGCGAGTCGAATCCGGGACCGCCCGCGCCGGCGCCCGTGTCACCGCCGAAGCCCGCACCGCCACCGCCCGTCGACCAGTCCGAACCCGCACCGGAACCCGCACCGAAGCCGTCGCCGAAGCCCGCACCGCCACCGCCGGTCGACCAGTCCGACCCGGAACCCCCCGCACCGCCCGACGACCAGTCCGAACCCGCACCGGAACCCGCACCGAGGCCGTCGCCGAAACCGACACCGCCGGAGCCCGTCGACCAGTCCGATCCGGGGCCCGCCGCACCGCCGGAACCCGCGCCGACGTCGTTCCCGAACCCGGCTCCCCCGGTCGACCAGTCTGCGCCGGATCCGCCCCCGCCCGCGCCGACACCGACCGATGACCAGTCGGAGCCCGCACCGGCACCCTCGCCGAAGCCGACACCGCCCGAGGCCCCGTCGGAACCGACACCGGCGCCGGGAGCACCCGCGCCGGCACCGCCGTCGAAGCCCGCGCCGCCGCCGGCCGCCGACCCGTCCGCGCCGGCACCGCCCGCACCGCTGGGACCCGCGCCGACATCGTTCCCGAACCCGGCACCGCCCGCCGACCAGTCGGAGTCCGTGCTGCCGGCACCCATGCCGAGGTCCCCTCCGACACCCGTACCGCCCGCGGTCGCTCCGGGGGTCGTCCAGCCGGCACCGCCGCCGGCGCCCGCTCCCGGCAACCCGAGATCGGAAAGACCGGCTCCGGGCGCCGGCGCCGTTCCGTTCACACCGGCGCCGCCTCCGGACTCGGTGGGAGCTGTGAGCCCGGCGAAGTCCGCCACCGGTTCGTCGAGGTCGGGCATGGCCACGTCATCGGGAACAAGCGACGCCCCGTCATCGTAGGCACCGTCGCTCGTCCCGGGCCGTCGGCCGGCGGATCCGCTGGTGGTCCCGCGCGAGCCTCCGAAGCCACCCCCGCCGCCCCCGGGCGTACCGACGACACCGACGCCACCGATGCCCTGGCCGCTCCCGGCGTCGCCGGTGGACCACGAGCCGGTCCCCGCGCCGTCCGGCCCGGAGCCGTTCGCTCCGAGGCCGTCCGCGCCGCCGGAGCCCGATCCGCCGAAGGCACCAGCGCCACCCGAACCCGTACCGTCGCCGGTCGCGCCGAAGCCCCCACCGTCGCCGAGACCGGCTCCGCTCGCCAAGCCCGCGCCCCCGCCGCCGACCCCGGCCGCGGCACCGCTTCCGGCGCCCCCGGGACCGGTGCCGAAGACTCCGTCGCCGTTGCCCGAAGCTCCGGCGCCGCCACCCGGACCGTCGCCGAACACACCGTCGCCGTTGCCCGACGCTCCCCCGCCGCCCCCGGGACCGTCGCCGAACACACCGTCGCCGTTGCCCGATGCGCCTCCGCCGCCGCCGCCCGGACCGTTCTCGCCGTCGCCGCCGTCCCCGTATACGTCTTCGAGCAGATCGCGCAGGTCCGGGAGGTTGTTGCCCCCGCCCGAGCCGTCACCACCGACTCCGTTCCCTCCCGGGTAGGGAACCGACGAGTCCTCCGGCATCGCGGTCGGGTCCTGCATCTGCTTGAGAGCTCGCAACGAGGATCGCAGGGCCGTCTCGAGCGTCTGTTGGGCCGCGTAGACCTCGGCGGCGGCCGTCGCGAGGACATCGCGCACCGACTGCGAGATCGCGCGGTTGATCGGGCCGTACGTCGACGGGCTCCGCAGATCTCCGCCGACGCCGGTGAATCCCGGCGGGGCGAGCTGTGCACGGTCGCCCCAGGTGTACGCGGCGAAGACGCCCTTGGCGTGCTCGACCGTCATGCCGTTGCGTCCCTTCGCCCCGGCGCGCCAGGTCCGGTCGGCTTCCTCGATGTACCGGACGATGTCCTCCATCACCGCCGACTTGGCCTGGGCCGCACGATTGGCGATGGCCTCCTGGTGCTGGTTCCACGTGTTCTGCACCGACGTCTCGAAGGTGCGTACCGCCTCGGCCACCGTCCGGAGGTTGGCCCCGACGCCGCCGTCATCGGTGAGCTGACGGTGCATGGACTCGAGGGACTTCCGCTGAGCGGTGAGCTGCGCCAGCAGAGCCGTCGCCGCCGACCCGCGGATCGACGAGTCCTCCGCCCCGAGCGCCGTCGCGCGCGCGGACATCTCTTCGGCGTTCTGCCCGATCACGGAAGTGAACTTCTCGAACAGGGCGGCCGCCGTATCGGAGCGTCGAGCGCTGAGCCCGGGGCCGTTGTCGCTGGCCACTTTGGCGACGTTGTTCCTCAGCGCCTGGAAGGCGTCGGCGAAACGCACGCCGGATTCCGGGTTGTTGATGAGCTCGTACGTGCGGACGTTGTCCTCGTAGTGGAAGTACCCGTACCGCATGTCCGCCGACCAGTCGTCACGCCCCGCGCCGCCGGGCGTCCCGCCGATCCATCCGTTCTCGGCGGTCTGCAGTTCGTCGAGCACCGTCGCCAGCCCGCTGTCCTCCACGCCCGCGACAAGAGCGAGGAGCGCCTCCAACCCCATGTCCCCCGTCGCGGTGGACCCGCTCGTCGAACCCCCTGCGCCCGTCGCTCCGTGGTCGCCTGAGCCCGTGGTGGTCTCGTCTTCGGCCATGTCGTCTCCTCGTTCGCAGGGGGTTCTCGGGATGGGTTTCGCGTCAGGCCTGGGCCTGCACCGCGCTCAGGTCGTCGGTCTCCTCGAAGAGCTGTTCCGCCTTGTCCAGCTGGTCGCGGAACTCGGGCAGCGTCTTCTCGGTGAAGGTGTCCGTGAACGAACGCACCTGACCGGCGAGTGCCGAGACGGTGTTGCCGACCTGCGCGGCGGCCTCCCATCTCGCCTCGACGGGTTGGGCACGCAGATCCGAGCTGATGGCGTAGCCATCCGTGCCGTACAGCGCGTCGTCGGTGGTGGTCTCGACGTCCTGGACCAACGCCTTGACCTGCTTGTACTGTTCGCGATCGAAGGCGACGCGGGTACCGTCATCTGCCACGATTTCTCCTCTCGTCGGGGTCACGGGGTACCCGCCCGACGGCGGGTACCCCGTCGTGCTCAGTTGAAGACGGCCGCGCCGCGCACGTCGCCGTCGAAGAACTCCTCGCGAACGCGGATGGCGGCGTTCTTGATGTTGAGGCCGGCCTGCTGGACCTCTTCGTACTCGACGTTCCAGCGCTGCTGCAGCTCGCCCCACACGGGCAGCGAGCGGCCCCACTGGGCCTCGCCCATCGGGCGGATCGTGTCGTAGATGTTCTGCAGGATCTGCTCGACCTCCTGACAGGAGCTGTTGAGCGACTGGTTGGCTACCTCGAACTGGACGAGGTCGACGTTGAAGGACATAGCGTTTTCCTTTCGGGGGGAAGGGGGGCGATCAGGCCGCGGCGCTGGACGTGGTCGAGTCGTCGGTGTTGGTGCGCTGCGTCAGCAACGCCTGCACCTGGGTGTTGAGGACGTCGAGCTTGTTCTTGATGTCGCTGTACTCGCTCTGCCACTCGGTGAGCCGGCGCTGCAGCACGATGCCGGCCTCCGCTCGCGCCGCCGCGGCCATCGTCTGGGTGGCGTCCTCGACGCGGCCGCGGGCGGCCTCCATCGCGGAGACCTGCTCCATCGTGCGGCTGATGATCTGCTGGAGGGTTCCTGCTTCGAAACCGGTGAGCTGTGCCATGAATTTCTCCTTGTTCGGGGGTGATGAGGGGATGAGTTCGAACGAATGGGGACGTGGATGCGAAACCTTCGGGCGCCTCCTCTCCTACGTCGCGATCGTGGGACCCGTCGGCAGGAGCGCGAGAAGCGCTTCCGGCACGGCAGGAGAACGAGAGGCGTCGAGCCCGAGGGCGGATGCCGTGGCGGTGTCGGCGACGGGATACTTCGTGCCGTCGTCCGAGACGAGGTAGAGACCGATTCCGCTGACGCCCGGCGCGGCCGCCGTGGCGGCGAGGAGCCCGGAGCCCGGGGCGACCTCGACGGCTCCCCCGGACTCGACGAGCGCGGAGGTCTCGACGGATGCGATGGTCGTCCGCCCGTCTGCCCACACCGAGCACGGCGCCGCATCCGGTGCCATCGGTGTCGGGGGCGTGCGGGGCAGCTCGTCCTGCCACGCCGCGGCATCCGTGATCTGCGCCGTGACGAGATCACGCCGGTCCAGAGCGCGCGGCGACGGCAGTCCCGAGGCGGGGGCGGCGGTGAGCAACGCCGCGACCGTCTCGGTGATGGGCATCAGACCGCTGGAGGTCACGACGTAGCGTGACCCGTCGCCCTCGGCATCCATCACCTGCCCGAGCGTGGTCGCTTGTCCGGCGATCTCCGGTCCGATCCCGCCGAGCGTGAGGGGCGACAGATCGAGGTCGCGACCGCCGGGAATCGTGTCCAGCCACGCGGGCTCGACCGGGCGAGCCTGCGTCGGCTCGAAGCCGATCGCGCGCGCGGCCCAGGGATCTGCGACGCGCGAGCGCACCCCGTCCCAGAGGAGCCACAGCTGCCCACCCGATGTCACGAGCACTCCGTCGCCGTCGCCCAGGGGCGTGGTCCGGGGCGCTCCGCCGATCGTCAGGGACGTCGTGTCGTCGGCCGCGCACGCGATCCACGTCGGTGCGGGCGACGACGCGGACGGCAGTTCGTCGGGAAGACCCTCGACCCCCACCGCGCGGCCCCGGGGCACGGACGCGAGATCCGCACTCGAGACCCGGACGACCGATGGCGGTCCCCCGACGAGAAGGGCGGCGGATGCGAGATTCCTGACGGGGTGGAGCACATCGTCGATGAGTACGTAGCGGCTACCGGTGGTCTCGTCGACGAGGAGCGCGCCGCGCTGCTCGCGCCAGCTGTCGTTCGTCGTGAACAGGAACAGGTTGAGCACGACCACGACCACGATCGCGGCGGCCGCGACGGCGGCGCCGATCCCCATGCCGGTCGACGTGCGCCGCAGCGGACGGTCGGGCGAGTCGGGGTCGGACCGCAGGACCGCCGCCGAGAGACGCCCGCGCAGGAAGAGGTGCGCGTCGACGAGATCCCGTCTGCCGTACATGTCGTCTCTCCTTTCCTGCCGTCATCTCGACCACGGCCGCACGGCCGCGGATGGTTCACACGATGTCCGCGATCCAGTCGAAGAGACCGGCCACGGCGAGCATCAGACCGGGGACGGCGACGGCGCAGCACCAGTGCAGGACGTCGCCGGCGCGCCCCCAGGTCGGCGCGAGACGCGTGCGGGGAAGCACCAGGGCCAGCACGCACGCGTTGGCGGCGACGACGACCAGCAGGAGGACGGACAGGATCTGCCACACCGGGTCGAGGGGCACGGCCTGCGCGACACCGAGCACCGCCGCCGGCAGCGCGGCCGCGACGAGCACCGCACCGCGTTGGAGCGTCGCGTGAAGTTCTCTCGCCTGCAGCACGACGCCGACGCTCGCGGCGACCGTCAGGGCCGCGCAGGTCCATTCGCGGACCAGCGCGAGGTCGATCAGCGCGGCGCACAGCAGGGCGGCCCAGGCGATCCACAGGGCGGTGGCCGTCTCGTGTGCGACCGTCGCGCGCCGCTGCACGTCGTCGGCCGGGACCGCGTCCAAGCCGGTCTGGAACTCCGCCGTCGAAAGCGGTACCGAGTCGACGGCCAGTCCCCCGATCCAGGCGGCGAGCCCCGGGATGCCGCGCGCCAGACCGAGCGCGAGGACCACGAGGATCGCCGACGCAGCGGCCAGGTCGAGACCCAGGACGAGCGGCAGGGAAAGGGCGGAGACCGCCAACATGGCCGCGCCCGCCGAGGCCAGCAACACGGGACGCACGCCGCCGCGCGCGTAGGCGGCCGCACCCGCCGCGACGCCCCACAGGGCGGCTCCCGTCGCGAGGGTCGCCAGCGGCGAGACCTCGGTACCGGGGAACAGGGCGGCGGGCAGCGTCGCCCCCGCGACGCCGGCCGCGATGACGCCCACACCGGTCAGGAGTGCGCCGATCGGGTCGTCCCACAGCCGCCCGACGAGAACACCCGCGGCGAGCAGCACCAGGGCGAGCGTCCCGGCGATGAGGGGCGCGATCGTGCCGGCACCGCCGGCGACCACGACGGCCGCCACGGAGGCGACCGCGGTCGCGGCCAGAGCCGCGCGGCGCGTCGACCTGGACGACCAGTCGTCATCGCGCGCGTCGAGCACCGACTGCACGCCGTCGACGACGTCGTCGTACTGCGCCGGGGCGAGCGCGGCTGCGCGCGGGCGCAGGAACAGCACGTCGCCGTCGAGGAGTCCTGCGGATGCCGTACCCAGGTCCTCATCGAGCGGCGCGTGGCCGAGACGCTGCAGCACCCACCCTCCGTGGTCCAGGCCCCGCGTGGCGAGCGACGGGTCGAGATGACCCACGATCGTCGGCAGCAACTCCGCGATCGGGATGTGCGACGGGACGGCGAGCTCGACGCGGGAGGTCGGTCCGACGACGCTGAGCCGGCACATATCGCCGGTGCTCGCGGCGACGAAGGGCTCCTCGGCCCGCCGGGGGTCCTCTATCGTGCCGGGTGCTGTGCGCTGATCAAGCGTCGTCATGCACTGCACACGCGCCACGACGAGGCGAGGGTTCATCGGGGGAGCACGACCTCCGCCGCGGCGCGATGAACCACACACGGGGGGACAGCCGTGGAAGGGGTGACGCACATGCAGCGAGGAGAGCCGACATGAGCACCATCCCCTTCCGCAGGCAGCAGAGAGAGAAGCCGCCCGAGCTGCCCTCGGGCGACATCGAGCTGCAGGAGCCGCCCTCGCTGCCCGAGCTGCAGCCGAAGGACCCGCTGACGATGCTCATGATGGTGCCGATGATGCTCATCAGCGGGGTGATGATGCTCGTCTTCCTCGGCGAGCGCAATCCCGCCCTCGCCGTCGGGCTCTTCCTGGGCATGCTCGCCCTGGCGGTGCTCATGGTGCTGGTGCAGCTCACCCGGGCCGCGGCTGAACGCCGGACCACCGTGCGCGGCGACCGCCGCGACTTCCTCCGCTACCTCGGGCAGATGCGCGGGAAGGTCCGAGGTGCGGCCGCGCAGCAGCGCGCCTCCCTGATGTGGCGGCATCCCGACCCGGCGTCGTTGTCGAACATGGCGATGACCGCGCGTCTGTGGGAGCGTCGCGGCAATCACGGGGACTTCGGCGAGTTGCGCATCGGCACCGGGTCCCACAGCCTCAGTCAGCGCATCACGCCACTATCGACCAAGCCCATCGCCGATCTGGAGCCCCTCTCGGCGCGAGCGCTGCGGCGCTTCATCGCCGTGCACGGGTCGGTGCCCGACCTTCCCGTCTCCCTGTTCGTGCGTCGTCTCGCGGACATCCGGCTCACCGGCGACGCGGATGCCGCGCGGAGCATGGCCCGGGCGCTCGTGGCTCAAGCGGTGACGACGCACGCGCCGGATGAGCTGCGCGTCGCCATCTGTGCAACACCGGAGCGCGCCGCCGACTGGGACTGGACGAAGTGGCTGCCGCACGCGCAGCACCCGAGCGGCCAGGACGGAGCGGGATCCGCGCGACTCTTCGCGACGGACGTCGCCGAGTTCATCGAGCTGATCGACGCCGACATCAACGGGCGCTCCCGCTTCGAGCCCGGCGCCTCTCCCACCGCCGAAGAGCCCTACCATCTCGTCGTCTTCGACGGGATCGCCCCCGTGCCCGGGTCGCGCATCACGTCGGGCGGATACCGCTGCACCACCGCGATCACCCTCGGCATCGAGGTGGACGAGAACGACACGTCCGGCCTGCTGCTGGACGTGCGGACGGATGCCGTACACATGCTCCGCCGCGATCGCACCGAGGGCGTGCAGCGCTCGTTGTTGTGCGTTCCGGATGCCATGAGCATCGCCGCCGCGACGGCGCTCGCTCGCGTGATCGCCCCGTACCGTGCGGGCGGCCGTTCGACGGATGCGAGCGAGCCCATGGTGTCCGACTTCGAGCTGCCGACGCTGCTCGGCATCGACGACGTCGACAAGTGGTCCCCCGCGAGCTCTCTGCGCGAAGGCCTCGATCGCACGCGCCTGCGCATCCCGCTGGGCGTCGATGAGCGCGGACACCCCGTGCATCTCGACATCAAAGAGGCCGCCCAGGGCGGCATGGGGCCGCACGGCCTGCTCATCGGAGCGACCGGCTCCGGCAAGAGCGAGCTGCTGCGCACGCTCGTGCTCGGTATGGCGATGACGCACTCGTCCGAAACCCTGAACTTCGTTCTCGTCGACTTCAAGGGGGGCGCGACGTTCCTGGGCCTCGACGAGCTGCCCCACGTCTCGGCGCTCATTACGAACCTCGCCGACGAGGCGACGCTCGTCACCCGTATGCAGGATGCCCTGGCGGGTGAGCTGAACCGGCGGCAGGAGTATCTGCGCGCGGCCGGCAACTACTCGTCGCTGCTCGAGCACGAGAAGGCGCGGCTCGCGGGCGCGCCACTCGAGGCCATGCCGACGCTGTTCGTCATCGTGGACGAGTTCAGTGAGCTCCTGGCATCCAATCCGGACTTCGCGGAGCTGTTCGTCATGATCGGACGACTGGGACGTTCCCTCGGTGTGCATCTCCTGCTGGCCAGCCAGCGACTGGAGGACGGCCGCATGACGAAACTCGAGAGCCACCTGTCCTACCGCATCGGCCTGCGGACGTTCTCGGCGATGGAGAGCCGGAGCGTCATCGGCGTCCCCGACGCGCACCAACTGCCGAACGCGCCCGGCAACGGGTACCTCCGCAGCGACGTCGCGACGCTCACACGGTTCAAAGCCGCGTACGTCTCGGGCACCTACCGGCGGCGCACGCGCGAAGAGCGACAGGAAGAAGTGCGCCAGCAGGTCGTCGTCTTCCAGGCGCCGCGCGTCGCGCCCCCCGTGGTCGAGGACACGTCGCTGCCCATGCCAGAGGAAACGGCCGCCGTACCCGCCCCCACGGGGGCATCGCCGGGGGTCGACGACACGGTCATGTCGATGATCGTCGACCGCCTCGTCGGCTTCGGGCCCCCGGCTCACCAGGTCTGGTTGCCGCCGCTCGCCGCGCCGCCGACGCTCGATCAGCTCCTGCCGCCGCTGCTGGTCGATCCGGCCCGCGGACTGCACGCCATCGGCTGGACCGGCTCCGGACACCTCGGTGTGCCGATCGGCGTGGTCGACAAGCCGTACGAGCAGACGCGCGAGCTCTACGAGATCGACCTCGCCGGCGCCGGCGGCAACGTCGGCATCGCCGGCGGTCCCCAATCCGGCAAGACCACGCTGTTGCGCACCATGGTCAGCGCCCTCGCGCTCACGCACACCCCGGCCGAGGTGCAGTTCTACTGCATCGACTTCGGTGGCGGCGGGCTCTCGACGCTCGAAGGACTCCCCCACGTCGGCGGTGTCGCCACCCGCCGCCAGGCCGAGCACGTCGCCCGCACGATCGCGGAAGTGCGCACCCTGCTCCGCGACCGCGAACAGCTCTTCACCGACGCAGCTCTCGAAGGCATGGCCGAGTACCGCGCGAAGCGCGCCGCCGGGGAGCTCGCCGAACAGCAGTTCGGCGACGTCTTCCTGGTCGTCGACGGCTGGGCGGCCCTGCGCGCCGAGTTCGAGGAGCACGACATGACGCTGCGGGAAATCGCGCGGCAGGGCCTGGCCTACGGCGTGCACGTCATGATCTCGACGAGCCGCTGGACCGACGTGCACAGTTCGCTGCGCGACCAGCTCGGAACGCGCGTGGAGCTGAAGCTGGGCGACCCGATCGACTCGGTCCACGGCATGCGCAAGGCGGCGACCGTGCCGCAGCTGCCGGGACGCGGCATCACCGTCGACGGCATGCACTTCCTCGCCGGCGTGCCGCGCATCGACGGCGACACCTCGGTGGAGGGGCTCGCCGCGGCATCCCGAGGTCTCGGCGAGGCCCTCGACGAGGCGTGGGACGGTCCCGTCGCCCCGCCGGTGCGCATGCTGCCCGCGGTGCTCGACGCCGCCGTGCTGCCCGCTCCGACGCTGCCCGGCCCGATCATCGCGCTCGGGCACGGCGAGCAGGACCTGCAGCCGGTGTGGCACGACTTCGCGCTGAAGCCGCACCTGAGCATCGTCGGCGACTCGGCGAGCGGCAAGACCGGGGCCCTTCGCCTCATCGCGCGCGGCGTCGTCGACGCGTATGCGCCCGACGACGTGCGGATGGTCGTCATCGACCCGCGCCGCGGCATCGTCGAGTCGGCGCCCGAGAACTATCAATTCGCCACCGCCTTCTCGACCTCGGCCACCGAGCAGGTGGTCGCGAAGCTCGTCGCCGAACTGCGCGGCCGCGTACCGAGCGCCGACATCACACCGGCGCAGCTGCGTCGGCGGGACTGGTGGAGCGGCCCGGAGTTCTTCGTGCTCGTCGACGACTACGACCTGTTGCTGGGCGGGGGGATGTCTGGCCCACTCGCGCCGCTCGTCGAGCTCATCCCGCAGGCGGGCGACATCGGACTGCACCTCGTCCTCGCCCGGGCGGGCGCGGGCTCGAGCAGAACGGCGATGGATGCCGTCATCCGACGCCTGCACGAGTCGAACACACCCGAGCTGACGCTCTCGATGCCCGCATCCGAGCCGATGACGTTCTCGCCGGGCCGGGGCAGGCCGCTGCCGGCCGGACGCGCGTCCCTTCTCACGCGACGCGGGGGAACCGGTCTGCAGATCGGCTGGACGGAGCCGCCGCAATGAGCCTCGACCGCACGAGGCGCACGCTCCGACGCATCGCGATCGTCGCCGTGGCATCCCTCGCGGCGGGGCTGCCGGCTGTCGCACTGCCGAGCCTTCCCGCGGCAGCCGCGGCGTCGTGCGCGGCTTCGGCCGGTTCGCCGGTCATCGAGGGCGCTTCGTGGGGGCAGAAGCGGATGGGCGCCGAGCACGCGTGGGCTCGCACGACGGGCGACGTCGTCGTCGCCGTGCTCGACACCGGGGTCAGCGCGGCGGCGACGTCGTTGCAGGGTCAGGTGCTGCCGGGTGTCGACCTGGCGGGCGGTCCCGCCGACAGCGATTGCTACGGACGCGGCACGTTCGTCGGCTCCCTCATCGCCGGGCACGCCGTCGAGGGCACCCAGTTCGTGGGACTCGCACCGGGGGCGACGATCCTTCCCGTCCGCATCACCGACGATCCCGACGACATCGCGCTCGTCGACGCGCTGCCGACTCTCTTGGCACGGGGTATCACGGCAGCGGTCGATGAGGGCGCCCGGGTGATCGCGGTCCCGCTCACGGCGACCACCAGTTCTCCCGAGCTGGAACAGGCCGTGCAGGCGGCGGTCGCCGCCGATGTCCTCGTCGTCGCCGCGGCAGGCTCCCCGATGACGGACGCGGCGGCCTACCCGGCCCGCCTCGACGGTGTGCTGTCGGTCGCGCCCCTCGGCGAGGACGGCGGCGTCGAGGCGTCCCGGCTCGGTGCCGCGCCGGATATCGCGGCCCCCTCTACCGGTCTCGTGGGTGCCGTGCCGGACGGCGCGGGGCACGTCGTCGGCGACGAGCCGAGCCTCGCCGTCGCCTACGCCGCCGGTGCCGCGGCCCTCGTCCGGGCCGACGACCCCACGCTCACCGTCGCAGCCGTCATCCAGCGCCTGATGGCCACGGCCGATGCGCCGACTCGACCGCTTCCGGAGGGAGCGAGCACCGACCCGTCGCTCGGAGCCGGCGTGGTCGACCCCGTCGCCGCGATCTCGCGCCTCGCCCCCGGGCAGATCGTGGCCGCGCACGACGAGGCGCTGACGCTGGAGGTCCCCCCGCCGGCCGACCAGCGGCCCGGAGGTCTTGCGCTGGTTCTGGGCCTCGGCCTGCTGGGCGCGGCGGCCGCCGTTCTCGGGCCCCTCGTCGCCGCGCGGGCTGTCCGTCGCCCATCTCGCGGGTGATGGACGTTTCTCTTCGAGACGCCCTGTGTCCGGCCCCTCACGCGCAGGAGGGCCCCGGCGTGTTCGCGGGGGCCCTCCTCAGGGATGGCAGCTAGAGCCGCCGACAGAACTCAGAAGTCCCAGTCGTCGTCCTCGGTCGCCTCGGCCTTGCCGATGACGTACGACGAGCCCGACCCACTGAAGAAGTCGTGGTTCTCGTCGGCGTTCGGCGACAGGGCCGAGAGGATCGCGGGGTTCACGTTCGTGACCGACGCGGGGAACATCGCCTCGTAGCCGAGGTTCATGAGCGCCTTGTTCGCGTTGTAGTGAAGGAACTTCTTCACGTCTTCGCTCAGTCCGACCGAGTCGTACAGGCTCTGCGTGTAGCCCACCTCGTTGTCGTAGAGCTCGTACATCAGCGAGAACGTGTAGTCCTTGATGTCGTCGCGACGGGCCTGGTCGACCGTCTCGAGACCGCGCTGGAACTTGTAGCCGATGTAGTACCCGTGCACGGCCTCGTCACGGATGATGAGGCGGATCAGGTCGGCCGTGTTGGTGAGCTTCGCGCGGCTCGACCAGTGCATCGGCAGGTAGAAGCCCGAGTAGAACAGGAACGACTCGAGCAGGGTCGAAGCGACCTTGCGTTTGAGCGGGTCGTCGCCACGGTAGTAGTCCATGACGATGCGCGCCTTCTTCTGAAGGAACTCGTTCTCGGTCGACCAGCGGAAGGCCTCGTCGATCTCCTTCGTGGAGCACAGCGTCGAGAAGATCGACGAGTAGCTCTTGGCGTGCACCGACTCCATGAACGCGATGTTCGTGTAGACGGCTTCCTCGTGCGGGGTGATCGCGTCGGGGATGAGCGAGACCGCGCCGACCGTGCCCTGGATGGTGTCGAGGAGTGTGAGCCCCGTGAACACGCGCATCGTGAGCGTCTGCTCCTCGGGGGTGAGCGTGTTCCACGACTGGATGTCGTTCGACAGCGGCACCTTCTCGGGCAGCCAGAAGTTGTTGACCAGACGGTTCCAGACCTCGAGGTCTTTATCGTCCTGGATGCGGTTCCAGTTGATGGCCTGCACGTGGTTCAGCAACTGCAGCTTCTCAGCCATGTCGTTCCTGTGTCCTTGATCGATGGGGTCAGCGGGTCAGAGCATGCACGAGACGCACTCGGTCATGTCGGTGCCCTCGAGCGCCAGCTGACGCAGACGGATGTAGTAGATGGTCTTGATGCCCTTGCGCCACGCGTAGATCTGCGCCTTGTTGATGTCGCGGGTGGTGACGGTGTCCTTGAAGAACAGCGTCAGCGACAGGCCCTGGTCGACGTGCTGCGTCGCGGCGGCGTACGTGTCGATGACCTTCTCGTAGCCGATCTCGTACGCGTCCTGGTAGTACTCCAGGTTCTCGTTCGTCATGAACGGAGCCGGGTAGTAGACGCGACCGAGCTTGCCTTCCTTGCGGATCTCGATCTTCGAGGCGATCGGGTGGATCGAGCTCGTGGAGTTGTTGATGTACGAGATCGAACCGGTCGGGGGCACGGCCTGCAGGTTCTGGTTGTAGATACCGTGCGCCTGCACGGACGCCTTCAGCTCGCGCCAGTCGTCCTGCGTGGGGATCTGGACGTTCGCGAACAGCTCCTTGGCCTTGGCCGTCTGCGGCTCCCACACCTGGTCGGTGTACTTGTCGAAGAACTCGCCCGACGCGTAAGTGGAGTTCTCGAAGCCGTCGAAGGCGGTGCCGCGCTCGATCGCGAGGCGGTTCGAGGCACGCAGCGCGTGGAACAGCACCGTGTAGAAGTAGATGTTCGTGAAGTCGATGCCTTCTTCGGAGCCGTAGTAGACGTGCTCGCGAGCGAGGTAACCGTGCAGGTTCATCTGGCCGAGGCCGATGGCGTGCGAGCGGTCGTTGCCGTCTTCGATGGAACGCACCGAGGCGATGTGGCTCTGCACGCTGACGGCGGTGAGGGCGCGGATCGCGGTCTCGACCGTGAGGCCGAGGTCGCCGCCGTCCATCGCGAGGGCGATGTTCATCGAGCCGAGGTTGCAGGAGATGTCCTTGCCGATGGTGTCGTACGAGAGGTCCTCGTTGTACGTGGTCGGCGTGTTGACCTGCAGGATCTCTGAGCACAGGTTCGACATGTTGATGCGTCCGGCGATCGGGTTGGCCTTGTTCACCGTGTCCTCGAACATGATGTACGGGTAGCCCGACTCGAACTGGATCTCGGCGAGGGTCTGGAAGAACTCGCGCGCGTTGATCTTCGTCTTCTTGATGCGCGGGTCGTCGACCATCTCGCGGTACTTCTCGGTGACCGAGATGTCGCCGAACGGCTTGCCGTAGACCTTCTCGACGTCGTACGGCGAGAAGAGGTACATGTCCTCGCCGTTCTTGGCGAGCTCGAACGTGATGTCGGGGATGACGACACCCAGAGACAGCGTCTTGATGCGGATCTTCTCGTCGGCGTTCTCGCGCTTGGTGTCAAGGAAGCGCAGGATGTCGGGGTGGTGGGCGTTGAGGTACACCGCGCCGGCACCCTGACGCGCACCGAGCTGGTTGGCGTAGCTGAAGCTGTCTTCGAGGAGCTTCATGACGGGGATGATGCCCGACGACTGGTTCTCGATCTGCTTGATCGGAGCCCCCGCCTCGCGGATGTTCGACAGCAGCAGGGCGACGCCGCCGCCGCGCTTGGACAGCTGCAGGGCGGAGTTGATGCCGCGGGCGATCGACTCCATGTTGTCTTCGATGCGGAGCAGGAAGCACGACACGAGCTCGCCGCGCTGTGCCTTGCCGGCGTTGAGGAAGGTGGGGGTCGCGGGCTGGAAGCGGCCCGAGATGATCTCGTCGACCAGCTGCACGGCCAGCCGCGAGTCGCCGTCGGCGAGCGCGAGGGCGGTCATGACGACGCGGTCCTCGAAGCGCTCGAGGTAGCGCTTTCCGTCGAAGGTCTTGAGCGTGTAGCTCGTGTAGTACTTGAAGGCGCCCAGGAAGGTCTCGAAGCGGAACTTCGCACCGTACGCGCGGTCGTTGAGCTCCTGGATGAAGTCCATCGAGTACTTCTCGAGCACGGTGGGCTCGTAGTACTCCTTCTCGACGAGGTAGTCGAGGCGCTCCTTGAGCGAGTGGAAGAAGACCGTGTTCTGGTTCACGTGCTGCAGGAAGTATTCCCGCGCGGCGCGCTTGTCGGCGTCGAACTGGATCTTGCCGTCGGCGTCGTACAGATTCAGCATCGCGTTGAGGGCGTGGTAGTCCAGTCCCTCGAATCGCGCTTCGGTCTTGAAGTCCACGTCGGTCAGCTCAACTTCCACCATCGTTCCAATCCCTCGTTGACCCGCTCGACATCGTCGGGGGTGCCGAAAACTTCCAGCCGGTACAGGTGCGGCACCCCGCATTTGCGCGCGATGATGTCGCCGGCGAGGCAGAACGCGTCGCCGAAGTTCGTGTTTCCCGCGGCGATCACGCCGCGGATGTTGCGTCGGTTCCGTTCCTCGTTGAGGAACCGGATGACTTGCTTGGGCACCGCACCCTTCTCGACGCCCCGGCCGGCACCCCCACCGTACGTGGGGGTGACCAGCACGAAGGGCTCGTCGATGTGAAGGGGCGGATCGGTCGGCCGGAGCGGGATACGCACGGCCCGCTTGCCGAGCTTCTCGATGAAACGCGCGGTGTTGCCCGACACGCTCGAGAAGTAGACCAGCAGCGGAGCCTCGGTCGCCGACAAGACAGTGCTCATGACGGAGGTCTGAGAGCCCGTCGCCGGATCAGGCGAGGCGCGAAGCGAGCTCGTCGATCTTGTCGGGGCGGAAGCCCGACCAGTGGTCTTCGTCGGTGACGACGACGGGTGCCTGAAGGTACCCGAGCGACTTGACCTGCTCGAGCGCCGACGGGTCTTCGGACAGGTCGAGCACGTTGTACTCGATGCCCTTCGAGTCGAGTGCGCGGTAGGTCGCGGTGCACTGGACGCAGGACGGCTTGGTGTAGACCGTGATCGCCATGTCGTTCTCTCTCTCCCCTGGAAAATCTGTGTCCGGGCGGGTAGGGCCAGCCGGGACCTCAATACTACATATGGGGACGGACATCGGAAGGCACCACAAGGGGTAGTAGTTACATCGATGTGATTTTCCACCGTCTCTCCCCATGTACAACACAGGTTGTCCACGATTTCATCCACAGATCGCCCCCCCTTCCGGAGTCTTGTTAACAGGCGCGATTCCGCGGTTCTCGCGGCGCCGGTCGACGTCTGTCCACAGATCGGACGGTAGACGGGGGTTCCGACATTGCACAGGCGAGCGAAATGGCCGACGGGCGTGTCGCGGCGTGTCGCGCCGACCCGGCACGAACGTGCCTCGGCGCATGTCGGACGTCGGCTGTAGCGTTATCCGGTGGCCGGCTACCGCGAACTCCTCCGAACCCCAGGCGTGGGGCGCATCATCGCCGCGCAGTTGACGGCGCGCTTCCCCAATGGCATGACCAGCCTCGCGGTCCTCCTGCACATCGAGCACGTCACCGGTTCGTACGGAGCGGCGGGTCTGGTGCTGGCCGCCACGAGCATCGGCCAGGCCGTCGCAGGCCCGGTCACGAGCCGCTGGATGGGCATCTGGGGCATGCGCCGTGTCCTCACCGTCACTCTCCTCGTGTGCGCGGCGGCGATCACGACACTCGCGCTCATCGAGATGCCGCTCCCCCTCTACATGGCGCTCGGTCTCATCGCGGGTCTCTCCACTCCCCCGGTGCAGTCGGCCGTGCGCACCATCTACCCCAAGATGGTCAACGCCAAGCGACTCACCCCGCTCTACTCGCTCGACGCATCCCTCCAAGAGATCATCTGGGTGCTCGCGCCCGTGCTCATCACGCTGGTGGCGACGCAGGTCGGCACCGTCCCGGGTCTTCTCCTCGTCGTGATCATCCTGCTCGGCGGTGGGGCGTGGTTCATCCTCAGCCCCGAGGTCGGCCGCGTGCGCATCCCGCGCAGCCGCCGCGGTCTCGGCCGGGTGCTCGCCAAGCCGCCGGTCATCCTCGCCACCGCGACCGGGTTCCTCCTCATCGGCGCCTGCTCCGCCGTCGAAGCGGGCGTCGTGGCCACCTTCGACCACGGCGGGCTCGAGGCCGGCCTGATCCTCGCCGTCTTCGCCGTCGGCAGCCTCGCCGGCGGGCTGTCGTTCGGCCACATCCCCATCGGCCCCTGGGCGATGGCGCGCCGCTTCGCGATCGTGGCCCTGGGCCTCTCGTTGACCGTCTTCTCGCTCAATGCGTGGTGGATCGGCGCGACCCTCCTCGTCGCCGGCGCCGGCATCGCCCCGGCCCTCGCGGTGATGTTCGCGATGACCTCGGCGAGCGTCCGCTTCAGCGAAACGGCCGAGGCCTATGGCTGGATCGGCACCGGTCAGCTCATCGGCGCCGCCGCGGGCTCGGCGGTCGCGGGGTTCCTGGTCGACGGCGTCGGCCCGACCGGTGCGTACGTCGCCGCGGCGGGCTTCGCGGTGGCGGGCTTCGTCGTCGCGGCGGTGTTCGTGCGCGGCTTCCCCGATCTCCGGCACCGCGACGCGAGTCCCATCCCCGACACCGAGCCGGTCCACACCATCACCTGAGCGGATGCCGGGGTGCTCGGCATCCCGGATCCGAACCGCTCGACCCGTGGGTCAGTGGGTGCGCCGCAACAGCTCGAGCACCGCGAGCGCGTACGCATCGGCCGGAGCCGGGTGATCGAACACCAGCCTCGAGCCGCCGATCGAGATCTCGACCTCGTAGGTGTCGGAAAGACGACGCAGCGACCGGAAGGTCGAGCGCAGCATCTCGCGCAGCTGGGACTCGGAGGGCAGCCAGAGCGCGTCTTCGGTGGCGACCGAGTCGAGCGCCCATTCGGTGGTGCCGTTGAAGGCCAGGATGCGACCGGTGGGGTAATCGCGCGGCTCCACCGTCATGTCGCTCACCGTGAAGACGTCGGCCTCGAATTCCGGCTCGTCGAGCTGGAAGCGGTCGCCCGATCGCGGATGCCACACCAATCCCGCCTCACGCAGGGCCTGGGCCAACTCGGTCGAGATCATGGCATCCATTCTGGGGGCGTTGTGTGACGGCGGCGCCGCCGCGGGCCGCGACGACGGAGCAAGATGGATGCCATGTCGACACCGGTGACCCTCCCCCGACTGTCGTGGGGCGACCCGCACGGACCGCAGGTTCTGCTCGCCCACGGACTCGGCTCCGACGGCGCTCTCATGTGGCGGTACGGCGACGCCCTGGCGGAGGCGGGGTGGCACGCCGTGGCCGTCGACCTCCGCGGCCACGGCGATGCACCGCGCACCCTCGACTACCGCCTGTCGTCGTATGCGGCGGATCTGGCCGGAACGCTCCCCGAGCGAGGGGGACCCTGGGACGCGGTGATCGGGCACTCGCTCGGCGGCGCGTCGTCGACACTCGCCGCGGCTCGGAATCCCGAGTGGACCCGCCGGCTCGTGCTGATCGACCCCGCGATCGCCCTGTCGGAAGACGACCGCGAGGTCGTGCGCGTGAGCCAGGAGCGGTCGTTCGCGGATCCGAGCGTCGGCGCGGTCCGAGCGGCGCACCCCGAGTGGCATCCGATCGACGTCGAGCTGAAGGCCCGGGCGACGCAGCGGGCGAGCCGCTGGGCGGTCGAGCAGACGAGCGTGCAGAACGCCGTGTGGGACGTGCGTTCCGCCGCGGCCGCTCTTACCGTGCCGACCCACGTGGTGGGCGCCGACCCCGCGGTGCACTCGATCTTCACGGGAGACCTGGCGGCCGAGGTCCTGCGCAACCCGGTCGTCACGATGAGCGTCATCGAGGGTGCGGGGCACTCCCCTCACCGGGACCGCCCCGAGGCGGCGGTCGCGGCGGTGCTCGACGCCCTCCGCTGACCTCGCATACGCCATTTCCGGCGCGGTGCCAGCCCGGCGCGCAATGTCGGCGGTGCCGAGCAGAATGGATGCCATGACCTCGTTCGACCCGGCTCGGTACCTCCCCGACGACCTGCTCGCGCGCATCCGTGAGCGGGCCGCGGTGCACGATCGCGAGAACACCTTCCCGCACGACGATCTCGACGAGCTCCGGGCGGCCGGGTATCTCGGCATCCTGGTACCGGAGGATCTGGGCGGAGCGGGGCTCAGCCTGGCCGAGGCGTCGCTGCTCCAGCAGCGCCTCGCGGGGGCTGCTCCGGCAACCGCCCTGGCCGTCAACATGCACCTGGTCTGGACCGGTGTCGCGAAGGTCCTGAGCGACCGGGGCATGGCCGATCTCGAGCACGTCCAGCGGGGAGCGGCGGCGGGCGAGGTCTTCGCGTTCGGCATCAGCGAAGCCGGCAACGACCTCGTGCTCTTCGGCAGTGACACCCAGGCCCGCCCCGACGGCGCCGGCGGCTACACGTTCACGGGGACGAAGATCTTCACCTCCCTCTCCCCCGTGTGGGACCACCTGGGTGTGCACGGGCTCGATGAGACCTCGCCGGACGGTCCGAAGATGGTGTTCGCGTTCCTCGATCGCAGTGACGAGATCGTGGCCCGCGACGACTGGGACACCCTCGGCATGCGCGGTACGCAGAGCCGCACGACCGAACTGCGCGGGGCGCATGCTCCGGCCGACCGCGTCGTGCGTCGGATCGACCCGGGCCCGCAGCCCGACCCGCTCGTGTTCGGCATCTTCGCCGTCTTCGAGATCCTGCTGGCCTCGGTCTACACCGGCATCGCGCGACGCGCGCTCGACCTGGCCGTCGAAGCCGCGAGCTCGCGCCGATCGAAGAAGACGGGGACGACCTATGCCAACGACCCCGACATCCGCTGGCGGGTGGCCGACATGGCGCTCGCGTACGACGCTCTTCCGCCGCAGCTCGCTTCGCTGGCCTCCGACGTCGACACCCTCGCCGACCACGGCGGCCGATGGTTCACTCTCCTGTCGGGTGTGAAGCACCGCGCCGTCACCATGGCGAAGCAGGTCGTCGACGACGCGATCCTCGTCGGCGGGGGCTCGGCCTACTTCTCGCGCAACGAACTGAGCCGGCTGTACCGCGACGTGCTCGCCGGCATGTTCCACCCCTCCGACGCCGAGTCCGCTCACTCGACCGCCGCGGCCGCATGGCTCGGACCGGTGACCGAGTGATGGCGCGCACCCCCACCAGGGCGCTGAGCCCGGCCGATCAGGAGCGCCGCCGCGCCCTGCGCGTGATGAAGGGCGTCGCTCTCGGCGCGCTCCTGGCGATGGCCGTCGTCTTCGCCGTCTCGTTCTCGCTGCAGCGCGAGGTCGAGTGGTTGCAGTACGTCCGCGCCGCGGCCGAAGGCGGGATGGTGGGCGCGCTCGCCGACTGGTTCGCGGTCACCGCGCTGTTCCGGCATCCCCTGGGGCTCCCCATCCCGCACACAGCGATCATTCCGCGGCGGAAAGACGAGATCGGGCGCCAGTTGGGCGAGTTCGTCGAGACGAACTTCCTCGAGGGCGATGTCGTTCGGACCAAGCTCGAGTCGACGCCCCTGTCGGCTCGTGCCGGCACCTGGCTCGCCGATCCCGCCCACGCCGATCGCGTCGCGGCCGAGGGGGCGACGCTCGCCACGAGCATCCTCACCGCGCTCAGCGACGACGACGTGCAGGGCCTCATCGAAGACCTGGCCCGCGAGCACCTGCTCTCCCCCGACTGGGGTCCCTCCATCGGCGGCTGGCTCGAACGCGTCATCGGCTCGGGCGCCCACCACGGCGCCGTCGATCTGGCCCTCGACAACATCGCGGTCTGGCTCGGCAACAACCGCGACACCTTCCAGGGGCTCGTCTCGCGGCGGCTCCCGTCGTGGGTCCCCGGCATGGCGGCCCGTCTCGTCGATGACACCGTCTACCGCGAGGCCGTGCAGTTCGTCGACGCCGTTCGCGCCGATCCGAACCACCAGGCGCGGGGGGCGATCGACGGGTACCTCGGTCGCCTCGCCGACAGCCTGCAGCACGACCCCGCGACGATGGTCCGCCTTGAAGAAGCCAAGGCCGCCGTGTTCGACAGCCCGCGCGTGCGCCAACTGGCGGCGGACGCCTGGAACACGGCGAAGACGGGACTGCTGCGTTCGCTCGCAGACCCCGAGAGCGCTCTGCGTCGCCGCGCCGCCGCAGCCCTCGCCGAGGTCGGCGCCCGTCTGCAACGAGACGAAGCCCTCCAGAAGCGCGTCGATGGGTGGGTCACCGACGCGGCGGTCTTCGTCGTCGGGCGCTACCGCCACGACATCGCCTCGATCATCACCGACACCGTCGAGCGCTGGGATGCCGAAGAGACCACCGAGAAGATCGAGCTCATGGTCGGCCGCGACCTGCAGTACATCCGTCTGAACGGAACGATCGTGGGTGCGCTGGCGGGCCTGGTCATCTTCACCGTCGCGCACCTCGTATGGGGATCATGACGGTTCGCGCAACACCTGGCCGAAACGTCGCAGATCTCCTCGCCCCAGGCGCTCGGCACGTGAGTAGCGTTGTGCGCGTGAGCGACGGTTCGGGCATGGAGCCCCTCTTCACGTACGGGACGCTGCAGCTGCCCGACGTGCAGCTGGACACCTTCGGCCATCGCGTCGACGGCGACGACGACGCCCTCGCGGGGTACCGGCTCGAGTGGACCGACATCGCCGACGAACGCGTCGCTCAGCTCTCGGGCCTCGACCGCCACCCGATCCTGCGCCGCACCGACGACCCGCGCGATCGTGTGTTCGGTCGTGTGCTGCACCTCACGCCCGAAGAGCTCGATGCCGCCGACGAGTACGAGGTGTCGCTGTACCGTCGCGCCTCCGTGGTTCTGGCAAGCGGTGTCCGCGCCTGGGTGTACGTGGCATGAGCGTCCTCACCGTCGACGCGTGCGACCGCACGTCCGCCCCCGTTCATCGCGGGCGCGTTCGCGGCACGCTGACCGTCCGGGGAGCGAGCGCACCCCCGTGCGACGACGCGGTATTGATCGCCGACGACACCGGGGTCGATGCCGTGACCGGCTCCCCCGACGCTCGCACGGTGCGACGGCTCGCGCCGTGCGTTCAGAGGTTCCCGGCAGGATTGGCGGAAAGACGATGATCCAACTCATCCTCGCGCGGCACGCGAAGTCGGACTGGGCCGACGAGGGCCTCGACGATCACGACCGCCCCCTGAACGACCGCGGCCGCCGCGACGCACCCACGATGGCGCGGACCGTGCTGCGGAAGGGTGTCCGACCCGAGGTGGTCCTTTCAAGCACGGCCCTCCGCGCCCGGCAGACGGCCGAGGCGTTCGCCCGCGCGTTCGAGGCCCCGATCACCGAGCAGGCGGAGCTCTACCTGGCCGAGCCCGCACAGATCCTCGCCGCCGCGCGTGGCGCCGGTGCGGACGAGGTGATGGTCGTGGCCCACGATCCCGGAATGAGCGCGCTCGTGTCGCGGCTCGCCGATCGCGACGAACGGATGGTCACGTGCGCCGTGGCCATCTTCACGTGGCACGAAGGCACATGGGACGACGTCGACGCCACCCCTCCCGACGAGTTCGAGCTGCTCACGCCGTAGGCCCGTCCCAGGGGCCCGGGGCCCTACCCGCGAGAGACGGCGGCACGTGCGGCCCGGGCCACCGCTCCCGAGGCGACGAGCTCGGTCACGGCCTCGATCTCGGGCGAGACGAAGCGGTCGGGGCCGGGGCCCTGCACGCGCTCCCGGACAAGAGCACGGACGGCGCCCGTGACCGGCGCAGGCTGGAGCGGGGCGCGCAGGTCGAGGGCCCGGCATCCGGTCAGCACCTCGATCGCGAGCACACGCGAGAGTCCGTCGATCGCCCGGCGGAGCTTACGGGCGCCGGCCCAGCCCATCGAGACGTGGTCCTCCTGCATGGCGCTCGACGGGATCGAGTCGACGGAGGTGGGGGCGGCGAGGCGCTTGAGCTCCGACACGATGCCGGCCGCGGCGTACTGAGCGATCATCAGGCCCGAGTCCACTCCGACCTCGTCGGCGAGGAAAGGCGGCAGGCCGTTGCTCCGCGAGACGTCGAGAGCGCGGTCTGTGCGCCGCTCCGACATCGAGGCCACGTCGGCCACCGCGATCGCCAGGAAGTCGAGCACGTAGGCGACGGGCGCGCCGTGGAAGTTGCCGTTGGACTCGACGCGTCCATCGACCGTGACGACGGGATTGTCGACCGCGGATGCCAGCTCGCGCTCGGCGATCAGGGCGGCGTGCGTCATCGTGTCACGGGCGGCACCGTGCACCTGCGGGGCGCAGCGCAGCGAGTAGGCGTCCTGCACGCGCGTGCACTCGGGGCCCCGGTGACTCGCCACGATCGGCGAATCGGCGAGGAACGCGCGCAGGTTCGCCGCCGAGTCGGCCTGGCCGAGTTGCGGGCGCAGTGCCATGAGGTCGGCGGCGAACACGGCATCCGTCCCCAGCTGAGATTCGATCGAGATCGCGGCCGAGACGTCGGCCGTCGTCAACAGCATGTCGAGGTCGTGAAGCGCCAGCAGCAGCATGCCGAGCATGCCGTCGGTGCCGTTGATGAGGGCGAGGCCCTCTTTCTCGCGCAGGGCGACGGGGGCGACGTGCGCCGCGGCGAGCGCGTCGGCGGCTGCCCGAAGCTCCCCGGAGGCATCGCGCACCTCGCCCTCGCCCATGACGGCCAGGGCGACGTGCGACAGCGGAGCCAGGTCGCCCGAGCAGCCGAGCGAGCCGTACTCGCGCACGACGGGGGTGATCCCCGCGTTCAGCAGGGCGGCGTAGGTCTGGACGACGACGGGGCGGACGCCGGTGCGACCGGTGGCGAGGGTCTGCAAGCGCAGCAGCATGAGGGCGCGGATCACCTCGCGCTCGACCTCGGCGCCGGTTCCGGCGGCGTGCGAGCGGATGAGGCTGGACTGCAGCTGCGCCCGGCGGTCCTCGGCGATGAAGGTCGTCGCGAGAGCGCCGAATCCCGTCGAGATGCCGTAGTGCGGCTGGGGGTCGTCGGCGAGCCCGTCGATGAGCGCCCGGGTGTCGGCCACACGCCGCACCGCGTCGGCGTCCACGTCGACCCGGAGGCCGTGCCGGGCGACGTCGACGACCTCGCGAGGGGTGAGGGGGGCTGTTCCGACGGTGACGCTCGCGTTCATACGCCGATTCCACCGCCTCGGATGCCGCGGAACGCGGGTGTTCTGGCATCCTGTGTCTGTCATGTCAGACAAATCCCGTCCCCAGGTTCCGGCGGCCGATCAGACGCTGCGGATTCTCTCGCTGCTCGCGCGGCAGCCCGGACCGATGGCCGCTCAGTCCATCGCGACCGCGCTCGAGATCCCTCGCTCGAGCACGTATCACCTGCTCGCGACCCTCGAACAGCACGGCTACGTCGTGCACCTCCCCGGCGATCGGCGCTGGGGCCTGGGAACGTCGGCCTTCGAGCTCGGCGGCGGCTACGCCCGGCAGCAGCCGCTCGCGCGCCTCGGCCGGCCGCTCATCGCGGGGCTGTCCGACCGCGTCGGAGAATCGGCGCACCTCGCCGTGCTCGTCGGGCGCGACGTGCTCTACATCGTCGATGAACGCGCCCCGCGCCGCCCCGTGCTCGTGACCGATGTGGGCGTCCGTCTTCCCGCGCACCTCACCGCGACGGGCCGGGCCATGCTCGCGGCTCTCCCCCGCGAGCAGGTGCGGGCACTGTTCCCGGATGCCACGGCCCTCACGCAGCGCCACGGCCTCGGCCCCGCCACCCCGCGCGACCTCCGCGAGGTGCTGCGCGAGGTGCGCGTCGCCGGACACGCGAGCGAGAACGGGGAGGTCACACCGGGCTTTCGGTCGGTGGCCGCCGCCGTGCTCGATCACGCGGGGTGGCCCGCCGCGGCCGTCGCGATCACGTGGCCCGCCGACGGGCCCGAGCGTGATGCGGAAGCACTGGCGTCCGCGGCATCCGCGACCGCCGCCGAACTCGCCCGCCGCATCGGCCGCCACGCATAGTCGCGCGCCCCTCAGCCCCGGGGAGGATCGTGGCGCCTCAGCGCACCACCAGCCGCGGCTCCACGAGCACGTGCGCGGCCCCGGCCGTCGCGGCGCGTGGCGCGACGACCGTGCCGTTCTCGCCCATGAGCAGGTCGAGAGCGCCGGATGCCACCCTCTCGGGCAGCTGCTCCACGCTCGAGAGCCCGAGAGCTTCGACGGCGGGGGTGTTGTCGAAACCGATCACGGCGACATCGGTGCGACCGGCCAGGGTCACGGCGAGATGCGCGCCGATCGCGAGTGAATCACTCGCGCAGACGATGCCGCGCACACCGGGGTCAGCCGCCAGGCCCGCGGCGACCACGTCGCGTGCGGCGGCGACGTTCTCTTCGACGACCCATCGCGGCCCCGAGGCCGGGCTTTCGCGCCACCCGCGCTCACGTTCATCACCCGTGCCCGAGCCGGAGGGCCACCCCAGGAACGCGATGCGCGCGACGCCCCGCTCCCGCAGGTGTGCCGTCGCAGCGCGGGTCCCGGCGGCCCCGTCGACATCGACCCAGAGGTGCGCGGGCTCCTCGACGTCGTCCTCGCCCCACGGGCGACCGAACGAGACGAAGGGCAGCCCCCGGTCCATCAGCCAGCCGGTGCGCGGGTCGCCGTGGAAGGTTCCGGTCACCACCACGGCATCCACTTCTCCCCCCTCGAGAAGGTCGCCGAGGCGGGCGATCTCCTCTTCGGGCGTGCGCGCTGCATACAGCAGCACACGCATGTCGCGCTCTCCCGCGCGTTCGGTGAGAGCGTGCACGAAGCGGTCCAGGACGACGCCCGAGATACCACCGGCGTAGGGATCGAGATGGATACCGATGGTCGAGCTGCGGCGCGTGCGAAGCCGGCGGGCGGCGGCGTGCGGCCGATAACCGAGCTCGGTGATCGCCGCCTCGACCCTCAGGCGCGTCGCTTCGCGGACGATATCCGGCGTGTTGACGACGTTCGAGACGGTCTGCCGGGAAACCCCCGCGACGCGCGCGACGTCGTCGACAGTGGGCGCCTTCGCCATGTGTGCCCTCCCCCTCGGTCCGCTCCGGAGAGATCCGACCCGGGCCGCAACGAGTCCGGCCAGATCGTCAGCCTAGGACGCTGGACGTCCTCTTGACAGCTAGGCCCGCCGTTCTCTACCGTTGTCGAACCATCATTTGAACGTTCAAAAGATGGCCCTCCGAGCACCGCGGAGGGGTCGCATGCCTCATCGAAGGAGAGAGACAATGACACGGCACACCCCCAACCGCCGCGCGCGAGGCTGGCTCGGAGCCGGCGCGCTGCTGACCACCGGCGCCCTGACCCTGACGGCCTGCGGGTCGGGCTTCAACGACACCCCCGGCGAAGGTCAGGCCTCCGGCGGCGGCACGCTAAAACTGCTCATCGGCTCATCAGGCGACGCCGAGACGAAGGCCGTCACCGACGCCGTCGCCGCCTGGAGCGAGCAGTCGGGCGTACAGGCCGAGGTCCAGACCGCCAACGATCTCCCCCAGCAGCTCTCTCAGGGCTTCGCGGCCGGGTCTCCACCGGACCTCTTCTACCTCGCCCCCGAGGCCCTCGCCGGCTACGCCGCGAACGGCTCGATCGCCGCCTACGGCGACGACTTGGCCAATAAGGACGACTTCTACCCGTCGCTGGTGGACAACTTCACCGTCGACGGGAAGTTCTACTGCGCACCCAAGGACTTCTCCACCCTGGCTCTCATCATCAACACCGACCTGTGGACGGCGGCCGGTCTTACGGAAGCTGATGTTCCCGCGACCTGGGACCAGTTGGCATCCGTCGCACAGAAGCTCACCACCGACGGCCGCGTGGGCCTGGCGTTCGGCGCCGAGTACCAGCGCGTCGGAGCCTTCATGGCCGAGGCCGGCGGCGGGCTCGTCACCGACGGCACGGCCACGGCGGACAGCTCCGCGAACGTCGAGGCGCTGGACTTCGTCAAGACGCACCTGAACGACGGCACCTTTGCATTCGCGTCCGACGTGGGTGCCGGGTGGGGCGGCGAGGCGTTCGGCACCCAGAAGGCCGCGATGGTCATCGAGGGCAACTGGATCGCCGGCGCCATGTCGGCCGACTACCCGGGCGTGAAGTATCAGGTCGCCGAGCTGCCCGCGGGTCCCGGTGGCAAGGGCACACTGCAGTTCACCAACTGCTGGGGCATGGCCGCCGACAGCGGCAACCAAGCCCAGGCGCGCTCGCTTGTGGAATACCTCACGAGCACAGACCAGCAGCTGGCATTCTCGAAGGCGTTCGGCCCGATGCCCTCGATCCAGTCTGCCGCCGACGCGTGGACCAGCGCCAACCCCGACCTCTCAGCCTTCCTCGCCGGTGCCGAGTACGCGCAGTTCCCGCCGAACATGGCCGGCGCCGCCGACGTCATCACCGACTTCAACGCACAGCTGGAGTCGCTGAAGACGGGCGACCCGCAGGCCCTGCTGAAGACGGCTCAGTCCAACCTCGAGGCAATCGTCAAGTGAGCGCCCCCTCATGAGTGCTCTCACCTCGGCGCCCCGCCGCGCCGGCTCCCCCTCCTCGGGGATCCGGCGCGGCGAGGCCGCCGCCGGGTGGCTGTTCACCGCCCCCGTCCTCCTCATCCTCGGAGTCTTCCTTCTGGTGCCGGTGCTCATGGCGCTGTGGGTGAGCTTCTCCGACTGGACCGGGCGTGGCAGCCCCTTCTCGTCGAACGTCGGCTTCGTCGGCCTCGACAACTACGCCGCCGTCACGACCGGGGGCGGGCTCGCCGAGCGCGACTTCGGCACGGCGCTGCGCAACAACGCCTGGTACGTGCTGCTCGTCGTGCCTCTTCAGACGGCGCTGTCGCTGTTTCTCGCGGTGCTGGTCAATCGCGCGATCCTTCGCGGCCGGGGGCTCTTCCGCACGGCCTTCTACTTCCCCTCGGTCACGAGCTCAGTCGCCATCACGGTGCTGTGGCTCTTCCTGTTCTCGGCATCCGGTGCCGTCAACGAGGTGCTGTCGTGGCTCGGCATCAACGGGCCCAACTGGTTCAGCGACCCCTCGGGCGTCGTTCATAACCTGCTCGGCGCCGTCGGGGTGAGCAGCGGCCCCGCCTTTCTGACCGGAAACACCCTGCTCGGCGTCTCGTGGTGGGACTGGCTCGCCGGCCCCTCGGTCGCGATGTCGGCCTTCATCCTCATGGCCGTGTTCACCACCTCGGGGACCTTCATGCTGCTCTTCATCGCGGGACTGCAGAACATCGGCGGCGACGTCCAGGAAGCCGCGATGATGGACGGCGCGAACGGCTGGCAGCGGTTCTGGCGTGTCACCCTTCCGCAGCTCAAGCCGGTGCTGTTCACGGTGCTGACACTCGGCCTCATCGGCACCTGGCAGGTGTTCGACCAGATCTACACGGGCACCCAGGGCGGCCCGGGCAAGACGACACTCACCCCCGCCTATCTCAGCTACTCCTCGGCGTTCCTGTCTCAGCAGTGGGGCCAGGGCGCGGCGATCGCTTTCGTGCTGTTCGTGATCATCGTGGCGCTGACGATCCTGCAGCGGTTCGTGCTGCGCGATCGTCCCGTGTCGAAGCGACGACTCCGCCAATACGAAGTGCCCACGAAGGCAGGCCGACGATGACCGCGACCTCATCCCCGCAGACCACGGTCCTCGCCGAACAGCGCTTCGGCGGACCCGAGAAGCCGACGAAGCACCGCATGTCGCGCAAAGCGCTCCGCTGGCAGATCGGCCTCTACGCCCTTCTGATCGTGCTCGCCGTGATCTACATCTACCCCTTCCTCGTGCAGGTGGCGACGTCGTTCAAGACGGATGCCGCAGCGGCCGCCGACCCGATCTCGCTCGCGCCGCAGCCTTTCACGTGGGCGGCGTACGAACGGTTGTTCCTCAACTCCGACTTCCCCGTGTGGTTCGGCAATTCCGTCGTGGTGACCGTCTTCGTCACCGCGGGGCGCGTGTTCTTCAACTCGCTCGCCGGGTACGCGCTCGCGCGGCTGCAGTTCCGGGGGCGCGGTCTCGTCTTCGCCGGACTCATCGCGGTCATGGCGGTTCCTACCGTCGTGCTGCTCATCCCGAAGTTCCTCGTGATCAACCAGCTCGGCATCTACGACTCCTACGCCGGCATGATCCTGCCGCTGCTGGTCGATGCCGCGGGGGTCTTCATCATGAAGAACTTCTTCGAGTCGATCCCGCCGTCCGTCGAAGAGCAAGCGCGCATCGACGGTGCGGGCACGTTCCGCATCTTCTGGTCGGTCGTGCTGCCGATGGCGCGGCCCGCCCTGATCACCATCGTGATCCTGTCGTTCCAGGGCTCGTGGAACGAGCTCAGCCATTTCGTCATCTCCACCCAGTCGCCCGAACTCACCACCCTCACCAAAGGCGTCGCCTCGCTCGCGAGCGGTCAGCTCAGTCAGGGCAGTCAGTTCCCCCTCAAGCTCGCGGCAGCAGCCATCATGACGATCCCGGTCGCCGTGGTGTTCTTCGTCTTCCAGCGACGCATCATGAACGCCAGCGAAGGAGCCGTCAAAGAATGACCACCGCCCCCACGACCACCTCGCCCGCCGCGACCGCCGTCGCCTCGGCTCCCCTGCAACCGCTGCTGAACGACGCCCTCATCGTGCTACGTGCCCCGACCCAGGTCTGGTCCGACACCACGGGCGACATCGGCCCCGCGGCCGTGCACGGCCTCTACCACGGCGACGTGCGGCACGTCCGGGCACTGACCCTGTCGTGCGACGACTCCACGATCGAGTGGATCTCGACCGCTCCTGACGGAGCATCGCGCGTGGTCTTCGGCGGACTCCTCCGCGGGATCGACGACACCACCCCCGACCCCAAGGTGCGGCTTCTGCGTGATCGGAGGGTCGCCGACGGCGTCGTCAGCGAGGCGTGGACCCTGCGCTCGCGACTCGACCGGCCCGTTCGCGCCACATTGCGCCTGCGGGTCGAGCCCGAATTCGCGCAGTTGCACGAGGTGAAGTCCGGTCACGCGCTCCCTCGCCGTGCCGACGTCACGATCGACGGGGCTGGTGCCCGCGTCGACGCCGGAGCGCAGGGGCTCGAACTGGTCGCTCCCGGGGCCCGGGTGGCATCCGGTGTCGACGGCGTGGTCGCCACATGGAGCGTCGAGGTGCCCGCGTTCGGCGAGGTCGAGGTCGGCTGGTCGCTCAGGCTGCGCGACGACACCCTCGTCGTGGGCTCCGCCACCGCACCCGCCCGATGGGATGCCGCGGGCGTCGCTGCCACAGCTCCCGACCCGCGCCTGTCGCGGTGGCTGCGGACAGCCCTCGACGATCTCGACGCTTTGCGTCTGGTGCTTCCCGAGCACCCGCGCGACGAATTCTTCGCCGCCGGGGCGCCGTGGTTCTTCACCCTGTTCGGACGCGACTCCATCTGGGCCGCGCGCCTCGCCCTTCCGGTGGACCGTGAGATCGCGGCATCCACTCTCCGCGTCCTCGCGCGCCTGCAGGGGACCGACGACGACGCGCAGACGGCGCAGGAGCCGGGCAAGATCCTGCACGAACTGCGTGCTTCCGCGCTCGAGATGCCGGGTGAGGGAATCGTGCTGCCGCCGAAGTACTACGGCAGCGTCGACTCCACGCCGCTGTGGATCTGTCTGCTGGCCGATGCCCACCGCGCCGGCATGCCCGACGGCGAGGTGCGCGAGCTGCTGCCCGCGCTCCGCCGGGCGCTCGGCTGGATTCGCGACTACGGCGACAGCGACGGCGACGGCTTCCTTGACTACATCGACCGCCTCGGCACGGGCCTGTCGAATCAGGGGTGGAAAGACTCCGGCGACTCGGTCCAATGGCGCGACGGCAGCCTCGCCGAGGGACCGATCGCTCTCTGCGAAGTGCAGGCCTACGCCTACGAGGCGGCTCTCGCCGGCGCCGACCTGCTCGAGCGTTTCGGAGGAGGCGCGGATGCCGACGACATCTCGTTCTGGCGCGCCTGGGCTGCCGACCTCAAGACGCGTTTCGCCTCGACGTACTGGGTCGAGACGCCCGAGGGGCGGTACCCGGCGATCGCGCTCGACCGCGACAAGCGCCCCGTCGACACGCTCACCAGCAACATCGGACATCTCCTCGGCACCGGCATCCTCTCTCCCGACGAAGAGGTGCACGTCGCCTCGCTGCTGCTCAGCGAGAGCATGTCGAGCGGCTTCGGCATCCGTACGATGTCGACGGATGCCGCCGGATACTGGCCCCTGTCGTACCACGGAGGCAGTGTCTGGGTGCACGACACCGCGATTGCGGCGCACGGCATGCTGCGCGCGGGACTCGTCGCGTCGGCGCGGGCGGTGGTGGAGGGGCTGATGGATGCCGCCGAGGGCTTCGGATACCGCGTTCCCGAGCTCCACGCCGGCGATCCGCGCTCACACTCGTCCGTGCCCACGCCCTACCCGGCCGCGTGCCGGCCCCAGGCGTGGTCAGCAGCCGCCGCGGTGGTGTGCCTGACCGCGCTCGGGCCCGCCCCCGGGGAGTGAGCCCGCCGGGGGTGGCGGTCCGATCGTCGCCGCCCCCGCGCCCCCTCCGCGGCGGGGCACCAGAAATGGCCCCGGGCCCCAGCCGGCCGGCCGCGCGACCTCACGCCACCCGCGTGACCGTGCCGCCGGTCAGCCGCACCAGCTCGGCGAAGGTCAGCGGGAAGACGGTATGCGGGGTGCCGCCCGCGGCCCAGATCTCGGGGAACGCGGCGAGATCCTCGTCGACGACCGTGGTCAGTGGTTGCGGGTGCCCGGTGGGGGCCACTCCCCCGATGGGCTGCCCGGTGGCGGTCAACACCTGATCGGGGGTGGCACGACGGATGCCGCCGCGTCCGAGCCGCTCGGCCAGAGCCGTCGTATCGACGCGGTGTGCGCCGCTGGTCATGACGAGCAGGGGTTCGTCGTCGCTCCAGAACACGAGGCTGTTCGCGATGGCCCCGACGTCGACCCCCAGGGCTGCAGCCGCGAGGACCGCGGTGGATGCGGCATCGGGGAGCACGACGATCCGACCGTCGATTCCCGCTGCGTCCAGGGACGCGGCGACGAGACGGCTGCGGGCGGGGAGAGCGTCGGTCATGCCGTCAGCATAAGGCGGCCCGCGCGGGGCGCCCTGCCCCGGATCGCGCGGTTCCCGCGCTTCCTGCCGGCACGCCGCGCCCTCGCTCGCGCAGCATGGAGCGAGCCGTCAGAATGGACTCCGGATGCCGCAACGCCGCGGCCTCCGAGAAGCGCTGCCCACAAGGCGGCCGACGACAAGGAACGCGATGACCAACGCTCTGCCCCTGCCCGATTTCACGCACGAACGCGTGGAGGTGATCACGGGGCGACGCAGCGGTCTGCTCGTCGCCGTGGCTCTGCACTCCTCCGTCCTCGGCCCCGCTCTCGGCGGTGCGCGCCTGTGGACCTACCCCTCATGGACCGACGCGCTCGGCGACGCTCTCCGTCTCTCGGCGGCGATGACGCTGAAGAACGCCGCGGCCGGTCTCGACGCGGGAGGCGGGAAGTCCGTCATCGGCCTCCCCGAGGGGACCGTGCTCGACGCCGACCGGCGACGAGCCGCCTTCCTCGACCTCGGCGACGCCGTCGACAGCCTCGGCGGCCTGTACCGCACCGCCGAAGACGTGGGCTCGACGACCGACGACATGCTCGTCGTCAGCGAGCGCACCCCGCACGTCGTGGGCCTGCCCGACACCGTAGGCGGCTCGGGCGAGCCCGCCGGTCCGACGAGCCTCGGCGTCTACGCCTCCCTCGTCGCGACCCTCGAGCGCGCCGTCGGCACGGGTGACGTCGCGGGTCGGCGCGTCACGATCGCCGGTCTCGGGCAGGTCGGCGGGCGCCTCGCCGAGCGTCTGGCCGCCGAGAGCGCCGTCCTGACCGTCACCGACGTGAACCCCGCCAAGCGTGCCCTCGCCGCCGAGCTCGGCGCGTCCTGGGTCGAGCCGAGCGAGGCGCACCTCATCCCCGCCGACGTCTTCGTCCCCGCCGGTATCGGCGGTGTCCTCACCGACGACGTGATCGACGCCCTCGACGCCCGCGCCGTGTGCGGCCCCGCGAACAACCCGCTGGCCGACCGCTCCGGCGCCGATCGGCTCGCCGCCCGCGGCATCCTCTACGCGCCCGACTTCGTGGTCAACGCCGGAGGGGTCATCTACCTCGACCTGGTGGCCAAGGAGCGCGGCAGCCTCGACGACATCATGGGCCGGGTCGCCGGGATCGGCGACACCGTTCGCCGCGTCTTCGACGAAGCCGCGAGCCGCGGCGTGACCCCGCTCGCCGCCGCGGAGGGGCTCGCCGCCGAGCGACTCGCCGCGGGCGCGGGGCGCACCGCGCTCGTCTAGCTCACCGCGAGAAAGAAAAAGAACCGGATGCCACCGATCGGGGCATCCGGTTCTTTGTTGTGGGAAAGGTCAGTGCGCGGCGTCGTAGGCCGCGAGAACAGTGCCGGAAATGCGGCCCCGATCATTGATCGGGTAGCCATTCTTCTGCGCCCACGCGCGCACGTCGATCAGATCGCGGGTGGGAATGGCGCGCCCCCGCGGGGTGCGGCGAGGGATCGTCGGAGCAGACCCGATCACCCGAGCCGCGGAAATGAACGGCCGAAAGGCATCGCGGAGCTTCTCGGCGTTGTCGACAGACAGATCAATTTCGTAGGAACGGCCCTCCAAAGAGAAGGTCAGGGTCGTTCCGTCTTCGATGACCGATCCGTCGAGATCGTCGATCGTCTGCGTGATGTGCTTTTTCGCCATGCCGTGACCATATGCCGCCGACCGGGTGCATTCCGGGCAAAGCGGGCGGAATTCACCCGTCGACGCACCCGCTTTCACCGGCCCCGGCGCCAGAGGACGCGATCCGCGTTTCTCCGCGCCATCCGCACGCCACCGACGACGGGGCGGACACACCGAAATCCTCTCGGCCGGTGCCTGCGCACCCGGCCGAGAGGATAGGGACCGAAAGTCAGGAATTCGCCTCGGCGTACGCGTCGAGAATCGTCGCGGGAACTCGGCCACGGTCGCTCACGGTGTGTCCGTTCGCGCGAGCCCATTCGCGTACGGCGCCGAGATCGACGTCGTTCGAGCGGCGAGCGGCGGCGCGGGGCCGACGCGCGGACGAATTACCGCGGGACACCGAACGGGCCGCGTCCACGAACGGCGCAATGGCCGAGTAGAACTTGTCCGCATTGCGGTCGGAGAGGTCGATCTCGTAAGCGCGACCTTCGACGGAGAAGGTGATCTGCTTTCCCTGTCCGTCTTCGAGAACGGAGCCGTCGAGGTCGTCGACGAGGTGCGTGATGTGCTTCATAGCCATAATACGAAAAACCTTACACCCGCATTCGATGAATTTCCCGCATAAGTCATCTCTGATAAAAGTGGCGCCGTCCAGCCCGTCGATCGGATAGGCAGGGTGCCCATCGGGGGACTATCCTCCACGGGTGGTGTTCGCTCCCAGGACATCACTCGAGACAGAGGAAGCGTCGCGTGAGCCTTTTCCGTACCAAGTCGGTGGAGCAGTCCATCGCCGATACCGATGAGCCGGAGTTCCGCCTCAAGAAATCCCTGAGCGCCGTCGATCTGACCGTCTTCGGCGTCGGCGTCGTGATCGGCGCGGGCATCTTCACCCTGACCGGTCGCGCGGCCCATGACGTCGCCGGCCCCGCCGTGGTCATCAGCTTCATCATCGCCGCGATCGCCTGCGGTCTCGCGGCCATGTGTTACGCCGAGTTCGCCTCGACGGTGCCCGTTTCCGGGTCGGCCTACACGTTCTCGTACGCCTCCCTGGGCGAATTGTTCGCGTGGATCATCGGGTGGGATCTCATCCTCGAGATGTTCCTCGGCGCGAGCGTCGTGGCACAGGGATGGAGCGCGTATCTCGGCACCTTCCTACAGCAGCTCGGAATCATCCTCCCACCCGAGGTCTCGTACGGCGGGGTCGTGGACCTGCCGGCGATCCTGCTCGTCCTGGTGCTCGGCGGGCTCATGACCCTCGGCATCAAGGAGTCCCTGCGGGTGAACCTCGTGCTCGTGGCGGTGAAGCTCTTCATCGTGCTGTTCGTCATCATCGCCGGCATCCTGTTCATCAATCCGGCCAACTACAGCCCCTTCGTGCCGGCATCCGTGCCGACCGAATCGGCGTCGGGCCTCACGCAGCCCCTCCTGCAATTCCTCTCGGGCTTGCAGCCCGCCACTTTCGGCGTGGGGGGAATCCTGGCCGGTGCGGCCCTGGTGTTCTTCGCCTACATCGGCTTCGACGTCGTGGCGACGACGGCGGAAGAGACCAAGCGCCCCCAGCGCGATCTGCCGATCGGCATCATCGCCTCGCTGATCATCTGCACGATCCTCTACTGCGCCGTGGCGATCGTCGTCACCGGCATGGTGCCCTACTCCGAGCTGAACCCCTCGGCGGCCCTCGCGAACGCCTTCGCGTTCCACGGTCAGACGTGGATGGCGACGGTCATCGCCGCGGGCGCGGTCGCCGGTCTGACGACCGTGGTGCTGACGCTGATGATCGGGGCGACCCGCATCATCTTCGCGATGTCGCGCGACCGCCTGCTCCCCGGGGCGCTCGCGAAGGTGCACCCGCGTTTCCGCACCCCGTGGGTCATCTCGATCCTCGTCACCGTGATCGTCGCGATCGTGGCCGGCGTCACGCCCATCGGCGTGCTGGAAGAGATGGTCAACATCGGAACCCTCTCCGCGTTCGTTCTCGTCTCGATCGGCGTGATCGTGCTGCGCCGCAAGCGCCCCGACCTCAAACGCGGCTTCCGCGTGCCGTGGAGCCCCGTGCTGCCGATCCTCTCGGCGCTCATCTGCACCTACCTCATGCTCAACCTCTCGGTGGAGACATGGCTGCGGTTCCTCATCTGGTTGGCTCTCGGCTTCGCGATCTACTTCGCCTACTCGCGCAGCCACGCCCGCGTCGGCACGGGCGCTCCGCTCGAGGGGACGAAGCCGAACGTGGTCTCGCCGCCGAAGGAGTAAGAGAGCAGGCACCGGATGCCACGTCTCCGTCGTTCTCAGAACGCTCGGGGTCGTGGCATCCGTCGTTATCCAGGTACCGGCGATCCCCCGATGGCCACGCCCTGGTCATCGCGCACGCGGCGTCCGAGACTGGGCTCATGGACATCACCGGCAACACCGTCTTCCTCCCCGGCGCCACGAGCGGGATCGGCCTGGCCCTGGCCGAACGACTCCGCGACGCCGGCAACACCGTCATCGTCGGCGGCCGACGCCGGGAGCGTCTCGACGAGGTCGCAGCCGCGGGTGGGTTCGACACCGTGCTCATCGACACCGCCGACGCCGAGTCGATCCGCGCGGCGAGCGCGGAGGTCGTTCGCCGCTACCCCGACCTGAACGTCGTCATCGCGATGGCGGGGATCATGCGCGTCGAGGACTGGACCGCGGGCGCCGCGGTTCTGGCATCCGCGGAAGAGACCGTCGTCACCAACGTGCTCGGCCCTCTGCGGCTCATCGCGCACCTGCTCCCCCACCTGCAGAGCCGACCGGATGCCACGATCATGACCGTCTCGTCGGGTCTGGCGTTCGTGCCGCTGCGCGCGACCCCCACCTACAACGCGACGAAGGCCGCGATCCACCTCTTCAGCGAGTCGCTCCGACTGCAGCTCGAGGGGACGAGCGTCTCGGTGCTCGAACTGGAACCGCCGTCGGTCGCCACCGACCTGCTGCCCGGGCAGCGCGAGAGCTCGTTCGCCATGAATTTGGATGAATTCGCGGATGAGGTCATGTCGATCCTGCGCGATCAGCCCGACGTGACCGAAGTGCAGGTGGAGCGTCTCGCGTTCCTGCGCCGGGCCGAAGCCGAGGGGCGCTACGCCGAGACGGTGCGACAGCTCAACGCCGCAGACCCACACTGAACTGCGCCCGGACGATATCTCGGCGATACACCCCACCCCCTAGGGTGAGGACGTTCGACGACGATTCTGTTCCGGGGGGTTTCATGGGGATCGCACGCACGTGGGTCTTTCCGATTCTGCGCATTCTTCTGGTCGCCCTCGTGGCGGCGGCGCTGATCAAGCTGGCGTTCTTCCCGGATCGGCCGGCCGATGCGGCGCCGGCGCAACCCACCGGCGCGATCGTGGAGCCGCGCACGGTCGCCACCCTCGGCACCATCACGAACGACGTGGTCATCAAGGCGACGGTGACCGCCGATGCGGCCCTGCCGATGAAGTCGACGGCGGCCGGAACCGTGAACAAGATCTTCGTCGCCGAGGGTGCGAGCGTCGCCGAGGGCGACATCGTCTTCAACGTCAAGGTGCCGATCGAGCGCGATCCCGCCGACAGCGTGGATGCCGAGGGCAAGCCGAAGCCGGTGATCTTCCGCTACGTCGACGTCACGGCGCCCGCGGCGGGAACACTGAGCTCGCTCGCGGTGATCGCGGGGCAGGACGTCACGATCGGAGCCACCGCCGGCGCCGTGGCCCCGCCGACGTTCTCGGTGAGCGGCACCCTCGAGCCGGCGCAGCAGTACCGTCTGCTGAACCGGCCGACCGAGGCCTCGGTCACGATCACGGGCGGCCCCGCCGCCTTCACCTGCACCAACCTCCGCATCACGACGCCCCTGGCCGGCAGCACCGGCGGAGACTCCCCCGCGACCGGCGGCGGCGCGGGCACGAGCGGCGCCGGGACCACCGCATCCGGTACGACGGCGACCTGCACGGTTCCGGGCGACGTCACCGTCTTCTCGGGCCTCGCGGCCGAGATGACCCTCGCCGGCGGTCGCGCCGAGGGCGTCCTCCTCGTCCCGACCACCGCCGTCCGCGGTGCGGCGCAGAGCGGCACCGTGTGGGTGTCGAGCCCCGACGGCACCACCGCCGAGCGCGCGGTCGCCCTCGGTCTCACCGACGGCACGCAGGTGCAGATCACCGACGGCCTGGCCGAGGGCGAAGAGATCCTCGAGTTCGCGCCCGGGGCGATGGCGACGGTCGACGAGGGGTGCACCGTGTACCCCGACGGCTCCATGTTCTGCGATCCGGCCGCGGCCTCGTGAGCCTGCTCGCTCTTCGCGAGGTCACCCGGACGGTGCTCCCGCAGGACCAGCCCGCCCTGACGATTCTGAACGGTGTGGAGCTCGTGATCGAGCCCGGCGACCACGTCTCCATCGTCGGGCGCTCGGGGTCGGGGAAGTCGACCCTGCTGAACATGCTCGGCCTGCTCGATAAGCCCACGAGCGGGGAGATCACCTTCGACGACCGCCCCGTGAAGGAGTACTCCGCGGCCCAGCGCGACCGGCTGCGCGGCGCGGCGATCGGCTTCGTCTTCCAGCAGTTCAACCTGCTGCCCGGGCGCACGGCGCTCGAGAACGTCACCATGCCCCTGCTGTACGCCACGGGACGCACCTTCTGGCGACGCAGGAGTATCGCCGCCGAGATGCTCGCCCTCGTGGGTCTCGAGCACCGGATGAGCAGCCTGCCCGACCGCCTGTCGGGCGGTGAGCAGCAGCGCGTGGCGATCGCCCGCTCCCTCGTCCGCGGCCCTCGGCTCATCCTCGCCGACGAACCGACCGGCGCCCTCGACCTCGACACGGGCCAGAGCGTCATGGAACTCATCGACGACGTCGCCGAGCGCACCGGGGCCGCCCAGGTGATCATCACGCACGACCCCACGATCGCCCGCCGCGCCCGCCGTCATTTCCGCCTCGATCGCGGGGTCCTCACGGCCGTGGACGACCCGACGCTCGAGCCGATCACGCGTCGCGACCGCCGCGAGGCGGCGCCGCCGGAGCAGGAGCCCACCGGCATCCTGGCTGAGCTGGGAATCGACGACGCCGAACGGAGCGACGCCTGATGCGCGCCTTGACCGCTCTCGTCGGCTCACTGCTCGAGGCCTGGCAAGAGGTCCGGGTTCACCGCACCCGGGTCCTCCTCTCGCTCGTGGGGGTCGCCGTCGCCGTGTGCTCCCTCACCACGGTGGTCGCGCTCGGCGCCATCGTGCAGCAGGCCAATCAGGAACTCAGCGAGCGTTCGTCCGGCCGACCCGCGACTCTGCTCGTCTCGGCCTACCGCACCGACGGCGGGACCCTCGATGCGAAGACGGTGGATGCCGCCTGGACCGATGTCCTCGACAGGTACCAGGTGTCTTTCGCCACCCGCGTGCAGAACGTGTCGCAGCTGGTGCCGTTCCCCGACGGGGCCGTGCAGGTCATGACGCAGGCGGTCGACCAGCCCTACGGCGAGATGCACCGGGTGCAGATGGCCGAGGGCGGGTGGTTCACCCCTCTCGATGCCCAGCAGCTCGCCCCGCGCCTCATCGTCAACAGCGTGTTCTGGGACCGGATGGGGAATCCGCCCCTCTCGAGCAACCCGGTGGTGGCGCTCGGCGGACAGGGCGTGCCGAACGCGGCGTCGGGGATCCCCGCGGGAGGCACGACAGCCGTCGTCGTGGGCGTGGTTCCCGCGTCGACGTGGGAGACCCAGCCGACGATGTTCATGCTCGCGGATCACCTCAGCGCGATGCAGGACGCCGCCACCGGCGAGCGCGGCGCGGGAGCCGCGGCCACCGATCCGTATGGGCAGGGGGCGCCTCAGACGCAGTACGAGATGTGGGTGCCGCCCGAGATCTCCGACGCGCTGACGGCGGTCGTCAAACGCGACCTCGCGGCGGCCCTGGGCGACAACGTGTCCGTCGATGTCGCGCGCAACGACTGGGCGACGTACGGGAACGATCCGTTCCTCGTGACGAAGCTGGTCGTCACCGGCATCGCCGTGCTGGTGCTGCTGCTCGGCGCCCTGGGGTTGGTCAACATTGCTCTGGTCACCGTGAAGCAGCGCGTGCGCGAGATCGGCATCCGTCGCAGTTTCGGCGCCACGGCGGGCCGGGTGTTCTTCGCCGTGATGATGGAGAGCGTGGTGGCGACGGTCGTGGCCGGAGCGGTCGGGGTGATCGTGTCGATCCTCGTCGTGCAGTCCCCCGCGATGCGCGAGGTCATCGGGCAGGGCATGGTGAGCGACTTCCCCCCGTTCCCCGTCGACGCGGCGATCACCGGCCTCGTGGCGGCGACCGCGGTCGGAGCGATAGCGGGGCTTCTTCCCGCCCTCGTCGCCGTGCGGGTGAAGGTCATCGACGCCATCCGGTACTGAGAACGAAGAGTTCCGCGGCGGGGCTGGGAATGCCCCGGCGACCGCCGATAGGTTCGGGACGTGACCGACATTCCTCGTGACGCCCCGCAGCCGTCCGCTCTGCCCCAGGCGGTCGCACCGCCCGCCTCGAGCGACTCGCTTCCGGCGATGCAGCTGGCGGGTCTGGCGAAGCACTTCGGGCAGAAGGTCGCGGTGGCCGGTCTCGACCTCACCGTCCCCACCGGATCGTTCTACGGCCTGGTCGGGCCGAACGGCGCGGGCAAGACCACGACGCTGTCGATGGCGACGGGACTGTTGAGACCGGATGCCGGCACCGCCCGCATCCACGGAGTGGACGTCTGGACCCACCCGGTCGAGGCGAAGAGACTCATCGGCAACCTCGCCGACGGCGTGCGCCTCTTCGACCGGCTCACCGGAGAGCAGCTCGTGACGTACACGGGCATGATGTTCGGGCTTTCACGCGACGAGGTGGGCGCGCGCACCGCCGACCTGCTGCGCATCATGGATCTGACGGAAGCGGCCGGCACCCCCGTCATCGACTACTCCGCGGGCATGACCAAGAAGGTCGCCCTCGCCTGCGCCCTCGTGCACGCCCCGCGACTGCTCGTTCTCGACGAGCCGTTCGAATCGGTCGACCCCGTCTCGGCCGCCAACATCGAGGACATCCTCCGCGGCTACACCGCCTCGGGCGGCACGGTCATCGTCTCGAGCCACTCGATGGACCTCGTGCAGCGCATGTGCGACCACGTCGCGGTGATCGCGCAGGGCCGATTGCTGGCATCCGGGACCGTCGATCAGGTGCGCGGCACCCAGACGTTGCAGGACCGCTTCGTCGAGCTGGTGGGCGGCCGTCACCACGCGGAGGGGCCGCAGTGGTTGCGACAGTCCTGAGGATCCGGTTCCGCGTCCTGGGCAACACCCTGGTGCGGAGCCCCCTGCAGATGGTCGGCTTCATCTTCGGTGTCATCGGCGCGCTGTGGATGCTGCTGCTCGCGGGCGTCGGCCTCTTCTTCGTCGGCACGCTCGACCTCGACATCGCTCGGTCCGTGGTCACGGCCGCGGGGGCGCTGCTCACCCTCGGGTGGGTCGTGGGCCCGATCTTCGCCGCGGGGCTCGACACGACGCTCGACCCCGCCAAGCTCGCGCCGTTCCCGATGACGACGCGGCAGATGATGGTCGCCATCACCGCGGGAGGGCTCACGGGGGTGCCGGGCATCACGACCGCGATCGGTTCGCTCGCCGTGTTCCTGGTGTGGGCGCGGTACCCGGTCGCGGCCGTCGCCGCGCTCGTGTGCGTGCCCCTCGGCGTCGTGATCTGCGTCGTCGCCTCGCGCGCGGTGGCCGCCCTCGCCGCCGGCATCGGCGGGGGCCGCCGCACCCGCGAGATCATCGGCCTCGTCGGCTTCGTCCTCGTCATCTTCGCGAGCCCGATCTTCATCGGCATCACCGGCGCTCTGGTCTCGGCGAGCGAGCAGGGGCTGCAGCTGCAGGCCCTCGTCACGGGTCTGTCGTGGACGCCGATTGCCGCCGCGTGGGCGGTGCCCGGAGACCTCGCCGCGGGCGCCTGGATCACGGGGGTGCTGAAGCTCGTGATCGCCGTCGTCACCCTCGCGGTGCTGTGGTGGCTCTGGCGGCGGAGCCTGTCGGCATCCGTCGTCGGTCCTCCCGCCCGCACGGCCACCCGTCGCCGATCCGGGTCGCTCGGCTGGTTCGGCGTCATGCCGTCGAACCCCGTCGGCGCCACTTGGGCGCGCTCGCTCACCTCGTGGACGCGCGACTTCCGCTACCTGCGTCAGCTGCTGCTGATCCCCTTCGCTCCCGTCCTCGTGCTGGTCTACTCGCGCGGCGACATCGACGGGCCGTTCTTCGCCGCCTCGGGCCTGCTGGTGGGGTTCTTCGCCGGCATCCTGGCCTACACCGACGTCTCGTACGACGGCACCGCCTTCGCCACGGTGCTGCAGACCGGCATCCGGGGGCGCGCCGATCGCCTCGGCAGAATGCTGGGCTCGGCGACCGTGAGCGTGCCGCTCGTGCTGCTGGCCGACGTGGTGACACTGGCGATCGCCGGCAAATGGCAGCTCCTTCCCGCCGTCGTCGGCGGCTCGATGGGACTCACGCTCGTGGGGCTCGGTGTGAGCGCCGTCAGCTCGGCCCTCCTCGTGGTGCCGACGCCCGCCCCCGGCGATTCGCCCTTCAAGCGAGTGCCCGGCTCCACGTTCACGATGTTCCTGGCGTTCTTCCTCTGCTGGGCCCTCGTCGCCGTCCTGGCGCTGCCCGCCGTCATCGCGGCCGTCCTCGCGATCTTCGCGGGAGTGACGGGCGCCGGGTGGGTGTCGCTCGCGATCGGACTCGTGTGGGGCGCGGTGGTCTTCGCGGGCGGGGTGCTCATCGGCGGCACGCGCTTCGACGCGAGCGGGCCGAGGCTGCTCGCGCAGCTGCGGACCTTCAAGGGCGCCTGAGGCGGGATGCCGTGCGCCGGTCTCGGCGCGGACTCCCCCCTCGTGACGGGGGCGAGGGTGACTGATCACCGTGAGCAGCGGAGGCGGGTCCGGACATCCATTCGCTCGAGAATCGGAGAATCGCACCAAAGTCGGATGCCTGGGCTCGGTTCGTCCGATTCCGCTGCGCGCATCCGACTCTGCTGCGCTCAGCCCGAGCACGTCGCGTCTCAGGAGACGACGAAAGCCCCCGCCAACGCGGGGGCTTTCTGTGGTGGACCTGAGGGGATTCGAACCCCTGACCTCCTCGATGCGAACGAGGCGCGCTACCAACTGCGCCACAGGCCCGGAAACCTCGTCAACACTATCACGTCGCACGCGCCCACCTTGACGCGGGGTGGGCACCTGGCATCCGTCGTATACCGCGAGACGTATGCCGACGGATTGCCGCCAGAGCCGGAGAAGGCGACCCCCAGGCACGGGGCACACAGGGGTCACAGCGAAGCGGTTACTCCCCCGACGCGCGACGCGTCAGCAGCCGCTGCACGTGGTCCTGGATCTCGGAGTCGTCCACGTACCCCATGGCGGCGTACGGCGACGGAGCGGGGGCGACAGCGGCCGGACGAGCCGTCTCGATCGGGGTGGGCGCCTGCTCGGCGGCGAGCTCGCGAGCGGCCTCTTCGCGAGCGGCGGCGCGCAGTGCCTCGCGGGCGATCTGCTCGTCGACCACGGCGGCGGCGCGAGAGCCTGCCGACGCGACCAGCGGACGCGGCAGCTCGCGCGGCGTCCAGGTGGGGCGCGGCTCGGGCACCAGCGCGACGTCCTGCACCTCGGCGGCGACGGTGCGCGTCACCGCGGCCGCGACCACGGTCGGCGACGCCGTGCGCGCCGCGACGACCGAGATGCGGCGCAGAACGATGAGGGATGCCAGAACCACGACCGACCCGGCAATGAGCAGCGCGGGCGCTCCCCCGGCGATCACCGGTCCGAGACCGGCGAGGGCAGAAGCGAGGCCGGCAAGAGCGACGGTGGTGACGCCGAGACGGAAGCGGCGGCGGGCGCGCGCGCGACGCGCCTCGGGCCGGGCGATGGCGGCGGCACGCTCGGCGTGCGCGCGCTCGACGGCGGCGGCCTGCTCTGCGCGGGTCTTCTCGAGGGCCGCGGCGCGTTCGGCGCGGGCGACCTCGACGGCGGCGGCGCGCTCGGCGCGAGCGAGGTCGACGGCGGCCGCGCGCTGCTCCTTCACGACATCGCGGTCGCGGGCGCTCTCGAGGCGAGCGACCTCGAGTCGGGCCTTCGCTGCGGCCAGCTCGGTCTGCGCTTTCTCGGCCTGAATCTGTCGGGCGAGCTTCTGCTGCTGGTACGCGGTACGAGTCGTCAGTTCGAGACGGACCTCACGGGGCGTCTCGGCGGTCTCGGCGAGCACGCGGAGGGCCTGATTGAGGCGCACCGCGTTGCGCTCGGCGGAGGTGAAGCGATGACGGCTCTGCCACGACGGGAGCAGGTACACGAGCCAGAGCGCGACCGCGACGAAGAAGATCACGCCGCCGCTGAGAACCTGCCCACCCATGCCATAAAGGTAGGTCACCGGGAGATCACACCTCGGCATCCCCCGGCGTGTCGTGACGAGACTTTCGCCGAGGGAGCGAGAAGGACGGAAGAGAGGTCGTTCAGAGCCGGTCGGCCGGGGGAACGCGCGCCGCGTCGGGCGGCACCTGGCCCCGCACGAACCGGTCGAGGACGCCGTACGGCACCTCTTCGCGCACCAGGGCGAAGGCGTAGTGGTCGCGCCAGTCGCCGTCGATGTGGATGTACTTGCGCCGCAGTCCCTCGTAGCGGAACCCGAGCTTCTCGACCACGCGCAGGCTCGCGTGGTTCTCGGGTCGGATGCAGATCTCGACGCGGTGCAGGTTCAGCTCGGTGAAGCACACGTCGGTCGCCATGGCGACGCCGATCGTCGTGATGTTGCGGCCGGCGAACTCCTCCGCCACCCAGTAGCCGATGGTCGCCGACGCCAGCGACCCCCGCGAGACACCCCACACGTTCAGCTGCCCGGCGACGTCGTCGTCCCACGCCATCACGAAGGGGACGCCGACGCCGTCACGGTACTGCTGCAGAAGACGACGGATGCCGAGGCGCATGTCGAACGACACGGGGCCGTCGGGACTGGTCGCCTCCCACCGCTTCAACCACGAGCGGTTGTCGATCAGCTGCTGCTGGAGGACGCGCGCATCGCGGTTGCGGATGAGACGGATCGACACGTCGCCGTGCCGCCGCGGGACGGACAGATCCATGGCATCCTGCGGGGTCAGAGACCCTGCGCGAACTCCTTGAACCACGGGCGGAGGGCGGGACCGAGGTCGTCGCGGTCGGCCGCGAGCTGCACGATCGCCTTGATGTAGTCGACGCGGTCGCCCGTGTCGTAACGGCGCCCGCGGAACACGACGCCGTAGACGCCGCCGCCGTCGCCGCCACCGTTCGCGAGCTCTTCGAGAGCGTCGGTCAGCTGGATCTCGCCGCCCTTGCCCGGCTCGGTGCGCTCGAGGATGTCGAAGACGTCGGGGCCGAGCACGTAGCGACCGATGATCGCGAGGTTCGAGGGGGCGTCTTCGGCCTTGGGCTTCTCGACGAGCTGCGTGACCTTGACCACGTCTTCTTCGTCGGTCGCCTCGACCGCCGCCACACCGTAGAGGTGGATGTGGGCGGGGTCGACCTCCATCAGCGCGATGACGGTGGCGCTGCCACGCTTGTCGTACTCCTCCATCATCTTGGTGAGCAGCGGGTCGCGCTCGTCGATGAGGTCGTCGCCCAGCAGGACGGCGAAGGGGTGGTCACCCACGTGGCTGCGGGCGCGCAGCACAGCGTGGCCGAGGCCCTTGGGCTCGCCCTGGCGGACCATGTGGATGTCGGCGAGGTCGGACGAGTGCTCGACCTTGGCGAGCTTGTCGTCGTCGCCCTTCTCGCGCAGCTTCGCCTCGAGCTCGGGCATGGAGTCGAAGTGGTTCGCGATGTTGTTCTTGTTGCGGCCGATGATGATGAGCACGTCTTCAATGCCGGCGCCCGTCGCTTCTTCGACGACGTACTGAATGGCCGGTTTGTCGACGACCGGCAGCATTTCTTTGGGCATCGCCTTCGTGGCAGGAAGGAAGCGCGTGCCGAGTCCGGCGGCCGGAATGACGGCTTTGAAGGGCTTGTGAGGCATGGGCATACCCTAGCGGTGTCCTGCGCCACCGGCGGCAACGCGCCCGCCCCTAGACTTATCGCATGCCGGATCGTATCGAGCAGGCCAAGCGCGCACTGCGCGCCGATCTGCGCGAACGCCGCCAGACCATCTCGGCGCACGCGCGCGAGGTGGCCGAGGCCGGCGTCACAGAGCAACTCGACGCCCTCGTCGCGCGTCTCGGAGCCCGCAGCATCTCGTGCTTCCTGTCGACGCCCACCGAGCCCGGCACCCACGCCTTCGTGCGCGCGGCCGTGGATCGCGGCATCCGGGTGCTCCTTCCGATCACCCGCGAAGACGGTCTTCTCGACTGGAGCGTCGCCACCGCCGACACCGAGATCACCGAGGGGTTGTTCGGCGTCCCCGAGCCGGTCGGAGACGTCCTGGGACCGATCGCGGTCAACGACGTCGACCTGCTGATCATCCCGGCGGCCGCCGTGGATCACCAGGGCATGCGCCTCGGCTGGGGGCGCGGCTACTTCGACAAGACCCTCGGCTCGATGGAGAAGTGCCCCCCGGTGTACGCGGTCATCTTCGACACCGAACTCATCGACGACGTGCCGCGCGACGTGCACGACCAGCCCGTGACGGGTGTGGTCACCCCCACGCGTACGCTGCCGCTCGTCGCCCACACCTCCTGAACACCCGAAGGACGCTCATGCCCACCTACTCCTATGCCTGCAAGCAGTGCGGCCACCGTTTCGATGCCGTGCAGTCGTTCTCGGATGCCGCGCTCACCGAGTGCCCCGAATGCGGCGGCGAGGTACGCAAGCACTACGGGTCGATCGGTGTGACCTTCAACGGTTCGGGCTTCTATCGCACCGACTCGCGCAGTTCGTCGTCGGGCGCAAGCGGTGGCGGCTCATCCGCTTCTTCGACATCATCGAAGTCGGAATCGACGTCGTCCGCCTCGCCCTCGGCTTCCTGAGCCCGGGTCGGCGCGGCTTGAGAGGAACCAGCGCATGATCAAGGGATTCAAGGAATTCATTCTCCGAGGCAACGTGATCGACCTCGCCGTCGCGGTGGTCATCGGAGCTGCATTCACCGCGGTCGTGAATGCCATCGTCAGTTCGGTGATCACCCCGCTGATCTCGGTGTTCTACAAGCCCGCCGAGAACGGCGAGGTCGGCCCGTCGATCACCGGAATCTACGGGCAGGAGGTCGTGTTCCCGCTTCCCGCCCTGCTTTCGGCGATCATCAGCTTCTTCGCGGTCGCAATCGTCGTCTACCTCGTGTTCGTCTACCCGATGAACCGGTGGAAGGCCATCGCCGCCGCGCGCGCGGGTGTCAACCAGCCCGCCGCGGACGAGCCCAAGCTCCCGACCGAACAGGAACTGCTCGTTCAGATCCGCGACCTGCTGGAGCGGCAAAACAAACTCTGAGCCCCACGTCCGCTCTCGAGACGGCGTCCGCGGGACCTAAGTCCCGGAACGGGCGCCGTTTCGCGCTGTCAGAACCCGTGCGGCTCAGTAGTGCGGGGGGACGTCGCGCATCATGCGCTCGTCATTGGGGCCGGATGCCGTGGGCCGAGGGCCGGTGCCACGCACGGGGTCGTCGGCGGGGGCCGGCTCGGCCGTGGTGCCCGGGGCCGCGAGCAGACGTGCGCGGCGCGCACCGCGGACCCGGACCACGGGTTGCCGTTCGGTACCGGACGCCGCCGCGCCCGGAGCGTCTCGCCCGGTGGCATCCGGTGACTCGCTCATCGTCCGCTCAGTCGGGAAGATCGAGCGACTCAGTGGTCGCATCGGGTGCGGCCGCGTCGTCGGGGGCTATACCCAGCAGCTCACCGATGCGGGATGCCACTCCCGCGGGGTCGCTGTACAGATCGAAGGCGTGCACGCGCACGTAGTGCCACCCCAGGCGGCGGAGGATCTGCGGCCGGAGGCGGAGGGTCTCGCGAAGGGACTCCCCGATCGTCTCGGGATCGCTCTCGGCCACGACGGCCTTGCCCTGGTAGCGGGCCACGATGGGCAGCAGACCGCGGTAGTCGACGTCGACCTCGACACCGAGTCGCCGCAGCTCGCGCGCCAGGGCGCGGGTCAACGGGTCGGCGAGGTCTTCGAGACGCGTCTCGCGACTGCGCGAGGCGACGTTGCCGAGAATCCCCATGAGCGTGGCCGCACCGTGTTCGAGGCGACCGTCGTCGAACGCCGAGGGGCGGATCGACGACACGATGACCATCGAGCGGCGCGCGCGCGTCATGCCGACGGTGAGCAGTCGCTCGCCGTCGGGCGTCGACAGGTCGCCGAAGTCGCTCAGCACGCGGCCGTGGCGCGTGAGACCGAAGCCGAGCGAGAACACCACGCGGTCGCGGCTCTCGGCCACCGACTCCTCGAGGGTGAGCACGGCGAAGGGCTCCGCGGCATCCCGCGAGATGAAGTCGGCGACGTCGGACCGGCCGGCCAGCGCCGCCACGACCGAGGCACGCACGCGCTCGGCGTGCTTACGGCTCGCGGTGACGACCATGAGCGATTCGGAGGCGCGGTTGACGGCGTGCTCCACGACGAGGGTCACCACGCGGGCGACCTCGGCGTCGGGACTCTCGACGGCGCCGCTCACGGGGTCGGGGGCGCCGACACCGCCCTCGACGTAGTCGACGCTGAGGCTGCCGCGGCCGAGGTATGAACCGGCCCACGGGAGCGAGACGATCTCTCCCCCGTAGAAGGCGTCGTTCACCAGCTGCGAGAGGTCTTCGCCTCCCGCGCGGTAGCTCCGCGTGAGGGTTTCGACAGGCAGCAGCTCGGCGACGCGCTCGAACACCGACGTGCCATCGAACGGCACCTCGTCGACCTCGTCGGGGGCGCCGATGATGGACGCGCTGACCCGGAAAGGCGTGGGCTTCTGCACCACCGGGTCGCCGAACAGCACCACCTGGCGGGCACGGCGCAGGGCCGGGGCCGCTTCGGCGAGGCAGAGTGCAGCGGCGTCCGCGATGATGACGACGTCGAAGGCGAGATCGGTCGGGACGTCGGGCACCTCGTAGGGAGACGCGAGCCACACCGGTGCGAGCGTACGCAACAGCGTGGGGGCGGCATCCGACATCTCCTGCGCGGTGTGCAGGCCGTCCTTCAGCACGCGCTTGAGAGCGGCCGCTTCGTCGGAATGATCGACGATGCCGATACGCCACTGCGTCGCGAGCTGTGCGGCGAGCAGGGGGCCGGCGGCCGCGGCGTGCGCCTCGTCGACGAGGCGGAAGTCGCGTTCGAGACGGTCGACGACGCTCGTGTTCGCCCCGAGCAGGGCTCGATCGGTGCGGAGCAGGTGCTCGAGCGCCGACTGCCACCACGCGAACTCGAGCTCGGCGCCGACGCGCTCCTCGGGAACGTGGCGCACCGAGAGCTCGACGAGCAACTGCTCGAGACCGAGACGAGCGAGCTCGGAACGCAGCTGCGCGCGCTCGACGAGGTTGTCGAAGAAGGTCGACTCGGCGGCCAGACCCGCGAGCGTGCGCACGAGGCGCTGCACGGGGAGCGTGGACAGACGCTCCGAACCCTGGCGACGGAGGATCTGATCGAGCTCGCCGAGGAGGGCGTCGGTGCGCTGCCACGCGATGTTCACGTCGGCGAGACCCAGAGGGACCTCGGGCGTCACGCCGGCCTCGACCACGCGCTGCCACTCCGTGCGCTGCTGCTGGATCCGCACGAGCGCCTCGTACATGTCGGGCACGTGCACACCCGGGCGCACGTACTCCTTCGACAGACGCTTGAGGCGGCGACGGTTCGGCCCGCTCATCGCGGAGGCGTCGCGGCGCGGCGAGTGGGCGTCGATCAGTTCGCCGAGGGGGCGCTCGAAGACGCTCGGGCTGAAACGGTCGAGGGACTCGCGGATGCCCTGCAGGAGCTTGAGGTACGAGCCCAATTCCGACACCGTCTGGAACGGGCGCATGCGCGTCTGGGCGATGAGCTCGTAGCCGCGCTCGAGCAGGCGAGGGACATCGCTGGTGTGGAGCTTGCCGGCGAGGTCGTGCGCCGCTCGGGCGTCTTCGGTGCGCGAGAAGCTGACGCCGTACCAGGGCGAGTCGTCGGGACCGAAACGGAACTCGCCGAGGCGCGCCGCCATCGCGAGGGCACGGGCCGCGGCATCCCGTCGTCCGGCCAGACGCTCGAGGGTCGCCAGATCGAAGCGGGCCTCGGTCGAGGGAGCCGGAGAGGTGGATGCCAACGAGGTCAGCGCACGGAGGATGTCGAGCGCCGAGACGCCCAGGGCGAGGTGCGGTTCGGTCACCGCGGAGCGATAGTCGCGCAGGACCGTCCGCAGGCGCACGAGCGCGTCGTCGATCTCGGCGACCTTGGGCTGCTCGGCCTTCTCATTGCGGCCGATCGCGCGGATGAGGTCGCGGCGGACGTGGTTCGGCGAGACGGCCAGTCCGGTGAGACCGACTCCGGCGAGACGGTGACGGATGCCGTCGAGGGTCGAGCGACGAGCGCTCACCACCAGTACGCGCTTGTTGTCGTGGACGAGCTGACCGATCGCGTTGATCACGGTCTGCGTGCCGCCCGTACCGGGGAGCGTGTGCACGGCGAGCGACTGGCCGGCGGCGATACGGGCGAGGACGCGCTCCTGCTCGGCATCGGCATCGAGGAGGAGGGTGTCGGCGGCGGGGGTGCGCTCGTCGGGGCTGATCACCTGCGGGTCGTCGCGGCGGACCGTGATGCGCGCGCGATCGTCGGGGTGGCCGGCGAGAGCGTTCAGCAGCGTGTGATCGAGGTCGTGGGTGTCGCGGGCCATGCCCGAGCCGACGTCGGCGAACGACGAGATCACCAGACGGGGGTGCACGACGAAGGTCGGCACGTGCGAGGTGAGACGGCGGATGTGGTCGATGACCGGCTGCGGTTTGAACACGCCCTGGTCGTAGGCGAGGCCCGCCAGCGCGGCGGAGTCGATCTGGATGCCGAGATGCGTGCGGAACGCGCGGGCGAGCTCGGGGTTCATCACGAACGCGCCGTGCAACTTGAGTTCGAAGTCGCCGTGGTGACGGCGGATGGCGAGCGGGCGGAGCAGGACGGGGGCGGACCACTCCACTCCCCCGATCTTCCAGGCCGACAGCCCCACGGCGAGGTGCACCGGCTCGAGACCCCGGGCGGTGCGGAGTTCGACGTTCTTGGCCGTGATCCGCTCGGCGGCCATGCGCGCGGTGCGCAGGGCGACCTCGTCACGGAACAGATTGGAGAGCATGGTCGCGCGGCCCGTGATGAACTGCGGCAGCGAGCCGGGGTGGGCCTTGGTGATGTCGATGCCCGCGTCGCGCGCATCGTCGAAACGCAGCAGGGTCGAGCGGCCGCCGAGGGCCGCCGCCTCGGCGCGGATTCGATCGCGTTCGGGGTCGGCCACGTGGCGAACCACGATGCCGGGTTCCGACAATCGCAGCTCGCCGGGATCGACGGACGACACCGTCTCGTCTCCGTCAGCGCCCATCACGGCACCGTCCTCAGCTCGCCACACACCTGTCAGACTAAGCCGGGCAGTGCGGGATCGTGCGCAGCGGGCCCGAGTTTCGCGGTAATCAGCGACACGCCGCGTCATCGGCTCTTCCTCCCCAGGCCGCACGCTCGCGGCATCCTCCCCCGTTGCGATCGATCCCCTCACACGGCCGCCGCACGGTCACGAGGATGGGCGCATGAACAGAGTCACCAGCACCGAATACGACAGCCCCGTCGGGCCGATCCTGCTGACCTTCGTCGACGACGCCCTCGTGCGGCTGCACGTCGCCCACGACGGTCTCGACATCGCGCGCGCTGAGATCGCGCAGCGGCTGGGAGTGGTCCCCGAGCCCGAAACCTCGGCCGGCCGGGGGCTCGTCGCGCAGCTCGACGAGTACTTCGACGGCGCGCGACGAACGTTCGACGTGGCCCTCGACTGGCGCTTCGTCCGGGGCTTCACCCGCGCGGCGCTCGAAGCGACCCTGCAGATCCCGTACGGGGAGGTGGCATCGTACGGCGAGGTGTCGATGATGGCCGGAGTTCCCCGGGCTGCACGGGCGGTGGGAACCGCCTGCGCGTCGACGCCGTTCTCGATCGTCGTTCCGGTGCACCGCGTCGTGCGTGCCGACGGCTCGATCGGCGAATACGGCGGGCATCCCGAGGTGAAGCAGTACCTGCTCTCGCTCGAGGGCGACGCCGTGCTCGGCGAGACGCTGCGCGCTTCGGCCTGACCCGGATGGAGCCGGGGCCCGGGCACGACGATGCCCGGCCCCACCGCAGCGGGACCGGGCATCGGTCGGTCAGTGGTTCGACGCCTTCTCGGCGCCGTAGCCCGTGAGGGAGCGGACGTCCATCTCCGCGGCCTTGCGCGGGTCTTCGGGGGTGCGCGAGGTGACCGAGCCGAGCCAGCCGAGGAAGAATCCGAGCGGGATCGACACGATCCCGGGGTTGTTCAACGGCCAGATGGCCACGCCCGCGTTGGCGAACACGCTGGTGGCGGTCCCCCAGAACACCGGCGAGAGGAAGATCAGCACGAGGGCCGACCCGAGCCCGCCGTACATGCTCCAGACCGCACCGCGGGTGGTGAAACGGCGCCAGAACAGCGAGAAGAGAATGGTCGGCAGGTTGGCCGACGCCGCCACGGCGAAGGCCAGGGCCACGAGGAACGCGACGTTCTGCCCCTGCACGCCGATGCCGCCGAGGATCGCGAGCACACCGATCACGATGACCGTGCGCCGCGCGACCTTGACCTCGCCGTCCGGCGGCACGTCGCCCTTCTTCACGACGTTCGCGTAGATGTCGTGAGCGAACGAGGCGGCCGCCGTGATCGTCAGACCCGCCACCACCGCGAGGATCGTCGCGAACGCCACCGCCGAGATGAAGCCGAGAAGCAGCGGTCCGCCGAGAGCCAGGGCGAGCAGCGGAGCTGCGGCGTTGACGCCGCCGGGGGCGCCGAGGATCGTCTCGGCTCCGACCATCGCGCCGGCGCCGTAGCCGAGCACCAGGGTGAGGATGTAGAACAGCCCGATCAACCAGATGGCCCACACGACCGAGCGACGCGCCTCCTTGGCGGTCGGCACCGTGTAGAAGCGCATCAGCACGTGGGGAAGACCCGCGGTACCCAGCACGAGGGCGAGGGCGAGCGAGATGAAGTCCCACGGGTTCTTGCCGTACTGCAGACCCGGAGCGAGGATCGCGTCCCCCTTGGGAGAAGCCGCGACAGCACTCTCGAGCAGCGTGTTGAGGTTGAAACCGTTGATCGCCAGCACCCACACCGTCATGACGATCGCGCCGCCGATGAGCAGGAACGCCTTGACGATCTGCACCCACGTGGTGCCCTTCATCCCGCCGATCAGGACATAGACGATCATGAGGATGCCGACCACGGCGACGACGATCGATTGACCGACACGCTCCGTGATGCCCAGCAGCAACGACACGAGGCCGCCGGCCCCGGCCATCTGGGCGAGGAGATAGAAGAAGCAGACGGCGAGCGTCGTGATGGCCGCGGCCATCCGGACCGGACGCTCCTTCAGACGGAACGACAGCACGTCGGCCATCGTGAACTTGCCGGTGTTGCGCATGAGCTCGGCGACCAGCAGCAGGGCGACCAGCCACGCGACGAGGAAGCCGATCGAGTAGAGGAAGCCGTCGTAGCCGTTGATCGCGATCGCGCCGACGATTCCGAGGAACGACGCCGCCGACAGATAGTCGCCCGCGATCGCGAACCCGTTCTGCGGCCCGGTGAACGAGCGGCCCGCCGCGTAGTAATCGGCCGCGGTCTTGCTGTTGCGGCTGGCCCGGATGACGATGAACAGCGTCACGGCCACGAAGGCGCCGAAGATCGAGATGTTCAGCACGGGATTGTTCTCGACGGTCTGCACGGCCGCCTCCACGCTCGCGAGGGTGTTGTTCATGAACGGCCCCCGTCCGCGCGCTCGAGTTCGACGCGCAGCGCCTCAGCACCCGGGTCGAGGCGCCGGTTGGCGTAGGCCACGTAGCCCATCGTGATGGCGAACGTGGTGACGAACTGCCCGAGGCCCAGCACGAGCCCGACGGTGATGGCACCCGAGACCGGCTGCGCCATGAACTCGGGCGCGAACGACGACAGCAGGACATAGGCGAAATACCAGACGAGGAACGCCACCGCGAGCGGGAAGACGAAGCTGCGCTGGCGCTTCTTCAACTCCCGGAACGGGGCGGACTCCTCGACCGCGATGTAATCGACGCCGCCCTTGTGGGCTTCGTCGATGCGACGGTCCGTCATGTGGCCTCCTTGCCTCATGAGTACGGCGCAACGCTGCGCCGAACGGCGGAAAAGTCCGGGTAGGCCGCGGCTTCCCCGGTGATAGGGTCGACGCTACGAAACGCGGCGACGAAGCCGTCACCCCCGGAAGTAGGTAGTGCGTGACTGCACCCTCCACACTTCGAGACGATGCGACGCTCGTGTCGCACGCCGTCACCGAGCTCGCCCGCCGCACGCATTTCCCCGTCGCGTTCGGCGGCCTGGAGCACGGCGGCGCCGTCCACGTCTCCACAATCGTCGGCGCGCGCACGCGCAGCATCGAGGGGCTCGTCGTCCACGCATCGAGAGGGCTCGGCGGCCGCGCGCTCGTCGAGCGGCGCCCGCGTATGACCCTCGACTACCGCACGTCACGCTCCATCACCCACGACTACGACCGCGCCATCCTCGGCGAAGGGATCGCGACCCTCTTCGCCGTTCCCGTGCTCGTCAGCGGCGCGGCGCGCGGCGTCCTCTACTGCGGGTCGTGGGCGCAATCGCCGGTCGGCGACGTCGAGGCGCGCCCCGCGTTCGACGTGGCCGGCGAGCTCGGTACCGAGTTGCGCGTGCGCGCCGAGGTCGACCGACGCCTCGCCTCGACCCCCGGGCCCGAGGGCGGTCTCGGCGCCGGTGCGCGCGAGGAGATCCGAGAGAGCTACGCCCAGCTGCGCAGCATCGCGGCGACCGTTGCCGATGACGAGGTGCGGCGCCGACTCGAGGTCGTCGAGGCGCGTCTCGCCGCCCTGACCGGAGACGCCGGAGACACGGCATCCGATCCCGATATCCACCTCTCGCGGCGAGAGATCGACGTGCTCGCCTGTGCCGCGGTGGGGTCGACGAACGGGGAGATCGCGGCCTCCCTCCACCTGCGCGAGACCACCGTCAAGTCGTACCTGGCCTCGGCGATGGCGAAGCTCGACGCGTCCACCCGCCACGCCGCGGTGACCCGCGCGCGGCGCGCCGGGCTCCTTCCCTGAGCCGCCCGAAGAGGCCGGTGGGAAAACCCTGGCAATGACCGTGTGAGCTTGAGAGCGCTTCGGATTCTCGGCATCGTGGCTGACTCCTGTCGTCGATCAGAGAAGGAGAGTCACCATGCTGACGCTCACCGAAGAGGCCACGACCGCCGTGAAGACCATCACCGCCCAGTTCCCGGATGCCGCCCAGGGCGGGGTCCGCATCGAGGGAGCGGGCTCCCCCGAGTCGCAGTTCGCGCTGTCGGTCGTCGACGGCCCCCAGCCGGACGACGCCGTCGTCGAGAACGCGGGAGCGCGCGTCTTCCTCGACAGCGATGCCGCCGCCGTCCTCGACGACCGCGTGCTCGACGCGCAGATCGACCCGCAGGGGTCGGTGCAGTTCGCCGTCACCAGCGCCGCCTGACGCGGCCCCGCGCGTTCGATGCCCCGGCTCCCGGCCGGGGCATCGTCGTGTGCGGCGGCGTCCGGCGACGCCAGCCGCACCCGTCGTGACAGCGACTCGCTCGAGAGCGGGCGGATGCCGTGATCTCAGCCCTGGAAGACCACGACCTCGTCGTTCGCCGCGTCATAGACGAACTGCAGGGCGGTGTCGGGAGGAAACTCCGTCCGAGAGCGCTCGGGGGTGGTCTCTCGCAGCAGGGCTACGACGTTCGCGGGAAACGGACCGGCCCCGCACGCCTGCGTGAAGATCTCGCCGTCGTAAGACGATCCGTTCGAGCTCGCGTCGAGGAGATCGGGCTGCCAGACGGTGAGGCACCGCGCCGTATCGTCACCCCCGATGACCGACGGGTAGGTGATGAAGCGGAAACCTTGCCATTCCGCGTAGGCGGTGACCCCGCTCGTCACACCGCGGAAAAGCACGCTCGGCACCACGAAGGCGGAATCGGGGGAAACCCGCGCGATCTGCGTCGCCCCCGCCTGCAGGGGGTCGGTCTGCACGCGCTGCACGACGACGAGCGCCGTCGCGGCGCACGCGACGACGAGGGCCGCCGCGGTCAGCAGGATCGTCATGGAACGGCGCAGGCGCGGCATCCGGAACCTCCGACGCGGCGCGTCGGCCGGCTCGTCGACGCCGCTCGGGTCGACCGGGTCCTCTTCGACCTCCGAGGGCGCGGGAACGACATCGTCGGAGCTGCGGCTCTCGAGTTCGATGAGCCGCTGCAGGGCAGCCGGGTCCGAGGAGATGTCGGCTCCGGGCGCGTAGGCCCGACGGCGCAGGGCCGCGAGTTCGTCATCGTCGCTGATGCTCGGCATGGGTCGATTCAATCAGTGCGCCCCCGACCGCGACGCTCTGGCGTGGTCCGTTCGTGCGTTTCGCGTCCGGCCGTCGTCGTGGGGTCGCCGCGGAGAACGACGCAAGGCGCTGCCGGTGCCATACTGCGGGAGTGTCCGGTCGTCACGCCTCCCGCGGTGAGATCATTCGAGGTCTCGCCCTCTCGATGGTGCTCTCGCTCGCGCTGATGTGCAGCGCCTGTTCCCGCGTGATCCACCGCGACGACGTGATCGGCACCTGGGAAGCGCGGGACGGCGATCATGTGGCCCAGCTGGTGCTGCACGGCGACGGGACTCTCGACGCCCGAGGCGTGCCGCGGGCTGCGGTGTCGGACTTTCCGGATGTCGACCGTGAGGTCGAGTTGAATTGGACGGACACTGTCGCCTTCTCCGGGCGGTGGTACTTCTCGGAGGCGACCTCCGAGAGTTTCGACACCGGCGACGTCTACGCCAGGGACATCGTGGGCGCCGACAACGTCTCCCTCCACGCGGCGCCGGGTGGCCTCGCCCTGCAGTATGGCTACGTCGGGTGGGGGCAGACCCTCGAGTTCCGCCTCAGCGACGAAGCGCCTACCCCGGTCCCCGCCACCCTCTCGCGAACGGACCTCCTGGGCACCTGGCGCTCCGACGATGCGGGCACCCTGACGCTGTCGGACGACGGCACCTTCACGTTGACGGATGCGCCTCCCCCGCTCACGACGCAACTCGACCTCCCCGAGTCTTCCGCGCTGTTCGGGCAGTGGTCGGTGCCGCAAACGGTCCTCCCTCTCGACGAGGACGCGTACGTCGTTCTGTCCTTCGACGTCGCGTTCCCGACGGCCGATGGCTCGTTCGTCACCGCCCTGGCAAAGATCACCCCGACCGGGGACGGTTACCGGCTCGGTTACCGGGACGATCGCTTCCAGTGGGTGCGGGAGGAAGGCTGACGATCCCGCCACGAGACCGCGTCGTACGGATGCCGAGGCCTCAGCGTCCCGTAAACTCCGGTACCCGCTTCGCCTGGAACGCGGCGAAACCCTCGCGATAGTCGTCGGTCGACGCGAGCGCGGCCTGGGCACGGTTCTCGAGCGCCATCGTCTCCCACAGCCCCAGTCGCTCGTCGCGGATCGCGCTGACGATGCGCTTGCTCGCGCGGAACGCCTGCGTCGGACCGTCAGCGGCCGTGCGGGCCGCGGAGGTCGCGGCATCCCGGACCTCCTCCGCCGGAAACGCTCGTGAGAAGAGCCCGGCGCGGACGGCTTCAGCCCCCGACATCAGCCGACCCGTGTAGATGAGGTCGAGGGTGACGTGGGCGCCGAGGCGCTCGACGAAGAGCGCGTGACCGCCGGAGTCGAGGGTCGCGCCCAGGGCGGCGAAGGGCGAGCCGACCTTGGCGTCCTCGGTGACGTAGACCACGTCGGTGGCGATGAGCAGGCCCAGGCCGACACCCAGGCAGGCCCCGTGGGCGGCCGCGAACGTCGGCGCGGGAAAGGCCGCCATGCGGCGCAGCAGGGGCGCCAGCGTGTCGTCGAGGTAGCCCGTGACGTCGTCGGTGCGGGGGTCGACCCCCGAGATGTCGCGCCCGGCGCAGAACGACGGACCCTCGCCCCGCAGCAGGAGGGCGCGGGCGCCGTCGACCTCGGCCCGGTCGTAGGCGTCGGCGAGCGCGTGCAGATCGTCGAGGCCCAGGGCGTTGCGACGGGCCGGGGCGTTCAGGACGATCTCGGCCACGCCGGCGTCGAAGAGGTAGTCGATCATCGCGCTCACCCGTCGTAGTCGACGCGGACGGCGTCGGAGGTCGGATGCGACTGGCACGTGAGCACGTAGCCGCGCTCGATCTCGTCGGGCTCGAGCGCGTAGTTCTCGGTCATCGTGACCGCACCCTCGATCACCCGCGCGCGGCAGGTGCCGCACACCCCGCCCGCGCACGCGAAGGGGACGTCGGGGCGCACGCGCAGCGCGGCGGAGAGGATCGTCTCGTTCGCGCCGACCGGGCTGTCGACGTGAGCCGACTGCCCGTCGAGGGTGAACTCGATCGAGCGCACCGGCTCGTCGGCCCGAACCGTCACGGGCCGCGCTCCTCCGGTCTGGGCGGGAGCGTCGCCGTCTCCCGCGGTGAACAACTCGAAACGCACGCGCTCGCGCGGAACGCCGACCGCGGCCAGCGTCTCGCGACAGAGCTCGACGAGCGCGAAGGGCCCGCAGAGGAACCACTCGTCGACGGATGCCGGGTCGATCAGCCGCGACAGGATCAGACGCAGCCGCTCCTCGTCGATGCGTCCCGAGAACACGGGCGCCGCGCGCTGCTCGCGCGAGAGCACGTGGTGCAGCGTGAGACGCGAGGGGTAGCGGTCCTTCAGGTCGGCGAGTTCGTCGACGAACATGACGTCGGTCGACGACCGGTTGGCGTACACGATCGTCATCCGCGCGTCGGCGGAACGCTCGAGCACGCTCGCCGCGAGCGCCATGATGGGCGTGATGCCGGATCCGGCGGCGATCGCGACGACGTGCCCCGTCGACGTCGACGCTCTCGAGGTGAAGGTGCCCGCCGGGCTCATGACGTCGATCTCGTCGCCGGGGCGCAGTCCCTCGTGCGCCCAGGTCGAGAAGCGTCCGTCGGGATCGCGCTTGATGCCGACGCTGATCGCTCCGCGCACCGGCGGCCGGCAGAGCGAGTAGGAACGGCGCAGTTCCTCGCCGTCGACCCGGGCACGCAAGGCGACGTACTGCCCGGGCGCGTAGTCGAACGCCTCGGCGAGCTCATCGGGGACGGCGAAGGTCACCTCGATCGCGGTGGGGGTCAAGGGGCGCACGTCCGCGACACGCAGGGTGTGGAAACGCGCACGGGTGCGCGGGGCGGCCGGGGTCTCGGCATCCGTCATCGTCATCAGAGGGCCTTGAATTGGTCGAAGGGTTCGAGGCACACGCGGCACTCCCACAGTGCCTTGCACGAGGTCGAGCCGAAGCGCGAGAGCTCGCGCGTGTCGAGGGAGCCGCAGCGGGGGCAGACGACGCTGAGCGCGAGCCGGATGGGACCGGCCGGCGCGCGGCCCGAGGGCGGGGCGATGCCGTACTCGGTGAGCTTGCGTTTACCGACGTCGCTCATCCAGTCGGTCGTCCAGGCGGGGGTGAGCGTCGTGTGCACGACCGCCCGATCGAACCCCGCGGAAGTGAGAGCCAGCACGATGTCGTCGCGGATCGCGTCGACCGCCGGGCACCCCGAGTAGGTCGGCGTGATCGTGACAGTGACGGTGTCGCCGTCGAGGCGGACGTCGCGGAGCACGCCGAGGTCGTCGATCGTGAGCACCGGCACCTCGGGGTCGACGACGGCGGCCACCACCTCGCGGGCGTGCGCGAGCGTCGCGGTCACCACGTCGCCCCCGGGTGCCGGCGCGCGAGCACCTGCATCTCGGCGAGGAGCGGACCGAGCGCCGGGTGGTGGGCACCGCGGCGCCCCCCGGCGGACGACCCGGGGATCGTCGGCACGGGCACGTCCTCTTCGTCCAGCACCGCGGCGAGGACCTCGTCGACGCGACCGCGGAGCGTCGACGGTCGCACCGCGACATCGCCGAGGCGGTCGTGCAGGGGCTCGTCGCGGAACAGCTCGTCGAGATACGGCCACGTGTCGTCGAGGGCCACGAGCAACCGGCTGCGGGACTCCTCGGTGCCCCCGGCGAGCCGCAGCGTCCACTGCACCGCGTGATCGCGGTGGTAGTCGACCTCTTTCTCGGCCTTCGCCGCGACCGCGGAGAGAACGGGATCGGGGGATGCCGTGAGCTCGCGGTACAGCTCGAGCAGATACGTGGAGACCAGGAGCTGACGGGCGATCGTGTGCGCGAAGTCTCCGTTCGGGATCTCGAACAGCCAGGCGCTGCGGAACTCCGCCTCGTCACGCCAGTAGGCGAGGTCGTCCTCGCTGCGGCCGTCGTACGAGCCCGCGTAGCGCAGCAGCGCGCGCGCGTGACCGAGCAGATCGAGGGCGATGTTGGCGAGGGCGACGTCCTCCTCGAGCTCGGGGGCGCGGGCGACCCATCCGCAGAGGTTCTGCGCGAGGATCAGCGCGTCGTCGCCGAGGCGCATCGCGTAGGTGGCGACATCGGGGTCGGTGGCGCGGGCTTCTCCCCCGGCCAGCTCCGCAGCGAGCTCGCGGGCATCCAACGAGACGTCGCCGTGCGCATCCCGGTCGGTCGAGGTGCTCACAGGTGCGGCACCCCCTCGGAGGCGGTGTAGTACACCGCGTGCCGGTAGTTCTTGCCGGCGGGCGACTCGAAGAACGCGCCCTTCGCTCCGGGATCGCTGGTGGTCACGGCATCCGAGGGGACGACCCAGACCGACACACCCTCACCCCGACGGGTGTACAGGTCGCGGGCGTTGCGGACGGCGAGCTCGGCGTCGGGGGCGTGGAGCGACCCGACGTGCACGTGGCTCAGGCCGCGGTTCGCGCGCACGAAGACTTCCCACAGGGGCCAGGTCTCGGCGGGGCTGCCGCCGGGGGTGGCCATCAGGCGGCCGCCTTCGCGTTCTTCTTCGCCGCGTACGCCGCGGCCGCCTCGCGCACCCACGCGCCCTCTTCGTGGGCGTCGCGTCGGTGCTGGCGACGCATCGTGTTGAGGGGGCCACGGCCTGCGAGCACCTCGTGGAACTCGCTCCAGTCGATCTCGCCCATGTCGTACTCCTCCGTCTCGTCGTTGAAACGCAGGTCGGGGTCGGGCAGGGTCACGCCCAGCACCGCGGCCTGCGGCACGAGCATCGAAACGAAGCGTTGACGCAGCACGTCGTTGCTGAAGCGCTTGATGTTCCACGCCATCGACTGCGCCGAGTTGGGCGAGTCGTCATCGGGGGGCCCGAACATCATCAAGCTCGGCCAGTACCAGCGGTCGACGGCATCCTGAGCCATCCGACGCTGCGCGTCGGTGCCGCGCATGAGGGTGAGCAGGATCTCGAAGCCCTGGCGCTGGTGGAACGACTCCTCTTTGCAGATGCGCACCATCGCGCGGCCGTATGGGCCGTACGAGGCACGGCACAGGGGCACCTGGTTGCAGATCGCGGCGCCGTCGACGAGCCAGCCGATCGCGCCCATGTCGGCCCAGGTGGGGGTCGGGTAGTTGAAGATCGAGGAGTAGCGCGCCGTGCCCTCGACGAGCTGCCGGGTCATCTCGTCGCGCGTGATGCCGAGGGTCTGCGCGGCGGAATAGAGGTACAGCCCGTGGCCGGCCTCGTCCTGCACCTTCGCGAGCAGGATCGACTTGCGCTTCAGACTCGGGGCGCGCGTGATCCAGGCCCCCTCGGGCTGCATGCCGATGATCTCGGAGTGCGCGTGCTGAGAGATCTGCCGGATGAGGGTGCGGCGGTAGCCGTCCGGCATCCAGTCCCTCGGCTCGATGCGGCCGTCGGCCTCGATGAGGGCGTCGAACATCGCCTCGCCGTCGCTGTGGCCGGGGGCGGTATCGGTGGGGGGTGCGGTCAGCGTCATCGTCGACTCCTTTTACAGACCGATCGTTCAGTAAAACTGTAGCGGAGGGCGCCCGGGGCCGCAACGGGCCTGCCCCCGTGCTCCCGGAGGTGTGGGGTGGGGACCATGGCAGACACCGCGATCTTCGACGTGGACGGCACCCTCGTCGACACCAACTACCAGCACGCCCTCGCCTGGTACCGCGCCTTCCGGCGGTTCGACATCGTGCTGCCGATCTGGCGCATCCACCGGGCGATCGGCATGGGCGGCGATCAGCTGGTCGCCTCCCTCACCGGCGACGATGTCGAGAAAGACCACGGCGGGGCGCTGCGCGCCGCGTGGACCGAGGAGTTCGAGCCGTTCCTCGACGAGGTGAAGCCCTTCGACGGAGCACACGACCTGCTCGTCGAGGTGAAGAAGCGCGGATTCCAGGTCGTGCTCGCCAGCTCCGGCAAGAGCGACCACGTCGAGCACTTCCTCGACCTCGTCGACGCGCGCGACCTGGCCGATGCGTGGACCACCTCCGACGACGTCGAGGCGAGCAAGCCCGCCCCCGACCTCGTCGAGACGGCGCTCGATCGCGTGCCCGGTTCGAGCGGCATCATGATCGGCGACTCGCCGTGGGACGCCATCGCCGCGGGCAAGGCGGACATCGCCACGATCGCGGTACGCACGGGCGGGTTCTCCGCGGAGGAACTTCGGGATGCCGGGGCCTCCCGTGTCTTCGACAGCCTCCGCGACCTGATCGCCGGCCTGGACGACACGCCGCTCGCGCGACCGGAGTCCTGACGGCCCGGCATTCAGCCCCGTGCGGCGAGACCGCAGGCGTTCGGCGAAACCGCACGTGATCGACACCGAACGGGTGCGGCCTCGACGGATCGATGCGTCCTCGGCGCTCGGCCGACCTCAGCGCAGGTCGTATACCCGCTTGCACTTGCCCTCGCTGCGCGGGAGCGTGCCGGGCTCCTCGACGCACACGTCGACCGTCGTCCCGATCAGCACCTTGATCCGCTGCCGCAGCACGACGCCGGCCGCCTCGCAGACCTCGCGCTCCAGGGCGGGGTGTCGTTCGATGCGGACGGTCATGGCATCCATCCGCCCCTCGCGGCGGAGCTCGAGCACGAAGTGCGGGGTCAGCTTCTCGATTCCCAGCACGATCTCCTCGATCTGCGTGGGGAAGAGGTTCACCCCGCGGAGGATGATCATGTCGTCGTTGCGGCCGGTGATCTTCTCGATGCGGCGCATCGCGGGGAACGCCGTGCCCGACTGAAGCCGCGTGAGATCACGGGTGCGGTAGCGGATGACCGGGAACGCCTCCTTGGTGAGCGAGGTGAAGACCAGCTCGCCGAGTTCGCCGTCGGCCACGGGCGCGCCCGTGTCGCCGTCGATCGTCTCGGGGAGGAAGTGGTCTTCCCAGATGTGCGGGCCGTCCTTGGTAAGGGCGCTCTCGGATGCCACGCCCGGGCCCATCACCTCGCTCAGGCCGTAGATGTCGACGGCGGTCAGGTCGAGGCGGCGTTCGACCTCCCGGCGCATCTCGTTCGTCCACGGTTCGGCTCCAAGAACCGCCACTTTGAGCGAGGTCGAGCGCGGGTCGATCCCCGCCGCCTCGAGCGCGTCGGCGATCGTCAGCAGGTAACTCGGTGTGCAGAGGATGGCATCCGGTTCGAAGTCCTGGATCAGCTGCGCCTGCCGGGCCGTCTGTCCGCCCGACATCGGGATCACCGTCGCGCCGAGGCGCTCGATGCCCGCGTGCGCTCCGAGCCCGCCCGTGAACAGCCCGTAGCCGTAGGCGTTGTGCACGCGATCGCCCGGTCGGATGCCGGCAGCGCTCAGCGAGCGCGCCACGAGGTCGGCCCAGCGGTCGAGGTCGCCCGCGGTGTAGCCGACGACCGTGGGGCGGCCGGTCGTTCCCGAGGACGCGTGGATGCGGCGGACCTCGGCCATCGGCACGGCGAACATGCCGAAGGGGTACGTCTCGCGCAGGTCGGCCTTGGTGGTGAAGGGCAGCAGGCGGATGTCGTCGAGGGCGCGGATGTCGTCGGGGTGCACGCCGGCCTCATCGAATTTGCGCCGGTACAGCGCGACGTTCTCGTACGCGTGGCGCACCGTCCACCGCAGGCGTTCGAGCTGCAGCGCGCGCAGGCTCTCGAGCGCGATGCCGGCGGGATCGACGGATGCCAGCGAGTCGGGGCGCGTGGGAACGGTCATGGTCATCGGGACACCTCCGGGGTGGAGAGGGCGGCGTTGCGCTCGAGCGCGGGTGGGGCGGCATCCGGGTCCCCGGGGTCGCGCACGAGCTCGGTGATCCGCCCGTCCTCGGCCACGGCTGCGGCGCGTCGAGCTGAGGAGGCGCGAATCGCCGAGGATGTGTCGGCGGATCCCGGCGGGCGCCGGTCCGTCGTGATGCTGCGGCCGCGCACCTCGGCGACGAGGTCGCCCGTCTCGTCGGTGACGCGGATGTCGTAGAGGCCGGTGCGGCCGCTCCGAGCCCGCCGAGCGGCGGTCGCCGTGAGCCGCTGACCCGCCGTCGTCGATTTGAGGAACGTGATGTCCGCTCCCCCGGCGACGGTGACGCGGTCGTCCTCGTTGCACGCGATCGCGAAGGCGGTGTCGGCGAGGGCGAAGACGAGCCCGCCGTGGGTGATGGCGAAGCCGTTGAGCATGTCGTCGCGCACGGTCATCGACACCCGGGACTCCCCCGGCGCGTCGTGCTCGACGACCATCCCGAGCATCGCCGACGCCCGGTCGCGCTGCATCATGGGCCGCGGGCTCACGCGAGCGCTCCCGCCGGTTGCGCCGCCGGAACCGCGGTCGGCGCCCAGGTCTTCGCCACGAGCGTCAGCACGTCGTATTGGGCGACGAGCTCGTCGTCCTGGTTGCGGATGACGGCGTCCCACCGCACCTCGCCGTACTCGTCGGTCTCGCGCGGGGTGATCTGTTTCGCCGTCAGCGCGACGCGGATGCGGTCGCCGGGCGAGACGGGGGTGACGAAGCGCAGGTTCTCGAGCCCCGAGTTGGCCAGCACGGGACCGGGCTCGGGATCCACGAACAGTCCCGCCGCCCACGACACGAGCAAGTAGCCGTGCGCCACGCGCCCCGGGAAGAAGGGGTTGGCCGCGGCCGACTCCTCGTCCATGTGCGCGTAGAAGGTGTCGCCGGTGAAGTTCGCGAACACCTCGATGTCGTCCAGGGTGACCTCGCGTTCGGCCGATTCCACGGCATCCCCGATCCGGAGATCGGAGAGGGGCTTGCGGAAGGGATGGGTGCCGGCGGTGTCGGTGTCGGCTCCCGGATGCCATACCCCGGTGAGGGCGGTCAGCATGCGGGGCGAGCCCTGGATCGCCGTGCGCTGCATGGAGTGGAGCACCGAGCGGATGCCGCCGAGCTCTTCGCCGCCGCCGGCGCGTCCGGGTCCGCCGTGCACGAGGTGCGGGACGGGCGCGCCGTGGCCGGTCGAGGTGCGGGCGTCGTCGCGGTCGAGGAAGAGCACGCGACCGTTCATCGCGCCCATGCGCGTGAGCAGTTCGGTGGCGACGTCGGGGTCGTGGGTGGCGACGCTGGTGACGAGCGACCCCCCGCCCCGGGCCACGATGGCCGCCGCCTCGGCGACGTCGGCGTACTCGACGATGCTCGCGACGGGGCCGAAGGCCTCGATGTCGTTGACCGCCGGGGTCGTGGCATCCGCGAACGAGAGGAGCATGGGCTGCAGGAAGGCGCCCTCGGCGGGCACCCCCTGCGGCGCGTCCGCCGACCCGACGACGAAGCGTCCCCCGGCGTCGACGAGCGCCCGAACCTGGCGCAGCACCTCGTCGCGCTGCGCGATCGAGACGACGGGGCCCATCGTCACGCCCTCATCGCGCGGGTCGCCGATGACCACGCGCTCGGCGATCTTCTCGCGCAGCGCCCGGGCCACGGCATCCGTGGTTCCCGCCGGCACGATCGCGCGGCGGATCGCGGTGCACTTCTGACCGGCCTTGGTGGTGAGCTCGACGAGCAGCTGCTTCACGTAGGCCTCGAACTCGGGCGTGCCGGGAACGGCGTCGGGGCCGAGGATCGAGGCGTTGATCGAGTCCGTCTCGCTCGTGAAGCGCACGCCGGGCCTGGCCTGGGCACGCAGCCGCTCGGCGGTCGAGGCGCTGCCGGTGAACCCGACGGTGTCGCCGAGGTCGAGCAGGTCGAACAGACCGGGGACGCTGCCGCTGACCAGTTGCAGCGAGCCCTCGGGGAGCAGGCCGGTCTCGACCACCATCCGCACCCACGCCTCGGCGATGTACGCCGTGGGAGTCGCGGGCTTGACGATCGTGGGGAGCCCGGCGAGGAAGGCGGGCGCGAACTTCTCGAGCGCTCCCCACACGGGGAAGTTGAAGGCGTTGATCTGCACCGCGACGCCCGGGAGGCGCGTGTAGACGTGCCGCCCCAGGAAAGAGCCGTCCTTCGACAGCGGCTCGATCGGTCCGTCGAGCACGACCTTCCCCGCGGGGAGCTCGCGCCGCGCCTTCGACGAGAAGGTGAAGAGCACCCCGATGCCGCCGTCGACGTCGCTGAGCGAGTCGCGACGCGTCGAACCCGAGCGCTCCGACAGCGCGTAGAGCTCGTCGCGACGCTCGTTCAGCGCGATGGCTAGGTTCTTCAGCACCATCGCGCGCTGGGGGAAGGTGAGAGCGCCGATGCTCCTCTGCCCCTCGCGACGGGCGTACGCGACGGCGGCCGCGAGGTCGATCCCCTTCGTGCTCACGCGCACGATCTCGTCGCCGGTGGAGGCGTCGCGGACGATCGCGGCATCGGGGTCGTCGTCGGGCGTCCACCACGACCCGTTCACGTAGCTCGGCAGAAACGTCATGACTCGCTCCATTCGTAGAATCCGCGGCCGGTCTTGCGGCCCAGGTGGCCCTGGGCGACGAGGTCGCGCAGCAGGGCCGGTGGGGTGAAGCGCGCCCCGAACGCGCGCTCGAGTTCTTCGGCGATGCCCAGCCGTACATCGAGACCGACGATGTCGGTGGTGCGGAGGGGGCCCATCGGATGCCGATACCCCCGCTCCATCGCCATGTCGATGTCCTGCGCGGAGGCGACGCCCTCTTCGAGCATGCGGATGGCCTCGAGACCGAGAGCGACCCCGAGGCGGCTCGACGCGAAGCCCGGCGCATCGCGCACGACGACGGCGGCCTTGCCGATCGCCTCCACCCACCGAGTCGCTCGCGTCACGACCTCGGGCGCGGTGTCGGCACCCGTCACGACCTCGACCAGCGCCGAGGCCGGCACCGGGTTGAAGAAGTGCAGGCCGAGGAACCGTTGCGGACGCCGAATCGCTCCGGCGAGCGCGTCGATCGAGATGGAGGAGGTGTTGGAGGCCACGACGGCGTCGTCGCGCACGGCTCCCTCGATCCGGGCGAGGGCGTCGAGCTTGAGCGCGCGGTCCTCGGGCACGGCCTCGATGACGAGGCCCGCCTCGATGAACGCGTCGGTATCGGTGCGGGTGGTGAGGGTGTCGGCATCCGCATCCGGGATCTGCACGCCCCGCTCCGCCGAGCGGGCGAGAGCGGCCTCGACGCGTTCCCTCGCCTGGGCGGCGGCTCGGACGTCTCGCTCGACGACGTGCACGCGGGCGCCGGCGAGGAGGAACGCGTGGGCGATGCCCGCACCCATGCGGCCTCCGCCGAGCACGCCGACGACGGCGGGGACGGATGCCGTGCCGGGGGTGCCGGCGTGAGAGGGAGCGGTGTCGGGAAAGGTCACGTCTTCTTCCTCTCGAGGAACGCGGTCATGCGGGCGCGCTTGTCGGCGCTGTCGAAGAGCTCGGCCTGCAGGTCGCCGTCGATCGCGGGGTGCGCACTGCGCGGAGCGAGCAGGGCGCGCTTGGTGAGGATCGTCGCGCGCGCGGAATTCACGGCGATGCGGTCGGCGACCGCGTGAGCGGCGTCGAGCAGGTCGTCGGGCTCGTGGACGCTCGAGAGCATCCCCCAGGACAGGGCTTCGTCGGCGTCGATCACGCGGGCGGTGAGCAGCAGCTCGCTCGCGCGGGCATGGCCCACGATCTCGGGCAGACGCCACGAGGCCCCCGCCGCGGCGATGATGCCGAGGCCGGGCTCGGGATTGCCGAAGCGCACGCGCGGCGTTCCCAGACGGATGTCGGCGGCGTAGGCGAGCTCGGCTCCCCCGCCGAGCGCGAAACCGTCGACGGCGGCGATCACCGGCATCGGCAGGCGACGGATGCGGTCGAACACCGTGGCGTTGATCCCGCGGCGGGCATCGTCGCCGGTGCGGTCTCGGAGCTGGGCGATGTCGGCTCCCGCGGCGAAGACGCCGCCCGCTCCGGTGAGGATGAGGGTGCGCGGGCGCTCTTCGAGCTCGGCGCAGAGGGCGTGCAGCTCGTCGACCATGGCCTGGTCGATGGCGTTGCGGCGGTCGGGGCGATCGAGGGTGGCGACGACGCGGTCGTCGTGGGCGTCGATGCGGAGCCGCGGGGCGTCGACGCCGTGGGCCGTCTCCGGCCCCCGGCCGACGCGGGGCTCCGCCGCTGCGACCGGCTCGTGTACCTCGGCCGCGGATTTACCCATCGATCCGCTCCACGATCATCGCGGTGCCCTGCCCCACGCCGACGCACATCGTCGCCAGGCCGTACCGCGCGCCCTCGCGCTCCAGCCGCCCCAGCAGCGTCACGATGAGGCGAGACCCGCTCGAGCCCAGGGGGTGGCCCAGCGCGATCGCCCCGCCGTCGGCGTTGACGATCTCGGGATCGAGCCCCAGACGCCGCACGCACGCGATCGCCTGGGCGGCGAAGGCCTCGTTGAGTTCGACGGCCCCCAGGTCGGATGCCGACAGCCCGGCCTTCGCGAGCGCCTTCTCGGTCGCGGGCACCGGGCCGAGTCCCATGATCTCGGGCGCCAGCGCGGCGGAGGCGTGGGCGACGATCCGGGCGCGGGGGCGCAGGCCGTACCGTTCGAGAGCGGAGGCGCTGGCGACGACGATCGCGGACGCCCCGTCGTTGAGCGAGCTGGAATTGCCCGCGGTCACGACCTCACCGCCCTTCACGACGGGTCGGAGTCCCGCGAGCGCGTCGAGCGAGGTGTCGCGGCGCGGACCCTCGTCGGTATCGACCAGGCCCCGGGCGGTTTCGACGGCGACGATCTCGGCGCGAAAGCGACCGGCATCCTGAGCTCGAACCGCCCGCTCGTGGCTGCGGAGCGCGAAGGCGTCGGCGTCGGAGCGCGTGACGCCGTCCACCCGCGCGACCTCTTCGGCCGTTTCGGGCATGGCGAGGGTGGCCTTGTCGCGCGCGGCGAGGCGCGGGTTCGTGAAGCGCCAGCCGATCGACGTGTCGTACGCCGCGCCGGGCTTGGCCCACGCCTTCTCGGGCTTGGCCTGCACCCAGGGCGCGCGGGTCATCGACTCCACGCCACCCGCGACGATCACGTCGGCATCACCCGCGCGAATCGCTTGCGCGGCGAGCGCGATCGCGCTCATGCCCGAGGCGCAGAGGCGGTTGACGGTGAGGCCCGGGATGCCGTCGGGCAGCCCCGCGAGCAGCACGGCCATGCGGGCCACGTTGCGGTTGTCTTCGCCGGCCTGGTTCGCGGCACCGAGGATGACCTCGTCGACCGCCTCGACGGCAACGCCCGCGCGAGCCACCGCTTCTGCGACCACCAGCGCCGCCAGATCGTCAGGACGAACGGATGCCAGAGCCCCGCCGTACCGCCCGACCGGGGTGCGTGCACCGCCGACGAGAAACGCGTCCGCCATCGTCATCCTCTCCCCCGCCGACTCTGGCGGGGCCCGTCCACCTCGCCCGCGAGGTTTTCCGACCGATCGTTCAGTAATCATGGCAGAAGGTGTCGCCCGAGGCAACGGCGCCCGTTCTCCCGCCGCCGCGGAGGGCGAGCGCTCACGCCCCGTCGGCGGCGGTCGACCCTTCTCGCGCGCGACGCCGTCGAGTGCGACGCTCTTTGCGGCGCTCCACGAGCGCGTACAGCACCGGCACGAGAACCAGCGTCAGCAGCGTCGACGAGATCAGCCCGCCGATGACCACGACCGCGAGCGGGCGCGAGATGAAGACGCCCCCACCCGTGAGCCCCAGCGCCATCGGAACGAGCGCGAGAACCGTCGCGGCCGCCGTCATCAGGATCGGTCGCAGGCGGAGCCGGGCGCCGTCGATCACCGCCGGCAGGAGGTCCTGACCGGCGGTGCGCCGACCGTTGATGAGGTCGATGAGCACGATGGCGTTGGTGACGACGATGCCGATGAGCATGAGCATGCCGATCATGGCGGGGATCCCCAGCGGCGTGTCGGTGGCCAGCATGAGCACGATGGCACCCGTGGCCGCGAACGGGATCGACACGAGCAGGATCAGCGGTTGCGCAAGGCTCCGGAAGGTCGCTGCCATGATCAGGAACACGATGCCGATGGCGGCGAGCATCGCGAGGGCGAGGTGGGTCAGCGAGGCGTCCTGCTCGGTCGCGCCGCCGCCGAGGCTCGCGGTGACACCGTCGGGCAGCTCGACCGATCGGAGAGCGGCCTCCACGTCGAGCAGCACGTCACCCGGAGCATCGCCCGTCGGCGTCGCGGTGAGGGTGATCGCGCGCATCCCGTCGGTGCGGGTGATCGTCGACGTGGCGGTCGAGGTCGCGACGGTCGCGATGTCGCCGACCTCGATGGGGGTCGCCTTCACGTCGGCGAGGGCCTTCTGCCGGTCGGCGAGGGCGGCCGCCCGGGCCCGCTGCGCGACGGTGTCGTCGCGTGTCTGCATGAGGCCGTCGATCTGGGTGTCGAGCTGCTCGATCGATCCCCGCGCCTGAGCGATGGCCTGCTGCAGCTGCGCGATCTGCTCATGACGCTGCACCTCGGCGAGGCTGTCGATCAGCGCGTCGACGCTCGCCTGGGCTGCGGCAGCCTGTGCGGCGGCAGCGTCGTCGGGATCGAGGGCGGGATCGGCCGGAATCGACGGCGACGTCGGGACGGGACTCGCGGTCTGCAGCGTGTGCACCTGAGCGACGAGATCGGCGAGCTGGGCCTGGGCGGACGAACGTGCCGACCGTGTCTCGGCGAGCTGGTCGGCCAGGTCCGTGTCCTGTCGCGCTTCCGCGTCGGCCTGCTCCGCGTTCTGCGCGACGAGGAGCGCGTCGGCGGCCCGCTTCTGCGCGCTCGCTTGCTGGATGGCGGAGACCGGCAGCTCGAGGCCGGCGATCTGCGCCGGAGAGGCATCGTTGGCTTGACCGCGCAGGACCACGTCGTGGCGATGCCCGTCGAACTCGACGGTGCCGACGCTCGTTCCCCGCAGAGCGTCGTGGATCGTCTGTCCCACGTCCGCCTGCGTGAAGCCGTACTGGGCGGCGCGACGCGGGTCGACGGTCACCGAGAGGATCGGTTCGTCGGCGGCGGCGTCGCTCCGGAGGTCGGCGAGGTCGCGGAGCTCGGCGAGCGCCGCCCGCACCCGCTCGGCGCCGGCGGTGACGGCGTTCTCGGCGGGTCCCGACACCGTGACGGTGAGGTCGGAGCTCCCGGTGGCCGAGACGCCGTGCACGGCGATCCGGCCAGCTCCCGGCACCGCCGCCAGCTCCGCACGGAGCCGGATGACGACGCTCTCGACGTCAGCGTCGTCGTTCAGGATCACGGTGTGGGAGGCGGAGTCCTCGGTGACGGTGGTGAGGGCGGTCGCGACGTCGTCATCGGCATCCAGGATCCGCTCGATCTTCGCGGCACGCTCGCTCGCCGCCGGCAGAGAGGTGCCCGGGGGCATCGCCTCTGTCACCGAGACCGTGCGCTGGCCGTCGTCGTCGAGGAAGCTCTCGCGCAGCGCACCGGATGCCACGACGGTGAGCACGAAGACGACGCCGGCGACGACGAGCGTCGGCACCGGTCGGCGGAGGGCGAGATGCAGGATCGGGACGTACGCGGCCTGCAGACGGTCGAGGGGCTCGGACCCCGGCCCGGTGACGAGGCCCGGCACGCCGCGACCCGTTCGACTCGCGATCCCTCGAGCGATCAGCTGCCGGCGGAGCGCCACTTCGCGCGCTACCCCCGCGCGGCGTCGTCGCTCGCGCGCTGCCGTCGCTTCGGGCGAGAGCGCGCGGAGCGGCCCCCGCAGGACCCACGACGCCAGTACCGGCACGACGGTCAGGGACACGAGCAGGGAGGCGAGCAGGGCGATCGTCGCGGTGACCGCGAACGGTCGGAACAGCTCGCCGGTGATGCCCGGAACGAAGGCGATCGGCGCGAAGACCGCCACGGTGGTCAGCGTGGATGCCGTGATGGCGCCGGCGACCTCGCGCACCGCCTGCACGATGCCCGGGGGCGTCAACGCGCCGGTCTCGCGATGCCGGGCGATGTTCTCGATCACCACGATCGAGTCGTCGACCACACGACCGACGGCGATGGTGAGAGCGGCGAGGGTGAGAATGCTCAAGGAGAAGCCACCGACGGCCAGACCGATCATGGCGATGAGCAGCGAAAGCGGGATCGAGACGGCGGTGATGATCGTCGCCCGCACCGACAGCAGGAACAGCAGGATCACCCCGATGGCGAAGGCCAGTCCCAGCGCTCCCTCCACCGAGAGGTCGTGGATCGACTGTTCGATGTACGGCGCCTGGTCGAAGATGGTGGTGAACGCGACTCCGGGGCCGAGCGCGTCGCGTCGGTCGTCGAGAACGCGGGCGACCTCGTGCGACACGTCCACCACCCCGGCCTGCGGCGTCTTCGTCACCGAGACCGTCACCGCGGGCGCACCGTCGACGCGCGCGAGCGAGGTCTCGGGAGCGCTCTCGAGAGCGACGTCTGCCACCTCACCGACCGCCACGGGGCCGTTCTCGGCGGGGATCATCAGTGCCGCCACCTGGTCGATCGAGGTTGGAGTCGTCCCCACCTCCACCAAGAGGGCGGTATCGCCTTCTCGGCTGGTTCCGGCCGCGACCACCGTGAGCGACGCGGTCAGCACGTCCTGCACCTGTGCGACGGTGACGCCCTTCGCGGCGGCGTCGGCGGGACGCATCGTCACCGTGAGGCGCTCCTCGTCGACGCCGGCCACCGTCACCTCGCGCACGCCGTCGACGGCCGTGAGGGCGGGCACCAACCCCCGCTGCACCTCCTCGCCCAACACCGCGACGTCGCCGGACGACGTCACGGCCACCTGCACGGCGGGGAGGTCGTCGGTCGACCCGGCGTACACCTCGGTGACCACGTCCTTCGGGAGAGCGGCCTGGGCTGCACCGACCGCCGACCGCAGGTCTTGCACCACCTTCTCGGCATCCAAGCCGTACGGCCAGTCGACACTCACTCTCGAGACGCCGCCTTCCGAGGTCGAGGTGACCCGGTCGATGCCCGGCACGGCCTTGACCGCCTCCTCGAGCGGAATCGTCACCTCTTTCTCGACCGACGTCGGCGACGCCCCCGGGTAGGTGGCGACGACCGAGGCGCTCGGCGGCTGGATCGCGGGGAGCAGTTCCTGTCGGAGTCCGGACGCGGCGATCAACCCCGAGGCGACGATGAAGATCGAGACGAGGACGACGAGGAGACGGTTGGCGAGGCTCAGCCTCGTCAGCGAAGACACGGTGGAAGGTTCCTCTCAGCCGAGGTCCGGGGACTCGGTCGTGCGGGGTGGGACGAGGGGACGGATCCGTCGAAGGAGCACGCTGGCGTTGTTGCCGCCGAAGCCGAAAGCGTTCACCAGGGCGTGCTCGACCGGCCGGTCGCGGCGTAGCGCGGAGCCCTCGACGGGAAGGTCGACACCGTCGATCTCGACGGGCTCGCGCAGCCCCACGGTCGTGGGAATGACGGCATCCCGCACCGCGCCGACGGCCACCGCGACACCGGGAAAGGCCGAGGCGTGCAGCAGGTGACCGAGAGCGCCCTTGTGCGACGAGACGGGAACCGCGGGCCACGCGCGCTCCGCGACGAGCCGTGCCACGGCCTGCAGCTCGGCCGCATCACCCTGCACCGTTCCCGTGGCATGCGCGTGGACGTAGTCGAGACCGCTCGCGCCGGCCTCGTCGAGCGCTCGCACCATGCACTCGTACACGACCTCCGGGTCCGAGGCGACCGAGGAACGCCCGCCGATCTGCGCGACCGACGCCGCGAGCTCGGCGAGGGGCGTGACGCCGCGAGCGGCGGCGGCCGACGCACGCTCGAGAAGAACCGCCCCGGACCCTTCGCCGATCAGGATGCCGTCGCGGGCGCGATCGAAGGGACGCGTCGGCGCGGTCCCGATCGCCTTGACCACGCGCAGGCTCTCACTCGCGTAGGGATCGCACACCGACACCCCCGCGACGAGGACGGCATCGTGGGCTCCTCCGCGAATCAGTCGCGCGGCGAGGTGTATCCCGAAGAGCGCGCTCGCGCACGCGTGCGAGACGACGAGCGGCCGGTCCCACCGCCGCGCACCCGCCACGACGGTGCTCGGCGCGAAGAGCGGGTTCTGCTCGCCGGCGGGCGCCTCGGCCTGAGCGGCCAACAGCAAAAGGGGCGACGGCGCATGCGGCGGCCAGCGCGCCTCGGCGAGCGCCTCATCGATCGCCGACGCGAGCCACGACGCCGGCTCCGCGCCGTCGAGCACGGCCCGGTCGATGGGCCGCGTCGCCGCGTCATCGCTCTCGCCGATGGAGGGAGGGCGGCCGGTGGCCAGGCCGTCGAGCAGTGCCGGCACGCCCCGGCCGTACGCCGACACGACACCCATGCCTGTGACGACGACGTCGCTCATGCTCCGCTCCCCTCGGACGACGGACGCGCGACGTGGGCGGCCAGGAGGTCGCAGTCCTCGGGGCGCGGCCCGTACAGCTCGAATCGCACGACGAGCGCCGACCGGCACCCCTCGAGCAGGGATGCCGCGAGCCCGGCGTCGAACGATGACGCCAGCACGAGGGAGGATCGCGGCCGGCCGTTCTCGAGGGCGGCGAGCGCGGCGCGGACGGACTCGGAGGTCTCCATACCCGTCGAGTCGGTGGGACGCACGCGTACCGTCTCGTCGTCGACCACATCGATCAACCGCCGGACGAAGGCCGTGGCGAAGGCCCCCGAGAACATGAGCAGGAGGTCGACGGTGTCGAAGGACCCGCCGACGACGGGCGCGAGAAGGTCGAGGCACCGTCGCACCGCGGTCTCGGGCACGCGGCGAGTGCCCTCGGGGAGAGTCTCGCTCGCGAGCGGGGCACCCGCGAACGGGTGCTCCGCCGACGCGAACCGGTGGGCCACGCCCGGCTGAGGGCTCACGGCCACCCAGGCGCTCACGGGGTCTCCCCCGCCTCGGCGACCAGCGGCACGGGCCGGTCAGCGGCATCCATCTTCCGCAGTGCCCACGGCGCCACCAGACCCCCGAGCAGGGCGACCACACCGAGCACCACGCACGCGACCTGCCAGGAGCCGGTCTCGTAGGCGATCCCCGCGAGGGCCGTACCGACGGCGCCTCCCGCGAGCGCGGCGGCCTCGTAGGCACCCATCGCGGTTCCGAACCGCGAGGGCCCTGCCGACTCGGCCACGACGGCCTGCTCGACGGGCATCACGATGGCCCACGCCACGGCGCTCAGCACCCACAGGATCCCGATGACCACCGGGGTGGGGGCCGACGCCAGGCCACCCGCGAAGGCGGAGCTCAATCCGGCGGCGACCAGGAGAGCCCGGCGGCGGCCGATGCGGACGACGACGACGTGCAGGGGCTTCGGCAGCACCGCGAGCGCGATCGCCCCCGGCAGGAACACCCACGCGGCCTCGATCACACCGAGTCCGAAGTGCTTCTGCAGGTGGATCAAGAGCACGATCCCCATGCCCGCCTCGGCTGCCGTGGAGCCCACGACCGCCGCGAGGAGGGGCGCGAGCCGCCGAACGGCCCCGCGGGCCGCACCGCGGGAGCGTTCCTCCCGCGCACGCTCAGCGGGCATGAGCGCGAGAAAGGCGGCACCGATCGCACAAGACAGGGCCGCCAGCAGGAACAGACCGGTGTACCCGACGGCCCCCAGCATCGAGAGCCCCACGACGAAGGCGATCCACGCACCGGTCTCTTCCGCCGACACCAGACCCGCGAACGCCGTCGCATCCGACCGGTACTGCTCGCTCACCGTCGCGCGCAGCGCCACCCACAGCAGCGAGCCACCCACCCCGCTCACGACGGCCGCGGCGAACGCGACCGCGGCGAGGTCGTCCGTCGCGAACGCGTACCCCGCGACCCCCACCGCGTAGACCACGGCACCGGACGCCGCGACCACGCGACGATCGGCGCGATCGGCCACCCACCCCGCGACCGGGCGGGCCGCGCACGAGACCACCAGCTCGAGCGCCACGAGAAGACCGATGGCCGTGGCATCCAGCCCGAGAGCCAGGCCCGCCCAGAGGGGGATCACGAAATCCAGCAGGTCGGCGGGACCCCGCGTCAACGCCGCAGCGGCGCGCAGGAGCGACCACCTCGATCTCCACGAGTCACGAGCGGGCATCGGCGACGGTGTCCTTTCTCGCGGCGGCCCGTCCGGCCTCCGCTTCGGCGGCGAGGCGAGCGCGGTCGACCTTGCCGGTACCCAGACGGGGCAGTTCGGCGACGAGGACCACCCGGTTGGGCCACTCGTGTGTGGGGAGCGCGTCTCTCACCCGCTCGATCCACTCGGCCCGCGAGTGCGTGCCGACGTCTTCGATGAAGGCGGTGAGGTGAGCGCCCCGACGATCGTCGGCCAGCGCGACCACCGTCAGCGGGATGCCCGCGCTGTCGGCGCGATCCTCGAGGTGCGAGGGATAGACGGTGTGGCCCCCGCGATGCACGGCCCCCGCCCGCCCGATGACCCGCAGCACGCCGTGGGCGTCGACGGAGCCGATGTCTCCGGTGCGGTACCAGCCGTCCTCGATCTCGGCGGGCCGATCCTCGCCGATCGTCGCGGTGAAAACAGCGACGGAACGGATCCACAGCTCGCCCGTCTCACCGGGCTCCGCGGGCGCACCGTCGGGGCGGCGGACCGACAGGTCGACGCCCGGCAGGACGCGACCCAACCCCTCGGGTCGTTCGAGGGTTGCAAGCGAGACGTTGCCCAACTCGGTCGAACCGTAGCCGTCGAGCAGCGGCAGACCGGTGACCCGGCGGAACCGTTCTGCGAGCGACGGCCGCAGCGGAGAGCCGCCGACGCACCACAAGCGCACGCGCGGCGCGACCTCGACGCGCCCGCGTTCCTCCAGCAGATCGAGGATGTCGGCCATGACGGGCGGGGTGGCATCCACCACCGTCACACCGAGGGGCACCGCGGCCCGCAATGTCTGGACGGGACGCCGGTGATTCCCCAGCACCAGGGTGCAGCCCGCGAGCCACCAGGCGAGAACGAGCGAGAGACCGTACTGGTGACTGAGCGGCAGCAACGGCAGCAGCACGTCGTCGGCGCGGTACCGCATGGCCTCGACCGTCGCTCGGACGTTCTCGAGCACGGACGCGCCGGAGCGCACCACCCCGCGCGGGCGCCCGGACGAACCGGAGGTCCACAGGACGATGCCGTCAGCCCGCGCCTCCCACGCCGTGAAACCCGTCCGGGCGTCCCCACCGCACCCGCAGTCGGATCGCGCGCCGACCGCGGCGACGACCGGACCCGTGCCGCCGAGGTCGACGCGGTCCCCCGCCGGCGAGACATCCCGGGCCGTGATCGTCGCCGCGCAACCGGTGCGCGCCGCGATCTGTTCCACGTCGGCCGGGGGAAGGCCGGGGTCGAGCAGCACGATCGACACCCCGGCATCCATCAAGGCGAGCACGACGAGTGCCGTCTCGGGCGTCGATTCATCGCACACGAGCACGCGGTCGAATGCGCCGAGACCCCGGCCCTCCAGATACGCGCGGATCCGCGCGACCATGCCCGACGCGCACGAGGACCCGCCCTCCACCCGCCGGACGCGCGGGCAACCCCTCGTCGCGGATGCCGCGGCTCGTTCGAGGAACCACTCCGCTCCGCCGTGGAGCACGACCTCACCGTGGGGGTGGGGCAGAGCGATGGCGTCGACCACCGTCTGCGCGACTTCGGAGGTCGTCGGAAGCGCGCCGATCTGCTTCCTCCGTTGCGCGGTGGAGCCCGGCCGCAGCCGTTCCATCAGCAGGGTCGTCGCGGAATCGACCACGACATCGGCCGAGACGATCACCAGTCGCACTCCGACGGAAGCGATGTGCTCGCCGAGCGAGAGGAGAGCGTCCTCCCCCGCGCGCTTCGACGCCGCCACCGTCTCGTACTCCGGCTCCGGCGTCACCTCGTGACGGAAGTGCGCCTGGTGACTCGTGAGATACACGATCACCCCGCCGGTCCCCATCAGGGGCAGGGCCCGGCGCACGAGATCGACCTGGGCGTCCCGGTTCAGGTCGAAGGCGTCGCGCTCGGTGCTGCCGTCCTCCATTCCGCCGGATGCCGCGAGCACGAGGACGTCGATGCGCTCGAGGCCCGACAACAGGTGTCGCCGCGCGCGCGGATCCCGGAGGTCACCGACGCGCACGTCGATCTCACGCGCCCCCGCGGCGACGACCCGGTCGGAGAGCCGCCGCGCACGCGCCTGCTTCTGCCGGCAGCCGACGACGACCCGGTCCCCCGCGACGGCGAGCCGCCGGGCGACCTCTGCGCCGATTCCGCGCGAGCCGCCCGTGACGACGACCGAGCGCCCCGTCACGCGAGCGCCTCCGAAACGGCCGCGGGCGAGACCGGAACGGTCTCGAAGCGGTCGCCGCCGTGTCGACGGAAGGCCGACGACGGACCGGGCACGATGAGTCTCGTCACGCCGACGGCCTCGAGACCGTCGTACAGCGTCGTGCCCACCGTGGGGTGCGTCCAGCCGTCGAGGAGGTCGGTGCGCACCTCCTCGGCCGTGCTCAGCACCGCCCCGGTGACGTCGGAGACGATCGGCACGACGGGGTCGGCGAAGACGACATCCGCGTAGGCCTCGCGCTCCACCCGCTCGCGCACGGGCGCCATCCGCGGGCAGTGTTCGGCTCGATCGATCGTGTAGAAGACGATTCCTCGACGCGCGCGCACCGCCTCGTCGACGCGTGCGACCGCGGCGGCCGTCCCCGAGACCGCGTACACGCCGCGATCGCCCCGCACCGAGATCTCCGCCCACCCGTCGGGCTCGGCCGCCGCGCGCACCAACGCCTCGATGTCGGCATCCGCCACCCGCGAGAAGAAGATGCAGGCGAGCGGGGCGTCGAGACCGGTGAAGAACGCCTTCTCGACCGCGGTACTCCGCGACAGCAACCCGACCATCTCACCGAGCGGCAGACAGCCCGCGGCCACGGCACCGGCGAACGCGCCGAAGCTCTGACCGCAGATCACCTGCGGACGCATGCCGTTCTGGTCGCGAGCCCACTCGGCGAGAGCGAGGTGGATCGCGAGGAACGCCGTCTGGTACGGCTCCCAGTCGTGGATGTCGGCGCTCGCGTAGGCCTCTTCGAGGTCGTACCCCAGCGCCTCGCTGCACTCGTCGAAGAGGCGTCGGGCGACCGAGTACCGGTCGAGGAAGCGGCACACGTGACGATGACGCGCCGGCGTGAGTCCGGGGAAGAGGAGGGCGTGCATCAGTGGCTCTCCCCCGCCGCCGCGGCAGGTCGGTCCAGCGGGAAGTCGCCGGCCAGCTCCTCGAACCCCGGTGCGACGTCCTCGAGCGAGACGGTGACCTCGAGCACCACCGCGCGGCCCGCCTCCGCGCGCCGCCACGCCCGGCGGACGGACCCGGCGAGCTCCGCGGCGTCGTCGCAGCCCTCGCGGTCGAGCCCGTACGCAGCGCACAGGCCGCGTACGACGGTGCGGCTGCCGAGGAAGGAGAACGGTGCGCCGGCGTGGCGGCGGTTCGCTTCGAGCCACCCGAATCCCCCGTTGGTCAAGACGACCACGAGAACCGGTCTGTCGATCTCGGCGAATGCCGCGAGGTCGGGCCCGACCGAGGCGAAGGCCCCGTCACCGCCGATGACGACCACCGGACGCGGGTTGCCGAGAGTCACTCCGCGGGCCGCGGCCATGCCGAACCCGAGCGGAGTCTGCTCGCTGGGAACGAGGCACGCGGCGTCACGACGGACGATCCAGCTCGGAAAGACGTACGACCAGATGTCTTGCAGGCCGTTCTCGTGGATGCTGACCCGCGCCGTCGGCAGGGCGGCGTCCACTTCGCCCAGCACGTCGCGCACTCGGGGAATCGCTCCGCGGGTCGTCACCGGCACCGGTCGACCCTCTCCGCGAAGCGCCGCGTGCGCGGCGGCCACGGTGGCCGCCCAGGTCGGATGACCCGAGACGGCCGGGAGGGCGGTTCGCCACGTGCGCACCGCGTCGGCGACATCGGCCACGATCCGTTCCGTCGCCCAGGTCGGACCGAACTCGCTCTCATCGTCGAGCACCTGCACGATCCGGCACCCGGGCGCCAACGCGGTGTCCCAGCCGAAGGTCGCGGTCTCTTCCAGCCGGGACCCGAGCGCGACGATGACGTCGACACTCGGCAGCAGCGCCGCGGCCTCGGCCGGCGCGTAGAGCCCGCTGAGCCCGAGAAACGCCGGGTGCGTCTCGTCGATCACTCCCCGACCGGATGCTGTGACGACGACGGCCGCCCCGAGTCGCTCGACCAGGTCGATGATGTCGTCTTCGAGACCGATCCCGGAGCAGCCTCCTCCGACCACGACGAGGGGCCGTCTCGCGCGGCGAACGGTGTCCGGCACAGGCACGTCGACGCTCGTCCGCCGGTGCCGCGGCGGGCTGATGCGCTCCGCCGGCGCGGCCGGAAGCCCCTCCGGCACCTCCACGATCACCGGCCCGCGGCCGCGGCTCCGACTGAGCTCGAACGCCTCGGCGAGCCCGCTGAGAACCGTGTCGGTGTCGACACGGATCGCACCGACGGTCAACCGCCCCAACGTCTCGATCGGATCGAGCTCCTGGAAGGCACCCGTTCCGAGTCGGCCCAGCGGGACGCCCGAGCTGAGGAGGACGAGCGGGTGACGCAGCGAGCGCGCTTCGAGCAGGCCGGTGGCCGCGTGCGTCAGGGCGGGACCCTTCCCGACGAAACAGACCGAGGGCCGGCCCGAGATCCGCCCGTAGCCGATGGCCTGATAGACGGCGTGCCGCTGATCTCGAACCAGGACGACCCGGATCCCCCTGCGCTGGAGCGCTCCGAGGATCGCCATGTCGTCGCCGGGCAGGCCGAAGACCGTGTCGACGCCGTGCACCGTGAGTCCCTCGGCGACCCGATCCCACACGCTGCCGACCGTCATGCGCTGACGTCCTCGACCGCGAGCCGCGGAAGGTAGGCGGAGAGACCTTTCGACAACAGGATCGGTTCCGGGTGGACGGCGCCGTCCACGGCGATGTAGTTCGCCATGGCCCCGCGGCCGCCCAGCGGAACGTTCCCGTCGTCGATGGCGAGAAGCGTCTCGTCGACGGTCAGCGTGTGGCGGTGCGAGAGGGCCGACTCCAACCGACGCGTGGACCCGAAGACCGTCGCGCCCATCGCCCGCTCGTGGTACCTGCCGGCATCGAGCGTCTCCACCACCGCGGCCTCGTCGTCGTACAGGCCGACGTTGAAGATCGGGGAGAAGAATTCGAGGATCTCCATCCGCCGTGCGTCGTCCCAGACGAGCACGGTCGGCTCGATATGACGCGAACGGAAGTGGATACGACCCCCGCGGTGGATACGTCCCTGGTGCCGGTCGAGGAAGTCCGCGATGTCGCGCACGATGCCGGGGTAGCAGATGGCGCCGTAGTCGCTCCGCGGGTCGTCGTAGGCGCCGTAGCGCACCCCGTCGAGGCGTCGATCGAGCGCCGAGAGGAGACCCTCGGCCACGCAGCGCTCCACCCAGATCGCGTCGGGCCCGAGGCAGTCCTGACCGGAGTTCAGCAGGCGGATGTCGACGATGCCGCGTGCCGCGCGGTCGAGGTCGGCGGTCGCCGTGACGACGATCGGGTTGATCCCGGAACCGAGGAAGAACATGATCTGATCGCGACGCAGGCGCGCACGGACGCGCTCGGCGTTCTGGTAGGCCCCGGCGAACACGACGACGGTCGCGGTGCTCACCGTGCGTTCGACGAATTGGCGCTGCGTCTCGTCGCGGATCTCGATCGCGAGGCCGTGCTCGGGCGCGAGCAGCGCGTGCAGACGTGTCACGGTCGCTCGGACATGTGATGCCGGCCGGATGAGGATGCGCGAGGCGTAGAGCGAGGGCACGAGAGCGTAGAGGACGTACGAGTAGAGCACGACGTTCGACGGCAGGAAGACCGCGATGGTGGACACCCGGGGCGGACGATGCTCGGCGACCTCGGCACCGGCTCCGCGCAGCGCCGCGACGGCGGCATCCACTTCGTACTCCGCCGCCTTCCTCGTGCAGATCACGGTCAGGATGGCGAGGACCTCCTCCCGGCGCGTCTCGATGACGTCGGCGAGCGCGAAGAGCTGGTCGGGGGTGGCGAAGCGCGCCACCGGCGACGCGTCGGTCTGGTGCATGGTGTCCTTCGAGAAGAGAAGCGGCTATGTCGCGAGCGAGAGGTGAGCGAGACGGGCGTACGAGCGGGAGGTCTGCACGAGGTGGGAGTGGGTACCGGTGGAGATCGTGCCGTCCCGGCGCAGGTAGACCACCTGCTCGGCCCCCGCCGCCGAGTGAAGGCGGTGCGTGACCACGAGGACCGTCCGTGTGCCCGCGAGACCGCCGATCACCGCGTCGATGCGCTCCTCGGACTCGGGGTCGAGCCGCGAGGTCGGCTCGTCGATGAGGACGATCGATGCCGGCGACAGCAGCGTGCGAGCGAGCGCGAGGCGTTGCGCCTCGCCTCCCGACAGCGCGCGCCCCGTCTCGCCGAGGGAGGCATGGAGGCCGCCCGGATCGTCGTCGACGAGGTACGTCAGGCCCACGACGTCCAGCGCCCGCAGGAGCTGCTCATCATCGGCGTGCGACGCTCCCAGGCGGAGGTTGTCCGCGAGTGATCCGTCGATGAGGGGCGCGTTCTGCTCCATGTACGTCACACGGCGGCTCACCTCTCGACGATCCATCCGCGCGAGGTCGGCGCCGCCGATTAGAATGCGTCCGCTGTCGGGTTCGCGCAGACGGGCGAGCAGGTCGAGGATCGTCGACTTGCCGCTCCCCGACGGCCCGACCAGGGCGCAGATACTGCCGGCACGAATGGTGAGACTGACGTCGGCGACACCACCCGCACCGTGCGGGTATGCGAACCCGACCCCCTCGAGGCGGATGGGTACGGGAGCGGATACCCCGCCCGCCACGGCCGGACGCGCATTCTGCTCGTCCCGCTGCGCCTCCTCGACCGGAACCCGGAGCGCGGCGCCGATCCTGTCCCACGAGGCGCGCGCTCTCTGGAGCACGGGCACGGCGCGCAGGGCGTTCTCGACGGGCGAGAGCACCAGAAAGACGTACATCAGAAAGGCGAGCAGTTCGGAGAAGGCCATCGCGCCTCGAGCGACCTGGATCGCGCCCACCGCCAGGACGGCGAGGAACGCGCACTGCGTCGTCATCTGCCCGACCGGCGACACGAGGGCCAGGCGGTTGCCCAGGGCGATGCTCGCATCTCTGGCACGGGCAGCCGGTTCGATCAGACGCGCGATGTACCGTTCGGTCGCCCCCGCCGTACGGATGGTTCGCAGGGCGCGCAGCGCGCTGGCCAGCTCGGATCCCATCTCAGCGGTCGCGTCCTGACTGCGCCGGCTGAACGTCCGCACCGGCCTCGAAGCGAGGGCGACCACCGCGCCCGATCCGACGATCGCCGCGACCGTCACGACGAACAGCAGAGGGCTCAGGACGAACATGAGCGTGCACGCCCCGACGGTGAGAACAGTCGCGGTGACGATCTCGAACACCCCGCCGACGACCATGGTGTGCACCTGGGCGGTGTCGGTCGTCAGCAGGCTGATGAGCTCGCCGTGCCGTGCCTCCGAGGAGCGCCGGAGCGGCCAGCGGAGGAGCCGCTCGGCAAGGCCGCGACGCACGTCGAACACCGCCCGCGCACCCGCGCGTTCGAGCAGGACGGTGTGCAGGCCCGCCGCGACCGCTTCGACGGCGATGATCCCTACCAACACGGACAGGCTGAGGACGATCGCGTGATCTGCCTGCACCGCTTCGATCACCGCCTGGGCGGCGAGCGGCTGCGCCAGGGCGCAGGCGACGGCCACGAAGGCCGTGGCGACGACCACGACGAGACGGCCGCGATGCGGACGGACGAAGGTCTGCAGAAGGGATGCCACGCTCAGCCCCGCTCTCGCGTCGGGTCGAACCCCGGGAAGGCGGGGTGCCCGGTCGCCATCGACGAGAGCACGACAGCGACTCCTGCGGCACCTGTCGCGTAGTCCATCGAGACGCGCGACAAGCCGCGGCCGAGCACCCCGACGCCGTCGCGATAGGCGACGCCATGCCAGTCGAGTGCGCGCACGTGCATGTCGATGGGCTCACGGGTGTCGGCCAGGCCGGCACGGTGCAGCTGGTCGAGGGCGATCATCAGGCCCGCCCGGCCGTCGAAGATCCCGGGCTCGATGACGATCGTGGGACTGAGCGCGAGGACCAGGCCTTCCACCTGTGCGGCCGTGAGCGGGTCGTGCCCGGCCCGCGCCAGGCGGGCGCCGGCCACCGCGATGCCGGCCGCTCCGTGCGCGAGGTAGGGGTAGAGAACGCCGCGTTCCTCGACGAGCAGGGCGCCGTCGGGGCCCGTAGAACAGACGAGCAGGTCTCTTTCCAGGCAGCGCTGCGCCTGGTCGAGATAGCTGAGATCGCCCGTCGCGTCGGCGAGGGCGGTCAGGAACACCGCGACACCCGACCAGCCGTCGACCAGCCCCGCCGCGATTCCGGTGGCCGTCGCTGCGGCGGCCACGTGTGTGTCGAGGATTCCGTCTGCGAGGCGGACCGCCCTGTCGATACCGTCTTGACCCGCGTCGATCAGAGCGAGGCCCACCCCCGCTCGGCCGCGATAGAGCGTCGCGTCGTCGGTGGTCGAGACCCGGTCCGCGGCGTCGGCGAGAAGCGCCCGTGCCTCCTCGACGCGGCCCCGAGCACCGAGAGCGAGCGCAATCCCCGCCTGTCCGCTCAGCAAGCCCGGATCGGCGATGCCGCGTGCGCCGCTCGCGAGCCAGTCGACCCACGTTTCGGGTACGTCTTCGCCGAGCTGATGCAGACTCCACAGGATGCCGGCCGCCCCGGCCGCGAACTGCCGACCGTTCTCGAGGTACGACAGCACGTCGCCGGGGAAGAGTCGATCCGCCCGGTGGGGGGTCGCGGAGGCCCGGACCGCCCGGACGAGCGACGCGGTGGCGAGGGGCTCGAGCGCGATCGAGGGCGTCGAGAGACCGTAGGTGCGCTCGACGAGATCGCGCCAGTGCGGCGGCAGATCGAACGTGTCCTGCGCCCAGGCGGAATGCTGGCTGGCCCGCCCCGCATCGAAGGCGAGGATCATCGCGATCGGGAGGAACAGCCAGAGCGCGAGGGCACCCAGGGCGTAGTGGTCGTCCTCGACACCCGTCGGTTCGTCTCGGTCTCGCGTCGGCCGGGCGAACCCCGGGCAGCCCAGTCCGACCGGCAGACGCGAACCGGCGGGGGCCGCCAGCTCGAAGTCGACGATGCTCAGCCGCCCGTCCGCATCGACGAGCACGTTCCCGGGGTGCAGGTCGCCGTGCGCCCAACCGCTCGCGTGAAGAGCGTCGACGAAGGCCGTCAGCGAGCGCAGGATCCCGAGCGCCCGTTCCCGGTAGAGCGCGACCGCCGCACCATCCGCCGAGAAACCGGCCCGCAAGCCGGGGTGGTGCACGGCCACCCAGCGCTGCAGCGTCTCGGCCTCGCAGTACGCCGACACCAGGAAGGTGTGCCCGCCCAGCGTGAAGCTGTCGATCAGCGCGGGCACCCCGTCGAGACCGTCGAGCGCCGCGTGGGCCTGATACTCGCGTTCCAGTCGCTCCACGGCATCCGTCCCGAATCCGTCGAGTCCCGCGTGCGGTCGTGCCTCTTTCAGCACGACCGGCAGACCGTCGGACCGCCGGCTGCCCCGGTACACTCCGCCCGCGTTCGAGAAGTGCAGCGCCTCGTCGAAGTCGTAGGCGCACTCGGCGAGTTCCTCCGCGCCCTGCTCCGCGAGGCGGAGGCGATGGGGCACGTCGACCCACTCCGGGATGACCACGTACGGACGCCGCTGGTCGGGCACGAGCGAGCCGTCGGGTGCTTCGACGGCGTGCACGCGTTGCCCGTTCTCGTCGTCGCACCAGCGTTCGACGAAGCCGCCGTATCGCACGTGCAAAGGTCCCTGCTGCCAGCGGAGGTCGCTCAGGATGGTCGGTCCCGCCAGGCCGCCGATCCGCTCGTGGAGGGCGTCCAGAACGACGAAGAGCTCGGTCTCGTCGCGGGGGTAGATGGTGACGAACTTGCCGCTGGCGCTGCGCGAGGCGTACTTCGCGCCGCGGACCAGCAGGACCAGCTCCGAACGCAGGTATTTGAAAGCGACGCCGCGCGGGACGCAGTGCTCGACGACGGCATCGAGAACGGCGCGTGCCGTGCGCGGAACCGCCGCGACGTGAATCTTCCAGCCCTGCGCGGGGCCCTCCCAGCCGACGGGGAATGCGGTGTCCCACTCGCGTGTCGTGCCGTGCGTCCATCCGTCGGGGAGGACCACCTCGTACGGGCGCGTCCGCTCGCCGTCGCGACCGTCCAGACGGAAGGGATCCTCAAAGTGCAGCCGATCCGCCAGCAGGAAGAGGTCGAGATTGGCGCGCCGCGCCTGGCGGAGCGGGCTCACGGCGCTGCCTCCGTCGAAGCGGACAGGATCCCCACCGCGGTCGCCTCGGGCAATGCGACGTGCGCGGCCATCCGCGCGCGCGAGCGTTCGATCAATCCGTCGCGGTTACTCCGACGCGTCACCCGGTCCGGCAGGGCGACGCCGAACTCGTCGAATTCGGCGCGCAGGATGCTCCATACGAGGGCGTCTTCACGGCGGCCGTCCATGTAGTAGTACTCGCGGAGGATGCCGTCGAGCACGGGCCCGCCGCGACGCGCGAGCATGGTGACCATCGGCACGTTCGACATCGCGGTGACGAACTCGACGCGATTGGCGTCATGGGTGTAGAACGACTCCTCGATCACCGCGTCGATCGCCTCGGCGCCGTAGCCCTGCATCCACAGCGACGCATCGCTGATGATCACGCCGAGCGAGACGTTGCGAGCGGCCCGCTGCCCGACCCATCGCCACTCCGCGAAGCCGATGTCGTCCCCGTTCCGGGTGGAGACGACGACGTAGTGCACCGTGCCCGCGGCGATGGTCGCCGCGATGGCATCCGCGTCGACCGCCGCCGCGTCGCGGATGCCGGCACGCGAGCCCGCACTGTTGCGATCGGCCAACCGCGCGATCGTTGCGGCATCGGACGCGCCGGCCGCGCGCAACGAGACCCGGAGATCCCTCATGCGACGACCTCGCCTTTCGCGGGCGTCGCGCGCGTGTCGCCCGGGGCGGAGGGCGCCGCCAGAACGAGGGCCGCGCACTGTCCACCGAATCCGAACGATGTCGACATTCCACGTCGCGCGATGATCCGGCGATTCTCGCCGCGGACGATGTCCAGCTCGCGGTCGATGGGGTCGTCGCAGTTCGCGGTGGCGGGAACGATCCCCTCGCGCAGCGAGAGGATGAGAGCGACGGCCTCGATCGCGCCGGCCGCGGCGACCGTGTGACCCGTGAGCGGCTTGATCCCGTAGATGGGGATGGACGGGGCGTTGTCGGCGAAGACGGTTCGGAACGCCTCGAGCTCGATCGGGTCGTTCAGGCGCGTGCCGGTCGCATGCGCGTTGAAGAGATCGATAGATGCGCTGTCGAGGTGCGCGTCGTCGAGTGCCGCGCGCATCGCCGCGACGGCACCCCGCCCGTCGGGATCGGGGGCGGTCGCGTGGGTGGTGTCGGTGGCGGCCCCGAACCCGAGGACCTCGGCGAGCGGTTGCGCACCGCGCTGGCGCGCGTGCGTCTCGGTCTCGAGAACGAGCATCGCACTGCCCTCGCCCAGCACGAACCCGTCCCGGTCGGCGTCGAAGGGGCGGCAGGCCCGGGACGGGGAATCGTTGACCTGCGAGAGCGCCCCGACGATCGACATGCTCGCCATCGACAGCCGGGTGACCGTGGCGTCCGATGCGCCGCACACCATCACGTCGGCGGCTCCGGCCCGTAACAAGGCCGTCGCCAGCCCGATGGCATTGGCTCCGCTCGAACACTCCGTCGAGACGGTCAAGGACGGTCCCCGGGCGTCGAGAGCCCGGGCGATCTCGGCAGCGGCGCCGCCGGTGGACCCGCTGGCGGCCAGGTAGGGCAACCGACGGCGCAGTTCGGACACCCCGCCGTCGGCGAGTGCCGCGCTCGCTTCGGCATTGGTCGCGAGGGGGCCGGCAGACGTGCCGACGCAGACGCCGAGGCGCACCGGAGCGATGTTCTCGTCGAGACCGCTCTGCGTGACCGCCTGAACGGCTGCGGCGAACGCCATCGCCACGAACCGGTCCACACGCCGTCGGACTCTGGCCGGCACGAGGGGGCGGTAGTCGGCGTCGTCCACCTGACCCGCGAAGCGCGTTCCGAGGTCGCCGACATCGAATGCGTCGATATCGCGCACGCCGCAGCGCCCGGAGACCAGCGCCGACCAGAACGCGGCGACGGTGGATCCGATCGGCGTCACGACGCCCATTCCGGTGACGACGATCCGCTCAGACACCACGACCGCCGTCCGGATCCGGTCGCGAGCCGTCGTCCGAGGTGTTCCGGTTCCGAGGGGAAGGCCAGAACGGAGCCGCGAGCAGGACCGCGGCCCACACGGCGAGCGCCCCCAGGGGCCATAAGGTGTCGAAGCTCCCGCGCATGAGGCACCACGCACCCCAGGCGAGCACCACGACGATCGATACGCCGCCCCAGAGCCGCCACTCGGCCACCCAGGTCTTCACGTCATCGTCGTTGTGAGTCATTTCGTCCTCCGTGTGTTGCTCATGAAGCGAGGTCGCACGTTTGGTGGGAGAGGACCCTCCCCCACCAAACGGCGGTTTCCGACGACTGCGACCGGTGCGCTCTCGCACCGCGCCGCGGTGCGATCAGAAGCAGTGAGTGCTGATGCTGCTGACGACGGCGAAGCCGTCGGCGTTCTCGCGAGCCGTCTCCAGCTTCTGCAGATCGAGGATCGACATGTGCCCCTCCTTTCCGTAGATCGCCTTCGAGCGCTGACGCGATCAGCGAATGCAGTGATTGCTGACCGTGCTCGCGGCCATCGCCGAGACGTCGTTGGCCGTCTCGAGCTTCTGGAGGTTGAGGATCGCCTGCATGTCGTCACCTCCTTCCCGTGATGGTCGACGTGCGAGTCGCGCGCGACCGGAGTGCGCGCGGCCGACTCGGTGGTTCATGGCGCCGCCTCGGGCAGCGGTGTTGCGGTCCCGTGGGCGGCGACGATCCGATCCGCGAGCCACCCGAGGGTCACCTCGGCGCGACTTCCCGTCGTGTGCGCTTCGCGCAGGAGGGGCTCGAGATCGACGTCGTAGGTCTCTTCCGAGAAGACGGCGAGCTCGAGGACCGACAGGGAGTCGACGTCCAGATCATCGAAGAGAGTGCTCTCCGGCCGGATCGACTCCGGCGCGAGGTCGAGCATGTCGGCGAGAAAGGCGCGAAGCCCTGCCATCACGGCGTCTGGAGTCATGAGGGGTTCCCTTCGGTCTGGGCGGCGAAGCGCCCCGGTTCTCGTCGGTGCCGCACCTCGAAACGTTCGGGCGCGACCACCCGTGCGCTGTCGACCACATGGCGGCTGAAGGCGGGGTCCGCACCGATCCAGCGCATTGCGCGCAGGAACGAATCGATGCCGGTCTGCGTCGCGGCGCGCGCCTCAGGCGAATCCGCCGCGAGGAACGCCGAGGTGGGTTGCAGCCGGTCGGTGAGGACGAGCGCGAGCGGCATGGCCTGCTCGAGCACGTCGTAGATCGCATCGGCGTGGCCCTCGTGTATGCCCGTCCGCAGGGCGTGCAGACCGAAGCTGATGTGTCGCGACTCGTCTCGACACATCGCCGCGAAAGCGGACCTGATGCCGGGAAGCAGGTCGGTCTTCCCGAGAGCCCGCACGATCGACCGCTGGCCGCTCACCGCAAGGACGCCCTCGGTCACGAGATGGAAGAGGGCGACGCACCGCAGCCACTTCTCGTAATCCCTCGGGTTCGCAACACTCGCGCGCATGATCTCGCCCTCGAGGAGCGCGAGGTCCCGATGTTCCTGCTCCGCCCGCGCCCAGGCCTGTCGGAGCATGACCCTCGGATCGGCGTCGTAGCCCAGCACTTCGTGACCGACGCGGAACATCAGGCGCGCGTGACGGGCTTCGTCGGCGACCTGGGTGGCGAGGAAGATCAGATCCTCTTCGTCGGGCGCGCCGAGCTGAACCGGCGCGAGCAGGTCGAGCCCGGTGTACTCACCGACGATGAAGGTCGAGATGGTGGCTTCGAGCTGACTCTTCAACGTGCGCGGCAGCCGGGTCTGAAACGTCTCGCGATCCCGATCGAGACGAACGGCCTCCGCCGACCACTGCTGTTCCTCCCAACGCCGGTACAGATCGCGCGGACGCAGGCGACGTTCCGCCAGCAGGTTGGCGTGATCGGAGATGACGCTCGCATCCAATGCCCCGAGCTGATCGAACGATGCCGACTCGACCAGCGTGCTCCAACGAACCATGGCCCCCCTCGATTGAGCCGCTTATGCCTCGACGTCGGATTCCTTCGGATCGACTTGTCGCGGTCGGGAAAAGTGGTCGGTTCGAGAGCGGGGGATTCGAACGGTGGTCAGATGCAGAAGTCCCGGTCCCACCCCGGAAGTGGTGGAACGTGCGGCAACGGCTGGTCACGTCATCAGGTGGGGAACATCTCCTCGATCGTCAGGCCGCGGCGCCCGCCGGTGACGAGAAACTCTCGCACCGACATTTCTCCGTCGTCGCGGTTCGGCGACTCCGCGCCCCTGTGATCCGCGGCCCTCGGGGCCGGATCGGGGGAGCGCTGAGCACTTTCGGTCATGTTTGAACCGTAACAGACCGAATACGGCATCTCAAAGCCGAGGAGGGCCCTTTTCCGCAGATCTCCTCCCCTAGGCTGGTCGGCATGGTCCGGCAGAAGAAGACGCCCCACGCGTTCGATGCGTATCTCGGCACCGCCATCCGGGCCACACGCGCGCGGCGAGGCATGACGCGCGAAGTGCTTGCGCGACGCACCGGGATCGCCCTGTCGAATCTCAAGCGGCGCGAAGACGGCGTGAACGAGACGTCCGTCTCCGAGCTCGAACGCATCGCCGCCGTGCTGCAGGTGCCGACGAGCGAGATCGTGACCATGGCGCTCGTCGACTACAGCGAAGGCAGGAGCGCTCGAGAAGGACTGCAGATGCTGCTCGACTCGATGTCGGAGGCCTCCCCTACCGTCGACGACGAAGACAACGTGACCTACATCGGTCACACCGCGCCCGGTCTCCGCGACGCCGCCAACACCGACGAGCGGACGACCACCGACTGACAGGGAGACCATGCGGCAGCTCCTCGCCCACGCGGCGCACCTCGGCGTCACGGTCCACGTGGCCCACCTCCCCGAACCGTACCGGGGGTTCTACGATCACGAGCGGCGCCGGGTGGTCTACGACTTCGGCCTCACTCCCATCGAGCGCGCGTGCGTCCTCGCGCACGAGCTCGGCCATGCGTTCCACGGTCACCGAGGGCGCGACGATCCCGCCGCCGAAGCCGCGGCAGATGCATACGCTGCCGCCCTGCTCGTCGACCCCGCGCACTACGCCCGGCTCGAGGCGATCGGGCTGAGCCCCGGCGAGATCGCCGAAGAGCTGGGGGTGACGGTCAAGATGCTCCGCGCCTTCGTCGACCACCACCTCGTCCGTGTCCGCGGCGCCGCATACACTCGGCCGCGCCTCGGAGGCCATCAGGACGGTCATCTCGCACGCTCGGCGTCGTGAGCCGATGACGCTGCGCTGAGGAGTGCGATCGCGACGCAGAACACGGTCTGTCGAGAGTGTTCACTCGAAGTGCCCCCGACAGGATTCGAACCTGCGACGCCCGCGTTAGGAGTGCGGCGCTCTATCCCCTGAGCTACGGAGGCGGGGTCATCCCAGCTTACTGCGACGCCTCCGCGCGAGCGGTTCCGGACGGACGCGCGAGCGGAACGCTCTCGCGCAGGGCGTCGACGAGGCCGGCGTCCCAGCGCCCCGGCTCCGCGAGCGTCGCCTCGCGCACGTCCACCCCGTCCGCCCCGACGCTCGCGACGCAGACCAGGAGCGACTCGAGCACGACACCGTCGTGGGCGTCCCGGCGCAGGACCGACGCCTCCGGTTCGTGCGCGGCCTTCTCGATCACGCCGAGCCATGGCATCCACCAGTCGGATCCGGCAGCGAGACCCGCCTCGCGGAAAGCGGCGAGCCAGCGCTCGATACGGGGGGTGCCCGGATCGTCGACGGCGTGGTGCGCGACCATGTGCGTGCCGGGGGTCAGCGCCGTGCGACGCGAGACGAGGCCGTCCCACTCCACGAGGTGCGCGCCCGCGGCATCCACCTCCACGAGATTGAAGCCACGCGTGGCGGGACGGTTCGGGATGCCGGCCCCCACCGCGTCGAGGGGAACACTGCCCCGGCTGACGACCTCATCGTCGCGACGGTCGGAGAGGTCCTCGCGATTCAGCAGCACCGCCAGTCGCGGTGCGCCCGGGTCGATCGCGAGCCACGCGCCGCCGGCGCGGTCATCGCGCACCCCGACGACGCCGTCGCGCTCAGGCCACCAGGGGCCGATCCCGCGCCACGGGCGATCGCGGTCCTCGTCGCGGACGGCGAGCACCCGCACCGGTTCGCCGGGAAGGGCGGGAACGTCGATCACGACCGTGCACATTCCGTCAACGCTACCCGCGGGCGACGGGCGGGAGGGCAGGCTGCGGCGCGAGAACGGGCCGATCCCGCGCCGCCCCGTGTTCTGGGCCGGGGGGGGGGGGGGGCGGGCGGGGGGGCGGGCGGGGGGGGGCGCGGGGGGGGGGGGCCGGGGGGGGGGCCGGCGGGGGCGCGGCGGGCGCGC
>NZ_JAVDSN010000005.1:0-160389 GCF_031455375.1 Microbacterium sp. 1154 | reverse complement strand
GGGGGGGTGGTGGGGCCCCCCGTCGGCTATTTTGTGGTGGGGGGGGGCGTGTGGCACCCGCCCCCCCCGCCCCCCCCCCCCCCCGCCCCGCCCCCCCCCCCCCCCCCCCCCCCCCCCCCCCCCCGGGGGGGGGGGGGGGGGGGGGGGGGGGACGACTACAGCTCTACGTTGATCAGCACGGGCTCGGGCTGCAGGACGAGGCCGAACTCGGAGGCCACGCGGCTCTGAACGAAGCGGGCGAGCTCGGCGATCTCGGCCGCCGTCGCCTCGCCGCGGTTCGTCAGGGCGAGCGTGTGCTTGGTCGACAGGCCCGCGCGCGAGCGCGGGAACCGGAAGCCCCGGCGAAGCCCGGCGTTCTCGATCAACCACGCCGCGCTCACCTTGACGTCGCGCGACACGATGGGGGGCGGGGGCAGGATGCCGTCGAAGGCGGCGAGGGGGATGACCGTGACGGGATCGAGCACCGGCGCGAGGGGCCACTTCGGGCATTCCGCGGGAAGGGTGCGAGCGAAGGCCTCCGACACGATCGCGTTCTGGAAGAACGAGCCGGCGCTCCAGGTGTCGGGGTCTTCGGCGTCGAGCACCATGCCCTTGCGGGCGCGGGTCGCGAGCACGTGGTCGCGGATCCACCGCAGCGACACCGCCTGATCGGCCTCGAGGCCCAGGGCGCCGCGCAACTGCTCGCCCGCGATGGGCCGCTCCTCGCCGCCGACGCGCTCGAGTTCGAGGGTCACCGACAGGATGACCGCGGGCCGCTCGGGCACCGAGCCGTAGTGGTGCTTCAGCACCGAGGTGCGAAAGCCCAGGCCGAGCTCCGACGCCGGCACGGTCGAGACCTCACCCGTCGACTCGTCGACCAGCTCCACCTCGACGAGGGTCTGCACGATCTCCTGTCCGTACGCCCCGACGTTCTGCACGGGCGCCGCGCCGACCGTGCCGGGGATTCCCGACATGGTCTCAATGCCGGCGAGCCCGCGCTCGACCGTCTCGGCGACGAGGGCGTCCCAGTCATGGCCGGCCTGCACCCTGAGCCGCACCGTGTCGGCGCGCGACCCCGGGAGCTCGTCGATGCCGGTCGTGCGCACCCGGATCACGGTGCCCTCGAACGGCTCGTCACCGACGAACATGTTCGACCCACCGCCGAGGACGAACCACGGCTCGCCCTGCGCCCACACCTCGCGGAGGGCGTCGACCAGCTCGTCGCGGGTCGTGGCCTCGATGAGTCGGGCGGGTTCACCCCCCGTGCGCAGGGTGGTCAGTTGCGAGAGGGGGACGGGCGCGACCTCGGGCATCAGGACAGCCGCACCCGCACCTGCGCCTTGCCGAGCACGGTGGTCTCGGCGAACGTCACGGTGAGGTCGATGCGCGCGGTCTCGTCGTCGACGGCTCCGACCTTGGCGCTGACGTGCAGGTCGGCTCCGGTCTCGGGGTCGACCACGACGGGCCGGGTGAAGCGCACGCCGTACTCGGCGATGCGACCGGAGTCTCCGAGCGCCTCGGTCAGGGTGCCGACCGCGATGCCCATGGTGAGCATGCCGTGCGCGAGCACGCCGGGAAGGCCCACGGCGGCGGCGACGTCGTCGCGGTAGTGGATGGGGTTGAAGTCGCCCGAGGCCCCGGCGTACCGCACGAGCGACTCGCGGGTCAGGTGCACCGAACGCTCGGCGACGACCTCTCCGACGGTGAACGCGGTCATGCTCCGGCCTCCCCGGCGAGAAGGACGCTGGTGGTGGTCACGACGTGGGCGCCGTCGGCATCCACGATCTCGGCTTCGCTCGTGATCATCGCGTTGCCGCCGATGGAGCGGATGCCGGTGACCGACTGCGTCGCGACGAGCTCGTCACCCGCGACGATCGGTCGCGTGTACCGGAAGCGCTGCTCCGCGTGCACCAGACGCGACAGCTCGATACCCGAGTCGGGGTCGGCGAGCAGCTGCTGGAGAGCGAGGTCCTGAACGACCATCGCGAAGGTCGGCGGCGCGACCACGTCGGCGTACCCGAGGGCACGGGCGGCTTCGGGGTCGGAGTGCTGCGGGGCGTCGGCGAAGACGGCACGGGCGAACTCGCGCACCTTCTCTCGTCCGACCAGGTACGGGGCGGTCGGCGGGAAGACTCGACCGACGAGTTCGGGGTTCACGGGCACTCCCCCAGTGTACCGAGCGGGCTCGCAGGGCCGGGGTGGGTCAGCGCTGATGACGGCCGCGTACGGCCTTCACGGCGATCTGCGAAGCGATGAACACGAGGAAGATCGAGAACAGCACGTTGGCGACGAAGGGGTCGACGGCCTTGGCGATCAACGCGCCCACGGCGGTCGTCGCGCACGCCGCGAGCCCGACGCACAGCGCCGCCGGCAGGTCGACGTTCGACCGGCGGAGGTTGCCGACCGTCCCCGACACCGCGGTCGGGATCATCATGAGCAGCGAGGTGCCCTTGGCGACCAGGTCGCTCGTTCCGAAGAACAGCAGGAGGGCGGGGACCACGATGATGCCGCCGCCGACGCCGAGCAGCCCCGCGAGGATGCCGGTGATCACACCGAGCACGGCCAGCGCGGGGCCGGTGATCCAGGTGAGGACGAGCTCGGCTTCTCGGGAGGGGATGACGAAGTAGAGGCTCACGATGACCGCGAGCAGGAAGGCGACGAAGGACCAGCGCAGGGCGGTCTGCGAGAGCTTGGGCAGCAGCCAGGTGCCGATCTGCGCCCCGCCCACGGCTCCGGCGGCGAGGATGAGCGCAGGCAGCCAGGCGACGTGGCCGTCGACGGCGTAGGTGATGACGCCGACCGACGCCGTGGGGACGATCGCGGCGAGCGAGGTACCCGCGCCGAGACGCTGGTCGAAGCCCAGCAGAAGCACGAGGAGCGGGACGATGACCGTGCCGCCGCCCACGCCGAAGAGGCCCGACATGAGACCGGCGAGCAGACCGACGCCGACGCAGACGGCGTAGAAGCGGACGGTGCGGGGCGGGCGGGTTGCGGTCGTCACGGAGCGGTTCCTCGAGGTCGGGGCGAGACCGATCCCGCCGGCATCCAGTCTCCCACCGGCGCGTATCGTGCCCGGGCGGTGACGGAAAAGAAGCGGTGCCGGAAAAGAAAGCGGCCCCCGGTGGTCCGAAGCCGCGTCCACCGGGGGCCGTCGCCCTCACAGGTCAAGCAGGACGGTGACCCGAACACCGGACTGCGACCACTCGCGTGAGGGTGCGACAAGATGACGATAAACGGACGCCGTCCACGAACCGGACCGGTTGACTGGAATTACTAGCCGTGCTAACAATTTAAGTTGCTGAAGTTTTGTTACCGCCCGGGAATGCGCCAGCGCTCGATCCGGTTCTGAGCCTCCATGACTACCGTAGGAATCATCGGAGCAGGACACATCGGCTCGGCCCTCGCACGGGGCTTCACGAAGAACGGCTACGACGTCGTGATCGCGAACTCGCGGGGTCCGGAGACCCTCAGCGACCTCGTCGCCGAGATCGGAGACAGCGCGCGCGCAGCCACGGCACAGGATGCCGCCGAGGCCGGCGACATCGTCGTGGTCACCGTCCCGCTGAAGGCCATCGCCGACGTCCCCGTCGCTCCTCTCGCGGGCAAGACCGTCCTCGACACGAACAACTACTACTTCGAGCGCGACGGCCACATCGCCGAGCTCGACGAGAAGAAGACGACCACGTCGCAGATGCTGCAGGAGCACCTGCCCGAGTCGGTCGTCGTGAAAGCGTTCAACCACATCCCCGCGGCCGACATCCTCACCGACGGCACCCCGGCGGGGACCGAGAACCGTCGCGCCCTCGCGACCTCGAGCGATTCGGACGAGGCCGTCGCCCTCGTGACCCGCATCTACGACGAGTTCGGCTTCGACACCGTCAACGTCGGACCCCTGAGCGAGAGCTGGCGCGTCGAGCGCGATCAGCCCGCGTACGTCGTCCGTCAGAACGCCGCGGAACTCACGCAGAACCTGGCCCGCGCCGAGCGCTGACCGTTCCCTCCTCGGCCGGACGACCCGCGTAAACGCAATCCGCGCCCGTAAACGCTCTCTCCATGCGTTTACGGGCGCGGATCGCGTTTATGGGCGCGGACCGGTGCCGGCGGCACTCGTCGGACCGCGGATGAGATCAGAGGGCGGCGAGCGCCTGGTCGACGTCGGCCACCAGGTCGTCGACCGACTCGATGCCCACCGACAGCCGCACGATGGTGTCGGGCACCGCGAGTTCGGTGCCGCGGACCGAGGCGTGGGTCATGGCATCCGGATAGTTCACGAGCGACTCGACGCCGCCCAGCGACTCCGCGAGCGTGAACAGACGCGTCGACTCCGCGAAGCGGCGGGCGGTCGCACCGTCGGCGAGCGCGAGGGAGACGATGCCGCCGAAGCCGCTCATCTGGCGCGCCGCCAGCTCGTGCCCGGGGTGCGAGGGCAGACCCGGGTAGTAGACCTGCGCGACCCGGTCGTGCCCGGCGAGGTGCTCGGCGACGGACTGGGCGTTGGAGCTGTGACGCTGCATGCGCACCGCGAGCGTCTTGATCCCGCGGGTGGTCAGATACGCGTCGAACGGCCCCGACACCGCGCCGGCGGCGAACTGCAGGAACTGCACCTTTTCGGCGAAGTCGGCGTCGGCGAAGGCCAGCGCCCCACCCACGACGTCGCTGTGGCCGCCGAGGTACTTCGTCGCCGAGTGCACGACGACGTCGGCACCGAGCGAGAGCGGACGCTGCAGGGCGGGAGACGCGAAGGTGTTGTCGACCACGACGATCGCCCCGGCCTCGTGACCGAGTCGAGCGAGACCCGCGATGTCGGTGATCCGCAGCATGGGGTTGCTGGGGGTCTCGACCCACACCATCCGCGGCGCACGCTCGGCGATGGCGGCGGCCACGGCATCCAGGTCGCTCATGTCGACGACGCGCAGCTTCACGCCCCACGGGCCGAGCACCCGCGCGAGCAGGCGGTAGGTGCCGCCGTAGACGTCGTTGCCGAGCAGTACCTCGTCGCCCGGGACGAGGGCGGCGCGCAGCAGGGCGTCTTCACCGGCGAGACCCGAGGCGAAAGACAGGGCTCGCGCGCCCCCCTCGAGGGCGGCGATCTGCGTCTCGAGGGCCGTGCGGGTGGGGTTGCCGCTGCGACCGTACTCGTAGCCGCCGCGGAGGCCGCCGATGCCGTCCTGCGCGTAGGTCGTCGAGACGTGGATCGGCGGGATGACCGCGCCGGTGGTCTCGTCGGGCGCCTGTCCCGCGTGGACGGCGAGGCTGTCGAAGCCGCGGGCGGCGTCGTGGGTGCTCATGCGGAGTGCTCCTCGGAGGGGGTCGGAAGAAGGGATGCCACGGGTGCAACGTCGTAACCGCGCTCGATCATCCAGTCGTCGTCGAAGATCTTGCTGAGGTAGCCGCGACCGTGGTCGGGGAGCACGACCACCACGACCGCATCGGCGGGGAGATCCCGCGCCACACGGAGAGCGCCGACCACGGCCATTCCGCTGGAGCCGCCGACGAGCAGGCCCTCCTCACGGGCGAGGCGACGGGTCATGGCGAAGGACTCCGCGTCCGAGACGCGCTCGTAGCCGTCGACGAGGGAGGGGTCGAACGCCGGGGGCCAGAAGTCCTCGCCCACGCCCTCGACGTCGTAGCCGTGGATGTCGCCGCCCGAGTAGATCGAGCCGACGGGGTCGACGCCGACGATGCGCACGGCCGCGCCCGCGACCTCGCGCAGGTAGCGACCGGTACCGGTGATGGTGCCGCCCGTGCCGACGCCGGCGACGAGGTGCGTGAGCCGTCCGTCGGTGTCGCGCCAGATCTCGGGACCGGTGGTCTCGTAGTGGCTGCGCGGGCCGTTGGGGTTGGCGTACTGGTTGGGCTTGAACGCCCCGGGGATCTCGCGGACGAGGCGGTCGGAGACGCTGTAGTACGAGTTCGGGTCGTCGGGCTCCACGTTCGTCGGCGTGACGACGACCTCTGCCCCGTAGGCGCGCAGCACCGCCCGCTTGTCCTCGGCGACCTTGTCGGGAACGACGAAGACGCACCGGTATCCGCGCTGTTGAGCGACGAGCGCCAGACCGACACCGGTGTTGCCGCTGGTGGGTTCGACGATCACCCCACCGGGCTGCAGCAGACCGTCGCGCTCGGCGGCGTCGATGATGTTGGCCGCGATGCGGTCTTTCGCCGAGCCGCCGGGGTTGAAGTACTCGATCTTGGCGAGCACCGTCGCGGCGATGCCGTCGGTGACACGGGAGAGGCGGACGAGGGGGGTATTGCCGACGAGGTCGGCGACGCTCTGGGCGTAACGCACGATGGAGTCCTGGGGGTTGATGCACCCGGTGCGGGCGCGGCTGACGGGGTCGTCGAAAAGGAACGCGGGGCGTTCAGCGACAACAGCGACAGGTCAGCACGCCGTCAGCATACCCGAGGACGCCGGTGGTCACGACACGGCGCCGAGAAACGCCTCGAAACTCTCCGCGGGGCGACCGGTGACGCGCTCGACGTCGTCCGAGACGGCCGCCTGGTCGCCGCTCGCGATCGAGGTGTACGTGCTCACCCACGCGTCGACCTGCCAGCGCGGGGCGCCGAAGGCCGCTCTCGAGGCGTAGGCCTCGTCGACGGTCTCGTCGACGAAGCGCACCCGGTGGCCGCGCACCGCCGAGATCTTCTCGGCGACCTCGGACAGGGTCAGAGCCTCGGGTCCGGTGAGGTCGTACGTCACGTCGGCGTGCGCCTCGGGGTCGAGCAGCACCGCGACGGCGGTGGCGGCCACGTCGGCACGAGAGACGAGGGAGCAGCGCCCGTCTCGGGCGGGACCGCGGATGACCCCGTCGTCGCCGGCGAAGAGCTCCATCATGTCCATGTAGAAGTTGTCGCGCAGGAACGTGTACCGCATCCCCGACGCGCGGATGATCTCCTCGGTGGCGGCATGGTCGCGCCCCAGCGTGAAGACGGCGTCCGGCGCGGCGGCGAAGAACGAGGTGTAGACGATCGAACGGACACCCGCGGCCGCCGCGGCCTCGACGAAGGTGCGGTGGTGCTCGACGCGGTCGGCCGTCTCCGAGGCCGACACCATGAAGAGCGTCTCGACCCCCTCGAGCGCCGTGCGAGCGGCATCCGCGTCCGAATACCGGGCGACGTGCACCTCTGCTCCGTCGAGCGAGGGGGCACGCGAAGCATCACGAACGAGAAGACGCTGAGGGATGCCGCGGGCGGCGAGGTCACGCGCGACCCGGCCCCCTACGGCTCCGGTGGATCCGGTGACGGCGATGACGGGCGGCGTGGGCATTCGGCCTCCGGGGACGGGGTGGGCGGTGCCTCCAGCGTAAGCCGGTTCCCCCTCGCTCGGCCGGGAACCTGCTCAGGACGCGGGCGCCACCAAGCGGGCCACACGGACTCGGACCGAGGAGGCGACCTCGTCACCGCCGGCTCCGCGCGCCGCCGTCGCGACGGCGGCGGCAACGACCGCCGCATCGTCTCCCGACGAGACGCCGATGCACACCGTGATCGCGCGGGCGCCGGCAGCCTCCTCGACCTCGGCGAGTGAGCCGTCGACGTCGGCCAGACGCTCGACAGCGCGCGCCACGACCGGACGCGCCGAGTAGCACTCGCGCACCCCCTCGACCGCGGTCACGGCCAGGTCGATGCGGGGCGCCAGCTCCGCTGCGGAGATGGTGGTCATGAGTCTTCCCCCTCGTCGAGGTGCACGTCGCCGACGGTGACGTCCACCCGCCCGACACGGAGGTCGCCGTGTCGTTCGATCGCCGAGCGGATGCCGTCGCGCATCTCCTCGACCGCCGTGTTCATCGCGCGTCCGAAGCGGACGCTGACCGTCACCCGAACGTCGAGGGGAGCATCGGGCTCGGACTGATCGAGCCGCACGCGACCCACCAGCAGTCCCTCGATTCCGTCTCCGACCGTGCGGATGAGCTCGTAGAGTGCCCCCTCGGTCACGACCAGCTCCACTCCGTCGTCGGTCCGCGCCAGGGGAATGTCGCGGCCGGCTCGGAACTCGCGCATGACCTCGCGCATGATGCTGTCGTACCAGGAATCCGAGATCGGCTCGGCGGCCTGCTCCTCCACGATCTCGCGGGACAGCCGGCCCATCCGCTCCATCGACGCCAGGATCGCCTGGCACTGCGCGTTGCGCTCGATGGCGGCGATACGGGGGATGCGTCCGCGATCGAGGTAGGCGGAGAGGTCTTCGAGGGAGTAGCCCGACCCACCGATGTCGTCGTTGTTCTCGCTCACTGGGGTCACCTCCACTCCTCCATGCGTTCCAACACCGTCTTCCTCGCTCGTGCGAGACGTCCGCGCACCGTGGCCGCGGACTCGCCCACCTCGACGGCGATCTCGTCGTAGCTGTGACCGCCGACCTCGCGCAGCACCCAGACGACGCGCAGGTCTTCGGGGAGTTCTGCGAGGATGTTTTTGAGCGCGTCCATCTGAGAGCTCGCCACGACCGCGCGTTCCGGGTCGTCGCGACCGGAGACCATCTCTTCGTCGATCTCTTCCGAGATCTTCCGGGAACGGAGGCGATCGGTGGCCTTGCGCGACACGATGGTCGTCAGCCAGCTTCGCACCTTCTCGGGATCGGTGAGGTCAGGCAGACGCCGCCACGCCGTGATCAGCGCCTCTTGCACGCAATCGTCGGCGTCGGCCCTCGAACCGGTCAACCGGGTCGCGAACGCGACGAGGAACGGCGCATGCCGTCGCACCAGCACCCCGAACGCGAGCTGGTCGCCGTCGGCCGCGCGCGACGCGAGGAACGCGTCGGTGGCGGAGGACAAAGAGGGCATCGGAGTTCCTGTCGGCGTTCGTCTCGGTCCCGGGCCGTGACGTTTCACGAATCGGGTCCGTCCGCATAGCGAAACACCCCGGGGTCGGAATAGTGCGGGATCTTGACGAGGGGGCACTCCTCGTGGCAAAGCACCTCTCCGTGCCCGCCCTGCCCCGACCTTCGTCGCGGCAGGGGTGGTCAACCCACCCGCCCGATGTCGGTGATCACCGATATCGTCGGCTCGACCCCGACCCCGAAGGACACCCATGCGCATCGCCCTCACCGGTTCGTCCGGAAAACTCGGCACCGTCGTCGCCCGCGAGCTGCGTGCCGCCGGCCACGACGTCATCGGTCTCGACGTCCGCGGCGAACGCGGACCGGGCTTCGTCCAGGTCGATCTCACCGACTACGGACAGGTCGTCGACGCCCTCACCACGGTGAACGACCAGCACGACGGTTTCGACGCCCTCGTGCACCTCGCGGCCATCCCGGCGCCGGGCATCCGCTCCGACGTCGCCACCTTCCACAACAACATGGCGAGCACCTTCAACGTCTTCTGGGCGGCCACGCGTCTCGGCATCCAGAAGATCGTCTACGCCTCGAGCGAGACGGTGCTGGGCCTGCCCTTCGACGTCCCGCCCCCGTACATCCCCGTCGACGAGGAGTACGCGCCGAGGCCCGAGTCGGTCTACTCGCTGGTCAAGACCCTCGAAGAGCGCCTGGCCGTCGAGCTGGTGCGCTGGAACCCCGAACTGTCGATCACGGCGCTGCGGTTCTCGAACGTGATGGTCCCCGAGGACTACGCCGAGTTCCCCTTCGACGACGACGCCCGCACCCGCAAGTGGAACCTGTGGGGGTACATCGACGCTCGCGACGGAGCTCAGGCCGTGGAGCGCGCGCTCGATACGGCCCCGGCCGGATTCGACACCTTCATCATCGCGGCGGCCGACACGGTCATGACGCGACCCAACGCCGAGCTCGTGGCCGAGGTGTTCCCGGGCGTCGAGACCCGCGGTGACCTGGGCGAGAACACCACGCTCCTCTCGATCGAGAAGGCCCGCCGTCTACTCGGCTTCGACCCGCAGCACTCCTGGCGAGACGGGCGCTGACGGCGGCGGCCCGGTCCACGCTGCTCCGGGCCCCGCACCACTCGCCGCGTGACAGACTCACAGGATGGACGCCGACGCACGCACGACCGCCCCTTCGCCGACGCCCTCGTCGGACGAACCCGTCATCCCCCTGCCGAACGCGCGCGAGAAAGAGGTGAGCTTCGTCGCGCGCAGCGGCGCGGTGGTCACCCTCCGCCTCATCGACACGGGGCGCTTCGAGCTCAAGCTCGACACCCGAGGCGACTACACGGCCGTGCTGCTGCATGACGGTGACACCTTCGAGCTGCACCCGGCGCCGGGCGTCCACGCCCTCGGCGGCACGGGCCTGACGCCCACCCAGATCTACGAGGGGTTCTGAGCCGCGGCGCAAGCCCCGCGGTGAGGTCATCCGGGCGGGATTGACTGGGGCTCTCGACCCGGGAGGACCACCGTGAGCCACGACGACGACAGCTACGACCTCGCCGTGATCGGAGCCGGTCCCGCCGGAACCGCCGCCGCCCTTCGCGCCGCCGAACTCGGTGCCTCGGTGGTCGTCCTGGAGGCCGGCCGCGTCGGCGGCACCTGTGTCAACACCGGGTGCGTGCCCACCCGCGTGCTCGCGAAAGCGGCGCGTCTCATGCGTGAGACCCGGTCGGCCGACGACTACGGCATCGTCGTCGACGAGCCCCGGGTCGACTGGCCGGCCGTAGTGTCGCGGGTGCACGAGCGGGTGGATGCCGTGCGCTCGATCAAGCGAGAGGCCGAGCGCTTCGCCGAGGCCGGCGTCGATCTCGTGCACGAGGGACGCGCGCGCTTCGCCGACGAGCACACCCTCGTCCTCGACAGTGGTCGGCGCATCCGCGCCGAATCGATCCTGGTCTGCGTGGGCGGTCATTCCCGCCGCCTGCCGATCCCCGGGGCCGAACTCGCCACCGTCCCTGAAGACGTGCTCACCCTCGCCGAGCTGCCCCGCCGCGTCGTCGTCATCGGCGCCGGCAACACGGGCGCCCAGCTGGTGACGGTGTTCCGCTCCTTCGGCTCGGAGGTCACGCTGCTCGATGTCGCGCCGCGCGTGCTCATGGCATCCGATGCCTCGATCTCGCGCGTGATCGCCGAATCGCTCACGGACCACGGGGTCGACGTGCGCACCGGGATCGAGACCGTCGAGCGCATCGATCGCGCGGACGACGGATCGCTCACCCTCGCCTGGCGCGAGGACGGATCGTCGCACACCGTCGACACCGACGTCGTGATCATGGCGACCGGCTGGCCCGCCGACGTCGAAGACCTCGGCCTCGAGAACGCGGGGGTACAGGTCGAGCGCTCCGCCATCCCGGTCGACCGCTACTTCCGCACGGTCGTCCCGCACATCCTCGCCGTGGGCGACGCGAACGGTCGCGACATGCTCGTGCAGGCCGCGCAGTTCGAGGGCGAGGCGGCGGCCGAGAACGCCGTCCTCGGTGCCAACCGGCGAACGCCCCACCATCTCCTCCCCGCGGGCGGGTTCACCGACCCCGACTACGCCGGCGTCGGCCTCACCGAGGAGCAGGCGCGCGACCGCGACCCCTCGTGCGTCGTGGCGACCGCGTGGTTCGCCGACCTCGACCGCGCGGTGATCGACGACCGGGAGCGCGGGTTCCTCATGCTCATCGCCGACCGCCGTCGCGAGCTCGTGCTCGGCGCTCACGCGGTGGGCGAGAACGCCGTCGAGGTCATCCAGTCGGTGACCACCGCGATGGCGGCCGGCATCGACCTCTCGACCCTGGCCGGCGTCCGCTTCGCGTACCCCACGTACAGTGCGGTGATCGGCAACGCGGCACGCGCTCTGCTGCACGCGGACTCCTCCGCGCTGCTCAAATGACACACTGAATCCGTGACCGCCGATCCCGTGACGACACCCGCGACCGCCGACGACTCCGGCGCGTCCACCGGGGCGCCGGCGCGCCGAGGGCGCCCCGGGTACGACCGCGAGGGTCTGCTCACCGTGGCCGTGCAGCTCTTCAACGAGCAGGGATACGACGCGACGAGCGTGTCCGACCTCGCCCGTCGGCTGGGGCTGACCAAATCCGCTCTCTACCACCACTTCTCGTCGAAGGAGGAGCTGCTGTCCGTCGCCCTCGAGGCGGCCCTCGGCGGGCTCGAGGCCGTGCTCGACGAGCCCGGCGCCCGCGAGGGCGCGGCCTCCGACCGCCTCCGCTTCGTGCTCACCGGGGCGACCGACGTGCTCGTGGCCCAGCTCCCCGCGGTCACCCTGCTGTTGCGGGTGCGGGGCAACAGCGAGGTCGAACAGGCGGCCCTCGAACGGCGGCGTCTGTTCGACCACCGCGTCACCGCCCTGGTCGCTCAAGCCCAGGCCGAGGGCGATGTGCGCGACGACGTCGACGCGGCGGTCGCCGCACGCTTGCTCTTCGGCATGATCAACTCGGTCGTGGAGTGGTACCGCCCCGGCGGCGGGGTCGACGGCGACCGTCTGAGTGCAGACATCGTGCGCATCGCCCTCGACGGCCTCCGCACCGCCTGACGCACGCGCGCCACCCCTCCCGCCGCGCCGAGATCACCCGCAATCGTCGAGATCACGCGCTTTCGTCGTGAAAGACGAGTGCGCTCGAGCGTGTCGGGTGATCTCGGCACCCGTGGGCACGGCATCCGGGATCAGGCGTGCAGGTCGACGCCCTTCGTCTCCCTGATCAACGAGACGGCCCCGAGCGAGATGAGCGCGGCGAGCGCGATGTACAGGCCGATCGTCCACGAAGCGCCCGTCGAGCGCAGCAGCGCCTCAGCGATCATCGGCGCGAACGCGCCGCCCATGATGGCGCCGAGCGCGTAGCCGATCGAGACACCCGAGTATCGGACGTTCGCGGGAAACATCTCGGCGTACAGCGCCGCCTGCGGCCCGTACGACAGCCCGAGGCCGAGGGTCATGACGAACAGCGCGACGAAGTACCAGAAGATGTTCGCGGTATCAATGAGGAACCACATCGGAACGGCCCAGATCGCCAGCAGCAGGTAGCCGAGCTGGAACGTGCGGATGCGCCCCAGGCGGTCGGACAGTCGTCCTCCCCACAGGGTGAAGACGAGCCAACCGAAGGATGCCAGGGTCGTCGCGAGCAACACGGTCGGCCGTTCCATCCCCAGAACCGACACCGCGTACGTCGCGAAGAACGCGATGAGCAGGTAGCCGGCGGCGTTATTGCCGATGAAGACGAACGCGGTCAAAGCGACCTCGCGCCAGTTCTTGCGGAACAGCTGCCCGAGGGGCGCGGACGACTCTTTGCGACGACGCACGAGGTCTTCGAAGACCGGGCTCTCCTCCACCGCGCGGCGGATGAGGTAGCCGACGACGATGAGCACGATCGAGAAGAGGAACGGCACGCGCCAGCCCCACGCGAGGAACGCCTCGGCGGACATCGACGAGGTGAGCACCCACAGCGTCGCCGTGGCGAGGATCATGCCCACCGGCACCCCGATCTGCGGGTACGCACCGAAGTACCCACGGCGGTGCACGGGCGCGTGCTCGACCGAGAGCAGCGCCGCGCCACCCCACTCTCCGCCGGCCGAGAAGCCCTGCAGCACCCGCAGCAGGATCAGCAGGACGGGGGCGGCCACTCCGATCGCGGCGTAAGTCGGCAGCACGCCGATGAGCGCGGTCGAGACACCCATCATGATGAGGGTGAGCACGAGCATCTTCTTACGGCCGAGGCGGTCGCCGAGCCACCCGGCGACGACGGCGCCGAGCGGACGGAAGAGGAACGAGATGCCGATCGTGGCGAACGACAGCACCTGGGCGATGGCGGGGTCGCTCTGGGCGAGCGGTGCGAGGAACAGGGGCGCGAGCACAAGCCCGGCCGCCTGCGCGTAGATGAAGAAGTCGTACCACTCGATCGAGGTGCCCACGAGTGTCCCGGCGAGCACGCGCCGTTCCTCCCGTTTCATCCCGGTGGCAGGGGCGGATGCCGAGGTCAGCGAGGCCATGAGAACTCCATTGTTCTGTGGGGCAGGGTGAAGAGGCTCGAGCGACACCGTTACCGACCGAGCGTTCAGTAATAGTGTCAGAGGGGTACGCCCCCGACAAGAGGGCGGCGGAAGGAGCCTCCATGACGCCCTGGACCATCACCCCCGGCGCCCTCGACGAACGTCTCGGGATCACCGTGACCGCGCAGTCCGCGGACCGGGTCTGCGCGTGGATGCCCGTCGAGGGAAACACGCAGTCGCTCGGTCGCCTGCACGGGGGCGCGACGGCCGCGCTCTCCGAGGCCGTGGGGTCGTGGGCGGCCATGATCCACGCCTCCGCCTTCGGCAAGGTGTGCGTCGGCGTCGATCTGAACATCACGCACCACCGCGGGGCCGAGAGCGGCCGCATCCACGCCGAGGCCACGCCCGCCCACCGCGGTCGACGCCTGGCCACCTACGACGTCCGGGTGATCGACGACCAGGACCGCCTGATCGCCACGGCGCGCATCACGAACCTGCTGGTCGATCCCGCCTGAGGTACGGGCACGGTCTCGCGGCATCCGCCGTCTCTGCCATTGTGGATCGCATGAAGAAGATCCGAGGGGTTGCGCCGTCCCCAAGAGGCGCAACCCCTCGCCCGTCGCCGTCAGACCCGAACATCGGACGACGGGCGTATGGGTGCCTTCTCGAAGCCGGAGTCGGCACCCACCCCCGCATATGTCGTGTTCGACGTGCGCCTTTCCTTACACACGGATCCGAAAATCTTTTCTCCCGCACCTCCGTAAGGTTCGCCGGCGCACCGACACAGCCCCGTTACACGCACGAGGAAAGACAGCGGTGACGGACGACGCGGATTTCGTGGCGCTCTTCCGCGAGCACTACAACGCCGTTCGGCGATTCATCGAGCGGCGCGTGTCGGACCGCGATGCCGCCGACGACCTCACGATGGATTGCTTCGAAATCGCCTGGCGCAAGCGCGATCCCCGCGAGCCGTTCGGTTTGCCGTGGCTGTACCGCACCGCGCGGAACCTCATCGCGAACGAGTACCGACGACGAGACCGGGAGGGGGCACTGTGGATGCATATCGAGGACCAGGTGCGCACCCTCTCGAACGAGTCGGAGGGCGAGATGCTCGAGAAACTGATCGACGCGATCCGCGGCCTGTCCGAGAAGGAGCGCGAGATCCTCTGGCTCACGTACTGGGAGGACCTCTCGGCCGCCGAGGTCGGCCTCGTCGTCGGCGCGACCGCCGGGACGGTGTGGACGCGGCTGAACCGCGTGCGGGCCAAGCTCCGCCCCCTCCTGTCCGGAACACCCCTGTCCGTCGAGGAGGTGTTCGATGAGCGACGATGACCTGACCCGCGCGCTGCGCCGGCTGGATCCCGCGCGGACGCCCCTCGACGCACCGATCCCTCTCGACGCCGAGCGTCGGGCTCGCGACTTCGCGCGGAGCGCGCCGCGAACGCGCCGCCGACCCGCGTACGCCGCCTGGGGTTCGGCCGCCGCGGTCGTCGTCCTGGTGCTCGCGATCGTGACCGGAGTCCTATGGATGCCGGGGAACCCGGCATCCGCCCTCACCCCGGAACCCCTCGTGTTCACCTCGATGTCCGAGGACGCGTCGCAGGTGATCGCGCAGGCGCAGGAGCGGTTGACCGACGGGTCGGGCCCCTCCGAACCCGAGCGACGGTCGCTCTCTCTCGGGTGGTACTACAGCGGTTCGCCCGACGAGGCCGAGGCGACGGTGTTCCGTCGCGAGTGGATCGACGTGCGCTGGAATGCAGATCTTTCGGGCTCGGTTGTGACCACTGCCGCCGAAGCGACTAACGCGGCCGGTGACACGGTGCCCGCGGGCGATCCGACGCCGGGAACCGTCGTGGGCGACCTGCAGTTCGTGCAGAACCAGTTCTCGCCGCTCTCCCCCACCGCTCCCGAGCCCACCGCCGAGGCGATGCGGACACTCATCCTCACCTCGACCGGCGCCGGGGATCAGCTCACGGCGGGCGACGCGATGCTCGGCGCTCGGGCGCTCCTGGGCGAGTGGACCCTCACCGGCCCGCAGCAGGCGGCCCTGCTCGAGGTCGTCGATCAGGCCCCCGGACTGCGCGTGGTCGGCACGGCGTTCGACCGGCTCGGTCGTCCGGTCGTCGGTCTCGCGGCGGTGCCGTCCGGACTGACCACCTCCGAGGCGACCCTGCTGCTATCGGCCGACACGGGGCGCATCGTCGGATTCGAGTCGGAACTGCTCGCCGACAACGACAACCTCAAGCTGCCCGCAGGTTCCATCACCGACTACACCCTCTGGGACGTCTCCGACAGAAAGGCACGCACCGAATGACCACGACCGACGAGGTGCACCCCGATATCGCCACGGCTCTCGCCGAGATCCCCGGCGGGGTCGTCATCGATTCGCATCACGCGGAATGGCCCGAGCTCGGCATGACGATAGACGTCCCGTCCGAGCACGAGCGGGCGGTCGGTAGTTGCGCCGACGGCAACGTCTGCGCCTTCAGTGGGGCGAACCTTTTGGGGACGCGAGCGTCGTTCTCGTCCTGCGGCACGTACGCCCCCGGCATCACCGTGCGCTCGATCGCCAACGCGCGGTCGGCGGGGTACCTGCAGGCCCGTTCCTCCTCCGGGTCGGTGCTCGCGACGGCGATCGCGACGTCCTGGGCGAACGTCTCGGGCTCGGTCGCGACGCTCAACTGCGTACCCTGAACCCCGCTCAGCGCCAGGGGCGCTCCGACCGGCGACGCCAGTAGTCAATCGGATCGGTCGCCAGCTCGCCCGAGGTGTCGACCGGTAGCGCCCGCGCGCCTCGGCGCAGGTGCGCGAGAGTGGTCGCTCCGCTCAGCACGATGTCGGCCCACGGCTGCGCCAACGCGGCGCCGAGGGCGAAGACGTCGGACGGCGTCCCGGATGCCAGGGCCTCGAGGCGACTGCCCGATTCGGCGCGGGCGAGCTCGCCGTTGGCGAGGGCCTCTTTGACGACGATCGTCCATCCGGCGTCGTGGGCGGTCTGCAACGCGGGGGCGACCGAGGGCTCGAGAAGGTTCCACGTCGACTGCACCACCGTGAACGGGGAGTCCTCGATCGCGAGAGCGGCGCGGACAACCTCGCCCTGGTGCGGCCCGCTGGTCGATAGGCCGACCCGCACACCGCCGGCTTTCAGCCCGCGCAGCCGGTCGAGCAGTTCGGCGTCGGCCAGCGCCGTGCTCTCCGGCGTCACGGAGTGGACCAGGTAGAGATCCGGGGCCGTTCCCAGAGCTTCCAGCGTCTCGGGCCACTGCCGGTCGAACATGGCGACCGAGTGTTCTTTGCGCTCGTGCACGACGGCATCCATCCTCCACTCCCCGACGTAGGCGTACCCCCACTTCGACCCCACGGTGAGGTGCTCGCGTCGGCCCGGGTGGGTGGCGAGCCACGACCCCAGGAACTCCTCGGCCAGGCCGTACGAGCGGGCGGCGTCGACGTACCGGATGCCGAGTGCCCACGCCTCGTCGAGCAGCAGGTGCGCGCGCTCGCGCATCGCGTCGATCGAGCGGGCGGCGGGGTCGCCCAGGTCGCTGTCGCGCGCGGTCGTGATGTAGGCCGGGCGACCGACGGCGGCGAGGCCGAGACCCAGGCGGGCAGAGGGGGCGTGCATGCCTCGACGCTAACGTCCGCGCGCGCCGCTCGCGTCAGCGTCGCCGGTGTCGATGCACCTCGATGGCACTGAGAGCGATGGCCGATCCCGAAAACACCACCGACACCGCCAGGGCGAGGGTCAGCGCGTGGGCGAAAACGCTCGGATCCCCCGCGGGAGAACCGGGGTCGGTGGCTCCGGCGGCACCCGCGACCGCGAGCGCGAAGGTCGTACCCAGCACCGTCTGTCCGATCGACGACCCCACCCGCTGGGCCGTCTGGACGACGCCCCCGGCGACGCCGCCGCGTCGGGGGTCCACGTCGGCGAGGGTCAGAGTCTGGTTCGGGGTGACGATCGCTCCGCCCGCGACCCCGAGGACGAACAGGGGCAGGCACAGCCGCAGGATGACGCCGATCGGATCGGTCTCCTCGGCTCCGGTCTGCACGAGGAGGCCGAGGAGGACCGTGACGCTCGTGAACACCGCGACCGCGCCGACGAGCAATGGGCGCCCCACGCGGGAGACGAAGCGTCCGGCGACGGGCGCTCCCACCACCGACCCGATGGCGTAGGCCGTGACGCCCAGGCCAGATTGCAGAGCGGTGAAGCCGAGACCGTCCTGGTAGTACAGCGCGAGCACGAGCGGGATGCCGGTGTTGCTGCAGAAGAACACGACGGCGAAGACGACGCCGGTGACGAACGAGCGGACGCGGAAGAGCCGCAGATCCAGCAGCGGGCCGGCATCCGTCCTCGTCAGGCGCGCTTCGTGCCGCACGAGAGCGAAGAGGAATCCCGCGGCGGGGAGGAGCAGCAGCAGCATGACCGGGCCGCCGCTCTGACCCGTCTCGACGATCGGGAACAGCAGGCACAGGACCCCCGCTCCGAGCAGGGCCGCCCCGAGCACGTCGACGCGCCGACCGGATGCCGTCGGCGACGTCTCATCGGCGGGGACCCATCGGCGAGCGAGCAGGACGGCGGCGAGCCCGACCGGCACATTGATGAAGAACACCAGACGCCAGCCGATCTCGGGGCCGCCCGCCGAGATGAGCAGTCCCGCGATCACCGGACCGAGCGCCGTCCCCGCACCGACGGTGAGGCCGAGCCGCCCGAAGGCCCGCCCCCGTTCCCACGCGGGGAAGGTGTTCTGGATGAAGCCCGACACCTGCGGCCCCATCATCCCGCCGAACAGCCCCTGCACGACCCGGGCCGCGATGAGCAGTCCCCCGTTCGGCGCCAGACCGACCGCCGCGCTGGCGGTCACGAACCCGAGCACGGCGATCGTGAAGATGCGCCGCCGCCCCCACTGATCGCCCAACCGCCCGCCGATGACGGGAACGAGGGCGAAGGCGAGCACGTACCCGGTCACGATCCACTGCAGCTCGTTCGAGCCCGCCCCGGTGGACCGCCCGATCGAGGGCAGGGCGACGTTCGTCACGCTGACGTCGAGGAGGGCGGCGAACTGCCCCATGAGCATGACCGACAGCGCGCTCCAGCGCCGGGGATCAGGAGCGGGGGTGGATGCCGTCATGCGACCCCCGCCACCGGCGCGGAGGCCGCGGCGACGCGAGGGATCGGCATGCGCCGAGCCTATGCCCGCCGGCACAAGTCGGGACGCGGACTCAGGAGCGGACCGGGGCGCCCGCGAGCGAGAACTCGGCGTCGAGCGCCGCGATCTCGCGCTCCGCGCCGGCCACCGCCCGCGCACGTCGATCGGCCGGCAGCCACGACGCCTCGAACGACGCCAGCGCCATACGCCGCACCTGCTCCGCCGAGGCACCGATCTGCTCCGACACGATGCCGTACTCGGACGCCAGGGTGGTCGGGAACATCCCCGGATCGTCGGAGCACGGGATGACGTTCAGCCCGGCCTCGAGCATCGCGCCGATGGAGGCGCGGCGCCACGGCCGCCACGAGCGCCTCGAGGTGGTGGATGCCACGGTGAACGCGACCTGTTCGTCTCTCATCCGCGCGACGACGTCGTCGTCCTCGAGCACGTAGTACCCGTGGTCGATGCGATCGCAGCCCAGCACGTCCAGGCACGTGATGGTGTTGGCGGCGGTGGGGGCGTGCTCCGACGAGTGAGCCGTGCGGCCCAGACCCGCCTCGCCGGCGAGCCGGTACGCCTCGGCGAAACGCTCGGGAGGCCCGGCCGTCTCGAGGTTGTCGAGACCGATGCCGGCCACGTACTCGTGCGGATGATCGACCACGCGGCGGACGACCTCGAGGGCCTCCTCGCCGCTGCGGCTGCGATCGATCCCCTGGATCATGAGGCCCGTCATGCCGAAGTCCCGCTCGGCCCGGCGGATGCCCTCCGCATAGGCCTCGACCGCTCCCGCGTACCCGAGGGTCTCGAGATGCGGCGGGAGGGCGTCGAAGAACAGCTCCAGGTGACGGGTGCCGCTGAGGCGGTGGGCATCCTCGAACGCCTCGTAGACGATGCGCGTCAGATCATCGGCATCCCGAAGCACCTCCACGACCCAGTTCGAGACCTGGAACAGCGAGTACGACACCGCGGGTTCGTCGGCACCGCGCTCCTGCGGGACCGGGATGCGAGTGTTCCGGTACAGCGACGGGTCGGGCGGAAGGGAGTTGATGTCGGCGAAGATGCGCTCCGGGTCGGCCGGGAGCGCGAGCGACTCGCGTCGAGCGAGTTCTGCGAACGTCGACGCGCGGACGGTTCCGATCAGGTGGCAGTGCAGATCGGCCTTCGGCAGGCGACGGAGGTACTCGGCGGGGAGAGGTGGTGCGGAGGTCATGGAACCGTTCGTACGTCGAGGGGATGGATGCCCGCCCCGCGCGTCGAGGGCGAGGGCGGGCGGGCGGCCGCCGGAGCGGGGGGAACTCCGACGGCCGGTCAGGGGGTCAGCGGGACGAGACCTCGCGAGCGAAGCGTTCGACCCACTGCGCGCGGTTCGGGAGGATCTGCGCCGGGTCGAGCGTGGAGTAGCCCGCGGCGACGGGGTCGGCGGCAATGTCACCGACGACGGAGGTGATCGCCTCCGGGATCTCGGCGTCGGGCGCGACCGGGAGGTCGCCGACGATCTTCGCCGAGGCGCTCTGCGCTTCGGCCGAGAGCAGGTAGTCGATGAAGGCGTACGCCCCCTCGACGTTCGGCGCCCCCTCGGGGATCATGGCGCGGTTCGTGGCCATGTAGCGGCCCTTCGCCGGAGCGGTCCAGGCGACGGGCTCGCCCGAGGCGATGAGGGTGGTCGCGAAGCCGCTGAGCGCGTCGGCGGCGACGATCTCGCCCTGCGTCAGCAGGTTCGTCACCTCGGTCGACGAGGAGTAGAACTGCAGGATGCCGGGAGCCCACTCGCCGAGCGTCTTGTAGGCCGAGTCGACGTCGTACGGTCCGCTTCCGAACGCGTCGGCGACGCCCGAGACGGCCAGCTGCCCCGCCGTCACGGAGATGTCGGGGAAGGCCAGGCGGCCGCTGAGGGCCGGGTCGGCGTAGAGCGACCAGTCGGCGGCCTGAGCGGCCGTGACTTCGTCGGTGTTGTAGAGCGTGCCGTTCAGCTGATAGCTGTAGGCCGGTCCGTCGAAGCCCTCCTCGGTCGCGAAGTCGGCGATCGTCGCGAGGTTCGGGACGTTCGAGTCGTCGAACGACTGGAACAGGTTCTTCTCCTGCCCGGAGGCGGCGAAGGTGTCGGAGATCAGCATGACGTCGATCCCCGGGTCGCCGGCGGCGAGCTGCAACTGCGACAGACGGTCGGCGTTGCTGCCGGTCTCGACCTCGACCTTGATGCCGGTCTTGGCGGTGAAGGGGTCGATGACCGCTTCTTGGAACTGCTCGACCCCGAAGGGGAAGGTGCTGACGACGATCGTGTCGCTCGCGCCGGCGTCACTCGAACCGGCCGAGGAGCAGCCGGAGACGACCAGGGCGGTGGCGACGAAGACGGTCGAGGCCGCGAGGATGCGGCGCGTGGGGGTGCGGGTCATGCGAGGTCCTCTCGAACGGCGGGTGGGGATCCCGCCTGCTGTGGGGTGGATCGTCGGGTGGATCGGTGAAGGCTCGCCTCAGGCGGCGAGACGGATGAGGCGGGATTCGGATGCCGACACGGTGACGCGCTCGCCGGGGCGCGCGGTGACCTCGTCGTCGCGGACGTCGGCGACCAGTCGCACGGTCGTGCCCTGCGCATCGACGGTCTCGACCGTGACCAGACGATCGACGCCGCGATAGGCGACGTCGGCCACCACACCGTCGAGGTGGAGCCCGCCGACCGCGGGGGCGGAGCCCACCGCCAGGTGCTCAGGACGGACCGTGAGAAGAGAACCGTCGGCCGCGGTGAGGAAGTTCTCGTACCCGAGGAACTCCGCGACGAAGCGGTTCGCGGGAGCGCTGAACACGTCGACGGGGGCGCCCTCCTGCATGATCTTCCCGGCGCGCATGAGCACCATGCGATCCGACATCTCGAGGGCCTCGTCCTGATCGTGGGTGACCAGGACGACGGTGAGGCCCGTCTCGGCCTGGATACGGCGGATCTCGGCGCGCATCTGCACGCGGAGTCGGGCGTCGAGGTTCGAGAGCGGCTCGTCGAGGAGCAGGAGCGTGGGCGTGATCGCGATCGCACGGGCGAGGGCGACGCGCTGCTGCTGTCCGCCGGAGAGCTTCTTCGGCCGGCTCGCGGCGAGATGCCCGAGGCCCACCAGGTCGAGGGCCTCGGCGACGCGGCGGGTGCGCTCGGCCGTGGGGACCTTGCGGAGCTTGAGCCCGTATCCGACGTTCTCGGCGACGCTCATGTGAGGGAAGAGGGCGTACGACTGGAACACCATGCCCAGTCCCCGCTTCTCGGGCGGCATGCGCGTGGCATCCGTTCCCGCGATCATGATGCGTCCGGCGGTGGGCTGGGTGTACCCCGCGAGCATGCGCAGCGACGTGGTCTTGCCGCATCCGCTCGGTCCGAGCAAGGTGGTCAGCTGCCCCGTGGGGATCGCGAGGTCGATGTCGTCGACCGCCGTGAAGTCGCCGAAGCGCTGGGTGACCCCGACGAATTCTGCTGCAGTGGTCATCGGTTGATCCCTCCGAAGATGCGGGCGAAGCCGACCGTGCGCTCGGCGATGACGGCCACGACGACCGTGCCCGCGAGGATGATGGTGCTGGTCGCGGCGACCATCGGGTCGTAGCTCTGCTGGACGTAGTCGAGCATCGTGACCGGGAGCGTGCGGAACTCGCGGCTCTGGAGCAGCAGGGACAGCGGCACGTTGTTGAACGAGGTGACGAAGCTGAGCAGCCCCGCCGAGAAGATGCCCGGGCGCAGCAGCGGCAGGGTGACGCTGAAGAAGGCACGGATGGGCGAGGCTCCCAGACCGCGGGCGGCTTCCTCGACGCTGGGATCGGCCAGTGCCAGCGACGCGCCCGTGACGCGCACCGCGTAGGGCAACATGAGGACCGTGTGCCCGATGAGCAGCACCGGGAAGTTGTCGAGGCGCAGACCGATGATGAGCTGCTGGTAGAGCGCCAGACCCACCACGAGCTCGGGAACGATCAGGGGCGAGAGGAACAGCCCCTCGACGATGCCCTTGCCGGGGAGTCGGCCGCGGTGGATGGCGAGGGTGACCGGGACGCCGATGGCCAGCGCCAGGAGCGTGGCCAGCAGGGCGAGTTCGAGGCTCGACACGAGTGCCGACACGAAGGGGCGGTACGCGAAGGCGGCTTCGAACCAGCGGAGCGAGAAGCCCTCGGGCGGGAAGCGGAGCGAACGCCCCCCGGTGAACGCGGTGGCCACCACGAACAGGATCGGCACGATCATCACGACGTAGCCGGCGACGGCGAGGGATGCCGCGACGGGGCGCGAAGTCTTCACGAGGTGGCCCCCCGCCGTCCGACGACGGCCGACAGTCCCGAGACCGCGAAGACCAGGACCGTCATGATGATCGCGGTCGCGCTCGCGGCAGCCCAGTCGATGCTGACGCTCGAGTACGAGAAGAGCTGGGTCGAGAGCATCCGCTGGCTGGATCCGCCCAGCAGGTACGGCGTCGTGTACGCCGTGACGCTCCCCGCGAAGACGAGGGTCGCCGCGACCACCATGCCGGGTGCCGACAGGGGGACGACGATGCCCCAGAACGTGCGAGTGCGTCCGGCACCGAGTCCTCGGGCGGCGTCGTCGAGGCCCGGGTCGACCTGGGCGACGGCGGAGTAGCAGGAGATCACGGCGAGCGGCAGGAAGAGCTGAGTGAGACCCAGCACGATCGCGAGCTCGGTGTAGAGCAGCTGGGGCGCCTTCTCGACGATGCCGAGCCCGACGAGGAGCTGCCCGACCGCACCGTTCGAGCCGAGGAGCACGAGCCACCCGAACGTGCGCACGACGTTGCTCAGCAGCAGGGGGAAGATCGCCAGCGCCAACAGGACCCCCGCCCACCGAGAGGTGGACCGGGCCAGCAGGTAGGCGATGGGGAAGCCCAGCACGATGCAGACGACCGTGACGATGAGCCCGAGCCCGACGGTCCGGCCGATGATCGCGAGATCGTAGGGGTCGGTGAGCATGCTCCCGAGCCGCGCGAAGATGTCGAGCGGGCTGACTCCGGGAGGGGCGAAGAGCATCGCCACCGAGGGGATGAGGAATCCCACCAGCAGCAGCGCCAGCCCGGGCAGGGCGAGCAGTCCGGTGCGGCGTGAGAGCACGGGCGGACTCCGTTCGGGTGGGGAATGACAACCGGTTGCGCAACCGGTTGCTTCCACCGTAGGGGTCCACCGGTGCCTCACGCGACCATCCGTGTAAACAGCGTGTTAAACGCGAGACGGGCGTCGGCGCAACCGGTTGTCGCCCCTCAGTAGGATGAACCGACCGTGCGCGAGGTTCGCGCCGACCGGAGGGGGCGCCGTGACGACGTTGGCCGATGTCGCGGCACGGGCGGGGGTCGCGAAGTCCACCGCCTCACGCGCCCTGAGCCGCCCCGACCTCGTCGCACCCGACACCGTCGCGCGCGTTCGCGCGGCCGCCGTCGACCTGGGCTTCGTGCCCAACCGCGCCGCGAGCCACCTCGCGCGCGGCAACAGCGGCATCGTCGCCCTCGTCGTCCCCACCCTCGACAACGCGTTCTTCACCCCCATCATCGCCGGTGCCCAGGCGCGGGCCCGCGAGTCCGACCTGCAGCTCACGGTCGCGGTACACCCCCTCGACACCGACGACGACCTGCTCGATCTCGCGCGCCTCGCGCGACAGGTCGACGGCTGCATCGTGGTCGCGCCGCGCGCGCTGGACGACGTCGTTCGCTCGATCGGGACGTTCGGTCCGACCGTGCTCGTCGACCGCGAGGTCGAGGGGATGACCTCGATCGTGGCCGACACCGCGCGCGCGTTCGCCGATCTCGCCCGCCGCTTCGCCGACGCGGGCCACCGGTCGATCGCCTACCTGGGCGGTCCCGAAGGGTCGTGGCAAGACGCTCAGCGCAGCGCCGCCATCTCGAGCGCCGTGACCCATCGCGTCGACCTCACGCAGCTCGGCCCCTTCCCCGCGACGTTCGCCGCGGGCGTGGCCGCCGCAGACGCCGTGGTCGCCTCGGGTGCCACCGCCGTCGTCCCCTACGCCACCTCGATCGGACTCGGCCTGGTCTTCGCCCTGCGCGCCCGCGGAGTCGCCTGCCCCGGCGAGGTCGTCGTGAGCGCGGAGCGCCTCGTGGCCGAGGCGATCGGCGCCGACGAGGTGCCCGCCATCGACGTCGACGGCGACGAGCTGGGTCGAGAGGCGATGGGCGCTCTCGTCACCCTCCTGACCTCGGGGATCGACACCGCCGAGCGGCGCCGCCTCGACGTGCGCGTGCACTGGCCAGAGCCGGCCGAGATCTGAAACGGGAGCGGACTGGTGTGCGCCCCGGGAACACCGAGGCGGAAACCGCGGTTGTCTCCCCCACGACGACGAGCGGGACGGCCATGACCTACAGAGACCCCTACGACGACACGGCGCAGCCGATCTGCCCCTCGTGCGGGGTGACGATGCACCCTCTGCTCGAACAGGGCGGCGGTGCCGATGAATGCCGCGAGTGCGGCTTCCAGCTGGAGTGGACGTGCCCGGCGCCGACCCGCGACGACGACGATCGCCCTCGGGACCGCTGGGCCGACGAGTCGTAGAGCTGGGGCTACTTCAGCGCCGCGGAGCTGGTCGCGTCATCCAAGAGGGCGGCGACGCTCTGCTGAAGCTCGAGCCCCAGGCCGGCGAGCGCCGCCTCGAAGGCGTCGTCGAAGCGGGTGAGGCACTTCCAGGGATCGGTGGCCAGGTCGACCATCGCGAAGACGTGGATCACCCGTCGGTCGTCGGGGTCGACCTCGCGGCGCAGAACGTCTCGACTCACGAGCCGGTCGACGATGGTCGTAACCCCTGCCGCCGTGACCCCGAGATGACGCCCGAGGTCGGAGGGGCGGACGCCCGGGTTGCGTGCGGCGTGGAGGATCGCGGCGACGTCGACATCGTTCAACCCCATGATGCGGCGCGCCTCCGTCAGGCACCTCGCCCTCTCGAACAGATACCGCGTGAGTGCCGTCGAAATGGGTGAGGTGTGGTGAGCTGGTGCAGTCATCGGCTGTGCCGTATCGATTCGTTTCGGGTCACGCGTCCATTCAGACGCGCGACTTCACGGTAACCGGCGCGGCGCGGGCGCACGGCTCACCCCGGCACTGTTGACAAAGAGGCAGCAACCGTGTTTCAGCGCTCGCGCCCGGACGGGCAGGGCGGCCAGCACCCGACCGCCCGGACCTGGAGGAACAGCGAGACGTCGACGCCCCGGCATCTCGCCTTCCGGAGCGACGCCGGGGGCGTCGTCGCCGGCGGCGGTCGCCGTCAGTCGTGCGATGCCAGTCGGGTCAGCCGCGTACGTCCGGGCACGCTGGTGTAGTCGACGAGGTACACGTGCTGTCCGGGTTGGAGCCGGGCGATGAGGTCGGGAAGAGACGCCCCGGAGAGGAAGTCATCCTCCGAGATCGATCGCGGCGGATCACCGGCGATGAGAAAGATGGGTGCGCCCCTCGACGCCGTCGATCCCGTGAAGAGTCGTCATGAAGAGAATCTTCGCGCCCCGCGACCGATGCGACGACCTCTTCGCCTATTTCCCGGCGACGACGAGACGGCGGCGGGGCGAAGATCTCCGCGCTCGACGGCGTCCGGGCCCGTGAAACGACTCACCATCTCCACCAAGTGGGTCACATGATGCGGTTGCCAGGTCGAACATGCCGGGGTTACCGTTCCTGTACAGAATGCGAAGGCGCGCGAGACGCGTCGACGCCACGATGAATCACTGACATTCACGCTCTCGCGATGACACATCACCGCGAAAGGGCGCTATGACGGAACGCGTGGATGCGGCGGTGCGTCGGATACTCCGCGATGACCCGACCATCGACGTCCGATACACCTTCGCATTACGGCCAGAAAGCTTCCATCAGGGCACCGGCATTCTCTTCCTCCACCCCTGCCACGAGGTGGTCGTCGCCGAGTCACGCGCCCAGTCCCGGGGGACGATGAGCGCCGCTCCGAGGGTGGCGGTCTGCGAACTGTGCGGCCACGCACGGGTTGGGCTGCGACCCGGGACGTTCGCTCGTGTGACCGGGCAGACTCTTCCCGGCCGCCGACACAGCGCCGCAACGTGCGCCACCTTCGAATACGACGGGACTCCGTCCATGCACCGCCACTTCTGCCGCTGTTCGGGACCCGCCCACCAGACGCGTCTCGTGGGCCGAGAGGATGCGATCGAAGCCAGCGCGCCCTCCTGGTGAACGCTTCGGCCCCGCCAACGCCGCGCGGATCGGCCCGGGACGTGCCGAGGCGCATTCCGGTTGTCGTCGACGAGCGGGCGGAGCGACCCACGCCGCGAGGCGACCGCCCGGAGGACCCGTGTGCGCCGTAAAGAAAAGCCCCGGCGGAAACCGGGGCTGATCAGAGATTCTGGTAGCGGGAGCGGGGCTTGAACCCGCGACCTCACGATTATGAGTCGTGCGCTCTCACCAACTGAGCTACCCCGCCGCACGGCATCCTGCATGCAGATGAGGATGCTTGAGCCCCGAGTCAGGATTGAACTGACGACCCCTTCCTTACCATGGAAGTGCTCTGCCACTGAGCTATCGGGGCGTACCCGGATCGCTCCGGGCAACTAGAAGAGAATATCAGACCGGGACACTCTCTTACGAATCGAGGGTCAGCCGCCGGCGTGCTGACGCAGCCACGCGATCGGGTCGATCGGGGTGGTGCCGTTCTGGAGGATCTCGACGTGCGTGTGGGCGCCGAACGAGCGACCCGTGTTGCCGGTGCGGCCGAGGAACTGGCCGACGTGGACCTTCTCCCCCGGGGTGACCTGGAGCGAGCCGTACTGCATGTGGCCGTACCGGCTCGAGACGAGCTGTCCGTCGATGACGTGGTCGATCAGGACCGTGACGCCGAAGGCGCCACCCTGCTCGGTCGCGATACGGACGGTGCCGTCGGCGATCGCCTGAACAGGCGAACCCTCGCCGGGCACGAAGTCGGCGCCCTCGTGGAAACCGCCGTCGCGCATGCCGAAGCCGTACGAGATCGACACACCGACCGCGAACGGCCACTGGATCGGCGACGTCGGATTGTTCGTGTAGAAATTCGTGGGGTACTTGATGCCCGAGTCGACGGCCATCTTGGTGTACGTGGTCGCGGTGTAGCCGTCGGCACGGTCGACCACCGCAGCCTGAGACTGGGCGGGGGCCACGTAGGCCTGGATCGCACCGTCGGACGAGGCGACGTCTCCGCCGACCGCGAGACGCGTGGTGGCGGTGTCGGCGGCCGGGGCGGTGATGCTGTCGGTGCCGCTCGCCGAGGCGATGGCGCTGACGGGCATGGTCATGCCGACGGTGAGGAGCCCGACGACGCCCATGACGCCGACCGAGAACGAGGTCGCCGCGATCCGGCGGACGTTGCGGCGCGTCCGGGGGGCCGCCGCGGCGGGCAGTCCCTCGGAGACGGGCTCGGGTGCGGGAGCGACGGGAGCCGCCTTCTGCGTGGGCGTCTCGCCGGTGAACGAGAACAGGCGCGCTGCGGTGGCGAACTCGTCGGCGACGGCGTCGCCCGCGGTGTTCGAGGCGGCGGCGGGCTGTTCGACGACGGGCGTCGACGTCTGGGCGCCAACGGACTCGGTTGCAGCGACACCGGCCTCGACGGCGGCCGGCGCCTCGTCGACCGTGGAGTCGAGGATGACCGACGCCTGAGGGCGGCGGCGCGAGCGACGGCTCACCGGAAGCGTGATGGGCGAGGTCGGCAGCGACACCGGGGTGGTCGCGACGGCGCCGTCCGCACTCTGCAGGATGACCGCGACGTCGTCCGAACGACGCTGCTCGTCGACGACGGTGACCTCGAGGGCGTCGGAGGCCGTGGCATCCGGGGTCTTCTCGGGGGCAACCGCGGCGGCATCGCGAGGCGGAAGCGTGGGCTCGATGGTCGCGGCGATGACGGTTCCGACGACGGCGGCGGCGACGCTCTCGATCAGCTCGGGCTGAGAGGCGGCGTCGGCGTCGACCGGTGCGGGATCGGCGGCCTTCTGCTCGGACGCGGCTGCGTCGAGCGTCGCGACGGGGTTTTCGCTCGCGGCGAGACGGCGCATCTCGGCTCGGGTCAGCCGGGGGGTCGTCTCGGGAGCGGGCGTGGAGAGGGGGCGACGAGACCGTCGGGTGACGGCGGGCTCAGTCTCAGAGGCTTCTGACGGCAACGCGGAAGGGCTCTCGTGTCGTGTCGCGTGGAGCGACGGCTTCGGGCTGTGGGGCTTGGCCATCTCCGCAGGTTCGGGTTGCGGAAGATAACGAACTGGTAAACACACTACCCCGGCTGGTCTGGGAAAGCCATGGGCGCGACCCTTGTCACCGCTCGTAATCGAGGAGCGGCTCGAGACGGCGGTAGAAGTCGGGGCCCGCGGCGATCACCATGCCGTTGCCCGGGCGCCCGCCGGGCGCGCCCCCGACGATTCCGCCCGCTTCGGCGACCAGCAGAGAGCCGGCGGCGTGGTCCCACGGCTGGGTGCCGCGCTCGTAATACGCGTCGACGCGTCCGGCGGCCACCGATGCCAGATCGAGGGACGCCGCGCCGATGCGGCGCACGTCGCGGGCGATGGGCATGACGCGCGAGAGCTGGGCCAGCGCGGGGCCGTGCGTCTCGGGGTTGTAGCCGAAGCCCGTGGCGACGAGCCCTCCGGCGGGGCCGACTTCGCCGACCGACAGTCGCTGGTCGCCGAGCCAGGCTCCCCCGCCGCGCGAGGCCCGGAAGAGCTCGCCGGTCACGGGGTTGAAGACGGCCCCGGCGAGCGCGGTCCACGAGGCGGTCTCGGCGGTGCCCTCGACAGCGGCGATGCTGACGGCCCAGGCCGGGATGCCGTAGGCGTAGTTGACGGTGCCGTCGATGGGGTCGACGACCCAGGTGATGCCGCTCGTCCCCTCTTCTGCCCCGGATTCCTCGCCGAAGAAGCCGTCGTCCGGCCGCTCTCGCGCGAGCTCGCCGCGGATGAAGGCCTCGACCTCGCGGTCGGCGGCGGTGACGATGTCGGCGGCGGCCGACTTGGTCGCGGCGACCGTCACGCCCTCGCGGCGACGACGGTGGGCGAGTTCCCCTGCCTCTCGGGCGATGCGCGTGGCGATCTCGAGCAGGTCGGCTGCGGAAGTCATGGCATCCAGGCTACGTGCGCCACCCCCTGCGGCGAATTCGTCGCCGTCGTTAGCGTGGGCTCATGACCGCTTCGGATTCTCGCCGGTACGACGTCGTCATCGTGGGGGGCGGGCACAACGCCCTCGTCTCCGCGGCCTATCTCGCCCGGGCGGGGCGCCGCGTGGTGGTGATCGAGAGATCGGATGCCGTGGGTGGCGCCGCCGTGTCGGAGCGCCCGTGGGCGGGGGTCGATGCACGCCTGTCGCGCTACTCGTACCTCGTGAGCCTGCTGCCGCAGCGGATCATCGACGACCTGGGTCTGCGTCTCGAGCTGCGCCGCCGCCGGTACTCCTCGTACACGCCCGACCCGGCCGACCCCACGCGCGGCATCCTCGTCGACACCCAGGATGCCGAGGCGACGGCCGCCTCGTTCGCGCGCGCTCTGGGCGCGGACGGCGCCGACGAGGCCTCGCGTTTCGCGGCATTCGGTGAGCGTCTCGCGCCGTTGGCCCGAGCGGTCTTCCCGACGATGACCGAACCGCTGCCCACGGCCGACGACCTGCGTGAGCGCGTGGACGATGACGAGCTGTGGGAGGCCCTCACCACCCGCCCGCTCGGCGACCTGCTGCGCTCCTCCCTGGCCAGCGACCTGGTCCGCGGTATCGCCCTCACCGACGGACTCATCGGCACCTTCGCCTCCTCGGACGACCCCTCGCTCGCCCAGAACCGCTGCTTCCTCTATCACGTGATCGGTGGAGGGACCGGGGACTGGGACGTCCCCGTGGGCGGTATGGGCGCGGTCACCGCCGAGCTCGAACGAGCGGCCCGCGCGGCGGGGGCCGAGATCGTCACGGGCGTCGAGGTCATCTCGATCTCGCCCGACGGCGACGTGCACACGATGACCGACCGCTCCGAGGTGTTCCACGGCGACCTCGTGCTCAGCGGCGTCGGCCGCGCGGTGCTCGATCGATTGCTCGCGGCGGGCGGCGCCGCCACGACCGGCGCCGACGAGCCGGAGGGCGCGCAGGTGAAGGTCAACATGCTGCTGTCGCGCCTGCCCCGCCTGCGCGACGAGACCGTGACCCCCGAGGCCGCCTTCGCCGGCACGTTCCACGTCAACGAGACCATGACCCAGTTGGATGCCGCTCATGCGGCGGCATCCGGAGGGCTCGTCCCGGAGCCTCTCCCGGTCGAGATCTACTGCCACTCGCTCACCGACCCGTCGATCCTCGGCGAGGAGTTGCGCGCGTCGGGGGCGCAGACGCTCACGATGTTCGGGCTGCAGGTGCCGCACCGGCTCGTCGGCGACGCCGACCCGGTCGCCGCGGGAGCGCGTCTGCTCGCCGCCGCCCAGGCGTCGCTCGAGTCGGTCCTCGCAGAGCCCCTGCGCGACTGCATCCTGCGCGCGTTCGACGGACGGCTCTGCATCGAGGCCCGCACGACGAGGGACCTCGAAGACTCGCTCAATATGGTCGGCGGCGACATCTTCCACGGTGCCCTGTCGTGGCCGTGGCTGTCGGCGCCCGCCGACTCCCCCGCCGCACGCTGGGGCGTGTCGACCCCGCACGCACGGATCCTGCTGTGCGGATCGAGCGCGCAACGCGGCGGAGCGGTCAGCGGGATCGGGGGCCAGAACGCGGCGATGGCCGCGTTGGAGATCCTCGGTCGGTAGGCCGGGCCGCGGCATTCCGACCGTCCTGCGGATGCGGGGCGCGACACACCGCCCCGTCCTCACCGCCCGGGGCGTGTCGCCGCCGAACTCCGCGCGACGGCCCGCGTCCGTGAGCTCACCCCCGCGGCACGGGCTCGTCGGCGAGCGCGCCGCCCATCACCCCGATGATCTGACCGACGGCACCCATCAGCGCCGTCGTCGACGGCTCGGCGTAGCCGAAGACGATCCCCGGGGGCAGGTCGGCGACGGTGTCCCGCACCGCGTACGCCGACAGGGGCGACACCAAGATGCCGCGCGCGGCGAGCGCGTCGACGATCGCCTGCTCGGCCGCCGGTGGGGCGTCGTCGAGGAGGACGACCGCGTGGAGCCCCCCGTCGGTGGCGGTCAATGTCACACCGTCCACCTCGGCGAAGGCGTCGAGCAGCAGACGGCGACGGTGGCGGTAGTCGCGTCGGCGCCGCGCGGTGTGGCGCGCGAGCGCTCCCTCGCCGAGGTACAGCGCCAGGGCACGCTGCTGCACCTGCGAGACCGGCGGGTCGAGGTCGGCGCGGGCATCGGCCAGGCGTTCGCGCAGGTCACCGCTCGACACGATCCAGCCGCAGCGCAGCGCCGGGCTCAGCACCTTCGACAGGCTCCCGATCAGCACCACACGGTCCGGATCGATCAGGCGCAGCGGCGGCAGGGGCGCGCGACCGTGCGGGAATTCGCTGTCGTAGTCGTCTTCGATCACCACACTCCCCGATCGCGCGGCTCAGGCCAGCAGCCGCGCACGGTCGGCGGCGTCGAGCCGGCTGCCCAGGGGGTAATGGTGATGGGGCGTGACGATCATCGCGTCGAGGTCGCGATGGGTGTCGAGGGCGTCGAGATCGAGACCGCTCCCCGCCCGCACGGGAACCGGCACGGCTTCCATACCCAGTCGGCGGAGGATGCGGCGCACGCGCGGGTAGCCCGGGTCCTCAATCCCCACTCTCAGGGGGCCGCCCCTGCGGCGCGGGGTGAGCGCGAGCAGCGTCACGAGCATCGCCTCGCTCGTTCCCGCGGTCACGATGACCTCGTCGGGGGCGACGTCGAGCCCGCGCGTTCGACCGAGGTGCCGGGCGATCTCGGTCCGTAACGCCGCGTCCCCGAGCACGTCGTCGACTCCGGGGGCGGGGTCTGCGGCGCTCGCCCGTCGCCACGCGGAGCGCCAGGCGGCATCGGCGATCCCGGCGGTGTGCGGGCGGCCGGGGCGAAGATCCACCCCGGTGTCGCGCGGGGGCGCGAGAGGGCGACGCGGCGGTGATTCCCGCGATGCGGCGCCGGCGATCTCGGCCACGGCGGTCCCGCCCCCGGGGCGGGTCACGAGGTACCCCTCCCCCGCGAGGATCTCGTAGGCGGCGACCGCGGTGCCGCGCGCGATCCCCAGGTCGGCGGCGAGGGCTCGCGTCGAGGGGACCCCCTCTCCCCCGCCCACCCGCCCGGCCAGGATCGCCGCACGCAGGTTGTGGGCGAGTTGCTCGTGCAGGGGTACGGCGGAGGTGCGATCCAGGATGCCGGCGGAGATCATGCCTCGGATTCTGTCACTGGTCTACAACAGTGCGCGAAAAGCGGACTACGCCCTGGACCATGTCTTCGCGTGGACTGAAGACATGACAGACCTCCCCCTCACGCCCCTCACCCGCGTGCGCCGCGGCGCGCACCACCAGCGCACCGACCGCGCGGCCCTGTACGACGTGATCGATACCGCCCTCTACGCCACCCTCGCGATCGTCCGCGACGACCGTCCGGTCGCCCTTCCCGTGGGCATCGGCCGCGACGGCGACGACCTGCTCGTCCACGGTTCGACCGGCAGCGACTTCTTCCGCCGCATCGCCGCGGGTGCGCCCGTCAGCCTCACGATCACGCACCTCATGGGCCTGAAGTACGCGCGCTCGCTCTTCGACAGCTCGATGCGGTACCGCTGCGCGGTGGTGCACGCCGTGGCATCCCTCGTCCCTCCCGAAGAGAAGGAAGCGGCCCTGCTCACCCTGTCGGAGCACCTCATGCCGGGGCGCAGTGACGACGTGCGCCCGATGACCGCGAGAGAGATCGCGGCGACGATGGTGCTGCGCGTGCCCCTGGCCGAGGCGAGCGTGAAGGACAATGCCGGCTCGCTCGTCGAGGTCGACGACGACGGCGAGGACCGGTCGGTGTGGGCGGGCATGCTGCCGCTGCGCGTCGTCGCCGGCGACCCGATCACGTCGGCGCAGACGACGGCGGGCGTTCCGGTCCCCGAATCCGTGCGCAGAGCGGCCGCGCGAGTCGCGACGTCGGGGACGGCGTAGCGGTCGCCCGGATTCCCGACAGGCGTGTCGTGTGCGTCGGCGTGCGGACTCCGGCCCCCACACGCCGGCCCGCACCACCCCGACCCGGCGCGTCACCGCCGGTCTCCGCCGCACGGGACGCCCACGGCGGCCCAGGCCGGGCCCAGGGAAAAGGCGGGGCCGCCCCCAAGGAACGGCCCCGCCTGCGAAACGGTCAGCCCACCAGGGGCGGCACCTCGTACCGGCGCGGCGTGCCGAAGCGGTGCGCCGTGATCGACACGGCCTGCTCCCGCAGGAACGGCAGCAGCTCGACGTGTCCGGCTCGGGTGACCTCTCCGGCATACACCGCGACCGAGGGCGATCCGTCCGTGGCCTCGGCGACGGCGAGGGCCGAGCCGCCCAGCAGGCGCACGCGCCCACCGCTGCGGGCCAGGCGAGCCGCACGGCGACCCCAGTCGGCGGCGTCCTCGACGGCGGCACGGACGCCCACTCCCTCGAGCCACGCGCGAACGGCGGGCGACAGCTCGCGCGCGGCGCTGACGGTCACGGTCGACCCGGCGCGCACCCCCGCCGCGACGACGCGTACGAGCGCGGCCTCCGACGCGTCCTCGACGCGCACGGTGACCGGCACCGCGGCGTAGCGCAGCACGTTCTGCTCCGACTCCAGTCCCGTCACATCGCGAGCGAGCGAGAACTCCTCAGCCCACGCGGCGGCGTCGCTCGAGAGGGCGGATGCCAGCCACTCGCGGTCTCCGGCGGGGGCGGCCGCCAGCGCGGGGGCGGCGAGGGCGTCCGGCCGCGAAGAGGCCGACGTCTCGGCATCCGTCCACGCCCCGAAGCCGAACAGGTAGTGCGGTCCGCCGGCCTTGGTGCCCGCGCCGACGGCGGACTTCTTCCAGCCGCCGAAGGGCTGGCGCTGCACGATCGCACCGGTCGTTCCGCGGTTGACGTAGACGTTGCCGGCCTCGATGCGCGAGAGCCACTGCTGGATCTCGGCCTCGTCGAGAGCGTGCAGGCCCGAGGTGAGGCCGTACTCGATCGCGTTGACGATCTCGATCGCCTCGTCGAGGGTCTCGGCGGTCATGATGCCGAGCACCGGCCCGAAGTACTCGGTGCGGTGGAAGGCGCTGCCGGGCTGCACGCCCTCGCGGATGCCGGGACGCCACAGCATCCCCTCGTCGTCGAGCTTCTGCGGCTCGACCACCCAGCGCTGGCCGGGCTCGAGGGTCGTGAGGGCGGTGAGCAGCTTGCCCTGGGCGGGCTCGATGAGCGGTCCGATGCGCGAGGCCTCGTCCCACGGCATCCCGACCTCGAGGGAGGTCACGGCGTCGACGAGCTGATCGCGGAAGCGGCGCGAGCGCGCGACCGATCCGACGAGCACGACGAGGGATGCCGCCGAGCACTTCTGCCCCGCGTGACCGAAGGCCGACATCGCCACGTCCTTGGCCGCGAGGTCGAGGTCGGCGCTGGGGGTGACGATCACGGCGTTCTTGCCGCTCGTCTCGGCGAGCAGCGGCAGGTCGGGGCGGAACGAGCGGAAGAGCTCCGCCGTCTCGTAGGCGCCGGTGAGCACGACCCGCTCGACGGCGGGGTGCGTGAGCAGCTGGCGACCGAGGTCGTTCTCGGACACCTGCACGAGCTTGAGCACCTCGCGCGGCACACCCGCCTCCCACAGCGCCTCGACCATGACGGCGCCGGAGCGCTCGGCGAGGGCCGCGGGCTTGATGACCACGGCGGAACCCGCGGCGAGGGCGGCGAGGGTCGAGCCCGCGGGGATCGCGACGGGGAAGTTCCACGGCGGGGTGACCACGGTCACACGCGCCGGGGTGAAGGTCGCCCCGTCGACGGTCTCGAGCGTCCGCGCCTGCTCGGCGTAGTAGTGGGCGAAGTCGATCGCCTCGGACACCTCGGGGTCGCTCTGCTCGATGACCTTGCCGCACTCGACGCCCATGACCTCGAGCAGGTCGACGCGGTGCTTCTCGAGGGCGTCTCCGGCGCGGTGGAGGATCTCGGCGCGCTTCGCGGCTCCGAGCGCGCGCCAGTCGGCGGCGGCCGTCGCGGCATCCTGGATCAGCGCGTTCAGCGCGGCTTCGTCCGTGACCGTGTGGTCGGCGATGGTCTGCTCTCCCAGAGCCGACCCCTCCATGCGCGCCACGATCGCGCGCGACCACTCGCGGTTCGCCTCGATCGCGGGATCCGAGTCGGGGGTGTTGCGGAAGCCGTGCGTCGGCGCAGGTGCCGCGGGGGCTGTGCGGTCCTGCACGCGATTCGACGCGGGCACGCCCTCGGGCATGTCGGCGAGGGATGCCAGGAAGCGGTCGCGCTCGCGAGCGAACAGCGCCGCGTGGGTGTCGAGGTCGAACACCGCCGACATGAAGTTCTCGCTCGAGGCGCCCTCTTCAAGACGGCGGATGAGGTACGCGATGGCGACGTCGAACTCCTGCGGGTGCACGACGGGCGTGTAGAGCAGGATTGAGCCGACCGTGCGGCGGACGACCGCCTGCTGCGCGGTGGCCATGCCGAGGAGCATCTCGACGTCGATCCCGCCGGTCACCCCGCGGCGCTCGGCGAGCAGCCAGGCAAGAGCGACGTCGAAGAGGTTGTGTCCGGCGACGCCGATCCGCACGTTCTTCGTGTGCTCGGGGCGCAGGGCGTAGTCGAGCACCGCCTTGTACGAAGCGTCGGTCGCCTGCTTCGAGGGCCAGGTGGCGAGCGGCCAGTCGTGCACATCGGCATCCACCCGCTCCATCGGAAGGTTCGCGCCCTTGACGACGCGCACCTTGATGGGGGCGCCCCCGGATGCCACCCGCGCGGCGGTCCATTCCTGCAGGCGGATCATCGCGGCGAGGGCGTCGGGCAGGTAGGCCTGCAGCACGATGCCCGCCTCGACGCCGTGGAACTCCTGCTCCGAGAGCAGCGTCTCGAAGACGGCGAGGGTGAGGTCGAGGTCCTTGAACTCCTCCATGTCGAGGTTCAAGAAGGTGCCGGTCTCTTTGGCCACGCGATACAGCGGCCGAAGCGCGGCGACGGCGTCGGCGACGGCGGCGTCGAAGGCCCACGGCGTGTGGGGGGCGACGGTGGACGAGACCTTGATCGAGACGTAGTCGACGTCGTCGCGCGAGAGGAGCTTGCGGGTGCCGGCCAGGCGACGCGCGGCCTCTTTCTTGCCGAGGATGGCCTCGCCGAGCAGGTTCACGTTGAGACGGATGCCGTCTCCCCGGCCGCGGATCGAGGTGATGGCCTCGCCGAGCTTGCGGTCGGTGGCGTCGACGATGAGGTGGCGCACCATCGAGCGCAGGGCCGTGCGGGCGGCCGGGACGACGACCTGCGGGAGGATCGGCGCGGCGAAGGCGCCGACGCGGATCGCGGCCTTGAGGTGCAGCGGAAGGAAGCTCGGGATGAGCGGGGTGAGAGCGGCGAGGTTGCGCGCGGCGACGCGCACGTCTTCGGGGCGCACGACGCCGTCGACGAACCCGACGGTGAAGTCGAGGCCGTGCGGGTCGCGCAGCACGCCCGCGAGCCGCTGGGCGGCGGCGTCGACGGGCTCGTCGCGGCTCTCGGCGAGCCACTGGCGCACGAGGGCGATCGCCTCGTCGGCGAGGTCGTGGGCAGAGACGAGCGCGGCGGGGGTGGTGCCGGACGTGGTGTCGGGGACTTCGGTGAGCGACATGGCGATCCTTCCTCGGATGCTCTCAGTGTGAGGCTGGCGTCCATTCGAGAAAAGCGATGAATCCTGATGCATACTGATCGATGAAGCCGAAGGGATGCCGTGTTCGATCTGCGCCGTCTGCGCCTGCTCCACGAGTTGTCGGCCCGGGGCACCCTCGCGGCCGTCGCGGACGCCCTCTCCTACAGCCCGTCGACCATCTCGCAGCAGCTCGCTCTGCTCGAGAAAGAGGCCGGAGTTCCCCTGCTCGAGCCCGACGGGCGCCGCGTCCGCCTCACCGCGCAGGGCGCCGCGTTGGCCGCCCACGCCGCCCGCATGCTCGCCGCCGACGAGGCCGCGCGGGCCGAACTCGAGCGCATGCGCCCCTCGCTCGCCCCCGTGCGGCTGGCCGTCATGCAGTCCGCCGCGCACGGGCTGCTTCCCCGCGCGCTCGACGCCCTGGCCGAGAGCGAACCGCAGCTGCGCATCGAGGTCGCGGAACTCGCCCCCGAGGAGGGACTGTTCGAGGTCGCCGCGCGCGGCTTCGACCTCGCCGTGGCCGAGCAGTACCCGGGCCACACACGCGAGCACCGCGAAGGGCTGGAGCGGAGCCTCCTGGGGCGGGATGCCATCCGCCTCGCCGTCGCGCCCGGCGATCCCGCCGAGACCCTCGCCGATCTGCGCGATCGCGCGTGGGTCATGGAACCGGTGGGCACCGCCGCCCGGCAGTGGGCGACGCAGCAGTGCCGCGCCGCCGGGTTCGAGCCCGACGTGCGCTTCGAGATGGCCGACCTCACCGCGCACGCCCGTCTGGTGGCATCCGGTCATGCCGTCGGGATGATCCCCGACCTCGTCTTCGCGGGCGAGACGCCTCCCGTGCGACTCGTGAGCCTCCCCGACCGCCCCCGACGCGAGGTGTTCACGGCCGTCCGCCGCGGAACGGCCGACCGCCCCGGCGTACGCGCGGTGCACGGGGCACTGCAGGTGGCGTACGACCGGAGCGGTCGGTAACGGGTTACTTGGTCAGCGCGATCTCGTTCGGCGTCTGATCGAGCGTCACGCTGTTCACGACCTCGCCCGTGGTGAGGTCGACCGCGTGCACGGCGTTCTTCGCGGGCTCGGTCACGTAAGCGGTGTCGCCCGAGACCTTGATGGCGGGGTGCGCGTCCTGCCACTCGGCCGGGCCCTCCCATGCCCCGATCACGGGGTACGCGTCGGTGAAGGCGCCCGTCTCAAGATCGAACACGTGGATCGCGCCGTCGGACGCGAGGATGTAGCCGAGGTCGCCGGGGCCGCGCGCCAGGTCGCGGAACGTGTACTCGGCCCCCGCGGGCATGTCGACGACGGTCTGGGTCTTCGCCTCGGTGTCGATCAGCGCGACACGGTGCAGCAGGTAGCCCTCGGCATCTCGGTCGTCCTTGTAGTCGCCGAGCACGAGCGGGCTGGTGTCGGTCACGAAGATGTTGCCCATGCGGCCGTACGGCTGATCGGGAGCGTCGACCTTGGTGATCTCGCCGTCGGCGTAGATGAGCGCGCCGTTCTCGCAGCCGAAGACTACGACCTCGTTCTGGGTCGTGCCCTCGCCGTGCACACCGGGGCAGGTGGCGTTCTCGGCGACGGTGGCGCCCGACGGGTCCTTCACGACGATGCCCGTCCGGCCGTTGGCGTTGCCGACGGTGGTGACGAACGAGCCGTCCTCGAGCACGATCGAGACGCCGTGGTGCGCCTCGACGCCCGGGATCGTCTGGACCTCGGGAAGCGCCTCGGTGGAGGCCAGCAGGGCATCGGTGTCGAAGATCGTCGAATCGCTCGTACCGTCGGCGTACAGCACCGTCTTGCCGCCGTGCGTCACCACGTGACCGGGCTTGGACGCCGGGAAGACGAGGTCGGTGAGCTCGGGCTCGGCGGCCGAGGTGCCGGCATCCAGAACCTGGAAACCCTTGCTCGTGGTCACCATGACGTGCTGGCCGTCGCCGGCGGAGTTCAAGCGGGTGAACTCTTCCGACGAGAAGTCGCCGACGGTCTCGAGGCTCTCGCCGTCGAGCACCAGGATGCCGCCGGGGTACGACAGCGCGACGCGCGTGACCGCATCGGCCGGGGCGGTCGACGCCGGGGCCGCCGATCCGGGAGCGGTGCCGCCGGCGCAGGCCGACAGGGTGACGGTGGCGCCGATCGCGAGGGCGACCAGGCCCGCGCGGGGCAGGGAGAAGCTGTGCATTCGTGTCTCTTTCTTCGGTGGGGTGGGTCTCGTCAGGGTGAGAGCCCGGTGGCGATTCGCTCCGTGTTGACGCGCATCATGGTCAGGTAGTCGGGGGCGTCGCCCGACGCGTCGGTGAGCGACTCGGTGAACAGCTCGGTCACCTCGACGTGTCGGTCCGCTTCTTCGGCTAGCGCGCGCACGAGCCGGTCGGGAGACGAGGACTCGGCGAAGATCGTGGGAACCTTCGCCTCGTCGATCGCCGAGACGAGGTCGGCGAGGTCGCTCGTGCTCGGGGCGGCGAGGGTCGTGCCGCCCGGGATGACGGCCCCGATCACGCGGAAGCCGAACCGGTCGGCGAGGTAACCGAACACGTGGTGGTTGGTCACGAGGGCGCGGCGCTCGGCCGGAACCGCCGCGAAGGCCGCGCTCATCTCGGCGTCGAGCTCTTCGAGCTGCGCCCGGTAGGCGACCGAGCGCTCGGTGACTGCGGCTCCGCCGAGTCTCTCGAGCGCGGGTGTGAGCCGATCGACCACGGCGATCATCTGCGCGGGGTCGGTCCAGAAGTGCGGGTCGTCGGCCCCGTCGGCGTCGGTGGACGTGTACGGCAGGACGGTCACGGCGTCTCCCGCGACGATCGCGCTGACCCCGTCGGCGGCCGCGGCGTCGAGGTGCTGCTGCAGGCCCTCCTCGAGACCGAGACCGTTGGCGACCAGCAGGTCGGCCGATCGCAGGCGTGCGGCCTCGGCCGCCGAGATCTCGAAGGAGTGCGGGTCGGCCCCGGGACGCATGAGCGTCAGGACCTCGACGTCGTCACCGGCGATGTTCGACACGACGTCGCCGAGGATGTTCGTGGTCACCACGACCAGGGGGCGGTCGGGTGCCGCGGTACCGGCGCATCCGGTGAGGCACAGGAGTGCGGCCGCGGCGAGGGCGGCGAGGGTGCGGCGCATGTCAGCGTCCCGTCTCTGCGAAGAAGAGCGGCGTGCGCTCGGGGGTGAATTCGCGCGCGATGCGCGCGTCGTCGGCGAAATCGATCTCCCACATCCGGTTCTCGGCCGGGCCGTTGAGGTACGCGCGCTGCTGATCGGCGATGAGGGACACGGGCCGTCCCGCGGTGAGACTCTGCGACACCAGAGGAGCGGATGCCGCGCGCACCGCGCCGGTGTCGCCGTCGAGCACCAGCACCCGACCACCGGCGGTGAGGGCGAGGAGGTTCGCGTTCTTGTCGTCGACGGCCGTGACCTGCACGAGCGGCTCGGGCGCGGTCAGGAGCGTCCACGCGCGCTCGCGGGTGTCGAGCACCCAGATGCCGGCGTCACCCGCGAGGGCGGCGACGCTCGGTCTCCCCTCTCGATTGTGGAAGGTCGTGGCGCGGGGGGCGGTGGTCCCGGACGGATAGGGGATGACCTCGGCCACCGGCTGTTCCCCCTCGACGCTGACGAGAACGGCGCCGTCGCGGCATCCGATCACCGCTCCGACACGGGTCGTGACGGTGCCCGCGGGGTCTGCGCACGGTGTCGTCGCACCGACGGCCGCGCCGTCCGCCGCGTGCAGCGACACCACCCCGGCGGAGGCGACCGCGGCGAACGACCCCGCGGGCACGACGAGCCCGGCGCCGGGCTCCGTGGTCACGCGGAACTTCTCGGACACCTCGCCTTTCGACAGCGCCTCGGTGTCGAGCAGCACGGCCTCACCGGAGTCGGGGAAGAAGACCCCCGTGCCGCCCGTGGTCGACGAGTTGGAGGTCGCCACGGTGGCCGCACCCTTGCCCGCGATCTCGCCGATCACCCGTGCGGGCGCCCGGTAGTAGTGGAAGTGGTCGACGTGGTCCCACGTCCAGACGCCGCTGTCGACGATCGAGACACCGTCGGCGTCGGACGAGAAGAGGTAGCGCCCGTCGGAATGCACGGCGGCGGGCGCCCGCACGGTTCCGAGGTCGGTAGTCGTCTCGTCGAGCAGATCGAGGTGCGAGACCCGGCCGTCGGGATCGATCGAGGTGAGGCCGAGAGCGGGCTCGGCGAGCTCTGCGGCACCGTCGATCTCCCCGTGAGTGTCGACCGGCGGAGGGGAGGTCGAGGCGGAGGGCGCGGACGGGGCGGAGCAACCGGCCAGGGCCACGAGCAGGAGGGCGCCGAGGGGCGCGAGGCGTCGGATGGGGTGGGGCATGGGGGGCTTTCCAGGGGAGCGGGCGGAAATGTCAGGCGGGTACGGGGAGAAGGGCGGGGACGCGACGACGCACCTCGTTCGTCGCGACGCGCAGGAGCCACGAGACGCCCGCGGACGCGATCGCGGTGGCGGCGATCGTCGCCCCGGCGGCCGTCGCGGCGTGCCACGACACGAGCAGCCCGACCGCGACGGCGGCCGAACCGATACCGGCCGCGAGCACCATGGTCGAGGGGATGCGTTCGGTCCACTGGCGCGCCGCCACGGCCGGGGCCACGAGCAACCCGACGACGAGCAGCGAGCCGACGGCCTGATACGAGGCGACGACCGCGAGGGTCACGAGAGCGACCAGCACGGTCTGCGCCAGGCGCGGGCCGAGGCCCAGCACCCGCGCGACACGCTCGTCGATCGCGAGAGCGACCAGGCTGCGATGCGCCAGGGTCGCGGCGGCGATTCCTACGGTCACCGCGACCCCGAGGACGACGAGATCGGCGCTCGTGATCGCGAGGATGTCGCCGAAGAGGATCGCCGTGGCATCCGTCGCGAAGCTCCCCGCGTGCGAGATGACGATCACCCCGAGAGCGAGCATGCTGACGAAGAGCAGGCCGATGCTCGTGTCGTAGGAGTGTCTCGCGCGTCGCTGCAGGGCCCCGATGCCGAGACTCATGACCGCGGCGCTGGCCGCCGCCCCGACCAGGACGGGGAGCCCCAGCACGGTGGCCAGAGCCACGCCGGGCAGCATTCCGTGCGCGAGGGCTTCGCCGAGGAAGGCCATGCCCCGCACGATCACCCAGGTACCGGCCACCGCGCACAGCACCGCGACGAGCACGCCGCCGAGAAGGGCACGCTGGACGAATTCGAGGGAGAACGGATCGGTGAGCCAGGACACGGTGTTCGACCGTAGCGTCAAGTGAGAACGGTTATCAAACTCATATGATGGAGACCATGATCACCCCCGCACTGCGCGCCCGCGGCCTCCGCGTCGAGTTCCCCGGGACGCTGGCCCTCGACGACGTCGACCTCGACCTCCCGGCGGCAGCCCTCACGGTGATCGTCGGGCCCAACGGGGCGGGCAAGTCGACGCTGCTCGAAGTGCTCGCGGGCGCACGCCCCGCGACATCCGGCACCGTCGAGCTCGACGACCGTTCGCGCAGCTTCGTGCCGCAGCGCGCTGCCGTGGGCGAACACCTCCCCCTCACGGTCCGCGACGTGGTGACCGTCGGGGCGTGGGGCCGCGTCGGCCCGCTCCATCGACTCACGCGCGCGCACAGGGCTGCGATCGATCGCGCGATGCAGCGACTCGATGTGGCCGACCTGGCTCGGCATCCGTTCTCGTCCCTGTCAGGAGGGCAACGCCAGCGCGCCCTCCTCGCACAGGGACTCGCGCGGGAAGCCGACATCCTGCTGCTCGACGAACCGACGACGGGACTCGACGCGGCGAGCGCCGAACTCAACCGCGCGGCGATCGACGACGAGACCCGTCGCGGCGCGACCGTCGTGTGCGTCAGCCACGACGAAAGACTCATCGCCGGCGCGGACCTCGTGGTCCGACTCGAGTCAGGTCGACTCAGGCCCGCGTACGAACCCGCTCCGTGACACGGCGAAGCAGCACGGCGGCAGCCTCGGCGACTTCACGCGGTTCTAGAAGGACGGCGGCTTCGACCTCGCGGGGAAAGCGCCGCAGAGCATTCCACGGCTCGGCGTGCAGGTCGATCTCGAGGTAGATGTGGTTGACACGGCGGTCGTCGACGTCGAGTTCACGACGCAGCAGACCTCGGCCGATGAGCCGATCGACGAGGGTCGTCACCCCAGCCGGCGTCACCCCGAGGCGCACGCGCAGGTGAGAGGGGCGGATGCCGGGCTCGTCGGAGATGCAGCAGAGAGCCGCTGCCTCCAACTCGCTCACACCCAGATCGGCACGCACCTTCGCAGCCATCTCGTCACGCGCTTCGACGTATTCGTCGAGCGCCAGGGTCAACGCGGAGGACTGTGTCATCACGTCACCTCCTCCTCCGCGGCCCGGCCAGCCACACCTCCACCATAGTGAACATCTCGAATATTTTGCGTTATTAATTAATTTTGCGAAATACGTGGTATTTTAGTGATCAGCCCGTCGTCCCCAACCGAAGGAGATCGCCATGGCCACGCTGTACTACGGATCCGACAAAGACCCGATCGTTCTGCCCGATCGCCTGATGGGATACATCAAGGTGATCGCCTCGACCAAGCTCCGCCGGGGTGAATCGTTCACCCTCACGTGGACCGGCACGCCCGAAGAGGCCGGCCGTTCCACCATCTGGCTGCAGCCGTCCATCCCCCTGCGCTTCGTCTTCGACTCCGTCGAGCCCGAGCAGCTCGTGGGCGAGTACCTGCGCACCCTCGCCGATCAGGCGAACGCCGCCTCGGGACTCGTCATCGACACCCGCACGTGGGAGACCGCCGAGCAGGCCACCCACACCCCCACGCGAACGACGCGTCCCACCGGCCGCCCCGTTCGCGTGGCCTGATATCACCTCGAAACCCATCGAGCGAAGTCCTCTCCGGACCCTGCATAATGTGGGGGCGCGACACATTCGCGCGATTGGATCGGAGAGGCCCGTGACGGTACGAACTCTGCTCGACAAGTCGCTCCTCGAGGCGTGGCTGACCGAATTCCGCGAGCTCGGTTACCTCACCGGTAGCGACATCCGCGTCCTCGACCAAGAGGACGAGACCGACCCCGACTCCGGACTCATCGTCGTCGACCTCAGCGAGGCAAAGACCATCACCTACCTCCAGCCGATCACCGGCGGGGGAGGCAGCTGGAAGGCGACGATGGAGGCGCGCGACGCCACCATCGAGCTTGGCGCCGTCGCCCTCGTCAACCTCGGCAACGAGGTGAACGTCCTCGGCGCTCTCGTGGCCTTCCTCGAAACGAAGTCGAAGTCGCTGCTCGCGGCGGGCTGAACCCGGGGGTACCGGTAACGAGAAAGGGCATCCGATTCGGGTGCCCTCTCTGTGTTCTGGTGGGGGTTCCCCGGATCTCCCCGTTCCCTTGAGCCTCAAGGGAACGCGCGCGCACATCCCACGCCGTTTCCCACGGGCCCCCACCGCTATTCCCACAGCACCCCCACGCCCATGTTCCTGCAGCCCCCGGCCACCGGCGCCCCGAGCTCATGCCCGCGCAGTCGTGCTGCGAGTCACCGGCCGCCAGCAACCATATTCGACGGGTCCACCGCCATCTACCCCCACAGCACCTCGGCCGGCCGAGAAGCGCGTTCGCACTGACGTCAGGGCAAGAGGTGCGCGGGTCCATCCATTTCCACGTCCCAGATGGCCGAGCCGTAGGTCTGGCGTGCTTGCACATGGCCGATTTGGCGGCGCGCGGGTTTGACGTTTCGCCCACCCGCCACGCGGTCAAGGCCCTGCCTGGAACCAAGCGGGGCCAAACACGCTCGGCTTGGAATGGCCGCGACCGACGCTGAATACCGCGTCGACGACAGTGGCGTATCGGCGTGAGTCATCAGGCTGCATGAAGTCATCCTCTTAGCACTCGAGGTGCAGTTGCCGTCCCCCCTGCGGCAAATAACAAGTTGGACGAGACACCTCGGCAGACACGAGGGGCAGGAGCCTACGAGGGATAAATTTTGCCGACGCTAACTTCATACAAATGGATGAGAGCAACCCCGTTCCGGGTCAGCGATTGACCGCGTCCCCCAAATGGGGGACGGCGCGCCAAGAACAAATCCTGTACGTTTGCCGGACGCATTGCTTCAAATTGGGGGAAAATTGAAAAAGAATATGGGTGTACTGGCTGGCGTATTCGGACTCGCACTGAGCTTGACAATGGCGGCATCCCCGGTGGAGGCCCGCACAACCTCCGGCAGCGATGTAGCTGATTCAGTCGCAATCGAATCCTCCACGTCGGTGAGTATGCAATGGAATTGCGATGAACTGACCGATGCCGACCGGCAGAAAGCACTCGATGAGGGTGTTCGTATGTGCGGATTGAACGAACCGGAGGGGGTTATCTCGACTCGCGCCGCCAATACGAATAACTGCGGAACAGCCTATATTTACACCGGACAAGCGGGCGGTCGTGCGAGGGTCGATTACTCACTCCACTCGACGGCGGGCATCATCACGGGCCGCGGTCTCGACGTCTGGTGGGGGCCGACCTATGGCGGTAGCAAGTACGACTTCGGGGCCTTCTGGGGTACGGGCTTCTCCGGCAACCAGACAGATATCGGTTACGCCATGAAGGGCAAGCCGTTCGGAGCGACCATGTCGGGATGGGTATCGATTGCAGGCTGGACGCTGACCTGCAACGTGTACGTCAACGAGCCGACGCACAACTTGTAACAACCCAGTGATTTGGAAGGGGTGCCGGCTCGCTGCCGAGGCGGCACCCCTTTATGTTCAGCTAGGCACTGGCGACATCGGACCAACGCTCGATCAGAGGACCTACATCGGCAATACGGCGGGGCTGCAGCTTGCTCACCATCCGGTCAACCGTAGAGATCACGACGACCGCGTCGGGTTGATGCGACTCAGTTATGTGAGCATGCGGGTGGGAACGCTCGATCAGATCACGCAATTTTTCGCCATCACCTTTCGCACCCGACGCGATGACAGTGTGCGGGGGAACTCCGGCTGCGATATCCGCCGAGTTCCGCCACAGCCCTATCCAGCCGTAAGCGATCCCCGGGTCACCCAGTGGTAAATTGACAAACATAGGTGAATGACCGACCGCATCTACCGTGTAGGCAACCACATCTCGCTGCAGTGCAACGGAACGGATCTCATCGATCACTTCTGACGCCCGCAAGTTGTGATTCGCGCTATTCATACACTCAGCCTAACTAAGCTCACGCGATCCGCAATGGCGATCTTCGGAGAGCGACCTCGGCTCCCGTTCGCTAATGGACGACATGACGCGGCGGGTGACGCCGGGGCCTCATCGAGGGTATTGAAACCTGCTTCGGAGTTCATAGCAACGGTTCCGACCCGCATCCTCATGGAATGGCCGAACTGACCGCAACAGAGCCGACAACTCGGCTCGACGTCTCACCCGCTGTCCTCGTGCACGGGCTGCGAGAGCACGGGCGCTCGGATCTGGCCGCCGCGTGCGCTCTGCACCTTCCCCGAAAACTCCGCGCGCCCCCCTCACCCAACGTCACACACCTGAACTCCGCGCGCCGCCTCTTCCTCGGCCTCGCAGGGGAGCTCATCGACGCTGTCCGCCCGTTCCTTGAACGCCCGGCCCTACTCGCCCGGGTGAATGGGTCCCCGCCGGCGGTGTCACCTACGCGGTAACGATGGTGCGGACGACAGAGATCCTCGCTCTCCCCGCGCTTCTCAGCCCCCAGGACGCGGGCTTGCGTAGCGCAATTACCCCCTCGTGCGGGACCACCCAGGGGTCGCTCGACCTGTGTCAGATCAGTTCGCTGTTGCCCTAATCCCCATTGTCGTCGTCCTCGCCCAGCATGACCCCGCGGCCGCGAGGGCCTACCTTGGGGCCGTCATCAGATGGCTGATGGGTCGCAGCGTCGTCCCGCTTCTGCGGATCGGCATCGGAGCGGGCTATGGATCCCCGAATATCGTGACGCTCTTGAGCGAGCGTCGTCATGATCCGGAGGCCCCCACAGGCGTCACTGACTCCGTCATTCGTATCGAGGAAGGTTACGAGGAGACCTGGATCGACGGCTCGAATGTCTTCCACAACCCCCCGCACTTCACCCACTGGATCAGTCGCTTCTTCCTGGTGCCGCGCATCACCATGGGACGGCACTCAGTTCACCGTCCACTTCCCCGAGGAGCACCTCTGGAACAGTGTTTCGGGTTCTGTGAAAACCGTGCGCAACTTGCGAGGAAGCTGACCGGAGCGCGTGACTTCGACGGCGCCGGGCCGTCGAAGATTGCGTTGTGCCCGCCGTTCGTGTGTGGTCCACCGCGAACGCAGCAGTCATGACGGCCACACTCGGATCGCGGCCTGATCCCACACGCATTGTTCGTCGATTTGGACGAGGCCGCTACGCTGCGGCGGTCCAACTGACGGGGCAGGTTGGTGGCACCCCCGGGGGGCGTATGCGCTGCAAAGCGCCGTGCACACTCGAGGCTGCCCTCGGCTAGCGAAGCCCCGCGACGACCGGACGGGCCCGGGGGGCGACGCGCCGTGGGAACGCCTCAGGCCAGGCCCAAAACGGGGCCTGGCCTGGAGGAATGAGATACGGGGATGATTTCCGTGAGATACGGGGATACCCCGTGGTGGCGAGTGAGGGATTCGAACCCCCGAATGCAATGCAGTCTGATTTACAGTCAGATCCCTTTGGCCGCTTGGGTAACTCGCCAGGTGCGCACCCGTCCGGCTTTCTCAGTCGACCGGAGGCGCGATAGACCACTCTACTATCCCGCGAGGGATGCTCGAAACCATCCCGGTCACTCGGGCGTGCGCAGCAGAGCCCCCTCGTGCCGGCAGGTCGCGGCGGCGACGTCCATGGCGCGCGAGAGCACGGCATCCCACTCCTCCGCGTTCGCGGGCAGTCGGTCGCGCACGAGGGCGGCCGTGGTGGCGAGCACCGCGTCTCCGCCGCCCATCGTGTCGACGATGCGTCCGGGAAGATCCGCGATGGGGCGAGACACCGAGGTGCCTGCCGCGTCGATCGCCGCACCGCCCGCGCCGTAAGTGGCGAGCACTGCGCCGACGCCCAGGTCGACCAGCGTGGTGCGGAGGTCGTCGAGGGGCGTTCCGTAGAGCAGCTGCGCGTCGTCCTCGCCGACCTTCACGAGCAGGGCTCCGGATGCCGCCCGCTCGAAGCCGCGGACGAACTCCGCGCGGTCGTGGAGCATGCCGCTGCGCGGGTTGGGGTCGATCGCAAGGGGCGTCGAGAGCGAGGCCGTCGCCTCCACCAGGAGGGACGTCTGCTCGGGATCGTCGAAGGGGAAGCAGCTCACGACGACCATCGGGGCGGCCGCGATCGCGGCGCGCTCGGCCTCGCCGTACGCCACGCGTCGGTTCTGCGCCGCGTCGTTGAAGACGTACTCGGGCTCACCGCTCGGCGAGCGCGTGCTCACCGCGCGCGACGACCCGTGCTCCGCGGGGCTCGCGAGCAGCTCGACATCGTGCTCGTCGAGGAACGCGCGGATCTGCTCGCCCGCCGCATCGTCGCCGACCATGGCGATGAGGGATGCCGGCACCCCTAGCCGCGACAGGCCCACGGCGACGTTGAGCCCTGCCCCACCGACGAACTCCCGCACGCCCGTCTCATCGCGGATCTCGTCGATCAACGCGTCGCCGATGACGACGACCCGCCCGGTCACCGCGAGACCTCGGCGGTGTCGAGCACGCGAGCGACGAAGTCCTCGGTGCGGCGCTTGGTACCGTCGATCTTGCGGTCGACGCTCGCTCGGATCTCGCTGGGGGCGAGGGGAGCTGCCAGGCGGACGGTCTCGTGGCACGACATGTCGGCGCAGATGTAGGTGCCGACGGTATCGCCGTGCTCTCCCGCCTGTCCGGCCTTGCGCGCCGTGAAGAGCGACACCTGGTCGCCAGGCTGCATCGTGTGGCAGAGGTTGCACATCGCCGATCGCGCCCGCGACTGGCCCTCGGCCGCGCGCAGCACGATGGCGGTGGGCTCCCCGTCGGTCTCCGTCATGACGTAGCCCCGGCCGCGCGTGCGCGGGTCGCGCCACGCCAGGAAGTCGAGGTGGTCCCAGTCGGTCAGCACGAAGTCGTGCGGGAGCTCGACGACTCGCAGCTCCTCGGGTGTGGCATTGACGAACGCCGCCCGCACCTCTTCTTCGGTGAGTGCTCGCATGGCATCCGAGTCTACGAGTGCCCTCTACCCGCGCGGGCCGGACTCTGTCGAGGGGGTGTGGATGCGGGGGTCGCGAATAGAATCGACCCATGGCTGATTCTTCGTTCGACATCGTCTCCAAGATCGACCGGCAGGAAGCCGACAATGCGCTCAACCAGGCGCACAAAGAGGTGGAGCAGCGGTACGACTTCAAGGGCACCGACGCCTCCATCGCGTGGAGCGGTGACTCGATCGTCATCAAGGCGAACTCCGAAGAGCGCGCCAACGCCGTGCTCGACGTGTTCCAGACCAAGCTCATCAAGCGCGGCATCTCGCTGAAGAGCCTCGAGACCGGCGAGCCCGTGCAGAGCGGCAAGGAGTACCGCATCACCTCCACGCTGAAGGAGGGCATCTCGCAAGAGAACGCGAAGAAGGTCAACAAGATCATCCGCGACGAGGGCCCCAAGGGCGTCAAGTCGCAGATCCAGGGCGACGAGCTGCGCGTGCAGTCGAAGTCGCGCGACGACCTGCAGGAAGTGCAGCGCCTGCTGAAGGCCGCCGACCTCGACGTCGACCTGCAATTCACGAACTACCGCTGAGTCCCACCGCCGGAGGGGTGCCATGGCCGTCCGCGTCGATCTGAACATCTCGCTCGACGGGGTGGCCATGCCCGCCGACCCTTCGCCCGAGAACCCGATGGGCGAGGACTGGGGCCGTCTGGTCGCCGACTACGTGGCGACGAGGACGTTCCGCGAGCGCGTCTTCGGCGACACCTCGGGCGCGGGCACCGCCGGCGTCGACGACCGCTACGCCGCGGCGTACTTCGAGGGCATCGGCGCCGAGGTCATGGGCGCGGCGATGTTCGGCCTGCACTCCTTCCCCGACGACCCGGACTGGCGCGGCTGGTGGGGCGACGACCCACCCTTCGAAGTGCCCGTCATCGTCTTGACGCATCGCGAACGCACCCCGATCGCGTTCGAGAACGGCACGCGGTTCGAGTTCTCTTCCGAGAGCATCACGGATGCCGTGGCCCGGGCGAGCGAGATCGCCGGTGACGCCGATGTGCGAGTGGGAGGCGGCCTTTCCACCGTGCGCGCCGCCCTCGCCGCCGACCTCGTCGATCGTCTGCACGTGGCCGTCCGCCCCGTGATCCTCGGTCGGGGTGGGCGGCTCTGGGACGACCTGCGCGAGCTCGACACCCGCTACACCCTGACGAGCGAGGTCGCCGAGAGCGGCGTCGTCCACGTCACCTTTGCGCGGTGAGCATCCCCGACGGATACCCGCACTGCCCGACCTGCGGCGACCCGTTGCGGTTCGAGGTGCTCGACGACGAACGGTTCCTCGTCGCGTGGTCGTGCGTGAACTGCGGGCTCATCCGTACTACCGAACCGGTCTGACCGGCTGCATCAGTTGATGATCTCGGCGTTCTCGTCGCGCATCGCCGTCAGCCTCTCACGCCACTGCGCGAGCGCTTCGGGTGTCAGACGCGTCCACTCATCGCGTTCGGCGACGATTCGCAGCGGCTCGGTGCTGCGGAACGAGCGGGTGGGGTTGCCCGGGAACTTCTTGTCGGTCACGTTCGGGTCGTCCTCGAACGCGCCCAGCGGCTCGACCTCATAGACGCGCGGCGCCCCGTCGCCCGGAATGATCTCGGCGGCGAGTCCCGCGCCATCCAGGCGCGACGTGAAGTAGACGTGGTTCATCACCACCTCGGGTCGGTAGTTCGAGCGGAACCCGGGCGTGAGCAGGTCGCCCACGCTCAGGTCCGCTTTCGTCCCGTGGAAGAACGGGCCGGTGTCGAGGGGTTCTGCCATCCCGGTGGGCGCGTCAGCCTTCGATGCCGTTGATCATCTGCGTGATCTCGCGCTCGGTCTCGCGGCCGATGCTGCGTTCCTCCATGCGCGAGGGCATGTCGCTGTCGTCGTCGACGGAAGGGTTCTCGAACGGCTGCTTCTGATCCTTTTCCATGCCTCGATGCTCACACGCCGTCATCGCGCCCGCGAGGGGGTTGCGCGTCAGCGATGGTCCCGCAGGGCGGCATCCGTCCACTCTTCGCACTCGATCTCGCCGCGCGCGACCGCTTCCTCGCGCTGACGCAGTTCGACGCGGCGGATCTTCCCCGAGATCGTCTTCGGCAGGTCGAAGAACTCCACGCGGCGCACGCGCTGGAACGGGGCCAGCTTCTCGCGCGCGAAACGGAGGATGTCGAGCGCCGTCTCCGCGTTCTCGGAGTGACCCGCGGCGAGCACGATGTACGCCTTGGGCACGGCGAGACGCAGCTCGTCGGGCGCGGGCACCACGGCGGCCTCCACCACGGCGGGGTGTTCGATGAGCACGCTCTCGAGCTCGAACGGGCTGATCTTGTAGTCCGATGCCTTGAAGACGTCGTCGGTGCGCCCGATGTACGTGATGCTGCCGGTCTCATCGCGCCGCGCGACATCGCCCGTGTGGAACAAACCATCGGCGAAAGCCTCGGCGTTGCGCTCGGCATCGCCCACGTAGCCGGTCATGAGGTTGACGGGCCGCTCGGTCAGGTCGATGCAGATCTCGCCCTCCTCGGCTCGCTCGCCCGTCAGGGGGTCGATCAGCACGACCGGGCATCCCGGCAGCGGGCGCCCCATCGAGCCCGGCACGAGACCCGCGCCCGGGGTGTTGGCCACCACGGCGGTCATCTCGGTCTGCCCGTACCCGTCGCGGATGTCGAGGCCCCACGCGCGCTGCACCGCCGCGATCACCTCGGGGTTCAGCGGCTCTCCCGCCGACACGACCTCGCGCAGCGCCCCGCGGCGGCCGGTGAGATCGGCCTGGATCAGCATGCGCCACACCGTCGGGGGCGCGCAGAACGTCGTCACCCGGTCGTTCTCGAGCTCGGTCAACAACCGGTCGGCCGAGAACCGTGAATAGTTCAACGCGAGCACGGTTGCCCCCGCGATCCACGGCGCGAAGAACAGGCTCCACGCGTGCTTGGCCCATCCGGGCGAGCTGATGGCCAGGTGCACGTCGCCCGGCTGAAGTCCCAGCCAGTACATGGTGCTGAGGTGACCCACCGGGTACGAGGAGTGCGTGTGCTCGACGAGCTTCGGCTTCGACGTCGTGCCCGAGGTGAAGTACAGCAGCAGGCGGTCGTCGGCGGTGGTGCCCGGATGCCGGGACGGCGCGGCATCCGTCCCGAAGGCGTCGTCGTACGTCGCCCAGCCCGCGTACTCCCCGCCCACGACGATGCGGCCGAGTCCCTCCGGCAGGTCGTCGAATTTATCGGCATCCCCCGATCCGACGATAACGTGCCGGATCTCGGCTCTCTCGATGCGGTCCCCGAGGTCGGTCGTGCCGAGGGCGGTCGTGGTGGGCGCGATCACGCCGCCGAGCTTCATGATCGCGAGCATCGCCTCCCACAGCTCGACCTGATTGTTGAGCATGAGCAGCACGGTCTCGCCGCGGCGGACGCCTCGGGATGCCAGCCACGCGGCGACCTGATCGGAACGGCGCGCGAGCTCGTCGAAGGTGCGCTGGTGGTGCGTTCCGTCGTCGTCCACGACGATGAGCGCGGGCGCGTCGTTTCCGCGCGCCATGGGGTCGAACCAGTCAATCGCCCAGTTGAAGGGCCCGTCGAAGCGGGGCCAGGTGAACGCCGCGGTCCTCTGCGGGTCGGTCCGAGTCGCGAGGAGTTCGTCGCGGGCGGCTCGGTAGCGCTCGGTGGCGGTCGCATCGGTGGGGATCATGGGGCTCCTTCGATCGCGTTCTACGCTAGCCGCCCCCTCCGACGGCGGCGCGTCAGCGCGCGAGCGGCGCTGTGGAGGAGCGCGGGATCAGGGTGGGCATCACCCGTTCGATCCTGCTGCCCGAGCCATCGTCGAGCAGCAGGTCGAGGGCCAGCTCGGCCACGCGGTCGAAGTGCGTACGCACCGAGGTCAGGGGCACGGGCAGACGCGAGACGAGGGGGATGTCGTTGTAGCCCACGATCGACAGGTCGCGCCCAGCCTCCATGCCCAGCGACTGCGCGACGGTCGAGACCCCGACGGCGAGATTGTCGTTGGCGGCGAAGATCGCGGTGGGGCGATCCACCGCGTCGAGCAGTCGCCGTCCGGCCTCGACGCCGTGATCGAGCCCGTAACCGACGGCGAGGACGCGACTCTCGTCGAGTTCGACCCTGGCCTCGCGCAGGGCGCGTTCGGCGCCGGCGCGACGGTCGCGACCGCTCGAGGTGAACCACGGGCCGGTGACGATGGCGATGTCTCGGTGGCCGAGGTCGAGCAGGTGGCGCACGGCGAGGTATCCCCCCGTCTCGTCGTCGCCGAGCGACGAGGGGCTGACGTCGTCGGTGCGGAGGGCGAGAACGTGCGGGATGCCGCGATCGCGCAACGACGCGGGAAGGGCGTCGTCCAGCCGTGCGGTGGCGAGCACCAGGCCGTCGACCCCGCGGTCCAAGAGTGTCTCGGTAGCGCGGCGCTCCTCCTCGGCGTCGTCGCCGCACGTCGCGACGACGGCGAAGTATCCGCGTCGGTGCGAGGCACGCTCGACGGCTTCGAACATCAGCGCCATCACGGCATCCGTCAGACGCGGCACGAGGACGCCGATCGTGGCGGTCGCGCCGCGGCGCAGACTCGACGCCGACACGTTGCGGCGGTAGCCGAGCTCGTCGGCGACGGCGCGCACGCGGGTAGCGGTGGCCGAGGCCGAGCGGGGAGTGCGGTCGTCGAGCACCCTGCTGACCGTCGAGATGCTGACCCCGGACGCCACGGCCACGTCTTTCAGCGTGACGACGTGGCGTTCGCCGGCCTCGATGTCGACCATGAGCCCTCCTCTCCTCCAGCCTATCCGCCCGTAGGAGATCCTTCCCGGGAACGTTTTCACCCGGACTCTTGACACGGGATCATCGCGACGCGCACACTTGCAATCGTTCCTGCAAACGTTCTCATACCGTGAACGCTCGACGATGAGATGGAGACGACGATGGTCCTCGGCCTCCGCGGCCTGAACCCCGCCCCCGTGACCCCCTTCACCCCCGACGGCGACGTCGACTACGCCGCGATCCAGCGCCTCGGCGCCTGGCTCGGCTCGATCGACGGCGTGAAAAGCCTGGTCGTTCTCGGCCACGCCGGAGAGGGCACGTTCCTCACCGAGAAGGAGCAGCTCGACGTCATCCGCGCCTTCCGCGACTCCGTCGACGACCGGCTGCCGATCATCGCCGGCATCACGAAGGAGGGGAACCTCACCGCCGCCCTCGAGGCGAAGGATGCCGCGGCCGCGGGCGCGAAGGGCGCCCTCGTCTACCCCTCGCACGGGTGGTTGCGCTTCGGTTTCCAGCCCGGCGCTCCGCAGACCCGCTACCGCGCCATCTGGGAGGAATCGGGGCTCGAAGAGATCCTCTTCCAGTACCCCGACAACACCAAGGCGTCCTACGACCTCGACACCCAGCTCGAGATCGCGGGGCAAGAGGGCGTGAACCACACCAAGAACGGCGTGCGGAACATGCGCCGGTGGTACACCGAGATCCCCGCACTCCGTGCCGCGTACCCCGAGCTGCAGGTGCTGTCGTGCCACGACGAGTACCTTCTCCCGACAATGTTCGACGTCGACGGCCTTCTCGTCGGGTACGGCAATATCGCGCCCGAGCTGCTGGTCGACCTCATCGAGGCGGGCAAGGCGCGCGACTACGCCGCCGCGCACGCCATCCACGAACGCCTGCTCCCCGTGACCAAGGCGGTCTACCACCGCGGCTCGCACATGGAGGGCACCGTCGCCCTCAAGTGGGGCCTGGTCAACCGTGGCATCCTGGATCACGCCACCGTGCGTGAGCCCCTGCTGCCCCTTCCTGCCGGAGCCGACGCCGAGATCGCCGCTGCTTTCGCCTCGGCCGACCTCGGCAGCGTGGTCGTCCCGGCCTGAACCATCGCGGGGGCGGCCGGCGCGAACGGCCGCCCCTCATGAACCATCACGTCAACGACGACGGAAGGACCGACCATGAGCGACCGCACCACCCAACGACCTCCCGCGACCCCCGGCACCGGCCACGGGCGCATCTCGACCGAGACGGTGCGCAGCATCGTCGATTCCCACCGCACCCGGCGCACCTTCTGGCGACGCCTCGCCCTCATCGGCCCCGCGTTCGTCGCGGGCGCCTGGCAGTTCGGCCCCGGCAACCTCACCACCGCGATGAATGCCGGAGCCCTCTACGGCTACACCCTCATCTGGGTGATCATCGTCTCGACGATCCTCATGATCTTCCTCACCGACATGAGCGTGCGCCTCGGCATCCGCACGCCCGTCTCGCTGATCTCGTCCATCAAAGACAGCCTCGGCACCTGGGCGGGTGTCGTCGCCGGCCTCGGCGTCTTCCTCATCACCCTGTGCTTCTCGGTCGGCAACGCAGTGGGCTCCGGGGTGGGTCTGTCGATGCTCATCCCCGGCACCTCCCCCGTGATGTGGACGGTCATCTGCACGGTGCTGGTGGGCACGATCCTGCTGCTGAAGAAGATCTACGGCGTCGTCGAGAAGATCCTCATCGTCATCGTGGCGCTCATGGCTTTCTGCTTCGTGGCATCCGCATTCGCTTCGAATCCCGACTGGGCGGCTGCCGGCGCGGGGCTCATCCCCGTCGTCCCCGGCGGCTCGTGGCTGCTGATCATCGGCCTCGTCGGCACCAACTTCTCCATCAACGCGGCGTTCTTCGCCTCGTACGGTACGAAGGCGCGCACACGCACCGAAACCGAATACCGCGACATCACGATCGTCGACACGATCCCCGGCATCGTCGCCCCCGGCATCATGACCGCGCTCGTCATCGTCGTCGCCGCATCCGTCCTGGGTCAGACCGGCGCCGACACCCCCGGCGCTTTCACCGGCCTCGCGAAGATCTTCGAGCCCGTCGCGGGCCCCGTCGGCGCGTGGATCTTCGCCCTGGGCTTCTTCGGCGCGGCGTTCTCATCGATGATCCCCAACTGCATCGCGGGCGGAACCATGCTCTCGGATGCCATCGGACGCGGCGCCTCCGCCGAGACGCTCGCGGCGCGGCTGGGCAGTGCCTTCATCCTCGCGTTCGGTCTCGGTATCACGTTCGCCTTCGCGGGTGCCTCGCCGGTGCAGCTGATCGTGATCGCCCAGGCGTTGACGGTTCTCTTCGCGCCGATCCTCGCGGCCCTGATCATCGTCATGGCGAACAATCGCACGCTCATGGGTCCCCTGCGCAACCGATGGTGGCAGAACCTCGCCGGCGGCATCGGACTGGTCGCGGTCGTCGCCCTGTCGATCCGACTGATGGTGAGCCTCATCGGGGGCTGACGGGGGCGGGACGTTCGGGGGCTCGGTCGACGGACCGGGCCCCTTCGCCTGTCCCGCCCGGGATGCTCGAACTCGCTCGGCTGCTCCGTGACCCGTTCGTCGAGCCCGATACGCCGCTGGTCCGCCGCCTCGCCGCGACACCGGAACCCGTCGCGGCACCGTTCGTGACGTTCTGCGGCACGTGAGTCAGAGAACCGAGCGCAGCCCGTCCTCGAGAGCGTCGTAGGCGGCCGCGCGGGCCGCCGGGGCCGAGAGGAAGACGTCGTGCACGGCCCCCTCGACACGGCTGATCGTCACCGTGCGCGCGATCCGCGTCGCCGCCCGAGCGATGTCGTCGACGACGAGCACGGAGTCGGTCTCGCGCATCGCGTCGCTCCATGTGAGCGTCACCGTCGACCGGGCCGACAGCAGCACCAGCGCCGGGCAGCCGACGTCGACCCCGGATGCCACCCGCGCGTGCCCCGCGATGATCGCGGCGAGCCAGCCCGGATGCGTCGGGAAACCCTGCGCCGGACGCCACCCCTCGGGGCTGTCAGGGAGGGTGCCCAACTCGCGCTGGGCGCGCGTGTAGAAGCCGAGGTCGACGACGGGATGCGTGCCGAGCGGGTCGAAACGAGCGCGCGCGTTCACGATCGGGGCGAGCGCCTGGCGACCGAGCGGACCCAGCTGCAGCTCGAGCCACGGGCTGTTCAGCACGAGGGCATCGGCGACACCGGGGTGCCGCGCAGCCCACAGCGTCAACGTGAGACCGCCGGTGCTGTGCCCGAGCAGCAGCAGGCGCCGCCCCTCGCGCTTCGTACCCATGGCATCCAGGGCCGCCTCGATGTCGGCGTCGTACACGTCCAGCGCCGCGACGTATCCCGGCGCTTGGCCGGGCCGCAGGCTCCGGCCGTACTTGCGCAGGTCGAGCGCGAAGAAGCCCGCCCCGCGGTCGGTGAAGAACCGCGCGAGCTCGGTCTGGAAGAAGTAATCCGACCACCCGTGCACGTACAGCACGTCGGTGTCGCGCAGCTCGCCGAACAGACGGGCGCCGGGGCGGGGGCGCGAGCGCACGAGGGTGGCGACGACCTCTCCATCGGTATCGCTTGCGAGCGGCAGAGTCTGCTGTTCGAACCCGTCGCCGAGGATATCCGGATGCCACTCCCCCATCGCCCCAGCCTACGGCGGGCACTTCACGCGCACGAGAGACCCCGCATACGGCCGCCGAAGCCGGACCGAACTCCGGAAAAACACCGGCCAGCGGCCCCGACGCGACGGCTGCGCCCTTCCGGGTGGCCACATCTCAGGAGTTACGTTCGCGCAGCCGGCGAGACGAATGCGAACCGCCCCGTCGGATGGCGGGGCGGTTCGTTCGGGTGGCTTACTCGCCGCGCGAGATCGCGATCATCTCGTCGCGGGGCACGACCTTGATGCGGGCACGCTCGTGCGGAGCGCCGAGGGCCACCTCGTGCTCGTCGAGGCGGTGCCAGCCGTCGAGGTCGGTCCAGCGCACGCCGCGCTCCTCGAGCAGGGCGGGGATCGCCTCTTCCTCGGGGTGCGCGGGCTGCCACCACTCGCCGGCGTCGTTGATGACGTGGCGCACCGTCTCCATGGCATCCGATTTGGTGTGTCCGATGAGGCCGACGGGGCCGCGCTTGATCCAGCCGGTGGCGTAGACGCCGGGAATCCGCTCGTTCGAGTCGGCGGACAGCACCTGACCCTCGTGGTTCGGGATGACGCCGTGCTTCTCGTCGAAGGGCACGCCCTTCAGCGGGGAGCCGAAGTAGCCGACCGCGCGGTAGATCGCCTGGATGGGCACCTCGCGGATCTCGCCGGTGCCGACGACCCCGCCCTCGGCGTCGGGCTTCGTCCGCTCGTACCGGAACGCGGCGACCCGGCCCTCGGCATCCTTGACAACCTCGACGGGCTTCGCCCAGAAGTGCAGGTGCAGGCGACGCGAGGCCTCGCCCCCGGCGTTGTTCACGCCCGGGCGGGTGCGCCACTGCTGCAGGACGCGGTCGATGACCTTGACCTGCTTGTTGGTCTGGATCGCGGCGAGCGACGCCTCGTCGTAGTCGAAGTCCTCGTCGTAGACGACCATGTCGACGTCGCGCAGCTCGCCCAGCTCGCGCAGCTCGAGAGGCGTGAACTTCACCTGCGCGGGACCGCGGCGGCCGAAGACGTGCACGTCGGTGACGGGCGACGCCTTGAGCCCCTGGTACACGTTGTCGGGCACCTCGGTGGGCAGCAGGTCGTCGGCGTGCTTGGCCAGCATGCGGGTCACGTCGAGGGCCACGTTGCCGTTGCCGATCACGGCGAGCGACTGCGCCTCGAGGGGCCACTCGCGGGGCACGTCGGGGTGGCCGTCGAACCAGCTGACGAAGTCGGCGGCACCGTAGGAGCCGTCTGCGTCGATGCCGGGGATATCGAGGTCGGCGTCGCGGATCGCGCCGGTCGAGAAGATGACGGCGTTGTAGTGCTGCTTGAGATCGTCGAGGGTGATGTCCTCGCCGAAGCGCACGTTGCCGAAGATGCGGATGTCGCCGCGGTCGAGCACCTCGCGCAGCGCCGTGACGACGCCCTTGATGCGCGGGTGGTCGGGGGCGACGCCGTAGCGGACGAGACCGTAGGGCGCGGGCAGCTGCTCGAACAGGTCGATCGAGACGTCGAACTGACGCTCGGACTTCAGCAGGATGTCGGCCGCGTAGATGCCGGCGGGGCCGGCTCCGACGATGGCGAGGCGCAGCTTCGTCATGGGTTCCTCTCGATCGTGATCGGGGGGGGGTGGGGCGGGAAGGGTTTCAGGCCGAGCGATCGGCGACCGCGCGGGCGAAGCGCGTCAGCGCTTCGCGCACGGCGCCGTCGGGCAGCGGCGCGAGGGCGTCGATCGCCTCTTGCGACCACTGATGCGCGAGACGCAGGGTCTCGTGCGTGGTGTCGTGCTCGCGGAGTTCGGCGAGCGGCCCGTCGAGCACCGAGGGGTCGGCTCCGGCGGCGATGCGCTGCTGGCCCTCGTCGATGCGGGTGCGAAGATCGGCGGATGCCGCGTCGGAGCGGTGCCCGAGCAGCAAGTACGGCATGGTGGGCACACCCGCGCGCAGGTCGGTGCCGGGCACCTTGCCCGTCTCGGAAGGATCGGGCGACAGGTCGATCACGTCGTCGAGCAGCTGGAAGGCCACGCCCGCCTTCTCGCCGAAGACGACCATGGGCTCCTCGAACTCCTCCGGCGCGCCGGAGTAGATGACGCCCGACTGAGCGGCGGCGGCGATCAGCGACCCCGTCTTGTCGGCGAGCACCTTGAGGTAGAAGTCGACGGGCTCGTCACCCTCTTGCGGGCCGACGGTCTCGTGCATCTGCCCGAGGACGAGACGTTCGAAGGTGTCGGCCTGCAGCTGGATCGCGCGCTCACCGCGGCGGGCCATGAGCTGGCTGGCGCGGGCGAAGAGCAGGTCGCCGGTGAGGATGGCGATGTTGTTGCCCCACACCGTCTGCGCGCTCGGCACGCCGCGACGCTTGTCCGCGCCGTCCATGACGTCGTCGTGGTACAGCGAACCGAGATGGGTCAGCTCGAGGGCCGTGGCCACCTCGACGACCTCTTTCGTCGTTCCCTGACCGAGTTGCGCGGTGAGGATCGCCAGCATGGGACGCACCCGCTTGCCGCCGGCCTCGTAGAGGTAGCGGGCGGTGACGTCGGCGAGCTTGTCGGCGCTGCGCACCTCGCCCTCGAGTTCGGTCTCGACGCGGGCGAGGCCCGCCTCGACCGTGGAGAGCAGGGTGCGCGAACGCAGGCCTGCGAAGATGCGGTCACTCAGGCCCAGCTTGCCCGACAGGCGGGTGCCGGCCGCGGGCGGTCTCGGGGTCACGGTTTCAGCCTATCCTGGCGCGCTGAGGGACCGCCGACGGTATCTCGACGGTTGACAGGGGTTAAGAAGCGGGGCGGATGCCGCGGTGCAGCGCGACGATGCCGAAGGTGAGGTTGCGGTAGGCGACGTCGTCCCACCCGGCGTCCCTCATCCAGCCGGCCAGCGTCGGCTGATCGGGCCAGTCGCGGATCGACTCGTTGAGGTAGTCGTAGGCCTCGGCGTTGGAGCTGACGGCCTTCGCGACGATCGGGAGCACCCGGTCGTTGTAGAAACGGTACAGCCCGTTGAAGGAGCGGGACGGCGGGTGCGAGAACTCGCACACGACGATGCGACCGCCGGGGCGCGTGACGCGCCGCAGCTCGCGGAGGGCCCGACGCGGATCGATGACGTTGCGGAGGCCGAACGACATGGTCACGGCGTCGAACTCGCCGTCGGCGAAGGGGAGGTCGGTGGCGTCGGCCTGCACGAACTCGAGGTTCGGGACGCCGCTGTGACGGCGGCGGCCCTCTTCGATCATGCCGCGCGAGAAGTCGGCGGCGACCACGTGCGCCCCGCTGGGCACGAACGCCATCGACGAGGTTCCCGTTCCGGCCGCGAGATCGAGGATGCGCTCCCCGCGCTGCGGGGCGACCGCGCGCAAGGTCGCGACGCGCCAGAGACGGTCGTTGCCGAGGCTCAGCACGGTGTTGGTGCGGTCGTACGCTGCCGCGACCTGGTCGAACATTCCGCTGACGCGCTGCGGGTCTTTGCCGAGGTCGGCTCGGTTGGGGTCGCTGCTCACCCGTCGATTCTAGGCGCGCGGGGTCGAGGGGTCTTCGTGGGTTGCCATCGCGGCGAGGCGTGCGAGCCAGGGGCCGGTCACGTCGTCGGAGAACGGCGCTTCGCGCGCACGCACCCGTCGTTCGAGGTCGAGGGCCGTCGCCTCGAGGTGCGTGACGATCTCGGGCGGGTAGCCGTACCGCACCCGGTGCTCGTCCCACTCGTCGCGGTCGTCGATCCACGTGCCGCGGTCGTCGGTGCGTCGGACGACGTCGAGGTCCATGTCGATGCCACGGGGTACGCCGTCGTCGTGCCACCGCACGTCCCACGCCAGGTCGATGTACACGGCCACCGGGTGCGGGTCGGCGTTGTGGGTGAAGGCCCAGTCGCCCGTCGCCGGAACCAGGGTGACGTTCGGTTGACGACACACGAACTCGGCTCCCGGGCGGGCGCTCCGCCAGCCCACCTGCTGGCCGAACCACTCGCCCCACTCGTCGGAACCGAGGTAGACGCTGTCCTGGACCCAGTGGGGCGAGCCGTCCCACTTGCGCCACTCGAACATCAGGCGGGTGCCGGGGGCGGGTCGCGGGTCCATGTTCGGAGTCTAAATCGCGCTCGGGCATCCGCGACTCGCTCGACACCGAGGCATCCCGAGGAGCCATCCCCCGGCTCGCTAAACGCGGGTCTACGCTGAAAGACGTGCTCGAACCCGCGGAAGACGTCGTGCCGCGCCTGCGCGTGATCACGCGCGAGCTGCCCCCCATGGACGATGTGCTGGCGTACACAACGCCCTACGACCCCCTGTTCTGGAGCCGTCGCGGGGAGTCCCTCGCCGCCTTCGGCGATCTGCTCACCCTGCGCTACACCGGGGAGCAGCCGGGGGACGCCACCGTCTCGGAGCGCTGGCGCGCGATCGCCGCCGCGGCGGAGGTCGACGACCCCGTGCAGCTTCCCGGAACGGGCCTCGTGGCTTTCGGATCGTTCGTGTTCGACCCGCGCTCCGAGCGCGAGAACGTCCTGCGCGTGCCCGGGATGATCGTCGGTCGACACAGCGGTCGCGCCTGGGTCACCCGCCTCGCCTTCGACGACACCCCCGACGAGCCCGAACCCGAGCTCCCGCCCCGCTCGCCCTTCGGTCCGCACTGGTCCGCCACGCTCGGCCCCGGTGCGCAGACGGCGGAGAAGTATCAGGATGCCGTCCGTCAGGGGATCGAGGCCATCGGCCGTCGCGAGGTCGGCAAGGTCGTCCTGGCGCGCGACATCACCGGCACAGTGCCCGCCGGCTCCGACCTGCGTCGCCTGGTCCGGTCCCTCCTCGAGGGGTATCCGGACTGCTGGGTCTTCGCCGTCGATGGCTTGATCGGCGCGAGCCCCGAAACCCTGGTCACGGTCTCGGGCGGAACCGTCACCGCGCGTGTCCTCGCCGGCACCGTGGCGCGCGGCGGCGACGCCGACGCCGATGTCGCGGCATCCATCGGGCTCACCCGGAGCACGAAAGACCAGGACGAGCACCGGTTCGCCGTGCAGAGCGTGCTGAAAGCCCTCGCTCCCCACACCTCGGCCCTCGCAGCCGCGGACCAGCCCTTCACGCTCAAGCTCCCGAACGTCTGGCACCTCGCCACCGACGTCGAGGGCGAGCTGAGCGAGGACGCCTCGTCGCTCGACCTGCTCTCGGTCCTGCACCCCACGGCCGCCGTCGCGGGAACGCCCACGGCCGCGGCCATGGACGTCATCCGCCGCCTCGAGCCCTTCGACCGGGGCCGCTACGCCGGCGCGGTCGGCTGGACCGCGGCCTCGGGCGACGGAGAGTGGGCAATCGCCCTTCGGTGCGCGCAGATCGACCGCGCCGCCCCGTCGTCGCCCACGGCCCCGATCACGGCGTACGCCGGGGCGGGCATCGTCGCCGACAGCGTGCCGGAGTCGGAGCTGCTGGAGACGCGGGTGAAGTTCCGCCCGATCGTCGAGGCGCTGGCCTGACTCAGGAGTTCGCCAGCCGCTCCTTCTCGACCTCGACGTCGTAGTCCGCCGCCGGCCACTGCGGGTCGATGTCCTCGAGGGCGTCGATGAGCAACTGCTGCACGGCCAGACGGGCGTACCACTTGCGGTCGGCGGGGACGACGTGCCACGGTGCCAGAGGCGTCGAGGTCCGCTCGATCGCCACCTGGTACGCGTCCATGTAGGCGTCCCAGAGCTTCCTCTCGTCGACGTCGGACGGGTTGTACTTCCAGTGCTTGTCGGGGCGCGCGAGACGCTCGCCCAGGCGCTCGCGCTGCTCGTCCTTCGAGATGTGCAGCATGACCTTGACGACGCGGATGCCCATCTCGGCCGCCTGCGCCTCGAACGACACGATGGCACCGTACCGGCGCTCGATCTCGTCGCGGGGGGCGAGTTCGCGCACCCGGCCGATCAGCACGTCCTCGTAGTGCGACCGGTCGAAGACGCCGAGGCGACCGGCATCGGGCAACCGCTTCTCGATGCGCCACAGGAAGTCGTGCTCGAGCTCCTCGGCGGTGGGCTTCTTGAACGAGGCGAGCTCCACACCCTGCGGGTCGACCACGCCGACGACGTGCCGGACGATCCCGCCCTTGCCCGCGGTGTCCATGGCCTGCAGCACGAGCAGCACCGAACCGGTGGCGGTGCCGGCGACGCTCTGGGCGAAGAGGCGCTCCTGCAGCCCTTCCAGCGGGCCACGGCCCGCCTCGAGGTCTGCTCGGCCGTCGTCCTTGTCTCCGTCGTAGCCGGGCGTCGAGCGCGGGTCGATGTCGGCGAGGCGGAACCCGGGCTCCACCCGCAGGGCGTCGGCGGCGGGCGTGGACCAACGGTTCTTCGAACTCATGGGGTCATGCTGCCGTGGCATCCGGGATCATCGCCACCCGTTGACGGCGGCCGTTCAACGCGGGAGGGGGACCTCGATCAGCTGACGCCCGCCGGTCGGGGCGGTGAGCACCTGGTCGAGGGTGACGCGGGTGGTGCAGCGGTGGTACTCCCACCCGAAAGCGAGGGCGAGATGCTCGAGGCGGGCCGTGTGCGGTGTGTACTGCACGCGCGCCATCGCGTCGTCGCCGGCGACCGCGGCCACCTCGAGACCGTCGAAGATCGTGCCGCCACCGTCGTTGCCGACGACGACCTGCAGGCGCGGCTCGGTCTCACCGGGGGGCAGCATCAGCGCGCCCATGTCGTGGAGGAAGGCGAGATCGCCGAGCAGCACGCGCGTCACGCCGGGGCGCTCCTCGACCTGACTGGCCAGCGCGACACCTGTGGCCGTGGCGATCGTTCCGTCGATGCCGGCGAGACCGCGGTTGGAGTGGACGGCGACCTTCTTGCCGCCGAGGAGCTCGTCGGCGACGCGCACGATGCGCGACGAACCGAAGACGAGTCGGTCGTGGGGCCACGTCGCGCGCCAGAGCGCGTCGACCAACGCGGCGCGATCGAGGGGCGCGCGCATGACCTCGACCTCGGCGTTGATCGCCCCGAGCCGCTCGTGCGGCACGGCGGAGGCGAGTCCCTCGGCGTCGGGGGCGGGCGGCGAGAGGTCGACGGCCCGGGCCCGCGAGGCGCGCATCCACTCCCCCAGCCAGGCGCGGTCGGTCTCTTCCGAGCCGACGCGCACGGCGTCGACCGCGAGGGTGGATCCGTTCAGGTTCACCGGTTCGCCGGGTCCGCGCACCGCGATCGCCTCGACGTCGTCACGCATGAGCAGGCGCGTGACCTCGCGACTGAGCGTGGGACGACCGAACACGACGACGCGTTCGATGCGTCCGCCGAGCGCGGGGTCGCTCAGGAGCGCGCGGTAGCCGTGCACGATCTGCCGCCCGAATCGCGAGCCGCTGACGATCTCGGCGACCAGGGGGAAGCCCCCGTCGTGGGCGAACTGCTCGGCCGCGGCTCCCGCGTCGGCCCCCGCGACGACGACCGTCCGCGGCCCGGTCTCGATCACGTGCGCCGCCTCGGCTTCGGGCGCCACGTCGGCTTCGCCGATGCCGCCGCCCCCCTGGTAGTGCGCTCCGGAGCCGTCGGCGTCATCTCCGGTGGGAGCGGTTCCGGATGCCGCCCGCTCCACCATCCACGAGGGCGCTGCGCCCGCGAGGGGCTCACGGAACGGCACGTTCAGGTGCACCGGGCCGGCTGCTCGAGCCCCCTCGCCCAGGGCCGCCGCCAGCGAGGACGCGGCCACGGCGTCGAGCTCGGCGGTCTGCTCGGAGGTGGCGTCGTCGTCGACGGTCTCGGGAACCGCGAGGTCGGCCTCGAGGCGGACGGCGGAGCGAAAGAGCCCCGGCTGCCGGGTGGTTTGATTCGCGCCGACCCCGCGCAGCTCGGGCGGGCGGTCGGCGGTGAGCAGCAGAAGGGGGATCCCGGCGTGATGCGCCTCGAGGGCGGCGGGCACGAGGTTGGCCACGGCGGTGCCGGACGTGCAGACGACGACCGCCGGCATCCCGGTCTCGCGTCCGATGCCCAGAGCGGTGAAGCCCGCCACACGCTCGTCGATGCGCACGTGCAGGTGAACGAGGCCCGCGCGCTCGAGCTCGGCGGCGACGAGCGCCAGGGCCTGAGAACGGGAGCCGGGGCTCACCACGATATGGCGGACGCCGCGAGAGACCAGCCCCGCCAGCAGGGCGGCGGCCGCGTCGGTGGCCGGCGCGGCGACGCGCGCGTTTTCGGGGGCCACGGCTCAGCCGACGGCGCCGCGCTGACCGCGGGTGTCGTCGTCGCCCTTGCCGGGGGTGTCGCCCGGATCGGTCGTCTTCTTCGGGGGCTGCGGGTCGTCGCCGTCGGAGTCGAGCTGCGCCAGCTCTTCTTCGAGGCGACGGATCCTCTCGTCCTGCTCGGCACGCGCCGATGCGGTCATGCGGCCGAGGAACTCGGGGTCGTCGTCGGGAGCGCGTCGGACGACCGTCTGCGTCGCTCGGCCTCGACCGATGGCGAACCACAGGATGCCGCCGAGCACGGGGAGCAGGATGACGATCGCCATCCACGCGGTCTTGTTGACGCCGCGGTGACGGGAGGGGCTCTGCACGGCGCAGTCCACGATCGTGTAGACCCAGAAGACGGTCGCCACGAGCGCCAGGATGAGAAGCAACCGTGCCATGACACGAGTCTACGTGCGCCGGCTGGGCAGCGGCCCGGAGTCGGCGCGCGGTCTTCCGCCGTCGAACGACCCGGGATCGAGGCGAGGACACCCGCCGTAGAATGGCTGTATGCGTGCTCGTTCGGCCCTCGTCTACACGGTGCTGCGATTGCTCGCGTTCCTCGTCCCCCTCGGCATCCTGCTGCTGTTCCCGGTGTTCCAGGAGCTGCCGTGGCTCGCCGCGATCTTCGCCGCCCTGATCGGCTTGAGCCTGTCGACGCTGTTCCTGCGTCGCCCGCTCGACAAGGTCACCGGCGGCCTCGCCGAGCGCCGTGCCGAGCGCACCGCGGCCGGTCGCCGCACCGCCGCTCAGAGCGACGCCGACGCCGAGGACGCGGTGGTGGACGCCACGCGCAGTGATTCCGGCGAAGACCCGAGCGCTGCGGGCGATCGTTCTCGCGTCTGACTCGCGGGCATCCGCTCGCGCACCTCACCGCCGGTGAAGGCGGACGCGCGCGTTCCCGCGGTCGTCCGGCCGAGGCGCCTCAGACCGCGAATGCCAGGAACAGAACCGCGCCGTACGCGACCGAGGTGAAGCTCGTCACCTGCAGCGCCGTGATGAGTTCGCGCGGGGCGCGGTAGGTCCAGACGATGAGGATCGCTGCGAGACCGCCCAGCAGGGGAAGCCCCTCCAGCCACGCCAGCGGATAGACCTGCGCCAGGAACGCCGCGATCGCGAACGGTGCGAGCACGAAGACCGTGAAGATCACCTGCGTCGCGCGGCGCCCGATGAGCACTGAGAGCGTGCGCTTGCCCGCGAGACGGTCCTGATCGATATCGCGCAGGTTGTTCGCCAGCAGCACCGCGCACGCGAGAAGGCCGGCCGCGACCGCACCGAACCACGCCTCCTGCGGCAGCGACAGCACCTGCAGCCAGGTCGTACCGAGGGTGGCGACGAGGCCGAAGAAGACGAAGACGAAGATCTCGCCCATCGCGTTGTAGCCGTACGGGCGCTTACCCCCGGTGTAGAACCACGCGGCCACGATGCACACGGCGCCCACCAGCAGAAGCCACCACTGCCCCGTTCGGATCACCAGCGCGAGACCGATGAGTGCGGCGAGCGCGAAGAACGCGAGCGCGACGAGCAGTACGGTGCGCGGCTTCGCCTTCCTGCCGCCGGTCAGGCGGCCCGGCCCGACACGGACATCGTCGGTGCCGCGGATGCCGTCCGAGTAGTCGTTGGCGTAGTTCACGCCGATCTGCAGCGCGAAGGCGACCGCCAGGCAGGCGAGCGCGATGACCCAGTGGAGAGCGTCGTCGACGAGGGTGGCCGCTCCCGTCCCGATGAGCACCGGGGTGATCGCCAGGGGCAGGGTGCGCAGGCGCGCCGCAGCGATCCAGTCGCGCGCGGTCGCCGGGGCGACGGCGCGGGGGGCACCGCCCTGCACCCTTTGCGGGTTCCCGCCGGGACGACGCTTCTGGGCGGGGGTCGGACGCTTGCGAGACGGGGCTGCCACGAGGGGTCAGTCTAGTCGCGCGGGTTCGGCGCGCCCTCGTCCGCGAGTCGCCGCAGCGTGGCACGGTCGGGCTTGCCCGACGGCAGCGTCGGCAGCTTCTCGAGCACGACGACGCGCGCCGGCCGCGCGGGCGCCCCGACGGACGCGCCGACGACCTCGCGGATCGCGGCGAGCAGATCCGGTCGGCGAGACGCCGCGCCCCCCGACACCACCACGGCGGAGCCCTGACCCCAGTCGGCATCCGGGATCGGCACGACGACGGCCGATTCCAGACCCGGGATGCCGCGCACAGCGGCTTCGACCCGATCAAGAGAGACGTTGACGCCCCCCGAGACGATGACGTTGTCGAGACGACCGGTGACGTGCAGCACGCCGTCGACGATGTCGCCGCCGTCGCCGGTGCGGTACCAGCGCTCTCCGTCCGCACGGGGGAAGACCGCGGCGGTGCGCTCGGGATCGCCGAGATAGCCCTCCGCGAGAGTGGGGCCCGAAAGGCGAACCTCGCCGTCGACGATCGCCATGCCGACACCGTCGAGCGGAACGCCGTCGTACACGCAGCCGCCGCTGGTCTCACTCGAGCCGTAGGTGCGCACGATGCGCGCCCCGGCCGCCTCGGCCCGCTCGCGCACCGACGGTGCGAGGGCCTGACCGCCGATGAGGATCGCCTCGAACGAGCGCAGCGCCTGCGCGACGGTGGCGTCGTGCTCGGCGGCATCCAGCAGTCTCTGCAATTGCGCGGGGACGAGCGAGGTGTAGCTCGGGACGCGGACGCCGTCGAGGTGCGACGCCATGCCGAGGGCCGCCGCGGCGAACGGCTCGGGGCGGAAGGGACCGGAGACGACCGCCGGCTCGCGATCGGCGAGGAGGGCCCGGACGATCACCTGGACGCCCGCGACATAGGTCGCCGGCACCGCGAGCAACCACGCGCCCTCCCCGATGCGGGAGGCCGTGGCGTAGGCGCTGCTGATGAGCGCGTTGCGGCTGATCACGACCGACTTCGGCACGCCCGTCGAGCCCGAGGTCGTCACGACCGCGGCGGTGCCCGGGGGGACGTCCTGCGGAAGGTCCGCCCCGCCCAGGGCGACGGCCGGCCCCGCACCGAGGACGGCCGCACGCAGGGCGCGCAGCACATCGCGCGGGTCGGCGGATGCCGGCGGCTCGAGCCTCACGAGGACTCCCCGCCGGTCAGTAGTGCCACGGGACGTCGGACCAGTCGGGGTCGCGCTTCTCGAGGAAGGAATCGCGTCCCTCGGCGGCCTCGTCGGTGCCGTACGCCAGGCGGGTCGCCTCTCCGGCGAAGAGCTGCTGGCCCACGAGCCCGTCGTCGACGGCGTTGAAGGCGTACTTCAGCATGCGGATCGCGGTCGGCGACTTGGTCAGGATCGTCCGCGCCATCGACAGCGCCTCGCGCTCGAGCTCGGCGTGCGGCACGACGCGGTTGATCGCGCCCATCTCATACGCGCGCTCGGCCGAGTACTCCTCCGCGAGGAAGAAGATCTCGCGCGCGAACCTCTGCCCGATCTGGCGCGCGAAGTACGCGGAACCGTACCCGGCGTCGAACGAGCCGACGTCGGCATCCGTCTGCTTGAAGCGACCGTGCTCGGCGCTCGCGATCGAGAGATCGCAGACGACGTTGAGCGAGTGCCCGCCACCGGCGGCCCACCCCGGAACCACGGCGATCACGACCTTCGGCATGAAACGGATGAGCCGCTGCACCTCGAGGATGTGCAGTCGCCCGGCGCGACCCGGGTCGTGCACGGTGGTCTCGTCGGTCGAATACTTGTAGCCGTCGCGGCCGCGGATGCGCTGGTCGCCGCCGGAGCAGAACGCCCACCCGCCGTCCTTCGCGCTCGGGCCGTTGCCCGTGAGCAGGACGACGCCGATGCGGTGGTCCTGGCGAGCGATGTCGAGGGCGCGGTACAGCTCGTCGACGGTGTGCGGCCGGAAGGCGTTGCGCACCTCGGGCCGGTCGAACGCGATGCGCGCGATGCGCCCGTCGTGCGTCACGTGGGCGGTGATGTCGGTGTAGTCCGCGGCGCCGGGCGCCAGGGTCCATTCCGCGGGATCGAAGAGCTCGGAGACGGTCACGTGATCAGCCTACGCGCGAGGATTGCGGCGGGGGAGGACACGCTAACAGAGCGACCATGACAAGTTCTCTTGATCGGGTCGTGCAAATAATTTCTCAAGACGCGTATGAATTTTCCTTTACAGATAGAGTTTCACGCGATCTATCGCGCAAGTAATCACGCGTGCTACCGCAAGAAGGGCCGACCGTGGTGGACAAGTACTCGATGCCGAAACTCGACTTCGAGTCGCCTCTGGTGGCCACTCTGTTCGAGATCGAACGCCTGCGAGCGGACATCGGTACGGGCGACACCCCGAAAGACACCTTCTTAGAACTCCACCAGTTGTTCGACCTGGTCATGAGCGTGGTCTCCGCCCGGATCGAAGGCAACCACACCACCGTGTACGACGCCCTCGACCAGATCGATGGTTCCCTCGGATCGAGCGCAGATCAGCTTCGCGAAATCACGAACATCGCCGCCACGGCTCGCTTCATCGACAGTCTCCCGCCCGAGGCCCCTCTGACACACCATCTCATTCGTGAAATCCACCGTCGTGTGGTCGACGGACTGAGCAGGGAGGGCGACCCCACCCCCGGCGCATACCGAGAACACGAAGTGGCGATCGCCAACTCGGCGCACGTGCCCCCGTCCTGGGTCACGGTGCACTCGGAGATGACTTCTCTCCTCGACTTCGCCAACGAGTCGAAACCCCTCCATGAGCAGATGCTGCAGATCGCTGTCGCGCATCATCGTTTCGTGTGGATCCACCCGTTCCGTAACGGGAACGGACGGGTTTCACGCCTGTTCACGTACGCGATGCTGCGCCGAACCATCTTCGCCACGCGAGGGTTCAGCGCGATGAACCCCACCGCGGTCTTCGGGAACGATCGAGACGCGTACATCTCCGCTCTCGAGAGCGCCGACGATCTCACGGACACCGGCACCGTCGCCTGGGCCGAGTTCTTCGTGCGCGGCATCCGCGACGACATCGCTCGCCTGCTCGAACTCCAGAGGCACACGTTCGTCATCGACGAATTGGTGGGCCCGGCCCTCGAATCGTTAAGCCGTGACGGGATCGTCTCGCGCGAAGAACACGCGGCCTTGAGGGCCGCCCTCGAGAGCGGCGTGATCAAGGCGGGCGATCTCGAACAGATCGTTCCCGGGACGGCATCCCACCGCTCGCGGTTCATCCGCAACCTGCGCGACCGATCTCTGCTTCAGCAAGCCGAAGAAGGGCCCCGGTTCTACCGGGTCTCGCTCGCGCGGGGCCCGCTTGCGCCTCGCCTCGTTCGACGGCTCGATGCACTCGGATACCTGCCACGCATGCTCTCGGCCGACTGACACGTGCCGAGACGGTGGATGCCCCGCAACAATCCCCGTATCCTGGGCGACCCGACGATCGGAGTCATCATGGCGAAGAAGGTGTCGATTCTGGGCCGCATCCGCGAGTACTTCCTCGGGGTGCCCTCGCACGATCAGTCCGAAGACGCACGGCGGTCGATGAACCACCAGAGCGAGACCGCGTACTACGCGGGCGAAGCGGCGAAGACCTGGACGGGAACGTCCGGAGGCGCGCAGTTCACGCCGTGAGACGGAACGGCGCCCCGAGCGGATCGGGGCGCCGCTCGTTTCAGGCGTTCTTGCTGTCGCGCCAGCGCAGCCAGCGCTCGACGAGCGAGTAATCCCAGTCGGGGCCGCCGAACCCGAGCGTGAACAGGCGCGTCCCGGCGTCGTACAGGGCGTCGGCCACGTCTTCGTCGCGGTCCTTCAGCTCGTTCGAGACGACGAGGCCCGACAGGTCGCGCCCCTCGGTCTCGGCCCACTTTTCAATGACCTCGAACTTGTGCGGCAGCTCGTCGGGCGTGACGAAGCTGTGCCAGATGTCGGCGTGACGCGCGACGATGCGCAGCGTCTTCTGCTCGCCCTTTCCCCCGATCATGACGGGGATCTTGCGGGTGGGTGCCGGGTTGAGCTTGCCCCACCGGTCGACGACCCGGTCGAGATCGGCAGCGAGCGCGTTCAGACGAGAGCCGGCCGTTCCGAAGTCGAAGCCGTACTCGTCGTAGTCGCGCTGGAACCAGCCCGAGCCGGTACCGAAGATGAAGCGGCCGGTGTCGCCGCCCTTCTTGCTGATGTGGTCGACGGTGCGGGCCATGTCGGCCTGCAGGTCGGCGTTGCGGTAGCTGTTGCAGTTGACGAGGGCGCCGAACTCGACGCGCTCGGTCTGCTCGGCCCAGGCGGAGAGCATGGTCCACGACTCGAAGTGCTCGCCGTCGGGCTCGCCGAACAGCGGGAAGAAGTGGTCCCAGTTGAACAGGACGTCGACGCCCATCTCTTCAAGACGGAGGACGGCGTCGCGGATGTCGGAATACTGCACGTGCTGCGGCTGGATCTGCACGCCGAGCCGGACGGGGGTATCGAAGAGCATGGCGTCAGCCTATGCCCGCCCTCCGACACCCGGGCGGTGGATTCCGCGGCCCGATCGACGTAGCGTGGAAAGGCCAGACGATCGGAGTCCGCATGACGAAGAAGATGTCCCGGCTCGCGCGAGTGCGCGACTACCTGCTCGGTACGCGCCGCACCCCCGCGGAATCCGAGGCCGCGATGGAATCGCTCGATCACCAGCGCAACCTCTCCCCCTTGTACAGCGACGAACGGCAGAAGTTCCTCCCCGGCGGGCCACCCGCGCCGAACCACCGCTGAGCGTGAGGATGAGGGCATGAGCACCGCGCCCCTCCCCCCGCTCGCCGACATCCTCGAGACGGCACGGGTGGTCGCCCTCCCGCTCGCCGCTCGCTTCCGGGGGATCGAGACGCGCGAAGCGCTCGTCTTCGAGGGTCCGGAAGGGTGGACGGAGTTCTCGCCGTTCGTCGAGTACGGCGACCGCGAGGCGGCGACCTGGCTCGCGGGAGCGATCGACTTCGGATGGAACGCCGCACCCCCGGCGGTGCGTGGCCTCGTCCACGTCAACGCCACGATGCCCGCCGTCGACGCCTCCGAGGTACCGCGGATCCTCGCCCGGTACGACGGATGCCGGACGGTCAAGGTGAAGGTCGCCGAGCCGGGACAGTCGCTCGCCGACGACATCGCTCGCGTCCGAGCGGTCCGCGAGGCCTCTGGCCCCGAGGGTCGCGTGCGCGTCGACGCCAACGGCGCGTGGAACGTCGATGAGGCCGAGCGGGCGATCCACGCCCTCGCCGAGTTCGATCTCGAATACGTCGAGCAGCCGTGCGCCGAGGTCGAGGAACTGGCTCAGGTGCGCGAGCGGGTCGCCTACCTCGACATCCCGATCGCCGCGGACGAGAGCGTGCGCAAGGCCGCCGACCCGCTGCGGGTCGCGCGAGCGGGTGCCGCCGACCTGCTGGTCGTGAAAGCGCAGCCGCTCGGCGGAACGCGCGCCGCGCGACGGATCGTCGCCGAGGCGGGACTCCCGGCCGTCGTCTCCAGCGCGCTCGACACCTCCATCGGCCTGTCGATGGGCGTCGCCCTCGCCGCCGCGCTTCCCGAGCTCGACTACGACTGCGGCCTCGGCACCGCATCGCTCTTCACGGCCGACGTGGTGGCATCCCCCCTCGTCGCGCGCGACGGAGCATTGACACTCGAGCGCCCCCGCCCCACCTCGACCGACCTCGACCGGGTGTCCGCGACCGCTGAGCGACGCGAGTGGTGGATGGACCGGCTGCGACGGTGCTACGCCCTGCTCGAGATCACTCCAGGATGAGGCGCACGATCTGCGACAGGCGCTCCCCCAGCTGCGCTCTTGAGGCGGCGGGAGACACGCCCGTCATCACGGCGGTCTCGGCGGCCGAGACCCAGGCCGAAAGAAGGAGCTCAGTGGCGACGTCGGCGGGCAGGCGCAGAGTCAGCCCCTTCGCCTCGGCGATGTCGCGGACGAGCTGCGTGACGCTCTCGCACAGCGCGCCGTTCGACGAGAGGTAAGCGGCGGCGAACTCGGGATTGCGCAGCGCCTGGACGCGCGTCTCGGCACCGAGGAGGACGTCGAGCCGGTCTTCGCCCGCGACCTCGAGCACGCCCTGCACGAGATGCAGGACCTCGCCCGCGGCATCCAGTCCCCGGTCTTCGATCGAGGTGACGCGTTCGCGCACGGCGGCGATCGTGCTCTCGGCGGAGCGCGCGCACAGGGCGAGGAACAGCTCCTCCTTCGAGGCGAAGTTCGAGTAGAAGGCGCCGCGCGTGAAACCGGCGCGGTCGCAGATCGCCTCGACCGAGGCGGCGTCGATGCCGACCTCGGCGAACATCTCCGCGGCGGCGTCCATGAGGCGCGTCCGGGTGTTCTCGCGCCGACGCGAAGGGGCGGGTGCGGTGTCGGTCATCCGCGTCTCCTGTTCTGGGTGGACGTCCAGCCAGGATCGCACCCTCCCGAGCTACGATACATTGATGTATCCGATACGGTGATGTATCGACTCGTTCACCGATCGTGGGAGCCGCCGTGTCGACATTCCTGTACACCCTGGGTCGCTGGTCGTTCCGCCACCCCTGGCGCGTGCTGACCGGCTGGCTGCTGGTCCTGGTGATCGCCGGCGGCGGCGTCGCCGTGTTCGCGAAAGGCACCGACAACACCTTCTCGATCCCCGGCACCGAGTCGCAGGCCGGCCTCGAGATGCTCAGCCGCACCTTCCCCCAGGTGAGCGGAGCGAGCGCCGAGATCCTCGTCGTCTCCGCCGACGGCGCGAGCGTGCGCGACCAGGATTACCAGGATGCCGTCCAGAAGACGTCCGCCGACATCGGCGGGCTCGACTTCGTCGAGGCCGTCACCGACCCGTACGACGCGCGGATCGCGGGCGGCATCTCCGACGACGGCCGGGCCGCGATCGTCCGCATCCAGTTCGCCGGCGAGTCGACCGAGGTACCCGCCGACACCAAAGAGGCGCTTCGCGAGGCCACCACGGCTCTGGGGTCCGACCTCCCCTCGGGATCGCAGGCGGTGCTGGGCGGCCAGCTCTTCGCCACCGAGATCCCCGGCGCCTCGCTGACCGAGGCACTCGGGGTGCTCATCGCCGCCCTCGTCCTCATGGTGACGTTCCGTTCGTTCCTGGTCGCCGGGATGCCGCTGGCCACCGCGATCCTGGGCGTCGCCCTGTCGATCGGGCTCATCTTCATCGCGACCGGTTTCGCCACCGTGTCATCGACCACTCCCCTGCTGGCGGTGATGCTGGGCCTGGCGGTCGGCATCGACTACGCCCTCTTCATCGTGTCGCGACATCAAGACCAGACGCGCGCGGGGATGGACCCCGAAGAGTCGACCGCCCGCGCCGTGGGCACCGCCGGATCGGCCGTCGTCTTCGCCGGCATCACGGTGCTCATCGCCCTCATCGGCCTGAGCTTCGCCGGCATCCCGTTCCTGACGACGATGGGGATCGCCGCCTCGGTCGCCGTGGCGATCGCGGTGTGCGTCGGCCTGACGCTCACCCCCGCCTTCCTCGGATTCGCCGGGCATCGCGTGGTGGGCTGGGGGTACAAGCGACCGAAAGCCGCTCGCCGCCGCCGCGGTATGTCAGCCGAGGAAGACGCCGAGGCCCTGGCCGAGGCCGCCGCCGAGCGCGAGAAGAAGGCGGTCGCCGCCGCTTCGCGGGCCGAGCGCAACGGACCCGCCAAGCGCTGGGTGGGCCTGGTGACCCGGCATCCCCTCGTCACCACCGTCGCGGTGATCGGGCTGCTCGGAGTGACCGCGATCCCCGCAGCCTCGCTGGCCCTCACCCTGCCCAACGCCGGACAGCTGCCGAAGGGAGACGAAGCGCGCGTCGCGTACGAACTGACCGACGAGTACTTCGGCCCGGGTGCCAACGGCCCGCTCATCATGACCGGCACGATCGTCACCTCGAACGATCCGCTGAATCTCATGACGAGCATCGGCGACGAGATCGCGAAGATCCCGGGAGTCGCGAAGGTGGCGCTCGCCACCCCCAACGAGACCGCCGACACCGGCATCGTGCAGATCGTGCCCGACACGGCCCCCGACGACCCGCGCACCGCCGACCTCGTGCGCGAACTTCGCGCCGCCGAACCGCGTCTCTACGACCAGTTCGGCGTCCACCTGCTCGTCACCGGCTACACGGCCGTCACGATCGACATCTCCGACCAACTGGGTGCCGCCCTGCTCCCCTTCGGCCTGTTCGTGGTGGGCCTGTCGCTCGTGCTGCTGATGATCGTGTTCCGCTCGATCTGGGTTCCGCTCACCGCCGCCGGCGGCTACCTGCTCTCGGTCGCCGCGTCGTTCGGCGTCGTGGCAGCGGTGTTCGAATGGGGCTGGTTCGCCGACGCCCTGCACGTCGCCAAGATCGGACCCATCATCAGCTTCATGCCGATCGTCGTCATGGGTGTGCTCTTCGGGCTCGCCATGGACTACCAGGTGTTCCTCGTCTCGCGCATGCGCGAGGACTACGTGCACGCCGACCGCGAGGGCCGCACGCCGCGTGAGGTCGCGCTCGGAGCCGTCCGCAGCGGGTTCTCGGCATCCGCCCGCGTCGTCGTGGCCGCCGCGGTCATCATGTTCGCCGTCTTCGTCGCCTTCGTACCCGAGGGGGACTCGAGCCTGAAGCCCATCGCCCTGGGACTGGCCGTGGGTGTCGCGGTCGACGCGTTCCTCGTGCGCATGACGCTGGTGCCCGCGATCCTCGCCCTGCTGGGCGCGAAAGCATGGTGGATGCCGCGCTGGCTCGACCGGCTGCTGCCCAAACTCGACGTCGAGGGCGAGGCCGTGGAGCGCGAGGTGCGCCTGGCCGACTGGCCGGCCGAGCCCGCGATGGCGATCGCCGCCGACGAGCTGCGCACGGTCGGATCCACGGATGCCGAGGAGCCGGTGTTCTCGGACGTGTCGCTGCGACTGGAGTACGGCGGAACGCTGCTGGTGACCGGCGAGACGCGCACGACCAGGGCCCTGCTGCTCGCCCTGTCGGGCCGGCTGTCGCGAATCGAAGGGCTCCTGCGCGTCGACGGTCTGCTCGTGCCGGAACGGGCCGGAGCCGTTCGCAGCCGCGTCGGCCTCGCCCTGCTCGACGACCCCGCCGAAGCGACGGCCGAGGTCGCCCGGGCCGCCTCGGGCGGCAGCCGCGTGGTGCTCGTGTCCGACGTCGATCTGCTCGATGACGACGACCGGGACGACGTGGCCCAGGTGCTGCGCCGGGCAGCCACCGAGGCCCGCGAGCGCAGCGACGACGCCTCGTCGCCGTTCACGCTCATCGTGTCGGCCCGCGACGAACGCCGCGCTCTCGCACTGCTCGCCGACGCGCAGCGCCCCGACGTCACGTCCCTCGCCCTGCCGACCCCGCGTCGCCACCGCCCCGAACCCGAAACCTTCGCCGATCTCTCCGAGGTGTTCGCATGACTCTCCCCGTCGAGCGCTCCCGCTCGCGCCGCCCCGTCACCTGGCTCACGCTCATCGGCGTGCTGCTGCTGCCCGCCGTGATCGGCGGCATCCTCGTCGGCGCGCTCTACAAGCCCACCGACCGCCTCGAGAACATCACGGCCGCGATCGTCAACGACGACAAGGCCGTGGAGCTCGACGGGCAGCTCGTGCCCCTCGGGCGCCAGCTGACCGGCGGCCTCGTGAAGGGCGCCGACGACCAGCCGAGCAACATCGACTGGGTTATCTCGAACGACGAGGACGCCGCGGCGGGACTCCAGGACGGCACCTACACCGCCGTCGTCACGATCCCCGAGAACTTCACCGCCGCCTCGCTCTCGACCCGCCCGGGCGAGACGCCCGAGAAGGCCACGATCGACGTTCAGACGGCCCCCAACGCGCGCGTCGTCGACGGCGCGATCACCGGGGCTCTGGCATCCACCGCCTCGAACGTCTACGGCAGCACGCTGTCGTCGCAGTACCTGAAGAACGTCTTCCTCGGATTCACGACCCTGAGCGACCAGCTCGGCTCGGCGGCGAGCGGCGCTCACCAGCTCGCCGACGGCGCCTCGCAGGCCGCGAACGGTGCGGGGAGCCTGCGCGACGGCCTCGGGCAGCTCTCCACGGGTGCGACCGGGCTGGCCGATGGCGCCTCGCAGCTCGCCGCGGGAGCCGCACCGCTCGCCGACGGCGCCGCCCAGCTCTCCACGGGAGCCGGAGCGCTCGCCAACGGCACGCGCCAGGCGGCCGCGGGCGTGGGCAAGCTCGCGACCGGAGCCGACGGCATCGCCGCGGGCAACCGCGAACTCGCGAAGCAGATCAACGGCCTGGCCGACCAGATCCCGCCCACGTTCGCCGACGACGCTGCCGCCCTCTCGAAGGCCGCGCCCCAGGTCAATCAGGCCCTGGTCGACGCCGCCGCCGCGCTGCAGAAAGCCGCCGACGACTGCACCGGTACTCCCGAGCAGTGCCAGGCGCTGCGCAACGCCTCCGCCGCGGCGAACAAGGCGCTGCCGCAAGCGACGCAGACCGTGACGCAGATCGGCGCCCTCGCCGGCCAAGCCACCCAGCTCCCCGCCGGTGTGCGTCAGATCGCCGACGCCAACCAGAAGCTGGGCGACGGCGCGGCGGGACTCGCGGACGGAGCGCGTGACGCCTCGTCGGGCCTGAACACGATCGCCGGCGGCATGGACGGGGTCGCCACCGGAGCCACGAAGCTCGCCGACGGCGCGCGCCAGTTCGGCACGGGGGCCTCGGCCCTCGCCTCGGGCGCCGGGCAGCTGGCATCCGGAGCCTCCGGCGCCGAGACCGGAGCCGCCCAGCTCGCCGACGGCGTGACCCAGGTCGCGACGGGCACCACCTCTCTCGCGGACGGGCTCGACACGGCCGTGTCGAAGCTGCCCACCTACACCGACGCCCAGGCCACGAACCTCGCCGATGTCGTCGCCGACCCCGTCTCCGCCACGGGCGGCACCGACGCGCTCTTCGGCGGGGCGGCCGTGCCGCTGCTGGCCATGGCGGTGTTGTGGTTCGGCGCCCTCGCCTCGTTCGTCGTGTTCCAAGCCGTATCGGCCCGCGCCCTCACCAGCCGCCGCCCGTCGGCGCTCGTCGCGCTGCGCGGCTTCGCCCCCGCGGCGATCGTCGGAGCCGTGCAGGGCCTCCTGGTCGCGGGCGTGGTGCAGGTGGCATCCGACTACGACTGGGGCGACTGGGCCCTGTTCGCGATGATCTGCGTCGTCGCGGGCGTGGCGTTCGCGGCCGTCAATCAGGCCCTCGTCGCCCTCTTCGGCGGCGCAGGGCGCTGGATCGCAGCGATCGTCGGGGCACTGGCCCTCGCGACGAGCATCGTCTCGACGGTGCCTCCCGTGCTCGCGGCGTTCGCTTCGCTGCTGCCGACGTCCCCCGCCTACGACGCGATGCTCGGCGCGCTGTCGTCCATCGGCGGCGTAGGGGCGGGTGCCGCGGGGCTCGTGGTCTGGGCCGTGCTCGCGCTGGTGGTGACGACGCTGGTGGTGGTGCGTCGCCGCACGGTTTCGGCGCGCGCCGCGGTCGCGACCGCGGGCTGACCGGCCCCGCTCCCGCTCCCGCTCCCGCTCCCCCTCCCGCTCCCGCTCCCTCCCACCCTGTTGAGTGTCCAAAACACCCGGACGAATTTCGAAACCGTCCGGGTGTTTTGGACACTCACGGCGGGTATGAGCGTCGACGACCGCGCGTGGCGACTCCTCCCCCGCACCCGCGTTCTTGGAACCGTCCACAATCGGGCCGGTTAGGTACGCGGCCCCACGCCACCACGCGCTGAAGTGGGTGCGTGCGACGCCGACCACTCCCCGTAGAACTCGGGACGTCCTTCACCGTGCGCGAGGCGAAACGGCTCGGCGTTCCGCGCGACCGGCTGACGGCGATGGACCTCAGCACACCGTTCCATGGGACGCGCACCTCGATGGATCTCGTCACCACCGTCGACCGATGCCGCGCGTACGAGCCCAGGCTCACCGGGGCGCAGTTCTTCAGCCACCAGACGGCGGCACTGCTGTGGGGTATACCGCTGCCCGGCCCCGCGCCGGAACACCTGCACGTGTCGGCCATCGCGCCCGGGCGGGAGCCCCGCACACGAGGCATCATCGGGCACCGACTCGAAATGTCGCCCGACCTTCTGACGCTGCGCCACGGCCTTCCCGTTGGGAATCCCGCCGAAACGTGGGCGCAACTCGCCTCTTCGCTCGGGGAGGACCCCCTCGTCGCCGCGGGCGATGCGCTCCTGACGGCCGGTCTCGTTGATCACGCAGACCTGGTCGAGGCCGCCGAGCGCCCGCGCCGCCGGGGCGCAAAGGCGCTGGCAGCGGCCGTACCGTTCCTTCGTGTGGGTGCCGAGTCACCTCGCGAATCAGCCGTCCGTCTCGTGATCGTGCGCGCGGGTCTGCCGGAACCCGAGCTGAACTGGGCGCTCCGCGACGCAGCGGGGCGCTTCGTCGCCCGCCTCGACATGGCCTACCCCGCCTACCGTGTCGCCGTGGAGTATGACGGGCGCCAGCATGCCGACCTGACGCAGTTCCGACGGGATGCCGACCGGTGGCCGGCCATCGCCGGACAGGGCTGGATCCTCATCCGCGTGCTCGACCACCACCTTCGCGAACCCCACGCGCGTGTTGTCGACCCGACGCGGCGAGCTCTGATATCGCGCGGCTGGCCGGGCTCCGTCGCGCCCTCGTGACCGCCCGCCGCCCACATGGTGCGTCCAGCCGCCACAACGCACTTTGAGTGTCCAAAACACCCGGACGGATTCGAAAATCGTCCGGGTGTCTTGGACACTCAACAGGGGGACGGGCACGGCGGGTACGCCAGGGCTGCGGGGCGCCCGCACAGACGCGCCAGCGCTGCGACGCGCGCAGCGCACGTTTCGCGTCAGGTCGTCAGGCCGCTGTACGCGTGCAGGCCCTTGAAGAAGACGTTGACGATCGTGAAGTTGAACAGCACCGCTGTGAAGCCGATGATCGACAGCCAGGCCGAGCGGGTGCCGCGCCAGCCGCGCGTCGCTCGCGCGTGGATGTACCCGGCGTAGAGCACCCAGATGACGAAGGTCCAGACTTCCTTGGTGTCGAAGCCCCAGAAACGGCCCCACGCGTCGTTGGCCCAGATGGAGCCGGCGATGAGCGTGAAGGTCCAGAAAATGAAGCCGACGATCGCGAACCGGTAGGCGAGCGACTCGAGCGCATCGGCATTCGGAACCGTGCGCAGGAAGCTGCGCTTGGTCTCGGCATCCGCGGGTGCTTCGGCGAGCTTGCGCTCGCGGCGCGTCTGGATGAGCTGCACGACCGACAGGCCGAACGCCAGAGCGAACAAGGCCGTCGCCAGGCTCGCGACGAACACGTGCACGACGAGCCAGACCGACTTGAGCGGATCGGCCAGGGGCACGACCTCGACGTGGAAGGCGAGGGTCGCCCCGCCGAGCAGCAGCACGGCGAGACCGGCCATGAGCGAGCCGAGAAAGCGCAGGTCGTACCGCGTCAGCACGGCGAGGTACACCGCGATGATCAGCAGCAGACCGGTGAGGGCGAACTCGTACATGTTCGACCACGGCACGCGTCCGGCCGCGACACCGCGCAGCACCGTCGCGACGAGGTGGAAGACGAAGCCGAGGGCCGTCAGCACCGTGCCGAGCCGCGCCCACAGGTATCGGGGCTTGGCCGAAGAAGCGGATGCCGCAGACCCGGAGCCCGAGGAGATCACTCCCCCGCCGCCCGCCGTCACGAGCTCGCGCGCGACGACCTCGTCTTTCGCCTTCAGCGCGAGGTCGGAGCGGCGCGCGAGGTCGATGGCGTACGCGATGAACGCCAGCACGTAGATGGCGACCGCCGTCCACACCAGGAGGAGGGAGATCTCGTCGAGGAGAAGCGGGTCGGTTCCGGGCATGGTGTCAGTCTACTTTTCCGGTGTCGGGGTGGCTCTGGGCGGGGAGGGTCGCGCCGTGCTTCTCGGCGAGCTGGTCGACGGCTGCCGCGAGGGTCGGATCCTCGCCTCGCGCGAGGCCCGCGTACTCGATCTCGACGCCGCCGTCGCGGGGGGTCGCCTTGACCCACATGCGTCGGCGCGGAACGAACAGGGCGGCGAGCAGGCCGAACAGGGCGAGCAGCGCGAAGCCCAGCACCCAGGGGCCGGCGAGGTCGCGGTGGATCGACAGCGACGCGAAGCGCTTCACCGACTGCTCGTACCCCACGGCTCCGGCCGGGGCCTCGTTCTCGAAGGTGATCGTGCCGAGTCCGTTGGGGAGGTCTTCGGTCTGGCCCGGCATGAGCTGGATCGCGGGGTTGCCGCTGTCGCCGCCCGCGATCTGGGTCATGCCCGAGGGGTCGAGCGTGTAGACCGAACGGGGCGTTCCGTCGTCGATGCCGAGGTCGCCCTCGTACACGCGGAGCGTGAGCGTCGGGTACTCGAGGGCGCCGTAGGTCGATGTCAGCGCGCCCGAGTCGAGCACGTCCATCGTCGGGTAAAAGAACCCGAGCAGGCCGAGCTGCTGCGGGAGTCCGTCGGCGACCTTGATGACGCCGAGCGAGGTCATATTGGCATCCTGAGGCAGGAAGGCGACCGAGTCGTGGAACACCTCGGTGCCCTGGGCGTCGCGGATCGTGACGGTCGGGGCATAGCCGTTGCCGAGCAGGTAGACGCGGTCGCCCTGCACGTCGAGGGGGTGGTTGACCCGCACCTCGCCGTCCTGGGTCTCACCCCCGGGCGCCTGGGTCGTCACGTGCGCGACGAAGTCGCCCGCCTGCCCCGACCCGGGCTGCCCGGGCGGGACGTACGTGACGTCGAACTTGTCGAGGGTCATCGAGTACGGCGTGAGGGTGTCACCCCCGACGAAACGGCCGGGGTTGAACGAGGAGTAGTCGAGCAGGCTGTTGCTGAACGCCTGCCCCTCCACGAGCACGCGCTGACCCGTGTAGGTGAAACCGCCGCCGACACCCACGGCGATGAGGACGCCCACGAGCGCACCGTGGAACAACAGGTTGCCGGTCTCGCGCAGGTAGCCACGCTCCGCCGAGACCGAGAAGCTGCCTCGCGCGTCGTAGCGGGCCACGCGATAACCGCTCTTGCGCAGCTGAGCCGCCGCACTGTCCACGGCCGCCGCGGCCACGGCATCCGCATCACCCTCCACCTCGATGGTGCGGGTGCGGTGGTCGTCCAGCCGCGAGAGGCGGGCGGGGGTGCGGGGAGGCTGCGAGCGCAGGGCTTTCCAGTGGTGCTTCGTGCGGGGCAGCACGCAACCGATCAGCGAGATGAACAGCAGCAGATAGATGGCCGAGAACCACGGCGAGCTGTACACGTCGAACAGGCTGAGCTTGTCGAGCACCGGCGCGAGGTCGGGGTTGTCGGTGAAGTACTGGGTGACGCCGTTCGGGTCGGCGGTGCGCTGGGGCACGAGGGAGCCCGGAACGGCCGCGATCGCGAGCAGCAGCAGCAGAACCAGGGCGGTGCGCATCGACGTCAGCTGGCGCCACCCCCAGCGCAGCCACCCCACGAACCCGAGGCGGGGCTGCGTGATCTCGTCGGCCGTCGAGTCGGCGTGGTCGGAGGGGCGCAGCGGGTCGGTCACGGTGTTACCTCGGTCGGAACGATCAGAGCGGGAGCTGGACATTGCCGATCACCCCCTGCAGGGTCGACATCCACTGGCCCCAGAACCCGGTCACCATGAGCAGGCCGAGCACGATGAGGAGCGCTCCGCCGATGAGGTTGACCACGCGGATGTGCTTGCGCACGAACGCCACCGACTTCGTCGCCCACCCGAAGCCCAGGGCGAGGAGCAGGAACGGGATGCCGAGACCCAGCGAGTACGCCAGCCCCAGGAGCGCGGCCCGGCCGGGGTCGCCCAGGTTGTACGACACCGACAGGATCGCCGTGAGCGTCGGGCCGATACAGGGCGTCCAGCCGATGCCGAGGGCGATGCCCAGCAGGGGGGCGCCGATGAGGCCCAGGTTGCCGCGCGACTGCATCCGCACCGAGCGCTGCGCGAGCCCGAAGAGGCCGATGAACACGAGCCCCATGATGATGATGACGACGCCCATGACGCGCGTGATGACGTCGGCGTACTCGACGAAGAAGCGTCCGAGCGCGCCGCCCAGCACGTTGATCGCCATGAAGACGAGGGTGAACCCGGCGATGAACAGCAGGGTTCCCCCGAGCAGCCGCCCTCGGCCGGACCCGGATGCCGAGCCCCCGCGGGGAGCGACGGCACCGCCGATGTAGCCGAGGTACCCCGGTACGAGCGGCAGGACGCAGGGCGAGAGGAACGAGATGAGGCCGGCGGCCAGGGCGATGGGAACGGCGATCCACAGCGCCCCGTCGAAGACGAGGGCGCCCGGGTTCACGCGTTCTCCGCGACCAGCGTGCGCACGATCGACTCGAGGATCGACGCCTCGGGCAGCTCGCCGACGATGCGTGCGGCCACGCGACCCTGCTTGTCGAGCACGAGGGTCGTGGGGGTGGCGTTCAGGGGCGCCGCGTCGGTGAACGCGAGCTTGAGCTGCGCATCGCCCACGGCCATGGCGCTGGAGTACGACACCCCGTGATCGCGAGCGAACGACAGGGCGGTGGCCGGCTGGTCATAAGTGTTGATGCCGAGGAAGGCCACGTCCTGGCCCTGGAACGTCTGGTAGGCCTGCTCGAGGCGCGGGGCCTCGATGATGCACGGACCGCACGTGGCGTACCAGAAGTTCACCACGAGCACCTTGCCCGCGAAGTCGGAGCTCGACACGGCGGAGCCGTTGTCGAGGGTGCCCGTGAAGTCGACGGGCTCCTTGCGGTTCTCGGGCGCGATCTCGTTGGTCTGGAACCCGTTCGCGGCGATATAGCCCTTGTTGTCGCCCGCCCGGTACTGGTCGGCGAGGGGGTCGGCGGTGCAGGCCGACAACCCGGCGATGAGGGTCGCCGCGGCGAGGATCGACCCCGCGGCGGTGAGGATTCTGCGCATCACACGGCTCCTACGTCGACGGCTCCGGCGGTGCTCGCCGGCTCGGCATATGCCACCTCGACCCAGCGCGTCGAGCCGTCGGCGCCGTCTCGCCGTTCGAAGCTCGTCACGCTCGACAACGCGCATCTGCGCTTGCGGGGGTCGTGGCGGGTGGGTTGCTGGGAGAGGGCGAGGTGGGTCACCCAGATGGGGAGCTGGTGCGACACGACGGCCACGTCACCGCCGGGAACACGGTCCCAGGCGTCGGTCATCGCGGCGGTCATGCGGGCGACGATGCGCTCGTACGGCTCGCCCCAGCTGGGGACGGCCGGTCGGCTCAGGTGCCGCCAGTTGAGCGGGTTCGCCAGGGCCTGCTTCATACGCCGACCCTCGAAGACGTTCGTGGGCTCGATGACGCGGTCGTCGATGAACGGCTCGATGCCGAAGAGCTCTTCGAAGGGCTCGGCCGACTCGCGTGTGCGCTGGAGGGGCGAGACCACGAGGGCTTCGACCGGGCGGTCGAGGCCCTGCACGTACTCGGCCGCCTGACGCGCCATCCGGCGCCCGTCGACGCTCAGGCCGAACCCGGGGAGCCGACCGTAGAGCACGCGACGGGGGTTGTGGACCTCTCCGTGGCGCACGAGATGAAGGCGGTCGGCGGGCACGATGCCAGTCTACGGGCGGGTTCTGTGGTCTGACTGAGTCCGGATGCCGGTTGCCTCGACGTGGAGATAACCGCGGATCACCCCTCAGGCGTCGTGCTGCGCGGGCGCGGCCTCGTCGCGGTGGTCCCCGCGCTTCGCGGCCAGCAGGGAGCGGACGCGGGAGTACAGGAACCAGGACACGCCTATCGCGACGGCGGCGATGACCACGTACTGCAGGATCGAGGCGTACTCCTCGACGATGTGCCAGTTCTCGCCCAGCAGGAATCCCGAGAGCACGAAGATCGTGTTCCAGATGAGACTTCCCGCTCCTGTGAGCAGGCCGAAGCGCCACAGCGGCATCTTCGAGACGCCGGCGGGGATCGAGATGAGGCTGCGGAAGATCGGGATCATCCGCCCGAAGAACACCGCCTTGCCCCCGTGCCGTTCGAACCACGCGACCGTGCGGTCGACGTCTTCGGGGTGCAGCAGCGGCATCTTCGCCGCGAACGCGCGAAGTCGCGCGGCACCGAGCCAGCGCCCGAGGCCGTACAGCATGAACGCGCCCACGACCGAGCCGATGGTCGTCCACAGCAGCGCCTCGAACAGCGTGAACGAGCCGCGGCTGGCGGTGAGCCCCGCCATGGGGAGCACGACCTCGCTGGGCAGAGGCGGGAACAGGTTCTCGAGGGCGATCGCGACCCCGGCACCGACCGGGCCGATGATCTCCATGAGCGAGACGGTCCAGTCCGCGAGCGACGTCAGCCAGGACTGTCCCTCCCCGGAGCCGGACGTCGACCGCGCGGGGGCGAGAGAGAGGGTGGTGTCGGTCATCGGGTGCCTTCGCGCTCGGTGATCGGCCGCCCGGTGTGGACGCCCGCTCTCAGGGTAGGTCGCGCACCCCCGCCCTACCTGGGGGTTCCCCCCGAGCGGATCAGGATGCCGAGACCCCGGCGCCCACGAGGGCCGCGGCGATGAACCACACGGCGACGATCGCGACGATGGTGACCAGCGGTACCCAGAACGCGAGGCGATGACGCACGAGGCGGACGATGGCGACGATCACCCCGACCAGGAGCACCACCCAGGGCGAGACCACCGCGGTCCAGAAGCCGATGTTCATCAGCCCGGTGTTGCAGGTCGTCGAGCCGCACGCGTCCGCGGCGTACGCGAGGAGCACCCCCGCGTACGAGGCGGCGAGCGCCAGAAGAGGAAGCAGCACGAGTAGCACGATGGTCAGGGCGACGTCCCACCCGCGCGACCTGCGCGCCGTCGGTTCCGGGCGCAGTGTCCGGAACGACTCGGGGGGCATCGAGAAGGTCACGCCCCCATCGTAGGTTCGCGCCCGGTGTCGTGCGGACCGCCCACGTAGACTGGTCCATCGTGAGCGAACGCGTCCTGGTCAACCAGCTGAAATCCCTCCCCGCCGGCCCCGTCGAGGTGTCGGGATGGGTCGAAACCGTGCGCGATCAGAAGAAGGTGCAGTTCGTCGTCCTCCGCGACGAGACCGGCGCCGTGCAGCTGGTCAACCCGGCGACGCGCCCCTCCGAAGAGACGGAGCAGGATGCCGCCGCCCTCGCGCTGACCGAGACGATCGGCGCCCTCGCGACCGGCACGTTCCTGACCGTTCGCGGCGAGCTCAAGCACGATGAGCGCGTGAAGCTCGGCGGCGTCGAGATCAAGGTCGGCGAGCTCGAGATCGCGGCCGCCGCGAACCCCGAGACCCCGATCGCGGCCGACAGCAGCCCCGACAAGCGCATGGACTGGCGCTTCATCGACCTGCGTCAGCGCCGCAACAACCTCATCTTCCGCGTGCAGACGACCCTCGAGCACGCCATGCGCACGTACTGGGTGGAGCGCGACTACATCGAGGTGCACTCCCCCAAGCTCATGGCATCCCCCTCGGAGTCCAACGCCGAGCTGTTCGAGGTGCCCTACTTCGAAGACAAGACGGCCTATCTCGCGCAGAGCCCGCAGTTCTTCAAGCAGATGGCCCAGGTCGCCGGCTTCGGCAAGATCTTCGAGATCGCGCCCGCCTTCCGCGCCGACCCCTCGTTCACCAGCCGTCACGCGACCGAGTTCACCTCGATCGACGCCGAGATCAGCTGGATCGACTCGCATGAAGACGTCGCGCGCATGCAGGAGGAGCTGCTCCACACGGCGTTCCAGGCCGTCGCCGACAAGCACGGCGACGAGATCCGCGAGTTGTTCGGCGTCGAGGTCGAGGTGCCCGCGGTGCCGTTCCCGCGCATCCCGCTCGCCGAGGCCCGCGAGATCGTCGCCGCCCGCGGCTACGACATCCCCCGCACCGACGGCGACCTCGACCCCGAGGGCGAGCGCCAGATCGCCGCGCACGTGCGCGAGACCTTCGGTCACCCCTTCGTCTTCATCACCGACTACCACCCCGAGATCCGCGCGTTCTACCACATGCGCGACGCGGAGACCGGGCTGACCAAGTCGTACGACCTGCTGTTCAACGGTGTCGAGATCACGACGGGCGCCCAGCGCGAGCACCGCGTCGACGTGCTGATCGAACAGGCGAAAGAGAAGGGGCTCGACCCCGAGCACCTCGACTTCTACCTCGACTTCTTCCGCTTCGGCGCCCCGCCCCACGGCGGTTTCGGCATGGGCCTCGCGCGCATCCTCATGCTGATGCTCGGTGAGTCGTCGATCCGCGAGGTCACCTTCCTCTTCCGCGGACCCACCCGCCTCGCCCCGTAAAAGGTTCGAGCGAGCGACGCCCGGGGTTCACCCCCCGGGCGTTCGGGCGTCATGCGCCCTCTTTACGGTGGACAAATGGTCGCCGTCACCCCCGTGGATCCCTCGCCCCTCGGGGAGGAGCCGCGTTCGGGGTGGTCCATCGCCCTGCGCGGCGTCCGCCGCGAGCGCTCGGGGGTCGCGATCCTGCGCGACATCGACCTCGACGTCGCCCCGGGCACCATCGTGGCCCTCGTCGGCCCGTCGGGCTGCGGAGCGTCGACCCTGCTGCGTGTGGTGAGCGGTGCCGAGCGAGCGGATGCCGGCACGGTGACCGTCGAAGGACGCTCGGGCGCCGCGGCACCCCGTATCCCGGAGATTCGCGACCGCACCCCGGTGGCGCGTTTCGGTCGCGTCCGCGCCGCGGTCGTCGCGGCGGCTCGGCAGGCCGGCGACGACGACCCCGAGGCGGAGACCGATCGACTCCTCGGGCTCGTCGGTCTGGGACGCGCGGACAAGAGCGTGCACCGCCTCTCGCACGGTGACCGACAGCGCTGGGCTCTCGCGCGTGTCCTGGCCGCGCGGCCTCGCGCCCTCGTCCTCGACGACTCCCTCGCCGCGCTCCACACGACCGCACGCGCCGAGACCCGAGACAGGCTGGTCCGAGAGCTTCGCGATCGCGGCGTCACGACCCTGTGGGCGACGCGGGACACCGCCGAGGCCGCGGCCGTCGCCGACGATCTCGTCGTCATGGATCAGGGCCGCATCGTGGCCGCGGGCGGCCCCGACGAGGTCTACGCGCGCATCGCGGACGCCGCGGTCGCCGAGGTCCTCGGGCCGGTGAGCGCGGTCCCCGGAATCGTCGAGGGGCTCACGGTCGAGGTGTGGGGCCAGGAACTCCCCCTGGCGGAATCGGCGCACGACGGTCACTGCGAGGTCGTCGTCCGTCCCGAGAACGTTCTCCTGGTCGGCGTGGACGCGCCCGGCGTGGACGGAGTGGTCGAGGACTCGATCTTCCTGGGCAGCGTCCGCCGTTCGACCGTCCTCACGAGCGACGGCAGCCGCGTCGTGGTCGAACATGCACCCGAGCAGCGACTCGAGGACCGGGACGCGGTGCGTCTGGCGCTGGCGGTCGTGCCGACGACGGTCCGCCCGATCGGATGACGGGCCACGCCGGATCCGAGCTCAGAACGGGTAGTCGACCGAGGCCCGCTCGGCCACCACGGAGCGCACGAACGCCGCGACCTCCTGATGGGCCGGGTGCACCTGATAGCGCTCGAGAGCATCGACGTCGGCGAACTCGCTGACCAGGGCGACGTCCCAGTTCGACTGCGGGTTGACGACGTTGCGCCCCACCTCGATGTGCTGGATCTCGTCGATCACCGCGTCGAGGGCGACGAGACGCTCGGCGATCTGCTCGGCGTGCAGCGCACGCGTGTCGGCGTCGTCGGCCGAGAGCTTCCACAGGACGATGTGACGGATGCTCACGCGGAGGCTCCTTGGGTGTCGGCCGCGAGAAGGGCGGCGCGGAGACGGTCGGCCGACACGCGCCAGTGGGCGTGCAGCTCCCCGTCGATGAGGACGACGGGGATCTTCTCCCACCACTTCTCGTAGAGAGCGGCGTCGTCGGCGATCGAAGCCTGCTCGATGTCGATCCGGTCGGCGGCTCCCTCGGGGAGCTCGCCGACGACGGTCTCCACGATCTGCTCCGCCACGTCGCAGAGGTGGCAGTCGGGCTTCCCGATCAGCGTGAGGGTCGTCACCTTTCCCATCCTAGGAGGCGGGAGAAGGGCGAGACCCGGCACGCGGTGCGCGTGTCCGCGGTCGATTCAGGACTCGACGTCGTACCCCGAGGCGATCCATTCGCCCGTGCCGCCCTCGACGTTCGTCGCGTCGTGGCCGCGCGCGGTGAGGGCCTCGACGACGCGTGCCGATCGGCCGCCGGCCTGGCAGATGACGTCGAAGGGCTCGCCGGGCAGCTCGTCGAGGTGCTCGCCGAGGGTGGACATGGGCAGGTTCACGGCGCCGGGAACGTGGCCCGCGGCGAACTCGTGCTCTTCGCGAACGTCGATCAGAGGGCGCTCACGCCCCGCGTGCAGGTCGTGGACCGAGATGGACTGCATGCTTCCTCCGAGGGAGACGGGCGGCACCGGATACACGAAGCGCCCGTCGCGAATCGGACAGGCGCTCGGTGTGGTGGCCGCTTTACTTCTTGTTGCGGCGCTGGTGACGAGTCTTGCGAAGCAGCTTGCGGTGCTTCTTCTTCGCCATGCGCTTACGGCGCTTCTTGATGACAGAACCCACGGAAAACCTCACTAAGTCGGGGTCTGGGTGCCGATTTCGGCCCCCGGGAACAGCAGGCGTTGGAAAAAAGCCTCGGATCAGTCTAGCCGACGTCGGACACCGGTCGTTGCACGGCTTCGGCGACGGCCGATTCGGGCACCCGGTAGCTGCGCCCGAAGCGCACCGCGGGGAGCTCCCCCGCGTGCACGAGACGGTAGACCGTCATCTTCGAGACGCGCATGAGCTCTGCGACCTCGGCGACCGTCAAGAACCGCACGTCCGGCAGCTCGGCCATCGTTCACCCCTCGTCCCGGGTGAACTCACCCTCCTGATGCTGAGCACACTCTAGGGTCTGGCCGGGACGGCTGTAAACCTATGGGCCCACTGTGACGGATGTGCTTCACGGATGCCGGGATTCCGCGGCATCCGGGACGCTCACCGACCCGGCAGCTTGCGGAACGCGGTCGAGAAGGAATGCTTGACCGACGCGGCGGCGCGGCCCACCACCTCGGCGGCATGCATCGCGGAATCGGGAAGAGCCGGCTCGTGCTCTTCGTCGATGGAGAAGAACGGCACGAGCCAGTCGTCGACCTCGTCGAGGGGAGCGACCGCGAGGCTGTAGAACCGGTGCTGGCCCTCTTCGCGGACGGAGACCAGCTCCGCCTCGCGCAGCACCTTGAGGTGCTTCGAGACTGTGGGCTGACTCACGCCGAGGGCCGCGACGATCTGCGAGACGCTCGTCCCCCGTTCGCCACCGGTCGCCCGGTCGAGGAGCAGCTGAAGGATGTCGCGACGCGTTCCGTCAGCGATCACGTCGAAGATGTCCGCCATGGCATCAGATTAGCGGCGCCCCGGCCCGAGTACCATGATTCGGGTTCGGGCACCGAAGGGAGCGGCGCATGGCGGCGACGCCGAACGAGGCTCGATGGGCGGTGCGGCTGCGTCGCATCGCGTTCGAGGCATGGGACCGACTGCGGAATCTGACGACCGCTTCGCCGGCGCGTTTCGCAGTGCTGGTGTTCGTGACGCTCATCGCGCTGTTCACCGCGCTCTTCTCCCTTCCCGCCGCCTCGGCCACCGGCGAACGCCTCCCGTTCGCCGACGCGCTCTTCACCGCCGTCTCGACGATCTGCGTCACCGGCCTGTCGACGTTGAACATGTACTCCGACTTCTCGCCGCTGGGTCGCGTCATCACCTACATCGGCGTCAACGTCGGCGCCCTGGGCGTCCTGACCCTGGCCTCGATCCTCGGTCTGGTCATCTCCAAGCGCCTGGGGCTGCGCGCGAAGCTCATCGCCGCCGGCGACAGCAATCCCCTGCGCGTGCACGGCGGTCCGGTGAACGAGGGGCAGACGGTGCGACTCGGCGAGGTCGGCCAGCTCCTCCGCACGGTGGCCCTGTCGACGCTCGTCATCGAAGCGGGCCTCAGCGTCCTCATCTACCCCTCGCTCGTGGTCGGGGGGATCAACCCCTTCGTGGCCCTGTGGGAGGCGCCGTACTACGCGGCGATGGCCTTCACGAACACAGGATTCGTCCCGAACGCCGACGGTCTGACGCCGTTCGCGCAGGACTACTTCCTGCTCTCGGTGCTCATGGCGGGCGTGTTCCTGGGGTCGATCGGCTTCCCGGTGATCTTCACGCTGTGGCGGCACTACTGGCGCTTCCGCCTGTGGTCCCTGCACGCGAAGCTCACGATCATCACCACGGTGATTCTGTTCTTCGCCGGAGCCGGGGTCATTCTGCTGCTGGAATACGACAACCCCCTCACATTCGGGAGCATGGATGCGTGGGACACCACGTTCCAGGCGTTCTTCCTCTCGGCCATGACGCGCTCGGGCGGTTTCAGCGTCATCAACATCGGCGACCTCAACGGCGCGACCCTGATCGTGGGGTCGATGCTCATGTTCGTCGGGGGCGGTTCCGCGTCCACCGCCGGCGGCATCAAGGTCACGACCCTCGCCGTCCTCGCCCTCGCCGTCTTCTCCGAGGCGAAGGGCCGTCCGTCGGTCCAGGCGTTCGGTCGGCGCATCCCCAGCGACGTGCAGCGCGTCGCCCTCTCGGTCGTCGCGTGGGGCGCGACCATCGTCGCCCTCTCGACCGTCACGATCAGCCGCATCACCGACGCCCCCATCGAGCACGTGCTGTTCGACGTCGTCTCGGCGTTCGCGACCGTGGGCTTGTCGACGGGCCTCACCGCCGAGCTCCCCGAAGCCGCGAAGTACGTGATGGCGGCCACGATGTTCATGGGGCGCATTGGTACAGTGACACTCGCTGCGGCAGTGGCTGCGTCGTCCCGATCGCAGCTGTACGCGCTCCCCGTGGAAAGGCCCATCGTTGGTTGAACGCATCCGCAGTGACGCGCCCGTCCTGGTGATCGGACTCGGCCGCTTCGGCGCCGCCTGCGCCGGCGAGCTCGACCGACTCGACCGTGAGGTCCTGGCCGTCGACGGCAACCTCGAGCTCGTGCAGAAGTGGTCGGAGCGCGTCACGCACGCCGTCCAGGCCGACGCGCGCAACATCGACGCCCTGCGTCAGATCGGCGCCCAGGACTTCCAGGTCGCTGTCGTCGCCGTGGGCTCGCTCATCGAGGCCTCGGTGCTCATCACCGCCAACCTCGTCGACCTCAAGGTGCCGCAGATCTGGGCGAAGGCCGTCTCGCAGTCGCACGGCAAGATCCTCGCCCGCGTCGGCGCCAACCACGTCATCTACCCCGAAGCCGAGGCCGGCGAACGCGTGGCCCACCTGGTCAGCGGTCGCATGCTCGATTTCATCCGCTTCGACGACGATTTCGTGCTCGCCAAGATGTACCCGCCCAAGCTCGTGCGCGGCGTGGGCCTGAACGAGTCCGGCGTGCGGTCGAAGTACAACGTCACCGTGGTGGGCGTGAAGAGCCCCGGCCGGCCGTTCCGCTACGCCGAGGCGAACACGGTCGTCACCAACCACGACCTCATCATCGTGTCGGGGACGAACTCCGACATCGAGCGGTTCGCCTCGCTCGACCGCTGACGGGCCGGCGCCGGGCTCAGGCGTCGATGTCGAGCGTGACCTCGACCTCGTCGTCGACGCCGAGAGCCTCGGCATCCTGGAGCGCTTTCTTCACCGGCACGACGTACCCCCCGTCCTTCGGCCACAGCGAGGTGGTCACGGTCGTGCGGCCGATCGTCACCGATGCCGGGATCATCCCCCACCCGTATGTCACGACCGCGGCGACCTCGGCGACCATCGCCGCCTCGGCTGCGGGCACCGTGACGAAGTGGAACGGCGCGGGGCCGCGCCAGTACCAGATCGTCCCGGTGAACCGCAGGCGCATGGTCAGTTCCCCTCGGCCAGTTCCTTCGCCCGATCGAGGGCGGCCTCGGCGGCGGTGGTGAAGGTGTCGTCGAGTCGGGCGCCCTGCAGAACGACCACGGCACGTTCGGTGGTCCCCTTCGGGCTGGTGACGCGCCGGCGCAGTTCGGCGGGGTCCACGTCGGCGGATGCCATGAGCGCCGTCGCCCCGATGAAGGTCTGCTCCGCGAGCAGGCGCGCCTGGTCGTCGTCGAAGCCCATCCGCACGGCGGCCCGGGTGAACTCCTCCACGAGGAGGAAGACGTAGGCGGGGCCGGAGCCCGAGATGGTCGAGAGGGCGTCGATCTGCGATTCGGGGACCTGCACGACCGAGCCCACGGTCTCGAAGAGGGCGCGGACCACGTCGACGTCGGCGGAGGACGCGGCGGGCCCCGCGGCCAGACCGGTGACCCCCTTGCCGACGAGGGAGGGGGTGTTGGGCATGGACCGCAGGGTGGCGACGCCCCCGCCCAGGTGAGCGGCGAACGTCGCGAGGGTGACACCGGCGGCGAGACTCACCACGATCGCGCCGGGGCGCAGGTGCGGAGCGATCTCGTCGAGCAGATCGGGCACCATCGCAGGCTTGACACCCACGAGCACGATGTCGGCGGCGGCCACCGCGTCGGTGTTGCCCGCCGGGTTCGCCTCGAGAGCGACGCTGGTCACGCCGTCGAGGTCGGCCAGCTCGGCGGCCTTCGCGATCGAACGATTGGTCGCCGTGACCCCGCCACCGGTGAGGCCAGCCGCGACGAGGCCGTGGAGGATCGCTCCTCCCATGGAACCGGCTCCGAGGATCGCGATCGGGGGCAGCGAGGTCGTGGCATCCGTCATGCGAGTCAGTCTACGAACCGGACCCCCGGCGCGGGCGCAAGTCTGAGTGCGACCGATAGGGGCGCGCGTTAGAGTCGGAAAACGGTGTGCCGGAGCACCGGCGAGCGACACGGAGGACTAGCGATGACTCTCTTCGACGGCATCACCGCGCGCCTGGTCGAGACCGACCGGCTGGGGGTGAACGTGCTCGAGCGCGTCGGCGACGACCCGGCCACCGCCCCCGAGCACACGGTCGTCTTCGTGCACGGCAACGTCGCCTCGTCGCTGTTCTGGCAGGAGATCATGCAGGATCTGCCGAGCGAGCTCCGCGTCCTCGCCGTCGACCTGCGCGGCTTCGGCCGTACCGAGCACAGCCCCATCGACGCCACCCGCGGGGTGCGTGACTTCAGCGACGACCTGCACGCGACGCTCGAGGCCCTCGGCATCCGGGCCGCCCATCTCGTGGGCTGGTCGATGGGCGGAGCCGTCGTGCTGCAGTACGCGCTCGATCACCCCGTGCTCTCGCTCACGCTGCAGTCCCCCATCTCGCCGTACGGCTTCGGCGGCACGCGTCGCGACGGATCGCGCCTGAACGATGACGACGCCGGCGCGGGGGCGGGAGCCGCGAACCCCGACTTCGTCCAGCGGCTCATCGACCACGACACCACCGACGAGGCCCCGACCTCCCCACGTTCGGTGTTCCGCTCCGGCTACGTGGCCGCGGGCTACCAGAGCGAGCACGAGGACGTGTGGGTCGAGGCGATGCTGTCGACCTCCACGGCGACCGGCAACTACCCGGGCGACTCGATCGCCACCTCGAGCTGGCCGGGCTTCGCCCCCGGCACGACCGGGGTGCTCAACGCCCTGGCCCCGGAATACCTGGATGTCTCGGGCATCGTCGACCTGGCCGAGAAGCCCCCGATCCTGTGGATCTACGGCACCGCAGACGCGATCGTCTCGGACGCCTCGTTCTCGGACGTCAACCACCTGGGAGCGCTCGGTGTGGTCCCCGGCTGGCCCGGCGCCGACGTTGCGCCCGCACAGCCCATGGTCTCGCAGACGAGGGACGTGCTCTCCGCCTACGCGGAGAAGGGCGGCGAGGTCACCGAGGTCCCCGTCGACGGAGCCGGCCACTCCGCGCACCTCGAGCGCCCGGCACAGTTCCGCCAGGCGCTGCTGACGCACATCGGCTACGTCGGCCGGCCCGCCAACCCGGCACCGCCGACCGAGGCGATCATCCTGCGCTCCGCCGACTGACCGTTCCCCGTCCCACTCCGGAGGCCCCCGTGGAGTACTGCCTGTTCACCGAGCCCCAGCAGGGCTTCTCGTACGACGACCAGCTCGCGTTCGCGCGCTCGGCCGAGCAGCACGGCCTCGACGGCTTCTTCCGCTCGGACCACTACCTACGCATGGGAGAGGGCGACCCGCGCCCCGGTCCCACCGACGCGTGGACGACTCTCGCCGGCCTCGCCCGTGAGACCTCCCGCATCCGCCTGGGCACCCTGGTGTCGTCGGTGACGTACCGCGTCCCGGCCATCCTTGCGATCCAGGTCGCGCAGGTCGATGCCATGTCGGGCGGACGCGTCGAGCTGGGCCTGGGCACGGGCTGGTTCGAGCGCGAGCACGCGGCCTACGGCATCCCCTTCCCGGCGAAACGCTTCGACCTGCTCGAGGAGCAGCTCCAGGTCGTCACGGGTCTCTGGTCGACTCCGGATGCCGACACCTTCACGTTCCGCGGGGAGCACTACACGCTCGACGAGGCGCCGGCGCTGCCGAAGCCGGTGCAGTCACCGGTGCCGGTGATCGTGGGAGGCGGCGGGCCGAAGCGCACTCCCGCTCTCGCCGCGAGATACGCGACAGAGTTCAACATCGGTTTCGTCTCGGAAGACGTGGTGGCCGAGAAGTTCGCCGTCGTGCGCGCCGCGTGCGAGGCGATTGGCCGCGACCCGCAGACGCTGAAACTCTCGGTCGCACTGCCAACCCTCGTCGGGGCGGACGACGCGCAGATCGCGCGCAGGGCCGAGGCGATCGGCCGGTCGCGCGAGGACTTCGACGACGGCGCCAACATCGTCGGCACGCCCGAGCAGGTCGCCGAGAAGGTGGAACGACTGCGGGACCTCGGCGCCGAGCGGGTGTACTTCCAGCTCATGGACCTGCGCGACGTGGAACACGCCGATCAGATCGGAGCCGAGGTCCTTCCCCTGCTCCCGCGCTGAGCGATCAGCGGCGATCCTCGAAGAACGCCCGGAGCTGCGCGGCGGCCCGATCCTCCTCGACACCGCCGACCACCTCGACCCGGTGGGGAAGACGCCTGTCTCTCAGGACGTCGTACTGGGATCCCGCGGCTCCGGCCTTGGCATCCCACGATCCGAAGACGACACGATCGATGCGCGCCTGCAGGATCGCCCCCGCGCACATCACGCAGGGCTCGAGGGTGACGACCAGCGTGCAGGCGGCCAGGTGCCAGGAGCCCAGTTCTCGCGCGGCCTCGCGCAACGCCACGACCTCGGCGTGCGCGGTGGGATCCCCCGTGGCCTCGCGGAGGTTGCGCCCCTCGCCGATGATGCGACCGGAGGCGTCGATGACGACGGCACCCACCGGGACGTCCCCGTCGGCAGCGGCGGCGTCGGCGAGCTCTAACGCCCGCCGCATCGCGGCGAGGTCGACGGCGGTGGGCGTCACGGAGACTCCGGAAATCGGGGGCGGTGGCGTGCGGGTGGAGCGGTTAGCCTTGAGCCTATGCGTGTCCACGTCGCCGATCACCCGCTCATCACCCACAAGCTCACGGTGCTGCGTGACGTGCAGACCTCGTCTCCGGTCTTCCGCCAGCTCACCGAGGAGCTCGTGACGCTCCTCGCCTACGAGGCGACCCGTAACGTTCGCGTCGACCCGATCGAGATCCAGACCCCGGTCACCAAGACGATGGGCGTGAAGATCAGTGAGCCCCGCCCGATCGTCGTGCCGATCCTGCGTGCCGGCCTCGGCATGCTCGAGGGCATGGTGAAGCTCCTCCCCACCGCCGAGGTCGGGTTCCTCGGCATGGTGCGCGACGAAGAGACCTTCGAGCCGACGACGTACGCGGAGCGCCTGCCCGACGACCTCAGCGACCGCCAGTGCTTCGTGCTCGACCCGATGCTCGCGACTGGAGGCTCGCTCGGCGCGGCCATCAACTTCCTCTTCGCACGCGGAGCGCAAGACGTCACCGCGATCTGCCTGCTGGGCGCCCCCGAGGGCGTCGCGGCGATCGAGAAGCAGGTCGAGGGTCACGATGTCACCCTCGTACTCGGCGCCGTCGACGAGCGCCTCAACGAGAAGGGGTACATCGTGCCCGGCCTCGGCGACGCGGGCGACCGCCTCTACGGCACGGCCTGAGCTCCGACCAGTCGAGCGAATCCGCTGAGCCGTGCGACCCCCTCCGGGGTCCGCGGCAGGTCGTCGAGCAGGGCCGGCGAGTACACGACGTAGGCGGCTTGCATCGCGCGGGAGATCGCGACGTTGATGCGGTTGCGCAGCAGCAGGAACTCCAGTCCACGCGGTGCCTCGCGGCCCGACGACGCGGCGAGCGTCAGGATCGCGACGACGGCCTCTTTGCCCTGGAACCGGTCGACCGTGCCCACGGGCACGTCGGGGAAGCCCGCCGCCGCGAGCGCCTCTTCGACAGCGACTTGCTGGGCGTTGTACGGGGTGATGACGATGATGTCGTCGGCCCGCAGTGCGCGGGGTTCGTGCACGGTGGCGGAATCGCCCGCTCCCCCCTCGGCGCCCGTCCACTCTCGTCCGACGAGTTCGGACACCAGGCGTGCGACCTCGGCCGCCTCTTCGGTCGAGAACGTCGAGTTGCCGCTGTGGCGCACCGGAACGACGTGCACGCCGGGTTCGACACCGTCGAGGCGACGCAGCGCGGTGGAGGGGTGCGCGGCGAGACGCCCCTCGTACGACAGCCGTGACACCGGCCCGGCGACGGCCGGGTGCATGCGGCGAGTCCGCGCCAGGAAGTACCCGAATTCGTCCGGCACCACCTCGGCGCCGTCGATGATCCAGCCGAGGGCCGAGGTGTCGACGGGCTCGGGGTGCGTGCCCTGGCTGACCTGAGGAAGCTGCTGCGGGTCGCCCAGCAGAAGCAGACGCTGCGCCGCGAGCGACACCGCGATCGTGGAGGCGAGCGAGAACTGCCCCGCCTCGTCGATCACGAGCAGATCGAGGCTGCCGCGCGGAATGCGCGCCTCGTGGCTGAAGTCCCACGCCGTGCCCCCGACGACGAAGCCGGTCGCGGCGTTCTCGGCGGTGAACGCCGCGACGCCGTTCTTGGGCAGCACCGTGAAGGCGTGCGGGGCGCTCGGGTCTTTCGGGGCCTTCCCGACCCGGGATGCCGGCACACCGGCCGCGATGACCTGATCGAGCATGTGCTCGATGGTCGCGTGGGACTGCGCCACGACCCCGATGCGATAGCCGCGCTCGGCGACCAGGCGAGCGATCACGTGCGAGCCCACGTAGGTCTTCCCCGTGCCGGGAGGGCCCTGAACCGCGAGGTAGCTGTGGTCGAGGTCGGCGACGGTCCGCGCGATGGCGGTGACCTCGTCGTCGCCGCTCGCCCCGTCGACGCTCGTGACCGGAGCGAGGGAACCCGACAGCGTGCGCGGAGGAACGCGGCGCAGGATGTCGGCGGCGGCTCCCGCGGGGATCCGGGGAGCGGCGGCGAGGACTGCGTCGGCCCAGGCGTCGATCGCCTTCTGCTGGTTTCCCGCACGCGGGGGTGCGGGAGGCGTGAGGGCGAGCGGCAGGTCGTCCCACGTCGCGCCATCGGCGGCGGTCTCTTCGACGATCACCCCGTCGTCGAGCACCTCGCGGACGGAGACCCGGCGCGCACCGTGGATCCACCGCGGGCGGGTCTCGAGCGGGAAGGGCGCGGGCAGGTCGTAGACCGCGAAGGGCTCGCCGTCCACGCTGAGTCGCGTTCCAGGCGCGACCTCTCCGCGCAACTCGACGAGTCGGCGCTCCGAGCCGCGACCCGACTCGGGGAAGTGCCAATCGGTGACGACGCGGGAGCGCGCGGCATCGACCACGACGACGTCGCGGGTCTCTTCCCAGACCGAGAGCGGCTCGCGCAGACGCAGGAAGTGCGTGGCCCAGTACGTCTTCTCTTCGCGGGGGTAGTAGTCGATCGCGGCCGCGGCGAGGCGGAGCGCTGTACCGTCGGGCTCGCCGGCGTCGGCGGCCCACCGCTGCAGGGCGGTCGCGCGCGGCGACGGCTCGTAGGCCTGCTCGTCGGGCTCGGCTCCCCGCGCGGGCACGGCCCCCGACTCCCGCGCGCGATCGACGAGCCAGTCGCGCAGACGCCGGGTCGAGACGCAGTCGTAACGGTTGTAGTCCGCGAGGTCGTCGAGCACGCGGAGCGCGGCCGCAGTGTCGCCGTCGGCGGCGAGAGCCCGAGCCTCGACGTACCTCACGATGGAGTCGTCGCCGCGCTGCACGTCGCTCGTGCGGACCTCGTCGCCCATGTACAGCGGCTCGAGCTTCTTGATCGAGTACGAGCGCGACCCCACCCGCAGGGCTCGTCGGACGACGGGGTAGAGGTCGACGAAGACACCGTCGCGCAGGAGCCGATCGACATCGGCCTCGCGGACGCCGTAGCGCGCCGCCATCGTGAGCAGGTGCGTCGGTTCGTAGGGGGCGTAGTGGTAGATGTGCATGCCCGGGTACTGCTGGCGGCGCAATGCCACCATGTCGAGGAACCGCTCGAGGGCGACGCGCTCTTCGTCGAAGGTGTGCGCCCACAGGGCCCCGTAGCTCTCGCGGGTGTCGACCCATCCGAAGAGGTAGTCGATGCCCCAGTGCTCGCCTGCGCCCTCGCTATAGAGCGGATCGCCCTCGAAGTCGAAGAAGAGATCACCGTGGTCGGGCCGAGGCAGCACGCCGAGCGACTTCGGCGCGACCACCTCGAACGTCGGTACGGCGTGGGCGGGCGCGTCGCCACCCGGGACACCGGCCGGACTCTCGAGCTGCAGGCGGGCCTGCGTACGCAGCGATGCGAACGTGTCGGCGCTCATGGCCGTGGGAGGGGCCGCAGCAGCGGCCAACGCATCGATCGTGGCGATGCCGCCCGCCCGCAGCCGATCGCGCTGAACGGGCCGCATGCCCGCGACGAGCAACAGGTCGCGGTGGGCGACGACCTCGAGCTCGCACGTGGCGCATCGGCCGCACGCGATGACGCCGAGATCTCCGCGCGGGTCGCCCCACGCGATCACGGGGCCCGCGGTGCCCAGGTCGACCCGGCGGTCGGCGATCAGGGCGCGCAGTCGTTCGCGGCGCAGGCCGAAGACGGGGAGCAGGTCGTCGACGCGATGCGTGCTCGTCGAACCGTCTCCGAGCAGCAGCTGCACCTCGTCGGAGCGCGGGACGCCGAGACGGTCGAGCTGGTCGACGTAGGCGGCGAGCTGCATGAGCGCCGTCACGCGCGCGCGGCGCGCGAGCTTGGTGTCCTGCACGATCCACCGCCGCGGTCCGGGGGTCGACGTCTCGGGCTCACGCACCAGGAAGTCGGCGAATCCGACGAACTCGTCGGTGGCGAACGCGGCCTGGTAGACCACCTCGACGGACGGGTCGGCGAGCGCCTCGTCGGTCAGACGCACGGCCTCGGCGAGCGCCTCGGCGTCGGAGGATCGCGCCGCGGGGATCTCGCGCACCGCCGCGCCGAAGCGGGCGCGGTCGTCGTCGAGCACGCGCAGCTCGTGCGCGGTCCCCAATCGCGCCGCGCGCTCGAGGGTGGCGTCTTCGGGGTCGTCGACCGGGGCGATGCGCCCGATCTTCGCGTCGATCGCGCGCAGCCACGCGAACTCGCACTCGGCCGCCGCCTTGAGGTCGCTGGCGCTCCAGACGATGCGCCCGTTCTGCTCGATGTACCGCATGGTGTTCCACGCTAACCGGGGCCACCGACATCGGCCGCCGCCCGTCCACCCAGAGGGCCCCGCGCAACCGGGCTGCCCGGTGTCCGAGGGTGCTGACAGACTGAGGGGGTGATCACCGATCTGCCGTTCGAGAACGTGTACCGGCACGGGTTCGCGCGCGTCGCCGCGTGCACGATTCCCGTCGCGGTCGCCGACCCCGCCACGAACGCCGACGCCGTGCTCGACTCGGCGCGCGCCTGCGACGCCGAGGGGGTCGCCGTCGCGGTCTTCCCCGAGCTGTGCCTGACCGGCTATGCCATCGACGACCTCGTCATGCAGGATCCTCTGCTCGACGCCGTCGAGACCGCCCTCGAGCGCCTGGTGCTGGCATCCGCAGACCTCCTCCCGGTGCTGCTCGTCGGGGCGCCGCTGCGCCACGGCAACCGCTTGTTCAACTGCGCTGTCGCGATCCATCGCGGCCGGGTGCTGGGCGTCGCCCCGAAGGCGTACCTGCCGACCTATCGCGAGTTCTACGAGCACCGTTGGTACGCCCGCGGAGACGATCAGTCCGGCCAGCACATCCGCGTCGCGGGCGAGACCGTGCCGTTCGGCCCCGACCTCCTCTTCGACGCGGTCGACGTGCCCGGTCTGACGGTGCACGCCGAGGTCTGCGAAGACGTGTGGGTGCCGATCCCGCCGTCATCCGGAGCAGCCTTGGCCGGGGCAACCGTCCTGGCGAACCTGTCGGGCAGCCCCATCACGATCGGGCGCGCCGACGATCGCAACCTGCTTTCGCAGTCGCAGTCCATGCGGTGCCTCGCCGCCTACGTCTACGCCGCCGCGGGCCAGGGCGAGTCGACCAACGACGTCTCGTGGGACGGCCAAACCATGATCTACGAGGGCGGGCAGTTGCTCGCCACGACCGAACGGTTCCCCGACGGACCGCGGCGCAGTGTCGCCGACGTCGACCTGGACCGGCTGCGTCAGGATCGCCTGCGTCAGGGCACGTTCGACGACAACCGCCGCACCACCTCGCCCGCGTTCCGCACGGTGTCTTTCGAGCTCGCCCCGCCCGCGGCCGACCTCGGTCTGCGTCGTGCCGTCGACCGGTTCCCGTTCGTTCCCGACGATGCCGCGCGGCTTGCGCAGGACTGCTACGAGGCGTTCAACATCCAGGTGTCGGGCCTCGTGCAGCGTCTGCAGGCCATCGGCAATCCGCGGCCCGTGCTCGGGGTGAGCGGCGGACTCGATTCCACGCACGCCCTTCTCGTCATCGCACGCGCCATGGACCGGATGGGGCGTCCGCGCAGCGACATCCTCACCTACACGCTTCCCGGCTTCGCGACGAGCGAGAAGACAAAGGGCAACGCGATCGCCCTGGCGACGGCCGTCGGCGCCTCGATCGAAGAGATCGACATCCGCCCGGCGGCGACCGAGATGCTCTCTCGTATGGGGCACCCCTTCGCATCGGGTCAGCCCGTGCACGACGTCACCTTTGAGAACGTGCAGGCGGGTCTGCGCACCGATTACCTCTTCCGCCTTGCGAACCAGAACAACGGGATCGTCGTCGGTACCGGCGATCTGTCCGAGATCGCGCTCGGGTGGTCCACGTACGGCGTGGGTGATCAGATGAGCCACTACTCGGTGAACCCCGGCGTCCCCAAGACGCTCATCCAGCACCTCATCCGCTGGGTGATCTCCTCGGGTGAGCTCAGCGACGACACCGTTCACGTTCTGCAGGCCGTGCTCGACACCGAGATCAGCCCCGAGCTGGTGCCCGCGGGGCAGGACGGCCGCATGCAGTCCACCGAAGACCGGATCGGCCCCTACAACCTCCACGACTTCACGCTGTACCACGTGCTCCGCTTCGGGTTCCGACCGTCGAAAATCGCCTTCCTCGCGGCGCACGCCTGGAAGGATCCGGATGCCGGCGCCTGGCCCCCCGGCTACCCCGAGGAAGAACGCCCGGCGTACGACCTCGTCACCGTGGCCAGGTGGCTCGACGTCTTCCTCAAGCGGTTCTTCGGGTTCGCACAGTTCAAGCGCACCGCGATCCCGAACGGGCCCAAGGTGTCGCCCGCCGGTTCTCTCTCGCCTCGCGGTGACTGGCGTGCCCCCTCCGACGGCAACGCCCGCGCATGGCTCGCCGACCTGCACGCGTCGGTGCCGCAGGCGTTCCGCGGGGACTGAGCCACGGCATCCGGTCGAGGCACGTTCCGGGTGGTGGGACGCGGGCTACCAGCCCATCGACCCGGGGACGCCCTTGAACGGACCGGCGAGGTCACTCGTGACCCAGCCGCCGTAGAAGCCGCCCGGCTGGGGTTCGACCGTCTCGCCGCCCAGCACCACGCGATCCATGGGGCCCGCGTAGACGGCCACGCGGTCTTCGAGCAGCTCGTATCCGGGCATGGGGTGCGGGTAGTTCCACGCGGCTCGAGGGGCGACCGCTCCCCCGCCGCCGTGCACGTCGAAATACCGGGCGCCACCCTTGAACTCGCAGAACGAGGCGCCCTCGCCGAGGGTCAGGGCATCCCCGAACGCGGCGATCGGCACGTAGTACACCGGCGGGTGGCTCGTCTCGAGCACCCGCACGACATCGTCGGTGTCGGCGATGCGGGCGCCGCCGAAGTCGATCTGCACGCGCTTGCGCACGCGCTCCACGCGCGGCGGACGGGGGTAGTCCCACACGGACTCCTGGCCGGGGCGGACGGGATCGGGTACGGGGCGCGCCATGCGCCCACGCTACGCCGCGATGGGCATACTCGGGCGATTCCCCGCATCATCGGCTCAGGAGGCGCACAGCTTTTCGGTAGCCTGGGAGCAGAGGGGGAACCGTGAGCGAACAGAAGACGACGCAGGTCAGCCGACGTTATCGCGTCTACCAGATCATCGGCATCGTGCTGGCCGTCCTGTTCCTCGCCCTCGGCGTCGCCGCCTACCTCGCCGGCGGAGGTCCCGTCATCGCCGCCATCGCCGTCATCGGAGGTCTCGCTGTGCTCATCGTCTCGATCATCACGATGGTGCGCTCGTGAGCGCCCCCGAAACCCCGGGCAGCCCCGACGGGAAGAAAAAATACCCCGCGGGGACCGTCGTCATCTGGATCGCCGGCGCGGGCATCGGGCTGTGGTTGCTCATCAGCGGACTGGTCGGCATCCTCTCCGGAGGCAGCTGAACCCGCGCGTCGCGGGAATGCCCTCGGACGGTCGTCGTTGACCCTCACATCGACAGTTTCGACCGGAAGGGCATCATGACGCGTATCGGACGCAGCGACCTCGACATCCTCCCCCTCTCGTTGGGCGGCAACGTCTTCGGATGGACCGCCGACCGAGACACCTCGTTCGCGGTGCTCGACGCCTTCCACGCCGGCGGCGGCAACTTCATCGACACCGCCGACGCCTACAGCGCGTGGGTACCCGGCAACTCGGGCGGCGAGAGCGAGACCCTCATCGGCGAGTGGCTGGCCTCCCGCAAGCCCGAGAACGTCGTGGTGGCCACGAAGGTCAGCCAGCATCCCGAGTTCCGCGGACTGGGCGCGCAGAACATCCGGGCCGCTGCGGAGGCCTCTCTGAAGCGCCTCGGCGTCGACACCATCGACCTGTACTACGCCCACTTCGACGACGCCGAGACACCGCTCGAAGAGACCGTCGCCGGTTTCGCCGACCTCGTGCGTGACGGCCTCGTCCGCTACGTGGCGGTATCCAACTACACCGCGGCCCGCATCCGAGAGTGGATCTCCCTCGCCGAGGCGTCCGGAGCCGACCTGCCGGTCGCCGTTCAGCCGCACTACAACCTCGTGCACCGCACCGAGGTCGAGAGCGAGATCGTGCCCGTCGCAGAGCAGTACGGCATGTCGCTCGTTCCCTATTACGCGCTCGCGAGCGGATTCCTGACCGGCAAGTACCGTTCGGCGGAGGCCACGAGCGACTCGCCCCGCGCGGAAGGCGCGGCGAAGCTGGCCACTCCCGCCGGGCTCGCGCTGATCGACACGCTGGAGGAGATCGGCGAGGCGCACGGTGCCTCGATTGCGACCACGGCGCTGGCGTGGCTGCGGGCCCAGCCGACCGTGGCCGCGCCCATCGCGAGCGCGTCGAAGGTGGAGCAGGTCGCGGACCTTCTCGCCAGCGCCAGCCTTGAGCTGACGGGTGACGAGATCGCGCGCCTGTCGGCCGCATCCGAGTCCGCACAGGCCTGACGCCGTCGTTCGCGCGAGGAGTGCCCGCTGCGGGTGCTCCTCGCGCGCGGACTCGGCATGACGGTCGCGCGAGTTCGGCGAGAATGAGGGGGTGAAGCTCCTCGTCGCCGCCCATGCGTCCGAATTGACCGCTTTCGAGGCGGAGATCCCCGGTTTCGAGCGCCTGCTCACCGGGGTGGGGAAGATCCCCGCCGCGTACGCGCTCACCCGGGCTCTGTGCGGGGGCGAGTACGACGAGATCGTCGTTGTCGGCACGGCCGGGGCGATCGACGATGAGGTCGCCGGCGGCATCTACGACATCTCCGCGGCGATCCAGCACGACGTGAAGGGCCTGGACGGCACCTTCGGCGAGCACGTGTCGCTTCCCTCCCGCGTCGAGACCGGCTCGGAGGGTATGGTCATCGCGACCGGCGACCACTTCGTCGACGACGCAGAGGCTGTGCGCCTGATCCGGGGTCTCGGCGCACGCCTGGTCGACATGGAGTCCTACGCGCTCATCTGGGTCGCGCAGCAGTTCGGCGTGCCCATCCGTATCCTCCGCGCGGTCTCGGACCGCGCACAGGACGGCGCCACCGAGCTGTGGGATGACGTCGTCGAACGGTGCAGCCACGAACTGCGCGCCGAGATCCGCGCCCGATACGGCGTCTGAGCCGGCCGGGCCCGGACGCACCTAGGGCGTCTGCGAGCCCGACCGCGCACGACCCGCGAGGTCGGTGACCCCCACGATGAGGGCGAGCGCCAAGAAGACGCCGACCGTGATCATTCCCGACGCGTAGGCGTCGTGGTACAGCACCGCCGTATCGTCGACGCTCCCCTGTTCGCGGTAGACCGTCGCGTAGAACAGGGCGAGAGCGACGGCCGTACCGACCGCGGTGCCGATCCGCTGTCCCAGTTGACCCACCGATCCGGCGACACCGCCGCTCTTTACCGGGATATCGGCGAGGGTGAGGGTCTGATTGGGCGAGATGACGAGACCGCCCGCGAAGCCGCCGAGGGTCATGACGGCCGCCATCGCCCACGGGGTCCACTCCGGGGGCGTGAAGAGGGCGACCAGGACGAGGCCGCCGGCCGTGACGACCATGCCCGCGATGCCCCACACCACGAGAGGGCGCCCGAGTCGGGTGACGAGGTTTCCGCCGATCCACGAACTCCACGCGGATGCCACGGCGAAACCGATCGTGACCATCCCCGCGAACACCGGTTCCAGACCCAGACCACCCTGCAGGAAGAGCGTCCCGAGCAGGAACATGGCGGGGACGGCGGAGAAGTAGGCGGTCGAGATGAGCACGCCGTTGCGGTAGGACGAGAGCGAGAAGATCGAGAACGGCATGAGCGGCATCCGTCCCCGCTCTGCGTAACGACGCTCCCAGAACACGAATCCCGCCGCGAAGACGAGGGACGCCACCAGGAACCACCAGCGGTTCGGGTCGTCGTCAGGGCTGCCCGTGGTGAACAGGAACGGCCACATCAGCGACAGGATCGTGAGTGCGAAGAGCACCACGCCGACCGGATCGAGATCCAGCTTCCGGTGCGATCTGGTGCGGGTGTCAGGAAGGAACCACGCCGCCAGGGCGATGACGATGGCGACGAGCGGGACGTTGATCCAGAAGATGAGCCGCCAGCCGTCGGTGTCTCCGCCCAGGGCGATGAGCAGACCGCCCAGGGTCGGGCCGAAGGCCGTCGCGATGCCGATCGTCGCACCGAACAGGCCGAAGGCACGGCCTCGTTCTTTGCCCTGGAACAGCTGCTGAACGAGACCGAGCACCTGGGGCATCTGAATGCCTGCCGCCACGCCCTGCAGCAGGCGGGCGACGAGGAGCACGGTCGTGTTCGGCGCGAGGGCGCACGCGAGGCTCGTGACGAGGAACAGCGACAGGCCGACGAGGAAGAGCATGCGCCGCGAGCGGAAGTCACCCAGGCGCCCGGCCGGAACGAGCACGAGGCCGAAGGTGAGGATGTATCCCGAGACCACGAGCTGCAGCTCGGTCGGCCCGGCACCGAGCGCCGCCTCGATCGAGGGCAGAGCGACGTTGACCTTGGTGAGGTCGAGGATCGTCAGCGCGGCGACCGCCACCGCCACCCAGTACGCGCGCCATCGATGCTTCGGTGACAGCACGATGTCACGGGTGGGCGGGTGGGCGGAGTCCGTGGGCGCGGAAGAGGGAGGAGTCATCGCTGCCGACGGTACTCCGGGGCTCGGACACCGGATTCGGGCTTGCGCGAGGGCGCGGGATCGCCCCCGTGATCGAGAGCGTCAGTCGACTTCTCGGCGGGCGAAGACCGCCCTCAGCACGAAGAAGACGATCAGCGCGACCACCGCGACGGCGAGCAGGCGGAAGACGAACGCGATGAGCGAGAAGAGGATGTTCACGAGCACCCACGCGATGATCACGGCGACGACGACGCCGAGGACGGTCCACAGGGTGCTCTTGCGCATGAGACCAGCCTAGAGCGGGAGTCTGTCAGACGGCGCGGGACGACGAGCTTCGCGCGCCCGCGCCCCGGCCGGACCGCCTCTTTCAGCCGATCAGCGCCGGGGCGTCCTGCCGGATCACGCTCGGACCCCTCGGCGTGGCCGCGACGTGCAACTGCGCGGGGAGCTGGTCTTTCATCGCCGCGACATGGCTGATGACGCCGACCGTGCGCCCGCCCTGTCGCAGCTCGTCGAGGGTCCGCATCGCGAGGTCGAGCGTGTCGTCGTCGAGCGAGCCGAAGCCCTCGTCGATGAAAAGCGTGTCGAGCCGGATGCCCCCAGCCCGCGCCGTCACGACCTCGGCGAGACCGAGGGCCAGGGCGAGCGAGGTGAGGAACGTCTCGCCACCCGACAGCGACTGCGGGGGTCGACTCTGCCCCGTGAAGGCGTCGACCACCTCGAGCCCGAGTCCGCTGGCCGCTCCGCGAGCGGCCAGCGCGTCGGTGTGCTGGAGACGGTACCGACCGGACGACATGTGGTCGAGGCGCAGGTTGGCAGCGGCCACGATCTCTTCGAGTTCCGCGGCGAGCACGAAGGTCTCGAGGGTCATGCGACGCGTGTTCGGGGCGCGCCCGGCGACGGTGTCGGCGAGACGAGCGACAACCGCATGCTCGTCGGTCAGCGTCGCCACCGACGCGTGGGCGGCATCGGCGCGCTGAGCGAGTCCCCGTAAGCGATCCGCCAGGGCACGAGCCGACGCATGCTCAGCCGTGGCGCGCTGCAGCTGCTCGCGCGCGAGAGAGACGGCGTCGGCGTACGGGGCGGGGTCCACCGGTTCGTCGGGGGCGTCGACGAGGACGAGTTCGAGTTCGAGCAGCCGTTGGCGGACGGAAGCGACCGCCGCATCGTGCTCGGCGATGGCCGTGTCGAGACGGCGCCGCTCGGAGGCGGGACGGAGGGCTCGCACGACGGTATCGACGTCGGAGAAGGAGCTCTCGCGCACGAGGGTCGCCACGGTGTCCGCTGCCTCGCGGTCGCGGGCGGTCGCGGCACGAACGGCGTCCTGCGCGACGACCAGCTCGCGCACCGCATCTCGTCGGGACCGCAGATCGCGCTGGCGCGCGGCCACGCTATCGAAGCCTGCACGTGCGGAAGCGACCTCGGACCGCAGGCTCGTCACCCTCTGCTCGGCGAGAGCGAGATCCTGTCGCGCGCTCGCGAGCGTGTTCGCGAGGTGGTCGATGCGCTCCACGATGGCTGCATCGAGGTCGACAGCGCGCGAGCGTTCGGAGCGGACGGTGTCGAGCTCGGCGACATCGGCCAGGGCTGCGGCGAGCATCTTCTCGGTCTCGACCAGACGTGCCTCGAGCGCGTCGACGCTCTCGCCTCCCGCGAGGGCTGCGGCGAGCGCGTGAGCGTCGCGTGCGACGCGTGCAGCGTCGGAGGCGAGTCGGTCGTGCTCGACCGCTGCGTTCTTGCGGTCTTCGGCGGCGGTGATCTCGTCATCGGTCACCGGGTCTTCGTCGCCGCGAGCGGGGGCGGGGTGTTCCCGGGCACCGCACACGGCGCACGGCTCTCCGTCGACGAGGTCGTGGGCGAGCTCGACGGCCGCGCCGGCGAGGCGCCGACGCAGGAGGCTCGTCCAGGCGTCGACAGCGCGCTGCACCTCGTCGGCGCGGACGAGCGAGGCGAGATCGGCCTGGTCGCGCTCTTCTTGCAGGCGTGCCGCCCGACGCGCGGCCTCCACCCGCCGAACCAGATCGTCACGTGCCGTGGTCGCGGTGGCCTTCCGGGTCTCGGCGCCGGCGAGTTGCTCCAGGCGTTCGTCGAGAGCCTGCAGGAGCTCGGGAACCTCGGCGCGTCCCTCGACGAGGGCGTCGCGGTCGGCGGCGGTGCGGGCGACGAGGGCTGCGAGCCGGTCGAGCTCGACCTCGAGCTCGCCGAGCTCGGCCTCGGCGCGGAGCGCGGACTCCCCGCGCGCGAGAAGCGCGGTGAGATCGTCGTCGCGCGCGACGAGCAGGGCGCGATCGGCGAAGCCGTCGTCGGGTCTCGTGGCGACGTCCGCGTTCTCCGGGCGTCCGACGGCAGCGCCGGCGCCGCTCGGCTCCGAGAGCCGGCGGGCTTTGTCTCTCGCACTGTCGGCGGTGAGTCGAGCCGAGGCGAGCGCGGCGCGTGCCGCCTCGGCCGCATCGATGGCGGCGCGCATCGTCTCGGCCTCGGCCGCGGCGCGTGACTCCTCGCGCGCGGCGGCGATCTGCGCCTCGTCGGCGTCGAGGGCCCTCAGACGATCGCGCAGTCTCGCGCGATCCTGCTGGCGTTCGTGCAGAGTGGTCGCTTCGCGGTGGGCGGCCAGGGCCTGGTCGACGCGCGCGTCGCTGTCTTCTCGCTCGCGCAGTGCGGTCTCGACGCGATAGTCCGCGCGTTCCACGGCTCGGACGATGCGACCCAGCCGGTCGCTCACGCCGAGCGGCGCCCCCACCGCGGGCTCGCCGACGTCGGCGGGAGCCGAGCCCCCCTCGGCCTCCAGCTCGGCGGCGAGACGCTCGGCCTCGTCGAGGAGCGTCGCGACTTCGACACCCTCGGCGGCGAGACGTTGCGCCGCGTTCTTACGCCGCTCGTCGAGGTCGGCCGCGTAGTGCTCGAAGGAGCGCGTACCGAAGAGCGTCCGCAGCAGGCTCAGCCGCTCGTCGTTCTTGGCGAGCAGGAACCGGGCGAACCTGTTCTGCGCGAGCAGGATGACCTGCAGGAACTGCTGCTGGCTGAGGCCGAGGATCTCGTCGAGGCGTGCGGCGACGTCGACCGGGCGTGCGGCCACACCGGTCCAGCCCTCGGGGGCGAGGATCTCGAGCAGGGCGCGATGCGGTTCTTTCGTGGTCCCCCCGCCGCGCCGTTTAGGTCGTTCGAACTCCGGCGAGCGAGTCACGCGCCACCGCTCGCCCTCGGCGCTGAACTCGAGCGTGACGCGGGTGGGGTCATCGGGTTCGCAGTGATCACTGCGCAAGCGGCGCTCGGCGCCGTCGTAGCGCGGTACGCCTCCGTACAGGGCATAGCAGACACCGTCGAGCACGCTGGACTTGCCCGCGCCGGTGCGACCCGTGATGAGGAAGATGCCGTCCGGCGCGAACGCGTCGAAGTCGACCGTCTGCGCCTCGAGGAACGGGCCGAACCCCTCGAGTACGAGGCTGTGGAGCTTCATACGTTCGCCTCCGCGACGGACCGAGCGTCGAGCACGTCGCGGATGAGCTCCCGCTCGACCTCGGACGCGCCCTCTCCCTCGCGCACGTGCGCGAGGAACGTGTCGATGATCTCGGAATCGTCGCGGGCTGAACGCACGCGTTGCGCATAGCCGATCCGGTCGTCGGCGCGCGTCTCGGCGGGCAGGTGGACCACTGTTGCACACCAGGGGAAGCGCGCCTGCAGACGGCGCATGGGATCGGGCTGCGGCGTGGAATCCGTGTACTCGGCACGCACCCAGTGCTCGTCGTGTGGGGCGAAACGCTCGTCGGTGAGCAGCTCATCGAGGCGGCCGCGAAGCGTCACGAGCGGGCGGGGCACGGGCAGTTCGAGCCAGGTCACGTCGGCGAGCCCCTCGGCATCGAGGTCGACGAGCCACGAACCGCGGGGCTTTCCCGCCTCTCCGAAGCTGTAGTGGACCGGAGCCCCGGCGTAACGGACGCGCGGGGACACCTGCTGACGACCGTGGATGTGGCCGAGGGCGACGTAATCAGGGCCGTCGAACGCGGGGAGCGGGACGACGTCGAGGCCTCCCTGCCGGATCTCGCGCTCGACACCCGGCGTGGCATCGACGCCCGCGGCGAAGCAGTGCGCCGCGACCACCGAGCGTCCGCCTCGCTTCGCGAGGTCGGCGCGGACGAGGTCTAGCGCGTGCTGCACGGTCTGCGCCTGGCTGCGCAGCTCGACGCCGTCCCACAGGTGTCGAACGATGGCGGGCTCGAGGTAGGGGATGCCGTAGATGTGGACGGGACCGTGCTCGTCGACGACGGTCAGCGGGGTGCCGACGGCACGGGGATCGGTGATGACCGTGATCTCGTCGCGCAGAAGAGCGGACTGGAAGCCGAGGCGGGCTGCGGAATCGTGGTTGCCGCTGGTGACGACGACCCGGGCGCCGGCGTCGGCGAGCGCCGCCAGGGTGGTCGAGAGCACCGGGTAGCAGGCTGCCGAGGGGGCCGCGGAGTCGAACACGTCACCCGCGACGATCACCACATCGACCGCGTGCTCGCGCACCTGCGCGACGAGAACCTCGAGAACGCCCCCGAGGGCGTCGAGCGTCGAGTGCCCGTGGAAGGAGCGCCCGATGTGCCAGTCGGAGGTGTGCAGGATCCGCATGCAGACACGGTACGTCGCCCCTCCGACATCGGCGTGCAGCAAACGCCCGGCAGGCACCGGTTTCGGATGCGAAAACGCCCCGCCGCCGGGTCTTTCCGGTGCGGGGCGTTCCCGGTGGGTCAGGATCCGGCGACCTCGGCCGCGAGGGCGCGGATGCGGTCGTCGCCCAGGTTCAGACCGATGTCGTTGAAGCGCTGACGCAGCACGTCGGCGATGCGCTCCTCGCTCTTGTCCCCGACGTCGGCACGCGTCTGGACGACGACGCCCGCGATCCGGGCCTCGTCGTCGGTGGGGTGGGTGTCCATCGCGGGTTCCGACTGCTCGTCAGGGCCCGAGAGCTTGCGATCCTGGTGGACGGCGCCGCCCACCGAATCCGCGGCGTCCGCTCCTCCGTCGGGCCCGCTGGTGGGCTGAGGCGCCCGAGTGTCATCCGTCATGTCAGTCCTCCGTGCTCAGGTCTGGGTCGATGCCTTGGCTGGCGGCATCGCCTTCGATGGGGTCCGAGGGCTCTGCGTCGTTCAGACGCGACGAACCCTTCGCGTGCTCGTTCTGCTCTGCGGTCTCGCCGTCAGCGACGGCGCCGCTTTCCCAGCCGCCGGGAGGATCGGCGTCGATGACGCCTTCGGGCAGGTCGCGGTCGTCTGTCATGACTTCCCCTTTCGACGTCTTCAGCTTCGTCGCGTCGACATCCGCTCAGGCAGGGGTTGACGCCCGAGCGCGCGTTGCCTAGGCGACGGTCTCAGGAGGCAGGGCGCCGATGCAGAAGGCCCGAGCGCTCCGGGTGGGCGTCGAACCACTCCCCCACGTACCAGCAGACGGCCAGGATCTCGCGATCGCCCGCCGCCTCGATCGCATCGACTGCCCGTTCCGTGATCACCCCGGCATACCCGTGTCCGCGGAAGGTGGGAATGGTGAAGGCGCGCGTCAGGGCCACGGTGCGACCGTCGTCGCGGTAGTCCAGGACGGAGACGAGGTCGTCGCCGTTGTGCAGGGTGTAGCGGGACGCGGTCTTGTCGTCGGCGAAAAGCAGGTCGGCCATGACCGAGAGGCTACGCCGATGACGGCATCCCGGCTCCGATCTTGCAGAGTGCACAAAGGGACCCCCTTCGACACGCGAGGAACAGCGCAGAATGATCGGGCCGCGGCGTCCCGGTCGACTTGACTCCATCCGACATGCTGCGTCATAATCCCCCCATGACTCTCAACGCGCGTTCTCTGTCCGCCCGGGAGGCGAACAGGACTGCCGGCATGATGATGCCCGGCCGCGTTGCGATGTGTTGTCGAATGTGCCGCTAACAGCGACCCTCGCTCGGACCACCTCGGTTTCTGAATACCGACGTCGTCCCCCGGTTGCCTGACGCCCGCGTCGATCACGCGCGCCCCGGCACCGCACTCCGGCCTTCGGCCTCTACCTCCCGTCGAACCCCGCTCTCGTTGACACCCGGGTTCACACACTCAAGGACTTTCTCCTCATGTCGATCTCCGCCGTTCTCGACCGCCCCGCGACCACCACCGTCCGTCCCGCCGCGACTCCCCGCGCCGCCGCCCCGGCAGCGACCGCTCCCGCCGCCCCCGCGGCAGGTCCCGCCGCTCCCGCGACGACCGCCCCGCGCGGTTTCGCCCTCTACGTCGGCATCGACGAGGCGAAGGCCGCTGCCGCGGGCGTCAGCCTCGGCACCCTCGTCGAGGCTCTCCGCCGCACCCTCGGCGAGCTTGCCCCCGCCGCCGAGACCTACGCCACCGTCGCGCTGGCCCCCGTCGGCTCGGGCGGCCGCGACGTCGACGTCGTGCGCCTCGCACTGCACGAGCCGTCCGCTGTCGCCCGCACGAAGGACGAACCCGTCGAAGAGGACCGCGCGCCCGGCGGCGTCGTGGTCGACATCTCGCGCAAGCGCGTGCTCATCGACGGCGAGTCGGCCGCCTTCACGTTCAAGGAGTTCGAGCTGCTGCAGTACCTCGTGCTCCGCGAGGGCCGCACGATCGAGCGCACCGAGCTCGTGGCATCGCTGTGGGAGGGTTCGACCGACGACGACGCCCCGGGCGAGCGCACCATCGACGTGCACGTGCGACGTCTGCGCGCGAAGCTCGGCGTCTACGAGGACATCGTGCGCACCGTGCGTGGCGTGGGGTACCGCTTCGACCGTCACGCCGACGTCTCGATCCGCTACGGACACGGCACCCCCTCGCCCGATCGCTTCTGAGCGCACCCCACCGGGCGGTCGGACCGACCGCGGATGCCGCGATGTCGGTGGGTCGACGTAGGGTGTCGGCATGAGATCGACCGGGGTGCGCACGCGGCAGCTGCCGCGCGAGCTCGCCGCCCCGATCGAGAAGCCGATCGAGTCCGAGTACCGACCGGCGGTGCCCACCGACGTCGGTCGCGCCGTCCTGGCTCAGCGTCACGGGCGCAACGACCCCACGTTCACCGCGTCGGCCCCGTTGTCCGCCGGGGGCATCGTCTGGCGGGCCAGTCGTACGCCGGTGGGCGTGGCCACGCTCGCACTCCGTCAGACCGCCGGCGGAGTCATCCGCGCCGCAGCCTGGGGGCCGGGGGCCGAGTGGGCCCTCGACCAGTTGCCCGCGCTGTGCGGCCGCGACGACGACTCCGACGGGTTCGACGCGTCGCGGCATCCATCCGTCGCCGAGTGGCACCGCCGCCATCCCGACCTGCGCATCGGCCGCACCGACCTCGTCTTCGACGCCCTGGTCAGCGCGATCATGGAGCAGAAGGTCACGAGCATGCAGGCCTTCTCGGCGTGGCGCAGCATCGTCACCTGGTACGGCGAGCGCGCACCGGGACCGACCCCGCGCCCGATGTTCGCTCCCCCGAGCGTCGACGGCTGGCGGCTCGTCCCCTCGTGGGCGTGGCACCGCGCGGGTCTCGAACCGCCGCAATCCCGCACCATCGTCGAGACGGCCCGGCGAGGTACGTCGATCGTGCGCGCGGCGAGCGCCGCGACCGACGGCGAGGGCCGCGACCGCGTCTTCATCGGTCTCCGCGGCGTCGGCATCTGGACGAGTGCCGAGACGCGCATCCGCGCATTCGGCGATCCGGATGCCGTGAGCGTCGGCGACTACCACCTCGCTCACCAGGTGGGTTTCGCCCTCACCGGGCACCGCACCGACGACGACGGCATGCTCGAACTGCTCGAACCCTTCGCGGGGCACCGCCAGCGCGTCATCCGCCTGATCTACGCCGGTTCGGCGCTCGAGCCGCGACGCGGCCCGCGCCTGCACCCCGAGGACCATCGGGACCGCTGACCCTTTCTCACGGGTGACACGGCGGCGCCGGAGGTGCACACTGGCGACATGGCAACCGCACTCGTGGCGTATCTGCAGTTCCGCTCCACCACCCGCGACGCGATGGAGTTCTACCACTCGGTCTTCGGCGGGGAACTGGACATCGCGAGTTTCGACGACTTCCAGATGCCCGTCGGCGAGGGCGAGGGCCACCTGGTCATGCACGCGCGCCTACGAACGCCGCGCGGCTTCGTGATCATGGCATCCGACACCCCCTCCGGCATGGACGTCTCCGCGGTCGGTGGGTTCTCCCTGGCTCTCACCGGCGACGAGGAGGACACCCTGCGCGAGTGGTTCGCCGGACTGGCGGAGGGCGGTCGGATCGAGATGCCGATCGACGTCCCGCCGTGGGGCGGGCTGTACGGAACGCTGGTCGATCGCTTCGGGGTCGCGTGGATGGTGGCGATCGGTGAGGTCGACTGAGTCCGCCCCCTAGGCTGGGCGCATGACGCAGACGGGTACGGGCTGGCCGCGCGGACGCACCTATTGGATCCTCGGGAGTGTGCTGCTGCTCGGCCTCGGCGTGCTGTTCGGCCTGGTCTGGCAGAACGTGTGGCTCGGTGTCGTCATCGCCGCCGCCGTGTCGGTGGGATGGCTGATCGCTTACGAATCGAGCCGCGGCCGCAACGTGGGCGTGAACGACGAAGACAACGGCATCCACCTCTGACGATCACCGGTAGTACACCGCCAGAGGGTATGGTCCGTCGCCGCGGACCTCGACCGGGGTTCCGAAGACCTCTTCGAGCGTCGACGACGTCATGAGCTCGTCCGGCGTGCCGACGTGCACCACCCTCCCCCCGGCGAGCGCCACGATGCGATCGGCGTAGGCCGCGGCGAAGTTGATGTCGTGCACGACGATGACGACCGTCTTGCCGAGTTCGTCGGCGGCGCGGCGCAACTGGCCCATCATCGCGACCGCGTGCTTCATGTCGAGATTGTTGAGGGGCTCGTCGAGCAGGATGTAGTCGGTGTCCTGGGCCAAGACCATCGCGACATAGGCGCGCTGACGCTGACCGCCCGAGAGCTGGTCGAGGTACCGCCCCGACAGCTCCGTGAGGTCGAGGAAGGCGATGGCCTCGTCGATCTTCGCCTCGTCGAGGGTGGTGAGTCGGCCCTGGGAATGCGGGAAGCGACCGAAGCCGACGAGCTCGCGCACCGTCAGGCGCGTGACGAAATGATTCTCCTGACGCAGGATCGACACGACCTTCGCGAGAGCACGCCCGGGCGTCGCGTGCACGTCCCATCCGCCGACCGTGACCCGCCCGGAGGTGGCTGTGGCGAGGCGCCCGACGATCGTGAGCAGGGTCGACTTGCCGGCACCGTTCGGGCCGACCAGCGCGGTCACCCCGCCGGCGGGGATGTCGAGGGTGACGGGCCCGAGCACCGTGAGGTCGCCGTAGGTCATGGTGACGTCGGTGAGCGAGATCACAGAGACCCCTTTCGGAGAAGGTAGACGAGGAATAAGACGCCGCCGATGAATTCGATGATGATCGAGAGCATCCCCGCGGCGTAGAAGACGTGGCGCAGCACGAAGTAGCCGCCCAGGAGCGCGGCCATACCGAGAAGAGCGGCGAACGGCAGGACGACGCGGTGCTGCGACGAGCCGGCCAGCTGATAGGCCAGGGTCGCGACGATGAAGCCGAAGAACGTCATCGGACCCACCATCGTCGTCGAGACCGAGATCAGCACGGCCACGAGCACCAGCATCACGATCACCTCGCGGCGGTAGGACAGGCCCAGGTTGAGCGAGGTGTCGCGCCCGAGCGCGAGCACGTCGAGCCGGTGCCGCGACCGCCACACGACCGCGAGCACTGCGGCGACCACGAGCGCCGCCCACGGCAGATACTCGGCATCCGAGTTCGAGAGGTTTCCGAACAGCCGCGCCGACAGGATGTCGAAGTCACTGGGCGTGAGCAGGCGCTGCATGACGGTCGAGAGCGAACCGAAACCGACACCGAGCACGACCCCCACCAGCAGCATGATGTGGAGGTTTCCGCGGCGACCCGCGAACAGCCATCCGTACAGGAGCGTTGCGAAGCCGACCATGAGGACGCTCTGCACCGCCACCTTGAGCAGCCCGTCGGTCGCCGACAGCGCCGCGCTGCCGAAGAAGAACACCAGGGCGGTCTGCATCACGACGTACAACGCGTCGAAACCCATGATCGAGGGTGTCAGGATGCGATTGGCGGTGGCCGTGTGGAACAGCACCGTCGCCACCGCCTGGCAACAGGCCACGAGGGCGATCGTGGCGACACTGACCACGCGCAGGTCCACGGCGATCCAGAACGCGCGCGAACCGGGCTCGCCCGGCACGTTCCAGGTCAGCACACCGACCGCGGCGAGCACGACGACGAGGGCCAGGATGCCGAATCGAACGGCGATCCGCGGGCGATGGGCCGTGTCGACCGGGGCGGAGCGCGTCAGGACCTCAGCCATGAGCGCGCATCCTCAGCAGCAGGGTGATGAACACCGCGGAACCGACCACCCCGAGGATCATCGAGACGGGGACTTCGAACGGCATCCGGACGACGCGTCCCACGACGTCGCAGACGACGACGATCGCAACCCCGCCCAGACACACCCAGGGCAGGTTCGCGCGCGCATTGTCGCCGCGCCACATCGAGACGAGGTTGGGCACGACGAGACCCAGGAACGGAAGGAAGCCCACGACGACGGTCGTCACGCCCGTCGCCACCGCGACCAGGCCCGTGCCGATCAACAGGACCCGGGTGTGATCGAGACCGACCGAGGTGGCGATGTCACGTCCGAGACCGGCGACCGTGATGCGGTCGGCGTAGAGGAAGACGAGCAGGACGACGAGGGCGACGACCCACAGCACCTCGTAGCGACCGCGGACGATCGAGGTGAAGCTGCCCATGAACCACGTGCCCAGCATCTGCAGGGAGTTCGTCGAGACCGCGAGGTAGGTCGTGAATGCCGAGACGACCGCCCCGAGCATGATCCCGATGAGCGGAACGACGAGCGAGGAGCGCAACGAGATGCGCTGCAGGATGCCGATGAACACCATCGTGCCGACGAAGGCGGCGACCGACGCCACCACCATGCGCACCGGGAGGGGAGCCGCCGGGGCGACGAGCACCGTGACCAGCAGGCCGAGAGCGGCCCACTCCGAGGTACCCGTCGTCGACGGCTCGACGAAGCGGTTCTGCGTCAGCAACTGCATGATCAGGCCCGAGACGGCCATCGCGCAGCCGGCGAGGACGAGGGCGAGTGTGCGCGGGACGCGGGAGATGAAGAACATCTCCGCGCCGAAGTCATCGACACCCAGGTCGTAGGCGCCCACGAACAACGAGAGCACGACGAGGGCGGCGACTCCGGCGACAGCCATGGGCAGGGCGAGGCGGGCACGGGGGCGAGGGATTGCGGAGGTCATGGCATCCGTGCCGCCCGTGCGCGAGGGGCGCGCACGGGCGGATGGAGTCGGATCAAGAGGCGAAGGCCTCGGCGGCCGAGCGGTACAGCTTCGTGTAGGCCTGGATGCCCTCGTCGAGGTAGAAACTGCCGTCGAGGTACACGACCTGTCCCTTCTGAATGGCGGGGACGTTCTTCAGGGCCTCGGCGTTCTCGACGAGGTCCTTCGCCGACACGTATCCGTCCTCGCCGAACTGCGCATCACGATCGAGAACGAAGAGCCATTCGGGGTTCGCTGCGGCGATGGCTTCGACGCTGATGTCGTCGCCGTGCGAGGCGTCCTCGGCGGCGCGGTCGAGCGCGGGGGTGAGACCGAGGGTCGGGAAGAGGTGCCCCACACCCCGTCCCTCTCCCGGGGCCGCGTAGGAGATCTTGCCGCCCGAGGCGATCAGGCCCATGACCGTCTGCGAGGGGTCGTAGGCCGCCTTCGCGTCGGAGATGGCCTCATCCAGGCCGGCGTTCAGTGCCGCGGCCTCGGCGTTCTTGTCGAACACCTGGCCGAGGATCGTCGTCTGGCGCTTCAGCTCGGAGGTGTGCTCTTCCCCGTCGCGGGGGCTGGTCTCGATCGTGGCCGGCTGAATGTCTTTCAGCTGATCGTAGATCTCGCGGAACCGGTATCCACCGACGATGAGATCGGGGTCGGCCGACAGCACGGCTTCGATGTCGGGCTCGCGGTGAAGGCCCACGTCGAGCACCTCGTCGCCGCCCGAGAGCGAGGGCCAAAGGTCGTACATGAGCGGCTTGGGGGCCGCGACGAGCCTCACGCCCCAGTCGCTGAGCGTCTGGAAGGTCGTGTTGTCGAGGGCGACGACGCGCTCGGGCGACACCGGCACCTCGATCGGACCGTGGTTGTCCTCCACCGTGACGGTCGCCAGCGCGGCGGCTTCGTCCGCGGGAGCCGAGGCGGCCGAGGCGCATCCGGTGAGGGCGAGCGCAGCCGCCAGGGATGCGGCGGCGAGGGGGCGGAACAGACGTGTACTCATGCGAGATCTCTCCAGTGCTGTATGTGCGGGTGACGACCGCTCACCTTCCGGGCGGTCGCGAAGTTAGGTTAGCCTTAGCTATGTGAAGATGTCGAACCCGACCCTCGGTACCCGCCTCGAACCCCGCCGACACGAGTTGCTGTTCCGGTCGGCGACCCTCGCGCAGCGCACCTTCCTCACCCCCGCGTTCGTCCGACTGCGCCTCGAGGGGGCGGAGCTCCGCGGTTTCGACTCGCCCGGCGCGGACGATCACATCCGGGTCTTCTTCCCCGACGCGAGCATCACGGGTGCCTCGATCGACGAGATCCGCTCCGCACCCAACCGCGAGTACACGCCGGTCGAGTGGGATGCCGTGAAGGGCTGGCTCGACATCGACGTCGCTCTGCACGGAGCGGGAGTCGGAAGCCGATGGGCGCGGTCGGCGCCGATCGGAGCCCCGGTGGGCATCGGCGGTCCGCGCGGGTCGATGGTGCTCGTCGGTCGCCCCGACGCCTGGCTCCTGGCCGGCGACGAGACGGCGGTGCCGGCGATCCGCCGTTTCGCCGCGATGATGGACGAGCACGCGGTGGGGCGGATCACGATCGAGGTGCCTGATGCGGCCCACGACCTGCCCATCGCCGCCCCTTCCGGGGTGGAGGTGGTGCAGCTCCACCGTGACGGACGGCGCGCCGGCGAGGAGCTCTCCGACTGGCTCGACGCCCTGGACGTCGAGGAGAGACCCGACGGGTGCGTCTTCGGGTTCGTCGCGGCCGAGCAGTCGGTCGTCCGCGCCGGTCGATCACTGCTGCTCGACCGCTGGACGGGAGACCCCTCGGCCACCGTCGTGAAGGGCTACTGGAAGCGCGGCACGGCCGAGTACCACGCTCCGCACTGAGACCGATCCGCCGCGGGACCCCTCAGACGCGCTCGTCCGCGATGTACAGCTCGCACTCGACGTCGTAGTAGTCGCGGGTCCGCCCTTCGGCCCGCATGCCGATGCGCTCGGCCACGGCACCGGAGGCGGTGTTCGCCGGGTTGGTCACCGCGACGACGCGTTCGATCCCCTGCTGACCGGCCAGGGCGAGCACCGCCGCCGCCGCCTCGGTCGCGTACCCGTGCCGCCAGGAGTGGGGATGGAAATGCCAGCCGATCTCGATCTCGTCGTCGCGACCGTCCGCGACGTGGGCGGACCACGGAATGCGCTTGAGCAGCACCGACCCGATCCGCTCGCCAGCCGCGGTCTCGACGGCGCGCACTCCGAGGATGCCCTCGCCCAGCTCCTGCCAACGGTCGAGCAGGGCGTCGACCTCGGCCGGATCCGTCATGACCTGGCCGTTGCCGAGGTACTGCCGCACCTCGGGACGCCGGTACATGTCGAAGAGGAAGGCGCGGTCGTCATCGGAGCGCGTCCACTCCCGCAGCACCAGACGCTCCGTGGCGAGGCGTGTGCGCCGCATGGGCACGTGCGGGATCCCGTCCTCGGCGAAGGGCGCTCCCGAGACGACGAAGCCGAAACGCCCGTACCAGGGTGCGAGGTGGGCCTGGGCGTCGAGCAGGATCGGGATGCCGGGGGCCTCGGCATCCAACAGTGCGATCGCCGCCCGCATGAGGTCGGCGGCGATGCCGCGGCCCCGAGCCTGGGGAGCGGTGGCGACGCGACCGATGCGGGTGTTGCCGGGCTCCCGCAGGACGCGCAGGGTGGCGAGCACGTCGTCTCCGTCGGCGGCCCAGAAGAGCTCCGCACCGGGTTCTATGTCGCGCCCGTCGATCTCGGGGTAGGCGGCCTCCTGCTCGACGACGAAGACAGCCACGCGCATCCACAGGATGCGGTACAGGGTCAGCGGGGCGATGTCGGCGACGGGTGAACGGTGGACGGAGACGGGCATCCTTCGACCGTACAGCGCCGCCCGCGCTGCTTCCGAGCCTCCGACGAGGGGCCGCAGATCGGCGGTGCTCACGTCGGCCGCCCCGGCGCACACGGCGACAAGAGCGACGCACTGTGGCTCGACGGTGCCGCGTCGAACCCGAACCCTCAGTCGCCGGGCGCGCCGAAGCGTCGCGAGGCCGCGACCTGCTCCGCCACGCGGCGCAGAGCGAGGATGAGCGGCTCGACGAGCGCCGTGCCCAGCACGACGTAGCGCACGGCGTCCTCGATCGATGCGTCGGGGGTGGCGGCGAGTTCGGCCTCGGCGAGTGCGGACAGGTGCTCGAGATAGGCGTCCATCACGGCCGGCGGAACGGTGAAGCCCGCACGATCCAGCGCGGAGAGCGCCTGGGCGACGGCCGCGACCTGGTCGGGGAAGCACGCCTCGGGGGATCCGCCCATGCGCGTCAGCAGGATGTTCGCGTCGGTGAGGTCGATGCCCTCCGGGACGACCGGAGTGACCGCGGCGTTGGCGGCGCCGAGCAGGTCGTACGGGTTCTCGGGCGGGTCCTCGAGCAGAGCGACGACCTTGCGCACCCCCGAGATCCCCACCCCGGCATCAACCAGGGCACGGATGACGCCGAGACGCTGAACGTGCGCCTCGCCGTACGACGCCTGGGTCGGCGACGACCGCTCCCCCTCGGGCAGGACCTTCTCGCGCAGGTAGTACTTGATCGTGGCGACGGGCACGCCGCTGCGTTCCGCCAGTTCTGAAATACGCATGCCGCCCTCTTGACTCGATAGCAATACTATCCAACACTGGATAGTGACACTATCGAGTGAGGACGAGCCATGGCGAGCATCACCCCCGGACGAATGACCCACCAGTGGAACGGCGAACTCGTCGTCTTCCACATCGGCACGACGATCAACAAATGGTGGCGGCCGGACCAGTGGATGCCGTTGATGAGCGACATGCCAAAGATGCTGACCGAGCTGGCGACCGACCCCGACTCGGGGCTGCTGGGATTCACGATGCTCCTCGGCTCCCGCGGGCCCTATCTGGTGCAGTACTGGTCGTCGCTCGACAAGCTCTACGCCTATGCCTCGGCCCCGTCGCACGAGCATCGCCCCGCGTGGACGCGTTTCAACAAGCGCGCTCGTAACGCACCGGGCGCCGTGGGGATCTGGCACGAGACGCACGTCGTCGAGCGTGCCGAGTCGATCTACGTCGCGACCCCGCCGATGGGGCTCCCGAAGGCGACGTCCATCGTGCCCGTCGCCTCGCGTCACGACCGGGCACGCGCCCGGGCCGCCGACGGACGCACCACAGGCCGCACCGCGGTCGCCGAGGCGACAGACTGAGGGCATGGCCTCGATCCTCACCACCGCCGAAGAGCTGCACCACGCCCTGTCCGAGGGCCGTTACGACGACGGCGGGCCCATCCGCCTGCTCGACGTGCGGTGGCGCCTCGACCGCCCCGACGGACGCCCCGATTATCGCTCGGGCCACATCCCCGGGGCCCAGTACGTCGCCCTGGACCATGACCTCGCCTCCCATGACGCTCCCGTCACCGAAGGTCGGCATCCGCTTCCGTCGATCGACGACCTGCAGGCCGCCGCTCGCCGCTGGGGCATCGACGACGGCGACACCGTCGTGGTCTACGACGACGCGAAGAACATGGCGAGCGCCCGGGCGTGGTGGCTCCTGCGCTACGCGGGGTTCGCCGATGTGCGTCTGCTCGACGGTGCCCTGCGCGCGTGGAGTGACGCGGGTTACGAGACAGAGGAAGGGGATGCCGAGACCCCGGCGCCCGGATCGGTCGAACTCTCCTACCGGGCGCTCCCGTCGCTCGCGCTCGACGACGTCGCCGGATTCGCGGAAGACGGCTTGCTGCTCGACGCGCGGGCCGGCGAGCGCTATCGCGGCGAGACCGAGCCGATCGATCCGCGCGCCGGTCACGTGCCGGGAGCCGTGAGCGCGCCGACCACCGAGAACGTGGGCGACGACGGGCGGTTCCGCTCGCCCGAAGACCTGCGTTCACGCTTCCGCATGCTCGGCGCTGACGACGGTATGAGCGTCGGCGTCTACTGCGGGTCGGGGGTGACAGCCGCGCACCAGGCCGTCGCGCTCACCCTCGCCGGCTTCGAAGCGACGCTGTTCCCGGGGTCGTGGAGCCAATGGTCGAACCACCCTGAGCTGCCCGTGGCGACGGGACCCGAGCCGCGGTGACGGTCTAGGCCCAGAGGTCGCTGACGGGGATCTCCGCGCCCAGGACGTTCTGCGCCGCCCGGTGCCCCGACAGCAGGGCGCCGGGGACGGTCGCGGGATCGTCGCCCCACGTCGCCTCACCGGCGAGGTGCAGGACGCCGTCGACGGGCTCCGCGAGATCGTCGTGGTCGGCGCCGATCGAACCGGGGAGCATGAACGCGTACGAGCCCCGCGAGAACGGATCGTCCTGCCAGCGGGTGACGATCGCGCTCGTCGGGTCGGGCACGGCCGTTCCGTACAGCCGCCGCAGTTGCGTCAGCGTCGAGGCGACGATCTGCTCGTCGCTCCAGGTGCGCGTGGCGACCGCGGCGGGGCCGGCCGCGAAGGTGAGCAGCGCCGGCTCGTCGTGGAGTCGTCCGAGGTCGTACCAGGAGTGCCACCACTCCCCCTCGTCGCCGAGCTGACGGATGCCGTAGACCCCGGCATCCCAGAATCGTTCGGCGAAGCGCAGCACGACCTTCTCGAACGCGTTCATGCGGAGCAGGCCGAGGGCGCGCTGGTGCGCCTCGGGAAGAGGGGGCTCGATCGACAGATCGCCCGCGTGGAGGACCCCGACGGGGACCGTCACCACTGCCTCGCGCGCCGCGAAGGTTCCGCGATCGGTCTCGACGATGACGCCGGCGGGCGAACGCTCGACGCGCGACACCACGTGCTCCAAGCGCACGTCGAGGCCCGCGGCGAGGTTCGTCGCGAGCTCGTCATAGCCGCGAGGGAAGACCACCTCGTCACCGTCGACGGTGTCGTCGTCGAGGCCGTGCGCGCCGAGCTCGCTCATGCCGATGCCGTACTGCTCCTGCGCCCGGCGGTCGTTGTACTCGCGCACGCGTTCCGCGCGCTCGGAATCCCAGTCCTGCTCGGCGAGAGCGCGCTCGACCGCTTCGGCGTAGGTCGCCTCGGGCTCGGCCCGGGCGATGACCTCGGTCAGCGTCGCATTGAGCGTGCGGATGTCGGCGGCGTACTGCCGCACCGCGTCGGAGCCGAGTCGCTGCCCACGGGCGTCGAAGTAGGCGAGGGGCCGAGAGTCGGGCTGGTACCCGCCGACGGTGAACTCGACCATCGGCATGCCGAAGGCGCGGGCGGCTTCGGCGACCGGGCTGTCGGTGATCCCGTGGATCCACGAGGCGCCCCGGTCGGTGATACGCCCGCCGGAGCGGTCGGTGAAGACGCGGCCGCCCACGCGGTCACGGGCCTCGAGCACGACGACCCGGCGCCCGCCCCGCGCGATCAGGCGCGCGGCGGCGAGTCCCGAGATCCCCGCCCCGACCACGACGGTGTCGACGGTGTCCATGGGTCCTCCCGCGTGCTCGGTGTTGCGGCGACGCTACTGCGGGCGGCGGGGTCCCGGCATCCGCCACTCTGGCGCGCGGGAGGGGGTCGGCTAGACGCGGCGTACAGCCTTCAACCGCTCAGGCGACGGGCGCCTCTTCGTCGCGTCGCGCCGGAGTGAGCCCCTTGCGCCCGTACCGCAGCCAGAAGAACAGGTAGCACAGACCCACGAACGGGATGCCGAAGTACAGCGCCGCGACCTGGTTCGGGTCGAACGCGATCGCCACGATCGACGCGGTGAGCAGGACGAACGCGAGGATCGGCACGAGCGGATACATCGGCGTGCGGTAGGCGAGGGTCGAGAGGTCGCCGCCCTCGCGCAGGAACGCGCGACGGTGGAAGAACTGCGCGGCGACGATCGCCATCCACACCGCCACCGCCGCGAACCCGGCGATCGAGACGAGCACGATGTACACGGTCTCGGCGGCGACGACGCTGGTGACGAGCGAGACGAGTCCGATCGCGAGGCTGACCAGCAGCGCCACCATCGGGATGCCACGGCGGGTCAGCTTCGTGAAAGCGCGGGGCGCGTACCCCTCCTCGGCGAGCGAGAACAGCATGCGCGCGCAGGAATACAGCCCGCTGTTTCCCACCGAGAGCAGGGCGGTGATGACGACGAAGTTCATGATGTCGGCGGCGTAGGGCACGCCGACGATGTCGAAGACCTCGACGAACGGGCTCTCGCTCACACCCGCCTGGTCGTACGGCAGCAGCGCGGCGATGACGACGATCGAGCCGACGAACAGCACGAGCAGGCGCAGCACAGTCGAGCGCAGGGCCCGCGGGATGTTGCGGGCCGGATCCTTCGTCTCCCCCGCGGCGACACCGACGATCTCGGCGCCGCTGAAGGCGTAGAAGACGGCCAGCGAGGTGATGAGCACCCCGCCGAGGCCCGCGGGCAGCAGCCCCTCGGGCGTGACGAAGTTGCTGAAGAGCACCGCTTCGTGCGGCTCGGACGACAGCGGCGTGAAGCCGAAGATGGCCATGCCGCCGAGCACGATGAGCGCCACGATCGCCAGGACCTTGATGAGGGCGAACCAGAACTCCGTCTCGCCGAAGACGCGGGCCGAGATGGCGTTGAGGGTGAACAGGATGGCGGCGAAGACCACGCACCACACCCACACGTCGACGCTCGGGAACCACCGCTGCATCAGAATCCCGGATGCCGTGAACTCCGAGCCGAGGGCGACGACCCAGCACAGCCAGTACAGCCAGGCCGTGGCGAAACCGGTCGCGGGGCCCATGGTGCGGGCAGCGTAGATGTGGATCGAGCCCGACACGGGGTAGGTGACCGCGAGTTCGCCCAGGCACACCATGACCAGCCACACCACGAAGGCACCCAGCAGGTACGCGAGCACGGCGCCGAGCGGACCCGCCTGCGCGATCGTGTACCCGGAGCTGAGGAAGAGCCCCGACCCGATGACGCCCCCGAGCGCGATCATGACGAGGTGCCGCGCGCTCATCGCCCGGCGGAGCTGCCGTGGCTCAGACGCTCCGGTGGTCTCGACGGAGGGACCCGAGGGTCGGTTCATGAGCTTCTCGCATTCGTCGTCGAGCCCGCGCGTTGCGGGCGACCGCAGGTCAGAGTAGTTCATGACCGCGGGCTACGCTGACCCCGGTGCGCGCACCGCGTTCGCCGGTGCCGCAGGAAGGATGTCGAGATGGCGGATCGCCCCGACCGCACCGACAGTGGCACTCTCGCCGAGGCGAGCCTCGCCGTCCACGCGGGCAAACAGCTCGACAGCACGCGGGCGCTGCGCACGCCGCTGGTCATGTCGAACTCGTACGAGCTGCCCGAGGATCCGAGCGAGATCAGCTGGTCGGCAACGGCCCCCGGGCTGTACACGCGCAACACTGGCGTCAACCAGCTCGCCCTCGAACGGAAGCTGGCCGCTCTCGAGGGCGGCGAAGAGGCCGTGGCTCTCGCCTCGGGGGTCGCCGCGCTGCACGCGGTGTTCTTCACGCACGTGAGCGCGGGCGATCACGTCGTCGTGAGCGACGTCGTCTACGAAGCCACGTGGCGGCTGTGGACGGAACTGCTTCCTCGGCGCTACGGCATCCAGGCCACCTTCGTGGACATCTCGGATCCGAGTGCCGTCCGCGCGGCTATGCGTCCCGAGACGCGGCTCGTCTGCGTCGAGGCGATCGCGAACCCGACGACGAAAGTGACGGATGTCGCGGCCGTCGCCGAGATCGCCCATGCCGCCGGGGCCCTGCTCATGGTGGATTCGACGTTCACCCCGCCGCCGTTGTATCGACCGCTGTCCGACGGCGCCGACCTGGTCGTGCACTCCCTGACGAAGTACATCAACGGCCACGGCGATGCGATGGGCGGAGCGGTGATCGGAAGATCCGAGCTGATCGAGCCGATCAAGGCCGACGCGATGGTCGACGTCGGCGGGGTCATCTCGCCCTTCAACGCGTGGATGATCGAGCGCGGATCGGTCACCCTCCCCCTGCGCCTGCGCCAACACCTGTCGTCGGCGGAGCGCGTGGCCGCGTTCCTCGACGCCGACCCGCGCGTGGCGTTCGTCGCCTACCCGGGGCTGGCGTCTCATCCGGGACATGAGATAGCCCGACGCCAGTTCGGCGGAAGGGGATACGGCGGCATGCTGGCCTTCGCCATCGACGGCGGCCCCGAGGCCCAAAACCGTTTCGTCGCACATCTGAGGTTGATCACCTCGGGCTTCTCGCTCGGGCACGACGACAGTCTGATCGTGCACACCGCCGCCGACGGACCGCGAACGGCGACCTACCCGGAGGAGTTCCGGCGGTACGGGCACCTGCGCCTGTCCATCGGGCTCGAAGACCCCGACGACCTCCTCGCCGATCTCGCGGCGGCGTTGGAGGCGTCGGGGGTCTGAGCTCAGGCGTCGGGAGCGCTCACTCGCACCCGATCCCGTCGCCGTCCCGGTCGAGGTGCTTGCCGTACCCGGGATCCCCTCGGCGCACGGGAGCCGCGCCGGCGGCGCGCGCCTCGCTGCAGTTCTTGTAGGAGACGGCGCTCGGGGCGACCGGCTGAGCGGGCGCGGGTGCGGGTGCCGATTGCGCCGATACCTTGCCCTGCAGGTCCGCTATCTGCGAGGCGCGCGAGTCGAGCTCGGCTTGCGCCGCCGTGGCGGCCGTCTCCATCTCGGTGATCTTCGACGTCGAGGCGGCCAGCTGCCCCTTCACCTTCTCCACCTCGGCTTTCGCCTCCGCCACCTGCGCGGCAGCGGCTTGGACGTCGGCACCGGCATCGGTGACGGTCTCGGCGGCTTCGGCGACCTCGGTCTGGAGCGAGGACACTTCGGATGCCAGGGACGCCACCTGCGTCTGGGCGGTGGTCGACCCCATGCCGGCGCCCAGCAGCAGCCCGAGCACCAGCGCGGAGCCCGCCACGATGGCTCCCGTACGCCGCGTGACCGACCGGGTGAAGAAGCCCTGCTTCTGTCCGGGTACCGGCACGGGTGCGGTCGGCTCGATCCACGCGGCGCCGTCCCAGTAGCGCTGCTCCCCGTTCGCGTGTGCGGCGGGATACCACCCGGCTGCGGGCAGGCTCGATTGCGTCATGTTCTTCCCCCTGTGTTGCGGCGACGCCGATGTCGCCGTTCGGGTGCGCCCCCGCGCACCTCAGAGGTCATCATGGCGGGCGACGACGCCTCGACGGACATCGCCCTGCGTTTTGCGTCCCGTGGGCGTCGTTTCGCGCCGCTCAGGCGTCGGGGAACAACTCGTCGATGGTGGTCAGTACGCCGTGGTCGAGGTGGGAGGGAGCGCGGTAGCGGGCCCGGGCGACGACCTCGGGGTGGGCCTCACGCATCGCGTACGACCAATCCGCGGCATCCAGCATCTCGAGGTCGTTGAGGTAGTCGCCGAACGCCGCCGTCTGCGCCGATGTGACGTCGAGGGCCTTCTGAAGGCGGCGAAGGGCCGCGCCCTTGTCGACGTCGAGGTTCATGATGTCGACCCAGTGGCGCCCCGACACGACGACGCGGTGGGTGCGTGCGGTCTCGTCGAGGGCGGGTGCGACGCTGTGCTCGGCGACGGCGAAGTCGTAGATCGCGATCTTGAGAACGTCGTCGTCGACCGCGAGCACGTCGTCGACGGCTTCGAGGGCCGCGTAATACGCGTCGGCCTCAGCACGGAAGGCCTCGTCCGTCCGCTCGATGTACGCCGAACGCTTTCCGCACAGCACGACACCCAGGTCGTACCCCCGCTGACCGAGGTCGCGAAGGTGGCGGATGACCCGTTCGACGACATCGCGGTCGATGCTGTCGGACGACACCTCGATGCCCTGACGGACGACATAGGCGCCGTTCTCGGCGATGAAGGTCATCTCGCCGGCCGCGTCGCCGAACAGACGCTGCAGGGTGGCGAGCTGCCGCCCCGAGGCCGGAACGAAGGCGACACCGCGCTCCGCCAGACGCGGCAGGAGCTCCCAGAGGGGCGCGGGGATGGCGCCCTCACCGTCGAGAAGAGTGCCGTCCATGTCGACGGCGATCAGGCGGATGTCGTGGGGCACGGTTTCCATCTTTCCAGGCGCGTCACCGAGATGCGGGCCCGGGCTGCGGCCCGCAGCGGACAGGGGATGCTGGTTGACTCGAGCAATGAGTCTCGAGCGGTGCCGGCCGGCTGACATCGACGCCTTGACCGACTTCCTCACTGCCGTCGACCTGACCGTGAGCGGTCTCGATGCACCGACGGTGCGGCTCTGGATCGACCGCGACACCACCGGCACGGTGACGGGGAGCACCGGCTACGAACTGAGCGGCGACGGCAGCCATGCCCTCATCCGCAGCGTCGCCGTCAGCCCGGACGCACGTTCTCGGGGGCGCGGCACCGACCTCGCGCGCTTCGCTCTCGCGCGGGCCGCGCAGGAGGGCGCGTCGCGCGCCTGGTTGTTCAGCCGGCGTTCGGGGCCGTTCTGGCAAGGTGTCGGATTCTTCCCCGCCGACCGCGACGAACTGTCCGCAGCACTGGCGGACACCCACCAGGTGCGCCTGTTCCGGATCACGGGCCAGCTCGAGCACGAGGTGGCCTGGTCGCGCCCGCTGGACCGCGGGGAGTTCGACGGAGGGCCCCACCGCGGAAGCAACCTATGAAACGGGAAAGAACGCGGCGAGACCTCTTCCCCACCGTTACCTCACCGTTATAGAGTGCTCGCACGGTAGTTGTTTTGCTGTGGCAGCTACCGACATGTGATTGCAGGACACTCTGGTGCAGGAAAGGGCCGGTCGGGAATCTCCCGACCGGCCCTTCGTCCATTCCGACGACCACGGAACCACGGCGCGGAAGGATAGAGGGGTGAAGGACGACGATCTGACCGAACCCGACGGACGCCTCGTGCTGGTGCGCCACGGCGAGACGGAGTGGAGCCGCACCGGCAAGCACACCGGGCTCACCGACATCCCCCTCACCGAGACAGGCGCGTACAAGGCGGAGTTGGCTGGCACTCTCCTGGCGACCCGTCGCTACGACCTAGTACTCACAAGCCCCCTGGAGCGCGCCGTCGAGACCGCCCGTCGCGCCGGCTACCCCGACGCACAGCACGAACCGCGTCTCGTCGAGTGGGATTACGGCGCCTACGAGGGTCTGACCACGCCCGAGATCGTCGAGCAGCTGGGCCGCCCCTGGACGATCTGGCAGGCGGGCGCCCCCGCCGGGGCCACCCCCGGTGAGACGGTGGAGCAGGTCACGGCGCGCGCGGAGTCGCTCCTCGACGACCTGCGCCCGCGCGTCCGCGCGGGAGAACAGGTGCTGGTCTTCTCGCACTCGCACTTCCTGCGCGCCCTCGCCGGCACGTGGCTGGGCCTGACGGCCGCGGGCGGCCGATACTTCGTGCTGGGGACTTCCGCGGTGAGCGAGCTGGGCTTCGAGCACGGCAGCGAGGTCATCACGCAGTGGAACCACGTCCGCGGCCGCTGACATCGGGCCTCGCGAGGTTGATCACGAAAATATAACGACAACCTCTTCCCCTCCGTTACCTCACCGTTATAGAGTGCTCGCACGGTAGTTGTTTTGCTGTGGCAGCTACCGACATGTGATTGCAGGACACTCTTGGTGCAGGGACAAGGGCCGGTCGGAAGCCTCTCCGACCGGCCCTTACTCTTGCCCCGCGCGCGGGGCGAACGGGTCGCCGACGGCCCTACGCTGAACCTATGACCGATCGCCGTCTTGCCGTGCAGGCCTGGGAGAGCCTCTTCCGCGCTCAGCACGAGGTCTTCGAGGACATCCGGTCGGATTTCGACAGCACCGAGCTGACCCAGGCGGAGTACGACGTGCTCCTCACCGTCACTCGTGCTCCCCGCATGACGGCACGCCTGCGCGACGTCACCGGCAACATGCTCATCAGCCAGCCCAGCGTCTCGCGCCTGGTCGAGCGCATGGTGTCGCGGGGGCTGTTGACCAAGTGCGCCGACCCCGAGGACGGCCGCGGCTCCCTGGTCACCGCCACCGAGACCGGAGCGGTCGTCTTCCGCCGCCTCGCGGCCGCGCACGGCCGCTCGATCGCCGAGCGGATGGCCCGCCTCGACAACGACGAACTCGCGCAGCTCCACGCCCTCACCGCGAAGCTGCGCGGACAGGACTGACGCCGGGGCGGCGCACCCGGCTCAGCACTCGATGACGTTCACCGCGAGGCCGCCCTCGCTGGTCTCCTTGTACTTCGTCGACATGTCGATGCCGGTCTGACGCATCGTCTCGACCACGGCGTCCAGGGACACGTAGTGCGATCCGTCGCCTCGCAAGGCGAGCCGCGCCGCCGTCACGGCCGTCGACGCGGCGATCGCGTTCCGCTCGATACAGGGGATCTGCACGAGACCGCCGACCGGGTCGCACGTGAGACCGAGGTGGTGCTCCATGGCGATCTCAGCAGCGTTCTCGATCTGCCGGTTCGTTCCGCCCATGACCGCGGTGAGGCCACCGGCGGCCATCGCGCAGGCCGAGCCGACCTCCGCCTGACACCCGCCCTCGGCGCCGGAGATCGAGGCGTTCGCCTTGAAGAGCGAGCCGAGCGCCGTCGCGGTGAGCAGAAAACGGCGGATGCCGCGTCGACGATTGGCCTCGGCCACATCGCCGTCGTCCCACTGCGCCACCTCGCCGCGCGTCACGGCATGCCCGTCGTACCCGAGCAGTGCGCTGCCCACGAGCTCGCCGTAGGGCGTGACCGCGTTGCCGGCACCGAGACCCGAGTCGGCCAGGAACCTCCACCAGTACATCGCCACCGCGGGCAGGATTCCCGCCGCGCCGTTCGTGGGGGCTGTGACGACACGCCCGCCGGCGGCATTCTCTTCGTTGACGGCGAGGGCGAAGGCACCGAGCCACTCCCCCGGCAGCTCACGGTGGCCCTCGGCCTCGATGGCATCCAACTGCCCTCGGATGACCGCGGCTCGCCTCTTGACCTTGAGGATTCCGGGAAGCACGCCGTCGTTCTCGAGTCCGGCGTTCACGCACGCCGCCATGGCGTCCCAGATGCGGTCCAGTCCCGCCGCGATCTCCTCGTCGGAGCGAAGAGCGGCTTCGTTCAGACGCGCCGCCTCGGCGATCGTGATGCCGCGCTCGTCGCACAGTTCGATGAGGGTCGCCGCATCGTCGAAGGGCAGCGGAACCGGAGCCGTGGTGACGCGTGGCGGCTCACCCTCGCGGCGGATGAAGCCGCCACCGATCGAGTAGAACGTGTCCTCCGCGACCACGGCGCCGTCGGCGTCGCGAGCGACGAGGGTCATCGCGTTCGGGTGACCGGGAAGGCGCGTGCGCGGCTCGAGAGCGATGTCGGCCTTGCCGAACGGGATCGCGTGCCGGCCGGCGAGCGCCAGGCTCTGCCCCTCGGGCCAGTCCGACCACGCCCGGCGGACGGCATCCGGGTCGACGGTCTCGGGGTCCAACCCCTGCAGGCCCGCGACGACCGCGTCGGGAGTGCCGTGGCCGATACCGGTCGCACCGAGCGAGCCGTACAGGGCGCACGAAACGGATGCCACCGTGTCGAGGACGCCGTCGCCCTCGAGCCGCGTGGCGAAGTGGAGGGCGGCCTTCATGGGGCCGACGGTGTGGGAGCTCGAGGGTCCGATCCCGATGGAGAACAGCTCGAACGCGGAGGTGTATGCGCTCATGCGGCCAGCGTACGTCCCGCCCCGGCACGACACCTGCTCGTCACCGCCGCGCCACGCCCGGGATGCAGGCCGTTCCGAGCCGATTAGACGTCTCGGGTGGTCCCGGCTATGCTGGACCACGGCCTGCGCGCCGTTTCGCGCGGAGGCCCTGCGCCCGTAGCTCAATGGATAGAGCATCTGACTACGGATCAGAAGGTTAGGGGTTCGAGTCCCTTCGGGCGCACACTGTGTTGAGACAGTAAGAGAAGCCCCGGCGCGAGGAAACTCCGCCGGGGCTTTTTCTCTGTCCGGATGCCGGGACCCTGGCGGGGCCGTGAGACCGCGGACCGAGCCGGGAAACCGCGATCCGGGCGGCAGCGGGGGCGCGAGACGTCAGGCCGACGCCGCTTCCTCCGCGTGAGCCGCGTCCGTCGCGGCCGAGTGGAGCTGCAGGATCGCAACCGCCTCGTGCAGGGAGCCGAGCGGTGTCTCGATCTCGTCGTAGTGGTGCACGAATCCGTTCGCGTCGCTCGCGCTCACCGAAACCAGGGCGTACCCCGGCCGGGCGACCCGCTTCGCGCGTCCCGATCGTCGCTGTGCCATGGCATCCACCTTCCGTTCGCGCCGAGGCTACTCCGGCCTCGCGCGAAAACGGGGTCAGCGCGCGGCCGACTTCTTCTTCTTGCCGCCCTTGCCCGGCTCGGGCTCGGGCGCCTCACTCGGCGCTACCGCCTCGCCGGCGGCGGCCCGGTCCTTCGCGCGGCGCTTCGCCTGGGACGCCAGTCGGGCGAGGTCGACCATGCGGAGCGCGTCCATGCGCGCTTTGCGCATCTGGGCGTACTCGGGGTCGGCATCGGCCGTCATGCCCTCGACATCGAGTCGCTGGCTGAGGTTCGCCTCGACATCGCCCCACGCCGCGATACGGGCGTCGGCGACCAGCGTCTTCACGCGTTCGGGATCGTCGGCGAGCGCGCGCAGCTCCTTGGCGACTCCGCGGGACTGCTTCGCGCGACGACGGAGGTTGCGCGTGTCACGGTCGCGATAGTCGTGGGTGCCGGAGGAGTCCGAGAAGCGCCCCCATGCGCGCTTGCGCTGATGGGTCACACGCTCGGCGGCCTGGTCCTGCTCGTCGGCGAGTGAGCGCAACGTCTCACGGGCCAGCTCGGCGAAGACCTCGCCGTCGAAATGTCCGCCACGGGCGATCGTGTCGACGAGGATCCGGTTGCGCACAGCGAGGCGCGCCGCGGCTGTCGCGATCGACAGCCCCTCGGCGATGGCCTCTTTCGTGCGCCCCACGTGACCTCCCCGTCCAGGCTATCGTCCGGGGGCGTCGACCGCTCAGGTGAGGGTCGTGACGACGGCTTCGATTCGGCGGGCGCGGGTGTCGGCGGCCTTCGCCCCCTCGACCTTCGTCACATGGGCCTTTCGTGCGCTCGGGGAGAGGGCATCGAACGCCTCGCGGACGCCCGCGGCGGACAGGGCCGCGGCCAGGTCGTCGGGCACCTCCACCGTGCGAGGCGCCGTGTCGAGGGTGAGCTCGACGGAGATGGCGTCCCCTCCCGACAATCCCGTCGCCGCACGCTTGTCGGCGGAGAAGGGGATGAGCGATCTGCCCCCCATCGCCCCGATCGTGCTGGGGAAGGTGAACCCGTTCACGTCGACGACGACGGCCGCGCGCTTTCCGCCGCCGAGTCCCTGGAGCACCTCGAGCGGGACCTCGATCCCGGTGTTGTTGCCCATCTGCAGCAGCGTGGTATCGAAACGCATGGCCAGAGTGTGGCAGACGACCGAGTAGGTGAACAGTGGACGAAACACAATCCCCTCTTTCCGCACGAGGGGGATGCCTATGGTCGAAGTCGTTGCGGAGGGCCTCGGAGAGTACTCGGGGGCCTTCTGTCGTATCCGGATGCATAGCGGATGAACCGGGCTGCGCGCAAAGCCCAATCCGATCGAGGCATTGTCTCCGAAGATGTGTTGAGGCGGCCGGACGGTCGCTGCCAACACTCTGGGAGGTTCATCATGAGCTCATCACCCAACCGTCTCGTGGCCACCGTCTTCGGCGCTGTCTACCTGCTCGTCGGTCTGCTCGGCTTCGCCGTCACCGGCGGGGTCGGTTTCATCGCGACGCAGGGCGGACTGCTCCTCGGTATCTTCGAGGTCAACCCGCTGCACAACATCGCCCACCTTCTGATCGGCGCCGCGCTGCTGGTCGCCGGTCTCGCCAACGCTCGTGCCGCCAAGGGCGTCAACACGACCGTCGGCGCCGTCTACCTGCTCCTCGGCATCGTGGGCTTCTTCCTGGTCGGCACCGCCGCGAACATCCTCGCGCTCAACGTGCCCGACCACTTCCTCCACCTCGCCAGCGCCGTCGTGCTGCTGGGTGTCGGACTCGGCACCGAGCGCAACGTCCCGCGTACCGCGGCGGTCTGACCATGACTGCTGCGACCTTCGTGAGGTCGTGGCCCTCCGTATCCGCGTGGGGGGCCGGTCTCATCACCGCTGCCCTCGGCGCGGGTGCGATCATCCGTCCCGATTCCGGGGCCGTCGCGAGCGGCCTCGGGATCGGGATGGTGATCCTCGGTCTCGCTTCCCTCGCCTGGGGAGCCGCCACCCTGTCGACGGGGCGACTCGTCGTCCCGCGCACCGCACTGGCCGGAGCGCTCGTCGCTCTCGCCCTGACGGCGGCTCTGATGTTCGCCGCCCCGGCGCACACGAGCATCCTGGGCGTCGCCGCGGCATCCGCCCTGCTCGTCGTCGTCGGAGCCACCGCGGCCGTCCACCTTCGCCGCGTGACCCGCGGTCCGGGTGCGACGCGCACCGCGCAACCGATGAGCGTCGTCGGACTGCTCGTCGCCGCCGCGGTCATCGCCGTGGTCGTCACCCCCGCCCTGGGGGCGACCCAGAACGCCGTACTGCTGCGCGACGACGGCACCGTTCCCGTCATCTCGCACGAGGGACATTGAGCCTTTTCCCGGCGCCCACTCGTTCCGACGGTGGCACGCTGGAAGGGTGACGAACGACGCCCCCTCCTCCGCCCCCGGCTGGATACAGTCGCTGCGCGGCAAGATCCTCGTCGCCCTGGCGGGAGACCCCACCGGCATGGCGCCCTACGTCCGCGCCATTGCCGACGGCGAAGACACCGGCTATTTCATCGAGGACGGTCCCGCGTGGACCGTGCACGCCGGAATGGGCACCCTGGTGGCCGGCATCCGGGCTCTGCTCCTTCAAGCCCTGCACCCGGGAGCTCTCGCCGGCGTGCACGATTGGTCGCGCTATCGCGAGGATCCGATCGGCCGTCTCACGGGCACCGTCCGGTGGGTCATCACGCTGACGTACGGATCGAAGACGCAGGCGGATGCCGAGACCGCACGCGTCGGCAGATTCCACCGCCGCGTCAAGGGCGACTACGTCGGCGGGGACGGCAGCGAACGCGCGTACACCGCCGAGGCGACCGACCTCGTGCGCTGGGTGCACCTCGCCTTCACCGACGCGTTCCTCGCGGGCCACGAGGTGTCGCGCAAGCCCATCCCCGGCGGTCCCGACGCCTACGTCGCCGACTGGGCCACCGCGGGCCGGCTCATGCGTGTCGTGGATCCCCCTCTCACCCGCAACGCCCTACGTGCCGAGATCGACGGTTTCGCCGACCGCGGTGAGTTGCGCGGCGACGAGCGGGTGGCCGAGGTGGTGTCGTTCCTGCGCAAGCCCCCTTTCCCCGGGCTGATGGGCCTGTCGTATCGCGTGCTGTTCGCCGCCGCGGTGGCGACGATCCCCCGCCGCTACCGGAAGATGCTCGGGGTGCGGCGCTGGCCTCTCCCGGTGCTGACACTCACGCGGGTGATCCTGCGCGTCACCGAGCGCGCGCTGGGCTCGGGTCCGCGCGCCCAAGACATGGCGCGGCTGAGACTGAACCGACTGGAGCGTGAGGGACGGGAGGCCGCGTGAGCGACGACGCCCGCCAGGCCGCCGAACGATACCGGCTCGACCGACAGCTGCGCGACGCCGGCCTCGAGCCCGAGCCCGCGGAACCGGAGGGTCCCGCGCGGGGATCGACAGCCGCCGAGCGGGCGGCGTTCGTCGAGACCTCGATCCAGCAGGCGATCCGCCGCGGCGACTTCGACAACCTCCCGGGCGCCGGTAAGCCCCTGCCCGACCTCGGCGGCTCTCACGACCCCGACTGGTGGATCCGGCGCAAGATCGAGACCGAGCAGCTGACCGGCCTCGGCCCGCCGGCCTTGACCCTGCGCGTCGAGCACAGGGAGATGGCCGAGCGGTTGGATGCCATCGCTCACGAACCCGAGGTGCGCGAGGCGGTCGAGGACTTCAACCGCCGCGTGATCGAGGCCCGTCGACAGCTTCAGGGTGGTCCGCCGGTGGTGACACCGACGGTGGACGTGGACGCCGAGGTGGCCGCGTGGATCGAGAGGCGTCGGGCGCGTGTGGAGGCCGCCGCGGTGCCGGCGCCGGCGCGGCGCCGCAGGTGGTTCCGACGGGAGCGCTGAACCTCGGGCGGTACGACGCACCGGTCTGCAGCGGCCGAGCCCGCCGGGATCACCGGGCCGTGGACGACCGCACCGGAGCGTCAGAGCGCCGCCAGCGCCTCCGCGCGCTCGACCAGCGCTCGCGCCCGAGCCAGCGTCGGCGCATACGAGCCGTCGACCGGCCCGTCGGGCGTGGTGGACAGCAGCGACCGAGCGGCCTCGACGTCGGCCGGCGCGGGCGTGAACCCGGCGTGGGCGCCGGGCACAGCGGCATCCCGGAGGGCCAGGGTGCCCGTGAACCCCATCGCGGCGGCGTGCAGCGCGGCATCCCGTGCCTGGTCGATCGGCCCGCACGGACCGTCGATCGGCCCCGCGATGCCGGCCGCCGCTGAGGCGACCACCAGCTGGGCACGCGGCCACGACAGGGCGATGCGGTCGGCGGCCATGCCGGTGTCGCGGCGGAAGTCGCCGGTCCCGAAGGCGAGGCGGCGGGTCGCCGGGTGGGCGGCGATCGCGGGGGCGACCAAGAGCGCCGCGGCCGACTCGACCATCGCCACGATCGGGGTGCCCGACGGGAGGGATGCCGCGACGTGCGCGACGTCGTCGGGACCGGCGCACATGGCCAGCACGACGCCCGCGAGACGGTCGTCGAGGTCGCGGCCCAGGGCGAGGTCGGCCTCGCCGTCTCGCGTCCCGGCGGCGCTGATGCGCAGCCACACGGGCGCCTCGTCGGCGGCGCGACGAACGCGATCGCGGCCCTCGGCCTTCCGACCGGCTGGGAGGCCGTCCTCGAGGTCGAGCACGAGCACGTCGGCCGCCGTCTCGAGACCACCCGCGAGGGGCGAGCGGAGCATCCACGTCCGGGCGAGGTCGACACGCGCCGGGGCGGGGACGGCCGAAGCCGCCCCCGCCGAGGTGTCGTGCGTCAGGGTCACGAGCGACCCCGGGCGGCCGCCTCCGCCTCCGCCTGAGCGCGGAAGGCGTCGAGCGACTGCGTGTCGACCGTGGCCGCGGGGCCCGCACCGACCTCGGCCGACGCCTGCTCCTTGGCATCCGCCGCGGGAGTCGCCGAGTGGTCGTGACCGGTCAGCAGGGTCTCGTCGAAGGGGATCTTGCCGGCCAGGACCTCGCGGACGCGCTGACCGTCGTACTCCTTCGTCCAGACGCCGATGAGCATCGTGGCCACGGCGTTGCCGGTGAAGTTGGTCACGGCGCGGGCCTCGGACATGAAGCGGTCGATGCCGACGATGACGCCGACGCCGTCGACCAGGTCGGGGCGGTACGCCGACAGCCCACCGGCGAGGGTGGCAAGGCCGGCGCCGGTGACCCCGGCGGCGCCCTTCGACGCGATGATCATGAAGATCATGAGGCCGATCTGCTCGCCGATCGACATGGGCGAACCCATGGCGGTCGCGATGAAGAGCGAAGCCATCGTGAGGTAGATGGCCGTGCCGTCGAGGTTGAACGAGTAGCCGGTCGGGACGGTGATGCCCACGACGGGCTTCGAGACGCCCAGGTGCTCCATCTTGGCGATGAGGCGGGGAAGGGCGGCCTCGGAGGACGAGGTGCCGACGATCAACAGGTACTCGCGGCCGAGGTACTTCATCAGCGTGAAGATGTTGACGCGGGTCACGACGAACAGCAGCGTGCCGAGAACCACGGCGATGAAGAGGAAGCACGTGATGTAGAAGGCGCCCATCAGGATGCCGAGGCTGATCACGGCCTGGAATCCCGTCTTGCCGACGACCGCGGCGATGGCTCCGAAGGCACCGATGGGTGCGAGCCACAGGATCATGCCGAGGATGCGGAAGACGAGCACCTGGAAGTTGCGGATGCCCTCGACCATGCGCGCGCCGCGCTCTCCCATGCCCTGCAGCGCGAAGCCGACGAGCAGGGCGATGAACAGCACCTGGAGGATGCTGCCGCCGGTGAAGGCCGAGAAGAAGGTGGTGGGGATGATGCCGAGGATGAATTCCTGCGTCGAGGTGGCCTCGGCCGCGGGAGCGTCGTACTGGGCGCCAGCGATGTTCAGGCCCTCACCCGGGTGGATGATGTTGCCGACGACGAGGCCGATGATCAGGGCGAACGACGACATGACGAGGAAGTAGACCATCGCCAGGCCACCGATCTTGCCGACCGTGGAGGCCTTCGCGATCGAGCCGATGCCCACGACGATCGTGCAGAAGATCACCGGGGCGATCATCATCTTGATGAGGCTGACGAAGCCCTTGCCGATGGGCTCGAGGGCGGTGGCGAACTGCGGGGCGACGAGGCCCACGATGACACCGGCGACGACCGCGACGATGACGGAGATATAGAGCCAGTGATTGCGGTCGATCTTCTTACGCGGCCGGCCGTCGCGTGTGGTGCGGAGTGAGAGTGCCATGAGCGACTTCCCCTTTTCTAACGCCTTCGTTGAGTCCGGCGGGGGCGCCGGTTGATGTGACGACTTTGATCGACGCGGGACGTCGGGGCGATTTGTGGTCGTATTGTTCACGGCAAGCGCGGCGAAGGGCGGGGTGATGAGACTGAGCGTGGGTGGCCGACTGGCGTTGGTGTCGCTCGGCGTCGTCGTGCTCGTCGCGGGCGTCCTGGCGGCGCTGCTGTCGGTGCAGTTGAGCGACTCCGGTCAGCGCGAAGCCGAGAAGGTCACGCGCTCGGTGGCCGAGACGCTCGCGCACGAGCCCGACGTCGCCGCCCTCGTCGCGCGGGGCGACTCCGGCGCGCTGCAGCCGATGGTCGAGCAGATCCTCCCCGATGCCGACCTGTCGTTCGTGACGATCATGACGCCCGACGGCATCCGCCTCACCCACCGCAACCGCTCCGAGATCGGCGAGCCGTACCTCGGCTCGCGCGCCGAAGCGCTGGCCGGGCAGACCTTCACCGAGGTCTACGACGGCACCCTCGGTCCCTCGGTGCGCACCATCGTGCCCATCCGCGACGGGGGCGACGAGAGCGGCGACATCGTGGGCCTCGTCGCCGTGGGGGTCACGCTCGGCGCCGTGCAACAGGACCTCGCCGCTCGCGCCCCGCTGATCGTCCTGGCATCCGCCGCCATTGTCGGGCTGGGCGTGCTGGGCGCCTTCTACGTGCGACGGAGTGCGCGACGGGTGACCGGCTCGTACACGCCCGCCGAGCTGTCGCGTCTGGTCGAGAGCTACGAGACGGTGCTGCACTCGCTGCGCGAGGGTCTCGTCGTGACCGACCGTTCGGGGCGGATCGTGCTCTACAACGACGAGGCCGCCGACCTGCTGGGACTGCCCCCGGCCACCTCCGGCCAGATATCGCTCGATCCCCGGGACGTCGAGATGGACGCCGGCCTCGCCGAGGCCATCGCGAGCGGTCGGCGCATGGTCGAGGAGACCGTCGTCAACGGTGAGCGGGTTCTGCTGGTCAACCAGGAGGAAGCGCGGGATCTGGCCGGCCGGCGCGCTCCCGAACGCGGTCGCGTCATGACGCTGCGCGACCGGTCGGAGCTGCAGGCGCTGCTGGGCGAGCTCGAGGGCGTGCGTACCCTCAGCGACACCCTGCGCTCGCAGACCCACGAGCACGGCAACCGCCTGCACGCCCTGTTGGCCCTGCTCGAGCTCGGACGCATCGACGAGGCCCGCCGCTTGATCGTGGCCTCGACCGGCGATCGTCAGGAGCTCGCAGACCGCCTGGTCTCGGACGACGAGGACGCCGTCGTGGTCGCCCTGCTGCTCGGCAAGCTCGACGAAGCGGCGGAGCGCGGCGTGCGTCTCGACCTCGACGTGGCCGAGCCCACGCCCGCTCTGCCCCTCGCCGTGGCCGAGGCGGTCACGGTGGTCGGAAACCTCGTCGACAACGCTCTGGATGCCGCGGCGGCCGGCGCCGAGCCCCGCTGGGTGCGGGCGGGGCTTCGTGAGGGCGGGGGTGATGTGGTGCTGGAGGTGTCCGACAGCGGGTCCGGCTTCGACCCCGCGCTCGCCGACCCCTTCGCCTTCGGCGCGTCGACCAAGCCCGCTCACGCCCCCGGCGGTCGGGGCGTCGGCCTCGCGCTCGTGCGCGACATCGTCGCGGCGCACGGCGGCACTCTGCAGGTGGTCGAAGACCCCACGACCGTGCGCGTGTTCCTTCCCGCCCGAGCCTCGGCGGTCGTCCCGTGATCCGGGTGCTCGTCGTCGACGACGACGCCCTCGCGCTCGAGCTGCACAGCGCCTACGTGGAGCGCGTGCCGGGGTTCGAGGTCGTCGGCCACGCCGCCGGTGCCCGCGCGGCCGTCACCGCCCTGGCCGACCCCGGACGCGAGATCGACCTCGTCCTGCTCGACATGACCATGCCCGACGGCTCCGGGCTCGATGTGGCGCGGCGCCTGCGCGCGACCGGATCACGCGTGGACATCATCGCCGTGACGGCGGTGCGCGACGCCGCGACCGTGCGGGCAGCCGTGTCGATCGGGGTCGTGCAGTACCTCATCAAACCCTTCGCTTTCGCGGCGTTCCGCGAGCGGCTCGAGGCGTACCGCTCGTACGTCGAGGGATTGGACCGCGCCGCCGGCGAGGCCACCCAGTCCGAGGTCGATGCCCTGCTCGGGTCCCTGCGCACGGTGACCGCACCGAGCCTGCCGAAGGGCCTGAGCGACGAGACGCTGCAGGCGGTCGCCGAGCGCGTGCGCACCGCCCCCGAAGCAGTTTCGTCGGCCGAGGTCGGCGAGAGCGAAGGGATGTCGCGCGTGACCGCCCGCCGCTATCTCGAGCACCTCGCCGACGTGGGCCGCGCGCGCCGGGTGCCGCGCTACGGCGGCCAGGGCCGCCCCGAGATCACCTACGCCTGGGTGCGCGGGTAGGGCCGGGCTCTCTCAGCTGCGCCCTGCTCACAGCGTCCTGCGCCCTGCTCTCCGCGTGCGTCGGGCGTCGTCATGCCCGTTGAGTGTCCAGAACACCCGGACGTTTCAGAAAAGTGTCCGGGTGTTCTGGACACTCACCCGAGGGGTGGGCCCGGGGCGCGGCATCCGGGACCGCAGAAGGACTCAGAGGTCGAAGGCGGCGCGGACGCCCTCGTTGACCACGACGCCGGCGCGCACGTTCAGGCCCTTGGCGAGGGCGGGATTGGCGGATGCCGCGGCCTCCCAGCCGTGGTCGGCGATGCGGCCGATGTACGGCAGGGTGGCGTTCGAGAGGGCACGGGTCGAGGTGTGCGGCACCGCTCCGGGCATGTTCGCGACGCAGTAGTACAGCGAATCGTGCACGCGGAACGTGGGGTCGTCGTGAGTCGTGGGACGCGAGCCCTCGAAGCAACCGCCCTGGTCGATCGCGATGTCGACGAGCACCGAACCCGGCTTCATCGCCGCGACCATGTCGTCGGTGACGAGCTTGGGGGCTGCGGCACCGGGGATCAGCACCGACCCGATCACGAGGTCGGCGTCGGCGAGCTGCTCGGCGATCTCGAGACGCGTGGAGGCGCGGGTCTCGATGGCGCCGCCGAAGCGCTCCTCGAGCTGGCGCAGCTTGGGCAGCGAGATGTCGACGACCGTCACCCGGGCACCGAGGCCCAGGGCGTTGGCGGCGGCGTGCTCTCCCGCGACGCCACCGCCGATCACCACGACCTTCGCACGAGGGGTGCCGGGAACGCCGCCGGGGAGGAGCCCGCGCCCGCCCGAGGCGCGCAGCAGATGGTGGGCACCCTCGATGATCGACAGCCGGCCGGCGACCTCGCTCATCGGCGCGAGCAACGGCAGCGCGCGGTCCGCGGTCTGCACGGTCTCGTAGGCGACCGCGGTGGTGCCGGCGGCCATGAGCGCGTCGGTCAGCGGCCGGTCGGCGGCCAGATGCAGGTACGTGAAGAGGGTGAGATCCGAGCGGAGGAAGCCGTACTCGGGGGCGATGGGCTCTTTGACCTTGACCAACAGCTCGGCGCGCGCCCACGTCTCGTCGGCGGTCTCGACGATCTCGGCCCCCGCTGCGCGGTACTGCTCATCGCCGAAGCCGCTGCCCTCGCCCGCGCCTGCCTGCACGAACACCTCGTGGCCCCGGTGCACGAGCGCGTCGACACCGGCCGGCGTCATCGCGACACGGTTCTCGTTGTTCTTGATCTCGGTGGGCACAGAGACGCGCATGGGTTTCTCCTCCGACAGCGGCGTTGCCGGAAGAATCGCAGAAACGGGTGTTTCGGTGGCGTTAAACCGAAGATCATTCGAAGGTATGCCGCGACTCGGGCGTAATGTCGGAAGATATCGACCGCGAAATCCGCGTCAACCGAAGGATCTACGATGACCGACGACCTCCACCCTCTCGATGCGCGCATCATTGAGCTGCTCGCCGAGGACGCACGCATGACGAACGCCGCCCTCGCCGAAGAGCTCGGGGTCGCGGCATCCACGGCTCACGCTCGCCTGCGCGCGCTCGTCGACCGCGGGCTCATCACCGGCTTCCACGCCGCCGTCGATCAGAGCCGACTCGGCCGCGGCCTGCAGGCGATCGTCGGCGTGACCCTGCGCCCGGGGCAGCGCCAGGAGAGCATCCGCGCGTTCGCTCATGACGTGCGCCGGCATCCCGACGTCATCCAGCTGTTCTTCCTCGGCGGCGCCGACGACTTCCTCGTGCACATCGCCGTCGATGATTCCTCCGCCGTCCGTCGCTTCGTCGTCGACCATCTCTCGGCGAGGCACAGTGTGGCATCCACCCGCACGAGCATCATCTTCGAGTACCACCGCAACGCCCTGGCGGCCGATTTCGATTGAGGCCGCACGGCGCAATAGCCGCCCGCGTGACCCTCGTCAAGACGGCCGGTGCGCCCGGCCGCCCCGCCATGATGAGACGCCAAGGGGGTCCATGGTGCTGTCGATCGGTGTGGCCGTGATGTGCGTCGGACTGGCGATCGGCGTCGTGTGGGTGATCCTCCCGCGCATCGGCACCACCGGTCCACTGGGGGTGTTCCTGCGGGTCGGTGCCCTCTCGGGAGCGGTCTCGGTCGGCGCGGGCGTGCTGACCATCATGGCCTCGAACGGGGCCGGACATCTGTGTCAGGTGGCGGCCGATACCGCGATGATCCTGGCTCCCGCGCTGCTGTGCGCCGCTCTCGCGGTGCCACCCGACCGCCTTCTCTCACGCTCCCTGCCGGTCGCGGTGGCCGTGGCGGCCGGCGCCGCCCTGAGCTTCCTCCTGATGCCCGCCGCGGCCACGTCGATCAAGGCGTTCGTCCTCAGCCTGATCTGCGCCCTGTGCGCCGTGCTGGCGGTGTGGGCGCGATCACTGCCCCGCGCGACCCGTTTCGTGCTCGCCGCCGCGATGGGCGCCTACGGTCTGTACTCGATCGTTCGCGGCGTCCTCTCGGTGGCCGACGCCTCCCTCGGCCCGGTGTTCTCGCCCACCGGCGTCATCGTGGCCGGCATTGCGGCGATGCTGTCGACGGGCGTCTCGATCATGATCGTCGGGCTCCCCGCCGCGGGCGACGCGGTCGGCGGACGCCGCCGACGGGCGGCGATCTCGATCGGCGACTGGAACCTGGCCACCGCCGCCCTCGGTCGCGAGCGCGTGCGTGTTCTGCTTCTCGATCTGCGGCTGGCGGCCCGTGATCTCGACCCCTCGGCCATCGACGGGCCGCGCGGAGTCGAGACCTCGGTGCCGTCGGCGGTACCGTCGCTGCGCAAACGCCTGGCCGCGGATTACGGTTGGCGTCCCGAAGAGGTCGAGCTGGTCACCGACGCCACACCCCGACGGCGGTCGCGGGTCACCGTCTGAACACCGTCGACGCTCCTCGCCGAGCCGGACCGGCGCCTCAGCGCACGGCGGCCGCGATCGCGGCGATGTCGGCGGGCGTGGAGCGGCAGCAGCCGCCCACCGCGCGCGCACCGGCCGCCACCCATGCGGGGGCCTCATCGGCCAGCGGTGCCGCGCCGCCCTGCCACGTGCGCGTCGCGGCATCCCACCGCTCTCCGGTGTTCGGATACGCCAGCAGGGGGATGCCGGGAGCTTCGGCGAGCGCGGGAAGCACGGTCGCGGGCGCGCAGCAGTTGACCCCCACGGCCAGCACGGTCGGGACGGATGCCGCGGTGCGGAGCGCCTCGGCTCGCGAACCGTCGCGCGCGAAGCCGGTGCTGTCGGCCGAGACGCTGACGAAGGCGGGCACGGCCAGGCCCTCCAGCTCGAGCGCGAGAGCCTCGACCTCGAGAGGGGACGGGATCGTCTCGACCGCGAGGACGTCGGCGCCCGACTCGGCGAGCACGTGCAGGCGACGGCGATGGGCGCTGCGCAGGTCGTCGAGGGTCAGCCCGTAGGCGCCGGTGTATTCGCTGCCGTCGGCACGAAGCGCGCCCACCGGACCGACGGATGCCGCGACCACGACGTCGCCGGCCTCACGCGCCAGAGACACCGAGCGGCGCAGGAGCGCCTCGACCTCGGCATCCGGGATCACTCCCCCGAAGCCCAGCTGGTACGAGGCGGTGATCACGACGTCGGCTCCCGCGGCGACGAACTCGGCGTGGGCCGCTCGTACCTCTCCGGGGTCGTCGCGCAGCACCCGGGCCGACCACAGCGCGGACGTCACGTCGTTGCCGCGCGCCTCGAGCAGGGTGCCCAGGCCGCCGTCGAGGACGACCGGTCGCCGCCTTAGAGCCGTGGCGAGGTCGATCACGCCTCGTGCGTCTCGCCCGCGGCCAGCACGCGCAGCGCGCTCGCGAGCAGGGCCTGGTCCTGTCGGCTGACGTCGCGCAGGGCCTCGGCCTCGAGGCGGACGAGTTCGGTCATCGCGGCGTCGACGCGCTCGATGCCCTCGGCGGTGATCGCGACGAGGATCGCACGACCGTCCGACGGGTTGGGGCGCCTGTTGACGAGTCCGCGCTCGGCGAGCTTGTCGAGGCGGTTCGTCATGGCGGCGCTGCCGATCATCGTGGCGGCGATCAGGCGGGTGGCGCTGAGCTCGGTGCCGGCACGCCGCAGGACGGCGAGCACGTCGAACTCCCAGACGGCGATCTCGGCGCTGGCGAATGCCTTGGCGCGGAGCTTCGACAGGTGGAAGGCCGCGCGGCGCAGGCGCGACATCACATCGAGGGGCGTCAGGTCGACGTCGGGCAGCAGCTGCGACCAGGCGTCGATGAGGAGGTCGACCTCGTCGTCTTTACTGCTGGCGGTGGGCACACTCCGACGGTACCCGAGCCGCGGGGTGGTGCGGCGCGCGACGGGCGGGGCCGGCGTTTTCGCGTCGCGGCGGGCAGGGTCCGCCGGTCTCCCGTCGACGCCGCATCACCCTCGGCGCACTCGGCGCCGATCGCTCGCTCCGCCCGGCGGCGCTCCCCCGGTGGAGTGTCCAGAACACGCCGCGTCGAGGCGTGCCCGTGCGGCGTGTTCCGGACACTCGATACGAGCAGGTGCGGATGCTGGGACCCCGGCGACTCGGGCCGCTCAGCGCGAGCGCGGCGGCGCGGTCGTCCCCCGCGCGACGAGACGCGTGGGCAGTTCGATGTGCGTCTCGGGCAGGGTCTCGCCGGAGAGGAGCGCCAGCACCATCCGCACGGCCTCGGCGCCGAGGCGCTTCATCGGTTGGCGGACCGTGGTCAGGGCGGGCTGCGCGCGAGCGGCCTCGGGCACGTCGTCGAAGCCGACCACCGAGAGGTCGTCGGGCACGCTCAGCCCCCGCCCGGTGGCGACCTCGATGATCGACAACGCCGAGAGGTCGTTCGCGGCGAACACCGCCGTGGGCGGGTCGTCGAGCGAGAGCATCGCCTCGGCGGCTTCGCGGGCGACGTCTTGTTCGTAACGCCCGACGCCGACCAGCGCCGGGTCGAACGGGATACCGGCCGCCGCGAGTCCGGCGCGGTACCCCGAGGCCCGCGCGACCGCGGAGCGCAGGTCGGGGCGCCCCGCGATGAAGCCGATGCGCCGGTGACCGAGCTGCACGAGATAGTGAACGGCCTGCTGCGCACCGGTGTAGCTGTCGGACTCGACGGTCGGCAGGTCTCCGCGACCCGTGTGCGGGTCGATGGCCACGATCGGCACCTCGCCCGAGACGTTGACGACCGTGGGGGTGACGATGATGGCCGCGTCGATGAGGGTGCCGCTCAGGCGGCTGAGCGAGCGACGCTCCCATCCCTCTCCGTCGCGGCGCGCACCGGTGTAGGCGAGCAGGTCGTATCCGGTGTCCGAGAGCGCTCCCCCGACGCCCTTCAGGATCTCGGCCGAGAACGGCTCGATGTCGGCCACGAGCACGCCGATCACGCCGGTGCGGCGCGATCGCATGCTGCTGGCGACGAGGCTCGATTCGTAGCCGAGGGTCTTCACGGCGTCCAGGACCCGTCCCACGGTCTCGGGCGAGACCCCGTAGCGGCCGTTCACCGCCTTCGACACCGTGGCCACCGAGACCCCGGCCGCCGCGGCGACGTCGTGGATGGTGGCTCGCCTGGTCATGGCATCCGACCATAGCGTGGAAATCATTTTCGAAAACGTTTGACGATCCCGCGAACGCCGGGCGACACTGCTCACACCTCGGCGGGCAGCAGACCCCGAGAAGCGCACGAACGGCGAAGCAGCCGACACCGACGCGTCCCACGGCGCACCTCGACGAAGAGAAACGGGAATCACATGAACACGCGCAAGATCCTCGCCGGAGCGGCCCTCGCCGTCGCCGGAACACTCGCTCTCGGCGGTTGCGCCGCGGGCGGCGGCGGGCAGAACGCCGATGGTTCGGTCACGCTGACGCTGTGGCACAACTCCACCACCGGCGACGGGAAGAAGTACTGGGAAGACACCGCCACGGCATTCGAGGCGGCGAACCCCGGGGTGACGGTCGAGATCCAGGCCGTCCAGAACGAAGAGATGGACGGCAAGCTCCAGACCGCCCTCAACTCCGGCGACGCCCCCGACCTGTTCATGGCCCGCGGCGGCGGCAAGCTCGCCGACATCGTCGCGGCCGGCCAGGCCTTGGACCTCACCGACAAGATCTCCCCGGATGCCAAGACCGCCCTCGGCACCTCGCTCGGCGCCTTCGAGGTCGACGGCAAGAACTACGGCATGCCCGTCGCCGTTCTGCCCTCGGGCATCTTCACCTCGCAGGACCTGCTGACCGCCGCCGGCGTCACCACCGCACCCGCGACGATCGACGACCTCGAAGCGGCGAACGCGAAGATCCGCGCCACCGGCGTCGCCCCGATCGCGGTCGGCGCGAAGGACGCGTGGCCCGCCGCCCACTGGTACTACAACTTCGCCCTCCGCGCCTGTGCCAAAGACGTGCTCGACAACGCGGCCGAGACCCGCGCGTTCGACGACCCGTGCTGGCTCGAGGCGGGCGAGAACCTGCAGTCGTTCCTCGAGACGCAGCCGTTCAACGAGGGCTTCCTCACCACCGCCGCCCAGCAGGGCGCCGGCTCGTCGGCGGGCCTGCTGGCCAACCACCAGGCCGCGATGGAACTGATGGGCGCGTGGAACCCCGGCGTGATCGCCTCGCTCACCCCCGACGAGCAGCCGCTCGCCGACCTGGGCTGGTTCCCCTTCCCCGAGGTCTCCGGCGGAGACGGCGAGCCCGGCGCCATCATGGGCGGCGTCGACGGGTACGCGTGCTGGGTGAACGCCCCCGCGCCCTGCACCGACTTCTTGAACTTCGTCGTCGAGAAGGAGAACCAGGAGCGCTACGCCGACGCCTTCCAGACCATCCCCGCCTCGAGCGAGGCGACGGATGCCGTGACCACCCCCGCCCTGCAGTCGGCGCTGAAGGCGTACACCGACGCCCCCTACGTCTCGGTCTGGCTCGACACGCTCTACGGCCAGAACGTCGGCAACGCCCTGAACGTCGCCGTCGTCGACCTCTTCGCCGGCAAGGGAAGCCCGCAGGGCATCGTCGACGCCGTCAACGCCGCAGCCTCGCGCTGAGGACACCGATCATGACCACCCAGCTCGCCACCTCGGCGACCGAAGCCGGGTCGCGCCGCCCGGCCGGGGAGGACGCCTCGCGCGTCCCCTCGGCCGGGCGGCCCCCGCGGCGGCGGCACGAGGCCTGGCGCATCCGCGGCGAACTCGCGATCCTCCTGGGCCCCGCCCTGGTGGTGTTCGTGTCGTTCGTCATCCTGCCCATCGCCCTCGCGGCCTACTACGGCTTCTACAAGTGGTCGGGTTTCGGCACTCCCACCGATTTCGTCGGCATCCGCAACTACGTCACGATCCTCACCGACCCCGCCTTCCACGAGGCCCTCGGCCACAACGCGTTCATCGTGGTCGGGTCCCTGGTGCTGCAGGGCCCGCTCGCGCTCGGACTCGCCCTGCTGCTGAACCGCAAGATGCGGGCGCAATCCCTCATCCGTGTGCTGATCTTCGTGCCCTACGTCATCTCCGAGGTCGTCGTGGGCCTCGGCTGGGGCCTCATGCTGCAGTCGGGGGGAGCGCTCAACGGGGCGCTGGAGAAGATCGGACTCGGTTCGCTCCGCGCCGACTGGATCTCCGACCCCGCGCTCGCGATCTGGACGCTGCTCATCATCATCACGTGGAAGTACATCGGCTTCGCCGTGATCCTCTTCCTCGCAGGGCTCCAGGGCATCCCCGAGGAACTCAGCGAGGCCGCGGCGATCGACGGCGCCTCGTACTGGCAGATCCAGCGCCACATCGTGCTGCCGCTCATGGGTCCGACGATCCGCATCTGGGCGTTCCTGTCGATCATCGGCTCACTGCAGCTGTTCGACCTCGTCTGGATCATCTGGGGTCAGTACGTCGCCTCGACGGCGGGGACCTCCACCATGGCCACATACATGGTCGCCAACGGCCGCAACGCCGGCAGCTTCGGCTACGGCAGCGCGGTCGCCGTGGTGATGTTCCTCATCTCGCTCGCCGTCGCCCTCGTGTACCAGCGCTTCGTGCTTCGTCGCGACACGGCCGGTGCCCTCACCGGAGGAACGAAATGACCGCCACCGCCACCCTCGTCACTCCCCGGGTCCCGCGCCGGCGTCCCGCCGGGGCGAACCGCGGTAGCTCGGTGCTCGTCGGTTTCGTCGCGCTGCTGCTCATCGGCATGATGCTCGCGCCCGTCGTGTTCATCATCCTCGGCGGCTTCCGCTCGAACGCCGAGATCACGGTCGACCCGGCGGGCCTGCCGACCACGTGGAACTGGCAGAACTACGCCGACGTGCTCACGAGCGGAGTCTTCTGGGGCCAGGTCGGCAACTCCGCGATCGCCGCCATCGCGACGACGGTGTTCGTCGTGGCGCTGGGTCTCATGGCCGCGTACGCCCTCTCGCGCTACCGGTTCCGCGGACGCGGCGCGGTGTACGCCCTGTTCACCGCGGGACTGATGTTCCCGATGACGGTCGCCATCACGCCGCTGTACATCCTCGTGCGCAACCTCGGCCTCATGAACTCGCTCGCCGGCGTCATCGTGCCGCAGATCGCGTTCGCGCTGCCGCTGACGATCATCATCCTGTCGCCGTTCCTCGCCGCGATCCCGAACGAGCTGCAGGAGGCGTCCGCGATCGACGGCCTCGGCCGGCTCGGGTTCTTCTGGCGCATGGTGCTGCCGCTCGCCGTTCCCGCGGTGGTGACGGTCGGCATCCTGGCCTTCGTCAACAGCTGGAACTCGTACATGCTCCCGCTGTTCATCCTCAACAACGAAGCCGCGTACACGCTGCCGCTGGGGACGCAGGCGTTCGCCTCGCAGTACTCCGTCGACACGGCGCGCGTGCTCGCATTCACCTCCCTGTCGATGATCCCCGCCCTGCTGTTCTTCAGCGTCTTCGAGCGGCGGATCGTCGGCGGCCTGACCGGTGCCGTGAAGGGCTGATCCGACCATGACCATCCACAACACCGACGTCGGTGCTGCCCTGACTTCCGGCGTCTCGGCCCGCGTGCAGGCCCTCGTGTCGGAGATGACCCTCGACGAGAAGCTCGCGCAGCTCGTCGGTTACTGGGTCGACCAGGGTGACGAGGTCGTCGCTCCCCTCTCGGGCGAGAAGGTCACGACCGCCGCCTATACGGATGCCACGGTGCACGGCCTCGGGCACCTCACGCGCGTCTACGGCACCCGGCCCGTCGACCCCGTCGAGCGTGCCGCGTGGCTGTGGGGCGAGCAGCGGCGCCTGCAGGACGAGACGCGCTTGGGCATCCCCGCACTCGTGCACGAGGAGTGCCTCACCGGCTTCGCGGCGTGGAAGGCGGCGACCTTCCCCACGCCTCTCGCGTGGGGCGCCTCTTTCGATCCGGATGCCGTCGAGCTCATGGCATCCGCCATCGGTCGCTCCATGCGCGAGGTCGGTGTGCACCAGGGCCTGGCTCCGGTGCTGGATGTCGTGCGCGACGCGCGGTGGGGCCGGGTCGACGAGTGCATCGCCGAGGACCCGTACGTCGTCGGGACCATGGGCACCGCCTACGTCCGCGGCCTGCAGGGTGCGGGCGTGCACGCGACGTTGAAGCACTTCGTCGGCTACTCCGCCTCTCGCGCCGGGCGCAACCATGCGCCCGTTTCGGCGGGCCGGCGCGAGCTGCAGGACGTCTTCCTGCCGCCGTTCGAGATGGCGGTGCGAGACGGCGGGGTGCGCAGCGTCATGAACTCGTACACCGAGATCGACGGAGTGCCGGTGGCGTCGTCGCACGAGCTGCTCACCGACCTGCTCCGGGGCCGGTGGGGCTTCGACGGCACGGTGGTCTCCGACTACTTCGCCGTCGAATTCCTGCGCTCGATGCACGGGATCGCCGGCTCGCTCGGCGAAGCCGCGCAGCTCGCCCTCGAGGCCGGGATCGACGTCGAGCTGCCCGGGCCCGATGCGTATCCGCACCTGGCCGGGCGGGTGGCATCCGGGGCCCTTCCCGAGGCCGTCGTCGACCGCGCCGTCGCGCGGGTACTGGCCGAGAAGGAAGACCTCGGACTGCTGGATGCGGACTTCTCGCACCCCCCGACGACGGTCGACCTCGACGATGCCGAACACCGGGCGCTCGCTCGCCGCCTCGCGGAGGAGTCGGTCGTGCTGCTGCGCAACGAGGGCGTGCTGCCGCTCGCGGCACCCGGACGGATCGCGCTCATCGGGCCCAACGCCGACAGCGCGGAGGCGCTGATGGGCTGCTACTCGTTCGCGAACCACGTGCTCGCGCATCACCCGGACGTCCCGCTCGGCTTCGCACTGCCGACCGTGCGCGAAGCCCTCGTCGAGCGTTTCGGCGAGATCGCGTACGCCGAGGGGTGCACGGTCGAGGGGACCGATCTCTCGGGTCTGGATACGGCGGCCGCCCTCGCCCGCGACGCCGAGGTGGCGATCGTCGTCGTCGGCGACCGCGCCGGGCTGTTCGGGCGCGGAACCGTCGGCGAGGGCAACGACGCCGACTCCCTCGACCTGCCGGGCGTGCAACGCCAGCTCGTCGAGGCGGTCGTGGCGACCGGTACGCCCGTGGTGCTCGTACTGCTGACCGGGCGTCCGTATGCGCTGGACTGGGCGCTCGATACCGCGGGCGGTCCCGCCGCGGTGCTGCAGGCGTTCTTCCCCGGCGAAGAGGGCGCACCGGCGTTGGCAGCGCTGTTGGCGGGGGATGCCACGCCTTCGGGCCGTCTGCCCGTCTCGCTCCCCCGCTCCGCCGGCGCGCAGCCGTACTCGTACCTGCACCCGCTGCTCGGCGGGCCGTCGGGGGTCACGAGCACCGACTCGACGCCGGTGCGGCCGTTCGGGTTCGGGCTGTCGTACACGTCGTTCGCGCGTGGGGAGCTGCGGGTGGACGGGGTGTCGTCCGCCGGAGCGGCACCCGCCGAGGGCGTCGGCCTGAGCGCCGAGTGGGGCGCCGGTGTGCCGGCATCCGGAGCTCCTGCCGAGGTGCGCGCCGGCGACGCGTTCACCGTGTCGGCGCGCGTGACGAACATCGGAGAGCGGCACGGGGCGGACGTCGTGCAGGTGTACGCGCACCGCGCGGTGGCGAGCGTGACCCGACCGGTCGCGCAGCTCGTGGCGTACGCGCGGGTCGAGCTCGCGCCCGGCGAGAGCGCCGAGGTGCGCTTCACCGTGCCCGCCTCGCGGCTGGCCTATAGCGACCGGTCGATGCGGCGCGTCATCGAGGCGGGCGAGGTGGAGCTGCGGCTCGGGTCCTCGTGCGCCGACGTCGACGAGGCGGCGGCACTGCGGATCACCGGTCCGACGTACGAGCTGGGCGTCGAGGACGCGCGGATCGTCGAGGTCGAGGTGCGGCGGGGCTGACGGCGCGGGCGGGGTGCGAGACAGACCACCGCATCGGCTCTCGCACCGGTTTTTACACCTGCTCGGAACCGCGCGGCGAGCAGTGGCGGCCGGTGACGCACGCAGCCCCGCGCTTCAGCTGGTGCTGTCGAGGATGAGTCGTGTCGCTTCGTGGGGAACGTCCCACTGCGGAAAGTGGCCGCATCGTTCGAACCAGTGCAGCGAAGCGTCGGGGAACAGGTGGATGGCGCGATCGGCCTGTCTGGGCACGGTCACCAGATCGCGCCGGCCCCACCCGATCGTGACACGGCCGGGCGCCGTGCCCGCGGGAGCACCTTGTTGCAGGGGGCCTTTGGTGAGGGCGTCCATGGCGGCACCGACCGAGGGGGAATCGGCCAGTCCGCGCACGTCCGGCAGCACCGTTTCTCGCGAGAGGGACCAGGGTCGAGCCGACAGTTGCGCCAGAAGCACCGTCCGTCCGACGGGGTTACCGAGCAAGGCCGGCAGCATGCCGCGCAGTGCGCGGACCAGCACGATCGACGGCCGCAACGTGGCGGCGAAGACAGCACGCTCGCGGAGACTCCAGAACCCGCCAGGGTCCAAGGCGACGGTGTCGCCGCCGACTCCGCGGCGCGCAAGCTCGAGCACGATCCGGCCGCCCATCGACTGCCCGACGGTTGAGACTCCGTCCAGCCCCTGCTCGCGGATAAAGTCCGCGACGGAGTCGGTCAGCGTGGCAATGGAGACGTCACCGGGCAGCGGCGGTGTCTCACCGAATCCCGGCAGGTCGATGGCGATGACCTCACGGTGCCGGGCCAGCTCATCGAGGATCGGAGTCCAGGATCGCCAGCCTGCGCCCAGGCCGTGCACCAGCAGCAGTGGGCTGCCACTCCCGCGTCGAACATGATTCAGCGTCATGTTCGCAACGCTAACCCGGGTACTTTTCGAGCGCTCGGCGACTCGGACGATTGCGTCGGTCAGCATCGAGGCGTATAAGAGGGAGCTGCGTTTTCCCAGCGAGCGCCACGGTCACTACGGTGCCGCCCGGCGTGGGCGCCGGGTTCGGGTTTTCACGGCCGGCGGGATGCCAGGAAGTCAGCCGTCGCGTTCAGGAGCCGGTCGGCGTCGTCCCGCGTGTTGTATGGCGCGAGGCCGACACGGAGAGCACCACCATCGCCGAGTCCGAGTCGTCGTGAGGCCTCGATGGCGTAGAAGTGACTGGCCGGGGCATTGATGTCGCGGCTGGCGAGAAAACGGGCGAGTTCCTGATCGCGACCGCCGGCGACAGAGACGAACAGGGTCGGAGACCGACGCGCGGCACGCGAGTGCACGGTGAGGTCGTCGAAGGCGGCGAAGCCGGTCTCGATGACTTCTCGCAGATCGGTCTCGTGCTCGTCGATCGCCTCGACCGCTCGGACGAGGCGTTCGCGGCGGGTTCCCTCGGGGCCGCCGATCGCGGCGATGAAATCGACCGCGGCAGTCGTGCCGGCCATCAGCTCATAGGGCAGGGTGCCGAGCTCGTATCTTTCGGGATCGGTGTTCGGCGAGGTCGCCAGCTTGTCGGGCTGCAGCTGGCCGAGAAGATCCGATCGCATCGTGACGGCCGCACAGTGTGGGCCGAGGAACTTGTACGGCGAGCAGACGAAGAAGTCCGCACCGAGCGCGGGGACATCCACCAACGCGTGTGCGGCGTAATGCACGCCGTCGACGTACAACAGCGCTCCGACGCCATGGACCGCCTCGGCGATCCGGGGGATGTCCGGCATGGTGCCGAGGACGTTGGATGCGGCGGTGACCGCCACCAGCCTGGTGCGCTCCGAGAGCTGCTCGCGAACGGCATCCGTCGACAGCTCTCCGGTCGCCGGGTCGAAGTCCACCCATCGGACGGTCACTCCGGTGCGTTCGGCCGCGATCAGCCAGGGCTGCACATTGGAGTTGTGGTCCAGCCGGGTGACGACCACCTCGTCACCGGCCTTCCACGTCCGCGAGATGGCACGAGAGAGATCGAACGTGAGCGCCGTCGCGCTTCGACCGAAGACGACCGTCTGGCTCGGGACGTTCAAGAAATCTCCGAGTGCGGACCGGCACGCCTCGACGATGCTCGTGGCGTTGCGTTCGGCTTGAGTGACGAGACCCCGGTTGGCGAGCGGCGCGAGAAGCGTCTCGCCGATGGCGGCAGCGACGCTGGTCGGAGTCTGCGTCCCGCCGGGGCTGTCGAAGAAGGCGGTGCCGCCACGAAGCGCGGGGAAGTGCGAACGGATGTCGTCGACATCCAGCGTCGAGTGGACCGTGGAGGGCTTCATGACTCTTCTTTCGCGGGTTGTGTGGCCGGTGCGTCGAGGTGCGGGCTCCCTATCCCCGGCTTGTCGGAGGAGCGACACCCTCATCCATCGTGGAGCGACAGGGGCGTGGGGTATTGCCTGTTGGAGACGCTGCGCTCGGTCTTGTGCCGAGGATAACCATTCCCGATGTTCGTTTGCATAGTAGACAAATCCGTGCAGATAGTGACACCCTGGCGTCATGTCCCACGAGCTCGGTTCTGCCCTGGCACGAACGATCGCGGATGCGCGCACGAGCCGCGGCCTGTCCGTCGCCATGCTGGCGGAACGCGCCGGCGTTTCGCGCGCGATGATCTCCCGCATCGAGAACGACTCTGCTCAGCCCACGGCAGCGCTGCTGGGTCGACTCTCGGGGGCACTCGGCATGACCTTGTCCCAGCTCATCGCTCGCGCAGAGGGCGACGTGGACCGGCTCACCCGGGCGGACGACCAGAACATCTGGGTGGATCCGACGACCGGATACATCCGCAGGGCTGTCTCACGCCCCTCGGAGACGGCGTTGGAACTGGTCGAGGTCACTCTTCCTCCGGGCGCCTCGGTGTCCTACCCCGCTGATGCATACCGGTTCATCGAACAGATCGTCTGGGTGCTGGCGGGCTCTCTCCGAGTGACCGAGGGCGCGGACACGCGTGATCTGTCAGCCGGCGACTCTCTGCGGTTCGGCCCACCACAGGACTCCACCTTCCATAACCCGACCGCAGCCCCCTGCCGCTACGTGGTCGCACTGAACAAGCGCTGACGCCGGCAGCCCCCACTCATCGCGAAGGATCCACCATGCACGATCACTCGATCCATTCCCCGGCTGCCACCGCCCGGAGCACCTGGCGGCCCGACACCATCGCGGTGCACGCCGGCCGGCCCGCCCGAACATCGGGCGCCCCGATGAATGTCCCCATCACATTGAGCAGCACCTACCTGCATGACACGGCCCAGGCCTACGGCCGCGACGGCAACGACGGCTGGGGGGCACTCGAGGCCGCCCTCGGCGCGCTCGACGGAGGGCACGCTGTCGCCTTCGCCTCCGGCCTGGCCGCGGCAACAGCGATCGCGGATCTCGTCCCGACCGGGGGGACCGTGCTCCTGCCCGTATCGGCCTACTACGGTGTCGCGCACATCTTCACCAGACTGCAAGAGCGCGGCCGACTCACCGTGCGCACGGTGGACTCGGACGACACGGATGCCGTGATCGCCGCCCTGGATGGAGTCGACGTCGTGTGGGTCGAGTCGATCGCCAACCCGACGTTGGTGGTGACGGACATCCCGGCAGTCGCCGCCGCCGCACGCGCAAAGGGCGTCGTCACCGTCGTCGACGCGACGTTCGCGACCCCGCTTCGCCAGCGACCACTCACGGACGGAGCGGACATCGTCTTGCATTCGGCTACCAAGCTGATCGGAGGGCACTCGGACCTGCTCATGGGCGTTGCCGTGGCCGCATCGGCCGATCATGCGGAACTCCTGGCCGCCTACCGCCATGATCACGGCGCCATCCCGGGCGGACTCGAGACGTTCTTGGCTTTGCGTGGACTTCGCTCGCTGGACGTTCGCCTCGACCGCGCCGAAGCGAATGCTCTCGAGCTTGCCCGTCGCCTGCGAGAGCACCCGGCGGTGACTCGGGTGAACTACCCCGGCCTGGACGGAGACAGTCAGCACGAAAAGGCCTCCCGGGTTCTCCCCCACGGGTCGGGGAACATGGTCTCCTTCGAGCTGAACGCCACCCCGCAAGAAACCGACGAGGTGCTGTCCAACCTCGTCCTGCTCGCTCACGCAACGAGCCTTGGCGGCGTGGAATCTCTGATCGAGCGCCGCAGCCGATGGGCAGCTGAGGAAGCCGCCGGCGTGCCGATGACGCTCTGCCGCATGTCGGTCGGCGTCGAGAACGTCGAAGATCTCTGGACCGACCTGACCACCGCCATCGAGCGCACGCTCCGCCCAGCTCCGACGGGCGGGCGAGCGGCCGAGACGGCGCGTTAGCGTGGACATACGTCAGCGCGAGAGGACCGCTTTGCTCCATAACGAGACCACTCCCCCGGCCGCCGACGCGCGCGCCGAGCACCTGAACGCCGTCGCAGACGCCGCCGTCGACAATCCGGCATCCCGGATCCATCCCGACCACGACGACGCGCGCGCCGACCCGTGGTCGATCGATCTTGAGCGCATCCAGTTCTCGCCGTACTTCTCGCGCCTCTCGGCCGTCACGCAGGTGGTGTCGCCCTCGATCGGCGGGGCCCCTGTCCACAACCGGCTCACGCACACCCTCAAGGTCAGCGCGATCGCGCGTGTCGTCGCCCTCCAGCTGAACACCCGCTCTCGGCAGGCCGGCGAGGGCGACGTCTGCAATGCCACGGTCGTCGAGGCCGCCGCCTACGCCCACGACCTCGGCCATCCGCCGTTCGGTCACCTCGGCGAATCCACCCTGGACCGCCTCGCGCGCGACGAGCTGGGCCTTCCCGACGGCTTCGAGGGCAACGCGCAGACGTATCGCATCCTCACCGCCCTCGACGTGGTCGAGAACGCTCCGCGCGGACTCAACCTCACCGCGGCCGTCCGCGCCGCCTCAGCGAAGTACCCGTGGGCGCCCTCGGTCGACGCGGCCGACGTCGAGCGGATCGGCCCGCCCCGTGGCATCCGGCGCTCTTCCGACGGCGCGTACCGGGTGCACAAGTACTCGGCGTACGACCTCGATCTCGCCGACCTCGACGCCGCCCGACAGGGGGTGGATGCCGCGCCCCTGCGCCAGAGCATCGAGGGCGCCGTGATGGACCTCGCCGACGACATCGCGTACTCGGTGCACGACGTCGACGACTTCTATCGCGCCGGGATCCTGGACCACGCGCCCATCGCGGCGGAGTTCCGCGGCTGGCTCGACGACGTGCTCGAGTGGCGCGACCGCGACGACGCCGAGGTGCGCGCCGAGCTAATGCCCGGGGCCGGTCTCGAGCGCCTGCGTCGCAAGATGCGCCGCGACGACCCGTGGATCGCCGACGACGAGGCCTTCCTCGCCGCCGTTAGCGACGTGGATGCCGAGATGGTCACCGACCTGCTCGCCCGCCCCTTCGACGGCTCGCTGACGGCCGAGCGCCGGCTCGCCGCCTTCACCGATCGGTGGATCCGCCGGTTCCAGGAGTCGGCGCAGCTGCGGCCCCTGGACACTCCCCGCGCCGGTCCCGTCGTGCTCTCGCCCTGGGCCTGGCATCACGTCGAGGTGCTGAAGTTCGTGCACAAGCGCTTCGTGCTGAGCCGCCCCGACCTGGCGATCCAGCAGCGCGGCATGAGCCGCATTCTCGCGCGGTCGGTGCGCGCACTCGGCGAATGGCTCGACGACGACCTCGACCGCGCCCGCACGCCCCGCCGCCTGCGTGAGCTCATCGCCCTGGCGCGGGAGCAGTATGCGACCCTCCCCGCCGAGCGTCGACCCTCGGATGCCGAGGCCGAGACGCGCGCGCGATCCCGCGGGATCGTGGACTACGTGGCATCCCTCACCGATTCGCAGGCGTTCGCGCTGTCGGAAGCGATCTCGGGGCGCGCGGACCGCCTGTGGTCACTGGGCCAGCGCTTGTGGGGGGGGGGGCGGCCGGGCGCCGGCGGGGGGGGGGGGGGGGCCCCGGGGCCGGGGCGGCCCCCCGC
>NZ_JAVDSN010000004.1:0-205577 GCF_031455375.1 Microbacterium sp. 1154 | reverse complement strand
GGGTAGCGGCACAGCCCGCTGATGCGCATAATGGTCGCTCGCCTCGCGGTCGTCGGTTTCGTTCCCCGTCCCGACTGTCTGCGCCCCGGGGCCGGTGAAGATGGTTGTGGGAGCGGTTCCACTAGGCTCTCTGCGGCCGCCGACGCCGGCCCGAGAGGATCCGACGTGCCCGCCCCCTCCTCTCGCGTGCGCCGCGATCTCCAGGGCCTGCGCACGATCGCCGTCCTCGCGGTCGTGGCCACGCACCTCACGGGGTGGCCCCGAGGCGGCTTCGTCGGTGTCGACGTCTTCTTCGTCCTGTCGGGGTTCCTCGTCACCGGCATTCTGCTGGCCGATCTCGAGCGCGAGGGAACGGTGCGCCTCGGCTCCTTCTTCGCGCGTCGCGTCAAGCGCCTGCTCCCCGCCGCGCTCGTGGTGCTCGCCGCCACCGTGGGGGCGGCGTACGTGGTCTTCTCGCCCGTTCGCGCCGAGAGCACCCTGTTCGACGCCGTCTCGGCCGCCGGGCTCGTGTCGAACTGGCACTTCGGTCTCGAGGGCCGCGACTATTTCGCCGCCGTCGACGTCTCGCCCCTTCAGCACTTCTGGTCGCTTTCCGTCGAGGAGCAGTTCTCGCTGGTCTGGCCGTTGATCGTGCTGCTGGCGGTCGCCGCGCTGCCCGTCGCCGTGCGCCGCGCGCGAGGTGGCCGTGTGGCCGTGGGCCTGCTCGCCGGAGCTGTCGTCGTGGCATCCGGGATCGTCGCCGTCGTACAGACGCCCCTCGACCCGAGTCTTTCGTACTTCTCCACGCTCACGCGGGCGGGGGAGCTCGCCACGGGAGCGATGATCGCGGCCGCCGCCCCCGTCCTCGCACGCATCCCGGCGGCCGCCCGCGGGGTGCTCGGCTGGATCGGCCTCGCGGTGATCGTCGCGGCGTTCTTCCTGATCGACCCCGCGGACCCCTTCCCGGCTCCCGGTGCCGCTCTCCCCGTGCTCGGGGCGGCTCTCGTGATCGGGGGCGGCATCGGCGGCGACCCGCGCCACCGGCACCTGTTCGTCCTCACGAATCCGCTCGCGGTCGTCATCGGCGACCTCTCGTACTCGCTGTACCTCTGGCACCTGCCGGTGATCGTCTTCGCGGGTGTCCTGCTCGCCCCAGGTCCCGCGGCGACGGGGATCACCGTCCTGACGATGTTCGTCCTGACCGTCGCGACATACCTCGGTATCGAGCAGCCCCTGCATCGCTCGCCCTGGGCCGCCCGCCGCGCGGTCGACCACCAGGAACCCCTTCCGATCGACGCGGAGCAGGTACCGGACCCCGTCCCGCGGCGCGCGAGCGTCCTCGCATCGCGGCCCGCCGGATACGTCCCCGGACAGCGGTACTACCCCGGATCCCGCGCCGCCGCCCCGGTTCCCGCGCACCCCGCCGCACCGGCGACCGTCGCGGAGCACCGAGCCGAACGGATGCCTGCACCCCCGGCATCCGTCGTCACCCCCGCCGCACCCGCCTGGGCCGCCTGGCGCTCGCGCTATGCCCCGCGTGTGGCGATGGCCGGAGCCACCCTCGCGATCGGCGCCGGGGCGACGGCGCTCGCGGTGATGCTGGCGTACGGCGCTCCGACGCTCCCCGGCCTGCCGGTAGCCGCCCCGGCCGCGGTCGATGTCGCCGCCGAGGCCGGAGACGCTCTCGGCGTGCTGCAGGGCGAACTCGCCGCCGCGACCACCGCGACGTCGTGGCCCGACCTGCACCCCTCACTCGACGAGGTGCAGCGCGACTCGTCGTCGGCGAACCGCGCGCGCGACTGCTTCACACCGAACGTCGCGCTCGACGCCGAGCGCTGCACGTGGGGCGCCGCCGACGCCCCGCGCCACCTGTACCTCGTGGGCGACTCGAGCGCGATGGCCTACGCGCCGGCGTTCGCGAAACTGGCCGACGACAGCGGGGGAGCGTGGCGCGTCACCACGGTCGGGATGTACGGATGCCGCTTCACCGACGTCCTCCTCGAGAGTCGCGACCCGTCGGTCATGGCCGCGTGCGGGCAGCGCAAGGCCGACGTCGCGGCGCTGATCGCCGCCTCACCCGCCGACCTGCTCGTGGTCTCGAACGCGTTCACGCTGGGTCGCTCGATCGACGGACACGACCTGGGCGCCGGAGAATTGGCATCCGCCATCGCCTCGGAGATCTCGGGCTGGGCGCCCGCCGGGCGGACGGTGTACCTGGCGCCTCCGCCGCACGGCGTCGATCTGGGACGGTGCGTGTCGCCGCTCACCGGACCGTCGGCCTGTCTCGCCGGGCTCGACGACGTGTGGACGCAGATGGAGGCGGCAACCGAGGCGCAGGCCGCCGCCACCGGCGACACCGCGATCAGTTCGCTTCCGTTCAGCTGCTGGCAGGGGGCGTGTCCCGCCTTCGCGGGCGACACGCCCGTGCGCTACGACGACACCCACATCACCCCGGCCTTCGCGGAACGGCTGACGCCGATCCTCCGCGGCGAGCTCGCGGCCCGGGGCCTGTACTGACGCCCGCCGCCGCAGCCCCTTGCGCACCTGTCAGGCTGGGGGAGTGATCTCCCCTCCCGACGCCCGCACGTACGACCTCGACGCGCTGCGCACCCGCCTGTTGCCCGAGCGCGGGGGGAAGGTCGACGACAGCATCCCCCAGCTCGCCGACGCCGACCAGGATCTCTGCGCCGTCGCGCTCGTCCTGCCCGACGGCTCGCTGCGCTCGAGCCGACAGGCTGACGTCTCGTTCAGCGTGCAGTCCGCGGTGAAGCCGTTCCTCTTCGCGCTCGCGCTGCTCGACACCGACGGCGCCGCCCTCGATCGCGTCGGTATCGAACCGACGGGCGAGTCGTTCGACGCCATCAAGCTCGAGAGCGGCACGGGCCGACCACCCAACCCCATGGTCAACGCCGGGGCCCTGCTCACCGCCGCGCTGGTCGACGGCGCCGATGCCGATGCGCGCAACGCCCGTATCGCGCGCGGGCTCGCGGCCTTCGCCGGACGAGAGCTCGAGGTCGACGAAGACGTCGCGCACAACGAACACCTGCTCGGCGATCGCAACCACGCCCTCGCCCACCTCATGCGCGCGGAAGGCACCCTCGAGCCGTCGGCCGACGATGCGGTCGCCGTCTACGCCCGCGCTTGCGCGATGCGGGTGGATGCCGAGACCCTCGCCGTCATGGGCGCGACGCTCGCGTGCGGGGGAGTGAACCCGCGGACCGGAGAACGGGTCGTGCCCGAGCGGGTGGCACGAGACGTGATCTCGGTGATGGCGACCTGCGGGGTCTACGACGGGTCCGGGCGGTGGATGCGCGCGGTCGGCGTTCCGGCTAAGTCCAGCGTCTCGGGGGCGATCGTGCTGTCGGCTCCCGGGCGTCTCGGTGCCGCGGTGGTGAGCCCGCCGCTCGACGAACAGGGGACCAGTGTGCGCGGGCGCCTCGCGAGTGAGGCTCTGAGTGACAGTCTCGCCCTGCACTCCTTCGCGTCGCGCTGACGACACCCGCCCCGCCATGCGGGGAGGGGCGGTCGTTCCGCCTAGGCTGGCGCCATGGGGGCACGGGGGATCTATGTGGCGACGACCATCCGAGCGACGCTCGACGAGGTGTGGACGGCCACGCAGGACCCGTCGCAGCACGTGCGGTGGGACGTGCGCTTCTCTCGGATCACGCCCACCACGCGCACGCCGGAGGGTGCCGCGCGGTTCGTGTACGAACGGCGCACCCCCGTGCACGTCGTGCGCGGCGACGGCATCAGCATCGGCGAGACGTCTCGGCCGGATGGCACCCGCACCTCCGCCCTCCGGTTCACCACGGACGACAGGCTGTCACCGCTGCGCGACGGCCGCGGATACTGGCGCTATGAGCCGGTGGCCGATGGCACCCGCTTCTCCACGGGGTACGACTACGTCGCCGGGTGGGGTCCGCTCGACGTGATCGTGCGCCCAATCGTGGGCTGGGCGACCGCGTGGAGCTTCGACCGCCTGCGCGTGTGGCTCGAGACCGGGGTGGAGCCCGAGCGCTGGTCTCTGTGGCACGCGGTGGCGTTCTGGCGGCAGGACCGCCCGCGGGCGTCTCGCTGCGAGCGGGTTCCTCCGCACCGACGCCGCGCCCTCGATGATGCTCCCGCGACGCTCGCGGCTCTGCCCGTGCCCGGAGGTGACCGGTGACCTCGATCTTCGCCGAGGCCCTGGGCGCGGACTTCGACCGGCTGCACCCCATGATGCAGCGGCGCTTCGGCGTCGGCCTCGACGACGGCCAGGCGTGTGTCGGCCGCGGCGTGATGACCGAGATCCGCCGCGGTCCCTGGTGGACCGTCCCGTTCCTCCAGTTCGGCAAAGTGCGCAACATCCTCGTGCCGACGGTAGGCACGAACGTTCCCTTCACCATCTGGAACAGCCCTTACCTCGACCCCTTCGGTCGCGAGACGGTCACCTTCGTGCGCGAGTACGAGGTCGGCGGTCGACCGGCCCGGTTCGACGCCACGATGATCTGCCACGCGGGCCGGGTGATCGACTACCTCGGCACGCACCAGCACCTCGCGGTCGACCTCGACCTGCGAGTCGACGACGACGGCGGCCTCCTCCTGCGCTCTGGAGAGCAGCGTTTCTACGAGGGCCCGGTCGGTTTCCGCTTCCCGATGATCTTCAGCGGCCGCGCCACCCTCCGCGAACGTTTCGACGACGACGATGGCCGCTTCCACGTCGGTATGCGCGTCGACAACGACCGTTTCGGTTTCCTCTTCGGCTACCGCGGGAGCTTCACCTGCGAATGGATGCCGACCTCCGCCGCCCCGCCGCACGTGTTCCCCCGGCGCCACGAACGGCGCACCTGACCCACCGGCTCGCGAGTGCGAGAATGACGGCGCGCCCACGCCGAACCGGTCCCTCCGAAGGAGTCCTCTCATGCAGCCAGTCGTGCGACGTCGCGCCTCGCGCACCGTCACCGTCGGCGTCGTCGCCGCCCTCGCCGCCACCCTCACCGGGTGCGGACAGGGCACGAACGTCTCGGAGGACTACGCCCAGATCTGTCGCGACAACGCCACCGAGAAGCGACTCCCCGACGACGACTGCAACAACCACGGCGGCAGTGCCCATTGGTACTACCTGCCGCTGGGCTCGGGCGGCCGCACGGTGCCGGCGGTGGGCCAGCCCGCGACCGGTGGCTCCGACAGCCTCCCGTCGGGCAAGACCGCCGCGCGCGGCATCTCGAGCGACGGCGACAGCGTCTCGCGCGGAGGCTTTGGCGGTTCGGGCTCCGACGGAAGCCACGGCAGCTGATGCGGCGCATCGAACTCGACCCGCGACCGGACTGGGAGCGGACCATCAAGCAGTCCGGCCTGATCTATTCGCGCTCCGTGCGCGACGACGGCACGGCCGTGGAGTATTGGAACGACGGCGCCGCCTACGTCTTCACCCTGCCCGAGGTCGAGGAACTCGAGAAGCAGACCGAAGAGCTGCATCGCATGAGTCTCGAGGCCGCCAAGTACATGGCATCCGGCGCACTCGGGCATCTCGGACTCACTGCGAAAGCGTTCGAGCTCGCCCAGTGGTCGCTCGAACAGAACGAACCCGACGTGTACGCGCGTTTCGACCTCGCCTACGCCGGCGACGGCTCGCCCGCGAAGATGCTCGAGTACAACGGCGACACGCCCACCGGCCTCATCGAGGCCTCCGTCACCCAGTGGTTCTGGCTGCAGGACCGGATCAACAGCGGGATCCTCCCCGCCGACACCGACCAGTGGAACGGCCTGCACGAAGCCCTCGTAGAACGCTGGCGCACCCTGCTGCACCGCTCACTCGAAGAAGGGGAGGGCGGGCGCCTCTTCGTCGCGCACTCGGATGCCGACACCTACGGCGAGGACTGGGACACCGTCGCCTACATGCGCGATCTCGCGGGTGAGGCCGGCTGGGAGCACACGGGCATCGAGATGAAAGAGATCGGGTGGCACCACGGCGCACGGCAGTTCGTCGGCGTACCCGAGCCGTGGGGCTCGTCACGCAGCATCGCGGCGCTGCCGGGTGACACCCCGGGTGCGCAGTACCCCGTCATCCGCAACCTGTTCAAGCTCTACCCCTGGGAGGACTTGGTCTCGGGGGAGGACCGGGTCGTCGGCGACCAGGAGTTCGGAGCGCTGCTGATCGCCGGTCGGGGGCTCTTCGGCCGGTGGTACGAACCGGCCTGGAAGATGTTCCTCTCGAACAAGCTGCTGCTCGTCGCCCTCTGGCGGCTGTTCCCCGGTCACCCCAACCTGCTGCCCGCCTACGCCGACGGACCGAACGGCATGACCGACTTCGTCGTCAAACCCGTCTTCGGTCGAGAAGGAGACGGCATCCAGGTGCATCGTCGTGACGGGAGCGTCACCTCGAACGGGCAGGAATACCGGCGCGAAGGGACCGGCCGGGAGCGCGTCTGGCAGGAGTACCACGAGCTGCCCGACTTCCCCGGGGCGAGGGGGAGCAACCACCCCGTGCTCGGGTCGTGGGTGATCAACCAAGAGGCCTTCGGCGTGGGCATCCGCGAATCCGACGGCCCCATCACCGACTACTACTGCCGCTTCGCCCCGAACATCATCGAGAGCTGACGGCGCCGGCCCTCTCGAGCTCTCTCACGCGTCGATGTCGTCGACACCCGGCATCCACGAGATGCCCGGCTTGCCCCACTTGCGCTTCTTCGCGATCTTCGCCGCGACGCGACCGTCCTCCTCGTCGAGACGATCCACGTACAGGATGCCGTCGAGGTGATCGAACTCGTGCTGCAGGATGCGCGCACGCCAGCCCGTGACCTCGATACGCACCGCATGGCCGTCGAGATCGGTGCCGGTGAGCAGCGCCGCCTCGGACCGGCGGAGCGGGAAGCGCTCGCCGGGGAACGACAGGCACCCCTCGCTCTCTTCGTCGGGGTCAGGGTAGCCCGGTTCCATCGGACGGATCCACAGCTCCGGATTGATGACCACACCGCGCCAGGGCTGACCCTCGTCGTCTTCGTACGTGTACGTGAAGATGCGGAGCCCGACGCCGACCTGCGGAGCCGCGAGGCCCACACCGGGGGCGGCGTCCATCGTCTCGAACATGTCGGCGACGAGCGTGCGCACCTCATCGGTGATCTCGTCGACGCGGGCGGCGGGAGCGTGCAGCACGGGATCACCCATGATGCGAATCGGGAGTACGGCCACGTCACCAGCCTATCCAGGGGGCGGCGGGCTATCGTCGGAGGGTGATCCCGCTCGATGCCACCCTCAGCGACGGAATCGACCAACTCGTCGGTGTCTTCCGCGACCCTCGGATCCTGCTCGGCATTCCGCTGGCCCTTCTGGGTGCGGTGTTCATGTCGTTCGGTGCGCAGTACCAGCACCGCGGCGTGCAGAAAGTGGAACGCCTGTCCGGCAAAACCACCGGTGGCCTCTCGCGTAAGCAACTGACCTCGCTGCTGACCCGCCCCTCGTGGGTCGCGGGGACGGTCATGCTCGGACTCGCGATCGTCTGTCAGCTCTCGGCACTGTCGGTCGCCCCGCTCATCCTCGTGCAGCCACTCGGGGCGATCGCCCTGGTCATCACGACGGTGCTGAACGCTCGTGTCTCGGGGCAGAAACCGACCCGGCAGTCGCTCATCGCGATCGCGCTCTGCGTCGGCGGTATTTTCATCTTCGTCACGATCGCCGCGTTCTTCGCCACCGAACACGTGGTCACCGAACGCGAACTGTGGATCATCCTCGGCATCCTGGCCGTCGTCGTCATCGTCTTCGGTGTGTTCTGGGTGCTGGTGCGCCGTCGCGCTCAGGCGCTGTTCTACATCATGGCCGCCGGCGTGATCTATGGTTTCGTCGCGACGCTCGCCAAGGTCGTCATCAGCCGGGCACAGGCGGGCAACTTCGAGTGGCTGACGATGCTCTGCCTGGTGGCGCTGCTCGCCGCCGTCGCCGTGGGCGCCTACTTCGTGCAGACGGCGTACTCGGTCGGCCCGCCCGACCTCGTCATCGCGGGTCTCACCGTGATCGACCCGATCGTGGCCGTCCTGATCGGCCTGCTGGTGCTCGGGGAGGCCTCGACGGCTCCGGCCTGGGCGCTCATCGGATTTGTGATCGCCGGTGCGATCGCGACGTGGGGCGTCATTCAGCTCACCAAGCACCACCCGCAGGTGACGGCAGACGGGAAGCTGGCGAAGCCTCGGGTGAAGTGAGGCCGTCTGCGCTCACGCTGCGCTGCGGCGCGTGATCGATCCAGACCTGCGGCAGAGCAGCGTCGAGCCGTAGACAGACCACGCGCATCACTGTTTCGCGAGGAAATCAAGACGCTCGCCGGTGAGAGTGAGTGACCGCCCGTCGACGGCCTGAGCGATACCGAGATCGTCCGCCGCCGTCATCATCGAGATGGCGATGCCCCCCTCTTCCTCCGCGTAGAAACCGACGCCGCCCACTTGCATGTCTGCAGCGCCTCTCGCCACGACGCCCAGAATCGGACCGAGAGTTCGGGCTGACACCGTGTAGCCGGGCTGCACCACGTCTGATTTCAGGATGACCGAGACGGTGAGGTCGCCCGAGAACGAAGACAGATAGGTCGCTTCTGCACTCTTCACGCCGAGCCCTGCATCTTCGAGCTGACTCGCAAGTTCATCGGCACGTTCTTGCCCCGTCGGTCCGTCCATAGAGCAACCGCCAAGCGCGATGGCGCACACGAGAGTCGCCACGGTCAACGCCGCTGAGCGTTTGACGGTGTTCGTCATGATCCTCAAACCCGCGCGGCTGCCGGGTCACACCTATACGACACAGGACAGATCACCATTCCCGGTGCTCCTTCCAATCGAACTGAACCACCGAGCACAGCAGTGAGAATGAAGCCGGCTGCCGCCATCACCGCTCCACGCGTGCCGGCGAAAATCACGATCTCAGGCTCGCCTGGCCCGAAGTTGCGAGTTACCCCGCGCCACTTGCGGCAAGGAACTGACGCAAAAGACGTCCCTGACGGATCATATTGCGGCCATTTCTCTCAATTCCGCACCCGAGAACGAAAGAGATCTTCCAGAAAGGCTGTCACTAATGCCTAGCTCCTCGGCCGCTTGCGTCATGTCAACATCCACGCCCTGGTCATCCTCGGCATAGAATACCGCGGAACCCACCCGCATCTCAGTTGCGCCTTCGCCGACCACCTGGAGGATCTTTTTCAGCCGTTCTGCAGACACCGAGGAATCAGGATCAATAGCGTCTTCATCCAGAACGACCGTTACGTTCAGACTCCCTGTGAAAGAAGATGGGGCGAGCACCTCCGCGCCAGACACACCGAGACTGCTCTGCTCGAGCTTTTCTGCCAAATCGGCCGCTCGGGAGTCTAGCGTCGGCCCCGACGAGAAACATCCGGTCAACACTATGACCAGCGTCGTGATGATTGCCGCAGGAGCCAGCCTGCGCGCGCGTGATCGCATCATTCTCCAAGTGCTCGCGCGCCCGAGAGATCGCACGCGTCGTAGACTTCCGCTAGCTTCCGAATTGTCGAAGCATTCCTTCGCAGGTGCTGAATCCGCTGCCGCGTCTCTGCGATCACCATCATATTCGAGGAAACAGCCGCGTCAGAGGCAGCCCCCGCAGTCGTCGATCTCAGGGACTCGACAGCCTTCTCCAAGTCTTCCACCGTTGCCTTGAGCTGTGCCGCATGGGTGTCCAAACGAACAGCATGATCTATGAGCGAACCCAGCTGAACGTCGAGCCGAGATGCCATAGAACTCAGCCCCTCTCCGGTGCACGAGCGCGAATATCTCGCACCAACGGTGCATCTTTTCCGAGAATGATCTCTGCACGATCCGCTGCCGCGTGTCGTGCTTCGCCCTGGGCCAACGCCAGGGTGGCCGTCAGCAGCTTTTCTAAGCCAGGGCCAGGATCGGCCCGGGGATCCAATCGCACCTGGACGATAGTGCCGTCTGCGCGAGCAGTCACGGAACATTCGCCCCGTGGACTGCGAACTGTCGCTTCGACACGGCGTAATTGCGTCAGATTTGCGGTCAACGCGTCGTGAGAACCGCGCGCCCGCGCGACCTGCGCGTCCAGACGCGCAAGCGCGCCCTCAATTCGTTCGTCGATGTCGTGGCTCATTGTCATTCTCCTGTCCGCGCAACGTAGACGTCTTCGACCGTTCCGTCGAGGAATGACCAATCGTTCTTGAATTGGCCGCCTTCGTCCAAGTAGTCCCTGAAACTGTTGCTGTAATTGACAGCGTTGTGAGTCTCGTTTGGGTCCGTCGAGCCGCCGGGGTCGGGAAGTTGGACCCAATCGACATGGTCAGGAACGGTCTTGGTATACCCGATTTCTGGCCCCAATGGACCGTCGACTACTCGCGGGGTCACTTGCTCTGGCGTCCGTGCGTCAAGCCACGGAACGGGATCGGAGTGATGCTGAACCTGCAGCACAGGAATCCGGTCTGGGATGTCGAATCCGTCGACGGGAGCGCCGTTCGTCACGACACCGACGGTGTTGTATGGGAGTGATCCATCCGACGCGAGGTTGCCAGCCATGATGCCGCCCTGGCTGAATCCGGACCAAACCACATCGGAGCCGGGTGGTACGCCCGCCTCCTCCATCGCCTGCCTCACTGCACGTTCGTATTGGGTTCGCAAGACCGGATTGTCCATCAACATGAGTGCGATGTTGCTGTCCAGGTCATTGATCGGAGCGTCATCTTTGAAGGTGTCTCCCCAATCTTTGTCCCCAAGGAGGGCCTTGAGCGCTCCCCAATCTTGTGTAGAGGGCAGGTTCACCAGGGTGTAGGTGGAGCCATCCGGGCGACGCACCGTCGACACGCTTATCGCCGTGAACTTGTCTTTCCCTAGTTCGTCGACAAGGCGATTGTTGGAGATGAGATCGGCCGGAGACGAGATTTTGCCCAGCTGCATCAGATCTGTGTAGGACTGTGGGGTAGCCGCGTCGTCTGGGTCGAGTTCAGTGACTCGCGGATCCGCGCGCAACATATCGCCGAGTCCCGTTCCAAGGAAGTACCCAAACACGCCGTCGGTGCGGGCCGCTATCCCCGGCAGCATACGACCCAGCAGATCCTGCAGGACGACCAGGCCGTCCCCGACGATCGGCCCGAGCTCCGCGAGCAGACGGCCAAGCTGCCCGAGCGCTGTGAGAAGCTGCTCAATAAGATCCCGCGCCAACACGATGATGTCCCACGCCGCATCCGCGAACTCGCGAATGGCGTCGAGTTTGTCGAAGGGGTTGAGCGTGAAACTTGTCAGGGAATCGGCCAAACGCGCCAGGGCGTTCAGCAGGCCGCAGATTGCGTCGCGGCACGCGGTGACGAGTGTCGAGGCGAGGACGAGAGCGGACGACGCGGCACCTGCCCAATCCTGTACATCCGTCAACACCTTCGAAACGTCTTCGTACCGCTGGCGCAAAGCGCGCACCGTCCGGCCATCGAGATCGTCGAGAGCCCGCGCAGCAGACGCGAGATCGAGCGTGAGTTCCGACACCGACGACTCGACCGTGCGCCACTCCGACGAACGCAGGGCGATGGCGCCCGGGTCGCCCTGTAGCTCGTCCATCCACTGGGGGAGCGGCTGCACGTAGGTGATCAGCCAGCCGGCGAAACCGGGGATGCCATCGCAACCTCCACCCGACGAGCGCGACGCCCCTCCGGCCCACGACTCGCTGCGCAGCTGCGCGGCGACGGCGGCAGCGCCGCTCACGACTCGAACTCCTGCATGACCGCCACGGCCTGCTCTTCGACCTCGTCGAACGACTCGCGGGCGACCTGCACGCCCTTCTGCATGGTCGCGATGAGCTCTCTCGCACTCGACAGCAACTGCGCAGTGTTACTCGCGAGACCGTTCGCGGCTCCGACGACGATCCCCGACGCCAGAACGCCGAATGCCGAGCCAGGCAGCGGAGCTCCGGCGGCGGAAGCCGCGGCATCCAGCGAATCGCTCACGCGTCCCAGTGTCGACGCCTGCTCTGCCAGGACGTCGGTGTCCATGATGATGTGCGTTCTTCCCGCCACGGGGCCCCCGCTCGTGTCAGCTTTGCCAACACCATAGCGAAAGCCCTCGCGGCTACGCATGGCCCCCTGGGGATTGTGGATAACCGGATGCCGGTAGGCTCGGAACCGCTGGGGGCGGTGGCCAAGCTGGTCAAGGCAGCGGGCTCATAACCCGACGATCGTGGGTTCAAGTCCCACCCGCCCTACGCGAGACCCCCGACCGGGATTACCTGGTCGGGGGTCTTTTCGCGCACGACCGGCCGGGTCACCCCACCGCCGATGGCCGGGAGAACAAGAACAGCGAGAAGAACAACGTCACTGTGGCCAGGATCACCCCGAGGGCGAGGTAGCCGCAGATCAACCCGATGACCGCCATGGCCCGCCCCACCCCGTATCGCCGGGCTGTACGAAGTCCGAGGTGGCCGAGGATGATCGTCGCCACCGCAAGGGGGAATGCGGTGAAGATCGCGACGATGCCGAGGTAGGGCAGAGGGACGAACGCCGCGTTGAGTATGGCGACGGGGCCCAACACGACGGCGGCGATAGCGGTTCCGTTCGTCACCGCCGGGAGCGGCTGCGGCAACGGGACAGGCGGCTGCTGCGGGGGTTGGGCGGGCGACGTCATGCCCCGACCATAGCGGGATGCCGTGCCCCCGACGAGCAGCAGGCGCCGATGTCGGAGGTCTCGATTACGTTCACTGCCGTGGCGGAGAGAGTGCAGGCGTGGTGGGCGCGAAGACAGTGGTCGAAAGGCCGCGAGGTGCCTTATGCGGTCGGTAGGTACCGAGAGTCCTGGGCCGCGTTTCCGGCGCTCATCCGGCAGTACCATCCGGATCTCAACGCGGGCATCGCACTCAGCCAGGTACCGCCCGCCGCCGACGTCCTCCTGCTGTGGCAGTGCGATGCCGGGCACCGTTTCGCGGCGACGCCCAAAGAGCAGAGACACAGACCCGGACGCGAGCGCCGTCGCAGTGCATGGTGCCCGGAGTGCAGCGAACAGGCCAGCCCCCGGCGGACCGTGGTTCTACCCATGCGCGACGCTGTCCAGACACCCGCTGTCACCGAGAACGCCGTTCTGCGTCCGCGACGGAAGCGCACCCCGCCACCGTTGTGCGGAAAGACCCCCGACGTGCCCGTCGGCACGGCCTTCGTGTCCGCCTGTGCACCCAAGCCGGCTTCGGCCGTCGAAGATCGCATTCGCGCCGATCTGCACCAGCGTCTCGCCCTCGACCGGGGCATGAACGCCATCCGGACCGCGAAGCCGTTCTTCCAGCACCTCGAGGTATGGCCCGATTTCGTCCTCCCCGAGCTGCGCATCGCCGTCGAGTACGACTCCATCGGCCGTCACGGTCTCGAACACGTGGGCAAAAGGGAGGGAGTGGACCGTCGGAAGGATCGCGCGCTCCGATCCACGAACTGGGAGGTCGTCCGGCTACGTACCGGCAACCTCGAGCCCCTCGGCCCCCACGACCTACAGTTCACGACCTGGAACGCGGCGACACTGGACCGGTTGGTCGAGGCGTTTCGTGCCATTCGGGGTTCGCTCCTCGTTGACTCCTACCTGCGGTGAGGTGCGCACCGAGCGTTGCCCGTCGACGGGGCGGTCGACAGACGCCACACTTCACGGCCCACGCCCCGGTGCCACGCCCGGCGCGCAGCAATCCGGCGACGTCACGATAACGGGGCGCGTGCCGTGCAACGGGGCGGTCGACAGACGCCCCCTCGCACCGCACGCGCCCCGTAGCGACTCGCGAGCGCGCGACCGGCTTACGACCCGTGCGCCTCCTCCGACACCGGCTGCCACTCGCGCCACGTCTGCAGGCGCGACTCGTAGTCACGCTCGGCGATACCGAGAGGCGCCTTGCCGAAGAAGATGCGCAGCGGCGGGTTCTCGGCATCCACCACCTTCAAGATCGCCGCGCGCGTCGCCTCGGGCTGGCCGGGGTCGGCGGCCGAGGGGCGCTTGGCCGCCTGCTCCCGCACGTCGGCGTAGGCGTCGATCTCGTCGCTGCGCTGAGCAGAGGGGCCCGACCAGTCGGTCGAGTACCCGCCGGGCTCGATGAGGGTCACGTGGATGCCGAAGCCCGCGACCTCCTGCGACAGAGATTGCGACAGCCCCTCCAGAGCCCACTTCGAGGCGTGGTAGGCGCCGACGGTCGGGAAGGCACTGATGCCCCCGATGCTCGACACCTGGATGATGTGGCCCGAGCCCTGTTCGCGCATGATCGGCAGGGCCGCCTGCGTGACCCAGAGGGCGCCGAAGAAGTTGGTCTCGAGCTGCGCGCGCACCTCGTCCTCGGTCAGCTCTTCGACCATGCCGAAGTGCCCGTAGCCGGCGTTGTTGACGACGACATCGAGCCGACCGAACTTCTCGTGTGCCTTCTTCACGGCGTCGACGTCGGCGGAGCGGTCGGTCACGTCGAGCTGAAGAGGAAGGAACGTCTCGGGGTAACCGTCGACCAGCTCTTTCACGTCGTCGAGGTTGCGGGCGGTGCCCGCGACGTTGTCGCCGCGTTCGAGGGCTGCCTCGGCCCATTCGCGGCCGAAGCCCTTGGATGCGCCGGTGATGAACCAGGTCTTGCTCATGAGTGTCCTCCGAAGAGATGTGGGGGTGAACGCGGGCGACGGTACGCCGCACCGCTCTGAACCGGCCCGGGTTGACACCCATCGCCCTCACGGGCACTCGAGAGCCCCGCCCCGAGAACGGGACGGGGCTCTCGATGTCGTCGGGTCACCCGGCGACGAGCTCGCCCGGTCCGGGCAGGATCTCCCGCAGCAGATCGTCGAGGGTGACGACGCCGATCAGCCGGTCGCCCTCCACCACCGTGGCCAGCTGCACACGACCGCGACGCATGCGCGCGAGGGCATCGTACGCGGATGCCGTGGGCTCGAGCACCAGCGGATCGCGGGCGATCTCGAGGGCCGGTGTCGCCGGGTCGACGGTCAGCGCATCGCGCACGTGCGCGACGCGCGACGACGCTCCCGCACCGACGAGGATGCGCAGGTGCGTCGACGAGGCGGCAACCGCCTGGATGTCGGCGACCGTGGCATCCGTCGGCACGCTCGTGGGGGAGCGGTCGGTGCGGACGATGTCGCCCACGGTCAGAGAGCTCAGGGCTATCGCCTGGGCGATCGGCTCGGAGTACTGCTTCTCGAGCGTCCCCGCCTGGCGCGAATGCGCGACGAGCTCACGGATGGTGTCGGCGTCCTGTCCGCCCGCGGCGGCCTTGTCGACCGGCTCGACACCGGAGGCCTTCACGAGACGGTTCGCGATGTGGTTGATCCACAGCAGGAACGGACGCAGCGGCCACGTGAGGGCGCGGGCGAGGATGCCGGTGGCCTTCGCCGCGGTCTCGGGGTGCGCGATCGCCCACGACTTCGGGGCCATCTCGCCGATCACGAGGTGCAGGAAGGTCACGACGATCAGCGCGAGCATGAACGCGATGATGTCGGCGAGCACGTAGGGCAGACCCCAGGCCTCGAAGGCCGGCGCCAGCGCGTAGTCGATGGCGGGTTTGGTGATGGCTCCGAGCAAGAAGGTGCACGCCGTGATGCCGAGTTGTGCGAACGCCAGCATGACGGTCAGCTCGTTGACGCCGCGAAGGGCGGCACGCGCCGAGGCACTGGTGGCGGCCTCCTCCTCGAGACGGTGTCGACGAGCGGCGAGGAGAGCGAACTCCACGATGACGAAGAAGGCGCTCGCGATGATCAGCGCGGCGGTGATGAGCGCGACGGTCCAGCCGTTCATCGGGCCACCTCCTCATCGACGGCGGGAGCTTCGTCGGCGGTCTCGGCATCCCGATCCATCTCGTGCAGGTGAACCCTCAGCTGGGACGGCACGTGCCGATCGACCTCGACCACCTGGACGGCGAGCCAGCGCTCGATGTCGAGCCCCTGCACCGTTTCGGACGCCCGCTCGGGCAGGTCGATTCGCACGACGGTCCCGACGGCCGGGAGGTCTCCGTGGGTCTCGATGACGAGTCCGGCCAGGGTCTCGACGTCGCTGTCGGCGAGGTCGAGACCGATCAGGCGCTCGAGCTCGTCGAGGTGCAGGTCGCCGGGAACCGACCACGCGTCGTCTCCATCGGCCGAGACCTCGGCGATCTCGATGTCGTGCTCGTCGGACAGCTCGCCGATGACCTCTTCGGTCAGGTCTTCGATCGTCAGGATGCCGTCGAAGTTGCCGTACTCGTCGACGACGCAGGCGAGTTCGTTCCGCGAACGACGCATACGGTCGAGTGCGACGGGCAGAAGCATCGAGGTCGGGATGACGACGGCGGCGCGCATGACGGATGACACGGGGGCGTCATCGGCGGGCTGCTCGCGAAGCACGTCGATCAGTTCGACGACGCCCACGGGGGAGTCCTCGTCGCCGATCACGGGATAGCGCGTGTGGCCGGTGGCCATGAGCGCGCGAACCTCGCCGACCGTGGTGTCGGGGCTCACCGAACCCACGTGGGAGCGGGGCACCATCGCATGCTCGACGTCGCGCTGCGGGAAGTCGAGGATGCGGTCGATGATCATCGACAGGTCGTCGGGCAGGTCACCGCTCACGCGCGACTCCTCAATGATCGCCTCGAGATCTCGTGCGGTGGCGCTCTCATCCACGTCTTCGAGCGGCTCGATGCGCAGCAGGCGCAGCAAGGCGTTGGCGGCCACATCGAAGACGGTGATGAGCCAGCCGAACAGCAGCAGGTAGATGCGGGTCGGCACGGCGAGGGCGCGGGCCAGGGGCTCCGGGCTCGCGATGGCCAGGTTCTTCGGGTACAGCTCGCCGAAGATCATCGTGACGACGGTGGCCAGGAGCAGCGCGCCGATCGTGCCGATGAGCACCGACACCGTCGGGTCGATGCCGACCCCGCCGAGGAGCGTGCCGAGCGACTCACCGATCAGCGGTTCGGCGACGTAGCCGATCAGCAGTCCCGTGACGGTGATGCCCAACTGGGCGCCCGACAACATGAACGAGGTGCGCTTGGTGATCGCCAGCACCCGCTTGGCCTGAGCGTCGCCCTTCTCGGCCTTCGCCGCCATCCGCGAACGGTCGACGGACATGTAGGCGAACTCTTGCGCGACGAAGAACCCGCAGGCGGCGATGATCGCCAGGGTCACGATGATCCCCAACAGAAGCGTCAGGGTCGCAGCCAGCATCAGATGTCACCCCCTCTCGAAAAGAGGGGGCTCGAAGATCGGCCCTCCTGGTCGGTGGAGGTGCGGTGATGGCTCACGGGTTTTCTCTCTCGTGGGTCGGTGATCGATGATCACGTCGACTGTATCGAGCAGCATCCCGCTCAGGCTGGGGATTCGCCCCGACCCGCAGCTCAGCCCGGTTCGGTGATGTTCTGGTCGGTGTTCGTGTAGACGATCGAGTCCGCCGTTGTGCCGACGAGTCCCAGGGTCAGGCGCGCCAGCCCGGGTGCGATGCCGTCGGCCGGTGGGGGAGTGTCGGCCCCGAGGGTGAGGGTCTTGCCCTCCGCGGTCGTGGCCGACAGCGAGTTCAGGTACACCGAGACGTGCCCTGACAGCGTCATGCGGTCGGCGGTCGTGACGAGCGCGGGACCCGTCTCGCGGCGGACCGTGAGGGCGAAGCCCTCGATCGTGATCTCGTCCGCTGTCATCTTCAGTGCGGTGATGCGCGTGCCGTCGGCCAGGGGCACCGTGACCACGCTGATGAGCGGGATGCCACGGAAGGACAGCGACTGGGCGCCCAGCTGTGCGGACGGCTGCGTGAACACCGGCGCGCGCTCGTCGGCGACGGCTGCCTGTGCGGGCGGCGTGGTCGAGTCGGTGGGAGGAGCAGACGGCGCGGGAGTCGGAGAGTCATCGGGCGTCGACGGCGCAGCGGGCGTCGAGGAGCCGACACCAGGAAGCTCCGGCAGGCCCGGCACGGCAAGCCCCGGCGTCGGCGTCGGCGTCGATGTCGGGGATGGCGCGGGTTCGCCGCACGGGAAGAGGATGGGGATGCACAACCGGGCGGGACGAAGACCGTCGTCGGCCGAGGCCGAGGCCGCGCCCGTCGACCCGCCGATCACCAGGATGGCGGCGGTGAACGCTGCCACGGCCCGGGCCCGCTTCATCGCTCGGCCCCGGTGCTCGCGCGCTCCGCCTCCTCGACGGTCGGTGCCTGGGCGTGCGGCACGGAGGCGGCGGGCGGTGCCCACGACACGGCGACGATGCCGCCCACCGTACTCAGCAGCATCCCGAGCAGGAAACCGCCCAGGTTGACCCCGACCAACGAGTACACCGCGACGGCGAGGGCGATGACCCCGTAGAAGATGCGATGCGTCGGCATGGAGATGAGCAGGATTCCGAGCAGCACCAGGACGATCGGGATCACCGTGGCCTGGAGGCCTTCGATCCCGAGCTGGATGTGCAGCTTTCCGATGTCGAGCTGTCCAGAGAAGAACATCTCGACGCCACCGAGCGCCACGAGAAGCCCGCCCACCAGGGGACGGCTGCGACGCCAGAGGCGAAAGCGCGCCCGAGGAGTCAGGTCGGAGGTTGTCATGGCGTCCTCGATCAGAAACAGGTCTTCGAGCCGTCGGTGAGCTCGAGCTTCATGCCCGTGAGGGTGAACACCGACGCCTGCGTGCTCCAGGCGGTCTGTTGCAGGCCCATGATCGAGATGGTGTCGGCATCCTGAGCGAAATCACCCGCGGTGCCCTTCGCCGCGGTGTTGACCGTCGAGGCGTCGACGCCGATGCGGATGTTGCCGAAGGAAGAATCGCCCTTCAGCCCCGTCATCCCGATCTGCAGGTCGGAGGCGGACGCGGGGGCGCCGCCGCCTCCCGCGGTGATCAGGACGCCCACCTTGCCCAGGGGAGTGTCGCTGACGACAGACTGGCAGAGGTCGGCGAGGGTCGCGGATTTGATGTTCGCGATGGCGACGTTGTGCTGCCCTCCGGCGGTGTCATCGGTGACGCCAGCGTACTGCGAGAACCCGGTGCCCTCGAGCTGCGAGGCGCTGATCTGGAACTGGCTCCCCGAGACGGCGAACGACACGGGCACCGCGCCCTGGGCGACGCCGGTGAGGAGCAGGCTCGCGACGGCCGCGACGGGAACGGTGGCGAGGGCCACCCGGCCGGTACGGGAGCGGGTCAGGTTGCGGAACTTCATCGATCCTCCTGCGGAAAGCATGCCCGGCGACCTCGCCGAGCGAAGCCAGGCTACGCATCATTGACAGAGTGTCAATAGATTGGTCCGGCATCGCTTGGTTAGAGTTTCCTCATGTCGAGCGACCGCCGCACGCGTCTCACGCCCGACCAGCGGCGCGCCCAGCTCGTCGCCTCGGGCGTCGCCTTCCTCGCCGAGAAACCCCTCGACGACCTCACGATGGAAGTGCTCTCGGAACGCGTCGGGGTCTCACGCGGCTTGCTCTTCCACTACTTCGGTTCGCGCCAGGGGCTGCATCGCGAGGTCGTGATCACCGCCGCGGCGGCGCTGCTGGCGGCATCGACCCCCCGAGACGACCTCCCCCCTCGAGAGCGCCTCGACGACACACTCGCCCGCATCGTCGGTTTCGTCCGCGAGCACCGGGGGACGTTCTACTCGCTCGTCCGCGGCGTCGCCTCGGGCGACCCCGACGTGCGGCGCGAGGTCGATCGCTCCCGCGATGTGACCGCGGGCTGGGTCACCGACGGCTTCCTTGAACTCGGCGCCGACGACTCCCCGCTGCTCCGTGTGGCACTGCGATCGTGGGTCAACTTCGCCGAAGAGGTGCTCGTCGAGCTCGCCCTCGGTACCGACATGCCCACGGCGGAGCTGGTCGCGTTCCTCTCCCGCTCGGCGTTCGGGGTCCTCGCCTCGGTAGCGGGGGATGCCGCGGAGCCGACGCCACGGACATGATCGCCGCGGCGAAGAGCCTGCCAATCCGCCCGCGCCGCCGCGACGAATGACATGATGGAGGGGCCCCCATTGCTGCGCCCCAGCGCGGTCCCTACGAAACACGGTTCGCTTCGTCGAGCCAGAAAGGGACCAGTGATGGGACGCCTCATCTATCGTGACCGCGCGTCGTTCGACATCGACGACCGCATCCTCGCCCACCTCCGCCTCGTCGTGATGAACAAGCTGCGACGCAACGAGGGCTTCATGCTGCAACTGCCCGTCAACGAGGGCGTGCGACAGGCCAGCCTCTGGATCCACGCCTCCAACGCGCTCGTCATGCAGTTCTACGGTGGGCGGGAGCCGGCGATCGACCGCGCCCTCGTCGACCAGATGATGCATGACGCCAGCGGAGCCGACGGACTCACGCTGACGGCAGCCGGGATTGCCCCGGCCACCACGTCACCGCCTCGGCAACCGGTCGGCGGCCGCTCCGCCTAAGGACGGGGCCGGCCCACGTCAGGACGCAAGCGGCAGCGTGACCTCGAAACGCGCTCCGCGCTCGCTGTCGACGCAGCGGACGTCACCCCCGTGCGCCCGCGCGATGCCTCGAGCGATCGGCAACCCGAGTCCCACACCGCCGGATGCCGCCCTCGCGGTGTCCAGACGGACGAGACGCTCGAAGATGCGCTCGCGGTCGGCAGCCGGCACACCGGGGCCGTCGTCGGTGACGGACACCACCGCGGCCGCGCCGTGCACGGCGAGAGCCACGATCACCGTCCCGGTCCCGCCGGTCGCCCGTGCTGCATTCTCGAGGAGGTTCGACAGCACCTGAGCGAGGCGATCCGCATCCGCGTGCACCGGCACGGCGGCATCCGGAGCCCGCACCTCGAGACGCAGCGACGGGTGCACGAGCGGAGCACGCTCGACCTCGGCCTCGACGAGGGCGCGCAGGTCGAGGTCGCTGCACGAGAGCTCGAGACCACGATCGACCCGCGCCATCGTCAGCAGATCATCGACGAGGCGCGAAGCCCGCGCCGCCTCACGGGCCACGTGCGCGGCGAGGACCTCGCGCTCGGGGCCGTCGAGGTCGGCGCGCACGAGCGTGTCGGCGGCGGCGCGGATGCCGGCGACCGGGGTACGCAACTCGTGCGCCGCGTCGGAGAGGAACGCCCGCAGGCGCTGTTCGGCGTCAAGCGCCGCCTGCTCTGCACCCACCACGTCGTCGAGCATGTCGTCGAGGGCGGTGGCCACGCGCCCGATCTCGGTGTCGGACCGGGTGGGGTGAAGACGCCGCTCCCGCTCACCGGAGCCGATCGCGCGAGCGACCTGCGACACCTGATCCAGGGGCCGCAGGCTCCGCCTCACGACGAGGGTCACCGCGCCCGCCGCCAGCACCAGGACGCCGACGGACGACACGGCCATGATCCAGCGCACCTGAGCGAGCGTGTCGCCGATGCCGGCGGCCGACGCGGTCAGCGTCAACGTCGAGCCGTCGCTGAGGGTCGAGCGGAGGGTGACCAGGTCGTCGTCTCCGGCGACCTCCGAGGCGACGACGCTGACGTCGCTCGAGGCGGTCGGCTGCGGCGTCGACCGGTCGGCGGGCCCCGCACCGGGCCCCCCGGGTCCACCCGGAGGGCCGTCGCGAAGCTGATCGGGGCTGGGACCGGCGACCACCGAGTCGCCGCCGGCGCTGTCGATGCGGACGGCCAGCCCCTGATACGACAGACGTTCGGCAAGGTCGGCGTCGTCGACTGTGCCCACGAGGGACGCGGCGGCGGCCGCGCGATCGCGCAATCGCTCCTCGATCTGACCGCGCAGGCGAGCCCCCAGTGCCACGTCGACGACCACCGCGAGCACGACCAGCAGCAACGCGACGAGAGCCACCACCGCGACGATGGTTCGTCGGCGCAGCGACCCCGACTTCAACGGGGGCGAGGTGCTCATCGCTCCTCGCTCAAGCGGTAACCGAGTCCGCGGACCGTGTGGATGAGCCGCGGCCCGCGCTGCTCCATCTTGCGTCGCAGCGCGCTCAGGTGGACCTCCACCAGATTGGGGTCGTAGTCCTCGTACCCCCACACCTGCGTCAGGATCTGCGCCTTCGAGAGCGTGCGCCCGCGGCTCTCCGCGAGGAGCTGCAGCAGACGGAACTCGGTGGCGGTCAGCTCGAGCGACACTCCGCCGCGATGCGCCGTCGCGGCATCGGGGTCCACCACGAGGTCGCCCACCGACACCGTCTGCGGCAGCCGCCCGCGTCGCCGCAGCACCGCGCCGCTGCGTGCGACGAGTTCCGCCATGGTGAACGGTTTCACCACGTAGTCGTCGGCGCCCTCGGCGAAGCCGCGGAGGCGGTCGTCGACCTCGTCGCGCGCGGTCAGCATGATCACCGCGGTGTCACCTGCCGCACGCACGAGCGGGAGCAACCGGATGCCGCTCGGCCCCGGCATCATCCAGTCGATGATCACGAGGTCGGGGCGAAAAGACGCCAGTCTCTCGCCGAGGTCCGTCCCGTCCGGAGCCGCCTCGGCGACGAAGCCGTCGGCGCGCAGAGCGGTCGTGACGGCGACGCGAATCGTCTCGTCGTCATCGAGGACGAGCACGCGGGCAGCGAAGGACATTCGAGCGACGATACGGTCGCGGGCTGAATGCGAGTTATGGCTTGCGTATGCGAACCGGGCGGGTGCACGGGCTTCAGCTTCGCTTCAGTCCCGGCTCGAAGTCTGGTCTCAGAGCCGGTGACCGACACCGGACGGGAAGAGAACCATGAACGACGACAACCCCACCCTGCCGCTGCCGCGTCAGGAGGAGACCCCCGAATCCCGCCGCCGCTCGTGGCGCGGACCGGCGCTGATCGCCGGCGCCGTGATCGTGGCCGCGGGCATCACGGGCGGAACCGCCGCCCTCGCCGCGCAGAGCAATGGAACGGGTCCGCTGGCCGCGTCCACCACCTCCGCCCCCAGCGCCGACGGCGGATCGACGGGCCCCGGTAGCAGCACTCCGGGAACGGCGCCCACCCCGGGCGCCACCCCCGAGACCCCCGCCGACGGAACGGCGCCCACGCCTCCCGCCGACGGCACGGCACCCGCCGCCCCCGGCGGCGGTAAGGGACCGGCAGAGTGCGGCCCCGGCGGTCCGGGCGCTCCCAAGGGCGATGCCGACAAGCCCGCGCCCCCCGCGGATGGCACCGCCCCCACCCCGCCCGCCGACGGGCAGAAGCCCACGCGGCCCGCGCCTCCCGCGGACGGTACGGCTCCCACCCCTCCGGCCGACGGCACCACGCCGACGCCTCCCGCCACGCCGGGAAGTTGAGCCGTTTCCCGCGCTGACCGACGCGCCACGCCCTTCGCGTGCAGCGCGCGGTCAGCGCGGTGAGGCACGATCGTTCGGTGGCGAGAACACGCACGCGGCGCCGCCGCACGCCCCGGCAGCGGCTGATCCGTCGGCGGCGTCTCACCTTCGGCGCAGTGGCCGCGGTGCTCGTCGGTCTGGTGGGCCTCGCTGTCGTCCCGCTCGTCTCGCTGACCACCGCGTGGAACACCGAAGTGCGGCGCGAGGCCATCGACCTCACCTCGTTCGACCCGGGTCACCTCATCGACGACGAGCAGTTCTACGACGGCGACGCACTCACCGCCGATCAGATCCAGGCCTTCCTCGACGACGAGGTGGGGGAGTGCCGCAACGACTCGTGCCTGTCGGTGCTGCGCACCGACCTGCCGGGTCGAGGCCCCGTCGTCTCGGATGCCACCGGCCGCACGGTCTGCGAAGGCTACGACGGAGGGGAACTGACCGCGGCGCAGATCATCGACCGTCTGCAGCGCGCGTGCGGCATCTCGGCGAAGGTGCTGCTCGTGACGCTCCAGAAGGAGCAGAGCCTCGTCTCGGGTCGCACCGCTCGCGCACCCACGCCCGAGCAGCTCGGTGCCGCCATGGGAGCCCGGTGCCCCGACACCGCCCCGTGCGATTCCGGAGCCGCGGGCTTCGGCGCCCAGGTCGCTCAAGCAGCGACCGATCTGAAGTCCTACAGCGCGTCCGGATTTATGCGGCAGCCGGGCACGCACTATCTCGCTTTCTCGCCCGACCCCTCCTGCGGCGGTTCCGAGGTGACCATCGCGAACGCCGCGACGGCGGCGTTGTACAACTACACGCCCTACCAACCGAACCCCGCGGCCCTCGCCGCTCGCTGGGGCACCGGGGATTCGTGCTCGGCCTACGGCAACCGCAACTTCGCGCTCTATTGGGCGCTGTGGTTCGGATGATCCGGGGCGATGAGCACCGGCAGTCGACACGCGGGACACGCGGAGGAATCACAGTGTTGTGATTTCGTTATGCACGGGCGATAATGGCCGCATAACCGAACAATCGCCGGAACTCCGTCACAGGTCGTAGGGGAAGACGTACCTGACGAAGGAGAAACCATGGCGATCACGTCTTCGCGCGGAGTGATCCTGATCCACTCCGCGCCCCGCGCGTTGTGCCCCCACCTCGAGTGGGCGGTGGGACGCGCTCTCGGCCGCGCCGTCAACTTCGACTGGACCGAGCAGCCCGTTCTCGCCGGCAGCCGTCGCGCGGAGTTCTATTGGGAGGGCCCCGTCGGCTCCGGTGCCGCGCTCGCGAGCGCGATCCGAGGATGGGAGCACCTCCGCTTCGAGGTGAGCGAGGATCCCACGCCCCGCAGTGACGGTGGACGCTGGATGCACACGCCGGGGCTCGGCATCCATTTCGCTCAGACCGACTCCGCCGGCAACGTCGTCATCGCCGAAGACCGCGTGCGCTATGCGATGGAGGTCGCCGCGGGCGACGCCTTCGAGCTGCAGCGCGAACTCGACGTCGCCCTGGGCTCGGCCTGGGACGAAGAGCTCGAACCTTTCCGCCACGCCGGCGACGACCAGCAGATCGTGTGGCTGCACAAGGTCGGCTGAGACCGTCGGGCGGGGGAGGCGCCACTATCGGAGGTCGGTGACTACACCCGGCACCGGGACCGCGTATCCCTCGCCTGACGAAAGAGAGCCCCCTGGCATCCCCGAACGCAATCGGGGGGATGCCAGGGGGCTCTCTCTCGTCGAGGAGACCGCGCTCAGACCGAGGCGATGGCGACGACGGCGTTGTGCCCGCCGAAGCCGAACGAGTTGCTGATCGCGAGCTGATCGCCGCCGCCGAGCTCGACAGACGAGCCGGAGAGCGCGAACGGGACCTCGGGGTCCTGCTCGGTGAGGTTGATGGTGGGCGGGGCGACACGGTTCTGCAGAGCCAGGACCGTGAAGATCGCCTCGAGGGCGCCCGTTCCACCCAGCAGGTGACCGGTGGAGGCCTTGGTCGCCGAGACGGGGATCTCGTCGACGCGATCGCCGAAGACCGCGCGCAGCGCCTTGTACTCGTTCGGGTCGCCGACGGGGGTCGAGGTGGCGTGCGCGTTGATGTGCGTGACGTCGTCGACCGACGCTCCCGCCATCTCGAGCGCCATGTGCACGGCGCGCGCGGCACCGTGACCCTCGGGGTCGTTCGCGGTGATGTGGTACGAGTCGGCCGTGACGCCGCCGCCCACGATCGAGGCGTAGATCTTCGCTCCGCGGGCCTTGGCGTGCTCTTCGGTCTCGAGGATGAGCACGCCGGCGCCCTCGCCCATGACGAAGCCGTCGCGGTCGATGCTGGCGGGGCGAGACGCCGTCTCGGGGGAGTCGTTGCGCTTGGACAGCGCCTGCATCGACGCGAACGAGGCGATCGTGATGGGGTGGATCGCCGACTCGGTGCCGCCGGCGATCACCACGTCGGCCAGACCGTCGCGGATGTGCTGCACGGCGTTGACGATCGACTCGGTGCTCGACGCGCAGGCCGAAGCGACGGTACGAGCGAACGCCCGGGCGTTGAAGTGCAGGGAGAGGTTGCCGGCGGCCGCGTTGGGCATGAGCATGGGCACCGTCATCGGCATGACGCGCCGCGGGCCCTTCTCGCGCAGGGTGTCCCAGGCGTCGAGCAGCGTCCAGACGCCGCCGATGCCGGTGGCGAAGTCCACGCCGAGACGGTCGGGGTCGATGTCGGGTGAGCCCGCGTCTTCCCAGGCCTCTTTGGCCGCCACCATCGCGAGCTGCGACGAGGGGTCGAGTCGCTTGGCGACGGGACGCTCGAGCACGGTCTCGGGGCGCACGAGGGCCTCGGCGGCGAACGTGACGGGCAGGTTGTACTGCTCGACCCACTCGTGCTCGAGGGAACGGGCGCCGGAGGTTCCGGCGAGCAGGGCGGACCAGCTCTCGGGCGCCGTGCCGCCGATGGGCGAAGTGGCTCCGATGCCGGTGACGACGATGCGGGGTGTGCTCATGAGCGAGAAATCCTTGGTGCGGCCGACAGGTCGTGACCGGTGGGGGCCGGAGCCCCCACCGGGAGGTGTCAGGACTGGTTCGACGTGATGAAGGTCACGGCGTCGCCGACGGTCTTGAGGTTCTTGACCTCGTCGTCGGGGATGGTGACGCCGAACTTCTCCTCGGCGTTGACGACGATCGTCATCATCGAGATGGAGTCGATGTCGAGGTCGTCGGTGAACGACTTCTCGAGCGCGACCTCGTCGGCCGAAATGCCGGTCTCGTCGGTGATGAGCTCGGCAAGGCCGGCGAGAACCTCGTCGTTGGTGAATGCCATGATGTCTCCTGTTTGTTAGGGGCGGGCCTGTCAGGCCCCGATCAGTCTAGAGTTCGACGGCGCTGCGTCAGGGAAGCACGACGACCTGCGCGCCGAACACCAGTCCGGCTCCGAAGCCGATCTGGAGCGCGAGGCCGCCGCTGAGCTCGGGGTGTTCCTCGAGCAAGCGGTGGGTGGCGAGAGGGATGGATGCCGCGGACGTGTTACCGGTGGTCTCGATGTCCCGACCGATGACGACGGTCTCGGGCAGACCCAGCTGCTTCGCGAACTCGTCGATGATGCGCATGTTCGCCTGGTGCGGCACGAAGGCCGCCAGGTCGGCGGGCTCGATGCCGGCGGCCTCGATCGCCTGGCGGGCGACCTTCACCATCTCCCAGACGGCCCAGCGGAAGACCGTGGGGCCCTCCTGGCGGAGGGTCGGCCACGGGGCGGCGCCGTCGCGGAAGTCCGTGAGCGTGGCGTTCATCCCCACCGCGTCCGACTTCGAACCGTCCGAGCCCCAGATGGTGGGACCGATGCCGGGGGTGTCGCTCGGGCCGACGACCACGGCACCCGCGCCGTCGCCGAGCAGGAACGAGATGCTCCGGTCGGTGGGGTCGACGACGTCGCTGAGCTTCTCGGCGCCGACGACCACCACGTGCTTAGCGAGGCCGGCGCGCACGAGGGCGTCCGCCTGACCGACGCCGTAGGCGAAGCCCGCGCACGCGGCGTTGAGGTCGTACGCGGCGGCCGGGTTGACACCGATGCGGTCGGCGACGATGGCCGAGGCGGACGGCGTCTGCTTGGGGTTGCTGATGGTCGCCACGATCACGGCGTCGATGTCCTCGGGCGCCACACCCGACTTCTCGACGGCCTCGCGCGCGGCCGTGGTGGCCAGGTCGATGGCATCCGTCTCTTTGTTCGCGCGAACGCGCGTGACGATGCCGGTGCGCTGGCGGATCCACTCATCACTCGAGTCGATCGGCCCCACGAGATCGTCGTTGGGGACGAAGTTCTCGCCGCGGGCGGCACCGTAGGAGTAGATGCGCGTGTGCGCGGGCCCCTGCAGCTGACGGAGGGTGGGGATGCTCATGCCTGTTCTTCTTTCAGCAGGGAGACGGCCGCGTCGAGGTCGTCGGGGGTCTTGACCGCGACGGTGGGGGTGCCGCGGAGGGCGCGCTTCGCGAGTCCCGTCAGCGCGCCGGCGGGCGACATCTCGATGATGCCGGTCACCCCGTGATCGGCGAACGAGGCCATGCAGCGGTCCCACCGCACGGGGGAGGCGACCTGCGCGACGACGAGGTCGAGGGCACGGCGGCCCTCGGCGACGACGGAGCCGTCGGAGTTGGTCCAGAGCGCGGTGTTCGGGTCGGCGACCGTCACGTCGGCGGCGGCGGCGCGGAGCGTCTCGACCGCGGGCTCCATGAAACGCGTGTGGAAAGCTCCGGCGACCTGCAGGGCGATGACGCGGGCGCCGCGCGGCGCCTCTGCGGCGAGTTCGGCCAGCGCCGGCAGCTCGCCGGCGGCGACGATCTGACCGCCTCCGTTGTAGTTGGCCGGGGTGAGGCCGAGAGTCTCGAGGCGCTCGAGCACGGCCTGCTCGTCGCCGCCGACGACGGCGCTCATGCCCGTCTCGACGGCGTCGGCCGCCTCGGCCATCGCGCGGCCGCGGAGTCCGACCACACGCAGGGCGTCGTCCTCGGAGAGGACACCGGATGCCGCCAGCGCGGCGATCTCGCCGACGGAGTGCCCCGCGACGCCGCCGACCGGCGCGCCGGCGCGATCGTTCAGCGCGGCCCACGACAGCAGGCTCGCCGCGACGATCAGAGGCTGAGCGACGCTCGTGTCGCGGATGCGGTCGGCATCCCACTCTGTTCCGGCGGCGACGAGATCGACACCCGCCTGCTCGGAGTAGGCCGCGAGACGCTCACGAGCCCCGTCGAGTTCGAGCCACGGCGAGAGGAACCCGGGGGTCTGGGAACCCTGCCCGGGGAAGACGGCGATGATCACCGTTCCATCCTGTCAAGGATCCGGCACTCGCTTCTGGAGATATCGACACAGAAATACGGCGTGTCTTTGTGCGCGCCGTGCATCAGCGCGCGAGGGACGTCCGACGACCCACCGGTCCCCGACGGCGCGTGGCATCCGTCCCGATCGATCCGAGGATCAGCGCCGTCTGCAGGATGAGCGCTTCGCGCGGGCCCGTGGCATCCCATCCGATGACCTCCGACACCCGCTTCAGGCGGTAGCGGACGGTGTTGGGGTGCACGTAGAGCTCGCGGGCCGTGGCCTCGAGCGAACGGCCGTTGTCGAGGTAGCTCCACAGCGTCGCGACGAGGTCGGCGCTGTGGGCCTGAAGTGGCTGGTAGACGCGGTCGACGAGCGTCTGCTTGGCCACGGCGTCGCCGGCAAGGGCGCGCTCGGGCAGCAGGTCGTCGGCCTCGACCGGTCGCGGGGCGTGGCGCCATGCGCGGGCCACGGCGAACCCGGCGAGGGCCGCACGGGCGCTCTGCCCGGCGTCGACCAGCGCGGGCACGGCCGGCCCCAGCACGAGGTGACCGGTACCGAAGCCCGGTTCGAGGCGTTTCGCGATCTCGGGGAAGGGCAGTTCGGCGTGCTCTTCTCCCGCGCGGGCGGGCAGGTCGGCGCGACCGACCACCAGCACGAGACGCGAACCCTGCACGCCGATGAGCACGTCGACGCCGAGCTTGCGCGCGGTGCGACGCACCTGGTCGACGTCGAGCTGCGGGGGAGTCGTGCCCACGAGCACCGCGACCTCTCCGTGGCCGTGCCACCCGAGGGCGGCGATGCGGCTAGGGAGTTCGTCGTCGGCCTCACCGGTGAGGATCGAGTCGACAACGAGGGCTTCGAGGCGCGCGTCCCAGAGCCCTCGCGCCTCGGCGGCGCGGGCGTAGACATCGGCGGCGGCGAAGGCCACTTCGCGCGAGTACGAGAGCATCGCCTCGCGCACCTTCTCGCTGCGCCCGGCCACGCGCTCCTCCATGACCTCGACGGTCACGCGGACGAGCTGCAGGGTCTGGGTCAAGCTGACGCTGCGCAGGAGCTCACGAGGAGCGGCCGCGAAGATGTCGGCCGCGATCGCGGGCGTGGATGCCGGCTCCTCGAACCACTGCAGGAACGACGTGATACCCGCCTGGGCGACGAGCCCGACGGCCGACCGCCGCGCGGGGGGCATCTCGGCGTACCAGGGGAGCGTCTCTTCGAGGCGCTGGATGGTCGCCGTCGCGAGATCGCCCGAGATGCGTCGCAGCCAGGTGAGGGTGTCGGCCTTCTCTTTCGCGGCGGCAGCCGTCGAGCCCGCAGACCGGTCGGGTCCGGCCCCGCCCGTGGAGGCGGAACCGGACCCGTCGGTGGTGCTCGTCACGCGATCAGGCCTCGCCGCCCGCGTTGCCGGTGGTGCCGGCGTTGACGTCGTGGAGGCGGTACTTCTCGATCGCCTGACCGACGACCGCGCGGTCCACCTTGCCCTCTTCCGCCAGCGCCTGGAGGGCGCGGACGACCATCGAGGGGCCGTCGATCTTGAAGAAGCGACGGGCGGCAGCGCGGGTGTCCGAGAAGCCGAACCCGTCGGCACCGAGCGTCCAGTAGTTCTGCGGCACCCACTGGCGGATCTGGTCCTGGACCGCGTGCATCCAGTCGCTGACCGCGATGACCGGGCCCTGGGCTTCCTTCAGCTTGTCGGTGAGGTAGGGCACACGGGGCTCTTCCTCGGGGTGCAGGAAGTTGTGCTCGTCGGCGGCGAGACCGTCGCGGCGCAGCTCGCTCCACGAGGTCACCGACCACACGTCGGCGACCACGCCCCAGTCGTCCTTCAGCAGACGCTGGGCCTCGAACGCCCACGGCACACCGACGCCCGAAGCGAGCAGCTGGGCACGGGGCCCGTCGCCCTCACCCGAGGAGATGTGGTGGATGCCGCGGATGATGCCGTCGACGTCGACACCCTCGGGTTCGGCCGGCTGCACGTAGGGCTCGTTGTACACCGTCATGTAGTACATGACGTTGGGGTCGGGGTGGTTCCCGCCGTACATGCGCTCGATACCGGAGCGGACGATGTGCGAGATCTCGTAGCCGTACGCCGGGTCGTACGACACGGTCGCGGGGTTGGTCGACGCGAGCAGCTGCGAGTGACCGTCGGCGTGCTGCAGGCCCTCACCGGTCAGGGTGGTGCGACCGGCGGTGGCACCAATGATGAAGCCGCGAGCCATCTGGTCGCCCGCAGCCCACTGGGCGTCGCCCGTGCGCTGGAAGCCGAACATCGAGTAGAAGACGTAGACCGGGATGAGCGGCTCGCCGTGGGTCGAGTACGCCGTGCCCGCCGCGGTGAACGCCGCGAGTGCGCCCGCCTCGTTGATGCCGACGTGCACGATCTGGCCCTGCGGGCTCTCCTTGTACGCCAGCAGCAGCTCGCGGTCGACGGAGGTGTAGTGCTGACCCTTGGGGTTGTAGATCTTCGCCGTGGGGAAGTACGCGTCCATGCCGAACGTGCGCGCCTCATCGGGGATGATCGGGACGATGCGGTGACCGAAGTCCTTGACCCGCAGCAGGTCCTTCAGCAGACGCACGAACGCCATGGTCGTGGCGATCTCCTGCGTGCCCGAACCCTTCTTGGGCAGCGCGTACGCGGCATCCCCCGGCAGTTCGAGACCGACGTGGGTGGTGCGACGCTCGGGGAGGAAGCCGCCGAGCGCGCGACGACGCTCGAGCATGTACTTGATCGTCTCGTCCTGCTCACCGGGGTTGTAGTACGGCGGCTGGTAGGGGTTCTCGTCGAGCTGTGCGTCGGTGACGGGGATGTCCATCGCGTCGCGGAACGCCTTGAGGTCGTCGAGCGTCAGCTTCTTCATCTGGTGGGTCGCGTTGCGGCCCTCGAAGTGCGGACCCAGGCCGTAGCCCTTGATCGTCTTCGCCAGGATGACGGTGGGCTGGCCCTTGTGCTCCTTGGCGGCCTTGAACGCGGCGAAGACCTTGCGGTAGTCGTGGCCACCGCGCTTCAGGCCCCAGACCTGCTCGTCGGTGTAGTCCTTGACGAGCTCGAGAGCACGCGGGTCGCGACCGAAGAAGTTCTCGCGCACGTACGCGCCGTTCTCGGCCTTGTAGGTCTGGTAGTCGCCGTCGGGGGTGCTGTTCATGAGGTTGAGCAGCGCGCCCTCGGTGTCGCGGGCGAGCAGGTCGTCCCACTCGCGACCCCAGACGACCTTGATGACGTTCCAGCCTGCGCCGCGGAAGAAGCTCTCGAGCTCCTGGATGATCTTGCCGTTGCCGCGGACCGGGCCGTCGAGGCGCTGGAGGTTGCAGTTGATGATGAACGTGAGGTTGTCGAGGCCCTCGTTGGCGGCGACCTGCAGCTGTCCGCGGCTCTCGACCTCGTCCATCTCGCCGTCGCCGAGGTAGGCCCAGACGTGCGAGTCGCCCACGTCCTTGATGCCGCGGTTCGACAGGTACTTGTTCGACATCGCCTGGTAGATCGCGTTGATCGGGCCGAGGCCCATCGACACGGTCGGGAACTGCCAGAACTCCGGCATGAGGCGCGGGTGCGGGTACGACGGGATGCCGTTGGGCGCCTGCGACTTCTCCTGACGGAAACCGTCGAGCTGCGCCTCGGTCAGACGACCCTCGAGGTACGCGCGGGCGTAGGCGCCGGGAGAGGCGTGGCCCTGGATGAAGATCTGGTCTCCGCCCGACGGGTCGTCGAGACCGCGGAAGAAGTGGTTGAAGCCCACTTCGTACAGAGCCGCCGACGACGCGTAGGTCGAGATGTGGCCGCCGACGCCGATGCCGGGACGCTGGGCGCGGTGCACGGTGACCGCGGCGTTCCAGCGGATCCACTTGCGGTAGCGACGCTCGAGCTCCTCGTCACCGGGGAACTCGGGCTCGTTCTTCTGCGAGATGGTGTTGATGTAGTCGGTGGTCGGAACCATCGGCACGTTGAGGTGCAGTTCCTTCGAGCCCTTGAGCAGGCTCAGCATGATCTCGCGAGCGCGAGCCGGACCCTTCGCCTGGACCAGCTGTCGCAGGGATTCCTGCCACTCCCCGGTCTCTTCCGGGTCGCTGTCCTGCGGCCCCTGCGAATACGGATCCTGGTCGTGAACAGTCACGGAAGACCTTTCGTCGTCTGGCAGGTCATGCCAGAGAATCGCCATACGAGTGCGGCAACCCTTGTCTGCTCCGCACAATCAACCAACGTCCAGCCTAGCGAGTCGCGGCGCCATCGGATGCGCCTCGGCCGCGCCGACCGCCCGTCCGCCGGGCACACCGTTCGACATCGAGACGAGCTCCGGGCTGTCAAGACCGCCTGAAACGACCGCGCCCGGGCAGCTGCGTGGGGGCCCAGGTCTAGCCTGAGCGCGTGAGCACGCACGAGCGCGAGGGCTTCCGCACCCGACCGGAGCATCGCTGGCCGGTCCTGATCGCCCTGGCCGTCGGCACGGGGCTGTACGCGGTGCTGCCCACCGAGGCGTCGGGTGTGCTCCGCTACGTCGTCGTCGCCGCCGGTGTGCTGTGCGCGATCCCCATGGTGGTCACCAACCCCTCGCGCCTGTCGCGGGAATCGGCCGTCGGTCGGGGGTTCGCGCTGGCCTTCACCGCTGTGCTTCTCCTGGCGAACCAGGTCGCCTTCTTCCTGCTCATCCAGCAGCTGCTGCACGGGGAGGGCAGTGGCGCCGGGACGCTGCTCGGCGCCGCGCAGGTGTGGGCCATCAACGTCATCGGCTACGCCGTCGTCTACTGGGAGATGGATCGCGGGGGACCCATCGCGCGCCGCCGTGATGCGCGAGACGACTTGCCGCCGGCAGACTTCCAGTTCCCGCAGGACTCGGATCGGGATGCCGTGAGCGAGGTGGCCCGCCGATCCTCCGACACCGAGGACTGGGCGCCCGGGTACGTCGACTACCTGTACTTCTCGGCATCCAACGCCATGGCGTTCAGCCCCACCGACGTGATGCCGCTGAGCACACGGGCGAAGCTCTTCATGATGGTGCAGGCGGTGTCGGGCTTCATCCTGCTGGCGCTCGTGATCTCGCGCAGCGTGAACATCCTGAACTGACGGTGGGCCCTGCCGGGATCGAACCGACGACATCCACGGTGTAAACGTGGCGCTCTACCAGCTGAGCTAAAGGCCCTGGATGCCTCGAGTCTAGCGTCGGGTCCCCTGCGAGCGTGTGCACCGTCGGCATCGACATCACCCGGCATTCGCGAGATCACCCGCGTTTCCGGCGCTTCGCCGGTCATCTCGCGCGGGGCGGGTCGACTCGGGATGCCGGGACCCGGCCGTGCCCCGCAGACCCCGCCCCACGGGGCGGCGGTCGCGTACCGCCGATGTCGGGGCCCCGGGGTAGCGTGGAACCCGTGAATGCCGATCCCGCCGACCAGCGCAAACTGCTCGACCTCGCCGACCTCGACGCCCGTATCCGTCGTGACGAGAAGGTCTCGGCCAATCCGCCGCAGGCCGAGCGCGTGCGCGAACTCCTCGCGCAGCGGGCCACGCTCACGCAGGAGCTGTCGATCCGCGCCAACACGCGTGACGACATCACCGCAGAGCTGAAGCGTCTCGAGTCCGACGTGGCCGTCGTCGACGCGCGCATCGCGCGTGACACCGAGCGTCTCGCCGCGTCGTCGAACCCCAAGCAGGCACAGGGCTTCGAGAGCGAGCTCGCCTCGCTCACGCGCCGCAAGGGCGACCTCGAAGACATGGAGATCGCGCTCATGGAACGCCTCGAGACGGCGGATGCCGCGGTCTCCGAGCAAGAGGCCCTGATCGCCGAGACCAATGCTCTGGGCGCACAGCTGAGCGCCGAGGCCAAGACCACCGTGTCCGACGCGACCACCCGCCTCGAGGGCGCACGGCGCGATCGCGACGCCGTCGCCGCCGCCGTCCCCACCGACCTCCTCGGCCTGTACGAGCGTCTCGCCGTCCGCGGCAACGGCGCCGGGCTCCTGCGCGCGGGCGCGTGCGAGGCCTGCCGCATGGTCCTCCCGCCGAGCGACCTGGCCACGGTGCGTCGTGCCCAGACGGACGAGGTCGTGTTCTGCCCCGAGTGCGGCGCAATCCTCGTCCGCACCGAAGAGTCGCGGTGACCCGAGACGGCCGTGCCGTCTGACACGGTCGTCGTCGGCACGACTGCCTCCGGTCGGGTCGCCCTGATCGATCTGGATGCCGATGGTGCGCCGTCGCACACGGTCGAGATCAACGCTGAGGCACTGGCCTCCGCGGTCTCGCTGCGCGAAGCGGATGGCGATGTCCGCTGGGTGTGGGCCGATTCGACGACGGTGTACTCCCGGCTCCTGGCGGCCGGGGCGCGCGTCGCTCGCGCGTGGGACCTGCGTCTCGTCCATGCCATCCTCCGCGACGCCGCTGCCGTCCGCGACGACCACGGTCTGCGCGCCGCCACGGCCTGGGATGCCGCCACCTCGGCCCCCGCGGGCGGTGACACGCTGTTCGAGCTGGGGGAGTCGGCATCCGGGATTCCCGAGAGCGCCGATGCGGCCCTCGCCGAGTACCGCCGGCAGGTGTCGGCGATCGGATCGTCGACGAATCCGGGGGCGCTGCGGTTGCTCTGCGCGGCGGAATCGGCCGGAGCGCTCATCGCCGAAGAGCTGCACACCGTCGGCGTCCCCTGGAGCCGCGCCGCACACGAAGCGTTGCTCGAGGAAGAACTCGGCGCGCGGCGCGGGGGAGGATTGCCCACCCGCATCGAGCACGCCGCCGCCACGGTCCGCGCCGCACTGGGCGACCCCGCCGCCTCGCTCGACTCGCAGCCGCGGCTGCTGCGCTCACTGCACCGCGCGGGCCTGCTGGTGCAGTCCACCAGCCGATGGGAACTGGCCGAGCACGATCACCCCGTGGTGCGCCCCCTCATCTCGTACAAGAAGCTCATGCGGCTCTACACCGCGAACGGCTGGGCGTGGCTCGACGAATGGGTACGCGCCGACCGGTTCCGCCCCGTCTACGTCGCCGCGGGCGTCGTCACCGGCCGTTGGGCGTCGTCCGGCGGGGGAGCGCTGCAGATCCCGCGGTCGCTGCGCACCGCCGTGCGCGCCGACCCGGGATGGACGCTCGTGACCGCCGACGTCGCGCAGCTCGAACCGCGCGTCCTCGCGGCGATGGCGCGCGACACGGCCTTGGCCGAGGCCGCATCGGGCCGCGATCTCTACGCCGGCATCGTCGAGCGCGGCGCCGTCGCCACCCGCGCCGAGGCGAAGCTCGCCATGCTGGGGGCGATGTACGGGGCCACCACGGGGGAGAGCGGGCGACTGCTGCCACGCCTGCGCCGTACGTTTCCGCGGGCGATGCAGCTCGTCGACGATGCCGCGCGCACGGGGGAGGACGGTGGCGTCGTGCACACCTGGCTCGGACGCACCTCTCCCGCGGCCGGTGACTCGTGGCGCGACCTGCAGTCACGGGCGAGCGATGCGGCGGCATCCGGGATCGACGAGACGCGCGCGAGGCGCTCCGCCCGGGACCGCGGCCGATTCACCCGCAACTTCGTCGTCCAGGGCACGGCCGCCGAGTGGGCTCTGGCGTGGCTGGCCGACCTCCGTTCCCGTCTCGCCGAGCTTCCCGAAGTGGATGCCGCCCACGCGGCGCCTGCCTCGGGACCGGTGTTCGCGCGCTCACCGCACCTGGCGTTCTTCTTGCACGACGAGATCGTCGTGCACACGCCGCTGCAGCATGCCGAGGCCGTCGCTGAGGCCGTTCGCGAGTCCGCAGCGTCGGCGGGACGCCTGCTGTTCGGTACCTTCCCGATCGACTTCCCCCTCGACCTGCGGATCGGCGAGACGGCCGAGAAAGGCTGAGGGGCCGACACCGCCCCGGTAGACTGGCCGACGCGAATGGGTCGGCTGGACGGTCGCGTCATGGGTTCGCCCGTGCCGAGGAACGTCCGGGCTCCACAGGGCAGGACGGTGGGTAACGCCCACCCGGAGCAATCCGCGAGACAGTGCCACAGAGAGCAGACCGCCTCGGCCCCTCGGGGCCGGGGTAAGGGTGAAAGGGTGGTGTAAGAGACCACCGGGGTCGTGGTGACACGACCCGCGAGGTAAACCTCGTCCGGAGCAAGGCCAGACAGGGGATGACGACGCGGCTCGCCGAGTCCCCGGGTAGGCCGCTGGAGCGGCACGGCAACGTGTCGCCGAGAGAGATGACCGTCCACGGGGTTTCGACCCCCGGACAGAACCCGGCGTACAGGCCGGCCCATTCGCGCAGCCCCCGATCGTCACGCCCCGAGACCAACCCGTCGTGCGCGGTGGAATCCGTGCTCCCGGAACGCGTCGAGCCCTCCGCGAGTGTCGGACATATGTTCTACACTCGAGCACGGCCGGGGAAGGGGTCCGGTGCATGGGTTCGACGAGGGTCAGCGACGAGATGGTCGCGCGGGTGCTGGCATCCATCGCCCCCTGCACGCTGCAGCCCGAGACCTGGGGAACGCGGGCGATCGAGTGGTACACGCAGAAACGACCGGTGTGGGCGTGGGTGACCTGGCCCAATCGCGCGGCGACACGCGAACCGGCGTGGGCGACCGGCGGGAACGACCGCGTCGTCATGCTCGAGGTGCCCTGCGCCGGCGGGCACTGGGCACCCGTCGTGTGGCGCAACGCGGTGAGCGTGCGCCGGGTGGACGAGGCCGCCTGACCCGGACGACACGGGGCCTGGATGCACACCGTGCCGCGCCGCGCCGGCGGCACCCGCCCTCGGGCGCCGACAGGACCTACTTGACCGCGGGCAGCGCCTCGGGCACCGGGACCGCGAGCGAGGCCGCGCCGATGATGCCCGCGTTGTTGCGGTGCTTCGCCGGGACGATCGGCGCGCGCAGCTTCAGCAGGGGGAGGAAGTTCTCGGAGTGCTTCGACACGCCGCCGCCGACGACGATGAGGTCGGGGCTGAAGAGGAACTCGACGTAGTCGTAGTACCACTGCAGGCGCTTGGCCCACTTGTCCCACGACAGTTCCTCGCGCTCCATCGCCGAGTAGGCGGCGAAGTGCTCGGCATCCCTCTTGTGTCCGGCGCGCTGCAGGTGACCCAGCTCGCTGTTGGGAACGAGTACACCGTCGTAGATCATCGCCGACCCGATACCGGTACCGAGCGTGGTGAGGATGACGAGACCGTTCACGCCCTTGGCGGCGCCGTAGCGCACCTCGGCGATCCCGGCGACATCCGCATCATTGGCGAAGTGGATGTCGCGCGAGAGCCCGTGCTCGAAGAACTTCTCGGCCTCGAAGCCGATCCACGACTTCGACACGTTCGCGGCCGACAGGGTGCGGCCCCCCTTCACGATCGCGGGGAACGCCACGCCCAGCGGCAGATCCGCGGGGGCCTCGAGGCTCTCGAGCACCTGGTGCACCGCCGCGAGCACGTCGGCCGGCTCCGCGCCCGCGGGGGTCGCGACCTTGACACGGTCGCTGACGAGCTCCCCGGCATCCAGATCGACGATTCCCGCTTTGATGCCGGTTCCGCCGATGTCCACTCCGACCGCACGAGACGCATTCGTTGCCATACCCCTCAGCCTATCCAGCCGCACGGTCGGGATCAGTAGGATCGGGGGAGCACCGGCGGTTCGCGCCGAGACGCGAGATCCACGTGAGGAGCGATCGTGAGCGACGAAGACAAGAAGTACTGGTACAACCTCGAGACCGGCAAGGTCGAGCAGGGGTACGAGTCGCCCGCGGTCGATCGCGCCGGCCCCTTCGCCACCGCCGAAGAAGCGGCCAACGCGCCGCAGCTGATGAAGGAGCGTTCGAAGCAGTGGGCCGAAGAAGACGCCCGCGACGACTGGGGCTCCGGCTCCACCCGCTGAACGCCCACCGAAACGAGGGATGACGATGGACAAGCAGCGCGATTTCGTCTTGCGCACGATCGAGGAGCGGGGCGTCAAGTTCGTCCGCCTCTGGTTCACCGACGTGGTCGGCACGCTCAAGTCGGTGGCGATCGCCCCGGCCGAGGTGGAGGGAGCCTTCACCGAGGGTCTCGGCTTCGACGGCTCCGCGATCGAGGGGCTCACCCGCTCCTATGAATCGGATCTGCTGGCGCACCCCGACCCCACCACCTTCCAGATCCTGCCGTGGCGCGGCGAGATCGACCCGACGGCGCGCATGTTCTGCGACATCACGACGCCCGATGGCCAGCCCGCCGTCGCCGATCCGCGGCACGTGCTGAAGCGCACGCTCGCGAAGGCCGCCGACGCCGGGTTCACGTTCTACACGCACCCCGAGATCGAGTTCTACCTGCTGAAGTCGTCGCAGCTCGGCGCGGACGGGCGTCCGCAGCCCGTCGACTCCGCCGGATACTTCGACAACGTCCCCGGCGGCACGGCGCACGACTTCCGCCGCCGGTCGGTGCGCATGCTCGAAGACCTCGGTATCTCGGTCGAGTTCAGCCACCACGAGGGCGGCCCCGGCCAGAACGAGATCGACCTGCGGTACGCCGACGCGCTGACCACCGCCGACAACATCATGACGTTCCGCACGGTGGTGAAGGAGGTCGCGATCGAACAGGGCGTGTACGCCACCTTCATGCCCAAGCCCATCAGCGGCCAGCCCGGCAGCGGCATGCACACGCACCTCTCGCTGTTCGAGGGCGACATGAACGCCTTCTACGAAGAGGGGGGCCAGTACCAGCTGTCGAAGGTCGGTCGTCACTTCATCGCCGGCCTCCTGCGCCACGCGAACGAGATCTCGGCCGTGACGAATCAGTTCGTCAACTCGTACAAGCGCCTGTGGGGCGGCGACGAGGCGCCGAGCTTCATCTGCTGGGGCCACAACAACCGCTCCGCGCTCGTGCGCGTTCCGCTGTACAAGCCCAACAAGGGCCAGTCGACCCGCGTCGAGTACCGCGCCCTCGACTCCGCCGCGAACCCGTACCTGTCGTACGCTCTCATGCTCGCGGCAGGCCTCAAGGGCATCGAGGAGGAGTACGAACTCCCCGCCGAGGCGGAGGACAACGTCTGGTCGCTCAGCGACACCGAGCGCCGTGCTCTCGGGTACGCCCCGCTGCCCGCGAGCCTCGACCACGCTCTCGAGTACCTCGAGGAGTCGGAACTGGTCGCCGAGACGCTGGGCGAGACGGTCTTCAAGTACGTGCTGCTCAACAAGCGTCGCGAGTGGCAGCAGTACCGCGCCCAGGTGACGCCGTTCGAGCTCGCGAGCAACCTCGAAGCACTCTGACGGTCGTTCCATGACCTCGGGCGATCGCTCCACCGCGCTCACCGCCCTCGCTCGCACCGGCTTCTCGCGACTCGCCGAAGCAGACACCCTGCTCGGCGAGCTCGAGGAGTCGGTGGGAGTCGAGCGGGCGGATGCCATGCAGCTCGCGCAGCGCGTGGCGGATCCCGACCGTGCGCTCCTGTCGATCCTGCAGGTCGCCCGCCGCGATCGCGACGCGGTACGCGCGACGGCAGCGGACGCCGGCGCCTGGCGAGCCCTCTGGGATCTGGTCGGTGCGTCCGACGGCTTCGCCGAGTTCTACCTGCGGCACCCGGACGAGCTCGCGCACCTCTCGGGTGCGGGGCTGACAGTGCCCGATGAACCCTCCATGCGCGCCGAGCTCCTGGCATCCGTCGGCGACGTCGAAGGCTTCGCCGCGGATTCGTCGGATGCCGCGTGGGTCGCGTTGCGCGTGCGCTACCGCCGTCTGCTGGCTCGGATCGCGGCCTACGATCTCGGACAGGACGACCCCGCCGGGGCCATTCCGGTCGTGTCCTCGGCTCTCGCCGACCTCGCCGGAGCCGCCCTCGAAGCGTCACTGAGCGTGGCTCGGTCGCGGATCTCCGGCCCGGGGCCGGGGGCGTTCCCCCGCGAGCAGGTCGAGGCAACCCGATTCGCCATCATCGCGATGGGCAAGACCGGCGCGCGCGAGCTGAATTATGTCAGCGACGTCGACGTCATCTTCGTCGGCGGCTCCGCGGACGACGAGGTGGTCTCCGAGGCGCGAGCGATCGACATCGGCACCCGCCTGGCCGTGCAGACGATGCGCGGCATCTCCGGCGCCGAGATCGAGCCGCCGCTGTGGGAGGTCGACCCGAATCTGCGCCCCGAGGGCAAGCAGGGCGCGCTCGTGCGCAGCCTCGCCTCGCACGAGCAGTACTACGCCCGGTGGGCCAAGAGCTGGGAGTTTCAGGCCCTGCTCAAGGCCCGGGCCATCGCGGGTGACGCGACGCTCGGCGCCGAGTACGTCGCCGCGGTCCAGCCTCTGGTCTGGCACAGCGCCGCGCGCGAGAACTTCGTCGAGGGCGTCCAGCGCATGCGCGAGCGCGTCACCGACCACATCCCCTCCGCCGAGGTCAACCGTCAGCTCAAGCTCGGCCCGGGCGGCATCCGCGACGTCGAGTTCACCGTGCAGCTCCTGCAGCTCGTACACGGTCTCACCGACGAGCGCATCCGTCAACGCGGCACGCTCGAAGCCCTCGACGCCCTGGTCGCGGAGGGGTACATCGGTCGGACCGAGGCCGAAGCCTTTGCGCGCGACTACCGCCTGCTGCGGTTGCTCGAGCATCGCCTCCAACTCCGCGGGCTGCGCCGAACGGCCCTTCTGCCCGAGAAGGACGACGATCTGCGGGTCCTCGCACGAGCATCCGGCCTGGCCGACTCGGCATCCGGAATCCAGGCGGTGTGGGAAGGCATCAAGCGCGAGGTGCGCGACATCCACGTGCGCCTGTTCTACCGTCCGCTGCTCTCGGCTGTCGCCGCCCTGCCCGAGGGGGAGCGCACGCTCTCGACCGAGCAGGCCCGCGACCGCCTCGCCGCGATCGGCTTCCGCGACCCGGCCGGCGCGCTGCGCCACATCGCGGCGTTGACCAGTGGCCTGAGCCGCAAGGCGACCATTCAGCGGCACCTCATGCCGATCATGATCCGCTGGTTCGCCGACGGCGTCGACCCCGACTACGGCCTGCTCGTCTTCCGCCGCATCAGCGAACGCCTCGGCAACACCCCGTGGTTCCTCCGGATGCTGCGCGACTCGGCGGGTGCCGCCGAGAGTCTCACGCGCGTGCTGTCCGGCTCGCGATACATCGGCGAGCTCATGGAGTGGATCCCCGAGTCGGTCGCATGGCTCGACGACGACGCCCTGCTGCGCCCGCGATCGGGCAAGGCCCTCGAAGAAGAAGCCCGGGCGATCCAGACGCGCTGGCAGAACATCGACGACGCCATGCGCTCGGTGCGGGCTCTGCGGCGCCGCGAGATGCTGCGCGTCGCAATGGCCGCGGTGCTCGGCACGGTATCCCTGGAAGAACTCTCCGACGCCCTCACGACGATCACCGAGGTCACGATCCAGGCCACCCTGCGCGCCGTGCGCCGGGTCGTCGTCCCACCCGAGGACGACGACCTTGACTTCGCGGTCATCGCGATGGGGCGCTTCGGCGGGCGCGAGCTCGGTTTCGGCTCGGATGCCGATGTCATGTACGTCTACCGCGCGAACGGCATCGACCCGCAGAGGGCGAGTCAGCTCGCGCTCAAGCTCGTCGCGGGTCTGCGCGAGCACTCCGAAGACCACCGTCTGCCGCTCGATCTCGACGCCGAGCTCCGTCCCGAGGGGCGCAGCGGACCGCTGGCTCGCTCGCTCGACGCGTACGCAGAGTACTACCGGCGCTGGTCGCTGTCGTGGGAGGCCCAGGCGCTGCTCCGCGCGCGCGGAGTGGCCGGCAGCGTGAAACTAATCGGGGCGTTCCTCGAACTCGCCGACGAGGTGCGTTACCCGGTCGCCGCCGATCAGAACGGTCTGCGCGAGATCCGCCGCATCAAGGCGCGCGTCGAGAACGAGCGCCTGCCCCAGGGCGCCGACCCCGCACGGCACCTCAAGCTCGGCCCGGGCTCGATCAGCGACGTCGAGTGGCTCGTGCAGCTTCTGCAATTGCAGCACGCCCGCGCGACCCCGGCGATGCGGACGACGTCCACCCTCGAGGCGCTCGAGGCGGCCGTCGATGCGGGCCACATCGAGCCCGACGCCGCCGAAAAACTCGCCGCCGCGTGGCACCTGGCGAGCCGGCTGCGCTCCGCCAACACCCTGTTGTCGGGGCAGACGAGCAACGTCCTCCCCGTCGACCGCGCCAAGCTCGACGGGATCGGCCGCATCCTCGAGTACGCGCCGCGCTCCGCGACACAGGTCGAGGAAGACTACTTCGGCGCCACCCGCCGCGCCCGCCGCGTCTTCGACAAGCTCTTCTACGGCTGACGGACCCGAAACGAGCGGATGCCGCGACACCGCGGCATCCCCTCTTCCCTCAGGCTTTGGACATGAGGCGTTCGCGGACCTCTCGCCGCTGCACCTTGCCGATGAGCGAACGGGGGAGGTCGTCGACCACCACGACGCGGCGCGGAACCTTGTACGCCGCGAGACGCGTTTTGCAGAAGTCGCGGATGGCGTCGGGCTCGACGTGGACGCCCTCGCGCAGCACGATCGCCGCGGCCACGTCTTCTTGTCCACTGGACTTCGGCAGGGCGACCACGGCTGCCCCCGCGATGTCGGGGTGCGAGGTGAGCACGTCTTCGACCTCGCTCGGCGAGACGTTGAAGCCGCCGGTGATGATGATCTCTTTCAACCGATCGACGATGGTGACGAATCCATCGGGCGAGACCGTGGCGATGTCGCCGGTGCGCAACCACCCACCGGCGAGCAGTGTAGCCGCCGTGTCGGACGGACGGTTCCAGTAGCCCTGGAAGACCTGCGGGCCGCGCAGGAGCAGCTCGCCGGCCTCGCCCTGGGGCCGATCGACGGTGGGGTCTTCGGGATCGACGACGCGGATCTCGGTACTCGGGAACGGCACTCCCACCGTTCCCGGTCGGCGCGAGGGCCCGATCGGGTTGCCGAGCGCCACGGGTGAGGACTCCGTCATACCGTAGCCCTCGACGAGCAGCCCGCCGGTCGCGGCCTCCCAGCGATCGACCGTGGCGACGGGCAGACTCATCGCGCCCGAGATGGCGAACCGTACGGTGCTGAGATCCACGGTGCCGCGGGCCGCAGCCCGCGCGAGCTGGTCGTAGATGGGCGGCACCGCCGGAAGGAACGTCGGCGGGCTCTTCTTCGCCGCCGCCGTCACCAACTCGAGGTCGTACTTCGGGAACAGCACGAGCTTCGCGCCGATGCTCATCGCGAAGGTGAGACAGAGCGTCAGTCCGTAGGCGTGGAACAGAGGGAGCACGCCGTAGAACGTCTCTTCGCCGTCACGCAGGCCCGGCACCCACGCGCGGCCCTGCATCGCGTTCGCGCGGAGGTTGGAGTGCGTGAGGATGGCGCCCTTGGGCGCGCCGGTGGTGCCGCTGGTGTACTGCAGCAGCGCGATGTCGCCGAGGACGGGACCGGCGTGCTTGCGCGAAAGCGTGCCGTGCGTGAGCAGCTTCTCCCACGCGAGAGGCCGTTTCGACCGCGGAGTGCTCGTGAGTTGCTCGCGAGCGGCCTTGGCCTTCGCGAGGGGCAGACGCAGCGCCAGGCGCTTGCCGAGGGGGAGCGCGGCCGTGATGTCGACGCTCACGATCTTCTCGAGGGCGAGGTCGGCGGGGAACTCGGCGACCGTGTCAGCCAGCTTGTCCCAGACGATGGCGAACCGCGCGCCGTGGTCCTCGAACTGGTGGCGGAGCTCGCGCGGGGTGTAGATCGGGTTGTGCTCGATGACGATCGCTCCGAGTCGCAACGCGGCATAGAACGCGACCACATGCTGCGGGCTGTTGGGCAGAACGAGAGCGACGCGGTCGCCGGCACGCACACCGAGACGACGCAGCCCCTCGGCTGCTCGCGACACCTGGTCGCCGAGGTCACGGTACGACGTGGTGGCGCCGAAGAACTCCAGCGCCGTCTTCTTGCCGTACCGGGCGACCGACGCCGCCAGCATGTCGGGGAGTGTCTGCGAGGGCTCGTCGATCTCGAGGGGCACACCCTCGGCGTAGGAGGACGACCACGGACGTGACGCGTAAGGAGACTCCGGCATACTCCTATCCTTCCGTGCCCGTCCGACATCGCGGCGGCGCTTGACCTGGGGGGATGCCGGGAAGCCGGCGACCTGATTCGATGGGGGAGTGCGCTTCCGACCACTGACCGACGACGACCTCGCCGCCTCGCCGTCATGGTGGGGCGCCCGCTCTCTCGCCGCGGACCGCTGGCGCGACGACGAGACGCGGTCTGCCGTGGCTCTCGACGGCGACGAGATCGTTGCCGCGGGAGCGATCTGGTTGTCGCGTGTGCACGACGACCGTTTCTGGCTCGAGGTCGTCGTGCATCCCGAGCGGCGCCGCAACGGCATCGGCACCGCCCTCACACGGCATCTGTCGACCCTGCGATCACGCGATCTGCCGTTCATGGCCCGGGGGTACGTCGACGACGAAGCCCTGCGTTTCGCCGACGCGCTGGGCGCCCGCACGATCCAAACGGTACCGCCGGTGCGCGCCGACCTCGATGCCCGGACGGAGTTGCGCCCCCATGCGGACGTTCAACCGCTCGCGGGAGTCGACCGGTTCCGCGTCGAGACGGCCTTCGCCGCCATGTACCGCTGGACGCACGAGAACTGGAGTCCGGTGCGTGACGGTTTCGAACACGCGCTCGTCGAGGGGCTGTGGGACGATCTCGACGTCGATGCGTCCGCTGTCGCGGTGGATGCGTCAGGCGGCATCCTGGCTCTGGCTCTCGCGTTCGTCGACACGGACCCGGCGCTCATCGTGGCCGAAACGACAACGCGCCATCAACCGGGCGGCGAGCACCTTGTCGAAGGCTGCATCCGACGCGCGATGACGAGCCTCGCACACCGCGGTCTGACGCTCGTCGATTTCGACGGACACGTGAGCGACCCGCACTTCCTCCCCGCCCTGTCCCGCCTGCGGCCCACCGGGCGCTGGTTCCGGCTCGTCGAGATCCCCGCCCCGTGAGCCGAGCCGGAGACCGCTGGACGCGCGAGCTGGATCGGCAGCTGCGTGCGCGTGGGCGCACGCGGTCGCTGCTCCTGATCGTCGGTGCCATCGTGTTCGCAGCGGCGCTCGGCGCATACGTGCTCTCGATCCTCGCGGAGATTAGCTCCGGTACCCTGGAGTGGGGAGACACCCTCGGCTCGGGGAGGCGGCACATCCCCGCCGGACTCATGGTCTGGATCGGCGGGCCGTTCGCCGCTCTCTGCTTCGGCTACGGCGCCGCGCTGGCTGTCCGCCTGGCCCGCGCCTGGCACGACGTCCCCCGAGACGGGACACGACGCCCCTCGCGGTGAGCGGACGATGGCCCTAGCCTGTCGGGCATGTGCCGCAACATCGTTCCCCTGCACAACTTCACACCCCCGGCGACGGATGCCGAGTGCCACGACGCAGCGCTGCAGTTCGTCCGCAAGATCGTGGGGACGACGTCGCCGTCGCGGGCGAATACGGACGTCTTCGACCGCGCCGTGGGCGAGATCGCGGCATCCGTCCGGCATCTGCTCGACGACCTCGTGACCAACGCGCCGCCGAAGGTTCGTGAGGTCGAGGCGGCGAAGCGTCAGGCCCGCTCCGCCGAGCGCTACGAGGCCATCCGTGCGTTCCAGGAGCAGAAGCGCGCCGCGCGCGCGAACTGAGACCGCATGCCGTGGTCACCGGCATCGTCGGACGAACGACGACGCCCGCCCCCGCGATACGGCGGAGACGGGCGTCGAGGTGGATGATCGGGCGATCAGACCCCGAAGTACAGCTCGTACTCGAAGGGGTGCGGGCGCTGAGCGATCGGCTGGATCTCGTTCTCGATCTTGTACTCGATCCAGGTGTCGATGAGCTCCTGCGTGAAGACGCCACCGGCGAGCAGGAATTCGTGGTCGGCGCGCAGGGCCTCGAGCGAGTCGAGCAGCGAGTTCGGAACCTGCGGGATGTTCTTGGCCTCTTCGGCGGGCAGCTCGTAGAGGTCCTTGTCGACGGGCTCGTGCGGCTCGATGCGGTTCTTGATGCCGTCGATGCCGGCCATCAGCTGGGCCGCGAACGCGAGGTACGGGTTGCCCGAGGCGTCGGGCGCACGGAACTCGATGCGCTTGGCCTTGGGGTTGGTGCCCGTGATCGGGATGCGGATGGCTGCGGAGCGGTTACCGGCCGAGTACACCAGGTTGACCGGCGCCTCGAAGCCCTTCACCAGACGGTGGTAGCTGTTGAGGGTCGGGTTGGTGAACGCGAGGACGGCGGGCGCGTGCGCCAGCAGACCACCGATGTACCAGCGAGCGATGTCGGAGAGCCCGCCGTAGCCGGTCTCGTCGTAGAACAGGGGCTTGCCGTCGTTCCACAGCGACTGGTGGGTGTGCATACCCGAACCGTTGTCACCGAAGAGGGGCTTGGGCATGAAGGTCGCGACCTTGCCCCACTGCTCGCAGGTGTTCTTGACGATGTACTTGAACTTCAGGATGTCGTCGGCCGCGTGCAGCATCGTGTCGAAGCGGTAGTTGATCTCCTGCTGACCACCGGTGCCGACCTCGTGGTGCGAGCGCTCGAGAGCGAAGCCCGCCTCGATCAGCTTGAGCGTGATGTCGTCGCGGAGGTCCGCCGTCTTGTCGACGGGGGAGACGGGGAAGTAGCCGCCCTTGTAGGGGGTCTTGTTGGCGAGGTTTCCACCCTCTTCTTCGCGACCGGTGTTCCAGGCGCCTTCCTCGGAGTCGACCGAGTAGAAGCTGGAGTTCTGCTTCACTTCGTAACGCACGTCATCGAAGATGTAGAACTCGGCCTCGGGAGCGAAGAACGCGGTGTCGGCGATGCCGGTGGAGGCGAGGTACTTCTCGGCCTTCTTGGCGACCTGACGCGGGTCCTTGCCGTAGATCTCACCGTTGCGCGGGTTGTAGATGTCGAAGATCATGACGAGGGTCTTCGCCTCGCGGAACTGGTCGACGTACGCCGTGGTCACGTCGGGGATCAGCTGCATGTCCGACTCGTGGATGTTCGCGAACCCGCGGATCGACGAGCCATCGAACAGCTGTCCGACGGTGAAGAACTCCTCGTCGACGGTCGAGGCGGGGATGTTGAAGTGCTGCTGCACACCAGGAAGATCCGTGAAACGGATGTCGAGGAACTTGACGTCCTCGTCCTGGATGAACTTCAGCACCTCGGACGAATCTTTGAACATGAAGACTCCAGAGGTAGAACATTCGGGATCATGCCGGCCTCGGCCAGCCTCCTCGACCCTACCCAGGACCGGTGTCCCGGTCATATCTCGCATGTTTCGGGGATGTTACGTGGCGCCGATTACGCTGGATGCCGTGAGCGTCCCCGCCGAGAACGAGTACCCGGGCCAGCGGCTCGGCCTTCCCCGCGAGGGTCGCGGCTCCATCGCCCGCCCGGGGCGCCGCATCGCGGCCCTGCTGATCGACGTCGCCAGCGCCGGCCTGATCGGGTACGCCTTCTTCTCGGCCCCCGACCCCGTGACGGGCGTCCCGTTCGCGAACCCGATCGCGACGAACCTCATCTTTTTCGCCGTGCAGATCCTCTTCATCCCCCTCTTGGGCGGAAGCCCGGGGCACCGGATCATGGGGATGCGCCTCGAGCTGGCATCCGGAGGCTGGGTGGGCCTCTGGCGCCCGATCGTCCGCACCGTGCTGCTCGCCCTCATCATCCCCGCGGTGGTCTGGGACGCCGACCAGCGCGGCCTGCATGACAAGGTGGTCGGAACGGTTCTCGTCCGGAGCTGACCGCTCCCGCACCGAAGAGAAAGGCCCCCGCCGGAGCGGGGGCCTTTCTCGTGGAATCAGCGGGGACGCGGGGAGCGCATCTTCGTCGGGTCGACGCCCTTCGGGATCGGCAGCGACGACAGTCCCTGAGACACCGACGACACACGCTTGATGACGGCGGCCATCGTGGAGCGGTCGACCTTCTTGGGCAGCGCCTTGATGGTCGAGGCCAGTTTGGCGATCGGCACCTCGTCGTCGCCGTGACCGACGTAGAGCACGGTGACGGGGACGCCGGCCGCGACGCGCGTCACGCGAGAGCGCTCCTCGCCCACCAGACGCGTCAGGCGGCTGCGGTTACCCTCACCGATGAGGACCACACCACCCCGACCGATCGCACGATAGACGGCCTCTTGCGTGCGGGGGTTGACGCCGATCGGGGCGTCCGAGGCCTGCCAGTTACGGCCGAGGGACGACGACAGCACGTGACCGGTCGCTCCGGGCATGCCGTCGATCTTCTTGTACATGGCCGTCGTCGACAGTCGCGTCATGGTGATCATCGAGGCCAGGATGCCGGCCAGCAGGCCCGTGACGCCCCAGAGGATGACGCTCCACGCCGCGAGCGGCGGGATGAGGAAGCCGACGAGCACGCCGAGGGCGATGCCCACCAGCACGATGCCGGCGAGCAGGAAGGGCAGCCACCGGTACTCCTTCTGCGTGAAGGTGTACAGGGTTTTGAGCTGCGAGAAGAAGCCCGGACGCTTCTCGGGCGTGGTGGTGCGAGCGGCCATGAGAATGATTCTATCTTCGCCGCGGGAGCTTCCTCCCCAGTCGGCCGGGGCATCGCATCGTCCCCATTTGCGGCTTTCCTCCCCGCAGCGCCGCCCACCGGTCGGCCACCATCACGGGATGAGCAGCTCCACGGCATCCGTTCTCGCCGAACCCTTCGACGTATACCTGCGACGTCGCGCGCGCAGCAGCGTCCCGTTGACCCCGGGTGAGGCGGTGACCGCGGCCGTCGGCCTTCTCCGCGGATGCCGTGAGGCCGCAGCCGCGCGGGAGGGGACGAGGTGGTGGCTGACCGCGACCGGATGCCCCGTCGCGGTGGAGGATCCGGGGGGCCTCGACGCCGTCGCGGCCACAGCGGAGGGCCTGGCGCACCTCGCCGAGATCGCGGCCGACCCACCCACTCGAGACCTCATCGACCGGGCGAGGGCGAGCGTCCTGACCCGCCCTCCCCGCGATTGGGACGCCCTCGAAAGACGTTTCTTCTCACACGCGGCTCCGCTCCCGCTCGTGCTCGGGCCGTTGATCCCCTCCGTCGAAGCGGCTCCGCCGGTGCTCGAGCGCGAGGGTGCGGTGGGGCGCGTGCTCGAACTGGTCGACGCCGATCTGGCCGAGGCGGCGCGCTCCGCTCTCGGCGGCGTGCGCGAGCGCTGGCGTTCCTCGAGAGCATTGCGCCTGGCCATCGTCGCGGGGGGCTTCGCCGCGATCGCGGTGATCGGCTTCTCGCTCCTCCCAACGGAGCAGACCCCCGATCCGGTCGCTTCGGCCCACACAATGGTCGATCCCGCTCCGAGCACGACAACCCCCTGGCTGTCGGAACCGCCGCCCGTGGACGAGAGACGACCGCTCTCCGATGACGTTCAAGAGATCGCGCGAAGTCTGTTCGGAGAGATCGCCGCATGCCGCGGCGAGAGGGCGTGCGTGTCGACCTTCGAGGAGAACTCGGCCTTCCCCCGCGAGACCCTGCTCGCGGATGCCGCGGCGGGACGGATCGAGGTGGTCGACGACTTCGGCGGGGTGACCGTCGTCCGCGTCGATACAGCGGGCTCGACGCAGTACGTCACCCTCGTACGCCAGAACGAGCGATGGCTGGTCCGCGCCGCCAGAACGGTCACGGACCAGCCATCATGAGCTGGTACTCGGTGGGATCAGATCCCGAGGTCACCCTCGAACTGCGCCGCCTCGAGGCGGGCCTTGACGGTGCCGAGGAAGCGGGCCGCGTCGGCACCGTCGATGATGCGGTGGTCGTACGACAGCGCGAGGTACACGTACGAGCGGACCGCGATCGCGTCCTTCCCGTCGACCGAGACGATGCCCGGCTTCTTCACCACGGCGCCGAGGCCGAGGATCGCCGACTGGGGCAGGAACACGATGGGCGTGTCGAACAGCGCGCCACGCGAACCCGTGTTGGTCAGCGTGAAGGTGCCGCCGGCGAGCTCGTCCGGCTTCAGCTTGTTGTCGCGCGTGCGAGCGGCGAGGTCGGCGATCTCGCGCGCCAGCTGGGCGATGTTCTTGTCGCCGGCGTCCTTGACGACCGGCGTCAGCAGGCCGCGCTCGGTGTCGACGGCGATCGACACGTTCTCGTGCGCCGGGTAGACGATCTCGTCGCCCTCGACCGTGGAGTTGATGATCGGGTACGCCTTGAGACCCTCGATCGCCGCGATGGCGAAGAAGGGCAGGAACGAGAGCTTGTCGCCCGTCTTCTGCTGGAATTCGCCCTTCATGCGGTCGCGCAGAGCGGCCAGCTTCGTCACGTCGACCTCGACGACGGTGGTCAGCTGAGCGGTCGCCTGCATCGACGCCACGGCACGCTCCGCGATGACCTTGCGCAGACGCGACATCTTCTGCGTGGTGCCGCGCAGGGGCGAGACCTCGACGGGGGCGGGAGCAGCCGGAGCCGCGGCGGCGGGAGCCGACGACGCGGCCGGAGCCGACTTCGCGGCCTCGGCGGCCTTGAGCACGTCTTCCTTGCGGATACGTCCACCGACGCCACTGCCCTTGACCGAGGCCAGATCGACACCCTGCTGCTGAGCCAGGCGACGCACGAGCGGCGTCACGTAGGTGATGTCGTCGTTCGACGATGCGGCGGGGGCCTGCTCGGCCGGCTTCTCGGCGGGAGCGGGAGCAGCGGGCTTCTCTTCCGCGGCCGGGGCCGGCTGCTCGGCCGGCTTCTGCTCGGCGGCGGGGGCGGGAGCGGCGGGCTTCTCCTCAGCGGCGGGGGCCGGAGCAGGCTCCGCCGGCTGAGCTGCCGGCGCCGCACCGCTGCCGATGCGCGCGAGGGCGGCACCGACGTTGACCGTCTCGTCTTCCTGCACGAGGATCTCCTGCAGCGTGCCGGCGACCGGCGAGGGGATCTCGGTGTCGACCTTGTCGGTCGAGATCTCGAGGAGGGGCTCGTCCACCGCGACGTCGTCGCCGACGGCCTTCAGCCACCGCGTGACGGTGCCCTCGGTGACGCTCTCTCCGAGCTCGGGGAGCTTGACCTCGGTGGAATCGCCACCGGCCGCCGGAGCCGACTGCTCGGCGGGCGCGGCCTGTGCGGCGGGAGCGGACTCGGCCGGAGCGGCCTCTTCGGCGGGGGCTGCTTCCTGCTCTGCGGGGGCGGCCTGCGGGGCGTCGTCGGACGACGCGGCTCCCGAGCCGTCACCGATCTTTGCGAGGACCGCGCCGACCTCGACGGTCTCGTCTTCCTGGACCAGGATCTCCTCGATCACGCCCGAGATCGGCGAGGGGATCTCGGTGTCGACCTTGTCGGTCGAGATCTCCAGCAGACCCTCGTCCTCCTGGACGGTGTCACCGACCTGCTTGAGCCAGCGGGTGACCGTTCCCTCGGTGACGCTCTCGCCGAGAGCGGGGAGGACGACGGAAGTGCTCATGGATATGTCTCCTTCGTACCGGATGCGGTACCTAGCTTAGTGACCGGTTGTGGTCAGAGTGCGTGCAGGGGCTTGCCCGCGAGGGCCAGGAAGGCCTCGCCGAGCGCCTCGCTCTGGGTGGGGTGTGCGTGGATGAACGGCGCGATGTCCTCGGGGTGGGCTTCCCAGCCCACCGCGAGCTGCGCTTCCGAGATCAACTCGCCGACCCGATCGCCCACGAGGTGGGCGCCCACGACGGGGCCGTCGACGCGCCGGACGATCTTGACGATGCCCGAGGTGCCGATGATCTCGCTCCGGCCGTTTCCGGCCAGGTTGTACTCGTACGCCTTCACCGCATCGGATCCGTAACGATCCTGAGCCTGGGCCTCGGTCAGTCCGACCGACGCGACCTCGGGGTGCGAGTAGGCGACGCGGGGCACGTCGACGTCGGGGACGAGCACGGGCGACAAGCCCGCGATCTCCTCCGCGACGAAGATGCCCTGCTGGAATCCGCGATGCGCGAGTTGGAGGCCGGGCACGATGTCGCCGACGGCCCAGACGTGGGCTGCGGCGGTGCGCAGACGCTCGTCGGTCTGCACGAAGCCGCGGTCGAGCACGACCCCGGCCTCTTCGTAACCGAGACCCGCGGTGACGGGACCTCGTCCGACCGCGACCAGGACGTAGTCCGCGACGAGTTCCAACCCGTCGTCGAGGGTCACGGTGGCGGAATCCGCCGTCTGTGTGAGGGAAGCGAAGCGCCGTCCCAACTGGAAGGCGATCCCGCGCTTGCGGAACGCCCGCTCTAGCGCCTTGCTGGAGGCGACGTCTTCGGCCGGCAGGAGGTGCGGGAGCGCCTCGACGATCGTGACCTCGACACCGAACGAGCGCCACACGCTCGCGAACTCGACGCCGATGACACCGCCACCGAGCACGATCACGCGTTGGGGGACCACGTCGAGGTCGAGCGCCTGCTCGCTCGTCAGTACACGCCCGCCGACCTCGAGACCGGGCAGGCTCCGGCTGTACGATCCGGTCGCGAGGATGACATCGGTGCCGCGATAGACGTCGTCGCCGACGCGCACCGCCGGTCCAGCCGCGAGCGAGCCCTCGCCGCGGATCACGCGGATGCCACGAGCCGAGATCAGCCCCTCGAGACCCTTGAACTTCTTGGCGACGATGCCCTCGCGGTACGAGCGCACCCGGGCCGGGTCGATGCCCGAGAAGGTGACGTCGACACCGATCTCGGCGGCGCCGCGTGCGGCGTCGGCGACCTCGCCGGCGTGCAGCAGCGCTTTGGTGGGAATGCACCCGCGGTGCAGGCACGTCCCGCCGAGCTTGTCCTTCTCTACGAGCACCACGTCCTTGCCCAGCTCGGCGAGGCGGAGCGCCGCGGCATACCCGCCGCTTCCGCCGCCGAGCACGACGACGTCGGAGGTGTACTCGGTCACCGCGCGCCGTCCGTGGCCAGCATCTCGACGAGCGAGCGGACCGTTGCGCCCGTCACGCCCTTGTCGGTGTAGCCGAACGGGGCGGACTTGTTCATGCCCACTCCGGCGATGTCGAGGTGCACCCACGGGATGCGCGGGGCATCGGCATCCGCCGACACCCGACCGACGAAGTGGCGTAGGAACAGGCCGGCGAACAGCGACCCACCGGCGGGGTCGCCGATCTTCGCGTTCTGCAGGTCGGCGATGGGGGAGTCGAGGTCGTCGACCATGTGGTCGGGCAACGGGAGCTGCCACGCGAGCTCAGCCGCGCGAGCGGAAGCGGCCAAGTAGGTCGCGACCGCGGCGTCGTCGCCCATGACACCCGTGTGACGGTTGCCGAGCGCCACCGTGATCGCTCCGGTCAGGGTCGCGACGTCGACGATGAGGTCGGGATTCTCGCGGCTCGCGGCCGCGAGGCCGTCGGCGAGCACCAGGCGACCCTCGGCGTCGGTGTTCAGGACCTCGACCGTGGTGCCGTCGAGGGTGCGCAGCACGTCGCCCGGGCGGGTCGCGCGGCCCGACGGCATGTTGTCCGCGATGCAGAGCCACGCGCTGACGTGAACGGGCAGCTGCATCTCGGCGGCGGCCTTGAGCACCGCGAGCACCGTGGCGGCGCCGCACATGTCGTACTTCATGCCGACCATGGATGCCGGGGGCTTGAGAGACAGACCACCGGTGTCGAAGGTGATGCCCTTGCCGACCAGGGCGACGTGACGCTCGGCACCGGCGGGGGAGTAGTCGAGGCGCACCATGCGGGGCGGGCGGTCCGAGCCCTGACCCACGCCGACGATGCCGCCGTAACCGCCCTCGCGCAGAGCGCTGTCGTCGAGCACCTCCACCTCGACGGGGAGACCCGCGACCGCCTTCACGGCGGCGTCGGCGAAGTCGGCCGGGCCGAGCCACTCGGCGGGCGTCGTGACGAGGTCCTTCACCAGGGCCACGGCCCCGGCGACGGCCGCGACCGCCGCGGTGTCGGCGTCCGAGGGCGTCTCGTCGGCGACGACGGTCACGCGCGTGGCGCGCACCTTGGTGGCCTTCTTCTTGTAGTCGGCGAAACGGTAGCCGCCCAGGGCGGCGCCCTCGGCGAGCGACCGCCACGGCGACGAGGCCAACGACTGCACGACGACGTGGTCGAAGCCGGTCAGCTGACGAAGCCCCGTACCCGCGGCGTCGCGGAGCGCGGCGTCGCCCGGGTTCGCGCCTGCGCCGGCGACGGCGACGGGGGTCGAGACCTCCGGCACGTGCACCCGCTGGAACGATCCGGCCGCACCCGTGAAGCCGACCGCCGACAGAGCGGCGGAAAGACCCTCCCAGCCGTCCGGATCCGGGGCTCCCTCCGAAAGCGTGGGAACGATCAGCAGGATCGCATCGGCGTCGGACTCGAGAGCGGGGGCGTGGGTGTACGCCACTGAGGGAAACGGCATGGCATCCATCCTAGGTTCGAGCGTGTTCGCTAGGAGCGGGACGCACCGCGGCCCTCGCATCCGACGCGCTCGTAGAGTGGACGCATGCGTTCCTCCGCCCCGCTGTACGACCGCGCCCCCGCGGCGCCGCCCGTGCCGTCGGGCCTGCCGCTCGTGATCGCTCTGACCGGTTTCACGGATGCCGGTGGCGCGGTGACACGCCTGGTGGAGTACTTCCGGAACGACGTGCAGCCCAATGCGCTCTTCGTCTTCGACAACGACGCCCTCCTGGACTACCGGGCTCGCCGCCCCTCGATCACGTTCGTCGAGGACCACCTCACGGACTTCCGCCCGGCCCGTCTCGAGCTCTCTCTCGCGCACGACTCCCTCGGGCAGCCCTTCCTGCTGCTCGCGGGTTATGAGCCCGACTTCCTGTGGGAGGCCTTCGCCGAGACGGTGCTCGAGCTGTCGGCGGGCCTGCAGGTGTCGTCGATCACCTGGGTGCACGCCATCCCCATGCCGGTCCCGCACACGCGTCCGATCGGTACGACCGTGAGCGGAACGCGCCCCGACCTCGCCGAGGCGCACTCCGTCTGGCGCCCCCACACCCAGGTTCCGTCTACCGCGGGACACCTGCTCGAGTACCGCTTCGCGGAGGCCGGCGCCAAGGTCGCCGGTTTCGCCCTTCTCGTCCCTCACTACCTGGGCGACACCGAGTACCCCGCGGCGGCCCTCGCCGCGCTCGACAGCCTCACGGTCGCGACCGGCCTGGTGTTCGCGGGCGAGGTCCTGCGCGAAGAGAACCGCGAATTCCTCGGCAAGGTCACCGAACAGGTCGAGGGCAGTGACGAGCTGACCCGCATGCTCGAGAACCTCGAGGAGCGCTACGACGCATACATGGCGGGCTCCACGCAAGCGACGCCCATCATCCACACGGGCGATCTGCCCAGCGCCGATGAACTCGCCGCCGAGCTGGAGCGCTTCCTCGCGACCCGCCCCGGCGACGATGACCGCCGCGGCAAGCTCGGCTGAGGGCGACTGCGCACCGCACACCCGAGAGGCGCCGGGAAATCGGCATCCGGGAATGTCTTCCTTCTCGTCGACGTTGTCTACGCATAGTCACCCGGCCCGCGTCAAGTCCCGGTCCGGGAATGTGAGACAATGAAGAACCTGACCCGTTGTCATCCGGACCAGGAGCCCCCGCTCCTCGGCTCGGGACTTGACAAGGGTCTTACTAGTGTCCGAGAACGACCGGTGGCCGTGCAGCGTACGTTCCCGGTGAAAGGCGAAACGTGGCAGACACGACAACCAAGACCCGCTCCCGGAGTGCGAAGGACACCGAGCTCGAGAACTCCGAGGAGACCGTGACGGCGTCGAAGACGACGACCGCCAAGAAGGCTCCCGCGAAGAAGGCCCCGGCCAAGGCCAAGGCGGCTCCCGCCAAGGCGAAGACGAAGGCTGCGAAGGACGAAGACCTCGAAGAAGACGAGGACGACGTCGAAGAGGGTGACGTCGAGATCGACGACGCCGACGACAGCGAAGACGGCGACGACGCGGGCAAGAGCGACGCGAAGAAGTCCGATGACGACGACGAGGACGAGACCCCGGCGGCGCCCGCCGAGGCCCTCCCCACCGGCGCCATCGTCATCTCGTCGAGCGACGAGGACGACGTTCCCGTCTACTCCGCCCAGATCACGGGTGCGACGGCCGACCCGGTCAAGGACTACCTGAAGCAGATCGGTAAGGTCCCCCTCCTGAACGCGGCCGAAGAGGTCGAGCTCGCGATGCGTATCGAAGCCGGCCTGTTCGCCGAAGAGAAGCTGTCGAACATGACGGCGGCCGAGAAGACGAGCCAGCTGGGTCTCGACCTGCAGTGGGTCGCCCGCGACGGTCAGCGCGCCAAGAGCCACCTGCTCGGCGCCAACCTCCGCCTGGTCGTCTCGCTGGCCAAGCGCTACACCGGTCGTGGCATGCAGTTCCTCGACCTCATTCAAGAGGGCAACCTCGGCCTCATCCGCGCGGTCGAGAAGTTCGACTACACCAAGGGCTTCAAGTTCTCGACCTACGCCACCTGGTGGATCCGTCAGGCGATCACTCGCGCCATGGCCGATCAGGCGCGCACGATCCGCATCCCGGTGCACATGGTCGAGGTCATCAACAAGCTCGCGCGCGTGCAGCGCCAGATGCTGCAGGACCTCGGTCGCGAGCCCACGCCCGAGGAGCTCAGCCGCGAGCTCGACATGACCCCCGAGAAGGTCATCGAGGTGCAGAAGTACGGCCGAGAGCCCATCTCGCTGCACACGCCCCTCGGTGAAGACGGCGACAGCGAGTTCGGCGACCTCATCGAGGACACCGAGGCCGTGGTTCCCGCCGACGCGGTGGGCTTCACGATGCTGCAGCGCCAGCTCGAGTCCCTTCTCGACTCGCTCAGCGAGCGCGAGGCGGGCGTCATCCGCATGCGCTTCGGCCTCGGCGACGGTCAGCCCAAGACCCTCGACCAGATCGGCGACACGTTCGGCGTCACGCGCGAGCGGATCCGCCAGATCGAGTCGAAGACCATGGCGAAGCTGCGCCACCCGTCGCGTTCGCAGTCGCTCCGGGATTACCTCGAATGAGCGCGGAGGCCAACGCCGGCAAGGCGCTCACCCGTACCGTCGAGGGCACCTCGTACGCTCGCATCCCGATCCGCACGCGGGTCGTCATGCCGGGCGACGATCTCGACGCCTTCATCCTCGAGTACGCCAAGGATGCCGTGCAGCCGGGCGACCTGCTGTTCGTCACCGAGAAGATCGTCGCGATCACGCAGGGCCGCTCGTACAAACTCGATTCGATCAAGCCCCGCAAGCTGGCACTGTTCCTGTCGAAGTACGTGACGCGCACGCCGTACGGCATCGGTCTCGGCATGCCCGAGACGATGGAGATGGCGCTGCGTGAGTGCGGAACGCCCCGCATCCTGCTCGCCGCGGCCGTCGCGGCCGTGACCAAGGCGATGGGTCGCAAGGGCGACTTCTACCGCATCGCCGGTGACAAGGCCCGCGCGATCGACGGGCCCACCAAGGGCACCATCCCGCCGTACAACCAGGCCGTCGTTCTCGGCCCCGAGCGCCCTCGCGAGGTCGCCGCGCGCCTGAAGTCGCTGCTCGGCGGCGACCTGCAGGTCGCGGTCGTCGACATCAACGACCTCGGCGGCAACATCCTCGGCTCCACGATGGACAAGGCCGGCGAGAAGCGCCTCGTCGCGATCCTCAAGGACAACCCGCTCGGCCAGGGACACGAGTCCACGCCGCTCGGTATCGTCCGCCACAGCTGACACAGCCTCGAAAGGGCCCACTCCGTTCTCGGGGCGGGCCCTTTCGATCGCCCGCCGAGCGCACAACGAGAGGCCCGCCCCCGCGTAGGGAACGGGCCTCTCGGCATGCGGGATCAGAACCCGATGGCCGCCTGATAGCGCGGCTTGTGTCCGGTGCGGATGCCGGTCACGCTCGGCTTGTTCTCGTACACACCGGCACCCCAGTTGCCCTCGACGAGCACGGGGCCGTCGGGACCGACGACGATGTCCCAGCCGACGTACTGCACCTGGGGCACGACGCGAGCGACCTGGTCGACGAACGCCTTGACCTCGTCGATCATGGGCAACTGGAAGTCGGCGATGCGCACGCCCGAGTCGGGGTGCAGTTCGTGCACGTGCCCGTGCGAGTCGTAGCCGGCGCCGAGCGCGTGGCCGTTCTCATCGAGCATCGTGTAGAAGCCGCCGAAGGTCATCTGATCGCTGACCGCGCCGCGCCCGAACTTCTGCGCCATCGCCAGGATGTGGGTCTTCTGACCGTCGAAGAAGGCGGTCACGCGGGTGGTGTTGACCGTGCCGGGGCACACGGCCGCGAGGTCGTCGTGCTGGCGGATGACCTCCTCGACGAGGATCTCGCCGCGCTCGAGCAGCCCTCGGTGGAACTGGCCCCAGTCCTCGACCTCGGCCGCGTGGTAGCGGTGCACGCCGGTTCCGGCCTGGCCGACCGGCTCTTTGGTGACGATGGTGCCCAGACGCTCGGTGAAGGACCGCAGGTCGTCGGCGTTGTCGGCATCCACCACCATCCATTCGCGGCGGAGGAACTCACTGAACGTGCGATCGAACTCGACCTTGTCCTGGAAGAGACCGCGGTAGTCGGGGTGGTCGTACTTCTGCGAGATCTGGTTCGACACCGGGTGCGTCATGTACGTCGCGCGCTCGGCGGGAGTGAGGATCGCGAAGTCGTAGTCGATGTAGTCCTGGAAACCGACGTTCTTCACACCCGCCTGGAACAGCATGTCGGCGATGACGAGCGGCAGGGCCTTGCCGTGTTGGGTCGAGGCCTCTTTGGCGCGTTCGACGACGGATGCGACGTCGATGCGACGGGCGCGTCCGGCGAGGTAACGCAGACGCGTGACGGGAGAGAAACCCTGCTGAGGCATGTGGCTCCGGGGTCGGGGAACGAGGACCCCGTTAGTCTAAAGGGGTGACCTCCGCGCTCTCTGCCCGCTTGCCCGCGGCCGGGGGAGTGGCACCCGTGGCCCTCGTCTCGGAATCCGCTCTGCGTCAGAACGCTCCGCTCGCCCTCGCCGCCGGTACCGGCTCGGGCGCGGACGACGTCTTCGCCGCCGACGCGTGGGGGCACGGGGCGGCCTGGGTGCGATCCGTGCTCTCCGATCTGGGGATGGATGCCGCACCCCTCGACGCGGCGGTCCTGTTCGGCCTGCCCGGCTCGCACACGCGGCCCGTCCTGTCTCTGCGCGGTCGCGCCCTGGGCACGAAGCCCCTCCTGCGCGGCGAGGGCGTCTCGTACGGCTACACCCACCGCGCGCCCCACGACACCACCGTCGCCCTCGTGACCGGCGGCTATGCACAGGGCGTCGTACGGTCCCTGGGTAACGCGGTGACGGTCTCTATCGACGGTCGTCGTCACCGCATCGTCGGGCGCGTCGCCATGGACGTCTGCGTCGTCGACGTCGAAGACGCGCGGATCGCGCGCGGGGTCGAGGTGGTCTTCTTCGGCGACCCGACCCAGGGGCATCCTTCGCTGGAGGAGTGGACGGATGCCACGGGCCTCACGCCCGCCGAGATCGTCGCCATCGTGGGCGTCCGCGCCGATCGGAGGGCGACCGCGTGAGCGCCGTCTACCGCGTCGACCTCGACGCCTTCGCCCGCAACCTCGCGCGCGTGCGCGAGGCGGTCGCCCCGGCCGTCCCCATGCTCGTGGTCAAGGACGACGCCTACTCTCACGGGCTCGAACCCATCGTGACGCGCGCGATCGCGGAGGGCGTGCAGTGGATCGGCGCCTTCGACGTGCCCACGGGAACCGAGGTCCGCCGCATCGCCGGACCCGACGTGCGGATCTTCGTGTGGCTCATCGGCGGTGGCGACGATCTGGCCGCGGGGGTCGCCGCCGACCTCGACCTCGGAATCGGCGATGAGGCCCTGATCGATGATCTGCGACGACTCCACCTCGAACGCCCCGCCCGCGTGCATCTCAAGATCGACACGGGTCTGCACCGCAACGGCATCCGCCCCGAGCGGTGGGAGGCCGCCCTGGAGCGGACCTCGGCGCTGATCGCCGACGGCCGCGCGGTGTTCGAGGGGATCTGGTCGCACATCTCGGAAGCCTCGGATGCCGACGACGACGACGCCCGAGCGGTGTTCCTCGCCGCGCGAGAGACGGCGCGCGCCGCGGGGCTCGACCCGCGCTTCTCGCACCTCGCAGCGAGCGCCGCCGGTTTCGCCCGCGGAGAGTTCCGGGAGGATCTCGTGCGCGTGGGGGCGTTCTCGTACGGCATCCGTCCCGCCGGCGGGCCGGACGAGGACGAGCTGGGGATCGAACCGATCGGCCGGCTCTCGGCCACCGTCACGGAGGTGGACCCCGCGGGAGTCCACCTCGACGTCGGTGCTCTGCACGGGCTGCCGAGCACTCTGGCGGGGCGCTTCGACGTGCGGACGCCCGGGGGACCCCGGCGCGTCGAGGCAATCGGGCCCATCGAGACGGTGCTCGCTCCCTGGGACGGCGCGACGGCCGGCGACGAGATCACCCTCTTCGGTCCGGGTGCCCTGTCCGGTGTCACCGACCTCGCCGAACTCATCGACACGATCGGCGAAGAGATCGCCCTGCGCGTGTCGCCCACCGTCCCGCGCGTCTACGTCTGACACGCAGAACGGGCCCCGACGCACGAGGTGCGCGAGGCCCGTTCTGGCGGGTGGTCTTATTCGGCGGCGTTGAGTCGCGCCGTCTCGTCGTGCCACGAGGTGGCGACGCTGCGGAGCTTCTCTTCGTACTTGCGGCCGTGGTGCGCGCAGAACAGCAGCTCGCTCCCGTTGACGGTTGCGGCGATGTACGCCTGTGCGCCGCAGGAGTCGCAGCGATCCGCCGCCGTCAGGCGGTGATCGAGGACGGCTGACGCTTCGGGTGCAGTCGTGGTGGTCATGTCGGGTGCCCTCCTCAGGTGGTCGTGGGCGAGTCTCCATATACAACCACGCGGATGTTTCCCCTATGCCGCAGCTTGATCACATTTCGCTGTGCGCGTACGGTGACCCGACCTGCCTGTGTGTCTGGCAGTCGATGTCGGCGGCCCCGATTACGCTGGGAGATCGTGACGTCCGAGTACTCCGCCCATCATCTGCAGGTCCTCGAGGGCCTCGAGGCCGTGCGCAAGCGCCCGGGCATGTACATCGGGTCCACCGACTCCCGTGGTCTGATGCACTGCCTGTGGGAGATCATCGACAACTCCGTCGATGAGGCCCTCGGCGGCCACGGCTCGCGCATCGACATCGTGCTGCACGCCGACGGCAGCGTCGAGGTGCGCGACCGGGCCCGCGGCATCCCGGTCGATGTCGAGCCCCGCACCGGACTCACCGGTGTCGAAGTCGTCTTCACGAAACTGCATGCCGGCGGGAAGTTCGGGGGCGGCTCGTACGCGGCGTCGGGCGGCCTGCACGGCGTCGGCGCGTCGGTGGTCAACGCACTGTCCGAGCGACTCGATGTCGAGGTCGACCGCGGGGGCAAGACGTACGCGATGTCGTTCCACCGCGGTGAGCCGGGCATGTTCGCGGGAGACACCCCCGACTCCACGTTCACCCCGTTCGAGCGCAGCAGCGAGCTGCGCGTGGTCGGCAAGGCGCCGCGCGGTGTCACGGGAACGCGCATCCGCTACTGGGCCGACCGCCAGATCTTCACGAAAGACGCCGCTTTCGGCCTCGACGAGCTCGTGCAGCGCGTGCGCCAGACCGCGTTCCTCGTGCCGGGGCTCGAGATCGTCGTGCACGACGAGCGGGGCGAGGAGCGCGTCGAGACGAGCTACCGGTTCGACGGCGGCATCTCCGAGTTCGCGGACTTCCTCGCACCCGACGCCGCGGTCACCGACACGTGGCGTCTCACCGGCACCGGCACCTTCACCGAGACCGTGCCCGTGCTGCAGCCCGGCGGTTCGATGATTCCCACCGAGGTCGAGCGCGAGTGCGAGGTCGACATCGCCGTGCGCTGGGGCACGGGCTACGACACCACGACCCGCTCGTTCGTCAACATCATCGCCACGCCCAAGGGCGGCACGCACCAGCAGGGCTTCGAGCAGGGCCTCATGAAGGTGCTGCGTTCGCAGGTCGACCAGAACGCCCGCAAGCTCAAGGTCGGCAACGACAAGATCGAGAAAGACGATCTGCTCGCCGGGCTCACCGCGGTCATGACCGTGCGTCTGCCCGAGCCGCAGTTCGAGGGGCAGACCAAAGAGATCCTCGGTACTCCCGCGGTGCGGCAGATCGTGGCATCCGTGGTCCAGAGAGAACTCGCGGCCCGCTTCGCCTCACCCAAGCGCGACGACAAGGCGCAGACCGCTCAGTTGCTCGAGAAGATCGTCTCCGAGATGAAGGCGCGCATCTCGGCGCGCACCCACAAAGAGACGCAGCGTCGCAAGAACGCCCTCGAGTCGTCGTCGCTGCCCGCCAAGCTCGTCGACTGCCGCTCGAACGACGTCAACGACTCCGAGCTGTTCATCGTCGAGGGCGATTCCGCTCTCGGCACGGCCAAGCTCGCGCGCAACAGCGAGTTCCAGGCGCTGCTGCCCATCCGCGGCAAGATCCTGAACACGCAGAAGGCCTCGATCAGCGACATGCTGTCGAACGCCGAGTGCGCCTCGATCATCCAGGTCATCGGCGCCGGCTCCGGCCGGTCGTTCGATCTCGACGCGGCCCGCTACGGCAAGATCATCCTGATGAGCGACGCCGATGTCGACGGCGCGCACATCCGCACCCTGCTGCTCACGCTGTTCTTCCGGTATATGCGCCCGCTCGTCGAAGAGGGCCGGGTATTCGCCGCCGTGCCGCCGCTGCACCGCGTCATCGTGATGAACCCGGGTACCAAGCCGAACGAGACGATCTACACCTACAGCGAGCAGGAGCTGCACGCCCTGCTCACCAAGCTCAAGCGCGGCAACAAACGCTGGCAGGAGCCGGTGCAGCGGTACAAGGGCCTCGGCGAGATGGATGCCGACCAGCTGGCGACCACGACCATGGATCGCGCCGGCCGCATGCTGCGCCGCGTGCGCGTGCAGGACATGGAGGCCGCGGCATCCGTCTTCGACCTGCTCATGGGCAGCGACGTCGCTCCGCGCCGTGAGTTCATCATCGACTCGAGCGACCGCCTCGCGCGCGAGCGCATCGACGTCTGACACCTCTCCCGCGGCCGCGCACTCGGGTGCACCTCTGTGCCGGACCGTCGGGCGGACTCGGGGCTCTTCACGCCACCCCAGCCACCCCTGCTCCGGCGCGCCGCCGACGAACTCCGCCCGACGGCACACGGCCACACCCGAATTGATCGACCCACCCGACGACCCAGAACAGTACCGACGGGCGGACTCACACCCCGACACGCCGCCCCAGCACCCCCTGCCCGGGCGCGCCACCGACGAACTCCGCCCGACGGCACACGAGGCGAGCCGACGGGGGACCAGGCAGGCTCAGCGGACGACGGTCCCGATCGCGCCGATGACGGCTTCGAGCGGCTGACCCGACGCGTCGCGCTTCGCGCCCGCATCGGGCAGAATCCGCACCGAGCCGTCGCTTCCGACGGCACGCGGGTCGGTACCGACCCAGCCGATGACGAGAGCGTCCTCGCCGCGCAGCAGGCGCTGGGCGCGCACACCGCCGGTGGCGCGGCCCTTCGCGGGGAACTCCGTGAACGCCGAGACCTTCGCGCTGCCGGCGTCCGTACCCGGAAGCGCGGCCGACGAACCCGCGACGGTGACCACGACGGCGTCGAACGCCGAGGCGCCCACCACGGCGAACGAGATCACGCGCGCGTTATCGGAGAGTCGGATGCCGGCCATACCGCCCGCGGATCGTCCCTGCGGTCGCACGGACGAGGCTTCGAAACGCAGAAGCTGCGCGTCGCTCGCGATGAAGACGAGCTCGGCGTTGTCGCCCGCGGGGGCGGCGCCGACGACCCGGTCGCCGTCGCGGAGCGCGATGATCTCGATCTCGTCCTTGGTGCCCAGCTCGGTCGCGGCAACGCGCTTGACCACCCCCTGCTCCGTGCCGAGGGCGATCGTGGGGGAGTCGACCAGCGGCACGAGGGCCACGACCTTCTCGCCCTTGGCGAGAGCGAGGTACTGCTCGACCTTCGTTCCCGCTGCGACCTGCACCGAGTTGGCGGGGACGGAGGGAAGGTCGACGGGCGAGAAGCGCACGAGGCGTCCGGCCGAGGTGACCGCGCCGATGTCGCCGCGCGTGGTCGTGTCGACGGACGAGCGGATCGCGTCGTGCTTCGACCGGCGCGCGGGCGGGACCACGCCGCCCGCGGGAGCGTCGGCGACGAGTTCGGCGCGGACCATGCGGCCGGTGGCCGAGAGGTACACGCGGCACGGGGCGTCGGCGATCCGAAGGTCCGCGGCGGCCGCGGCCTTCGCAGAGCGCGGCTGCACGGGTCCGCCGTTGAGCAGCATGGTGCGCCGGGGGGTGCCGTACGCCTCGGCCGCGGCATCCAGCTCTCTCGCCACCTGCTGGCGCAGCAGGGTCTCGCTGCCCAGGAGCTCGACCAGCTGGGCGATCTCGGCGTTCAACTGGTCGCGCTCGGCCTCGAGCTCGATGCGCGAGAACTTCGTCAGTCGACGCAGGCGCAGCTCGAGGATGTACTCGGCCTGGGGGTGCGAAAGGTCGAAGACCTCCTGCAGCTTCGTGCGGGCCTGCTCACCGTCGTCGGACGAACGGATGACCTGGATGACCTCGTCGATGTCGAGGATCGCGATGAGCAGACCCTCGACGAGGTGCAGGCGCTCGCGCTTGCGCGCGAGACGATACTCGCTGCGGCGCGTGACGACGCGCAGGCGGTGGTCGATGTAGACGCGCAGCATCTCGCGCAGCCCGAGGGTCTGCGGCTGCCCGTCGACGAGGGCGACGTTGTTGATGCCGAAGGAATCCTCGAGCGGGGTCAGCCGGTAGAGCTGCTCGAGGACGGCCTTGGGATCGAAGCCCGTCTTGATGCCGATGACCAGGCGCAGACCGTTGTTGCGGTCGGTGAGGTCGGTGACGTCGGCGATGCCGGTGAGCTTCTTCGCCTGCACGGCATCTTTGATCTTCTCGATCACGCGCTCGGGACCCACGAGATACGGCAGCTCGGTGATGACGATGCCGGTTCGCCGCGGGCCCAGCGACTCGATCGACGCCTTCGCCCGCGTGCGGAACGTTCCGCGGCCGTTCGTATAGGCGTCCTTGATGCCGTCGAGGCCGACGATGATGCCGCCGGAAGGCAGGTCGGGGCCGGGGACGAACTCCATGAGCTCCTCGACCGTGGCATCCGGGTGCTGCAGGAGATGGATGGCGGCGGCGACGACCTCGATGAGGTTGTGCGGAGCCATGTTCGTGGCCATACCGACCGCGATGCCCGTCGCGCCGTTCACGAGGAGGTTGGGGAACGCCGCCGGGAGGACCTCGGGCTGTTGGAACTGCCCGTCGTAGTTGGGGATGAAGTCGACGACGTCTTCGTCGAGGTTCTCGGTGAGCGCGAGAGCGGCCGCCGCCAGGCGCGCTTCGGTGTAGCGCGGCGCGGCGGGGCCGTCGTCGAGCGAACCGAAGTTGCCGTGCCCGTCGACCAGGGGAACGCGCAGGGAGAAGTACTGCGCGAGACGCACGAGGGCGTCGTAGATCGGGGCGTCGCCGTGCGGGTGCAGCTTTCCCATCACCTCGCCGACGACGCGCGCGCTCTTGACGTGGCCGCGGTCGGGCCGGAGGCCCATCTCGGCCATCTGGTACAGGATGCGGCGCTGCACCGGCTTGAGCCCGTCGCGGGCGTCGGGCAGGGCGCGCGAGTAGATGACCGAGTAGGCGTACTCGAGGAACGACCCCTGCATCTCGGTCGACACATCGACGTCTTCGATGCGCTCGACGACGGATGACGTCGCGGAAGAGGAGGAACGGGAATCGGGCATAGGTACGGCCTCGGGTCGGGCGGGCGTCGCGTCTCGACGGGGATCGGGACTCCTGTGGAAGACTGGGCCCGATGTCACTCAGCCTACCGGCGGACCCGCCGCGCTCTCGGAGCCTCACCGGTGTGGTGACCCAGTCGATCGCCGCCCTGACGGGTGAGTCGGAGTGGTTCGCTCCGGCCCGCAGCGCGATCGTGATGCTCGTAGACGGGCTCGGGGCGCACAATCTGGCGGCCCGGCGCGGGCACGCGCGCTTTCTCGGCACGGTGGGCGGACGCAAAGACGTCGCCCGCACCGTCTTCCCCTCGACCACGGCGGCGGCCCTGACGAGCCTCTTGACCGGAGCGCAGCCCGGTGGCCACGGCATCGTCGGCTACCGCACCCGCATCCCCGGCACCGGGATCGCATCGAACCAGCTGCACGGCTGGGAGACCGACGGGCTCGATCCGCTCACCTGGCAGCGACGCACCCCGCACTTCGCCGCGCGCGCGGAGGCCGGGCTGCCCAGCTTCGTCGTCTCCCGTCCGAGCTACACCGGTACCGGATTCACCGAGGCGATCCTGCGCGGGGCGGAGTTCGCCTCGTCCGACGACCTCGACGAGCGTGTGCGCCTCGCCGCCGACCTGGCCGCGCGGCATGCGGGGTCGCTCACCTACCTCTACGCCCCCGAGCTCGACACCGCCGGGCACCGGGACGGGTGGGAGTCCGACCGGTGGACCGACGCCCTGGAGCGGGTGGATGCCGCGGCCCGACGTCTCGCCGAGACCATCGACCCCCGCACGGGCGTCGTCGTCACGGCCGACCACGGCATGGTCGACGTCCCCGCGCACAAGCACGTGCTCCTCCGCGACGGCGACCCGCTGCTCGACGACGTCGCCCTGATCGGCGGCGAGCCCCGCATGCTCCACCTCTACACGCACGAGGGCAGAGCGGATGCCGTGGCCGCTCTCTGGCGCGAGACCGAGGCCGCGCGCGCCTGGGTGCTCACCCGCGACGAAGCGATCGCGGCCGGACTCTTCGGCACCGTCGACGACGAGGTGCGACCGCGCATCGGGGATGTGCTCGTCGCCGCGCGCGCACGCTTCGCCTACTACGACGACCGCGAGCCCGACAAGCGTCCGCAGCGCATGGTGGGACAGCACGGCTCTCTCACCGACGAGGAGCGCACCGTACCGCTCCTGCGCCTGGGCGCATTCGCCTGAGCCGAACGTCGAGGCCGGATGCCGGCATCCGATCGTCGAAAGGATCGGAGCGGTCCGACCGGCATCCGCGGTGAGGCCGCGGCCGTCAGCTCTCGTCGGAGCGGGCGCCGAACACGATCTCGTCCCACGACGGCATCGAGGGTCGCCCCTTGGTGCGTCGACCGTTGTCGGCCTGCGGACGCTCCGGCTCGCTCTGCACCTCACCGGCCTCGTCCGCGTAGCCCGGCTCGACGGCGTCGAACAGAGCGACCGGCGGGGTCGAGGGGCGCGGCTCGGGTTCGGCGACCTCGGACGCACCCGGCAGCGGCTCTCGCTGCCCGCGGCGACGACGGAGGGCCTCGAGCAGGTCTGCGGTCTCAGCAGAGGTCACGGGGGCGTCGGGCGCGCGCTTGATGGCAGCCGCCTGCACGGCGGTGGCGACGGGGCCCGTGGCCTCCACCCCCGGCTCATCGTCGATGTCGATCCGGCGAGGACCGAAAGCCCCGCTGTCGAACCGCGAGTCGTCCTTCGAGACGTTGTCGAGAGCGCGCAGACGGGGGATCAGCCCCTCGGGCAGCGAACCCTGTCGCGACAACTGAATGGCGTCGGAGTTCTGCGGAGAGAGAACATTGCGGCGCGGGTCGAAGCTCCAGCGCGCGTCGTGGTCGATGCCGTTGGCGGTGAACTCGAGCTTGACCGACCAGCCGGAGCTTTCCTTCCAGCTCGTCCAGCGCTCGGCGGAGGCACCTGCTTCGGCCAGTTTCGCGCGGACGGCCGCACCGAAGGTGATGGGGGAGTCGTGCTCGAGGGTGCCGCCCAGCAGCACCGGCACGGCGAGGGCCTGAGCGACGACGTGTTCGCGCTCGGCGAGCACAGGCCCCTCGAAACGCTCGACATCCTCGACGCGGGCGTTCAGGAGCGTCGCCACCTCGCGTGCCGACATGCCGGCGCGGATGTGCGCCTGGATCTCTCGGGGGCTCGGGCGCGGGGCGCGGTCGTCGTCTTCACGGTCCCGACGCGCACGGCGCGCCTCAGCGCGCAGCACCTCGTCCAGCGCGAGGGCGAAGCGTTCGCCCGCCTGCGTCGCCACGACGAGGACGTCATCTTCGGTTCCGATGACTTTGAGCTGTTCCATACGAAACACCCCTCCGATCTGCGGTCAGCGTTCATGCTGTCACGCGCGTCGCCCGCAACCGGGAATATCGCGGGCGCGCCGCGAGTTTCCCGTCAGGCCTGACACGCTGACCCCTGTCGAAGCATTTGCTTATCGAGGACGGGTCATGCAAACTATGGCCGCCCGATCGGGCACCCGATGGGGCACAGCACCACGAAATCCGGAAGTAGAGACCTGCACGCATGGCAACCGATTACGACGCACCGCGCAAGACCGAGGACGACAGCGAGTCGATCGAGGCCCTCAAGGAGCGCGTGCCCGACAAGGCGTCGGGGTCGATCGACAACGAGGATGCCGACAACCCCTCGGGCTTCGAACTGCCCGGCGCCGACCTTTCCGACATCGAGCTCGATGTCGTCGTGCTCCCCGCTCAGGAAGACGAGTTCACCTGCATGAACTGCTTCCTCGTGAAGCACCGTTCCCAGATCGCGGAAGAGAGCGGCCCCGGCTTCATCTGCCTGGAGTGCGCAGCCTGACCTGAGCACGCTGGATCGCCGCCACCAGGCGATCCGGCGTGCGGGTGGACACCACCCACGACGGGGTCGGGTCGTCGGGATCGGTCACGGGAACCGTGACGATGCCGTCGATACCACCCCGGATCACATGCCACGCCCGGTGGTCGAGACCACTTCCGCGGGCGGTACGGGCTTCCTCGGCGACGACGCCGGTGGGCACGCCCAGCAGCTCGACGGGGATGTGCGCGCGTCCCGCACGCAGCTCTCCGTCGCGGACCTCGATGACCGGAGCGATGGCCAGCAGGCCCGCCACGATCCCCACCGACACGAGAAGGCCGATGAACAGGGCCAGCGTCGTGTCGAGCGGCGAGAAGACGACCGCCGCCATGGGGCCGCACACGGCTGCGGCGACCAGCGCCCACAGCGACGGGCTCAGACGCTCTCGATACTCGGCTGCGGTGCGGATGCCGCACCCCCTCTTCTGCATTACCCTCGTGGGGTGACCGAAACGGTGGACGTCCTCATTGTCGCATCCGAGCCTCCGGTCTTCGCCCACCCCGGCGACGCCGGAGCCGACCTGACCGCCGCCGAGGCGGTGCGCCTGGAGCCCGGGCGTCGCGCCCTCGTCTCCACGGGTGTCCGTATCGCCCTCCCCGAGGGGCACGCCGCGTTCGTCGTTCCGCGCAGCGGCCTGGCCGCCAAGCACGGCATCACGATCGTGAACTCCCCGGGCACGATCGACGCCGGCTACCGCGGCGAGATCAAGGTCGCCCTCCTCAACACGGACCTCGACGAGGCCTACGACATCGCGGTCGGAGACCGCATCGCCCAGCTCATCGTGATGCCCGTCCCCGCCGTGCGCTTCGTCCCCGTCGACGAATTGCCCGACAGCGTGCGCGGTCAAGGCGGCTTCGGATCGAGCGGATACCAGACTCTGCAAGGGAGCACCCGATGACCGACGACGAGTCGCAGTCCACGCCCGAGACCTCCGCTGTCGAAGCCGAACAGTCCGCGACCGAGGCGGGCCAGGCGACGAAGAGCGCTCCGGCCGACCGCGAGACCGCGGGCCCGTTCGACGAAGCCGAGGCCAACCCCGTCCGCCCCTACATCGACCTGGGCGGGATCAAGATCCTCCCGCGCGAGGGGCTGAACCTGCGCCTCGAGGTCGAAGAGCAGACCAAGCGGATCGTGGCCGTCGGCCTCGACTACGCCGACTCGACCCTGCAGGTACAGCCGTTCGCGGCGCCGCGCTCGAGCGGCCTGTGGGAAGAGACCCGCGACCAGATCCGCCAGCAGGTCAAGCAGCAGGGCGGCCGCGTCGAGGAGCGCGAGGGCCCGCTCGGGCCCGAGCTGCTCGCCGAGGTCCCCGTCGCCGGTGCGGATGGGGCGAGCAAGCGGCTCGCCCGTTTCGTGGGCGTCGACGGCCCCCGCTGGTTCCTCCGCGGCGTCGTCGGGGGAGCGGCCACGAGTGATGTCGAGGCCGCCGCGGCCGTCGAGGACCTCTTCCGGTCGATCGTCGTCGTCCGCGGCTCGTCGCCGATGCCGCCGCGCGACCTCATCCCGCTCCGGATGCCGTCGAGCCCCGGAACGGCATGAGCGACGACTCCACCCGCCCGGCGCGAGAAGACGAGCGCGTCCCCCTCGACCCGCCGTCCGCGGCGGAGAGCGTGAGCGCGGCCCTCGGCAACGCCGCACGCCGCGCGGGCCTCGACCCGGCGAAGCACACCTCGACCGGCGCGGCCGTGTGGTCGGCCATGGGAGGTGTGCGCGGCATCCTGGAATCCGTCCTCCCCTCGCTCGCGTTCGTGGTGCTGTTCACCGTCACGATCGACCCCGAGACGCGCCAGGGAAACCTCTGGTTGAGCCTCGGCGTGTCGGTCGGACTGGCGGTCGTCTTCACGCTCGCGCGCCTGATCGCGAAGTCGCCGCCGAGTGCCGCGATCGGCGGACTCCTCGCCACGGCGGGAGCGGCCGTGCTGTCGCTGGTGACCGGACGCGGGCAGGACAACTTCGTGCTCGGGTTCTTCACCAACGGGGCGTACGGAACGGCTTTCCTCGTCTCCGCGCTGATCGGCTGGCCGCTCATCGGCCTCGCGGCGGGTTACTTGCTGGGCGAGGGCACGCGATGGCGCACCGACCGCCGCAAGCGCCGCGCCTACACCTGGCTCTCGATCGCGTGGGCGGCCCTGTTCGCAGCCCGTCTCGCGGTGCAGCTGCCGCTGTACTTCGCGGGAGACGTGACGGCGCTCGGGACGCTGAAGATCGTCATGGGCCTGCCGCTGTTCGCCCCGATGCTGGCGGTGACGTGGCTCGTCGTCCGAGCTCTCCACCCTCGCCGCGAGTCCTGATAATATCTTGACATCAAGATAAATCCGTCGCCCCGAGCGGTTAGGTCGACCTTCCTGGAATCGGCCTCTCCCCCCGGGGAAGATGGAGAAATGCGGGCCCACGCCTGCGCATTCGCCGACGAAGGAGACGATCGTGTCCACGGTTGACAGCTTCGGTGCCAAGAGCACCCTGACGGTCGGCAGCACCGACTACGAGATCTTCCGCATCGACACGGTCGCCGGTCACGAGAAGCTCCCGTTCAGCCTCAAGGTGCTGCTCGAGAACCTTCTGCGCACCGAGGACGGCGCCAACGTCACCAAGGAGCAGATCGAGGCGCTCGGCTCGTGGGTCCCCACCGCCGACCCCGACACCGAGATCCAGTTCACCCCGGCCCGCGTCGTCATGCAGGACTTCACCGGTGTGCCCTGCATCGTCGACCTCGCCACCATGCGTGAGGCCGTGACGGCCCTCGGCGGCGACCCCAGCAAGATCAACCCGCTCTCGCCCGCCGAGATGGTCATCGACCACTCGGTCATCGCCGACCTGTTCGGCAGCGAGAACGCCCTCGAGCGCAACGTCGAGATCGAATACGAGCGCAACGGCGAGCGGTACCAGTTCCTCCGCTGGGGCCAGACCGCCTTCGACGACTTCAAGGTCGTGCCCCCCGGAACCGGCATCGTGCACCAGGTGAACATCGAGCACCTCGCGAAGGTCATCTACGACCGCTCGGTCGACGGTGTGCTCCGCGCCTACCCCGACACCTGCGTCGGCACCGACTCGCACACCACCATGGTCAACGGCCTCGGCGTGCTCGGCTGGGGCGTCGGCGGCATCGAGGCAGAGGCAGCGATGCTCGGCCAGCCCGTGTCGATGCTCATCCCGCGCGTCGTCGGCTTCAAGCTCTCGGGCGAGATTCCCGCGGGCGTGACCGCGACCGACGTCGTGCTCACGATCACCGACATGCTGCGCAAGCACGGCGTCGTCGGCAAGTTCGTGGAGTTCTACGGCGAGGGCGTCGCCTCGGTCCCGCTCGCCAACCGCGCCACCATCGGCAACATGAGCCCCGAGTTCGGCTCCACCGCCGCCATGTTCCCCATCGACGACGTCACGCTCGACTACCTGCGCCTGACCGGCCGCGACGAGCAGACCGTCGCCCTCGTCGAGGCGTACGCCAAGGAGCAGAAGCTCTGGCACGACGCAGACCGCGAGCTGGTCTTCAGCGAGTACATGGAGCTCGACCTCTCGACGGTCGTCCCCTCGATCGCCGGCCCCAAGCGCCCGCAGGACCGCATCCTCCTCTCCGAGGCCAAGTCGCAGTTCGAGAAGGACATCCTCAACTACGCCGGCGGCGCCGTCTCCGACTCGCTCGTCGACCTTGAAGTGGACGGCACGTTCCCGGCATCCGACCCCGGCTCGGTGCCCGGCGAAGAGCACGAGCACGTCACCGAGAGCGAGGTGTTGATCTCGTCGGGTCACCCCGCCAACGCCTCGAACCCCGTCAAGGTCACCACGCCCGAGGGCCAGTCGTACCTGCTCGACAACGGCGCGGTCACTCTCGCCGCCATCACCTCGTGCACCAACACCTCGAACCCCTCGGTCATGATCGCGGCGGGTCTGCTCGCGAAGAACGCCGTCGACAAGGGCCTCAAGCGCAAGCCGTGGGTCAAGACGACGCTCGGACCCGGCTCGAAGGTCGTCACCGACTACTACGAGAAGTCGGGCCTCGACAAGGCGCTCGAGGGTCTCGACTTCTACACCGTCGGCTACGGCTGCACCATCTGCATCGGCAACTCGGGTCCCCTGATCGAAGAGGTCTCCGATGCCATCAACGAGAACGACCTCGCCGTCACGGCCGTCCTCTCGGGCAACCGCAACTTCGAGGGACGCATCAGCCCCGACGTGAAGATGAACTACCTGGCCTCGCCGCCGCTGGTGGTCGCCTACGCTCTCGCGGGTTCGATGAACTTCGACTTCGAGACCGACGCGCTCGGCAAGGATCAGAACGGCGACGACGTCTTCCTGAAGGACATCTGGCCCGCCCCCGACCAGGTGCAGACGATCATCGACGCGTCGATCTCGCGCGAGCAGTTCATCCAGCAGTACGCCACCGTCTTCGAGGGCGACGAGCGCTGGAAGAACCTGCCCACCCCGACCGGGCCGATCTTCGAATGGGATGCCGACTCCACCTACGTGCGCAAGGCTCCCTACTTCGACGGCATGACCATGCAGCCCGACGCGGTGCGCGACATCACCGGCGCCCGCGTCATGGCGACGCTCGGCGACTCGGTCACCACCGACCACATCAGCCCGGCCGGCAACATCAAGGCGGGCACCCCCGCCGCGCAGTACCTGATGGAGCACGGCGTCGCGCAGAAGGACTTCAACTCCTACGGCTCGCGTCGTGGCAACCACGAGGTCATGATCCGTGGCACGTTCGCCAACATCCGCCTGAAGAACGAGCTCACCGCGGCCGTCAACGACGGCACGGTCGTCGAGGGCGGCTACACGCGTGACTTCACCCGCGAGGGCGGCCCGCAGTCGTACATCTTCGACGCGAGCCAGAACTACCAGGAGCAGGGCACCCCGCTGGTGATCTTCGGCGGCAAGGAGTACGGCTCCGGTTCGTCGCGCGACTGGGCGGCCAAGGGCACGAACCTGCTGGGCGTCAAGGCCGTCATCACCGAGAGCTTCGAGCGCATCCACCGCTCGAACCTCATCGGCATGGGCGTCGTTCCGCTGCAGTTCCCGGCCGGCGAGAGCTGGAAGTCGCTGGGCCTCGACGGCACCGAGATCGTCTCGATCGAGGGCCTCGAACAGCTCAACGAGGGCGTCACGCCCAAGACGGTGAAGGTCACCGCCGAGCCGAGCGAGTTCTCGCCCGAGGGCAAGCAGACCGTGACGTTCGACGCCGTGGTCCGCATCGACACCCCCGGTGAGGCCGACTACTACCGCAACGGTGGAATCCTGCAGTACGTGCTGCGTTCGCTGGTCTGACCCACGAGCGAAAGTGCCCCGGAAGCCTCGTGCTTCCGGGGCACTTCGCATTGCGCAGAGACCACGCGCACGCGATCCGCGCAAGCCGTTGCCGGGCCCGCTCACCCCCCGGAGACTAGAATCGACCCGTACGCGCGGCCCCCGCGCGCATCGCACGAGAGGAGTCATATGGCTCTCCTACCCGGCATCCACAGCCCCCGTGACCTCGATGGGCTGACCCCCGACCAGCTACGACAGCTGGCCGCAGAGGTGCGCTCGTTCCTCGTCGAGAACGTCTCCCGCACGGGGGGACACCTCGGTCCGAACCTGGGCGTCGTCGAGCTCACGATCGCTCTCCACAAGGTCTTCGATTCCCCGTCCGACCCGATCATCTTCGACACCGGGCACCAGTCCTACGTACACAAGATGCTCACCGGACGTCAGGACTTCACGGCCCTGCGCTCGCGCGGCGGCCTGGCCGGCTACCCCCAGCGGTCCGAGAGCGAGCACGACGTCGTCGAGTCGTCGCACGCCTCGAGCTCCCTGAGCTGGGCCGACGGCGTCTCGCGCGCGTTCAGCCGCACCGGCCGCCGCGACCGTCACGTCATCGCCGTGGTCGGCGACGGGGCGCTTACGGGCGGGATGACGTGGGAAGCGCTCAACAACATCAGCGACGACAACGACCGCAACCTCGTCATCGTCGTCAACGACAACGGTCGCTCGTACGCGCCGACCATCGGCGGTATGGCGCGCTACTTGAATCGCGTGCGCACGAACGACGCCTACCGCACGCTGCACCGCGGCTCCGACACGCTGTTCCGTCGCCTGGGCCCGGCGGCCCGCGCGGTCTACCGCGGCGTGCGGGGCGGAACCCACGGCTTCCTGTCACGCTTCACCAACAACGAGGCGCTGTACAGCAACCTGGACATCAAGTACCTGGGCCCCATCGACGGGCACGACTTCGAGTCGCTCATCGAGACGCTCGAGCTCGCCAAGTCGTACGGAGCGCCGGTCATCGTGCACGCCATCACCGACAAGGGCAGCGGCTACGCCCCCGCGATGAGCGACGAGGCCGATCAGTTTCACGCGGTCGGGAAGATCGACCCCATCACGGGCGAGGCCCTCGGCGCGGGCGGTGGCCTTCAGTGGACCGATGTCTTCGCCGAGGAGTTGACGAAGGTCGGGGCCGAGCGCGACGAGATCATCGCCATGACCGCGGCGATGCTGCGCCCGACCGGTCTGCAGAAGTTCGCCGAGCGTTTCCCCGAGCGCGTGTACGACGTGGGCATCGCGGAACAGCACGCCGTGGCATCCGCCGCCGGTCTCGCCTTCGGCGGCCTGCACCCGGTCGTCGCCATCTACGCGACCTTCATGAACCGCGCGTTCGACCAGGTCATGATGGACGTCGCCCTGCACAAGGCCGGCGTCACCTTCGTGCTCGACCGCGCCGGGGTCACCGGTCCCGACGGACCGAGTCATCACGGCATCTGGGACCTGGCGATGCTGCAGCTCGTTCCCGGCATCCGGATCGCCGCTCCCCGCGACGCCGCGCGCCTGCGTGAGGAGTTCCGCGAGGCCACGACCATCGAGGACGCCCCGACGGTCGTCCGCTACCCCAAGGGCAAGGTGAACGACGACGTCGAGGCCGTCGAGCGCCTGCACGACGGTGTCGACGTCCTGAGCCGCGGTGCGAGCGAAGACGTCCTGCTCGTCGGGATCGGCCCGATGGTGCACCTCGCCCTCGAGGTCGCCGAGCGCCTCAAGGCACAGGGCATCGGCGCGACGGTGATCGACCCGCGCTGGGCGATCCCCGTGCAACCCTCGGTCATCGAGCTCGCCCGGGAGCACCGTCTCGTGATCACGATCGAGGACGGCATCCGCGTCGGCGGTGTCGGCACGCGCGTGCGACAGGTGCTGCGCGAGGCCGGCGTCGACACGGCCGTCGACGAGCTGGGCATCCCCGACGAGTTCATCGATCACGCCACGCGCGAGCAGATCCTCGAGGACGCCGGTCTCACCGCGTCGAAGATCGCTCACGACGTCGTGGCGCAGGTGCTCGGCACCCGCATCCCCGTGGCACGTCAGACGCCCACCGGCTCGATCCCCACGATCGAGGAGTGGGAGAAGTCGCGCCCCTGAGGCCATCGCACCATCGAGACCGGGCCGGGATGCCGTCATCCGGCCCGGTCTCGCGTCTCCCGCGTCCGTCCGACGGTCACCGAAACAGGGGAGTGCATCGAGAACAGGACGGAACGGCCGAAACCGACCTGTTCTCGTCACACAGCCTGTTCTCGTGACGCGCACCGCCCTCCGTCACCGGAACAGGCGAGTGCACCAAGAACAGGACAGAACGGCCGGAATCGGCCTGTTCTCGTCGCGCGACCTGTCCTCATGACGCCGCGCCGCCCGCACGAACGACGGCGGCGCCGCCCCCGAAGGGACGGCGCCGCCGTCGTGTCCGGGGCTCAGGCCCCGATACCGCGGATAGGCGGGTGGTGGAACGTTCCGCCGAAGGCGCGCTCCGACGCCCCCTCACGGTCGAGGTAGGGCGAGGCTCCGCCGTCGATGAAGGGCCAGCCGGCGCCGAGGATGAGGCACAGGTCGATGTCCTGCACCTCGGGGACGACGCCCTCGTCGAGCATGATCTTGATCTCCTGCGCGAGGCCGTCCTGCACGCGGGCGAGGATGGTCTCGGGCGCGACCGGCGTCTTGCCGGTGACGAGCACCTTCTGCGCGGCCTTGGTCCAGCCGGTCACGCGGCCGCCCTTGTCCTTCTCGACGACTTCGGGGAGTGCCGCGAGCTCGTGGAAGTTCTCGGACGAGAAGAACCGGTCGGGGAAGGCGTGCGACATCGTGTCCTGCACGTGCGCCGCGACCTTCCAGCCGACGAGGTCGATGAGCTGGAACGGTCCCATCGGCAGACCGAGCGGCGCGAATGCCTTCTCGACCGTCGCGATGGGCGTCCCTTCGTACACCGCTCGTGCCGCCTCGCCCATGACCTTGGCCAGCAGACGGTTCACGACGAAGCCCGGAGCGTCGGCGGTGAGCACCGCGTTCTTGCCCAGGCCCTTCGCGACGACGAAGGCGGTCGAGAGGGCGGCGTCGCTCGTGGCATCCGTCTTCACGACCTCGATGAGCGGCATGACCGCGACGGGGTTGAAGAAGTGGAAGCCGACCAGGCGCTCGGGGTTCTGCAGCACCGAACCGATTTCGGCGACCGAGAGCGACGAGGTGTTGGTGGCGAGAATGGCGTCCTCGGCGACGATCTTCTCGATCGCGGAGAACACCTCTTGCTTGACGCCGACCTCTTCGAACACGGCCTCGATCACGAAGTCGCAGTCCGCGAACTCCGAGCGGTCAGTCGTGCCGTGCACGAGCGCGCGCAACTGGTTGGCCGCGTCGCCGTCCAGACGCCCCTTGGCCTCGAGCTTGCCGATTTCTTCACGGATGGATGCCACGCCCTTGTCGACGCGGCCCTGATCGAGGTCGGTGATGATGACGGGTACACGCAGCTTGCGGACGAACAGCAGGGCGAACTGCGAGGCCATGAGCCCGGCGCCGATGACGCCGACCTTCGTGACCTTCTTCGCCAGCGCCTTGTCGGGGGCTCCGACGGGACGCTTCGCACGCTTTTGCACGAGATCGAAGGCGTACATGGATGCCGCGAACTGGTCGCCCGTGATGAGCTCGGCCAACGCCTCGTCCTCGCGGGCGAAGCCCTCGGCCTTCGTCCCGCTCTTCGCCTTGTCGAGCAGGTCGAGCGCGACGTACGGCGAGCGGGGGACGGTGCCGATCTTCGACTCGAGCATGCCGCGCGCCATCTTGATCGCGATGGGCCACTTCGTCAGGCGCTCGAGCTTGCCCGGCTCGTTCTTCCGCTCGACACGGACCCGGCCGGTGAGCACGCCGTCCGCCCAGCGCAGAGAGTCCTCGAGGTACGAGGCCGCCGGGAAGATGGCATCCATGATCCCGAGGTCGAAGGCCTGCTGCGGCTTGAGCATGCGGTTCTGTTTGAGCGGGTTCGAGATGACGACCTCGAGCGCGTTCTCGATGCCGATGAGGTTCGGCAGCAGGTAGGCACCGCCCCAGCCGGGGATGATGCCGAGGAACACCTCGGGCAGCGCGACGGCTGCGGCGGAGGCGTCGACCGTGCGGTAGGTCGAGTTCAGCGCGATCTCGAGACCGCCACCGAGGGCAAGACCGTTCACGAAGGCGAACGAGGGCACGCCCAGGTCGGACAGCGAGCCGATCACCTGGTGTCCGCGCTGCGCGATGAGGCGCGCGACATCCTTCGACGGCAGCTTCGCGACGTCGGACAGATCGGCGCCGGCGGCGAGGATGTACTGCTTGCCGGTGATCGCGACGGCGTGGATCTCGCCGGCGGCGGCTCGCTCCTTAAGGGTCGCGAGCGTTCGTCCGAGTTCGGCGAGGGTCGCGGGCCCCAGCGTGTTCGGGCGGGTGTGGTCGCGCCCGTTGTCGAGCGTGATGAGCGCGAGCACGTTGCCCGAGGGCAGACGCACGTCGCGGACGGGGGAGTGGGTCACGACCTCGTCGCCGGTGAGGGCGTCGAGGGGCGAGAAGTCGATGCTCGAGTAGTCGGTCACTTGCGCTTCTTCTTTCCGTCGAAGAACGGGTTCTCCCAGACGACCGAGCCGCCCTGACCGAGGCCCACGCACATGGCGGTGAGGCCGTAGCGCACGTCGGGACGCTCGGCGAACTGCGCCGCGAGCTGGATCATGAGGCGGACCCCGGATGCCGCGAGCGGGTGCCCCAGGGCGATGGCGCCGCCCCACGGGTTGACGCGCGGATCGTCGTCCGCGATGCCGAAGTGATCGAGCAGCGAGATGACCTGGATCGCGAAGGCCTCGTTCAGCTCGAACAGACCGATGTCGTCGATCGTGAGTCCGGCTTTCTTGAGGGCCTTCTCGGTCGAGGGGATCGGACCGATGCCCATGATCTCGGGCTCGACGCCGGCGAAGGCGAACGACACCATGCGCATCTTCGGCGCCAGGCCGAATTCCTTCACGGCGTCGCTTCCCGCAAGCAGGCTGATCGTTGCACCGTCAGTCAGGGGCGACGACGTGCCGGCGGTGACGCGACCGTGCGGGCGGAACGGTGTCTTCAGCGTGGCGAGGCCCTCGAGCGTGGTCTCGGGGCGGCGCCCCTCGTCCTCGGTCGCCAGCCCCCAGGCACCGTCGGCGTCCTTGATCGCGACCGACACGAGGTCGGGCTGGATCTTGCCGGCCTCGTACGCGGCCTGCACCTTGTGCTGGCTGGCGACGCCGAAGCGGTCGGCGCGCTCCTTGGTCAGGTGCGGAAAACGGTCGTGGATGCGCTCGGCCGTGACGCCCATGTTCAGCGCGCCGGGGTCGACGAGCCTCTCGGCGACGAAGCGCGGGTTGGGGTCGACGTTGCCGCCGATGGGGTGACGACCCATGTGCTCGACACCGCCCGCGAGGGCGAGGTCGTACATTCCGACGCCGATCGAGGCGCCCATCGTGGTGACGCTCGTCATGGCGCCCGCGCACATGCGCTCGACCGCGAGGCCGGGCACGGTCATCGGCAGACCCGCGAGGATCGCCGCGGTGCGTCCGAGGGTCAGCCCCTGGTCACCGGTCTGCGAGGTCGCGGCGATCGCCACGTCGTCGATCCGGTCCTTCGGCACGTCGCCGTTGCGCTCCATCAACCCGATGATTGCCTTGACCACCAGGTCGTCAGCGCGGGTGTTCCAGTACATGCCCTTCTCGCCGGCGCGCCCGAAGGGGGTGCGCATTCCGTCGACGAAGAAGACGTCCGTCATCTCGGCCACTCTGCCTCCAAAGTTTGGGATGACCCCAGCCTAGGAAGACCGATTCGGTGGGAAGAATCGGTTGTCCGAACCTACGAATCCGTGGCAGACACGTCCTCATCGGCGTTGAGGGAAGCTACAAAGCTATCGGCGATCACCTGTGCGGTCTGGTCAATCTGCCACGGCCGCGCTCCGAGCTCCGCGAGAGCCGCCCCGACGGATTGGGCCGTGACCTCGGACGGCGGAGCCCAGGCCAGACGACGGAGGGTCTCGGGCGTGAGCAGGTTCTCGGTCGGCATCCGCAGTTCTTCCGCTCGCGCCTCGACGGCCGGACGGGCCTTCTTCAGACGACGATCGGCCTCGGGGTTGCGGTCCGCCCACGCGCGCGGCGGGGGGAGGGTGTCGCTGGGAACGCGGTCGGCGGGCAGGTCCGTCGACTCACGACCGGCGACGATCGCGTTCCACCAGCGGTCCAGCTGGGTACGGCTGGCGCGCCCGTTGAACTCTTTGACGCCCGCGAGCGCCTGCTTGCTCGCCGGATCGGCGAGCACGGCCGCGACGAGGGCGCGGTCGGGAACGAGTCGGCCGGGTGCGACGTCCTGCTCGCGGGCGTAGTCCTCGCGCGCCTGCCAGAGCGAACGAGCGACGGCCAGCGAGCGGCGCCCGCGCACGCTGTGCAGGCCGCTGAGTCGGCGCCACGGGTCGTCTCGCGGCGGCTTGGGCTCCCGGTCGAGAACGGCCTGGAACTCCTGGCGCGCGATCTCGGTCTTGCCCTGTTCGATCAGTTCGGCGTCGAGCACATCGCGGACGTCGATCAGGTGCTCGACGTCGAGGGCGGCGTATTCGAGCCAGGATGCCGGCAGCGGACGCGTCGACCAGTCCGCGGCCGAGTGGGCCTTGGCCAGAGTGATGCCGAGCGTCTGCTCGACGACCGCGCCGAGGCCGACGCGCTCGTGACCCAGAAGGCGCGAGCCCAACTCCGTGTCGAAGATGCGCGGGGGCTCGAGGCCGCGCTCGCGCAGAGACGGCAGGTCCTGGCTGGCGGCGTGGAACACCCATTCGACGTCGCCGATGGCATCTTGGAGAGGCGAGAAGTCCTCGATCGTCGAGGGATCGAAGAGGAACACCCCGGCCTCGCGACGGAAGACCTGGATGAGGTAGGCGCGCTGCGAGTAGCGGAAGCCCGAGGCGCGTTCGACGTCGACCGCGACGGGGCCGCTCCCCGCGGCCAGGGTCTCGCAGGCGGCGAGGAAGCCCTCGGCATCCTCGATGACGATGTACTCAACCACGCGTGGGCCTCCGGGCTCCAAGGACAGCGACACCCTCCGACCCCGGGGGAAGGCCGGCGAGCATGCACACGAGCTCCGCCCACGCCTCGAGGTGCGGGCGGAAGGGACCGCGCGGCGTCCACGACGCGCGAAGTTCGATCTGCGACCCCTCGCCCTGAGAGGCCAGGGCGCCGAAACCGGTCGACAGGGTCTTGGTGGCGGTACCCGATTCCGAGTGCCGCTCGGCACCGCGCGAGTCCAGAGCGTCGATGAGCCACGACCAGGCCACCTCGGCGAGCAGCGGGTCGACACCGATCTCCGGCTCGAGAGGCGCCTGAGCGAAGCAGACGATGCGCCACGCGCCGCCCCAGGGCTCGGGCTCCTCGGGGTCGTGCAGCAGAATGAATCGTCCGGTCCCGAAGGGGGAGTCGGTGGCGTGCTCTTCGGGCCGCACGTCTCCGGCGAGAGCCAACGAGAAGGGGGCCAAGCCGGAGGGCGACGGAATCTGCCGGACGACCAGATCGTTGCGGAAAGCCGTGTCGCGCACCTCTTCGACGGCTCGCGCGAAGGGGCTGTCGGCCTCCGCCGGGCGCTGGTCACTCACGGCCACAGACTAGAGTGAGGCCTCGATGAACGCTCCCAGGCGCGCCGCGGGTTCTCGCGCATCGCAGCGCACGACCACCGGTATCCGCGTCACCCTGTCGGCTCTCGGCGTCGCCCTCGCCGCTTCCGCCACGGCCCTCGGGGCCGTCTCGCTGCGCATGGCGCAGACGGTCGTCCGCCCCGCCGGACGACGCCCCGACACGCGCATCGTGCGACTCGATGCCGCCGCGCAGACCATCACCCTCGAGCGCACTCCCGACACGACGCTGCCCGGCCGCTACGGCCTCTTCACCGTCGGCTCGGTGGACTACCTGCGACTCGGCTCAGTCGTCGGCGAGGACGAGACCAGCGTGACGCGTAAGCTCCTCACCCACGTCCCCGCCGACGGCGATCTCGCACCGGAGGCGGCTTTCAGCGGGTGGTACTTCGACAAACCCGACGACCTCCTCCTTCCGTTCGAGACGATCGAGATCGACACCGGCGTCGGCGCCTGCCCGGCATGGGAGTTCCCGGCGGAAGGTGGGTCCGACGTGTGGGTCGTGCAAGTGCACGGGCGCGGGACGACGCGGTCCGAGACCTTGCGCGCCGTGCCCGTGTTCCACGCGCTCGGGATCTCGAGCCTGGTGGTGTCGTACCGCAACGACGGCGATGCCCCCCGCAGCAGCTCGGGCACCTACGCCCTGGGCGCGACCGAGTGGCGCGACGTCGACGCCGCGATCGGCTACGCCCGCCGCCGCGGGGCACGCCGCGTGCTGCTGATGGGCTGGTCGATGGGCGGAGCGCTGTCGCTGCAGGCCGCCCTCGAATCTCCCCACGCCGACGTGATCGCCGGTCTCGTGCTCGAGTCGCCGGTCGTGGACTGGCGCACCGTGCTGAGCTTCCAGGGCCGCGCGATGCGGCTGCCAGCGCCGGTCATCGCGCTCGCGGAGCGCACGCTCGCCTCCACCTGGGGAGCGACCGCGCTGCGCAGCGGCGAACCCATTCCGCTCGACCGCCTCGACGGCGTGTCGCGAGCCGCCGAGCTGCGGCATCCCGTGCTCATCTTGCACAGCGATGACGACGGCTTCGTCCCCGCCGACGCCTCGCACGCGCTCGCGAAGAAGCGCCCCGACCTCGTCACGATGGAGACGTTCACGGTCGCCCGCCATACGAAGCTGTGGAACTACGACGAGGCGCGGTGGACCACGGCGATCCAGGACTGGGTCCACGCACAGGGCCTCGCCCGGGCGTGATCCCGGATGCCGGCACCCCGGCGGAGCGCATTGCTCAGGCGTCGCGCTTCGCGCGCACCTGACGCTTGGCGCGCATGAGCATGCCGGTCATGCCGGCGATGCGAAGCGGGCTCACGGCCCGCGTCAGCCCGATGCTCTGCGGGAAGTCGTCGGGCACCGCGAGGACCTCGTCGGCGCTGAGGCCGGTCAGACCCTGCGAGAGGATGCTCGCGAAACCGCGGGTCGTCGGCGCTTCGGCGGGAGCCGTGGCGTGCATGGCCACGCGATCGCCGTCGTCGACCGTGACGATGATGAAGACGGGGGACTGGCACTCCACCACGCGCTCACGCAGTTCGGGATGATCGGCCAGGTCGGCCGGCACGTCCGGCAGTTCTTGCGAGAACTCGAGCAGCAGCTGCAAGCGGTCGGGCTCGTCGAGCTCGAGGAACTCGTCGCGGATCTCGGCGAGGCGGGCGGGGAGGGCGTTGTCGGTCATCACCGTCATCCTCCCACGCCCGCGTCGACCGGGGTCAGCGCGAGGGAACCTCGCCGGGCTCCGCACCCGAGACGATCGGCACACGCACCGCGCTGCCCCACTCGGTCCACGAGCCGTCGTAGTTGCGGACGTCGTCGAAGCCGAGCAGGTGCTTCAGCACGAACCAGGTGTGGCTCGAGCGCTCACCGATACGGCAGTAGGCCACGATCTTGTCGCCGTCCGCCAGGCCCGCACCGTCGCGGTAGATGGCATCCAGCTCGTCGCGCGACTTGAAACCGCCGTCCTCGGCTACGGCCTTGCCCCACGGCACGCTCTGGGCACTCGGGATGTGGCCGGCGCGGAGAGCCCCCTCTTCGGGGTAGGCGGGGGCGGTGGTGCGCTCGCCCGAGTACTCCTCGGGGGAGCGCACGTCGATGAGCGGGTTGCCGAGGTGGGCGAGCACATCTTCTTTGTAGGCACGGAGCAGGGAGTCGTCGCGCTCGACGACCGGGTAGTCGGTGGGTTCGACGACCGTCTTGTCGGTGGTGATCGGACGCCCCTCGGCGATCCACTTGTCGCGTCCACCGTCGAGCAGACGCACGTCCTCGTGACCGAACAGCGAGAACACCCAGAGGGCGTACGCGGCCCACCAGTTGTTCTTGTCGCCGTAGATGACGACGGTGTCGTCGCGGGAGATCCCCTTGCGGCTCAGCAGGTCGGCGAAGCCCGCGCCGTCGACGTAGTCGCGCACCACGGGGTCGTTGAGCTCGGTGTGCCAGTCGACCTTCACCGAGCCGGGGATGTGCCCCGTCTCGTACAGCAGCACGTCTTCGTCGGATTCGACGACCACGAGGCCCGGCTGACCGAGGCGCTCCTGGAGCCACTCACCCGTGACGAGCCGTCCGGGCTCGGCGTAGTCGGCGAACTTGGGGGACGTGGTGTCGAACTCGACGGTCACGGGGACTCCTCGGTCAGGGCGATGGATGGCGCGGCATAGGGTGGACACCGCACCATCGACCCTAGATCCGCGGCATGGGGCACGCACCCTCCCCGTAAGACTTGGACACAGGACGGCCATGACCTCCACTCCCGCCACGACCGGCCTCATCCACCTGACCGAGCGCGAGCCCGCCGTCTCCGGTGCCGACATGGTGAGCGCCCTCGTTCCGCCGCCGCAGTTCGACGGCGCGACCTTCGAGTCGTACCGCGCCGACGACGCCTATCCGTCGCAGCGGGAGGCCAAGGAGCTGCTGCAGGAGTTCGCGGGAAAGCAGGCGGCCCCGGCCAAGAAGGGCGGATTCTTCCGCCGTGCCGAGAAGGCGGCCCCCGTCAAGCCGGGCGTCTACCTCGACGGTGGCTTCGGCGTCGGGAAGACGCACCTCCTGGCCGCGATCTACCACGCCATGCCCGCCCGCCGGAAGTACTTCGGCTCGTTCATCGAGTACACCGCGCTGGTCGGTGTGCTGGGCTACGCCAAGGCGGTCGAGCTCTTCCGCGGCTCCGACCTGCTCTGCATCGACGAGTTCGAACTCGACGACCCGGGCGACACGATGGTCATGACGCGCCTGCTCGGGGAGCTCGTGGCATCCGGAACCCGACTCGCCGCAACCTCGAACACCCCGCCGAACGCGCTGGGCGAAGGGCGCTTCGCCGCTCAGGACTTCCTCCGCGAGATCCAGTCGATGGCCGACAGCTTCCGCACCATCCGCATTGACGGGACCGACTTCCGTCAGCGCGCGATCGACGGCGAAGCGAAAGTCCTGTCCGACGAGGGGTATGCGGAGGCGATGGATGCCGCGGCCTCCGACTCCGTGGCATCCGACGACGCCTTCCTGGACCTCGTCGGCCACCTCGCGCGCGTGCACCCCTCTCGGTTCATCCGCCTGATCGACGGGGTCGACGTGATCGGCCTGCGCGACGTGCAGGTGCTGCACGATCAGTCAGCGGCCCTGCGCCTGGTCGCCTTCGTCGACCGCGCGTACGACGCGCAGATCCCGATCCGGGCCACGGGCGTCCCGCTCAACACGGTCTTCAGCGACGAGATGCTGGGCGGCGGCTACCGCAAGAAGTACCTGCGCGCGGTCTCTCGACTGGTGGCCCTCACGCATTCTTGAGGCGAGTTCATCGCCGGTTCGCGGGCGCAGGAAACGCGATGTTTACCGGAGCGGCCCGGCTGTAACGTCCACGAAACACGGGGCGAACGGTCGTGGAACCGGGGCTGTGGACACTGAGGGGACCCGACGCTTTACCTGCGTCCCTGCAGAGAGGTTCCCTCCGAGATGGATCAAGGCAACACCGCATTCATCCTGATAGCAGCCGCCCTCGTGCTGCTCATGACGCCAGGACTCGCGTTCTTCTACGGCGGTCTCGTCAAGGCCAAGAGCGTCATCAGCATGATGATGATGAGCTTCGGCGCGATGGGCCTCATGGGCGTCCTCTGGGTGCTCTACGGCTACGCGATCGCGTTCCCCGCGACCGACGCCGGCGTCACCAACGCCCCGTGGCACATCGACGGCGCTGACTTCGGCCTCGCCAACGTGCTCACCACCCCCGAGGGCGCCGCGTACCCGCCGCTCGCCTTCGTCGCCTTCCAGGCCACCTTCGCCATCATCACCGTCGCCCTCGTCTCCGGCGCGATCGCCGACCGCGCCAAGTTCGGCGCGTGGATGATCTTCGCCGGCATCTGGGCCACGGTCGTCTACTTCCCCGTCGCCAGCTGGGTCTTCAACTTCGGCCTCGCCGAGGACGGCTCCTTCAGCTACGGCGGCTGGATCACCCACGGTCTGCAGGACGTCTTCGGCGTCGGCGCGATCGACTTCGCCGGCGGTACCGCCGTGCACATCAACGCCGGTGCCGCAGCCCTCGCGCTGGCTCTGGTCCTCGGCAAGCGCGTCGGCTTCCAGAAGGGCGCCCACGTCCCTCACAACCCGCCGTTCGTCCTGCTCGGCGCGGGCCTGCTGTGGTTCGGCTGGTTCGGGTTTAACGCCGGCTCCGAGCTCGCGGCCGACAACACCGCCGCCCTGGCCTTCGTCAACACCATCGCCGCTCCCGCCGCCGCCCTGCTGTCGTGGCTGATCGTCGAGAAGATCAAGGACGGCAAGCCCACCTCGGTCGGCGCCGCCTCCGGTGCCGTCGCGGGTCTCGTCGCGATCACCCCGGCCTGCGCCGCTCTGACGCCGATCTGGGCCATCGTGCTGGGCCTGCTCGCCGGCGCGGTCTGCGCCCTCGCCATCGAGCTCAAGTTCAAGCTCGGCTTCGACGACTCGCTCGACGTGGTCGGCATCCACCTCGTCGGTGGTCTGCTCGGAACGCTCTACCTCGGCATCTTCGCCAACACGAGCGGCCTCATCTACAGCGGCTCGTTCAACCAGCTGGTCGTCCAGGCGATCGCGGCCCTGGCGGTGCTGGTCTACTCCTTCGTGCTGGCCTTCATCATCGGCTTCGCGATCGAGAAGACCATCGGCTTCCGCGTCAAGAACGAAGACGAGATCGCCGGTATCGACACCGTCGTGCACGGCGAAGAGGGCTACGTCCTCTCCGACGTCCGCGGCTGACACCCGCTGCACCCCGAACGGGGCGTCGCCGATTCGTCGGCGGCGCCCCGTTCCGCATGCCTAGGGTGTGGGTATGGGAACCACCTCTCGTCTGCTGTCGGCTGTCCTCGGGCTGTTCCGTTCCGTGCCGCCGGCATCGCCCGCGCGTCGCTCGACCCCCGCGCAGCCCACGTCGCGTCCGCTGGCCCCACGCGGCACCGAGACGGTCGAGATCGACCCGCCGACGCGTCTGGCGCTCTCGTACGCGCCCCAACGTGACAATGCGCCCGACGGGGGCGAGATCGCGTGGACCTGGGTGCCCTATGAGGAGCGCGACGGCCGCGGCAAGGACCGCCCCGTCCTCGTCATCGGGCGAGCGGATGCCACCCGCTCGTACGCCGTACGGTTGACCAGCAAGCCGCACGACGGCGACCGGCAGTACCTGTCCCTCGGCACGGGGGACTGGGACCCCCAGCGGCGCCCTTCGTGGGTCGACGTCGAGCAGCTCTATCTCGTGCACGACTCCGGCATGCGTCGCGAGGCCGCAGCCCTCGACCGCAAGCGCTTCGACGCCGTCGCGGCCGCTCTCGCGGCGCGCTACGGGTGGTCGCGCGCCTGACTCGGCAGCTCGTCAGCCCCCGTCCTCCGGCGCGCAGGGTTCGTGAGAGCTACGTGAGATTCCTCTCATCTAGCGGGGATTTTCTCGGCGAAGCGTTCGTTCTCGCCCGAGGTCTCGATAAATTTCTGCCGTGCCGTTGGATCCCGAAGAATCGTTCGCGCAGGTCGAAGCCGACGTTCGTCGCGCCGAGCTGCGCGCCGCGCAGATGCCCGCTTTCGAGGCGACGGTGGCTTCGGTGCGCGGTACCGGGCGCTCTCGCGGTCGCGACGTCATCGCCCAGGTGGACTCGGGTGGCCGCGTCGTCGACCTTCGGCTGAGCGAGGCCGCGCTCGCACGCGGTGCCCAGCGGCTGTCCGCCGAGATCCTGTCGACGATCCGGCAGGCCGAAGCCGACGCGCGCGAAAGCACTCTGCGCGCGGTGGCCGAGCTCCTGGGCGCCGACGACCCCATCTTCGCGCAACTGCGCGACGCCGAACCCGTCTCACCCGAGAGGACTCTGCATGGCTGATGACATCGCCGTCGACTTCGATCGACTCCGACAACATGCCGCTTTCGTCGACTCCCTCGTGGGCGACGTGGGATCGGCTCTCTCTGTGCTGCGCGGCGGCGATCTCCTTCCCGAAGCATTCGGCCTGCTGTGCGCCTTCCTCGTGCCGCCGGGTCTCGCCCTGTCGGCGGCCGCCACGGGACTCCTCGGCGAAGATCAGTCGCTCCTGATGCGCACCGCGGGCGAGCTCCGGCAGACCGCCGACCAGTGGGAGCAGTTCGAGAGCGACACCATCGCGACCATCCGGTCGCTCGAATCGGCGATGGGGGCCTGATGAGTACCGTCGTCGCCCCCGGCACCACGTTCTCGGGCAGCCGTGTCATCCAGTCCGGCCGCGCCTTGGCCGACGCCGTGAAGAGCGGCAACTGGCTCGACGGCGGCATGGCCTTCCTCGACACCCTCGGCGATGCGGCCGCGGCCCTCACCGACCCCATCGGCACGCTCACGTCCTGCGGTCTCGGCTGGGTCATGGAACACCTCAAGCCCCTGAGCACCTGGCTCGACCAACTGGCGGGGAGCGCCTCGAACGTCGCCTCCGTCGCGTCGCAGTGGGTCTCGGCCGGCTCGTCGATGCGCCAGGCCGGGGCGGACCTCACCCGTCGCCTGAGCGACCTCGACGGCATGACCGGCGGCAGCATCGCCGCTTACGTGCGATTCGCCACCGACGCCGCGCAGCACCTCGGCGCTTCGGGGGAGTGGGCAGAAGCCGCGGCCAGCGGCCTCACCTCCGCCTCCACGCTCGTGACGAAGATGCAGGGCGTGGTCAAGTCGGCGATCTCGAAGGTCGTCGCGACCGCCATCGAGGCCATGGCGGTCGTCGCCGCCTCGTTCGGCCTCGGAATGGGCTATGCCATCGCCCGCGTCGTTATGAAGGTCAACGAGATGGTCAACAAGGTCGTACGGCCACTGCGTGCCGTCCTCGGTTCGGTGAAGGCCCTGACGGGCCTCGTTCAGCAGCTGCGCGGCGTCTTCGACCGCACGTCGACCACGACCGCCGCCGCTCTGCAGAGCGGCGCGCAGGCGATCCGCATCGATGCGGGCAGTGTCGTCGACGCGTCCGACGCCACGCGATACGGCAACAGCGCCGCCCAAGACCTGACGATCCGGAACGAGCGCGCGAACGGGGTCGCCTACCGCCCGTTCGCCGTCTCGGGCGAACACGCCTCGGGCGACTTCTACCTCAGCGGCGCGCAGCCGCTGTCCGGTACCCCCACGCCCGACGGTTCGGTCGTTGGTCAGGCCTCCCTGGGCGGACTCGGCGGTGCCGGAGGTGGAGGGTCTCTCGGGGGTCTTTCACCCCTGGACGCTAAGACGATAGGCGGTGTCCACAGCAGTAGCGGGCTCCTCATCGGTGGGACCACCGGGGGAGTGGCGATGGCCGCCACGTCGATGACGTCGGCGCAGGGGACGGGACCCGGGGGCCTGCGACCCCCCATGACGGGAGCGGGCACCTCGAACGGGGCGGGCACGGGCAGCAGACAGAAGCTCGGCCAGCGCCGCCGCGATCTCCGCGTGGTCATCGAAGACGACTGACGCGCGATTCCGCGATGCCCCGGCATCCGACCTCACAAAGGACGGGCGTCGGGGCGTTTCGCGTGCGCCCGGCGCTCGACGACCGATCGCCGAAACCGACATCGGGCCGGCACACGCCGTCCATGGCGTTCCTCGAGCCCTCCGCGGGGTTTGCCGTGGCATCCGGGAAACAGAAAACCCCCGGATGACCGGGGGTGTGACTGTGGGCGATGCCGGACTCGAACCGACGACCTCTTCCGTGTGAAGGAAGCGCGCTACCAACTGCGCCAATCGCCCTCATCCCGAACGGGACTCATCGATCGTACCGGATGCCGAGAGGTGCTTCGAACCAGTGCCCGGAGACACGCGCGGGGCGCGCCTCGTTTTGCGCGCGCGCTCAGATCAGGTAATGTCTTACGAGTGCTCGGGGCAAGCCCCGGGAACGAAATGCGGATGTAGCGCAGTTGGTAGCGCACAACCTTGCCAAGGTTGGGGTCGCGAGTTCGAGTCTCGTCATCCGCTCGAGTGGAGGGATCTCCGTCTGGGAAACCGACGGAGCATCACGACACGTGGGTCGAACCACATCACGGTGGCGTGGCCGAGCGGCTAGGCACCGGCCTGCAAAGCCGTTTACACGGGTTCGAATCCCGTCGCCACCTCGCCTCACAATAGAACAGCCTGTATAGGCGCGATTGGCGCAGCGGTAGCGCGCTTCCCTGACACGGAAGAGGTCACTGGTTCGATCCCAGTATCGCGCACCACCTGAGAGACCCCCGGTTCGCCGGGGGTTTCGTCGTTTGCGGGCACGCGCACGGCCCCGATGACGAAGTATCCGAAACACCCCGATCGTGGTCGTCGCCGCATCCACCCCGGTCGAGAACGAACAGACGCCCGTCGCACAGCAAGACAGGCACGGGATCGGGGCTACGCCACCCGAGCACGCGGCCAGGGTCAGAAGGAGCTCGACCGAGATGGTCGGGCATACCGTCATCTCGGGAGTGGTCGCTCCCGCCGCCAGGAAAGGGGGCTGCGGAGTGCCTGGCGGCGGGAACACAACGACACTACGCCATGTCCCCCATTTGGGGGACACGCTGCAGCGATTCTTGCGCTGTCCTTGCGCGGATCTTGCGCTCCTCGATCCCTGAAGGGGTCCGTACGCACAGCGGGCGCATCGCCGACGCTCAGTATCGTGATCGGGCACCCCCGCAGCCCCGCCGCTGACGCTCGAATCCGCCCCGGCGGCACACGAAACGAGACCCCGTGACCAGCGATTCCCCCCTCTTCTCCACCCCGTCCGGTCCGATCCGCGGGCGCCGCGACGGCGCGATCCTGCGCGCGAGCGGCATCCCGTACGCGCGCGCCGAGCGATTCGGGCGGCCGGAGCCGATCCCGGATCGAGCCGCGGATGACGTCCTCGACGCCCTCGCGCCGTCACCAGCATCACCCCAGGCGCCCACCCCGCTGATGGAAGCGCTCGGCGACCAGACCGGTGGACTCCCGATCCGCGAGGACTGCCAGCACCTCACCGTCACCGTGCCGGCCGATCAGAGCCCCGACGACCGGCCTCTCCCGGTGATGGTGTGGATCCACGGCGGTGGGTACACCAGCGGCGCGGGCGACCTGCCGGTCTACGACCCCGCCGTCCTCGCGACCGAGCAACGGGTGATCGTCGTGACGATCACCTACCGCCTGGGTCTGCTCGGGTACCTCGGCAACCGTGCGGGGCGTCCGGCGAACCTCGGCCTGCTCGATCAGCTCGCGGCCTTCGAGTGGGTGCAGCGCAACATCGGCGGTTTCGGGGGAGACCCCGCTCGGGTCACGGCGTTCGGGCAGTCCGCCGGCGGAGATGCGGTCCTGCACCTCATGGCCGTCGATCGAGCACGCGGGTTGTTCTCGCGCGCGATCGTGCAGAGCGCTCCCATGGGCACCATGGGCGGTCGCGTGAAGCTCGCAGCCGCGATGAGCGCGGCATCCGCCGGGCTCACGCCGACCTCACCGGTGAACGAGCTGGCACGATTCCAGGCCGACGCACTCGGCGCCTCGCGTGGCTTCGGTCGCTTCTCGCTCATGCCGTTCGCACCGCAGCCGGGCCTCGACCCGCTGCCCTCCGAGAAGGAGATCGAGAAGCGGTGGTTCGAGCGGGCGATCGACGTCCCTCTGCTCATCGGTGTGACGGCCGAGGAGACCCGGCTCTTCCTGCCGGGGATCTCGCTCCTCGACGGGCTGCGGGCCGTACCGGCGCTGCACGGGCTCGCGTCGACCGCCCTCGACAGGGCCATGAACGCCGTCGTCTACGGCCGTCCGGCGCGCCGGCTCGCCCGCGACTACCGCCGTGCGGGTGGGACGGCACTGCGCTATACCTTCCGCTGGCGGGCGAACGACGTCTACCGCGCGTCCCACGCGATCGAGGTGCCCTTCGTGTTCGGCACCGAATCGACCGGGACGCATCTCGCCCCGTATGCGGGAGCGCGCTCCGATGACCTTTCGGCCGTCGGAAAGAGCATCCGGTCCCTGTGGGGCGCTTTCGCGCACGGTCGCACCGAGGACATGGCATCCGTTCCCGGCGTCATCGACCTGTACGGAACCCGAGGTGGGCCGTCGGCGCAACCCACCACCGCGGATGACCCTGCGCGATACGGTGACACGATGACCGTCCCCGACACCTCGTGGCGCGAGATCGCCGCCTCGCCGTTCGTCTCGCTCGGCACGTACCGCCGCAACGGTGCGCTCGTGGCGGTTCCCGTCTGGATCGCCCGCGACGGAGACGAGCTCGTCGTCACCAGCGAGCGCTCCACGGGCAAGGTCAAGCGCCTGCGCAACGACTCCCGTGTCACGCTGCAGCCCTGCAGTCGGATGGGCGCGGTGGAACCCGGCGCCCTCCGGGTCGAGGCCGAGGGACGGATCGCGGGTCCCGCCGCCGAGGACGACCGCGCGAATGCCGCGCTGAAGCGAAAGTACGGCTTTCAATTCCGCGCCATCCTCGGCTTCGAGGCGCTCGTGCGACGGATCCAGCGCAAGCCCGGCGACCGCGTCATCATCCGTATCTCGCGCGGCGTCTGACCCGCGGCGGCCGTCGTCCGTGCCGCGTCGGCCGTCATCCCGCAAACGCAATCCTCTGCGAGGGGACTTGCGTTCGTCCGCATTCCGGGAGACCGTTCACGCAGAGAAAGCGGTCGCCCCCGAACGCCGCGTTCCCGCTCTCGCCGAGAGGCGCTGCACATGGGCGGCGACACCCGGAGGTCATCATGGGCAAGTTCATCTACGACGGCACGATCAACACCGATTTCGAAGACCGACTGCTGGCGCACCTGCAGGCGGTGATCATGGCGAAGGTCCGCCGCGGCGAGAGCTTCCCGTTTACGTGGAAAGACGACGTCAGCACGGGAGGCGGACGCACCACGGTCTACATCCACCCGCACGTGTCGATGGTGTTCAAGTTCCACGGAAGTCGCACGCCACAACTCAGCACCGCCTGGCTGCACGCTCTGACCTACAACGCGAACTCCGGTCGCGGCCTCTACGTGGTCGCCGAACCGGACGAGTTCGCGCCGCGCGAGAAACCGCGTCGGGGGGAGATGGTCTTCACCGAAGTCCCGAACGACCAGGCTCCGCGGACACAACAGGGCTGAACGGGGAATGGATGCCGGCACCCCGGCGGTTGCACCGCAGATGAGCGACTGGACCACCACGAAGCCGTACTTCGAGACCGACGCCGTGGCGCATCTCGCGACGCTGATGCGCGACGGGTCTCCGCACTCGATTCCGCTCTGGATAGGTGTGGACGGCGAACGGCTCATGCTGTTCACCGAGGTCGACACGCTCAAGGACCGCAATCTGCGACGGGACCCCCGCGTCGCCGTCTCGGTCACGGCGGCCGACAACAGCTATTCGATGGCGTTCGTGCGCGGTGTGGCCGTGGACCGTATCGACGGAGACGCCGCCCTGCCGTACGTCGATCGGATCGCGCGCCTCTACACCGGAGAGGACTACGGCATGCGCGAGGGCCTCGCCGTGTGGTTCGTCGAGCCGCACAAGGCGTGGTCACGCACCTACGAGGACTGAGCGCTCACCAGACGAGCGGCAGGACGCCCAGGAGCAGAATGACCGGGGCGATGACCGCCCCGAGCAGGACGAACCGGCTCCAGCGCACCTCGACGCCCGCGGCGACGAGGCGGTCGTGCCAGAGCAGCGTCGCGAGCGACGCCCACGGAGTGACGATCGGCCCGGCGTTCACACCGATCAGCAGCGCCGCCAGACGGACGGGCGAACCCGCCGCCGACTCGAGGGCGAGGTAGGCGGGCAGGTTGTTGATGCCGTTCGCCGCGAGGGCGCCGACCCCCGCGAGCTGCCAGAGCGAGACCAGATCGTCGCCGGAACCGGCGAGCACCGAGGTGATCCGCCCGATCCCGAGGGCTTCGAGCGCCCCGACGGCCAGGAACAGACCGCCCGCGAACACCAGCAGCGACCAGGGCACCAGACGGATGCCGAGAGCCCGCGGCGCGCGCCACGCGAACGCGGCGATCAGGACGACGGCAGCTCCCGTGGCCGGTATCCATGGTTCGAGTCCGACGACCAGCAGGGGCAGCAGAGCGACGGTGACGACCGCCGACACGCGCAGCAGCAGACGGTCCGAGACCTCGGGGGAGGCGGCATCCGGGTACGTCTTCGGCAGACGCCGCAGGAAGACGAGCGTCAGCACGATGACCGACACCGCGATGGCGATGAGCGCCGAGGGGCCCAGCAACGCGAGGAAGGCGACGGGATCGTGTCCTCCGCCCAGCGCCTCGGAGGCCAGCAGGTTGGTGAGGTTGGACACCGGGAGCACGAGCGAGGCGGTGTTGGCGAGCACCACGGTGACGAAGGCGAACGGGAGCGGGTCGAGCCGGCGGGCCACGGCCATCGCAACGACCACGGGGGTGAGCAGCACCGCGGTCGTGTCGAGCGACAGGAACGCCGTCGCCACCGTGGCCAGGGCGACCACGAGCACCCACAGCAACGCGGTGCGCCCGCGAGCGAGCTTCGCCAGACGGGCGGCCACGACGTCGAAGAGCCCCGCTTTCGAGGCCAATTCGGCGACGATCGTCACCGCCACGACGAACAACAGGATGGGCCAGACGCGGTCGGCGACGGCGAGGGCGGCGTCGGCGGGGAAGACGCCGGTGAGCAGCGCGATGATCCCGAGGATCCAGAGCACGCCGCCGATGATGGCCAAAGTCACCGCTCCACTATGGGGCACGTCGCGTGCGGTCGAGACCACGCCCGCCGGGTAGCCTGGAAACGACCCCTTCAGGAGATGTTCTGTGACTGATTTCCCCGCCGATGGCTTCGCCCTCTTCCCCGACCGTTCGGTCGTCGCTCTGCGCGTCAACGGGGAGTTGAAAGACCTGGCCACGACCGTGACGGCTGACGACCAGGTGGAGCCGGTCACGATCGACAGCGCCGAGGGCCTGTCGATCCTGCGCCACTCGACCGCGCACGTGCTCGCCCAGGCCGTGCAGCGCGTCAAGCCCCAGGCGAACCTCGGCATCGGTCCGCCCGTCACCGACGGCTTCTACTACGACTTCCAGGTCGACGAGCCCTTCACCCCCGACGACCTCAAGGTCATCAAGAAGGAGATGGAGCGCATCGTCCGCGAGAACCAGCGGTTCGTGCGCCGCGTCGTCACCGACGACGAGGCCCGCGCCGAGCTCGCCGACGAGCCGTTCAAGCTCGAGCTCATCGGACTCAAGGGCGGCTCGGCCGAGGCGGCCGAGGGTGCCTCCGTCGAGGTCGGCGCCGGCGAGCTGACGATCTACGACAACGTCACCCGCGACGGCGAGACGGCATGGAAAGACCTCTGCCGCGGGCCCCACGTACCCGGCACCCGCCTGATCGGAAACGGGTGGGATCTCACCCGCATCGCCGGAGCCTACTGGCGAGGCAGCGAGAAGAACCCTCAGCTGCAGCGCATCTACGGCACCGCCTGGCCCACCAAAGACGAACTGCGTGCCTACCAGCACCGTCTCGAGGAGGCCGCGAAGCGCGATCACCGCAAGCTCGGCAAGGAGCTCGACCTCTTCTCGTTCCCCGACGAGATCGGCCCTGGGCTCGCGGTGTTCCACCCCAAGGGCGGCATCATCCGCTACGAGATCGAGCGCTACATGCGCGAGCGGCTGCTCGCGAGCGGCTACGAGGTCGTCAACACCCCGCACATCACCAAGGGCGACCTGTTCATGACGAGCGGCCACCTGCAGTGGTACGCCGACGGCATGTACCCCCCGATGGTGCTCGACGAGGTCGTGGACGCCGACGGGCATGTCTCGCGCGAGGGCCAGGAGTACTACCTGAAGCCCATGAACTGCCCGTTCCACAACCTCGTCTTCCGCTCGCGCGGCCGCAGCTACCGCGAGCTGCCCCTGCGGCTCAGCGAGTTCGGGTCGGTCTACCGCTACGAGAAGAGCGGCACCCTCTCGGGCCTCACGCGCGTGCGCGGCATGACCCAGGACGACACGCACATCTACGTCACCGCCGACCAGGTGAAGGGCGAGCTCACCCACAGCCTCGACTTCGTCCTGCAGACCCTGCGTGACTACGGTCTGAACGACTTCTACCTCGAGCTGTCGACGAAAGAAGAGGGCAACCCGAAGTTCATCGGCGACGACACGCTGTGGGTCGAGGCGACCGAGACCCTGCGCGAGGTCGCCGAGGCATCCGGCCTCGAGCTCGTGCCCGACCCGGGCGGGGCGGCCTTCTACGGCCCCAAGATCTCGGTACAGGCTCGTGACGCGATCGGTCGCACGTGGCAGATCTCGACGATTCAGCTTGATTTCAACCAGCCGGAACGCTTCGAGCTGGAGTACACCGGTCCCGACGGTGAGAAGCACCGCCCGGTCATGATCCACCGCGCGCTGTTCGGTTCGATCGAGCGCTTCTTCGCGATCCTGCTCGAGCACTACGCCGGCGCGTTCCCGGTGTGGCTCGCGCCCGTGCAAGTCGTGGCCGTCCCCGTCGCCGCCGAATACGGCGACTACCTCCAGGGCATCGTGGCCGATCTGAAGACCAAGGGCGTCCGCGCCGAGGCCGACCACAGCGACGACCGCATGCAGAAGAAGATCCGCACGCACACCACGCAGAAGGTGCCGCTCATGCTGATCGCCGGTGAGCAGGACCGCTCGAACGGTACGGTCTCGTTCCGCTTCCGCGACGGCACCCAGCTCAACGGCATCCCCGTCGACGAGGCCGTCGCTCGCATCACCGGCGCGATCTCGGGCCGCACCCTCGTCAACACCGCCGAGGACCTGGCGTGACGACCGATCCGGATGCCGTCGGGGAGGGCTCGTCGTCGGTGACCGGTCCAACGCCCGCCGCCGACGCGTCCGGACCGGCGACGACCGACGCCGAGCTCGTCGACGCGATGAAGCTCCCGGGCGTGCCCGACGAGTTCCAGCGCCTGTGGACGCCGCACCGCATGGCGTACATCTCGGCCGGACGAGAGCCCATGGAGCAGAACTGCCCGTTCTGCGCCGCACCCGGCAAGTCCGACGAAGACGGACTGATCGTCGCGCGCGGGGAGACCGCGTACGTGCTGCTCAACCTGTTCCCGTACAACTCGGGCCATCTGCTCGTGTGCCCGTACCGCCACATCGCGACCTACGATCAGGCCACCGCGGAGGAGGTCGCCGAGATCGGCGCGCTCACGCAGCGCGGCATGAGGGTCCTGCGGACGGTGTCGAACTGCGACGGCTTCAACCTGGGCATGAATCAGGGCGCGATCGCGGGGGCGGGCGTCGACGGGCACCTGCACCAGCACATCGTGCCGCGCTGGGCCTCGGACGCGAACTTCTTCCCGATCATCGCGAAGACGAAGGCGCTCCCGCAGTTGCTCGGCGACGTTCGCCGCACGGTCTCCGAGGCCTGGGACGACTGAGCCGGCTTATCCACAAGCCCCACCCGGGCGGACGGCACTCTCGCTAGGTTGAACCTATGAACGCTCGGACTCGCCCTCTGGTTCTCTCTCTCACGATCGCCGCCGTCCTCCTGGGAACGACCGCATGCATCCCGCTGCCGAGCCCGCTCGGGCCCGACGGGGCCGCGGGGCTGCCGACCTCGGCCCCGGACGGTGCACAGAGCCCCGCGCCCGAGGAATCGACGTCGGCCGACCCCGACGACGTGTCCGACGTCTTCGCGGAGCGAGAGGAGTACTTCCGCGAGCAGCAGCTTCCGATGGACGGTTCACCGCTCGTCGCGGTGACGCCCGCCCAGAAGGAGTTCATCGCCGAGCAGCGGGCCTACGTCGAGCAGCAGGGTGCGGTCTGGACGTCCGCCGACGAGAGCCTGGCCCTCGCCCTCGCGGGGGATGCCTGCGAGACGGCGATCCTCAATCGCCACCAGGTCGACGCCACGACACTGAACACGCACGTCGCCACGTCACCGTTGTTCGCCCAACTCGTCCCGAGCGACCTCCAGAGCGAAGCGCGCAGTCAGGCCGAGAAGCCCATCGCGAGTGTCATGGTCTTCGGAGCGACCTTCATGTGCCCCGCCGACGGCGACGCCTGGGTCGCCGCGTACAAAGAGGTGTACGGCGGCTGAGCCGTCGCCGACACGTGAGGCGTGTCAGCGCACCTGACGGACCGTGAACTGCAGGCGGGGGTTCGCGTAGGCCTCCTGCGACTCGACGAGACGCAGTTCGCGCGAGCCCGACTCGAACGTGTTCGACAGCAGATCGAAAACGCTGGATGCCGTGCGCGCCAGAGCGTCTGCGGCATCGCCGCTGCGACGGTAGTGGGCGGTGAAGAGCGCCGCCGTCACATCCCCGGAGCCGTTGGCCTTCATCGGGATCAGAGGCGTCTGCACGATCCACGCGCCGGCGTCGTCGACGACCATCATCTCGATGGTGTCGGCCTCTCGATCGGGGCGTTCGACGCTCGTGACGAGGATGGTCCGCGGGCCGCGCTCCCGCACGAGGTCCGCCGAGGCGAGGGTCGAATCGATGCTGTCGGGCTGGGTGCCGGTCAGGAAGCCGAGCTCGAACTGGTTGGGGGTGAGGATGTCGGCCACGGGCACGACGCGCTCGCGCAGCAGCTCGGGAATCGCGGGCGCCACGAAGCACCCCGACTTGGCGTTGCCCATCACGGGGTCGCAGGCGTAGACGGCATCCGGATTCGCCTTCTTGACCCGCGCGACGGCGTCGATGATGACATCGGCGATCCCCTCGCCGCCCTGGTAGCCCGAGAGCACCACGTCGATCTCGGGGAAGACTCCGCGGTCCTCGATGCCGGCGAGCACGTCGGCGACGTCGGCGGGGGAGATCAGGGGGCCGCGCCAGGCGCCATAGCCGGTGTGGTTCGAGAAGTTGACCGTGTAGACGGGGAGAACCTCGACACCGATGCGCTGCAGGGGGAAGACGGCGGCGGAGTTGCCGACGTGCCCGAACGCCACGGCCGACTGGATCGAGAGAACCTTCATGCCTCGATCCTCCCACCTCGGGCACCCGGCCGGAGCGCACCCGCGGCGGCGGCGAGATCGTCGGCGAGGGCGGTGGCCGAGGCCTCGTCGAGGTCGTGCACCGTCAGGCGCAGGAAGGCGCCCGCGTGGTCGGCGGAGAGGAAGAACGGGTCACCCTCGCGAACCAGCCACCCCCGGCGCATGAGTTCCTCGCGCACCGACGCCGCGGGGACCGGGAGCGGTACCCAGAGGTTGAGTCCGTCGCCGGGGTCGACGGGGAGTCCGCGGTCGGTGAGTGCCGCGGCGAACGCCGCGTTGCGTGCGGCGTAGTGCTCGGCGGCCGCCTCGATGTCGGCCCGCACCGCGTCGTCGGTGACGAGGCCGAGGGTCATGCGCTGCAGGAGGTGGCTCACCCACGTCGTGCCGGGTGTGAGGCGCACGGCGAGCCCGTCGGCGGTGTCGGGATCGGATGCCGTGACGGCGAGGCACGTGTCGGGTCCGAGGAACTTCGACATCGAGCGGATGCGCGCCCATCGGCGCTGCGCGGAACCGATGACCGAGTGCAGGGGAGCCCGGGACAGGAGCGAGAAGTGGTCGTCCTCGATGACCAGCACGTAGGGGTACTCCACCAACACCTCGCGCAGGGCCGCCGCGCGCTCGGCGCTGAGGCTCGCGCCGGTCGGATTGTGTGCGCGGGGTGTGCAGATGACGGCGCGAACGCCCGCCTCCAGGGCCGCGCGCAGCCCTCCGACGGTCATGCCCTCGGCATCCACCGCCACCGGCACGGCGCGATACCCGCCGGTGCGGACCGTGTGCAGCGCCGACAGGAAGCACGGGTCCTCCAGCGCCACGGCGTCGTCCCGCCGCAGGGCTTGGGCGAGCAGACGCTCGATCGCGTCGCTCGCCCCACTGGTCACGGTGATCAGCAGGTCGTCGTGGGGGAGCTGATCGGCCATCCATCCGCGCGCCCAGGCCTCCAGGCCGGGGTCGATGACCGGCTCGCCGTAGAGGACCGGTCGGGTCGAGCGCGCCAGGGCCGCGGTGGGATCGGGGATGAGGGCGGGGTCGGGATTGCCGGTGCCCACATCGCGCAGCACGGTGTCGGGCGCGTACCCCTCTTGGGCGACGGCGGTGCGGTCGGCCACGCGCGTGCCGCCGCGGCCGCGCGCCTCGACGAGCCCCGCCTGGGCGAGCTGACGGTAGGCCGCGACGACCGTGTTGCGATTGACGCCGAGGTCGGCGGCGACAGCCCGCACCGACGGCAGAAGCGTGCCCGGCGAGAGCTCACCGCGCTCGATCCGCTCGCGCAGATCCGCGGCGATGGCGGATGCCGAACGGCCGGTCATGTCGATGGTCATAGGCCCCCCTGGGTCAGGATCAGCCTATGTCCTGAGCCATGCTACGGTTTGGCCTAAGCCAATGATCGCGCCCCGAAGCGCGGAACTCGCGCCCCCGGGCGCCGAACGGAGTGGACATGACCGACACCGGAACCTCCCGCGTCAAGCGCGGTCTCGCCGAAATGCTCAAGGGCGGCGTGATCATGGACGTCGTCACCGCCGACCAGGCCCGCATCGCCGAAGACGCCGGCGCCGTGGCGGTCATGGCGCTGGAGCGCGTTCCCGCCGACATCCGCGCCCAGGGCGGCGTCGCCCGCATGAGCGATCCCGACCTGATCGACGACATCATCGCGTCCGTGTCGATCCCCGTCATGGCCAAGGCCCGCATCGGCCACTTCGTCGAGGCGCAGATCCTGCAGGAGCTGGGCGTCGACTACATCGACGAGTCCGAGGTCCTCTCGCCCGCCGACTACGTGAACCACATCGACAAGTGGAACTTCACCGTGCCGTTCGTGTGTGGCGCGACCAACCTCGGCGAGGCGCTGCGCCGCATCACCGAGGGCGCGGCCATGATCCGCTCGAAGGGCGAGGCCGGCACCGGCGACGTCTCCGAGGCCACCAAGCACATCCGCACCATCCGTAGCGAGATCAACGCCCTGCGTGCCAAGACCAAGGATGAGCTCTACGTCGCCGCCAAGGAACTGCAGGCGCCCTACGACTTGGTCGCCGAGATCGCCGAGACCGGCGAGCTGCCCGTGGTGCTGTTCACCGCCGGGGGAGTGGCCACTCCCGCCGACGCCGCGATGATGATGCAGCTCGGCGCCGACGGCGTATTCGTCGGCTCGGGCATCTTCAAGTCCGGCAACCCCGCCGAGCGCGCCGCGGCGATCGTCAAGGCCACCACGTTCCACGACGACCCCAAGGTCGTGGCCGAGGCCTCGCGCGGCCTCGGCGAGGCGATGGTCGGCATCAACGTCGCCGACCTCCCCGCGCCGCACCGCCTCGCCGAGCGTGGCTGGTAACCCCCGCGTCGGCGTTCTCGCACTCCAGGGGGACGTGCGGGAGCACCTCGCCGTCCTGACCGCCCTCGGTGCCGACGCCCGCCCGGTGCGTCGGCCCGAGGAGCTCGCCGCCGTGGAGGGCCTCGTCCTCCCCGGCGGCGAGTCGAGCGTCATCGACAAGCTGGCGCGCGCCTTCGACCTCTTCGACCCCATCCGACGGGCGATCGCGGACGGGATGCCGATGTACGGCACGTGCGCGGGACTCATCCTGCTCGCCGACCGCATCGACGGCGCCATCACCGGCCAACGGACCTTCGGCGGCATCGACGCGCGGGTCGCGCGCAACGTCTTCGGCAGGCAGACCGCCTCGTTCGAGACCGACCTCGACGTCCCCGCCCTGGGTGATCCGCCGGTGCACGCCGTGTTCATCCGCGCGCCCGCGGTGGTCGAGTGGGGCCCGGATGCCGAGCCCCTGGCATCCCGCCCCGATGGACGCGTCGTCGCGATCGAGCAGGGCGCCCTGCTGGGCACCGCGTTCCACCCCGAGTCGACGGGGGAGACGCGCTTCCACGAGCGGTTCCTGGACCACGTGTCCCGCCGACGCGGCACGCGCGCGCCCGCGCTCTAGACTGGAAAACATGTCCGGACACTCCAAATGGGCCACGACCAAGCACAAGAAGGCGGTCATCGACTCCCGCCGCGCCAAGTCGTGGGCCAAGCTCATCAAGAACATCGAGGTCGCGGCGAAGCTCGGTGGAGCCGACCTCCAGGGCAACCCCACCCTCTTCGACGCCGTCCTCAAGGCAAAGAAAACCTCGGTCCCCAAAGACAACATCGATCGCGCCATCAAGCGCGGCGCCGGTATCGGCGGCGAGGCCGTCGAGTACTCCTCGATCATGTACGAGGGCTACGGACCCAACGGGGTGGCCTTCCTCATCGAGTGTCTGACCGACAACAAGAACCGCGCCGCGGCCGAGGTGCGCACCGCCCTCAGCCGTAACGGCGGCACTCTCGCCGACCCGGGCAGCGTCGCCTACAACTTCAGCCGCAAGGGCGTCATCGTGGTCCCCTCCGAGGGCACCACCGAAGACGACGTCATGCTCGCGGTCCTCGAGGCCGGAGCCGAAGAGGTCGAGCCGCACGGCGAGGGCTTCGGTGTCATCACCGAGGCCTCCGACCTCGTGTCGGTGCGCAGCGCGCTGCAGGATGCGGGCATCGAGTACGACTCCGCCGACGTCGAGTTCGTCCCCTCTCTCAAGGTGGAGGTCGACGCCGACACCGCCCGCAAGGTGTTCCGCCTCATCGACGCCCTCGAAGACAGCGACGACGTGCAGAACGTCTACACGAACTTCGACATGAGCGCCGAGGTCCAGGCCGAGCTCGAGAACGACGAGTAAGGGCGCGCCCTTCGTCTCGACACGGCCCCTGCGCTTAGCGTGGGGGCCGTGTCTCGTTCCCTCCGCGTCCTCGGCATCGACCCCGGCCTGACCCGCTGCGGCCTCGGCGTCGTCGACGTCTCGCCGAACCGCACGGCCTCGCTCGTGCACGTGGGCGTCGCCCGCTCCGCCCCGACGGATCCGATCGAGAAGCGTCTCGCGGCGATCGCCGCCGGCATCCGCGAGGTACTCGCCGCACATCAGCCGCACGTCGTCGCCGTCGAGCGTGTCTTCGCCCAGAACAACCTCCACTCGGTGATGGGCACCGCTCAGGCCAGCGGCATCGCCCTGATGCTGGCTGCCGAACACGGACTCACCGCCGCGACCCACACGCCCAGCGAGGTCAAGGCCGCGATCACCGGGTACGGCTCCGCCGACAAGCTGCAGGTGCAGACGATGGTCGCCCGGGTTCTGCGCCTCGACGCCCTCCCTCAGCCGGCGGATGCCGCCGACGCCCTCGCCATCGCTCTGTGCCACGCCTGGCGCGGGGGAGCGGCCGCCCCCTCGGGAGACGGCACCCTGACCCCCGCGCAGAAGGCCTGGAGGGATGCCGAGAAGAAGCGGACCCCGCCGACGCGTGTCGCTCGAACACATGTACGAACGGGAGCGTAGGCTGTCGGGATGATCTCCTCGCTGCACGGTACGGCGGCTCACGTCGCCGACGACTCGCTGGTCATCGTGGTGGGAGGTATGGGCTTCTCCGTCGCCGTGACCGCGCAACTCGCGCGGACGGTGCATGTCGGCGATGACGTCCACCTGCACACCAACCTCATCGTGCGCGAGGACGCGTTGTCGCTCTACGGTTTCGAGGCCCGCGAGGAGCTCACCGTGTTCACCCAGCTGATCAGCGTCACCGGCGTCGGCCCGAAGTCCGCCCTGGGCGTGCTGTCGTCGCTCACCGTGCCGCAGATCGCCCAGGCCGTGGCCGACGACGACGACGCCCCCTTCCGCCGCGTCTCGGGCATCGGCCCCAAGACCGCGAAGCTCATCGTTGTCCAGCTCGCCGGCAAGCTGCAGGTCGCCCCGGCCGCCGCGCCCGCCGCCGCCTCGCCGCACGGCCAGGTCCCCGTGCAGGTGACGCAGGCGCTCGTGGGCCTGGGCTGGACGGAACGGACGGCGGCCGAGGCCGTGGCATCCGTCGCCGAAACGGCCTCCGATGCCGACCGTGCCTCGGTGCAGTCGCTTCTGCGCCTCGCCCTCGCCCTGCTGGGTCCCGCCCGCAAGGAGAGCGTGAGTGGCTGACGTCCGCGATGCCGGGACGCCCGACGACGAGGTCGAACTCGCCATCGAGGGCGCCCTGCGCCCCACGTCGCTCGCCGAGTTCGTCGGCCAGCAGAAGGTGCGCGGCCAGCTGCAGCTGCTTCTCGACGCCGCGCGGATCCAGCAGCGTTCGCCCGACCACATCCTTCTCTCGGGCCCTCCGGGGCTCGGGAAGACCACCCTCGCGATGATCGTCGCGCACGAGAGCGGTCGACCCCTGCGTCTGTCGAGCGGGCCCGCCATCCAGCACGCGGGCGATCTCGCAGCCCTGCTGTCGTCGCTCACGCCGGGCGAGGTCCTCTTCATCGACGAGATCCACCGCATGGCGCGCTCGGCGGAAGAGATGCTGTACCTCGCGATGGAGGACTTCCGCATCGACATCATGGTCGGCAAGGGCGCGGGCGCGACCAGCATCCCCCTCGATCTCGCGCCCTTCACCCTCGTCGGTGCCACGACACGCGCGGGACTGCTGCCGAACCCGCTGCGCGACCGCTTCGGTTTCACCGCCCACCTGGAGTACTACGAGCCGGACGAGCTGGAGCGGGTCGTCTCGCGCTCGGCATCCATGCTCGATGTCGGTCTTCCCGGCACGGCACGCTCCGAGATCGCCCGCCGCTCGCGCGGAACGCCCCGTATCGCCAACCGTCTGCTCCGCCGGGTCCGGGACTACCTCGTCGTCAACGGCCCGTCCACCGGCACCGACGAGGGTCACGCCGACGTGCGGACGGTCGGGGCCGCGCTCGATCTGTACGACGTCGATGCGATCGGTCTCGACCGCCTCGACCGCGCCGTGCTGGACGCCCTCGTCCGCCGCTTCCGCGGGGGACCGGTGGGGCTCAGCACCCTCGCCGTGGCCGTGGGAGAAGAACCCGAAACCATCGAGTCGGTCGTCGAGCCGTATCTCGTCCGCATCGGTTTCATGGGGCGCACCCCCCGCGGACGCGTGGCCACTCCCGAGGCGTACGAGCACCTCGGAGCACCCCACCCCGACGGGATGATCCGGTTCAGCCAGGGGTCATGACCTATACTCGGCGGGGGATTCCCCGACCCCCGCTAGGCAGTGCCGCACGGCGCGCCTGATCTGAAAGGTGCACCGCCTCCATGGACTCCAGTTTCCTCCTGCTCATTCTGTTCGCGGGCCTGCTCGTCTTCATGTTCCTGAGCTCCCGTCGCCGCATGAAGAAGCAGAAGGCCGAGCTCGAGCAGAAGGCTCGCGAGACCGTCCCCGGCGCCGAGGTGCTGCTGCAGGGTGGGCTCTACGGCACCATCGTCGAGTACGACGGCGAAGACCTCGACAAGCCCGCGCACGTGGAGATCGCCCCCGGTGTCGTCATCAAGGTGCACAGCCAGGCCATCCTCCGCATCGTCGACCCCGCCGCCGGCACGGTGACCGAGGACGAGTTCATCGAGGCGGAAGAGACCGAGGCCGAGTACGTCGCCGGTGTCGCCGACGGCGACATCACCTCGATCAGCGACGACCAGCGCTCCGCCCGCCAGCACGCCGCCGACGCGGAGCGCGACGACAAGGACCGCCCCGCGGTCTGACCGCCCCTCCCGACTTCTCGTCCACCGCCGCACAGAAAGCCGACTCCGTGGCGCCCTCGACTCCTGTCCGTCACGCCTGGCGCGTTTTGACCGGATTGCTCGCCATCACCGGCGTGCTCCTCGGCATCAACGCGCTGGGTGTGTACGTCTTCAACGCCAGTTCCTGGACCCCCGAGCTCGCACTCGACCTCCAGGGCGGAACGCAGATCATCCTGCAAGCCCAGACCACCGACGGCGCCGCGCCCGACAGCGAACAGCTGGCACAGGCCGTCACGATCATCCGCCAGCGCGTCGACGCCTCGGGTGTGGGGGAAGCCGACGTCGCCACCGAGGGTGGCCGCAACATCGTCGTGCAGATCCCCGGCCAGGCCGACGAGGCCACGCGGCAGCGCATTCAGAGCTCGGCTCAGCTGCAGCTGCGCCCGGTACTGTTCAGCGGTTCACCGGCGACGTCGTTCGTGGGTCAGGACGGCGTATCGACGCCGTACCCGACGCCCGACCCGGCCCTGCCGGCGACGCCCACGGCCTCGCCGACCAACGCGAGCGATCCGGCGTACATCACTCCGGCCCTGCAGGCGGAGTTCCTCGCGTACGACTGTGCCAACCCGCCGAGCAACCCCGCCCAGGCGCCCGCGGACCAGCCGATGATCACGTGCGGGACGAACGACGGGCAGAAGTACATCCTCGGCCCCGTCGAGCTCGACGGCACCGACATCTCCAACGCCACCAACGGCCAGGAGCAGAACACCGGGCAGTGGGCGGTGAACCTCGTCTTCAACGACCAGGGCACGCAGAAGTTCGCCGAGATCAGCCAGCGTCTCTACGGCCAGCAGGCGCCGCTGAACCAGTTCGCGTTCGTGCTCGACGGCTCCGTGTTGTCTGCGCCCGTGATGCAGGGGATCATCGTCGACGGACGCCCCAGCATCACCGGGTCGTTCACGCAGGAGTCGTCGAAGGCCCTCGCCGACCAGCTCAAGTACGGGGCGCTGCCGCTCAGCTTCCAGGTGGTCAGCTCCGACACCGTGTCGGCGACGCTCGGTTCGCAGCAGCTGCAGGTCGGCTTCATCGCCGGTCTCATCGGCCTGGGGCTCGTCGCGATCTACTCGCTCATCGTCTATCGAGCGCTCGGTACGGTGATCATCGCCTCGCTCGGTGTGATGGCGGTGCTGACCTATCTGGCTCTGTGCATCCTCGCCTGGCGAGCGGGCTTCCGCCTCTCGCTCGCGGGTGTGGCGGGTCTGATCGTGACCATCGGCTTCACCGCCGACTCGTTCATCGTCTACTTCGAGAGAATCCGAGACGAGCTGCGCGACGGCAAGTCGATCACTGCTGCGGTGGAGGACGGCTGGTCGCGCGCCAAGCGCACGATCTACATCTCGAAGTCGATCAACATCCTCGCGGCCGTGGTCCTCTACATCCTCGCGGATGCCACGGTGAAGGGGTTCGCGTTCACGCTCGGTCTCACGACCGCGATCGACATCCTGATCTTCATCCTCTTCACGCACCCCGTGATGCAGCTCCTCGCCCGTACGCGGTTCTTCGGCTCCGGCCACCCCCTGTCGGGGATGGACCCCAACGCCCTCGGTGCCGTCTACCGCGGCCGCGCGCAGTTCCGGGCACCCGTGGTCGACGCCGGCCGGGTGAAGAAGTCGCGCGGCGAGGCGCAGCGCCGGCAGACGATCGCCGAACGCAAGCAGGCCGAACTGGCTGCCGCCAGCCGCGGCGATAGCCGCTCCACGAAGGAGGGAGACGACTGATGCGCTCCATGTCGCAGCTCGGTAACGACCTCTACTCGGGGAAGACGTCCTTCCCCTTCGTGCAGCGTCGTCGCCTGTGGTTCATCATCGCCGCGGTCCTCGTGATCGGCGCGGCGCTCGTGCCGCTGTTCCGCCCCGTGCAGTTCTCGATCGAGTTCACGGGTGGCTCGCAGTTCACCGTCTCGAACCCGTCGACGTTCGATCAGGCTCCGGCGACGCAGGCCGTGACCTCGGTCGTCCCGGAGGCCACGACCCGCGTCACCACGATCAGCGATCAGTCGGTGCGCGTGCAGACCGACCAGCTGGACAACGACCAGACCCAGGCGGTGTCTGCCGCCCTCGCCACGGCGTACGACGTGCCCGCCTCGGAGATCACGAACTCGTTCATCGGCCCCACCTGGGGCAACGACGTCACCCGTCAGTCGCTCTGGGGTCTGTCGATCTTCCTCGCGCTGACGTTCCTGATCCTGGCGCTCTACTTCCGCACGTGGAAGATGTCCGTCGCCGCGATCATCGGCCTCGTCGACGTGCTCGTCATCACCATCGGTGTCTACGCCGTCTTCGGCTTCGAGATCTCGCCGGCGGCCGTCATCGGCTTCCTGACGATCCTCTCGTACGCCCTCTACGATACGACCGTCGTCTTCGACAAGGTGAGAGAGAACACCAGAGAAGACGGGGAGATCTCCGGCCGCACGTTCGCCGAGTCCGTGAACCTCGCCGCGAACCAGACGCTGATCCGCTCGATCAACACGACGGTCGTCGCGATCCTGCCCGTCGGCGCGATCCTCTTCATCGGTGTGCCCCTCGGTGCACGCACGCTCAGCGACATCTCGCTATCGATCTTCGTCGGCACGATCGTCGCCGCGTACTCGACCCTGTTCGTCGCCGTACCGATGTACGCGCTGCTGCGCGAGAAGGAGAAGCCGATCGCCCAGCGCGATGCGCGCGTCGTGGCGGCTCGCGAGAAGGCGGGCGTCCCGGCCTGAGGCCGGGGCACCGCCCCTCCCGTCCTACCCGCGGACCCGCCGGGGACCCGTGCCGCGAGGCATAGACTTGACCGACTAGCCGTAGGAAGGGGTGGCACATGGCAGAGATCGCTTCGTCCGCGCCGCCGCCGTCCTCTTTGCGACGCCTGGTTCCGCGCATCTTCTCGCGCGCCGCCCGTCGCGACGACGTCGACAAGCTGCTGCGCACGGTGCGCACGCACCATCCCAAGGGCGACCTGGCCATCATCGAGCGGGCCTACGCCGTCGCAGACAAGGCGCACGACGGACAGAAACGTCAGAGCGGCGAGCCGTACATCACGCACCCGCTCGCGGTGGCGCAGATCCTCGCCGAGCTCGGATTGGGGCCGAAGGCGATCGCCGCGGCCCTGCTGCACGACACCGTCGAAGACACGGGGTACCCCCTCGACGAACTCGCCGCGGACTTCGGCGACGAGGTTGCGATGCTCGTCGACGGCGTGACCAAGCTCGACAAGGTCAAGTACGGCGACAGCGCACAGGCCGAGACCGTGCGCAAGATGATCGTGGCGATGTCGAAAGACATCCGCGTGCTGCTCATCAAACTCGCCGACCGCCTGCACAATGCGCGCACCTGGGGTTTCGTGCCCCCGCACAAGGCGGCGAAGAAGGCGACCGAGACGCTCGAGATCTACGCGCCTCTCGCGCATCGCCTCGGCATCCAGGCGATCAAGAGCGAACTCGAGGATCTCTCGTTCGCGGTGATGCACCCCAAGCTCTACGCCGAGATCGACAGCCTGGTCAAGCAGCGCACGCCCCAGCGCGAGCAGTACGTCCAGAACGTCATCGACGCCGTCGACGCGGACCTGCGCGAACTGCGTGTCCGCGGCCGCGTGATGGGCCGACCGAAGCAGCTGTACTCCGTGTACCAGAAGATGGTCGTCCGAGGTCGCGAGTTCGACGACATCTACGACCTCATCGGCATCCGGATCCTCGTCGGCACCGTCCGCGATTGCTACGCCGTGCTCGGTGCCATCCATGCGCGCTGGACGCCGCTGCCGGGGCGCTTCAAGGACTACATCGCGACGCCCAAGTTCAACCTGTACCAGTCGCTGCACACCACGGTCATCGGACCGGGCGGACGCACGGTCGAGATCCAGATCCGCACGCACGAGATGCACCAGCAGGCGGAGTTCGGCGTCGCCGCGCACTGGAAGTACAAGGAGCGGATGGCGGGCGGCAAGGCCGACGCTAAGGCCGTCGACGCCGACATGGCGTGGATCGCGCACATCTCGGACTGGCAGGCCGAGACCGCCGACCCGGGGGAGTTCCTCGACTCGCTGCGTTTCGAGATCGGCGCGAAAGAGGTCTACGTCTTCACGCCCAAGGGCCGTGTGGTCGGGCTTCCGACGGGCGCGACCCCGGTCGACTTCGCCTACGCCGTGCACACCGAGATCGGTCACCGCACGATGGGCGCCAAGGTCAACGGCCGCCTCGTCCCGCTCGAGTCGACGCTGCAGAGCGGCGATGTCGTCGAAGTCTTCACTTCGAAGAACCCCGACGCGGGCCCCAGCCAGGACTGGCTCGGCTTCGTCAAGAGCACGCGCGCGCGCAACAAGATCCGCGGGTGGTTCACCAAGGAGCGTCGCGAAGAGGCCATCGAGCAGGGCAAGGATTCGATCGCGCGTGCCATGCGCCGCCAGAACCTGCCCCTGCAGCGTCTGATGAGCCAGGACTCGTTCACCGAGGTCGCGCGGCTCTTCCACTACGAGGACGTCTCCGCCCTCTACGCCGCCGTCGGCGAGGGTCACGTCTCGACGCAGTCGGTCATCGAGAAGGTCACCGCGCTCGTCAACGTCGAAGAGACGAACACCGGTCCCATCGACATCCCCGTCGGCCGCAGCCGTGCTCCGCGCGGTGGCGACTCAGGCGTGCTCGTGCGCGGAGCCCCCGACATCCTCGTGAAACTCGCGAAGTGCTGCACCCCCGTGCCGGGCGATGAGATCGTCGGCTTCGTGACGCGCGGGAGCGGCGTCTCGGTTCACCGTGGCGACTGCACCAACGTCAAGGCGCTGAAAGAAGAGCCCGACCGCCTCATCGACGTGGAGTGGGCTCCGACCACCAAGAGCGTGTTCCTCGTGCAGATCCAGGTCGAGGCCCTCGACCGTTCGGGCTTGCTCAGCGACGTCACCCGCGTGCTCAGCGAGCATCACGTCAACATCCTCTCGGCCACCGTGTCGACGACGAACGACCGCCTCGCCCTCAGCAAGTTCGTGTTCGAGATGGGCGACACCGTGCATCTCGACCGCGTCCTCAACGCCGTACGGCGCATCGACGCCGTCTACGACGTGTACCGCGTCACCTCGTCGTAGCCGCCGCGATCACCCTCGGAGGTCACGCTCGCCAGAAGCGCCGTCCCTCTCCGCCCGTACGGGAAGGTCGGATGCCGGGCGAGCCAGGCCTCTGCGTCCCGTCGCACCCGGGAGTCGGATGCCGCCCATGCCAGCGCTGTGGCACGTTGCTGCACATCGTCGGACCGGGCGAGGTCGGCCAGAGTCCGCCCCGGTGTGCTGAGGTGGATGCCGCCGAGCGTCACCGTGTCCTCGGTCGGCAAGCGCACGTCGTGGAAAACCACACGCGTCGCATTGTGCGCGCGCGAGCGCGTGGTCGCCACGCGTTGGAGATGGTGCCTCGCCGGCTCGGCTGGCATCCCCCCGTGCACCCATGCGGCCGTCGCCCGTACCCCGGCCCAACGATCTCCGAGGAGCGGCAGAAGGCTCCGAGCGCGCATCCACGACGTCTCGGCCGCGTCGGCGGGCATGAACCCCTCGCCGAGAGGCACCAGCACCCCGTCGAGGCACGCGGCGCTCAGTTCGCTCGCCGCGAGACGTTCACCGGGGAAGAACAGAAAGGGCGACACCATCCCGTCAGTGTGACGGGGCGGTGCCGCCCGTGACGGCCGAAACCGTCGATCTGTGGAGAACCGGTCAGCCGCCGAGGGCGCGGAGCCAGGTGCGTCGCGCTTCGAGCGCCTCGGAGGCCTGGGCCGCCGCACGCTTGTCGCCGCGCGACTCCGCGTCGGCGAGCTCGGCCTCGAGCTTGTCGATCGCGTCGGTCAGCTGACGCGTCATGTCGTTGGCGCGCGCCTTCTGCTCGGGATCGTTGCGCTTCCAATCGGCGTCTTCGCGCGTGCGCACGCTCTGCTCGATCTTGCGGAGCTCGTCGTCGAGGACGCGCTCCTTGTCGCGCGGGAAGATGCGGCCGATCTCGTCCCACTCGCGCTGGATGGCGGTCAGCTTCTGGCGAGCGGTCGCGAGGTTCTTCTCGTCGACGATCGGGGCCGCCTTCTCGAGAAGGGCGCGCTTCTGCTCGATCTTCTCCTTCGAGGCCTCGGCATCGGCGGACTCGCGCTCGATGCGCGCACCGTAGAGCGCGTCACCCGCGGCCTTGAACCGCGCCCACAGCGCGTCGTCGACCTTGCGGCCGGCGCGGCCCGACGCCTTCCACGCGTCGAGGAGGTCACGGTAGGCCCCGATACCGTCTTCGCCGCGCGGTGCGAGGGCCTCGGCACGCTCCACGAGACGCGTCTTGGCCTCACGGGCGGACTTGTGGGTCTCGTCCAGCGACGAGAAGAACTCGCGGCGGTGACGGTCCACGGTGGCACGGGCGTCGCGGAAACGACGCCACAGCTGCTGAGCGGTCGACTTCGACAGACGGGGGCCGTTCTGCTGGTGCGCCTGCCACCGGTCGAACAAGGCCGTCATATCGGCGGTCATCTGCTTCCACTGCACCGTCTGCGGGTCGCGGGCGGCAAGGGCCTCGGCCTCTTCGACGATCGTCGTGCGCTCACGGACGGCTTCTTCAGTGGCCTGCTTGGCGGCGGCGGCCTCGGTCTCGCTCGCCTCGGCGAGCTCGGACGTGAGGGCGTCCAGACGAGCGACGAGGGCGGCGAGGTCGCCCACGGCGGCGGCACCGTCGAGCTTGCCGCGGAGGGTCTTCGCCGTCGAGCGGAGGTCGGATGCCGAAGCACCACCGCGACGGTGACGGGTCTCGAGCAGCGTGACCTCGGCGGCGAGATCCGAGAACTTGCGCTGGTAGTAAGCGAGCGCCTCGGCGGGCGTGCCGTCGGGGTACTGACCCACGACGCGCCAGTCGTCGCCCTCGCGGACCGAGACGGTTCCTTCGTCGTCGACGCGACCCCAGGGCTGGGTGGTCGAGGTGGACGCGGTCTTGCCGGGGGGCGGTCCCGGGATGCGGGCACCCGGCCGCGGGGCGGCGGGCTGCGCGACGGTCGGCTGCGCAACGGACGCCTCGACCTCGGTGCCGGACGGATCGGCCTCGACGGACGCGTCGCCCTCGGCGGGTGCGTCGCCCTCGGCGGGTGCGGCGTCCGGAGCATCGGCGACGTCGGCCTCGGTGGAGGGCGAGGACTCAGCGGCATCCGTCGGCTCGGCACTCGTCGCATCGTCGGCGGGGGCCTCGTCGGCGGGGGCGCCGTCGGTGGGAGCATCCAGGGGCGAGGAAGCGTCGGTCTCCGCCTCGACCGAGGTCGTGGCGGTGGGATCGACCTCGGCGGGGCTCGCGTCGTCGCGCGGGTCGGAGGTCTCGGGAGTGGGGACGGAAGTCACGGGTAGCACCTCATCGCGGCAGAACCGCCTGGGGGAGAAGGACTCTCCGAGCCTAGTACGCGCGACCCCGTCGACACAGGATCGAGGCACGCGCATCGCCGCGCGGTCGTTCCGGCGACGCCACGCGAGAGGTCAGGGGGTGCTCGACTCCGACGGCAGGGGCGCGGGGATCTCGGTCGGGACGGGCGTCGCGGGGGCCTCCGTCGGCGAGGGCGACGGCTCCGGTGCGCCCGGACCCGCCACGAAGTAGGCGGTCTGCACGCCGACGGCGCCGGCGATCACGACGAGGCCGACGACGAGGCCGATCAGGTTGTCGCGCGTGCGGCGACGCCCCTGACGCTCGTGGAGCTCGAGTCGTGCCTGGTAGGCGCGAGCACGCTCGCGCTGCTCCCGCGTCTGCCGGTCTTTTCCGCGCGCCGCCACATCGACCTCCTCCGCCCGTCCGGGCACGTCGATCCTACAAAGAGCCGTCGCGCGGCCCGGATCAGCGCTCACGGAGTCGGTGTCGGAGGCCGCGGTTAGCCTGGAGAGGTGACCCCTTCCTCCGCTCTCTTCCAGGGCCAGACGCCGCTCGCGGTGCGCATGCGCCCCGTGAGCCTCGACGAGGTCGCCGGCCAGGGGCATCTGCTGCGACCCGGGTCACCGCTCGTCACCCTCGCCACGACCGACTCCTCGGCATCCGTCACCGCCGCCTCGGTCATCCTGTGGGGCCCTCCGGGCACGGGCAAGACGACGCTCGCCCAGGCGATCGCACGGTCGTCGGGACGCCGCTTCGTCGAGCTGTCCGCGATCACGGCGGGCGTGAAGGACGTGCGCGAGGTCATGCAAGAAGCGCTCACGCAGCGCGACCTGTACGGGCAGTCGACGATCCTCTTCCTCGACGAGATCCACCGCTTCACCAAAGCCCAGCAGGACGCCCTGTTGCCGGGTGTCGAGAACGGCTGGGTCGTGTTGATCGCCGCGACGACCGAGAACCCCTCGTTCTCGGTCATCTCGCCGCTGCTGTCGCGATCTCTGCTGCTCACCCTCCGCCCGCTCGGCGACGACGACCTGGGCGCCCTCGTGGACCGTGCCGTGGCGGACCCGCGCGGCCTGGCGGGTCGCGTCGTGCTCGAAGACGAAGCGCGAGCCGCTCTGGTGCGTCTGGCCTCCGGCGACGCGCGCCGCGCTCTCACCGCCCTCGAAGCGGCGGCCTCGGTCGCGGGCGACGACGGAGCCGTCGCGGAGCCCGCCGCCGACAGCGGCGAAGACGAGGACGACGAAGACGACGAGCAGGACCCCGGGCCGTTCCCGGACGACGGGGGAGAGCTCCCCGTGATCACCCCCGAGCACATCGCCCAGGCCGTCGACCGGGCGCTGCTGCGTTACGACCGTCAAGGCGACGAGCATTACGACGTCATCAGCGCATTCATCAAGTCGGTGCGGGGTTCGGATCCGGATGCCGCGATCCACTACCTGGCACGCATGATCGAGGCGGGGGAGGACCCCCGCTTCATCGCGCGCCGCCTGGTGATCTCCGCCGCGGAGGACATCGGGATGGCCGACCCTCAAGCCCTGCAGATCGCGGTCGCCGCGGCGGACGCTGTCGCCTTCATCGGCATGCCCGAGGGACGCATCCCCCTCGCCGAGGCCACGATCTATCTCGCCACCACCGCGAAGTCGAACGCCGCCTACAACGCCATCAACGCGGCGATCGCGGATGTGCGTGCCGGCGGTTTCGGACGCGTGCCGATGCACCTGCGCGATGCGCACTACCCGGGAGCCAAGCGCCTGGGGCACGGCAAGGGGTACAAGTACGCGCACGACAGCGAGATCGGCATCGTGGCGCAGCAGTACCTGCCCGACGAACTGCGGGGCAAGCGCTACTACGAGCCCACGAATCACGGCACCGAGCGTGATGTCTCGGCCCGCTTGGAGAAGATCAGGCGCATCCTCGACGGGAAGTGAACGCTCAGCGGGTACCCACGGGTGGCTCTGCTAGCATGAACCGGCTCGAAACAGGGTTTTCGGGCATCCCCTCCTTCCTGTGATCACCTTCCGGTGCGCCCCGGCGTGCGCTTCGGATCGGGCGGAAGGGGGCGATACGCCCGTGAGCCGTGAAAGGCGCGGCCACGTCATCGGAAGGAGAACTTCGTGACCACGAAGTCTCAGGACCGCCGCAAGGTGCGTCTGTCGCGCGCCCTCGGCGTCGCGCTCACCCCCAAGGCCGCCCGCTACCTCGAGAAGCGTCCCTACGCTCCCGGCGAGCACGGCCGCACCAAGCGCAAGGCCGACAGCGACTACGCCGTCCGTCTGCGTGAGAAGCAGCGTCTGCGCGAGCAGTACGGCATCCGCGAGAAGCAGCTGCGCATCGCGTTCAACGAGGCCCGCCGCACCGACGGCCTGACCGGTGAGAACCTGGTCGAGCTGCTCGAGATGCGTCTGGACGCCCTCGTCGTGCGTTCGGGCTTCGCCCGCACCACCGCGCAGGCTCGCCAGCTCGTCGTGCACCGCCACATCCTGGTCGACGGCCAGCTCGTGGACCGCCCGTCGTTCCGCGTGAAGCCGGGTCAGCAGATCCACGTCAAGCCGAAGAGCGAGGGCCTCGAGCCCTTCCAGGTCGCCGCCGCCGGTGGGCACGCCGAAGTGCTGCCCCCCGTTCCGGGCTACCTCGAGGTCGACCTCTCGACGCTGCAGGCGAAGCTCGTTCGTCGCCCCAAGCGTGCCGAGGTGCCCGTCACGTGTGACGTGCAGCTCGTCGTCGAGTACTACGCCGCCCGCTGATCTCAGCGAGCACGGAAGGGCGTCGGGTTCTCCCGGCGCCCTTTCTGGTGTTCGAAGGGCGTTCTCGCGCGGCCCGTCTCGTCGCCGATGTCGGAGAGACGCGCGCACGTCGGATGGCCGCGGCGTGAATCTCCGACGAACGAGCGAATCTCCGACGTGCGCGACGTCGCGCGCGCCCCGGGGGCCCTCGCCTACGATGGGGGGATGCCGCGACCGCGGCGTCGTATCGAGGAAGAAGTGGTGATCGTGAGAAGCCTCGTCTGGTTCGCGTTGGGCATCGTCGGCGGTTTCGTCGCCGCCCACCTCGTCAACAAGGACCCCCGTGGGCAGGAGGTGCTCGCGCAGCTCGATTCCCGCATCGGCGAGTTCACCGATCGCATGAGCGACGCCTACCACGCGCAGGAGACGCGCCTCTCCGAGATCATCGACGACGCGAAGAACGTCGCGTCCTCCGTGGCCGAGAAGACCTCCGACGCCGCCGACGACGCCGCCCGCGTCGTCGAGAAGACCGCTTCCTCCTCCGACTGACCCCCTCCGGCCTCCCGTCCCCACCCGTGGGGCGGATCCGCATGCGTACGGAAAGACCCGCCATGAAAACCGCCGAGATCGCCCAGCGCTTCCTCGACTTCTTCGAGAAGAAGAACCACACGATCGTCCCCTCGGCCTCGCTCGTCACCGACGACCCGGCCCTGCTGTTCACCGTGGCGGGCATGGTGCCCTTCATCCCGTACCTCAGCGGGGTCGTCCCCCCGCCGTATCCGCGCGCCGCGGACGTGCAGAAGTGCATCCGCACCAACGACATCGAAGAGGTCGGCAAGACCCCGCGTCACGGCACCTTCTTCCAGATGCTCGGCAACTGGTCGTTCGGCGACTACTTCAAGGAAGACGCGATCCGCTACGCGTGGGAACTGCTGACGGCGCCGGAGTCGGAGGGCGGCCTCGCGTTCGACCCCGAGGACCTCTGGGTCACGGTCTACGAAGAGGATGACGAAGCGCGCGACCTCTGGTTGCAGCTCAGTTCCCTGCCCGAGGAGCGCATCCAGCGCCTGGGTAAGGACACGAACTACTGGTCGACCGGCCTGCCCGGCCCCGCCGGTCCCTGCTCGGAGATTTTCTTCGACCGCGGTCCCGAGTACGGCATCGACGGCGGCCCCGCCACCGACGACGACCGCTATGTCGAGATCTGGAACCTCGTGTTCATGCAGTACGAGATCACGAACGTGCGCTCGAAGTACGACTTCGACATCGTCGGCGAACTCCCCGCGAAGAACATCGACACCGGCATGGGCCTCGAGCGCATCGCGTTCATCAAGCAGGGCGTCGACAACATGTACGAGACCGACCAGGTGCGCCCCGTGCTCGACCTGGCGGCCTCTCTCGCCGGCAAGGCCTACGGTCAGGAGTCGCACGACGACGACGTGCGCCTGCGCATCGTCGCCGACCACGTGCGCTCCTCGCTCATGCTGCTGGCCGACGGCGTGACGCCCTCGAACGAGGGCCGGGGCTACATCCTGCGCCGCATCATGCGCCGCGCGATCCGCTCGATGCGCCTGCTCGGCGTCGAGGGCGCAACCTTCCCCGAGCTCTTCGCCGCCTCGCGCGACGCAATGAAGGAGTCGTACCCCGAGGTCGAGGCCGACTACGCCCGCCTCTCGGCGTACGCGATCGCCGAGGAGCAGACGTTCCTCCGGACGCTCGCGGCCGGTTCCGCCATCCTCGACCAGTCGGTGGTCGAGACCAAGAACGGCGGGGGAACGACGCTGTCGGGCTCGGAGGCCTTCCTCCTGCACGACACCTACGGCTTCCCCATCGACCTGACGCTGGAGATTGCCGAAGAAGCGGGGCTCACCGTCGACCGCGGCGCCTTCGATCAGCTGATGCTCGAGCAGCGCACACGCGCCAAGGCTGACGCCCGCGCCCGCAAGGGCACGATTGCCGACCAGAGCGCCTACCGCGAATTCCGGGCCCACGGCGAGACCGTCTTCACCGGTTACACCGAGATGCAGACGGAATCGCGGGTGCTCGGCATCCTGATCCAGGGTGTCGGGACCGACCGGGCGTCCGAGGGCCAGATCGCCGAGGTGATCCTCGCTGAGACCGCGCTGTACGCCGAGTCGGGTGGCCAGGTCGCCGACAAGGGCGTCATCGTCGGCCCCGGCTACGAGCTCGAGGTGCTCGACGTGCAGCGTCCCGTCCCGGGCCTGGTGAGCCACACCGTCGAGGTGACGACCGGCGAGGTCTCTGTCGGCGCTCCCGCCACCACCGTGGTCGACGCGCTCAACCGGCACGCAGCCCAGCAGGCGCACACCGCGACCCACCTGGTGCACGCGGCGATCCGCGACACGCTCGGCAAAACGGCGACGCAGACCGGTTCGCTCAACCGCGCGGGCTACATGCGCTTCGACTTCAGCTGGGGTTCGGCGCTCTCGCCCGAGACCCGCACCGAGATCGAGGACATCGCCAACAACGCGGTGCGCGACAACCTCGAGGTCACCACGCGCGTCATGTCGCTCGACGAGGCGAAAGCCGCCGGCGCCATGGCGCTGTTCGGCGAGAAGTACGGCGACACCGTACGCATGGTCGACATCGGCGGGCCGTGGTCGCGCGAGCTCTGCGGCGGCACGCACGTGTCGCGCAGCGCCGAGATCGGCCTGGTCAACCTCGTGGGCGAGCAGTCGGTCGGCGCCTCGAACCGGCGCGTGGAGGCCCTCGTCGGCCTCGACGCCTTCCGCGACCTCGCCGCCGAGCGTGCGATCGTCTCGCAGCTCAGCTCGAGCCTGAAGACGCCCCGCGAGCAGTTGCCCACGCGCATCGCCGAGCTGGCCGCGAGCCTCAAGGCCGCGGAGAAGAAGATCGCCGCCTTCGAGGCGCAGGCCCTCACCGGTCGTCTGCCGCAGCTGGTGGAGTCGGCCGTGGCAGTCGGTGCCGTGCGCGTGGTAGCCCAGAGCCTGGGGGAGGGCGCCTCGGCCGACGATGTACGCTCGCTCGCGCTGCAGGTGCGGGACCGCCTGGGCAGCGACCCCGCGGTCGTCGCTCTCGCGAGCGTCGCCAGCGGACGCGCCACGGTCGTCGTCGTCACGAACGACGCCGCGCGCGAACGGGGCCTCGCCGCGGGCGCACTCGCCAAGTCGGCCGCGAGTGTGCTCGGCGGCGGTGGCGGCGGTCGTCCCGATGTCGCGCAGGGCGGAGGGACGGATGCCGCGGCCCTGCCGCAGGCGCTCGGGGGAATCGTCTCCGACGTGCGGACGACGATCGCGTGACGGCGTTCCGGCGCGGCATCCGGTTCGGGATCGACGTCGGGCGCGCCCGCGTGGGTGTGGCTCGGTCGGACCCGGACGGGGTGCTCGCCGTTCCCGTCGAGACGGTGCCCCGCAAGGGCGAGCCGATCCGGCGCATCGCCGCCCTGGCGGCCGAGTACGACGCCTTCGAAGTTCTGGTGGGGTTGCCGCTGAACCTCCGTGGTGAGGACACGCCCTCGACGACCGACGCGAGAACCTTCGCCGCGGCATTGGCCGAGGCCCTCCCGATGCCGGTCCGTCTGGTCGACGAGCGGTTGAGCACCGTCTCGGCGCACAGTGTTCTGCGCGAAGCAGGGCGTTCCCAGCGGGATTCTCGTAGCATTGTGGACCAAGTCGCCGCTGTGGTCCTTCTGCAGCAGGCGCTCGAAGTGGAGCGACAGTCCGGCGAGCCGGCCGGACCCGCCGTCACACCGGGACAGGAGCCCGCCTGACATGCCCGAGAACCAGTCCCCCGAGAACGATCCCTTCGCGGATCTCTACGGTCGCCTTCCCGACCCGCGCACCGGCGCGCGCTCCTTCCGCGGCTCGGCCGCCGAGGACGACGCCGCCCCGCCGACGCGTCGCGCGGCCCGCGAGGCGCGTCGCGCGGCGACCGCCGCCACGCCGATCACCCCGGGTGACGACGCCGCCGAGAACGCTCCGGCAGCCCCCGCGGCCGACCCGACGGCCGCCCCGCGCGCCGAATCGTCGTCGGCCGATCGCGCGCCATTCCGCCCGACCGAGGCGACACCGCCGCCGCGCGCCGCGATCGACGAACCGACGGTCCTCCCGGCCGCGCCCGCGGTTTCGCCCCGCACCGAGACGTCCGGTTTCCCCTCGGCTCCGGCCGCCGCGCCCACGGGGCGCCGCCGCGACGACGACACCCCGCCCCCACGCCGTGCCGGCGGCGAGGTCGCGCCCGGTCCCCGCCGCGCTCCGTCTCCCGCCGCTCCGCCCGCCCGCGATACACAGTCCGCCGCCTGGCAGGCCGCCGCCCGCCGTGCGGACGTTCCCCGCTCCGCCCCCGAGTCGCGTCGCACCGAGCCGGCGCGCGACCGCGAGCCCGCCCTCGTCGGCGCCGGGGTCGGTACGGCCGCCGCTGCATCCGCCACGACCGGCACCGCGGCATCCGGATCCCTCGAAGACCTCTTCACCGGTGAGACCACCACGCAGCAGATCGGCTGGGCGCCGCAGAAGCCCCCGAAGCGGCGCCGGCGTGTCGGCCGCTGGATCGCTCTCGCTGTCGTGCTGCTGCTCGTCGGCGGTGTCGCCGGCGGCGGCTTCGCCCTGTGGAACACCTACGGCGAACGGATCCAGGCGTTCCTCGGCAACGGCGAGCCCCTCGACTACGAAGCGGGGCAGGCGACCGGTGAAGCGCGCGTCACCATCGTGTCCGGCGACACGGGGCAGTCCGTCTCACCGAAGCTGTTCGAGGCGGGGGTCACGAAGGCCTCCAACTCGCTCTACAAGTACATGGTCGACAACGCCGTCGCGTTCACGTTCCAGCCCGGGGTCTACAAACTGCAGCAGCAGATGACGTCCGAAGCCGTGATCGCCGCATTGCGCGACCCGGCGAACCGTCTCGACAACTCCGTGCAGCTGCGCGAGGGACTCACCCTCACGCAGTCTCTCGACGTCATCTCGGAACAGACCGGCATCGCGCGCGCCGATCTCGACGCGGCCGTCGCCACCCCCGCGACCTACGGGGTGTCGGCCTCGACCCTCGAGGGGTGGATCTTCCCCGCCACCTACGACTTCGATGAGGGCGTCACCGCCCAACAGGTCATCGACCGCATGGTGAAGCGCACGATCGAATCGCTCGACAAGGCGGGTGTCGCCCCAGACGACCGGGAGCGCATCCTCACGATCGCCTCGATCATCGAGCGCGAGGCCCGCAGCAGCGAGGACTTCTACAAGGTCTCGCGCGTGATCGAGAATCGCCTACAACCCGACAACACCGAGACCCACGGTCTGCTGCAGATGGACTCCACCGCCCAGTACGGTGCGAACGAACTCGACGCGGGAGCCTCGTCGTCGAGCGCGAACGCTCTGAACAGCGACAACCCGTACAACACGTACAAGTACCCGGGTCTTCCGGTCGGGCCGATCGCCAACGCCGGAGACCTCGCGATCGACGCCGCGATGCACCCGGTCGACGGCCCCTGGTACTACTTCACGACGGTGAACCTCGCGACGGGCGAGACGGTGTTCTCGACGTCCTACGCCGATCAAGAGAAGGCTGTGGCGCAGTTCCAGCAGTGGTGCCGCGAGAACCCGAACGGCGGATGCTGACCGGCCCTCGCCGCCTGGCCGTCTGGGGCGACCCGATCGCGCACTCGCGGTCGCCCCGGCTGCACGCGGCCGCATACGGCGTGCTCGGTCTCGACTGGGAGTACGGACGGCGCCGGGTCGACGAAGCGGGATTCGTCCCCGCGCTCGAGGAGTTGGATGCCGACTGGCGCGGCCTCTCGCTCACCATGCCGCTCAAGAACGCCGCCGCTCGCGCCGCCGACGCGCTCGACGACGATGCGCGCCTCACCGGTGCGGTCAACACCGTGTTGCTCGACGGGAGCGGACGCCGCGGGTTCAACACCGACGTGGGGGGCCTGGCCCGCGCCCTCGACGAGTTCGGGGTGCGCGACCCCGCGGCCATCCGGGTCCTCGGCGCCGGAGCGACCGCGACCTCCGCGGTGGTCGCCGCCGCCCGCGCGGGAGCCGAAGTGATCGAGGTGCGCGCGCGGCGGACCGGGGCGGCCGCGCCGATCCTCCTTCTCGCCGACGCGTTGGGCGTCGACGTGCGGGTCGTCGCCCTCGACGACCCGACGATCTCGCCGGTGGACGCCACCATCGCGGCCCTGCCCGGCGGCACCGACCTCGGACGCGTCGCCGATGACCTGGCATCCCACTCCGGTCCGCTCGTCGACGTCGTGTACGGAGGCTGGCCGACACCGCTCGCGCAGGCGTGGGAGCGCGCCGGCGGCGAGGCCCACGACGGGCTCGGCATGCTGCTGCATCAGGCCCTGCTGCAGGTGCGCGTCTTCGTCGGGGGAGACCCCGCGGTCGCCCTGGAGCGCGAGCCCAAGGTGCTGGCCGCAATGCGCACCGCGCTCGTGGGAGACTAGATCCATGCTTCGCGTTCTCACCGCCGGCGAGTCCCACGGCCCCGAGCTGGTCGCCCTCATGGAAGGGATGCCGGCCGGCGTCCCCATCTCTTCGGCGCAGATCCGCGCCGAACTGGCGCGCCGTCGCCTGGGCTACGGCCGCGGTTCGCGCATGAAGTTCGAAGAGGACGAGCTGTCGCTCTCGACCGGCATCGTGCACGGCTTCACGATCGGCAGCCCCATCGCCCTGCGCATCGGCAACACCGAGTGGCCGAAGTGGACCGAGGTCATGAGCCCCGAGCCGGTCGAGCTCTCCGACCGCTCGCGGGGCCGCGGAGCCGCCCTGACGCGCCCGCGTCCCGGTCACGCCGACCTCGTCGGCATGCAGAAGTACGGTTTCGACGAGGCCCGCCCGATCCTCGAGCGCGCCTCGGCCCGCGAGACGGCGGCGCGCGTGGCCCTGGGCGCCATCGCCCGGTCGTTCCTCGGCGAGCTCGGCATCCGCCTGGTGAGCCACACGCTCTCGATCGGCCCCGTGCGCGTTCCCGACGACGCGGAGTTCCCGACCCCCGACGACGTCGACCGTCTCGACGCCGATCCGCTGCGCTGCTTCCACGCCGAGACGAGTGCCGCGATGGTGGCCGAGGTCGACGACGCGAAGAAGTCCGGCGACACCCTCGGCGGTGTCGTCGAAGTCCTCGCCTACGGCCTTCCGCCGGGGCTCGGCTCCCACGTGCAGTGGGACCGCCGATTGGATGCCAAGCTCGCCCAGGCCCTCATGAGCATCCAGGCGATCAAGGGCGTCGAGGTCGGCGACGGCTTCCTCACCACGACCCGCCGCGGCTCCCAGGCGCACGACGAGCTGTTCGCCACCGGTGACGGCATCACGCGGTCGTCGGATCGCGCGGGCGGCACCGAGGGCGGCATGTCCACCGGGACCGTGCTGCGCGTACGCGCCGGCATGAAGCCGATCGCGACGATCCCGAAGGCCCTCCGCACGGTCGACGTGGCGACCGGCGACACCGCCGCCGCGCACCACCAGCGTTCGGACGTCTGCGCGGTTCCGGCCGCAGGCGTCGTGGCCGAGGCCATGGTCGCCATCACCCTCGCCGACGCCGTGCTCGAGAAGTTCGGGGGCGACAACATCGTCGAGACCCGTCGCAACGTTCAGACCTACCTCGCGAACCTGCCCGAGACGCTGCGCACGACCGACGCGTCCGACGCGGCGCTCCTCGCGCATGACCTCGCCTGAGGCGCCGACCGCGAGTGCGGCGATCGTTCTCGTCGGACCGATGGGAGCGGGCAAGACCAGCATCGGCCGCCGGGTGGCGCGGGCGCTGGGGGTGCCCTTCAGCGACACCGACAAGATCGTCGTCCGCGACCACGGCCCGATCCCGGCGCTGTTCGCCGACCACGGCGAGCCGCACTTCCGCACGCTCGAGCGCGAGGCCGTCGTCGAGGCCCTGGGCCGGGGCGGCGTCGTGGCGCTCGGCGGGGGAGCCGTGCTCGACCCGCTGACGCGCGACCGCCTGCGCGTGCACCGCGTCGCTCTGCTGACCGTCGCGCCGCACGTCGTGGCATCCCGGATCCACGGCGACGAGCGTCCGTTGCTGGGAGGGGAAGACCCCGTCGCGCGCTGGCAGCGCATCTTCGACGAACGACGGCCCGTGTACGAGCAGACCGCCGACATCGCATTCGACACCTCGTCGGGCCCGCTCGCGCGGGTCGTCGACGACATCGTGGCCTGGGCACGCCGTGTGCCGGCCGGAGAGACGGCATGACCGACACCACCACCATCAGCGTCGCCGGAGACCCCGGCTACGACATCACCATCGGACGGGGCCTTCTCGCCACGCTCGGCGAGACCCTGCCCGCGGGTGCCCAGAAGGTGCTGGTGGTCCACCCGCCGACGCTCGCGAAGCAGGCCGAAGAGCTGCGCGCCCAGCTCATGGGCGATCGTCAGGTGCTGCTCGCCGAGATCCCCGATGCCGAAGCCGGAAAGCGCGTGGAAGTCGCGGCGTTCTGCTGGCAGGTGATGGGGCAGGCCGATTTCACCCGTACCGATGTCGTCGTCGGTTTCGGCGGGGGAGCGGTGACCGACCTGGCCGGCTTCGTGGCGGCGACATGGCTGCGCGGCGTCGCCCTCGTGCAGGTTCCGACGACCGTCCTGGGGATGGTGGATGCCGCTGTCGGCGGCAAGACCGGCATCAACACCGCCGAGGGGAAGAACCTCGTCGGCGCGTTCTGGCCGCCGGTCGCCGTGGTGTGCGACCTCGACCTGCTCGACACGCTGTCGAGGAACGAAGCGACCGCCGGGTTCGCCGAAGTGGTCAAGGCGGGCTTCATCTGGCATCCCGAGATCCTCGATCTGATCGAGGCCGATCCGGAGGGGATCGTGAATCCCCGTGGAGACGGCTTCCGCCGCTGCGTCGAGCTCGCGATCGACATGAAGGCGCGCGTGGTCGGCGAGGACCTGCGCGAAGCGGGCCTTCGTGAGGTGCTGAACTACGGCCACACCCTCGGGCACGCGATCGAGCACGCCGAGCGGTACCGCTGGCGTCACGGTGCAGCGATCTCGGTCGGCATGGTGTTCGCCGCCGAGCTGTCACGACTCGCGGGGCGCCTCTCGGACGACGTGGCCCAGCGCCATCGCACCGTGCTGGAGTCGCTGGGACTGCCGACGACGTATCGTGCCGGGGCGTTCCAGACGCTGAAGGCCACGATGCAGCGCGACAAGAAGAGCCGCGGCAGCATGTTGCGCTTCATCGTGCTCGACGACCTCGCTCGCCCCACCGTGCTGCAAGCGCCCGACGAGTCGCTGCTGTTCGCGGCGTACCAAGAGGTCGGTGCGTGAGCACCGCCGTGCGCCGCTCGCGACGCGTTCGCGCGAGCGGGGCGGGCGCGTGAGCCTCGTCATCGTCATCGCCACGCGCTCCGGCTCAGCCGCGGGCGAGGGACGCGCGTGAGCGTCACCGTGCGTCGCGTGCGCGCGGACGAGGGCGGTCTCGTGCGTGAGCTGCGACTGCGCGCGGTGAGCGACCCGGTGGCATCCATCGCCTTCCTCACCACGCTCGACGAGGAGCTCGGACGCGACGCGGCCTTCTGGGATGAGCGGGCGGCGGGCGGCGCCGAGGGTGGAGCCGCGGCGATGTTCGTGGCGGAAGACGGCGACGCGTGGGTCGGATCGGCCACGGTGCTGGTGCGACGCACGGGCGACGTCGACCATACGGGTCGAACGCTCGGCACGGGACACGCCGACGTCGTCGGCGTGTATGTCGCGCCCGAGGCGCGGGGGAGCGGGGCGATCGACGCTCTTCTCGACGCCTGCGCGCGTTGGAGCGCCGCGCAGGGCTTCGAGACGCTTTCGCTCGACGTGCACGTCGACAATCTCCGCGCGCAGGCCGTGTATCGGCGCGCCGGGTTCGTGCCGACGGGCGAGACCTTCACGGGGCCGATCGGTGCAGAGCTCGCGATGAGCAGGTCGCTCCGCGCGCTGTGACACGGGGGCCCGCATCCGCGCTGCTAGCGTGCCTGGAATGACCACGCCCCGCCGACTCCTGCTCGTCAACGGACCGAACCTCAACCTGCTCGGCACCCGACAGCCCGAGATCTACGGCCATGACACACTGGACGACGTCGAACGTGTGACCGCCCAGGCCGCCGAGAAGCACGGTCTCGAGGTGCGCGCGATCCAGAGCAACCACGAGGGCGTGATGATCGACGCGATCCACGCCGCGCGACTCGACTGCGCCGGGATCGTCATCAACGCCGGAGGGCTGACGCACACCTCCGTCGCGTTGCGCGATGCCCTGGCATCCGTCTCGCTCCCCGTCGCCGAGGTGCACATCTCGAACATCAAGGAACGCGAGTCCTTCCGGCACTTCTCGTACATCGAAGACGTCGCCGTGGTGCACGTCATCGGCGAGGGAGTGCCCGGCTACGCCCGCGCCGTCGACCTGCTCGTCGAGGTCCTCTCGGGGCGCGCCGACGGCTGACGGCGGGGATCGCGTAGACTCTGACGTCGGGCTCTCGCCCACTTCGACTCACGAAACGGAATATCGGCACTCATGGCATCCACTGCAGACATCAAGAACGGCGTCGTCCTGAACATCGACGGTCAGCTCTGGAGCGTCGTGGAGTTCCAGCACGTCAAGCCCGGAAAGGGCGGCGCGTTCGTCCGCACGAAGCTGAAGAACGTCATGAGCGGCAAGGTCGTCGACAAGACCTTCAACGCCGGCGCCAAGATCGAAACCGAGAACGTCGACCGCCGCGACTTCACGTACCTGTACAACGACGGCGACGGCTTCGTGTTCATGGACGTCGCCGACTACGACCAGATCACGGTCGGTGCCGCCACCGTCGGCGATGCCGCCAACTTCCTGCTCGAGAACCAGCAGGTGCAGATCGCGCTCAACAACGGCAACCCGCTCTACGTCGAGATGCCGCCGTCCGTCATCCTCGAGGTGACGTACACCGAGCCCGGCCTGCAGGGCGACCGCTCCTCGGCCGGCACCAAGCCCGCCACCGTCGAGACCGGCTACGAGATGCAGGTTCCCCTGTTCCTCGAGACCGGCACCAAGATCAAGGTCGACACTCGCACCGGCGAGTACCTCGGCCGCATCAGCTGACCTTGAGCGCCCGTACGAAAGCGCGCAAGCGCGCCCTCGACATCCTCTTCCAGGCCGACGTCCGCGGCGAAGAACTGTCGATCATGCTGGCCACCGAGGCCAAGCGCGCGGCGAACGAGCCCGCCCGCGAGGCATCCTGGCTCTACGCCCGCGACATCGTCGACGGCGTGATCGACAACCGCGACGCGATCGACGAGCAGATCACCACGTTCGCCAAGGACTGGTCGCTGCAGCGTATGCCCGCCGTGGACCGTGCGCTGCTGCGCATGGGCGCGTGGGAGATCCTGTACAACGACGAGGTTCCCACCGCCGTCGCGATCGACGAGGCCGTGGAGCTCGCCAAGGAGTTCTCGACGGACGATTCCGGATCGTTCGTGCACGGCGTGCTGGCGCGGATCGCGCGTTCGTCCTGATCCCTTCCGACGTGCCCCGACGCGGCCCCGACTTCCCGTCGGCGGTCGCGTCGCGTCGTTTCCGCTCCCGGTGCCGAGGGGCGTCGACGGTCCCACCGGCCGACCCCTCACGCATAAACGCTTCTCGCGCCCGTAAACGCGTGGAGAGCGCGTTTACGAGCGCGGATCGCGTTTATGCATGCTCGAGTGCCGGGGGAGCGGCGATGTCGGGAGTCCGGGGGAGGATCGCACCGTGACCTCGTGGCGCGACCTCGTCCCCGCGGGCGAGCCGGCCGCGTACGAGCCGCTCGCCCTCGGCGTCGAACTGCGCCAGCGCGAGGCGTACGACCCGTCCCGCTGGGGTGCCCGCGCCGTCGTGCCGGTGACCCCGCGGTCGCTCGCGAAGCGGCAGGACGACCTGCAACTCGCCGCCCGCCCCCTCGTGCGCGGCGTGCGTGACGCCTGGATCCGCGCCAATGTCACGTGGGATGCCGTGAGGCGTTCCTCCGGCCGGTTCGACCCCGCGCACGTCCGGTGGTTCGCCGAGCTCCACGCCCTCGCGCAGGCCCTGCGCACGGCGGGTCCCTTCGCTCCCTCCGGAGACACCGTGGCTCTCGACACCGTCGACTCGCCGCTGCTGTGGCCGCACCTCGCCGCCGCCGAAGGGCTCGGCATCCCTCTCGTTCCGATGCACGCGCAGCAACAGGTGCGACTCGCGCGTGATGCCACGGCCCGGGTGGCCCTCGACGCGGTCGGCGGGGGAGCACTTCGCGTATCGGCGGCCCTCGAGCTCGACGGGCGCATGACGGATGCCGCGCACGCCCGCGCGATGGGCGGCTCGGGGCTGTTCGCCTATGACCTCGACGTCGACCCGGTACCGATCGTGCTCGCGGCGGTCGACCTGCCCGAGCCGCTGCCGTCGCTCCTGGGCAGGGCCCCGGTGCATGTGCCCCCGTCGGACGCCGCGGAGTTCGTGGCGGAGGCGTACCCCCGGCTCGCGCGGCGCGCGCCCCTGTCCGTGGGAGCGGGGGTCCCCGCGCCGCCGCCCGCCCGCCCCACCCTCGAGGTGGCGGTCGGCTACGAGGACGACGTCGTGACGTACCGCCTCACCTGGGCGTATCCGGGTGGCCACCGCGTCGTCTACGGCTCGGGCGGCGACGATCCGGAGCGGGACGAGCGCGCCGAGACGCAGATCGGGGAGCGATTCGAGACCGCGTGGACATCGGCATGCGATCTACCGATCGCGGCGAGCGCGATCCTACGCGACGCCGATGCCGCGGTGTTCGCGACGCGGGTGCTTCCCGCCGTGGACGTGCTCGATGAGGTACGCGTGGTGACGACGGGGACGGCGCCGACGTTCCGCGAGCTGCGGGGAGACCCGTCGCTGCGCATCACGGCGGTGGAGTCCCTCGACCGGGACTGGTTCGACCTGGGGATCGTCGTGACCATCGAGGGGCGGATGATCCCGTTCGGGATGCTGTTCTCGGCCCTGTCGCGGGGGCGGACGCGCATCAAGCTCTCGGATGGCGCCTGGTTCTCTCTCGCGCACCCCGCGCTGCAGCGTCTGCGGGAGCTGCTGGAAGAGGCTGCGTCTCTCGACGAGTGGGAGACCGGGCCGCGTCTGCCTCGGACCCATCTGGCGCTCTGGGCGGAGTTCGAGGACCTCGCCGATCAGTCCGAGGCCGCCGTCGAATGGCGTGCACTGGCGCGGGCTCTGCACGACGTCACCGAGGTGCCGGTGGTGCCGACGCCCCGCGGGTTCCGTGCCGAGCTGCGACCGTATCAGCGCGAGGGGCTGTCGTGGCTCGCCCTTCTGCACGCGCACCGGCTGGGCGGGATCCTGGCCGACGACATGGGTCTCGGCAAGACGCTGCAGCTGCTCGCCCTGGTTGCGCACACGCGCGCTCTCGGCGAGAGCCGTCCTTGGCTCGTGGTCGCCCCCACGTCGGTGCTGCCCACCTGGCGCGACGAGGCGGCACGTTTCGCTCCCGACCTGCGGGTCGCCCTCGTCGAAGCCACCTCGGTGCGCCGCGCGCAGACGATCGCCGAGATCGCCGCGGGAGTCGACATCGTGGTCGCCCCCTACGGGGTCGTGCGGACGGATGCCGAAGAGTTCGGCGTGCCGCACTGGGCGGGCGTCGTGCTCGACGAGGCGCAGTTCGTGAAGAACCCCGCGACGCGGATCCACCGGGCGATCGCCTCTCTCACCGCCGACGCGGTGTTCGCCGCGACGGGCACACCGATCGAGAACGGTCTCGACGACCTCTGGGCCCTGCTGGCTCTCACCGCCCCGGGGCTGTTCCCCTCGATCCGTCAGTTCCGCGAGGACTACACGCGGGCGATCGAACAGCTCCCCACGGACGCCCCGACCGCCATCTCGGCCGCGGCGGCGAGCGCGCACCGCGAGAAGACGCTCGAACGCCTGCGTCGGCGGGTGCGGCCGTTCCTGCTCCGCCGGACGAAGGACGTGGTGGCATCCGATCTCCCTCCCAAGCAGGAGCAGGAGATCGCCGTGCCCCTCGGCCCCGCCCATCAGGAGCTCTACGACCGCGTGCTGCAGCGCGAGCGGCAGAAGGTGCTGGGTCTTCTCGACGACCTGGATCGGCAGCGCTTCATCGTGTTCCGGTCCCTGACCCTGCTGCGCATGCTCGCGCTGGCGCCGGGGCTCGTCGACGAACGCGACGCGCACCTCGGGTCGGCGAAGCTCGATGTGCTGCTCGAGCGTCTCGTCGAGGTGGCCGCCGAGGGGCACCGCGCGTTGGTGTTCAGTCAGTTCACGTCGTTCCTCGACCTCGCCGCCGAGAGGTTGGATGCCGCGGGCTTGTCGTACGCGCACCTCGACGGCTCCACCGCTCGGCGCGGGGAAGTGATCGACGGGTTCCGCGGGGGAGACGCCCCGGTGTTCCTGATCAGCCTCAAGGCGGGCGGGTTCGGGCTGACTCTCACCGAGGCGGAATACGTGTTCGTTCTCGACCCCTGGTGGAACCCCGCCGCGGAGTCGCAGGCCATCGACCGTGCGCACCGCATCGGGCAGACCCAGAGCGTGTTCGTCTACCGGCTGATCGCCGCGGGCACGGTGGAAGAGAAGGTGCGAGCCCTGCAGCAGCGCAAGGCTGCGCTGTTCGATGCGGTGATCGACGACGACGATGCGTTCGCGGCGTCGTTGGACGCCGACGACATCCGGGGGCTGCTGGGGCCGTGAGCGCCGAGGCGGGACTTCGCCGACCCGCCCGCTCTCCCCGAACCCGTTCAGCCGCCCCCGCGTAGACTCTTCTGGTTCGCCAACGACACAGGAGCGGCATGAAGATCACCGGCCTCGGCCACGCGGGAATGTTCATCGAGACGCGCGGCGGCAGCATCATCTGCGACCCCGTCATCGGCCCGAGCTTCTTCGGTTCGTGGTTCCCCTTCCCCGACAACCGCGCCCTCGACTGGGAGCGTTTCGGCAAGGCGGACTTCCTGTACATCTCGCACCGCCACCGCGATCACTTCGATCCGGCGATGCTGGAGCGGTACGTGTCGAAGGACATCAAGGTCCTCCTGCCCGAGTACCCGACCGATGACCTCGAGCAGGATCTCATCGCGCTCGGCTACACGAACCTCATCCGCACCGAGGCCGGCGTGCCCCTGCAGTTCGGCGAGCTGAAGCTCATGGTGACGCCGTTGCGCGCCCCCTCCGACGGTCCGATCGGCGACTCGTCCCTGTCGCTCGATGACGGCACCGCGTCGATCCTCAACCAGAACGACTCGCACCCGCTCGATCTCGAGAAGCTCTTCGACTTCGGCAAGCCCGACGCGTACTTCACCCAGGTCTCCGGTGCGATCTGGTGGCCCATGGTCTACGACCTGCCCCAGGACGCGAAGCAGAACTTCGCGCAGCTCAAGCGCGACGCGCAGAACAAGCGCGCGATGTACTACATCGAGAAGGTCGACGCCGAGCACGTGTTCCCGATGGCCGGTCCGCCGATGTTCCTGCGCGAGGAGCTGTTCCGCTACAACGGAACGGGCCTTGAGAACGACTCGATCTTCACCGACCAGCGGGAGTTCCTCGCGCACATGAAGGAGCAGCGCCCCGACCAGAAGGGCTACCTGTTCCTCCCGGGGACCGAGGTCGAGGTGCAGGGGTCGGACGTCACGGTCACCCAGACGCTGTACACGGATGCCGAGATCGAGCGTGTCTTCGGCGACAAGTGGAACTACCTGGCCGAGCAGCGCGACAGCCGCCAGGCCGAGGTACAGGCCGAAGAGGCCACCCGCGCGGAGGTGCTGCCGCCGGCCGAGATGCTCGCGGCGATCAAGGAGTGGTGGGAGCCGCTGCTGCGTCGCGCCCGCACCATTCGCAACGGCGTCGGCGGCATGGTGCGCTTCCGCATCGGCGAGCTCGACATGGTCGTGGACTTCCCCAAGGCGAAGGTCCGCGAGTACGCGGGCGAGGAGTGCATCTACTGGTACACGGTGCCCGCCGACCTCGTGTCGACGAACATCCGCGACCACGAGATCGACTGGTCGAACTCGATCTTCCTGTCCATGCAGTTCGAGGTGGGTCGTTCGGGCAAGTTCAACGAGTTCCTCACCACGTTCCTGAAGTGCCTCTCGCGCGACCGCATCGAGTACGTCGAGAACTGGTACGCCGAGCAGTCGGATCAGACCGAGGATGCCGAGATCGACGGCTGGACCGTTCAGCGTCGCTGCCCGCACCTGCGTGCGGACCTCACCAAGACCGGCAAGATCGAGAACGGCGTGCTGACGTGCTCGCTGCACGACTGGAAGTGGGATCTGGCCAGCGGTCGCTGCCTGACCACGACGGGACACCCGATCCGTTCCACGCCCAGCGGTGAGCGTGCCGCCGCCGAGCGGGCCGCCGCCGAAGTGACTGCGGGCTGAACGTGCCCGGTTTCCACCACGTTGAAGTGTGGGTCGCGGACCCGGGCGTGGCGCGCACGGAGTGGGGGTGGCTGCTGACGCAGCTCGGCTTCGAGCGGACGGCCGAGTGGTCGGAGGGGGAGTCGTGGGCGGCGGGGGGCGCGTACCTCAGCCTCACCACGTCACCGAACCTGTCTCGCCCGGACCACGACCGTCGCGCCCCGGGTGTGAACCATCTCGCGTTCCGTGCTGGTTCGCGTGCGCAGGTCGACGCCATCATGGCTGCGGCGTCGGAGCACGGCTGGCAGCCGCTGTATCAGGAGCGCTATCCCTTCGCCGGCGGACCGCAGCACTATGCCGGGTGGATGCAGAATTCCTCCGGCTTCAAGGCGGAGATCGTCGCCGACGACGACGAATAGAACCCCGCGTGTGACGGGCCGGCCCGGCCGGCGAGACACCGTTACCGGGACACGGAACATCGCGCTCGCCGCCGGAAACCCTGCGCCCCCGCCGACGCACCCGCTAGACTCGTCGACGAACCACAGCAACCTTTAACCCCGTCCCGTGAGGCGGAGAAGGGAGCGGCGGATGAATACGCGCACCGTCATGCACGATGCCGATATCGCCCGCGCTTTGACGCGCATTTCGCACGAGATCCTGGAGTCCAACAAAGGACCGGAAGGACTCGTCCTCCTCGGCATCCCGACCCGCGGCGTCACGCTCGCGAACCGGATCGGTCCTCTCGTCAGCGAGTTCGGCGGCGCTCCCGTCCCGGTCGGCTCTCTCGACGTGACGATGTATCGCGACGACCTGCACCGCAATCCCACGCGGGCGCCGCGCAAGACCGAGATCCCCGCCGGCGGCATCGACGGGAAGACCGTCGTGCTGATCGACGACGTGCTGTTCTCGGGCCGCAGCATCCGCGCCGCTCTCGACGCGCTGCAGGACATCGGTCGTCCCGCCGCCGTGCGTCTCGCGACGCTGATCGACCGCGGTCACCGCGAGCTGCCGATCCGCCCCGACTTCGTGGGCAAGAACCTCCCCAGCGCCCGTGACGAGCGCGTCAACGTGCGCCTCGCCGAGATCGACGGCATCGAGGAGGTGACGATCGAGTCATGAGGCACCTCCTCGACACCCAGCACCTCTCGCGAGAAGACGCCCTCGAGATCCTCGATGTCGCCGAGGACATGGCCGACACCCAGCGGCGCGAGGTCAAGAAACTCCCCACGCTCCGCGGGAAGACCGTGGTCAACCTGTTCTTCGAGGACTCCACGCGCACGCGGATCTCGTTCGAGGCCGCCGCCAAGCGCCTCTCCGCCGACGTCATTAATTTCTCGGCGAAGGGCTCGAGCGTCAGCAAGGGCGAGTCGCTGCAGGACACGGCGCAAACGCTCCAGGCGATGGGGGCGGATGCCGTGGTCATCCGCCACGGTGCGTCCGGTGCCCCGCGGACCCTCGCGACCTCGGGCTGGATCAGCGCGGGCGTGGTCAACGCGGGCGACGGCACCCACGAGCACCCCACCCAGGCCCTGCTCGACGCATTCACGATCCGCAAGCGCCTGTTCGACGACGACAGCCGCGGCCGCGACCTCAGCGGCATCCGGGTGACGATCGTCGGCGACGTGCTGCACTCGCGTGTCGCGCGCTCGAACGTCTGGCTGCTGCACACCCTGGGCGCCCGCGTCACGCTGGTCGCGCCTCCGACGCTCGTGCCGCAGGACGTCAGCGGGTGGCCCGTCGAGGTCGATTACGACCTCGATCACGCGATCGCGGCGGGTCCGGACGCCCTCATGATGCTCCGCATCCAGCTCGAACGAATGAGCGCCGCGTATTTCCCGACTGAACGGGAGTATTCCCGCCGGTACGGTCTTGATGCACGGCGCTTGGCGGCTCTGCCGGACGGTAGCATTGTCCTGCATCCCGGTCCCATGAACCGGGGTCTGGAGATCTCCGCCGAAGCCGCCGATTCGCCTCGCTCGACGGTGCTCGAGCAGGTCACGAACGGTGTCTCCGTGCGGATGGCCGTTCTGTACCTGCTGCTGGCAGGCGTTCGGCCCCACACCGAGAAAGAGGACCTCCGATGAGCCACGCCACCCCCCAGACGCTTCTGGTGCGCGGCGCGCGCATCGAGGGTCAGGATGCCACCGACCTCCTCGTCCGCGACGGAATCGTCGCCGAGACCGGTTCCGGTCTGTCGCACGCGGGTGCCACGGTCGTCGACGCCGACGGGCTCGTCGCCCTTCCCGGCCTGGTCGACCTGCACGTGCACCTGCGCGAGCCCGGGTACGAGGCGTCCGAGACGATCCTCACCGGGTCCCGTGCCGCCGCCGCGGGCGGGTTCACCACCGTCTTCGCCATGCCGAACACCTCGCCCGTCGCCGACACCGCGGGCGTGGTCGAGCAGGAACTCGCCCTCGGAGAGGCCGCCGGCTACGTGCACGTGCAGCCCATCGGCGCCGTGACCGTGGGGCAGAAGGGCGAGCGTCTCGCCGAGCTCGGCGCGATGGCCGACTCCCGGGCCCGCGTCCGCGTCTTCAGCGACGACGGCTTCTGCGTCTTCGACCCGCTCATCATGCGGCGGGCCCTGGAGTACGTGAAGGCGTTCGACGGGGTCATCGCGCAGCACGCGCAGGACCCTCGGCTCACCGAGGGCGCCCAGATGAACGAGGGCGCCGTTTCGGCCGAGCTGGGGCTCACCGGCTGGCCCGCCGTCGCCGAGGAGTCGATCATCGCCCGCGACGTGCTGCTGGCCGAGCACGTCGGCTCCCGCCTGCACGTGTGCCACCTCAGCACCGCAGGCTCGGTCGACATCATCCGCTGGGCCAAGAAGCGCGGCGTCAACGTCACCGCAGAGGTCACCCCGCACCACCTGCTGCTGACCGACGAGCTCGTGCGTGACTACGACGCGCGCTTCAAGGTCAACCCGCCGCTGCGCCGCGAAGAAGACGTCCTCGCCGTGCGCGAGGGTCTGGCCGACGGCACGATCGACATCGTCGCCACCGACCACGCCCCGCACCCGACCGAGGCGAAGGCCTGCGAGTGGGCGGCGGCAGCCAACGGCATGGTCGGCCTCGAGAGCGCCCTGCGCGTCGTGCACCAGGCCATGGTCGAGACGGGCCTGATGACCTGGGCCGACGTGGCCCGTGTGATGTCGGCGACGCCGGCGCGCATCGGTCGCCTCGACGGCCACGGCACCCCCGTGGCCGAGGGACAGCCCGCCACCTTCACCCTCTACGACCCGCGCCCGTCGCGTCCCTTCGCGGTTGGTGACCTCGCGGGTCGCAGCACCAACTCGCCCTACCTCGGACGGGAGCTGCCGGGAGAGGTGCGGTGGACCGTGCGCGCCGGCATCCCGACCGTCGTCGACGGCGCCGTGCTCGACGCGCCCGGAGCGCTCTCGTGAGCCGTGAGGGCGCCCTGCTCGTCATGATCGGCGTGGCCATCGTGCTGCTGGCCCTGCTCGCCTGGGCGTGGGTCCGACGAACGCGGCGCGATGCGCGCTACACCGCCCCGGTGGGGGAGCTGCCCGAAGGCGCCGTCGAGACGGCGGCGTTCTCGGGGCTCTACGTCGCCACGACCCGACACGACGAGCCGCTCGAACGCCTCGCGATCACGGGCCTCGGCTTCCGCTCCCGCGTCGACGTCACCGTCACCACGGCCGGCGTCGCCCTCGACCTCCAGGGCCAGCCCCGCATCGCGCTCACCCGCGACCGCCTGGTGGACGCCGCCCAGGCCACCGTCGCCATCGACCGCGTGGTCGAGCGCGACGGCCTGACGCGCATCAGCTGGCGCATCGACGACGACACGGTCGTCGACACCTACCTCCGACCCCAGGACGCCTCGGCGAAAGCCCTCGCCGACGCCGTCCGTCCCCTCATCACCACGACAGGAAGCGACGCATGACCGCCCTGATCAGTTCCTCGCGCCTCACGCGAGACCCCGCCGTCCTCGTCCTCGAAGACGGTACCCGCTACACCGGCCGTGCCTACGGCGCGCGCGGAGAGACCCTCGGCGAGGTCGTCTTCGCCACCGGCATGACCGGGTACCAGGAGACGATCACCGACCCCTCCTACGCCGGACAGATCGTGCTGCAGACCGCCCCCCACATCGGCAACACCGGTGTCAACGAGGAGGACCCCGAGTCGCGGCGCATCTGGGTCGCCGGCTACGTCGTGCGCGATCCCTCGCGCATGGTGTCGAACTGGCGTGCCGACCGTTCGCTCGACGACGCCCTAGTGGAAGACGGGATCGTCGGCATCTCGGGCATCGACACCCGCGCGGTGACCCGCCGCATCCGCTCCTCGGGCAGCATGCGCGGCGGCGTCTTCTCGGGGGAGGCCGCGAACCTGGATGCCGAGGAGCAGCTGCGCCGCGTGCGCGAGGCCCCGGGCATGGCGGGCCGCAACCTGTCGGCCGAGGTCTCGGTCACCGAGGTCGAGGTCACGCCCGCCACCGCGGAACGGATCGGCAACCTCGCCGTCCTCGACCTGGGCGTCAAGCAGTCCACGATCGTGAACCTCGCGGCCCGCGGCTTCGACGTGCACGTCTTCCCGCAGTCCGCCACGATCGACGACATCCGCGCGATCGAGCCGGTCGCGGCCTTCTACTCGAACGGTCCCGGCGACCCCGCGGCATCCGACCAACACGTCGAGCTGCTCCGCGCCGTCCTCGGCGACGGCCTGCCGTTCTTCGGCATCTGCTTCGGCAATCAGCTGCTGGGGCGCGCCCTCGGCTTCGGCACGTACAAGCTGCCGTTCGGACACCGCGGCATCAACCAGCCGGTGCTCGACAAGACCACCGGCCGCGTCGAGATCACCTCCCAGAACCACGGCTTCGCCGTCGACGCCCCGCTCGATCAGGTCGTCGACAGCCCGAACGGCTTCGGCCGCGTCGAGGTGAGCCACATCGGCCTCAACGACAACGTCGTCGAGGGACTGCGCGCCCTCGACATCCCCGCCTTCAGCGTCCAGTACCACCCCGAGGCCGCCTCGGGCCCCCACGACGCCAACTACCTGTTCGACCGCTTCCGCGACATGGTGATCGCGAACCAGGAGACCAAGACCAATGCCTAAGCGCGACGACATCAACTCCGTCCTCGTCATCGGCTCCGGCCCGATCGTGATCGGTCAGGCCTGCGAGTTCGACTACTCCGGCACCCAGGCCTGCCGCGTCCTTCGCGAAGAGGGGGTGCGCGTCATCCTCGTCAACTCCAACCCCGCGACGATCATGACCGACCCCGACTTCGCGGACGCGACCTACATCGAGCCCATCACCCCCGAGGTGATCGAGTCGATCATCGCGAAAGAGAAGCCCGACGCCGTGCTCCCCACGCTCGGCGGCCAGACGGCGCTGAACGCGGCGATCCAGCTGCACAAGCGCGGCATCCTCGAGAAGTACGACGTCGAGCTCATCGGCGCGGACTTCGACGCGATCAACCGCGGTGAGGACCGCCAGATCTTCAAGGAGCTCGTCATCGAGGCGGGCGCCGACGTCGCGGCATCCGTCATCTGTCACTCGATGGACGAACTGCTCGCCGGAGCCGAGAAGCTCGGGTACCCGCTCGTCGTCCGCCCCTCGTTCACGATGGGCGGCCTCGGATCGGGCTTCGCGTACGACGAGGCCGACCTGCGACGCATCGGCGGCGCGGGCCTGCACGACTCGCCCACCAACGAGGTGCTGCTCGAGGAGTCGATCCTCGGGTGGAAGGAGTACGAGCTCGAGCTCATGCGCGACACCGCCGACAACACGGTGGTCGTCTGCTCGATCGAGAACGTCGACCCCGTCGGCGTGCACACCGGCGACTCGATCACCGTGGCTCCCGCCCTCACCCTCACCGACCGCGAGTACCAGCGGCTGCGCGACATCGGCATCGACATCATCCGCGCCGTCGGCGTCGACACCGGTGGCTGCAACATCCAGTTCGCGGTCGACCCCGCGACCGGGCGCATCATCGTCATCGAAATGAACCCGCGCGTTTCGCGCTCGTCGGCCCTGGCGTCGAAGGCCACCGGCTTCCCGATCGCCAAGATCGCCGCGAAGCTCGCCATCGGCTACCGGCTCGACGAGATCCCCAACGACATCACCAAGGTGACTCCGGCGAGCTTCGAGCCCACGCTCGACTACGTCGTCGTCAAGGTGCCGCGGTTCAACTTCGAGAAGTTCCCCGCCGCCGACACCACCCTGACCACCACCATGAAGTCGGTGGGCGAGGCCATGGCGATCGGCCGCAACTACACCACCGCCCTGCAGAAGGCGCTCCGTTCGCTCGAGAAGCGCGGGTCGAGCTTCCACTGGGGCGAGGAGTCGCGCTCCGTGGACGAGCTGCTCGAGATCGCGAAGACCCCGACCGACGGCCGCATCGTCGTGCTGCAGCAGGCGCTGCGCAAGGGCGCGACGCCCGAGCAGGCCTTCGACGCCACGGCCATCGACCCGTGGTTCATCGATCAGATGGTGCTCATCAACGAAGTCGCCGCCTTCATCGGCGAGGCTTCCGAGCTGGATGCCGAGACCCTCCGCATCGCGAAGGAGCACGGTTTCAGCGACGCGCAGATCGCCGAGATCCGCGGTCTCGACGAGGCCGAGGTCCGTGGCGCCCGGTACTCGCTCGACGTGCGCCCCGTGTACAAGACCGTCGACACCTGCGCGGGGGAGTTCCCGGCGCTCACGCCGTACCACTACTCCTCGTACGACGCCGAAACCGAGGTCACGCCGTCCGATCGCACGAAGGTCGTCATCATCGGCTCGGGCCCGAACCGCATCGGTCAGGGCGTCGAGTTCGACTACTCGTGCGTGCACGCGTCGTTCGCCCTGTCGGACGCCGGGTACGAGACGGTCATGGTCAACTGCAACCCCGAGACCGTGTCGACCGACTACGACACCTCCGATCGCCTGTACTTCGAGCCGCTGACGCTCGAGGACGTGCTCGAGGTGCTGTACGCCGAGAGCCAGTCGGGCACCATCCTCGGTGTCGTCTGCCAGCTCGGCGGACAGACCCCGCTGGGCCTGGCCAAGGGCATCGAGGCCGCCGGCTACACGATCCTCGGCACGAGCCCCGAGGCCATCGACCTCGCCGAGGAGCGCGAACTGTTCTCGCGCCTGCTCGACGAGGCCGGCCTCGTCGCCCCGCGAAACGGCACCGCGATCGACGTCGAGGGAGCCGTGACCGTGGCCGAAGAGATCGGGTACCCCGTGCTCGTCCGCCCGAGCTTCGTGCTCGGCGGCCGCGGCATGGAGATCGTGTACTCGACCGAGGCTCTGCGCGACTACTTCGTGCGCGTCGCCGACCAGGCCATCATCGGCCCCGGCCTCCCGCTGCTCGTCGACCGCTTCCTCGATGACGCGATCGAGCTCGACGTCGACGCCCTGTTCGACGGCACCGACCTGTACATCGGAGGTGTCATGGAGCACCTCGAGGAGGCCGGCATCCACTCCGGCGACTCCTCGTGCACGCTCCCGCCGGTCTCGCTCGGGCGCACGGAGATCGACCGCGTCCGCGAGGCGACCCTCGCGATCGCGAAGGGCGTCGGTGTCCGCGGCCTGCTGAACGTGCAGTTCGCGATCTCGGCGGGCGTCCTCTACGTCATCGAGGCGAACCCCCGCGCCAGCCGCACCGTACCCTTCGTGTCGAAGGCCCTCGGCATCCCGCTCGCGAAGGCCGCCAGCCGCATCATGGCGGGCAACACCGTCGCCGAGCTCATCGCCGAGGGGCTGCTCCCCGAGCAGGACGGCTCGCGCGTGCCGCTCGACGCCCCCGTCGCCGTGAAGGAGGCCGTGCTGCCGTTCAAGCGGTTCCGCACCGCCGACGGTCACACGGTCGACTCGGTCCTCGGCCCCGAGATGCGCTCGACCGGTGAGGTCATGGGCATCGACCGCGACTTCCCGACGGCGTTCGCGAAGTCGCAGGAAGCCGCATACGGCGGGATGCCGACCTCCGGTACCGTCTTCATCTCGGTCGCCGATGCCGACAAGCGCGCCGTCATCCTGCCCGCCCACCGGCTGCAGGAGCTCGGCTTCGAGCTCATGGCCACCGAGGGCACCGCGGAGATCCTGGCGCGCAACGGCATCCGGGTGAAGGTCGTCGAGAAGTACTCCGAGACGCAGGGGTCCGATCAGCAGAACGTGGTCGACCTCATCAACGCGGGCGAGATCGACATGATCGTCAACACTCCCTCCGGCGGCACCGCTCGTGCCGACGGATACGAGATCCGCGCGGCGGCGGTCGCCGCCGACAAGGCCCTCTTCACCACCATGGCCGTCCTCGGCGCCGCGGTGAGCGCTCTCGGGGCGATGAAGGACGGCTTCGGAGTGCGCAGCCTCCAGGAGTACGCCGTGGATCGCGCGGGACGTCTGTGAGCGACACCTTCGGACAGCGGCTCAGCGCCGCCCTCGACCTGCACGGCGCCCTGTGCGTCGGCATCGACCCCCACGCCGCTCTGCTGTCGGCGTGGGGGCTGGATGCCACGGCCGACGGCGCGCGCGATTTCGGCCTGCGGGTGGTCGAGGCCGCCCGCGGCCGGGTCGGCGTCGTCAAACCGCAGGTGGCGTTCTACGAGCGCTACGGCTCGCGCGGATTCGCCGCCCTCGAGGACGTCATGGCCGCTGCGCGCGATGCGGGGCTGATCGTGATCGCGGACGCGAAGCGCGGCGACATCGGGACGACCATGGAGGGCTACGCCCACGCGTGGCTCGCGCCCGGTTCTCCTCTCGAGGCGGATGCCGTGACCCTCTCGCCGTACATGGGTGCCGACTCGCTGCGCGACACGCTGTCGCTCGCCGTCCATCACGGGAAGGGGGCGTTCGTGCTGACCGCGACGAGCAACCCCGAAGCCCGTGCCCTGCAGAGCGCGATCGTCGACGACGCCCAGGCCGTGGGCGACCACGAACACGTCGCCGCGCGCGTCGCGCACGATGTCAACGAGGCCAACATCGGCGCGCCCGGGGCCCTCGGTCCCGTGGGTGTCGTCGTCGGCGCCACGGTGGACCGGTCGGCCTTCGGCCTGGGGGATGTGGCTCTGGCGGGCATGCCGATCCTCGCCCCCGGTTTCGGTGCGCAGGGAGCGGCCCCGACCGATCTGCGCCGCCTCTTCGGTTACGTCGCGAAGGCTGTCGTGGCCAACGAGAGCCGAAGCATTCTCGCGGTCGGACCCGACCGTCTCGCCGCCCGCATCGACGAGCGCGCCGCGCTCTACCGGGAGTCCCTGCATGGCTGAAACCCGTCGCCCACCCGAGGTCGACCGTGCCGCCGCCTCGCGCCGTGCCGTCGAGGCCCGCCGCGAGCGCGCCGCGCTCAAGCGCGACGTGTCGACCCGTGTCATCTCGCCCCAGGAGCTGCTGCGCCGCGGGCTCGCCGACCCGCTCTCCGCGGCCGGCGCGATGCGCGTGACCGAGTTCTTGACGGCGATCCCCGCGGTCGGCGAAAGCAAGCGCGATCGCATCCTCGCGTCGCTCTCGATCTCCCCGGTCAAGCGCCTCGGCGGGCTCGGCACGCGGCAGCGCAACGCCCTGCGGCAGTATCTCGACACGCGCTGGCCCGAGCCCGGCCCGCGCGAAGGGCGCAGCCGCCTGATCGTGCTCGCCGGGCCCACCGCGGTCGGCAAGGGCACGGTCGCCGCGCACATCAAGCAGAACTATCCCGAGATCCACCTCTCGGTCTCGGCCACCACCCGCGTCCCGCGCCCGGGCGAGGTCGAGGGGGAGCACTACTACTTCGTCGACGACGCCGAGTTCGACCGTCTGGTCGCCTCGGGGGAGTTGCTGGAGTGGGCGGTGGTGCACAACAAGAACCGCTACGGCACTCCGCGCGCTCCCATCGAGCGCGTCCTCGCCGAGGGGGGTACGGCCCTGCTCGAGATCGACCTGCAGGGCGCCCGTCAGGTGCGCGCGGCCGATCCCTCGGCGACCCTCGTGTTCCTGCTCCCGCCGAGCTGGGACGAGCTCGTGCAGCGCCTGGTCGGCCGGGGGACCGAGGATGCCGAGGAGCGCGCCCGACGCCTGCGCACCGCGCGCGTCGAGCTCGCGGCGCAGAACGAGTTCGACTACCGCGTCGTGAACGAGGACGTCGCCTCGGCCGCCGCCGAGGTCGTCGCCCTGGCCGCCGCGCAGCGCTGAGCCCCGGTCCCTCCCCGTTCGGGGCGCGATCCGGCGTATGGGGCGCGTCATTCCGCGCCCCGAACGGACGAACGCGCCCCGAACCGAGGGGAGGGGAACCCAGCCGACGAGCCTCGGCACAGCCCGGGCCGGCGTCGGCTAGAATAAGAGGATGCTTCGGCGCTCCCGGCGCCGCATCCACCCCATCCCGCCGAACCAGGAGGTTCCCCATGGCCGGACGTGACAAGGGCATCATCGACCCGCCCATCGACGCTCTGCTCGACAAGGTCGACTCGAAGTACCAGCTCGTCATCTACGCGTCCAAGCGCGCGCGTCAGATCAACGACTACTACTCCGACCTGCACGAGGGAAACCTCTTCGACAACGTGGGACCCCTGGTCGACTCCACCGTCGAAGACAAGCCCCTCACGATCGCGCTGCACGAAATCCACGAAGACAAGCTGCGCCTGCGCGCTGCGGAGTAATCCACAGCCTGCGCACTCTCGTGATCTGTTCACAGATGTGACGATGCCCCGGGCGGCTCATCGCCGCCCGGGGCATACTTGTGCCCATCCCCGCCCCACACTTCTCCGGAGTCGTTTTGACCGACCTGCGCCTGTTCACGTCCGAGTCCGTCACCGAGGGTCACCCCGACAAGATCTGCGACCAGATCTCCGACAGCATCCTCGACGCCATCCTGACCGAGGACCCCACCGGTCGCGTGGCTGTCGAGACGCTCGTCACGACCGGTCTCGTCCATGTCGCCGGTGAGGTGTCCACCCGCGCGTACGTCGAGATCCCGGCGATCGTGCGCGACGTGGTCAACCGCATCGGGTACACCTCGAGCGACACCGGCTTCGACGGCGACTCGTGCGGCGTCTCGGTCTCGATCGGAGCTCAGTCCTCCGACATCGCCGCGGGCGTCAACAAGGCCTTCGAGCAGCGTGAGCGCGGCTCCGTCGACCCGCGCGACCTCCAGGGCGCCGGCGATCAGGGCATCATGTTCGGCTTCGCCACCAACGAGACCCCGCAGCTCATGCCCATGGCCGCCTGGACCGCTCATCGCATCGCCGAGCGTCTGGCATCCGTCCGCAAAGACGGGTCGCTGCCGTTCCTGCGCCCCGACGGCAAGACGCAGGTGACCCTGGGATACGACGGCCTCGTGCCCCGGACGGTCGACTCCGTCGTGCTGTCGACGCAGCACCACCCCGACATCTCGCAGGAAGATCTGCGCGCCGAGGTGCAGGCCGCCGTCATCGACCCGGTGCTGGCCGAGACCGGCCTCGAGCTGCCCGACGTGAAGTACTACATCAACCCGGCCGGGCCCTTCGTCATCGGCGGCCCCAAGGGAGACGCGGGTCTCACGGGCCGCAAGATCATCATCGACACCTACGGCGGCGCCTCGCGGCACGGCGGCGGCGCCTTCAGCGGCAAAGACCCGTCCAAGGTCGACCGTTCGGCCGCGTACGCCATGCGCTGGGTCGCGAAGAACGCGGTCGCCGCGGGTCTCGCCGACCGGCTCGAGGTGCAGGTCGCGTACGCGATCGGCAAGGCGAACCCCGTCGGCCTGTACGTGGAGTCGTTCGGCACCGCGCACGTGGCCGACGACGCGATCGTGCGGGCGATCCACGAGGTCTTCGACCTGCGCCCGGCAGCGATCGTCGACCAGCTCGACCTGCTGCGCCCGATCTACGCGCAGACCGCGACGTACGGTCACTTCGGCCGCGAACTGCCCGATTTCACGTGGGAGCGCACCGACCGCGTCGACGAGCTGCGTACCGCCGCCGGACTCTGAGAGTGCGTGGGGGAGTACGCCCCGGAACCGACGACCGCCGCCGCACCCGGGGAGTGAGCTCGTGAGCGAGCGTCGTGTCGCGCGCGTGCAGCTCGAGTCGCCCGTGCCGCAGCTCGACCGGCTCTTCGATTACGCCGTCCCGCACCCGCTGGTCGCCGACACGGCCCCGGGCGTCCGGGTGAAGGTGCCGCTGCGCTCCGCCGGGCGCATGATGGACGCCTTCGTCATCGAGGTGGTGGCCGACGACGGCTCCGAGCGACCATTGTCGGCGGTCGAGGCGGTCGTCTCACCGATGCCGGTGCTCCCCGACCGTCTGTACACGCTCGCGCGGCGGGTGGCGGATCGCGCGGCCGGCTCGGTGAGCGACGTTTTGCGCCTCGCCGTACCCAAGCGGATGGTGCGCGCCGAGAAAGCGTGGGCCGCCGCTCCGCCGCCGACCGCGCCCGAGGTCGGGCCCGCCGCCCTCGAGCGCGCCACCGCGACGCTCGCACCCTACGAGGGCCTCGCCGCCGCTCTCGACGCCGGGGAGCGGATCGCCGTCGACGCGCCTCCCCGGCCGCACGCGGAACTGCCCCGCGGCGCCTGGGCCGACCTGCTCGCGTCCGCCGCCGTGCACACCCTCGCCAGAGGACGCAGCGCCGTGCTCGTGGTCCCCGACTACCGTGACCAGGCCCAGCTGATGGCGGCGCTGGGCGAACTCGTGAGCCCGGATGCCATCGTCCGCGACGACTCCGACCAGTCCGGTCCCGCGCGCTACGCGCAGTACCTCCGAACCCTCGCCCCCGTACCGTGCATCGTCGTCGGCCGCCGCTCGGGCGTCTACGCCCCCGCGCACCAGACCGGTCTCGTGGCCATCTGGGACGACGGCGACACGCTCCTGGCCGAACCCCTCGCCCCCGGCGTCCACGCGCGCGACGCCGCTCTGGTGCGGCAGGAGCTCGAGGGCTCGGCCCTGCTGTTCGCGGGGCACACCCGCTCGACCGACGTTCAACGGCTGGTCGAGGTCGGCTACGTCCGCGACATCCCGCAGACGCGCAAGCCGAGCCCGCGCGTGGTGCTGAGCGCGACACGCGAGGGCGAGCAGCGGCAGTCGCGCGTCCCGTCGTCGGCGTTCGCCGCCGCGCGCGAGGCCCTGCAGAACGGCCCGGTGCTCGTGCAGGTCGCCCGCCCCGGCTACGCCCCCTCTCTCGTCTGCGCCGATTGCCGGCGTCCCGCGCGCTGTCAGCACTGCGCGGGCCCCCTGCGCGCGGCCCGTCCGGGCGCCACTCCCGTATGCGCCTGGTGCGGCCGCAGCGCCCACGCCTGGGCCTGCGGTCACTGCGGCTCGACGAAGCTGCGCATGGCCTCCTCCGGAAGTGAGCGCACCGCCGACGAACTGGGTCGCGCCTTCCCGAACACACGCGTGATCGTCGCCGACGGCACCCACCCGGTGGCCGAGGTCGACGCGACCCCCGCTCTCGTGATCGCCACGCGCGGTGCCGAGCCGCTCGCCCGCGGGGGGTACCGCGCCGTGATCCTCCTCGACGGCGACCGCATGCTGCAGAACGAAGCCCTGCGCATCGGCGAGCACTGCCTGCGCTGGTGGTCGAACGCCGCAGCCCTGGCCGCGCCGGGCGCTCCCGTTCACCTCGTGGGGGTCGCCGGCCCCGTCGCCCGAGCCCTCGCGACCTGGACGCAGCCCGCCTACGCCCGGGGCGAGCTCCTCGACCGCCTTCCCCTGCGCATGCCGCCGGCCGTGCGCGTGGCGAGCGTCGACGGACACGCCCGGAGCGTCGACGTGCTGCTCGAGTCGCTGCGCGAGAGCGTCCCCGACCTCGATGCACTCGCGATCCTCGGTCCGGTCGACACCTCCACCGCCCCCGACGTCTCGACGTCGCGCGCCCTCGTGCGCTTCGACTACGCCCATGGCCGCGCGGTGGCCGAGGCGCTGCGCGCCGGAGTCATCGCCGACGCCCTCCGCGCGCGCAAGTCGCGCAAGGATCGCGGTCCGAAGCCGCGCAGTACGCTCAGAGTCCGCCTCGACATCCCCGAGCCCGACCTCTGAGCGGCGGCTCCCACCCCGTCCGACCGTTCCCGAGAGTCTGAGGAGACCCATGCGCCTCGTCTTCGCCGGCACCCCCGCCGTCGCCGTCCCGTCGTTGCGAGCCCTGGCATCCGGCCCGCACGAGGTCGCGGCCGTCGTAACCCGCAGCGACGCCCCGATCGGCCGTAAGCGCGTTCTCACGCCGTCGCCGGTCGCGCAGGCCGCCGACGAGCTCGGCATCCCGGTAATCAAAGCCGACCGGCTGGATGCCGAGGCCACCGACGAGATCACCGCTCTCGATGCGCAGCTCGGGGTGATCGTGGCCTACGGGGGTCTCGTTCGCGAGCCTCTGCTGTCGACGCCCGACCACGGGTGGATCAACCTGCACTTCTCCCTGCTCCCGCGCTGGCGGGGTGCCGCCCCCGTGCAGCGGGCGCTCATGGCGGGCGACACCGTGACGGGAGCGAGCGTCTTCCAACTGGTCGCCGCCCTCGACGCCGGAGACGTCTTCGCCGAGGAGCGCTACGACATCCCCGCGGGGGCCACCTCGGCTGACCTGCTCGACGCCCTCGCCGAGGTCGGGGCCCCGCTGCTCGCCCGTGTCGTGGACGGCATCGCCGACGGCACCGCGATCTCGACGCCGCAGAAGGGCGAGCCCACGTTGGCTCCCAAGCTCACGCTCGCCGACGGCGCCCTCGATTTCACCCGGGATGCCGACAGCCTCCTGCACCAGATCGCCGGGGTCACGCCCGAACCCGGCGCGCACACCACGCTCGAGCGAGCGCGGTTCAAGGTGCTGCGCGCCGCCCCCGCGGACGCCCCGCCGCTGCCGCCCGGCCGGGTCACGGCATCCGGCAAAGACGTGCTCGTCGGCACCGGGACCACGCCTCTGCGACTCGAGACCGTTCAGCCGGCCGGCAAGGGGGCCATGGCCGCGGGCGACTGGTTCCGCGGCCTGCGTTCGAGCGAGCCGGAGCTGGGCGCGTGAGCGTGCAGGGAGCACGCGCCGTCGCGTTCGACGTGCTGCGCGCGGTGTCCGAAGACGAGGCCTACGCCAACCTCCTCCTGCCGCACGCGATCGTCCGACAGCGGCTGGATGCCAAGGACGCGGCGCTCGCGACCGAGTTGACGTACGGCACCCTGCGTCGCCGCGGCACGTACGACGCGATCATCGCCACCGCGGCCGACCGGACGATCGAACGCATCGACCCCGCGGTCCTCGATGCTCTGCGCCTCGGCGTGCACCAGTTGCTGTCGACGCGGGTGGCCTCCCACGCCGCGGTGAACGAGTCCGTCGAGCTCGCGCGTCGCCACGGCGGGGGCAAGGGCGCGGCGGGCTTCGCGAACGCGGTGCTACGCCGGGTGTCGCGCGACAACCCCGGTCAGTGGATGCAGCGCATCGCGGCGGGCGCCCGCAGCGACGACGAGCGCATCGGCCTGACCACGTCGCACCCCGTGTGGATCGTCCGGGCGCTGCGCCGCGCCCTGAACGCCGAGGGCCGCGCCGACGAGCTGGAGGGGCTGCTTGAGGCCGACAACGTCGCTCCGCGCGTCGCGATGATCGCCCTGCCGGGCCTCGCCGAAACACCCGACGACGCCACCGCCGGCCGGTTCGCTCCCACCGCCTTCACCACGCGCGGAGGAGATCCCGAGGGGCTGATCCGTTCGTCGGGCGGTCGCGTGCGCGTGCAGGACGAGGGCTCGCAGCTCGCCGCCCTGGCGCTCAGCCGCGTACTGCCCGTGCACGAGGGGGAGCGCTGGCTCGACCTCTGCGCGGGCCCGGGCGGAAAGACGGCGCTGCTGGCGGCCGAAGCCCTCGCTCACGGCGCGCACCTCGACGCCAACGAGATCTCCCCGGCCCGAGCGGGACTGGTGCGCCAGGCCGTGGCATCCGTTCCTCTCGAGGTCGAGGTCAGCGAAGAGGACGGACGCGAGCGCGCGGCCCGGATGCCGGGGGAGTACGACCGCATCCTCGTCGACGCCCCGTGCACGGGGATCGGCGCGCTGCGTCGCCGCCCCGAAGCCCGGTGGCGGAAGACCCCCGCCGACGTCCCCGAGCTCACCGCCCTGCAGCAGGAGCTGGTTCTCGCGGCCTTCGAGGCGCTCAAGCCCGGCGGGGTCGTGGCCTACGTCACGTGCTCGCCGCACCTGGCCGAGACCTCGGGTGTCCTCGCCGAGGTCAAGCGCGCGCTGGGCGACGCCGCGGAAGAGCTCGACGCTCGCGCCGTCGTGCGCGGGATCGCGCAGGACGAGATCGATCTGCCGGATCAGGCCGACGGGTCGCTCCGCGCGCAACTGTGGCCCCACCGCCACGGCACGGACGCGATGTCGATCGCCCTGCTTCGCAAGCGCTGAGCCCGCGCACGCGCGTCCCCGCCGCTGTTCTGGCGTGAGGGGCCACATTCTGTCGCCGAGGCACGCTCTGGGCGACACCTTTCGGCCCCTCACGCGCGCGCTCGTTCCGCACGGATAATGGTCGGGTGCCTAACGACGCCCCGCGCATCAACCCGAGCATCCTCGCCGCCGACTTCGTGAACATGGAGGCCGAGCTCGCACGCATCGCGGGCGCCGATTTCGTCCACGTCGACGTGATGGACAACCACTTCGTGCCGAACCTGACGTTCGGTCCGCAGATGGTGGGCCGCATCCAGGAGACGAGCCCCGTTCCGCTCGACGTGCACCTCATGATCGAAGACCCCGACCGCTGGGCTCCCGCGTACGCCGAGCTCGGGGCGGCCTCGGTCACCTTCCACCTCGAGGCCGCGGCATCCCCGGTCTCCCTCGCCCGCCGGCTGCGGTCGATCGGGGCGCGAGCCGGTGTCGCGGTCAAGCCCGGGACGCCCGTCGAGAACCTCTTCGAGTCGCTGAACGAGTTCGATCAGATCCTCGTCATGACGGTCGAGCCGGGCTTCGGCGGTCAGTCGTTCATGCCCGAGACCATGCCCAAGCTCCGCGCCCTCGCCGACGAGGCGAAACGCCGGGGCTCGAGCGTGTGGCTGCAGGTCGACGGGGGCATCGGGGAGTCCACGATCGCGCAGGCCGCCGAGGCCGGGGCCGACACGTTCGTCGCCGGTTCCGCGGTCTTCGGTGCCGACGAGCCCGACCGTGCGATCCAATCCCTTCGCGCGTCCGCAGCCCGCCACCGCCACTGACGCCCGCGCGGCGAGCCGCGCCCGACCCGGTTCACACCGTGCCGGCCCCGGTGAATGACGCCGCGCCCGCGCCGACCATGCCGCGCCCGCGCCGACCATGCCGCGCCCCGGCCGTTGCGCCCGTCCCGCGTCGGCGGAGTCACGCATAAACGCGATCCGCACGCATAAACGCGCTCTCCTCGTGTTTCCACGCGCGAGAAGCGTTTATGCATGGCCCACCCCGCGGCATCCGGATGCCGGCAACCCGGCCGCCCCGGACACGCCCCCGCCCGCACCGAGCACGGCGCGCACCGCACCGCTCCTCACCGCACCGCGCGCATAAACGCGATCCGCGCACATAAACGCGCTCTCCCCGTGTTTCCACGCGCGAGAAGCGTTTATGCGTGAAGCGGCCCGCTCGCGGTCCCGGCTCCACGCCCACACCCCGGCCCCACACTCCAGGCCCGCACCCCGCCACCCGCGACCCTTCTCGCGTCCCCCCGCCACCCGCGACCGTACCCCGCGGACAGCCCCACCCCCGCCGACCCGATACCCTGGACGAGTGAAGACCTTCGACGACCTGTTCGCGGAACTCAGCGCCAAGGCCGTCGAGCGACCCGAGGGGTCCGGCACCGTCGCTCAGCTCGACGCCGGCGTGCACGCCATCGGCAAGAAGATCGTCGAAGAGGCCGCCGAGGTGTGGATGGCCGCCGAGTACGAGTCCGACGCGGCCGCGGCCGAAGAGATCTCGCAGTTGCTCTACCACCTGCAGACGCTCATGCTCGCGAAGGGCCTGTCGCTCGAAGACGTCTACCGACATCTCTGAGCCGCGCTCTCGACCCCCCGCTCCCTTCAACACGAAAGCCCCCGACATGCTGCGCATCGCCGTGCCGAACAAGGGGTCGCTCGCCGAGACCGCCGCCGAGATGCTCTCGGAGGCCGGGTACACCGGACGACGCGACTCGAAAGACCTCTACACCGTCGACCCCGCCAACGAGGTCGAGTTCTTCTACCTGCGCCCGCGTGACATCGCGACCTACGTCGGTTCGGGCGCGCTCGACGTCGGCATCACGGGCCGCGACCTGCTGCTCGACGCCCGCATGCCCGGAGCCCGGGAGGTCGAGTCGCTCGGCTTCGCCGGCTCCACCTTCCGCTTCGCCGGTCGCCCCGGGCGTTTCACCGACGTCCAGGACCTCGAGGGTCTCCGTGTCGCCACCGCCTACCCGGGCCTGGTGGATGCGTTCCTCGACGAGCGCGGCATCGCCGTCGACATCGTCCCGCTCGATGGAGCCGTCGAATCCGCCGTCCAGCTCGGAGTGGCGGATGCCGTGGCCGACGTCGTCTCGACCGGTACGACGCTGCGCCAGGCGGGCCTGGAGATCTTCGGGCCCGTGCTCCTCGAGAGCGACGCCGTGCTGATCTCGGGTCCGAACGAGGTCGACGGCACCGAGACGCTGCTGCGGCGCCTGCGCGGCGTCCTCGCCGCGCGCAAGTACGTGCTCGTCGACTACGACCTGCCCGCGAACCTCGTCGACCAGGCGATCGCCGTGGCCCCCGGCCTCGAATCGCCGACGATCTCGCCGCTGCGCGACCCCGAGTGGGTGGCCGTGCGCGTGATGAGCCCGCGTCGCGACGTGAACCGCGTCATGGACGAGCTCTACGCGATCGGCGCACGGGCGATCCTGGTCACCGAGATCCTCGCCGCGAGGCTCTGATGACTCTCGCGCGTCGCGTCATCCCGTGCCTCGACGTCGCGGCGGGCCGCGTCGTGAAGGGCGTGAACTTCCTCGACCTGCGCGACATGGGCGACCCGGTCGAGCTCGCGAAGCTCTACTTCGACCAGGGCGCCGACGAGGTCACCTTCCTCGATGTCACCGCCACCGTCGACGAGCGCTCGACGACGTACGACGTCGTCCGCCGCACCGCCGAGCAGGTCTTCATCCCGCTCACCGTCGGCGGGGGAGTGCGCTCGGCCGAGGACGTGGCGCGTCTTCTGGCCGTCGGCGCCGACAAGATCGGCGTGAACTCCGCCGCGATCGCCCGGCCCGACCTGATCGGCGAGATCGCCGATCGCTTCGGCGCGCAGGTGGTCGTGCTCTCGCTCGACGTGAAGCGCTCGGCATCCACCCCCTCCGGTTTCGTCGTGACCACGCACGGTGGGCGCACCGAGACGACCCTCGACGCGCTCGAGTGGGCGCGCGAGGCGGTCGAGCGCGGAGCGGGCGAGCTCTTGGTCAACTCGATCGACGCCGATGGCACGAAGCAGGGCTTCGACCTCGAACTGGTGCGCCTCATGCGTCAGGCCGCCGCGGTCCCGGTCATCGCGTCGGGAGGCGCGGGACAGCTCGAGCACTTCGCCCCCGCGATCCAGGCCGGCGCCGACGCCGTCCTCGCCGCCTCCGTGTTCCACTCCGGTCAGCTGACCGTGGGACAGGTGAAAGACGCCATGGCCGCCGAGGGAATCGAGGTGCGCCGATGAGCGTCGACCGGGTGAAGTACGACGCCGACGGCCTGGTGGCCGCGGTGATCCAGCAGTTCGACTCGCGCGAGGTGCTCATGGTCGGATGGATGGATGCCGAGGCCCTGCGCCGCACCCTCACCACCGGCCGCGTGACGTTCTGGTCGCGCTCGCGTCAGGAGTACTGGCGCAAGGGCGACACCTCGGGCCACATCCAGCTCGTGAAGGGCGCGCGCCTCGACTGCGACGGCGACACCCTGCTCATCGAGGTCGACCAGGTCGGCGCCGCGTGCCACACGGGCGATCACACGTGTTTCGACGCCGACGACCTGCAGCCGGTCGTGGGGGAGCGCTGATGCGTCGCGCCCGCTCCTCGGCGGTGCTCGCGATGCTGCTGGCCGGAGCGATCGGCGTGATCGCCTCGACCCAGACTTGGATCGACGTCACCCTCGACGACGGGGCCCAGCAGACGCTTGCCGTCCCGGGAGCCGAGGCCCTCCCGGTGCTCACTCCGCTGAGTCTGGCCGCCCTGGCGCTGGGGGCCGCCCTCTCGATCGTCGGGCCCGTCCTGCGCTACGTCTTCGGTGCGCTCGGCGTGCTGATCGCGGCTTTCGTCGGCTTCGGCACCGTGCAGATCCTCGTCGCCACCCCGGTCTCGGCGACCGCGGCGACCGTCACCGATGCCACGGGCATCTCGGGCACGGATGCCGTGGCCTCGCTCGTCTCGGACATGTCGCTGACCCCGTGGCCCTCGGTGACGCTGGTCGCGCAGATCGTCCTGCTCGCGGCATCCCTCTTCACCCTCGTCACCGCACGTCGCTGGGTCTCGGGCGCGAGCCGCAAGTACCGCACCACGACCGAGGCGGGTGCCGAGACCGGGCGTCCGCACGACGCGATCGATTCGTGGGACGACCTCTCGCGCGGCGACGACCCGACCGCCTGAGCGGATCCCTCCGACATCGAGACGTCGTCGCCGGGAGCGCACCCGTGCTTCGGTAGACTGATCCGACGCTTTCCCCCGCGCTCGCGCGCGACTGTAAGGAGCCCCATGAGCAACCCCATCGGCGATCCCGGCCACGGACACTCGCCCGCCGCCTGGACGACCGTGATCATCATGCTCGTCGCGTTCACGCTCGGCACGCTGTTCTTCTGGCTCGACATGCCCGTCCTGGTGTGGGCCTCAGTGGGTCTGCTCCTCGTCGGCGCGATCGTCGGCTGGGCCATGACCAAGGCCGGCTACGGCGCGAACGGCGCGAAGTCCAACCCGAAGGCGCACTGATGGCACTGGCCGATCTCACGGCCGGGGCGGTAGAAGACGCCGAGGAGCGCGCCCAGTCGCGGCCCCTCGCCGAGGTGGAGCGCGACGCCCTCGCGCAGGTGCCCGCGCGTGACGCGCTGGCGATGCTCGCTCCCGCCGACCGCGTGAAGATCATCGCCGAGGTCAAGCGGGCGAGCCCGTCCCGTGGCGACCTCGCGGCGATCCCCGACCCAGCACGTCAGGCGCGTCTGTACGAAGAGGGCGGCGCGTCGGCGATCTCGGTGCTCACCGAACGCCGCAAGTTCAAAGGCAGCCTGGCCGACCTCGAGGCCGTTCGGTCGGCCGTGAGCGTACCGGTGCTGCGCAAGGACTTCATCGCCACGCCGTATCAGGTGCTCGAGGCTCGTGCGTCCGGCGCCGACCTCGTGCTGTTGATCGTCGCGGCTCTCGACCAGAAGACCCTCACCGAGCTCTACGGTCTCGTCACCGACCTCGGCATGACGGCGCTCGTCGAGACGCACTCCGCCGAAGAGCTCGAGCGCGCATCCGAGCTCGGCGCGAAGCTCATCGGCGTCAACGCCCGCAACCTTTCCACCTTCGAGCTCGACCGCGATCTGTTCGGCTCTCTCGCCGACCGGTTCCCGGCCGACGCGATCAAGATCGCCGAGTCCGCGGTCCTCGCGCCCACCGACGTCGCGCACTACCGTGCTGCGGGCGCCGACATCGTGCTCGTGGGCGAAGCCCTCGTCACCGGCGACCCCGTCGCCACGCTCCGCGCGTTCCTCCAGGAGACGACATGACCACCGCTCCCACCCCGAGCCTGCGCGACCAGAAGGGGCCGTTCTTCGGCGACTTCGGCGGTCGCTACATGCCCGAGTCGCTGATCGCGGCGATCGACGAGCTCACCGAGGTCTACGAGTCGGCGATGGCCGACCCCGAATTCCACGCCGAGTTGCGCGCCCTGCTGCACGACTACGCGGGTCGCCCCTCGGTGCTCACCGAGGTGCCGCGCTTCGCGGAGCACGCGGGCGGGGCTCGCGTCTTCCTCAAGCGCGAAGACCTCAATCACACCGGCTCGCACAAGATCAACAACGTCCTCGGCCAGGCCCTGCTCACCAAGCGCCTCGGCAAGACGCGCGTGATCGCCGAGACCGGTGCGGGCCAGCACGGTGTCGCCACCGCCACGGCCGCCGCCCTGTTCGGCCTCGAGTGCGTCGTCTACATGGGCGAGGTCGACACCGAGCGACAGGCTCTGAACGTCGCGCGCATGCGCCTGCTCGGCGCCGAGGTCGTTCCCGTCACGACCGGTTCGCGCACCCTGAAGGACGCCATCAACGAGGCGTACCGCGATTGGGTGGCCTCGGTCGAGACGACCAACTACATCTTCGGCACGGCCGCGGGGCCCCATCCGTTCCCCGCGATGGTCCGTGACTTCCAGAAGATCATCGGCGAAGAGACGCGCGAGGAGTTCCTCCAGCGCCTCGGGCGCCTCCCCGACGCCGTCTTCGCGTGCGTCGGCGGCGGATCCAACGCGATCGGCATGTTCGACGCCTTCCTCGACGACGAGGGCGTCGCCCTCTACGGCGTCGAAGCGGCCGGCGACGGTGTCGACACGCCCCAGCACGCGGCATCCATCGAACGCGGCCGTCCGGGCGTCCTGCACGGTGCCCGCACGTACGTACTGCAGGACGAAGACGGCCAGACGGTCGAGTCGCACTCGATCTCGGCGGGCCTCGACTATCCCGGCGTCGGACCCGAGCACGCGTGGCTCGCCGACATCGGCCGCGCGCAGTACATCCCCGCGACCGACGACGAGGCCATGCAGGCGCTGCGCCTGTTGTCGCGCACCGAGGGCATCATCCCCGCGATCGAATCCGCTCATGCCCTCGCGGGGGCCCTGCGCGTCGGTCGTGAACTGGGACCGGATGCCGTCATCGCGATCAACCTGTCCGGTCGCGGCGACAAAGACATGGACACCGCCGCGCGGTACTTCGACCTGTACGACGCAGAGCACGCTCCCGAGACGCCCGAGGGGGCGACGCAGACCCGCGCCGCCGAGACGGTGGCATCCGCTCCCGGCTCGCCCGTCGACGTGACGCCCGCGCCCGACGCCGCCAGCGGCGCCGGAGTGGAACTGTGACCTCGCGCGTCTCCGCGGCCATCGACGCCGCCCACGCCGAGGGCCGCGGCGCGTTCGTCGGTTACCTGCCCGCAGGCTTCCCCGACGTGGCGACCAGCATCGAGGCCGCCGTCGCCCTCGCCGAGGCCGGTGCCGATGTCATCGAGCTCGGACCGCCCTACAGCGACCCGGTGATGGATGGCCTGGTCATCCAGGAGGCGACGCAGACGGCTCTCGCGAACGGGTTCCGCATGGCGGATCTGTTCACGATCATCCGCGAGGTCACCGCCCGCACCGACGTACCGATCCTCGTCATGACCTACTGGAACCTCGTCGAGCAGTACGGCGTGGACCGCTACGCCGATCAGCTCGTCGCGGCCGGCGGAGCGGGGCTCATCACGCCCGACATCACCCCCGACGCCGGCGCCGCGTGGATCGCCGCGAGCGAGCGTACCGGCCTCGACCGCGTGTTCCTGGCCGCACCCACCTCGTCGGACGAGCGGCTGCGCATGATCGTCGAAGCCTCGACGGGCTTCGTCTACACCGTGTCGACGATGGGCATCACGGGGGAGCGGGCGTCTCTCGACGCCGCCGCCCGCGGCCTCGTGGAGCGCCTGCGCTCCTTCGGAGCCCAGCACGCCTGCGTGGGTATCGGCATCTCGAACGCCGAGCAGGTCGCCGGTGTCGTCGAGTACGCCAACGGGGCGATCGTGGGCACCGCGCTGGTCAAGGCCCTCCGGGACGGCGGCGTCGAGGGCCTGTCGACCCTGGCGCGGGAGCTGTCTGCGGGCACCGCGCGGCGCGCCTAGACTCGAACCCATGACGTTCGCCCTCTCGAGCGCCGCCTCCGGCGTGCTCGCCAGCATCCCGAGCCCGACCATCTCGTACGTCGACCTCGGTCCGCTCCGCATCCACTTCTATGCCCTGTGCATCGTCGCGGGCATCATCGTCGCGGTCTTCCTGACGAACGCGCGCCTGACGCGTCGGGGCGCCGAGAAGTGGGTCGTCATCGACATCTGCCTGCTGGCGGTTCCGCTCGCGATCGTCGCAGCGCGCATCTACCACGTGGCCACGCACGCCGGGTTCTACTTCGGGCCGGGCTCGAACCCCTGGAACATCACCCAGCCGGGCTCCGTGTGGGCGATCTGGGAGGGTGGCATCGCAATCTACGGCGCCCTCATCGGTGGCGCGATCGGCGCCATCCTCGGCTGCCGTTGGACTGGCATCCGCTTCTGGACCTTCGCCGACGCACTGGCTCCGGGCCTCATCATCGCCCAGGCGATGGGCCGCTTCGGCAACTGGTTCAACCAGGAGCTCTTCGGCCAGCCCACCGATCTCCCGTGGGGTCTCGAGATCGCCGCGGGCAACCCCGCGATCCCCGTCGGACTGCCAGCGGGCACGCTTTTCCAGCCGACTTTCCTCTACGAGGTCATCTGGAACCTGCTCGGCGCCGCGGTCATCCTGTACGTCGGAAAGCGCTTCACCCTGCAGTGGGGCAAGCAGTTCGCCATCTACCTCGTCTGGTACTCCGCGGGCCGAATCGTCTGGGAATCCATTCGAATCGACCCCAGCGACATCATCCTGGGCCTGCGCACCAACGTCTGGGCGGCGATCTTCGGCGTCATCCTGGGCGTGGTCATCTTCGTCGTGCAGTCGCGCCGTCACCACGGTCTGGAGCCGTCGCCGTACGTGCCCGGACGCGAGTCGAAGGCTGCGGGGGCTGTAGACTCAGGCGACCCCTCTGACTTCGTCGACGTGAGCGAGCCGCCCGCGACGAGCGACACCGTCGGCACCAGCGCCACAAGCAGCCCCGCCACGAACTAACTCCCTGGGCCGACGTCGTCCCATTCGAAGCATCAACGTGAGGACGGTTGATATGGCTTCCAGCCTGCGTTCCGACACCGTCGGAGGCGCATTCCCCGCCCGTCAGGGAATGTACGACCCGTCGTTCGAGAAAGACGCCTGTGGCCTCGCCATGGTCGCCACTCTCCGCGGCGAAGCCGGACACGACATCATCGATCTGGCGCTGACGGCGCTGCGCAACCTCGAGCACCGCGGTGCCATCGGTTCCGACGCGGGTACCGGTGACGGCGCCGGCATCCTGACCCAGATGCCGGACGCGTTCCTGCGCGCGGTGGTCGACTTCGACCTGCCGCCGGTGGGGGAGTACGCCGCCGGAATGGTGTTCCTGCCGCTCGGCCACGACGAACGCGCCGCCATGAAGGCCGGTATCGAAGAGATCGCCCGCCACGAGAACCTCGAGGTCCTCGGCTGGCGCGAGGTGCCCGTCGAGACCGAGAACCTCGGAAAGCTCGCGTACGAGGCGCGCCCCGCGTTCGAGCAGCTCTTCGTCTCGCGCCCCGCCACGGGCGACCAGCCGGCGCTCTCGGGCATCGCGCTCGACCGCCGCGTCTACCGTCTGCGCAAGCGCGCGCGCCACGAGCTCGAGGCCTACTTCGTGTCGCTGTCGAGCCGCACGCTCGGCTACAAAGGCATGGTCACGACGCTCCAGCTCGAGCCGTTCTACCCCGACCTGCAGGACGAACGTTTCGCCTCCGAGCTCGCGGTCGTGCACTCGCGGTACTCGACCAACACCTTCCCGTCCTGGCCGCTCGCGCAGCCGCTGCGCATGCTCGCCCACAACGGCGAGATCAACACGGTCAAGGGGAACCGCAACTGGATGCGCGCGCGCCAGTCGCAGCTCGAGTCCGAGCTGATCGGCGACGTGCGCCCGCTGCTGCCCATCTGCACCGAGGGCGCCAGCGACTCGGCATCGTTCGACGAGGTCCTCGAACTGCTGACCCTGACCGGTCGCAGCCTGCCCCACGCCATCATGATGATGGTCCCCGAGGCGTACGAGAAGCAGGCGACGATCGACCCCGCCCTGCGCGCCTTCTACGACTTCCACTCCATGCAGATGGAGCCCTGGGACGGTCCCGCCGCGCTGATCTTCACCGACGGCACGCTGGTCGGAGCCACCCTCGACCGCAACGGTCTGCGTCCGGGGCGCTGGACCGAGACCACGGACGGCCTCGTCGTCATCGGCTCCGAGACCGGTGTGCTCGACTTCGCTCCCGAGCGCATCAAGCGCCGCGGTCGGCTGCAGCCGGGTCGCATGTTCCTGGTCGACACGGCCCAGCGTCGCATCGTCGAGGACGAAGAGATCAAGTCCGACCTCGCCGCCCTCCACCCGTGGGGTGAGTGGGTCGACAAGGGGCGGGTCAAGCTCAGCGAGCTGCCCGAGCGCGAGCACATCGTGCACCCCATCGCCTCGATCACGCGTCGCCAGCGCACCTTCGGCTACACCGAAGAAGAGGTGCGCATCCTGTTGACCCCGATGGGCCAGGGCGGCGCCGAGCCCCTGGGCGCGATGGGCAGCGACGCACCGGTCGCGGTGCTCAGCGACCGGCCGCGCCTGCTGTTCGACTACTTCTCTCAGCAGTTCGCGCAGGTCACCAACCCGCCGCTGGACTCGATCCGCGAAGAGGTCGTCACCTCGCTCTCCCTGGGACTCGGCCCCGAGCGCAACCTCCTGGCCTGGGGCCCCCAGCACACCCGCACGGTCACGCTCGACTTCCCCGTGATCGACAACGACGAGCTGGCCAAGATCCAGCACATCGACACGGCCCTGCCGGGTCGTTCGTCGGTGACCATCCGCGGTCTCTACCGTGTCGAGGCCGGGCACAAGGGTCTGCAGAAGCGTCTCACGCAGATGTGCACCGAGGTCGACCAGGCCATCGAGGACGGCGCCGAGTTCATCGTGCTCAGCGACCGCGACTCGAACAAGGACCTGGCGCCGATCCCGTCGCTGCTCATGCTCGCGGCCGTCCACCACCACCTCATCCACAAAGAGACGCGGATGAAGGTGGGTCTCGTGGTCGAGGCCGGCGACGTGCGCGAGGTTCACCACGTGGCGACCCTCATCGGCTACGGCGCGTCGGCGGTCAACCCGTACCTCGCGATGGAGACCGTCGAGTACCTCGTGCGCGCCGGCTTCATCACCGACGTCACGCCCGAGAAGGCCGTCAAGAACCTGATCTATGCGCTCGGCAAGGGCGTGCTGAAGATCATGTCGAAGATGGGCATCTCGACCGTGTCCTCGTACGCGGGTGCGCAGGTGTTCGAGGCGGTCGGCCTGTCGCACGACTTCATCGACGCCTACTTCACGGGCACCGAGACCAAGCTCGGCGGCGTGGGCCTCGACGTCATCGCGGCCGAGAACGCCGCGCGCCACGAGTACGCCTACCCGCAGGACGCGGCGGCCCGTGCGCACGAGCGCCTGTGGACCGGCGGCGAGTACCAGTGGCGCCGCGACGGCGCCCCGCACCTGTTCAATCCCGACACGGTGTTCCGCCTGCAGCACGCGACGCGCGAGCGCCGGTACGACATCTTCCGCGAGTACACCCAGCTGATCGACGACCAGGCCCACGAGCTCAAGACGCTGCGCGGCCTGTTCGGTCTGCGCACCGGCACGCGCCCCGCGGTGCCGATCGACGAGGTCGAGCCCGTCTCGGCGATCGTCAAGCGCTTCTCGACCGGCGCGATGAGCTACGGCTCGATCTCGAAAGAGGCGCACGAGGTGCTCGCCGTCGCGATGAACCGCATCGGCGGCAAGTCGAACACCGGCGAGGGCGGAGAAGACGTCGACCGCCTGCTCGACCCCGAGCGTCGCAGTGCGATCAAGCAGGTGGCATCCGGTCGTTTCGGTGTGACGAGCCTGTACCTGACGCAGGCCGACGACATCCAGATCAAGCTCGCGCAGGGCGCCAAGCCCGGCGAGGGTGGTCAGCTTCCGCCGACCAAGGTCTACCCGTGGGTGGCGCGCACGCGTCACGCGACAGCCGGCGTCGGGCTCATCTCGCCGCCGCCGCACCACGACATCTACTCGATCGAAGACCTCAAGCAGCTCATCTTCGACCTCAAGCGCGCCAACCCCTCGGCCCGCATCCACACCAAGCTGGTCAGCCAGTCGGGTATCGGTGCGGTCGCGGCGGGTGTCGCCAAGGCCCTGAGCGACGTCATCCTGGTCTCGGGTCAGGACGGCGGCACGGGCGCGAGCCCGATGAACTCGCTCAAGCACGCGGGGACGCCGTGGGAGCTGGGCCTGGCCGAGACGCAGCAGACGCTCATGCTCAACGGCATGCGCGACCGCGTGGTCGTGCAGGTCGACGGGCAGATGAAGACCGGCCGCGACGTCATCATCGGCGCGCTCCTGGGCGCCGAGGAGTTCGGTTTCGCCACCGCACCGCTCGTCGTCTCGGGCTGCATCATGATGCGCGTCTGCCACCTCGACACCTGCCCCGTGGGCGTCGCGACGCAGAACCCCGTCCTGCGCGAGCGCTTCACCGGCAAGGCCGAGTACATCGTCAACTTCATGGAGTTCATCGCTCAGGAAGTGCGCGAGTACCTCGCCGCCATGGGTTACCGCTCGATCGACGAGATCGTGGGTCGTTCGGAGCTGCTGGATGCCAACGAGGCGATCCAGCACTGGAAGGCCCGGGGACTCAACCTCGCGCCGATCCTCGAGGGGCCCCGCTTCGCCGAGGACGAGCCGCGTCGCCACGCGCGCAACCAGGATCACGAGCTCAACGACCACTTCGACGTGCAGCTCATCGAGCGCGCGCAGGACGTCATCGCCCACGGCGGACAGCTCACGATCGACCTGCCGATCCGCAACACCGCTCGCGCGGTGGGGACCATGCTCGGCCACCACGTCACGAAGGCGCGAGGCGAGCACGGTCTGCCGGAAAACTCGATCGACGTGCGCCTGACCGGGTCGGCCGGACAATCGTTCGGTGCGTTCATGCCCGCCGGCATCACGCTGCGCCTCGAGGGCGACTCGAACGACTACGTCGGCAAGGGCCTATCGGGCGGGACGATCGTCGTACGGCCGCCGCGCGGATCGACGTTCGAGGCCTCCGAGAACGTCATCGCCGGCAACGTCATCGGCTACGGCGCCACGCAGGGGCAGATGTTCCTGAACGGCGTCGTGGGCGAGCGGTTCCTCGTGCGCAACTCGGGCGCCACGGCGGTCGTCGAGGGCGTGGGCGACCACGCGCTCGAATACATGACCGGTGGTCTGGCCGTCATCCTCGGCGCCACCGGCCGCAACCTGGGCGCCGGCATGTCGGGCGGTCAGGCCTACGTCTACAAGCTCGACCGTGATCTGGTGAACCGCGAGGCCATGGCATCCGGTGAGCTCGAGCTCGGTTCCCTCGGATCGGGGGATGCCGAGATCCTCCGCGACCTGCTCGCCAAGCACGTCGCGGAGACCGATTCCACGCTGGCCCGTCGTCTGCTCGAGGACTTCGAGGCCGAGGTGGACAACTTCGTCCGGGTGCTGCCGCGCGACTACGCCGCTGTGCTGCAGACCCGCCAGGAGGCGGTCACCGAGGGGCTCGACCCCGACGGCGACGTCGTCTGGAAGCGCATTCTGGAGGTGACGGGTGGCTGACCCGAAGGGCTTTCTCAAGGTCACGGAGCGCGAGCTCCCCAAGCGCCGGCCGGTGCCGGTGCGCATCATGGACTGGAAAGAGGTGTACGAGCCGGGTGATTCGGCCGTCATCAAGCGCCAGGCCGGTCGCTGCATGGACTGCGGCATCCCGTTCTGCCACAAGGGCTGCCCGCTCGGCAACCTGATCCCCGAGTGGAACGACCTCACCTGGCGCGGCGAGGGCCGCGCGGCGATCGAGCGCCTGCACGCGACCAACAACTTCCCGGAGTTCACCGGTCGTCTGTGCCCCGCACCCTGCGAGAGCTCGTGCGTGCTGGGCATCAACCAGCCGGCCGTCACGATCAAGCAGGTCGAGGTCTCGATCATCGACGAGGCGTTCGGAAACGGCTGGGTCGAGCCCGAGCCGCCGGAGCGTCTGACCGGGAAGACGGTTGCCGTCGTCGGCTCCGGCCCCGCCGGCCTCGCGGCCGCCCAGCAGCTCACGCGCGCCGGTCACACGGTGGCGGTGTTCGAGCGCGACGACCGCATCGGCGGACTGCTGCGTTACGGCATCCCCGACTTCAAGATGGAGAAGCGCCACCTCGAGCTGCGCCTGCGGCAGATGCAGGCCGAGGGCACGCGCTTCCGCGCCGGTGTCGAGATCGGCAAGGACGTGTCGTGGAGCGACCTGCGCGCCCGCTACGACGCCGTCGTGGTGGCCACCGGCTCCACGGTGCCGCGCGACCTGGCCATCCCCGGCCGCGACCTCGACGGCGTCCACTACGCCATGGAGTACCTCATCGAGGGCAACAAGGCCGTCGCGGGCGACCAGGTGCCGCACCAGATCACGGCCGAGGGCAAGCACGTCGTCGTCATCGGCGGTGGTGACACCGGAGCCGACTGCATCGGCACGGCGCACCGCCAGGGCGCACTGAGCGTGACCAACCTCGCGATCGGCAAGCAGCCCCCGTCGGAGCGTCCCGCCGAACAGCCTTGGCCGATGATGCCGAACCTGTTCGAGATGGCCTCCGCGCACGAAGAGGGCGGGGAGCGCTCGTTCCTCGCCTCGACGGTGGAGTTCCTCGGCAACGCCGCGGGAGAGGTGCGCGCGCTGCGCGTCGCCGAGACGGAGTACGTCGACGGTCGGCGCGTGCCCAAGAGCGGCACCGAGCGCGAGATCCCGGCCGACCTGGTGCTCATCGCGATGGGCTTCACCGGCCCGGAGCGCGAGCACCTCGAGAGCCAGCTCGGCACGCAGTTCACGAACCGCGGCAACGTGGAGCGCGACGCGACCTACGCCACCACCACGCCGGGGGTGTTCGTCGCCGGCGATGCCGGACGCGGACAGTCCCTCATCGTGTGGGCCATCGCCGAGGGCCGCGCGGCCGCCGCCGAGGTCGACACGTTCCTCATGGGCGAGACGGTGCTGCCCGCACCGGTGCGCCCGACCGATGTCGCCATCGGCCTCCTGCCCGCCTAAGCTGGCAAGGGCCGATCGGCCACTTCCCGAAATTCACGGAGCTTGAAACCGGATGAGACGCGCCAAGATCGTCGCAACACTCGGGCCCGCCACGTCGTCGTATGAGATGGTTCGCGCCATCATCGACGCCGGTGTGGACGTCGCCCGCCTCAACCTGAGCCACGGAGATTACTCCGTGCACGATGCCAACTTCGCCAACGTGCGTAAGGCGGCAGAAGACGCCGGACGTCCGGTCGCCGCCCTCGTCGACCTGCAGGGCCCGAAGATCCGTCTCGGCAAGTTCGAGAACGGCCCCCACGACCTGCTCCCCGGCGACATCTTCAAGATCACCGTCGAAGACATCCTGGGCACCAAAGAGATCGTCGGCACCACGTTCAAGGGTCTGCCCCAGGACGTCCGGCCCGGAGACTTCCTGCTCATCGACGACGGCAAGGTCCGCGTCGAGGTCGTCGAGACCGACGGCACCGTCGTGACCACCAAGGTCGTCGTCGGCGGCCCGGTGTCGAACAACAAGGGCATCAACCTGCCCGGTGTCGCCGTGAACGTCCCCGCCCTGAGCGAGAAGGACGAGGCGGACCTCCGCTGGGGCCTCAACGCCGGCGCCGACCTCATCGCCCTCTCGTTCGTCCGGGATGCCAAGGACATCGAGCGCGTGCACGAGATCATGGCCGAAGAGGGACGCTACGTGCCCGTCATCGCCAAGATCGAGAAGCCGCAGGCGGTCGACAACCTCGAGGAGATCATCGACGCCTTCGACGGCATCATGGTCGCCCGTGGCGACCTCGGCGTCGAGCTGCCCCTCGAGGCCGTGCCGATCGTGCAGAAGCGCGCCGTCGAACTGGCGCGTCGCATGGCGAAGCCCGTCATCGTCGCGACGCAGATGCTCGAGTCGATGATCAACAGCCCGGTTCCCACCCGCGCCGAGACCAGCGACGTCGCCAACGCCGTCCTCGACGGCGCGGACGCGGTCATGCTCTCGGGCGAGACCAGCGTCGGCGACTACCCGGTCGTGGTCGTCGAGACCATGGCCCGCATCGTCGCGTCGACCGAGGAGCACGGCCTGGAGCGCATCGCGCCCCTGACCAACAAGCCCCGCACGCAGGGCGGCGCCATCACCCTCGCCGCGGTCGAGGTCGCCGACTTCGTCGAGGCCAAGTACCTCTGCGTCTTCACCGAGTCGGGCGACTCGGCGCGTCGCATGTCGCGCCTGCGCTCGACCATCCCGATGATCGCGTTCACGCCCGAGCCCGGCATCCGCCGCCGCCTGGCGCTGACCTGGGGCGTGCGCTCGACCCTCGTCGAGCACGTGTCGCACACCGACAAGATGTTCCTGCAGGTCGACGACTATCTCCTGACCCACAAGCTGGCCGAGGTGGGAGACAAGGTCGTCGTGATCTCCGGTTCCCCTCCCGGGATCGCGGGCTCGACGAACGACCTGCGCGTGCACCGCGTCGGCGACGCCGTGCACGGTGCAGCCCCGGTCTACAAAGAGGTCTGACCCTAGACGACGCGCGCCGGGTTCGCCCGGCGCGCGTCTTCGCGTCCCCACCCCGGCGTCACCCCCGGTAAGTTGGAGACGCAACACTTGCCGGTGTGGCGGAATGGCAGACGCGGGGCACTCAAAATGCTCTGTCGAAAGACGTGTGGGTTCGAGTCCCACCACCGGTACCCGAGACAGCTTCCGAGCGAGGGAGCTGCGATCCGGGGCTTCGGGCCCCTGCAGACTTAGGATGGTTCCGTGACTGATCAAGAAGCCGTTCCGGCCAACGCTCCGGCCGCCCCCCGCCGCGTCGTCGTCGCGGAAGACGAGTCGCTCATCCGCCTCGACATCGTCGAGATCCTCCGCGACAACGGCTTCGACGTCGTGGGCGAGGCCGGCGACGGCGAGACCGCCGTTCAGCTCGCCACCGAGCTGCGTCCCGATCTGGTGATCATGGACGTCAAGATGCCGCAGCTCGACGGCATCAGCGCGGCCGAGAAGCTCAGCAAGAACCACATCGCCCCCGTCGTGCTCCTCACCGCCTTCAGCCAGAAGGAGCTCGTCGAGCGCGCCAGCGAGGCCGGTGCCCTCGCGTACGTCGTGAAGCCTTTCACGCCGAACGACCTGCTCCCCGCGATCGAGATCGCGCTGGCCCGCTACGAGCAGATCATCACGCTCGAGGCCGAGGTCGCCGACATGGTCGAGCGGTTCGAGACGCGCAAGCTCGTCGACCGGGCGAAGGGCCTGCTCAACGAGAAGATGGGCCTGTCCGAGCCCGAGGCCTTCCGCTGGATCCAGAAGGCGTCGATGGACCGCCGACTCACCATGCAGGACGTCGCCAAGGCGATCATCGAGCAGCTGGCCCCCAAGAAGGCCTAGTCAGAATTCTCCGACGAATGGATGCCACTTCGGTGGCATCCATTTTTCGTGGGCGGGGGAGGGGCCGGGCAGTATGGACGGGTCCGGGCCCGTCGCCGACACCGCCCCTCGCGCGACCTCAGGGCAGTCGCGGTCAGCGCGCGGGGGCGTCCTTGATCATGTTGGTGATGCGGATTGTCGAGCAGCGGCGACCCTGTTCGTCGGACACGGCGATCTCGTGCACCGTCAGCGAGCGGCCGAGGTGGATCGGCGTGCAGACGCCGGTGACGAACCCCGAGGTGGCGGAGCGCGTGTGGGTGGCGTTGATGTCGATGCCGACGGCGAGCTTGCCCGACCCGGCATAGAGGTTGGCGGCCATCGAGCCGAGCGACTCGCCCAGGACGACGTAGGCGCCGCCGTGGAGCAGGCCGACCGGCTGGGTGTTGCCCTCGACCGGCATGGTCGCGACGCTGCGCTCGACCGAGAACTCGACCCACTCGATGCCCATCTTCTCGGCCAGGGCGCCCATTCCGCGCTCCTTCGCCCAGTCGAGGCCGGACGTCGTTTCGGGGGTCGTGGAGGTCATCATCGCCTTCGATCGGGCCGGGGCCGGGGGAGTGTCCGTGGTTCTCGTTACGCTGGAGGGGTGACGGATGCCGAAAAGCCTACTCTCCTCGTCGTCGACGGCCATTCGCTGGCGTACCGGGCGTTCTACGCCCTGCCGGTCGACAACTTCTCGACGAAGGACGGCCAGCACACCAACGGCATCTACGGGTTCCTGTCGATGTTCGTGAACCTCGTCAAGGCCGAGAAGCCCACCCATCTCGCGGTCGCGTTCGACACCTCCAGGCAGTCCTTCCGTACACGCGAGTACGCCGAGTACAAGGCGAACCGCAGTGAATCGCCGGCCGAGTTCAAGGGCCAGATACCGCTCCTGCAGGACTGCCTGCGCGCGATGGGCGTGCCGGTGCTCACGAAAGAGGATTTCGAGGCCGACGACATCCTGGCGACCCTCGCCACGCAGGGCGAAGAGCAGGGCTTCGAGGTTCTCGTCTGCTCGGGCGACCGCGACACGATCCAGCTCGTCACCGACGACGTCACGCTGCTCTATCCGAACGTGCAGGGCGTCTCGCAGCTCAAGCGCTACGACACCGCCGCGGTCATCGAGAAGTACGGCCTCCCGCCGGCGCAGTACCCCGAGATCGCGGCCCTGGTCGGCGAGACCAGCGACAACCTGCCGGGCGTGCCCAAGGTCGGCGAGAAAACCGCGGTCAAATGGCTGACGCAGTGGGGCTCGCTCGACGCCCTGCTCGAGAACGCCGACAAGATCACCGGCGTCGTGGGCGGCAACCTGCGCGAACACATCGACGGCGTGCGCCGCAATCGCAGCCTCAACCGCCTGCTGCGCGATGTCGAGCTGCCCGTCGGTCCGCACGACCTCAAGATGCACCCGCTCGACGCCCAGGCCGTACGCGACATCTTCGCGCGCCTCGAGTTCCGCACGCTCCTGCCTCGCGTCTTCGACGCCCTCGGGGGCGACGCCGGCGAGGTCGAGGAGCAGCGCCCCACCGCGACCGCCCCCACCCCCACGCGTCTCGACGCTGATGCCCTGGCGTCCTGGGCCGCCTCGGCCGAGGGGCCGGTCGGCGTGACCGTCACGCTCGAGGGCTCGCAACCCACCTCGATCGGTCTCGCCTCGGCCGATGCCGCGGTCGAGACCGAGTGGACGGATGCCGTGGGCGAGGCGCTCGCGTCGTGGCTGGCATCCGACGCTCCGAAGGTCTTCGCCGATGCCAAGCCCCAGATCAAGGCCCTCGCCCGGCGCGGTCTGGCCGTCGGCGGTCTCGCGTTCGACGTCGTGCTCGCCGGGTGGCTCGTACGCCCCAGCTTCCCCGACAAGACGCTCGGCGACCTCGTGGAGCGTGTGCTCGACGAGAAGCTCCCCGTCGCCGACCCCACCCAACTCGTCCCCGAGACCGAGGGCGCGACCCCCGGCCAGCTCTCGTGGTTCGCCCGCCGGGTGGCCGAGGCCCAGCGGGCCGAGCTCCCCGGTCGTGTCGCAGAAGTGCTCGACGACATCGAGTTGCCCACGCTCACGGCCCTGGCCAACATGGAGCTCGCCGGCGTGGCCGTCTCGCACGAGAAGCTGTCGAGCTTCTCGAACGAGCTCGCAGCGCGCGCCGACGCCCTCGCGCGCGACGCGTACGCGGCCATCGGCCACGAGGTGAACCTCGGCTCGCCGAAGCAGTTGCAAGAGGTGCTCTTCGACGAGCTGCAGCTCCCGAAGACCCGCAAGACCAAGAGCGGGTACACCACGGATGCCGCAGCCCTGGCCGACCTGCAAGAGAGCGCCGACCACCCCTTCCTCGACCTGCTGCTGCGCCACCGGGAAGCCACGAAGCTGAAGCAGATCATCGACGCCCTCGACACCGCGACCGGGGCCGATGGCCGCATCCACACCACGTACGTGCAGACCGGCAGCCAGACCGGACGCCTGTCGAGCACCGACCCGAACCTGCAGAACATCCCGATCCGCACCGAAGAGAGCCGCCGCATCCGCGCGGCCTTCGAGGTCGGCGAGGGCTACGAGACGCTGCTCACGGCCGACTACTCGCAGATCGAGATGCGCATCATGGCGCACCTCTCGGGCGACCCCGGGCTCATCGAGGCGTTCAACTCCGGTGAAGACCTGCACCGATTTGTCGGCGCACGTGTCTTCGGTGTGGAGCCGGCCGACGTCACCCCCGCCATGCGCACCAAGGTGAAGGCGATGTCGTACGGCCTCGTCTACGGTCTGTCGGCGTTCGGCCTGTCGAAGCAGCTGCGCATCGAGCAGTCCGAGGCCAAGAAGCTCATGCTCGAGTATTTCGCCCGATTCGGCGCGGTGCGCGACTACCTGCGCGGCTCGGTCGAGCAGGCCCGGCAAGACGGCTACACCGAGACGATCTTCGGGCGCCGTCGTCCGTTCCCCGACCTGACGAGCATGAACCGCGTCCTGCGCGAGAACGCCGAGCGCGCGGCACTGAACGCTCCCATCCAGGGCAGCGCGGCCGACATCATGAAGGTCGCCCTGTACCGCATCCGCGACGAGCTCGCGTCCGCAGGGCTGCGCTCGCGCGTGCTGCTGCAGATCCACGACGAGCTCGTCGTCGAGGTGGCGGCGGGGGAGTGGGATGCCGTGGAGCAGATCGTCCGCGCCCGTATGGCGGATGCCGCCGACCTCTCCGTGCCCCTCGACGTGCAGATCGGCCGTGGCGGCGACTGGGACGAAGCGGGACACTAGTCGCCCCTCGCCGCTGCGGTTGCTTCCCGACGGCGTCGTGACACGACCGGAGGAAGTCCCGGGAGGGGAGGACCGCCGTCGCCTCAGGGCTCCTCCGCTCCCGAAATGCCCTCCCGTCCGCGAACGACGGGCCCTGGGTCGCCTGCGGGCGTGCGCGCCGGTCGCTGCTTCCCTAGGCTCGGAGGATGACTGACGCACAACGCACCCCCACGCCGATCGACACGATCGCGGACGCGTGGGTCGACACACTGGCCGAGCGGGAGCCGACGCTCGCGACCTACATCGGGCGTTTCGAGCACAATGGACGCTTCGGTGACTACAGCCCCGAGGGCGCCGAGGGCCTGATCGCCGATGCTCGCGCCGCCAAGGCGGCCCTCGACGGCGCGGATGCGGTCGACGCGATCGACACCGTCACGAAGATGGACCTGGGCCGCGAACTCGACCTGATGATCGATCGGCACGAGGCAAAGACGCACCTACGCGACCTGAACGTCATCGCCTCTCCCGCGCAGGACATCCGATCGACCTTCGACCTCATGCCGACGGCGACCTCGGACGACTGGTCGACCATCTCCGCACGGCTGAAGGACCTTCCCCGCGCCATCGACGGCTACATCTCGACCCTTCGTCAGGGCATCAGCGAGGGCGTCGTGCCCGCTCGTCGACAGGTGACCGAGGTGATCACGCAGATCGGCCGCTACACCTCCGACACCGGGTTCTTCGCCGAGTTCGTGGGCGACGCCGCTCCCGAAGAGGGCCAGCTGCCGGCATCCCTCGCTCGAGACCTCTCGACGAATGCCAACGCCGCGCGCGTCGCATACGACGCGCTGGCGTCGTTCCTCTCGTCGGAACTGGCTCCCGCCGCGGGCGAGTCCGATGCGGTCGGGCGTGAGCTGTATGCGCTGCACTCCCGGCACTTCCTGGGCGCCGAGATCGACCTCGACGAGACGTACGAGTGGGGCGTCGAGGAGCTCTCCCGGATGGTCGCCGAGCAGGAGGCCATCGCGAACGAGATCCTGCCGGGTGCGAGCGTCGAAGAAGCGGTGGCGTTCCTTGAGAAGGACGAGTCCCGCAAGCTCCGCGGCACGAAGGCCCTGCAGGAGTGGATGCAGCGCACGAGCGACAAGGCCGTCGAGGAGCTGGCCCGCACGCACTTCGACATCGCGGAGCCCATCCGCACGCTCGAGTGCATGATCGCCCCGACCAACGAGGGCGGCATCTACTACACGGGCCCGACCGACGACTTCTCGCGACCGGGACGCATGTGGTGGTCGGTGCCCGAGGGCGTCGACACCTTCGACACCTGGCGCGAGCTGACGACCGTGTACCACGAGGGCGTTCCGGGTCACCACCTGCAGATCGCCCAGGCCGTCTACAACCGCGCGGAGCTCAACTCGTGGCGACGCCTCCTGGCCGGCACCAGCGGTCACGCCGAGGGGTGGGCGCTGTACGCCGAGCGCCTCATGGAACAGCTCGGCTATCTCGACGACCCCGCCGACCGCCTGGGCATGCTCGACGGCCAGCGAATGCGCGCCGCGCGCGTGGTGCTCGACATCGGCGTGCACCTGCAGAAGCCGCGTCTGGACGGCGCCGGCGTCTGGGACCACGACTACGCCCTCGCGTTCATGCTGAAGAACGTCAACATGAGCGAGGAGTTCGTCCGCTTCGAGGTGAACCGCTACCTCGGCTGGCCCGGACAGGCGCCGTCGTACAAGGTCGGTCAGCGCATCTGGGAGCAGGTGCGCGATGAGGAGCAGGAGCGCCGCGGCGCCGACTTCTCGATGAAGCAGTTCCACACGCGCGCGCTCGACATCGGCGGCGTCGGTCTCGACACGCTGCGCGCAGCCCTGGCATCCGCCTGATCTCCCCGAGGGGCGTCCGCTGAACGGGCGCCCCTCGGCGATGCGGGGAATACTCCGCCGTCGCGTAAAGTTCATTCATCCGAATGCAAGGAGACCCCATGGACGCCCGTTCCCTCGAGCTCGGCCTCGACACCTTCGGAGACATCTCGCGCGCCCCCGACGGGTCGCTGCTGTCCGACGCGCAGACCATCCGCAACGTCGTCGACCAGGCGGTCCTCGCCGACGAGGTCGGCCTGTCGTTCTTCGGCGTGGGCGAGCACCACCGCAAGGATTTCGCGGTCACCAGCCCCGAGATCGTCCTGGCCGCCGCCGCCGCGCGGACGAAGAACATCCATCTCGGCACCGCGGTGACCGTCCTCTCGAGCGACGACCCGGTGCGCGTGTACGAGCGTTTCGCCACCCTGGATGCCATCTCGAACGGCCGCGCCGAGGTCATCCTCGGGCGGGGCTCGTTCATCGAGTCCTTCCCCCTCTTCGGCTACGACCTCGCCGACTACGAGCAGCTGTTCGAAGAGAAGCTCGAGCTGTTCTCGCACCTGCTGACCGAGAAGCCCGTCACCTGGTCGGGTCGCACTCGCCCCGCGCTTCAGGATGCCGACGTGTATCCGAAGACCGAGACGGGGCTGACCGCGTGGGTCGGCGTCGGCGGCTCACCGGAGTCGGTCGTGCGCACCGCCCGCTACGGGTACGGTCTGGTGCTCGCGATCATTGGCGGCTCGGCGGCCCGATTCCGCCCCTACGCCGACCTGTACCGACGTTCGCTGGCCGAGCTCGGCAAGCCGCAGATGCCGATCTCGGTGCACTCTCCCGGCCACGTCGCCGAGACCGACGAGCAGGCGTGGGACGAGGCTTTCGAGGGCGTCGCCGAACTCAACAACACCATCGGCCGCGAGCGGGGCTGGCCCGAGTACAACCGCATGCGCTTCCAGCACGACGTCGGACCCGAGGGGTCGATGTACGTCGGGTCGCCCGAGACCGTCGCGCGCAAGATCGCCGCGACCGTCCGCGCGCTCGGCAACTCCCGCTTCCAGATGAAGATCGCGAGCGGGTCGATCTCGCACGACCGGCTCCTGTCGAGCATCGAGCTGTACGGCACGAAGGTGCGTCCCCTCGTCGAGGAGATGCTCGCCGAGACCCCGGCGTCGGTCGACGCTCCCGGCATCCGGTGACCACGACGACCGACACCATCCGGGTGTCCGAACGCCTCGACGCGCTGCCGTTCACCCGTCGTCACGGCCGGATCCTGGGCGGGTCGGGTCTGGGCTGGGCCCTGGATGCCATGGACGTGGGGCTCATCTCGTTCGTCATCGCGGCCCTCAGCGTGCAGTGGCAACTGGCGCCGACGCAGGCGTCGTGGATCGCGTCGGCGGGCTTCGCCGGCATGGCGATCGGCGCGAGCGTCGGCGGACTGTTGGCCGACCGGTTCGGTCGGCGTCACGTCTTCGCCCTGACTCTGCTGGTGTACGGCGTGGCCACCGGGGCGAGTGCGCTGGTGGGCGGTCTGGCAGCGCTCCTCGTGCTCCGCTTCGTCGTCGGTCTCGGCCTCGGGGCCGAACTTCCGGTGGCTTCGACCTACGTCAGCGAGTTCGCACCCGCCCGCATGCGGGGTCGGCTCATCGTCTTCCTCGAGGCGTTCTGGGCCGTCGGGTGGACCGCCGCCGCCCTCATCGGCTATCTCGTCGTGCCCTCGTCCGCCGATGGCTGGCGCTGGGCATTCGCGCTCGGCGCGATCCCTGCGGTGTACGCGCTCATCGTGCGGTGGGGCCTGCCCGAGTCGCCGCGCTGGCTGGCTTCTCGCGGACGCCATGCCGAGGCGATCGTCATCGTGCGGGATCTCGAGGCCGCGGCCGGTCGTATCGCTCTCGAGGCGTGGACCGAGGGAGTCCCGGCATCCGCTCCCGCCCCCCGTCCACGCGTGAGGGCCCTCTGGTCCCCGGCTCTGCGGGCGCGCACGGCGGCCCTGTGGGTGCTGTGGTTCTGCGTGAACTTCTCGTACTACGGGGCGTTCATCTGGATCCCGACCATCCTCGTCGCCCAGGGGTACGACCTCGTGCGTTCGTTCGGCTTCACCCTCGTCATCACGCTGGCGCAGCTGCCCGGCTACGCCGTCGCCGCCTGGCTCATCGAAGTCTGGGGGCGGCGCGCGACGCTGGCGGCCTTCCTCGCCGGTTCCGCGGTGGCCGCGGTGCTCTTCGGTACGGCAACCGGTGAAGTAGCGGTGATCGCCGCGGGTATGGCGCTGTCGTTCTTCAACCTCGGCGCGTGGGGAGCTCTGTACGCCGCGACGCCCGAGACGTACCCGACGCCGCTGCGAGCGACCGGATCCGGCTGGGCCGCGGGGGTCGGACGCGTCGCGTCGATCCTTGCCCCTCTCGCCGTGCCGCCTCTGCTCGGCGTCGGGGGAGCACCGCTGCTGTTCGTCGTGTTCGCTGCGTTCTTCGCCGTGGCCGTGGTCGCGGCGCTTTTCCTGCGCGAGCAGCGCGGGCGGGCACTGGCGTAACGCCTCCCGTGGCGCCTCAGGCGTCTGCGCCGGGATCCGTCGTTCGGGGCGGGAGAGTTTCGCCCCGAACGAGGGAATGCCTCCCGACCCCGCGATGTCGGTGCCCTCGGACCACTTCTGACAGCTGCGCGCGGGCCGCCCCGCGCCGCGAGCCGAACCCGGGACTCACCGCGACCGGCTCCCACCGCGCTCCGGCGTAGGCTCGAGCCATGGCATCCGTCCGCTACGTCGCGATCGGCGACTCGTTCACCGAAGGCGTCGGCGACGAATTGCCCGACGGAACCGTCCGGGGGTGGGCCGACCTGGCCGCGCAGGGATGGGCGGATGCCGCGGGCGAGCCGATCCAGTATGCGAATCTCGCGATCCGCGGCAAGCTGATCGAGCCGATCGTCGCGCAGCAGCTCGAGCCGGCGCTGGCCTTGAAGCCGACGCACCTGTCGTTCAACGGCGGCGGCAACGACATGCTGCGTCCGCGGACGGGCATCGACCGCATCGTCGACCTCTTCGACCACGTCGTGCGTCGCTGCGATGAAGAGGGGGTCAAGCTCATCGTTCTGTCGGGCGCCAACCCGACGGCGGGGCTTCCTCTCGGCAAGGTCATCGAGGCCCGCGGTGATCGCCTCTCGCTCGCCGTCGAGAAGCGCCTCGAAACCCGGCCCGACGTGATCACGGCCTACAACTGGTTCGACCGCGACCTCGCGCGGGGGCAATTCTGGTCGGTCGACCGTCTGCACATGAACTCCCGGGGCCACCACCGGGTCGCGGCCCGCGTGATCGAGTCGGTCGGCCTCACCCCGCCCGCGGAGTGGTGGAACCTCCGCGAGATCCCCGGAGCCCAGCGGCTGAAGGGCACCGCCTATTACCGCGAGCACGTCGCCCCGTGGGTGCGCCGGCGCCTCACCGGCACCTCGTCCGGCGATAACCGTCAGGCGAAGTTCGGCGGCGGGTGGGTGGAGCTCACGCCGCGCGACTGAGCGACGTCGTCCTCGGATCGCCGGGGTCTCGGCATCCGCTCATCTCTCCGCGCATGCCCTCGTCGAGATGTGCCCCCTGCGAGACTGTGCGCGGGGGGAACCTATGAAGAGAACCGCTTTTGCGTTCATCGTCGCTGTCGCGACCGTCGCCACCGCCACGAGCTGCGCGGCGCATACCGCAGGCGCATCGGGGCCGACGCCGACCGAGAGCATCACTGCGTCGTACGCGTGCCCCACGATGGAGGGCGTACAGCTGCCGCCGGAGTGCGCTCCCTACGATCCGGATGCGGCGATGGCGGCGAACGAGCGGTATCGCGACCGGATGAGCATCGACGACGACGCAGGCGCGGCCGCCGAGGATGTCTCGGCCCATATTGTCGCCGTGCTGCGGACGGCAGCCCAGGAGAAACAGTTGTCGGCCGAGGAGGTCGCCACGCTGCTCGACGAGGGGGGAGCACTGTCGCCGCAGGTGCGCGCCGAGGCGAACAGCGTGCTTTTCGCGGCGGCCGGGCCGAAGGGCGGCTGCCTGTTCGGTGAGGTGTCCGGCACCTCCGTCTCGGTCGAGATCGGCGGCTACATCCTCGACGGTGGGTGCCTGCCGGCGCAGTGAGCCGCTCGTGCGTCAGCCGCGGGGGAGGCGACAGGTCCTTCGCCGGCTGTGGCGGAGAAAGGGAAGCGTGTCGACGAGGGGGTATCCGCCGAGCTCGGCCGTCGCTCACCACCGGCCTGGAGTCCGCAGGACTCGTGCATTGGCGCGACGATTACGGGGAGATCGAAAGACGGACCGCCCGCGGGGACCGCTTCGACACGGTAGCTATCGCCGTCTACATCAACCCGATAGTCCCCGGCGGCGAAGGGGTGCTCGCCGCCGCGCCGAGAGCCCCTGTCCACCTCGGTGGCCAGCAGACCGTTCGTCCGCAGGACATTCACCGTCGTATGCTGCCACGGCGTGCTCTCGCGGACGACGTATCCCGTCGCACACCCGTTCGCGATGAGCGGCACCACCGAGCTCTCCGAGAACAGGGCCACCAGAATCCCCGCGGGGATGATCGCGCAGAAGGCGAGGAAGCGTAGCGGGAGAAAGAGCACCAACCACCACCGCGGTGCCGGTATCGCGCAGACGAGCACGAAGAAGGCGACGACGGACGCCATCCACGCTGCGACGACGATCTTGCCCGTATCCCATGACCCCACGAGCAACTCGGTCTCGCCGTCGCCCTGCCGGGAGAGAGCCCCCACGCCGGTGATGATCGCGATGGCTGACGCCAGCAGCGTGGCAGCGACGAGGATGACGAGCCCTCGCCACGGGCGGGCGGATTGCTGTCGAACCGGTGAGGCGGGGACGTCGGTCACCCGACCCACCCTGGCAGCATCCCCTGGGCAACCTCCGCACACCGCACGCATGGGATCCGAGGCGCATGATGAAACCATGACTCTCGCACTCGTCACCGGAACCACCAGCGGCATCGGCCTGCACACCGCCATCCAGCTCGCGCAGCAGGGGGTGGCGGTCATCGCCACGGTCCGCGACACCGCGCGTGCCGATGCCCTGCGTTCCGCGGCATCCGAGGCGGACGTCGAGCTCGACATCCGGGCGTTGGATGTGACGGATGCCGCGGCCTCACGCGCCCTGATCGACGCTGCCGGACCCGTGGACATCCTCGTCAACAACGCCGGACGCGGCGCCGTCGGCACGCTCGAGCAAGTGAGCGACGACCAGCTGCAGGAGCAGCTCGAGACCAACTACCTCTCCGTCGCGCGTCTCACCCGTCTCGTGCTTCCCGGGATGCGCGAGCGGGGCAGCGGCCGCATCGTCACCGTGACGAGCGTCGGGGGAGCGGTCGGACAACCGTTCTCGGACGCCTACTGCGCCGCGAAGTTCGCCGTCGAGGGGCTGATGCAGTCGCTCGCCCCCGTCGTCGCGCCGTTCGGGGTCGACGTCTCGATCGTCGAACCGGCTGCCGTCGCCTCGTCGTTCGTCGACTCGGTGCACCGCGCGGCCCCCGGCCCGTACGCGGAGTTGCAGCAGGCGTACCTCGATCGCGCGGCCACGTCATTCGCGTCGGCGCAGTCGGCGGCAGATGCCGCGAAGACCGTCGTCGAGGCCGCCACCACGTCGGCGCCGCGCTTCCGCTGGCAGACCTCGGACGCTGCGACCCAGTTCGTAGGTCTCTCGCTGGGCGACCTGGACGGTTCGCGCGTGCTGGGCGTGACGGCGGAGTGGGTGCGGCGCGACTGACGAAGCGCCCTTCTACCGGGCACCGCACCCCTCGACTCAGGGCGTGGCGTAGTCGGCCAAGCGCTGGTCCGCCATCCAGTCCTTGCCTTCCTCGCGGGCCGCGGAGCCCGAGAACTGCGAATCGGAGATGAGCAAGTACTTCTTCTGGTCGGCCCCGTCGTTCCAGGTCGGATCCACCGCGAGCCACTGACCGTCGACCTGCACCTTGTTCCACGCGTGTCCGCCACCGGAGAAGACGTTGCCCGTCACGACCACGGTCGGCACGCCCGCGGCGTCCATCAGGGCTTTGTACGCCGCGGCGTAACTCGCGCACACCCCCGTCGCGGAGTTCTCGTCGAGCAATACTCCGCTGGCATCCCACGCGTGCGGGAATCCCGACGGGAAGCCGACCCCTCCCTCGCCCGCTTCGAGAGCTGCTTTGTCGTAGACAGCCTTGTCGGCGAGCCATCCATTCAACGCTGCAGCCTTCTCGGCGGCGCCCATACCGGGCGTGGTCACCGATCCCACAGCCTGGTCGACCGACGCCTTGACGGCGGCCTGCAGACGCGCCGTCTGCTCGGCGTCGTTCGCGTACGAAACGTAGACGACATCATCGATCAGCGAGTATCCGCGGTAGCCGAGGACGTAGGGGTTCTGATACACGGCCTCTCCTATCGCGTCGTCGAGCGCCGGCATCCCGGGCCGCTCCTCCCATCCTGCGATGCTGATCGCCTCTTGGTGGTCGATGAGGTTCGCCGCGAGGTAGTCGGCGAAGCTGTTGGTCGCCGAAATCGGGTACGCCACCTCCGGGGCCTCGGTGGAGGGAGTGTACTGACCGAGGTCCGCCTGAATCGGCGCGGACACCATCGTGACCGTGGGCAGGCCCGTCGGCGGCAGTTCCGCAGCAACACGCTCCGTGAAGGCCGCCACCTGGGCCTGCGCCTGGCCGAGATCAGTGGTGTTCAGGTAGAGGGTTCGAGCGAGACCCGTGCCGATACCGCTCAGCTGCATGTAGATGTGGTCATCCTCGACCTTCAGGCTCTCGGGGATGATCCTCGCCGCCGTCTGCCGTGTCGCCCCGTCGAGAGACGTGAAGAAGAAGCGCGTGGGGATCTCTTCCAGCGAGTCGACTCGCTGCCCGTTCGGGAACTGCTGAGCGTTCGTGTAGGCGTCGACGGTGCGCGGCAACGCCGCCGCGACGCTCATGGCATCGGTTGTACGAGCCGCGGAGAATCGCGTCCCGTCGGTGGCGAGCACGCCGTACTCATACTGGCTGGCGTCGTTGTTCAGAGCATCCACGGCTCCGGTCTCGGTGTTGGCAGCGAGCGCGGCGGCGCTGGTCCGATACATCTCGAGCCCGTCGTTCTGTTCGAGCTCCGCCTCGACCTCCTCGCCGGAGAAGGGATTGACCACCGGAGGGGACCAGCCGGTGTCCTCGGTTGCGCCGATGACCTTCGTGTAGCGGTCGGCTCCCTCCCACCACGTCGTCACGATGACGTACTCGGTGGCCCCCGGGACGGCGTCCCACGACATCTGCAACGTGCCGTTGTCGTTCGTGGCGTAGTTCACCTGCGGAGCAGCGAGAGAGGTTTTCACGCGGAACGGATGGACGATGGGCTTTTCGAGGGGCTGTCCACTCTTGTCGAGCTTCTGCACCAGGTAGAAGGTGTCTTGGATTCCCCAGATGGAGGTGTTGTTGATCTCGAACTCGCGACGGGGTTGTTTCCCGAACACACCGAGGTTCGGGTCGTATTCATAGGTGCCGATCGACCGCGGGGAGATGTCGATGTCCGCGCCCGGATCAGGCTGATACGCCCGCAGCTCGCCGTGTCGTGTGAGCGCGGCATCCGTGAACACATCGAAAGCGAACGACGTGTCGCGCTCGTCGCCATTCGCCCGCGCGAGCGACTTGAGATCGTAATCGGCCGGGAAGGAGAATTCGTGGTCGATCTCGAGATTGTTCTGCATCGGAGCATAGGCGTAAGCCCAGCCGTCTTGCGTCGTGATCTGCGGCCCCCACACCTGCGGCGCACCCCACACGAAGAAGGCGGCCGCCGCGACGGCGACGGCGGTCGAGCCGCCGACGATGCCCAGCACCAGGCCCCGACGTCGTTTCTTCGCGCCCGGGGCGGGCGTCGCGCGGCCCCCGGTCGCATCGGAGACGTTCCCGTCAGCGGGCAGGTCACGAAAACCGCCGGCCGGTCCGGTCGCCGCGGCAGAAGGATCCAGGGGATGGACGTGCTCGGTCCAGGCTCCGGCGCGCCAATACCGAAGCTGCACCGCGGGGGAACCGGGGTCGGGGTACCAACCGTCGGGGGGCGTCGTACCGGCGTTGTTCATCGTGTCCCGTTTCTCGCGAACGTCCAGGCGTGACGAGGCTATCGGAACGTCCCGCGCACGTCGGAGACCTCGACGGCCGGGCACTGGTCCTCCCGGACGGAACGGCCGGGGGAGAGCGAGATGATCTCCGCTGACGGCCGGAAGGCGACCCCGACGGGCACGACCCCGCTCCACGGCGTGCGCGAAGTCGCCGTCGACGTCGACGAGAGGGACGCCTAGGACGCCGTCGCGGTGGGTTCCCACCCGCACACGGCATCCGTCAACTCCGCCACCGTCGACCGGCTGTCGAGATGGAGCACCGGCTTGCCGATCGCCGCGAGCCACCTGTCGTGCTCGACACGGTTACGGCCGTCGAAGGTGGGGTCGTCGTATCCCTCCGCCCACGTCTTGAAGACGCGCCACGCGTCGTCGTCGTGAGGCCGGCCCGCGCGACGGACGATCTCGCGCTCTTCCAGCCGGCGCAGGCGTTCCGCCGGGTTCAACGTGACGAAGACGATCGCGTCGCACTCGGCGACGACCGACTCACCCCACCCGAGCATCGACCCTGACAACACCCACGCGGGGCGGGACACGAACATCTCGCGCATCAACGCCACCCTCTGCGCCTCGTCCCTTTTGTGGAGGAACGGGGGAGTGGTCGGCATCCAGAAGTAGTCGTCCGCGTCGGCATGCGGCACCGCCCATCGTGCGGCCAGCGCGTGACCGAGGGTTGTCGTTCCGCTGCCGCTCGCACCCAGGATGTGCACGCGTGAAGGACGCATCTCGTCGATCTCCGTCAGGGCCGGGGGCTGTCGACGTGGCCGCCTTCGGCACGCAAGAAATGGCCGGTGTTCGCGGGGACCGGAAGGCTGCGGGGGGCGTCGTGCGGGGCGGCAATCACTCATCGAATTTTAATGAACACGCCGTGCGGATGGCGACGAGCCTGCCGTAGTGTTATCGATCGATAACAACACTTGCTGCCCTGAGGACTGCGATGACGCTCGACCCGACTCCCTTCCGCCATCACCCGATCGGCCGGGTAACGGCCGGACTCACCACCTGTGTGATCGCGACGGCCCTCCTCGCCGGGTGCGCGACCGCCGTGGACGACACCGGGGACAGCCTCGCCCCGGATCACACCGCGTCGACCGATGACACGGGCACCTCCGACGACGCAGCGACGGCCTCGACCAGACCCTTCCCGCACATCACGAGCTGCGAGCAGGTGACCGGCGTGATCCCGTCCTTCGTGAGCGGGATGACGCTTGTCGGCGAAAGCATCGCCGATGATGGGGTCCTCTGCCAGTGGTCGGCACCTGACGACGGACCCTTCGCCAGCGTGACCGCGAGCGCCGCTGACGACATCCCGACCCGCGATGCGCTGGCGATGCAGGGCAAGATGCTCCACCTCACCGCGACCCCCATTGACGACCCCCGCCTCGACGGCGTCGGTGGTCTCGGCATCCGGTGGACCACGGACGGCGCCGCCGACAGCCCGGGATACTCGAACGTGTACGTCCCCGGCGTGTCAATCGAGCTGCACGATGGTCGACACGATGATTCGGGCAGCGAATCCTACGCGCCTGCCGACGACACCACAGTGACCGTCGCGCTGGCCGTTCTCGGCCTCTGACACCGTTCGCCCACATCCAGCATCGAGCACAGCAACGCCGCAGGGCGTCTCAGCCGGCTTCGCTCACCTGCCGAAGCCCGTGGGCGCTTGCCTCCGGTGCAGCTTGCCCTATAGGACGAGACCGCTGTAGTCAGAACGCCAGGGCCCGTACTGATAATCGACGGAGTAGCTCAGCTGCCCATCCCAGACACAGGAGCCGTCCGAGGCTTTCCGTGTCATGTACGGACAGATCACGGGCGACCAGACGACCCCTGCGTCCGATTGCTTGCCCGAACTGGAGATCGTCCAGAAATACAGTCCGCTGGTGGATTGATCCGTCGTTCGAGCAACGCGTTGCGCACCACCGACGGAGAGTTCCGTAATGAAATGGCCATCGAGCACCAGGTTGTAGCGGAGTACGCCCTCGTCGTCGTCGATGTCGTACTGGAGCATGGCGCCGTTCGAGAGACGAACCAGGAGGCTGGGGATGAAGTAATAAGGGTTGGCAGTCGCCATTGCCGGCCCCGTAGCCACTTGGGTGGCCTTCACTCCACTCGGAAGGCGGGGCGGAGAAAGGAGCATCGGATCTGTTGGTTGGCTCCACCCGTCGACGTTTATGGCACCCCACGCCCATATGGCCCCGTTGGTGTCGAGAGCGACGGAAAACGTGCCGCCGGATGAGACCTGCTCGATGCGGCCGGCAGCCGAGGGCATGGCTACCCGGTAGGGCGTAAGCCGGTCTTGATACCTGTGATCACCCACTTGGCTATCGCTGCCGTCACCCCACGACCAGACACTGCCGTCCGTTCCCTCCGCGATGACATGTGCGCCCATCGATGACAGGTAGAGGACGCGCAAGTCCGGGATGACATGCGGCCGTGTCGTATTTTCGGTGCTGCCGTCGCCGAGTTGTCCGTTGCTGTTGATACCCCAGTCCCAAACCGCACCATTCTGATCGATCACGAACATCGTCTGGGTGTCTCCGAGTATCTGCCCAAGGGACGTGATGCGGACGCCGTCCGGGAACGTCACGAGCTGGGGGAGAACCTGATTGTCGGTGTTGCCGATACCGAGATTGCCGACGTTGTATCCCCACGTCCAGACCGTCCCGTCGTCCAGGAGCGCGGCAGACCACATGTTGCCGGCCGCTATCTGTATGGCAGTGCGCCCCGTCGGGAGAATCGTCTTCTGGGGGGTGTCGGTCGACGTCGTCGTTCCGTCACCGAAAGCACCCTTCCCGTTGTATCCCCACGCCCAGACGTATCCATTCTCATCGATCGCCAACGTGTGTTTCATCCCCGCCGAAACCCGTGAGTAGCGCAGGTGTCGCCCACTCGGATTCGGATCGGTGAAAGAGGTGTCCGACCCGGTGTAGAGGTCCTTCGCGGGGTAGGAGCCCACGTGACGGGTAACCCGGTAGGTGATTCCCGACGTGACGTTGTTCGCGGTCGCCCAGGTCTGTGACGTCGCGCTGTCCCACGAGAGCGTGTTGCCGGTGGACGCACTCCAGCTGTTGCGGAAGTTCTGGGGCGCGCCGAGCGTCGCCGACCCGAGAGAATTTCCTGACCTTGACTCGGAGTCGGTAAACCAGGCTCCCGTGTGCGAGGCGGGGGCGATGGCACCAGCCGCGGCCACAACGATCAGCGTCGCAGCGAGAAGCCTGCCCGTCGTGAAAAGACCGGATCGCCGGATGGTTGGTCGTCGCATGCACGCTCCTTGAGTCGTCCGCCGAGCGCAAGCCCGGCCTCGTGGGCACGTCAGCGTCGCCGCATCGTTCGTGAAACGGCGCGCCTGAAGCCCGGCCCGCGGTACATATCGGGTTGAATCGGGCCGGAGTGGACTATATCGGAAATTAGGGTATTGCGCGGCGGCGTTGCTCAACAGTCATCAGCGGAGGAGCACGCCAGCAGCACTGGCGCAGGAAGAGCAATGTCGCAGGGGTAGCCGAGCGCACCATGGAGCGACGACATCCGCGGCGCGTCCCCGTTGCCGCGGGAGACAATAAGGGCCGCGGGCGGCGAGCTCAGCTCGAGATCTCCGCGCGGAACCCCCCGATACGGGGAGTGCTCGATATCGCCCGCCCCTCATCAACCTGACATAATGTGCATTATCGGCTTCGATGCACGCGCGCCCATCAGAGGCCTGGCGCGCAGGTTCGAGGGCCTGAGACACGCCCATCAGGATCAGCAGGCGGCGACGTTCCCGATGCTGGCGATGGCCGCAGCGGCCGACAAGATCACGGCCCATGCGGTCAGCCTGCGCATCGCCTTGCGGGGCGCGCTGATCGTTGCTGCGGCCAAGACATTCGCGCCGGCTAGTGCAAACGAAGGGGCGAGTGTGACGATGGCGCCGGTAATCAGTTCATACCAACGCGATGAACCTCCACTGAGGCCGAACATTAGAGCTGCCGCGATGACCATTGCGTAGAGCCAGAAGGCAACCGCCGAGCAGGCGATAGCAAACCCTGCCATCCACGGCGATCCTCCGAACCGAGTGAGTGAAGCTGGTACAGCGCCGGCGCAGGTCGCAGCCACGACCACCCCGCCGCATACGGCGAGCAGTGTGAGCGGACTGACGACGCTGCAGGACGTCGCGTACTGCCACAGCACGACACCTGCAATCCACAACGCGAAGACTGCGCCGACGGACCACGCGATACCGGCGAGGTTGACCGTCAGCGTCAGAACCATGCTGCGGCGAGATGCGCCTGTTCTGGCCATCAGTGTCGTCCTCCGAGCTGAGCGCGAGGGCTTCGTCGGCGGCATCACTGCCGTGTCCATGACACGGAAGCGGGGTGACCGAGATCACACGGCGCGCACCTCTGGCTCACCGTTATCCGTCCGCAACAACGGCACGTGCGGCGCGTACGCCGACGACGGCGCCCCACAACACCAGCACGACATCGAGAACAGCGCTCACGAGCACCGCAGCGACGAACACCCCAGACGGGACGGGCAACAGCACGACGAGGGCCGCCGCGATGCTCAGTGCTCCGGCAACCACGGTGGGCGTCTTGGCGCGCTGGTGAGCGGCGAGCCAGGCTTCATCGGAGGCCATCGTGCTCGCTGTACGTATGCCTGCCACCGAATTACGCGTCAACCGACCGGAGGCCGCTGCCCATCCCTGCCAGATCAACAGCACTCCCCCCGCGGCCATGACCACGGCGACGATCATCTGCCCCAGAAATTCCCCGCCCACCGTTCGAGCCTAACCGCCGCCTGGGGGACGAGCGAGGAACCGACAAGAACCCCTCAGCCGAAAACCTCGGCCAGAAACGTCTTCATCGCCGCCCAGCTCCGCCGCTCCGCGACCGCCTGAAACTGCGCTCCGTGCTCGGGCGCGTCGGCATCCGGAAGCGTGAACGCGTGCATGGCGTTGGCGTACGAGACCACCTGCCAGTCCACCGACGGCGCGGTACGGAGATCGTCCTCGAACGCGAGTAGGGCGTCGTCGGGAGTGACGGGGTCGGCGGCCCCGTGCAGAACGAGCAGCTTCGCGGTGATCCGTTCCACCTCCCCCGCGGGTCCGGTCAGCAAGCCGCCGTGGAAACTCACCACGGCATCGACCGCGGCGCCCGTGCGCGCGAGCTCGAGCACGGCGGAGCCGCCGAAGCCGTAGCCGATCGCCGCGGTGTGCTGCGCGTCGACCGATGGCTGCGCGAGCATGTACTCGTACGCTTCGGTCAGCCGCTTCCGCCAGAGCGGCCGGTCCTGGTAGAACCCTCCGGCAACGCCCGCGGCCTCATCCGGTGACGGGCGTACGTCGGCGCCGTACACATCCGCGGCGAACGCCGCGTAGCCGACCCGGGCGAGCATGTCGCAGCGCATCCGGACGTAGTCCGTGACTCCCAGCCAGTCGTGCACGACGAGGACTCCCGGATATCGCCCCTCCCCTGCCGGTCGAGCGAGGTACCCGCGGTAGTCGACCCCGTCAGCGCGGTAGTCGACATCGCCGGAGTCGATTCCGGATGCCGGAACGGCTTCGCGGTCGAGGATCTCGGTGAGGGCGGCGGAATACGTGGTCATCGGGGCTCCCGGGGGTGAGTGTTCGTCTCGTGGGAGATTAGACCCTCGGTCACGGCAGCAGCCGGGCCGTGCCCTCAGCGCCGACAGACGAAGAACAACCGCCGCGCGTCGTCGTCGACCGGCACGCCTCGCCCGCCGCTCACCTCGACCCGCGTAAACCCGGCATCGGCGAGCATCGCCCGCACCTCGGTCAGAGCCACGGCGTACTCCGCGATCGTGTCCTCCACGATCGTCCCGGCGCGTTCGATCCGAACGTGCCAGTCGAAACGATCCTCGCCGACGTCAAGGATCCGCATCGACACCGTCGTCCCGTCGGCTCCGGTGGTGTGCTCCTCACCGGCATCCGTCCGCAGACGACCGAGAGTGTTCATGTCGAAGAGGAACACCCCGTCGTCCGCCAGGTGCGCCGCGGCCGTGGCGAAGACCGAGGGCCAATCGCTGCCTGGCAGGTGATTGATCGTGTCGTAGACGCACGCGACCACGTCGAACGTGCGCCCCAACGACAGCGAGCGGATGTCCGCGGCGAGCAGCTCGGCATCCAGGCCCTTCGCCCGGGCGATCTCGAGCATCTCGGGCGAGACGTCGACGCCCACCTTCGCCCACTCCGCGGGCAGCAGCTCGAGGACGGCGCCGGTACCGCAGCCGAGCTCGAGCAGCGAACCCGGCACGATTCCCGCCTCCCCCACACGCCGCTCGATCCATCCGGCGAAGGACTCGGCCGCGCCACCCTGGACGACGTCGTAGAAGGGGGCGAAGTCGGAGTACATGCGCCTCATCCCACCATGACGTCACGGGCCGGGCCAAGACCCCCGCTACGCTCGAACCGATGACTCCCCCCGGCACCCCCGCGCGAGACCCCGGCGCATGAGCGGCGTGTTCACCGGGTTCGCCGTCGTCGGCCTCGCCGTCGTGGTCGGCTACGTCATCGCCCGCATCGATCTGCTCGGACCGCACGCGCGGCACGTCCTGAGCCGTCTGACGTTCTTCGTCCTCTCGCCCTTCCTGCTGTTCACGGTGCTCGCGAAGGCCGACGTCGCGACGCTGTTCTCGGCACTGCTTCCCGTGTCGATGATCACCGCTGCGGTCATCATCGGCGTCTACGCCCTCGTGTCGGCCCTGATCCTTCGCCGCCGCGTCGGCGAGACGGTGATCGGCGCGCTGTCGGCGGGCCAGGTGAACAGCAACAACATCGGCATCCCGATCTCGCTGTACATGCTCGGGAACGCGGCGTACTCGGCCCCGGTGATCCTGTTCCAGTTGCTGATCCTCATGCCGATCGCCCTGTCGATCCTGGATGCCGCGACCTCGGGGTCCCGAAACGTCGGGCGCATCCTGCTGCAGACGGCGAAGAATCCCATGCTCATCGGTTCGGCTCTGGGGGTGCTCGTGGCCCTTCTCGACGTCGACCTTCCGCCCATCGTCTTCGACCCGCTGCACCTCATCGCGGGAGCCTGCGTGCCCGTGCTGCTGATGTCGTACGGAATGTCGCTGTACGGCCAGCGCGTCTTGACCGAGCCGGGTCGCCGCGTCGACGTCGTGATCGCCTCGGCGCTCAAACTCGTCGCCATGCCGGCGCTGGCGTGGCTCGTCGCGACCCTTTTCGCTCTGCCCTCGGACCAGGTGTTCATCGTCGTCGTGCTCGCCGCTCTGCCGACGGCGCAGAACGTCTTCAACTTCGCGCAACGCTACGGAGTCGGCGAGATCCTGTCGCGCGACGTCGTGTTCATCTCGACCCTCGGCTGCCTGCCGGTGCTGTTCACGGTCGCGCTGTTGCTCGAGCACTCCCCCGCGTAGCCCCCGTCGCGCCCGCCACACCCCGGGTCTAGGGTGAGAGGTGTTCTCAGCTTTCACTCAGAAAGGCTCGCCATGTCGCCCACCACGACCAGTCCTGCCGTCGGGGCCGTGCGCACCGCGCTCGGCGTCAGCGGAGTCCTCTCGCTCGTCATCGGTCTGCTGATCCTCATCTGGCCCGGCCGCACCGCCGAGGTCGCTGTCGGCATCATCTCGGTCTACGTGATCATCGCGGGCCTCGTGAACATCGGCATCGGACTGTTCTGGCGCTCGGGCTGGGCACGCATCGGTTATCTCGTGCTCGGCGTGCTCTTCATCGTCGCGGGCATCTTCTCGTTCGCGAATCTCTCGGCCACGACCGCGTGGTTCGGGGTGTTCATCGGCACGCTGGTCGGCATCCTGTGGATCATCGAGGGCGTCGTCTCGCTCACCACGGCGAGTCACCGGTCCAAGGCGCGGGCCTGGACGATCTTCTTCGCGATCGTGAGCATCGTCGCGGGCGTCGTGCTGCTGTTCTCGCCGCTGCTGGGCGCGGTGACGCTGTTCCTGCTGATCGGCATCTCGCTGGTGATCCTCGGCGTGTTCCAGATCGTGCGCGCGATCCAGTTCGGCAAGGCGGTCTGACCTCGATCGAGAAGGGCCCGGATGCCATGGCATCCGGGCCCTTCGTCGTCACCGCACCGGCAGGTAGCGGCTCCACCAGTCCACGACCGCCTCGAAGCGTTGCACGCGGTGCTGCGGGCGACCGGCGCGCGTGAGCTCGTGGTCTTCGCCGGGGAAGACGAGCATCTCGGCCTCGACGCCGTTGCGCTTGAGAGCGGCGTAGTAGCGCGTGGCCTGCTCGAGCGGGCAACGGTAGTCGAGCTCGGAGTGCAGCACGAGGGTGGGGGTCTCGACCTGATCGACCACGGCCATCGGGCTCTGGGCGGCCACCAGAAGCGGGTCGGTGCCGACGTACTCGTCGCCGAAGAAGGAGCCTATGTCGCTCGAGCCCGGGAAGGCCGTGGGGTCGAGGAATCCGCGCTCGACGATCGCGCCGGCGAAGCGGTGGTCGTGCGCGATCACCCAGGCCGTCATATACCCGCCGTACGAGCCGCCCATCACGCCGACGCGCTGTGCGTCGAGCCGCGGGTCGGCCGCGACGACCCCGTCGAAGAAGTCCATGACGTCGTTGTAGTCGAGCGTGCCCATGCGGCGGCGGATCGACCGTCCGTGCGCGCGTCCGTAACCGGCGCTCCCCCGCGGGTTGCTGTAGACGACCGCGTACCCGGCGTCGACGAGCACCTGTGTCTCGTCGAACAGATGCACGCCGTACGAGGCATACGGGCCCCCGTGGATCTGCAGGATCACCGGGAACGGGCCCTCGCCCTCGGGCACGGCCACCCAGCCGTGCACGGGGTACCCGTCGCGGCCGGCGATCTCGTGCTCGACCGGGACGACGATGCCCGCCTCCCGTGCCGCGGCACCGAACGTCGTGAGCGCGCGCACCTCCGGCCCGTCGACCACGACGAGCTCGCCGAAGGACTCGGGAGAGGCGACGGATGCCACGACCCGGCCCCGCGCGACCACGTGTCCCGAGATCTCGAGGTCGCCGCCCAGCACCTCGTCCACCCGCCCGTCACGCGTGACGCGCAGCAGTCGCAGCCGGCCGCGCGTGCGGTCCTGCACGAGCACGTCGTCGCCGTCGAACGACAGGTGGCTGCCGACCTCGCCGAGGTCGATCGACTCGGGGTCGGTGAGGAGGCGGGGGCCGTCGGCGTCGAGCACGAAGAGCGCGACACCGGGAGCGACGAAGTCGTTGCCCTCGTCGCCCACGTCGTTCGCGAGCACGAACACGGCCCCGTCGGGGGCGACATCGACCGTCGCGACGGAGAGGTTCTCGGTGGTGCCGAGCACCTCGCGTTGCTCGCCGCTGTCGACGGAGATCGCGACGACCCGGTCGCGCAGGTCGCGGCGCGCGGTCTCGATCACGTCGGGAACGCTCAGCACCTCGGCGCCGTCGGTCGTCCAGACCACGCCGTTCCAGTTCGTGTCGCCGTGCGTGAGCTGCGCGGCGGGCTCGGGCACGACGCGCTTCTCGGGGGCGTCAAGCCCGGGGGCGGGCTCGTAGAACGGCTCCGCGTCGGTGGCGGGGGCATCCACGACGAACACCTGCGCGGGCCGGTCGAGGTAGCCGAGACCGTTCGCGTGCCAGCGGATGCCGGTGATCCGGCGCGGCGGTTCTGCCGCGGCATCCCGGCCGTCGACGGTGCCGTACCGCCCGGGTTCGGGAACGCGCGCGGTGAAGGCGAGACGCGAGCCGTCGGGCGACCATGCGAGGTCCGTCACTCCCCCGGGCTGGTCGGTGACCTGCACGGGCTCGCCGCCGTGCGCGGCGACGACGAACGCCTGGGCACGGCCCTTGGCGTCGGAGCGGAGGAACGCGACGGTGCTGTCGTCGGGCGAGAGGCGGGGAGAGCGGTCCGCCACCCCACGAGTGATGCGACGCGGGGATCCGGCGGGCAGGTCGACCCGCCACAGCTGGCCGACGGCCCGGTCGGCGTCGAGGTCGGGGCGCGAGGTCGCGAAGACGGCGAACGCGCCCGAAGCGGCGATCGCGGGCCGACCGACCCCGATCAGTGTCTGGATGTCGGTCGGCCGCATGATCACTCGCCTCCGAACGAACCCGTGTCTCCGACGAGGCGGGTGTTGTCGGCCGGAACGGGGTCGACGGCCGCGCGGGCGACCTCGGCGGCGAACTCCGAGACGTTGTAGAGCTTGCCCGCCTCTTCGCGGCGAGACGAGATCGCGCCGGGGTTGGCGCGCTCGAGCAGGGTCGCCGTGATGGTGCCCTCGATCATGTCGCCCGACACGACGGTGAAGCCGATACCGCGCTCTTCGAGAGCGGGGATCTTCTCGCGCAGGGCGTCCTCGCCGGCGCGCTTGGACAGGGCGACCGGCACGTACTCGGGCATGGTCGGGGTGGTGCGGATGAAGTGCGCCTGGTGGCTGGTGACGAAGACCACGCGCGCGTCGTCTTTCATCAGCGGCAGCGCCGTCTCGAGCACATTGACCTGCGCATCGCGGTTCAGCACGAGCGCGTAGTCCTCGGCCATGCCCGACTCCATGCCGCCCGAGGCGTTCAGGACGAGGATGTCGAGGCCGCCGAAGGTGCGCTCGACCTCGTCGAACATCGCCTTCACCGATTCGGGATCGGTGAGATCCGCTCCGACGACGAGGGCCTCGACGTCGAGTTCGCGCAGCTGCGTCGCGAGCTTCTCGGCGCGGGGCGCCTTGTTGCGGAAGTTGATGACGACGTTCGCACCGGCCTCGGCGAAGTAGCGGACGGTGTCGGCGCCGATGCCGCGCGACGAGCCGGTGACGAGGGCGGTCTTGCCGCTCAGCGAGCCGGACGGGAGGGTCTGGGACACGGGAGTTCTCCTGACGATTCGGGATCAGCCCCCAGCCTATCGATCGGGATGCCGCGAGCCGTTGGGGCCGCCCTCTGCGAGCCCGGGTGAAACGGGCCCGGGCGTCGGTCCCGGATGCTACGTTCGGGCGAGGAGGCATGACGTGGACGATCTTTCCGCCAGCGAGACGTGGGCACGGATCTCGGCCTCATGACCCGGCATCCCTACCTCTCCCGCTCGTCGCCGCGCGTGCTCGCCCACCGCGGATTGGTGACCCCGGATGCCGCGGCCCAGGGCGTCGTCGAGAACTCGTTCGCCGCGGTGGCCGAGGCGCACGCCGCCGGGGCCGAGTACGTCGAATCGGACTGCCACCTGACGGCCGACGGCGAGGTCGTGCTGTTCCACGACGACGACCTGCAGCGGGTCGCGGGAGATCCGCGCGCGATCGCCGACGTGCGTCTGCACGAGATCGAGGAGCTCATGGCGGAACGCGGGGGTCTCGTCACTCTCGCCCAGGCCTTGGAGGCGTTCCCCGAGGTGCGCTTCAACCTCGACGTGAAGGCCGCGGCCGCGGCAGAACACATGGGGCGGCTCGTCGCCCCGCACGCCGAGCGCGTGCTGCTCACCAGCTTCTCCGACGAACGACGCCGGGCCGCGCTCTCCGCCGCGCGCGACGCGGGGGCCGCGACGAGGCCGGCCACCTCCCCCGGGTCCGCCACGATCGCGCGACTCCTGGCGGCCCGTACCCTGCACCGGACGCGACGCGTCCGCGCCCTCCTCGAGGAGGTGGACGCCCTGCAGATCCCCGAGCGCCAGGGGCCCGTCCGGGTCGTCTCGCGCGGGCTGATCCGCGACGCGCACGCGGCCGGGGTCGAGGTGCACGTGTGGACGGTGAACGATGAAGACGACATGTCTCGGCTGCTCGACCTGGGCGTGGACGGCCTCGTCACCGACCGCGCCGACGCCGCCCTCGCGTTGGTGAACGATCGGGGAACGACGCCTGTCTGAGCATCCACTGTGAAACTCGTCAGGACCCGCGCAGTTCGAATAAAGCGCACAGGTGCGAGCGTTATACATGGGGACCGACGAGAGGACCACAAAATGGCAGACCGCAGTCTCCGCGGCATCCGACTCGGCGCCCAAAGCCTCCAGAGCGAAGACGGCGTCGTGTTCCACGACCGTGCACAACACACCTACTCCTGCAGCACCTGCGGACGCGACACCGTCCTGACCTTCGCTGCCGACGCCGAGGTTCCCGACTCTTGGGAGTGCCGCACCTGCGGTGCCGAGGCACTCCTGCGCATCGGCGAGGGTACGGCCACCGTCGACCACAGCGCCGACAAGGCCGCCCGCACGCACTGGGACATGCTTCTGGAGCGTCGGACGATCCCCGAGCTCGAAGAACTCCTCGAAGAGCGCCTTGCGTTCGTGCGCGCTCGTCGCGGCGCGGGTAACGAGAAGCTCAGCGCCTGACGCCGACCCGCTGACTCAGACGCCGGCCTCTTCGGAGGTCGGCGTCTTTTTCGTGCCCCGCGAACGGATCGCGAGCGCGAGTCCGGCCGCCAGCAGCCCCACCAGGCTCCCCCACCCGAGGACGATCTTCGCCGCCGGCCCGATCACGACGGCCGGGGTCAGCCCGGTGCGCAGGGGTACGTCGGTGAGCATGTGCCCCGCGGTATCGGGGGGCAGGGAGTCGAGCGTCGACCCGTCGGGGGCGATGACCTGACTGGTTCCCACCGTCGACAGGTTCACCACCGCGCGTCCGGTCTCGATTGCGCGCATCTGCGCGAAGGCCAGCTGCTGCAGGTTCTCGTCGGTGCCGCGGAAATCGGCGTTGTTCGTCTGGAACATATAGACCTCGGCGCCCTCGCTCGCACCGTCCCACACGACGTCGTCGTAGATGACGTCGAAGCAGATGGCGAGTCCGACGCCGACGCCGTCGAGGTCGATCAGCGGCGGGGCCGTTCCGGGCGTGTATTCGCGCCCGATGAGCCCGATGAGGTCGGGGGCGAAGGGTTCCCAGAACGAGCGATCGGGAACGTACTCGCCGAAGGGCACCGGATGCCGCTTGTCGTACGTCGACCCCTCCTGCCCCGAGGGTGTCCATAGCAAGGACGAGTTGAACAGTTCCGAGCCGCGTTCGGTGACCGCCGACACCAGCAGGGGCGCATCCACGCGCCGCGAGAGCTCCGCGAGCGTCGCCGCCGTCGCCGGGTTCGAGGTGGGGTCGGAGTCGACGCCCCCCTCGGGCCACAGCAACACATCCATCTTCTGCCCGAACAGGGGAGCGGATGCCGCGAGCTGGGCGTTCAGCACGGCGTTGCGCGAGCGCTGGTCGAAGTAGCCCGCCGGGCCATTCCCCTGCACCGCACCGACGCGCATCGAGCCCGCGTCGGTGGTGGGGAAGGCGGGAAGGGCCACCAGCAACACGAGCACCGCCGCCGCGGGGACCGCGCCGACCGCACGACGCATGCGCCCGCCGCGGACGAACTCGATCGCCGTCGCGCAGAACAGCACCGCGAGGAACGACAGCCCCGACATGCCCACCCACGAGGCGACCTCGGCGAACGGGCCGTTCACCTGCGAGACGCCGATCCGTCCCCACGGGAAGCCGCCGTACGGCCAGGAGCCCACGATCTGCTCACGCAGGGTCCACAGGGCCGCCACGAGCGTCGGGAGCAGCAAGAGGCGCCCGACACGGCCCGGCGCGACGCGCGGCAGCCAGCGGTAGGCCAGCGCGATCGGGGCCGCGAGGACGGCCGTCAGCAGCGCCTCGAGCACGAAGAGAGCCGCCCACGGGATCGGCCCGAGGTAGCGGGCGGTGAAGAGCAGGTTGACCGAGAAGAACGCCACCCCGAAGAGGAAGCCGATCAGCACGGCCGACCAGAACCGGCGGCCGACCAGGGTCACGAGCGCGAGGGCGACGGCGGGGAACGCCATCGGCCACCACGCGAGCGCGGGGAACGCGGTGACGAGGAGCAGCCCCGACACGACGGCCAGGGGCGCGGCGAACGCGAGGCGAAGCGGAGGCGCGGGGGTCGAGGTCGTCGTCGCGTCGACGGTGACGGTCGCGCGACTCATGCCGAGGTGTAGGCCACGATGCCGCGTCGTACCGCGTCGAGCGCGGTGCGGGCGGTCTTGGCGAGCTTGGGCTCGGCCACGAGCGAGATCTGGTCGAGCAGGTCGATGGTCTGCTTCGCCCAGCGGACGAAGTCGCCCGCGGCCATGTCGGCGAGCGTCAGAACGCTGTCGAGCGGCAGACCTTTGGCCCACGCGTGCATGGCCGGAGCCAGGCCCGGGGCGGGCGATTCCGAGCCGGGCAGACGGTGATCGCGCTCGAGGTCGTCGAGCTCTTGCCACAGCGTCTGCGTGGCGTCCAAGGCCCCGCGGAAAGCGCCGCGCGGCAGTCCCCGCTCCCCCGGCCCCGCCTCGTCCCGACGCGGTTCGTACACGAGGCAGCACGCGAGCGCGGCCAGCGAGGGGGCGTCGAGCCCCTCCCACAGGCCCTGCCGCAGCGACTCGGCCACCAGCAGGTCGCGCTCACCGTAGATGCGACGCATCGTACGGCCGGCGGGGGTGAGCACGGTCGCGCCGTCGTCCTCGATCGCTACGTACTCGAGGGCCGCGAGCACCTCGACCACGCGGTCGAAGACACGCGCGACGGTCCCCGTGCGCTGGTCGATCTGATGACGGGTCTTGTCGGTGGTGCGCTTGAGCTTCCAGTAGCGCTCCGCCCAGCGCGCGTGTGCCTCGCGATCGGGGCACGAGTGGCAGGGATGCCGCTGCATGCGCTTTCGCAGTGACTGGATCTGCTGCTGACGCTCGTCGCGCAGACGGCGGGGCGCCGTGGCATCCCGTCGATTGATCTTCTCAAGATCGCTGAGCTCGCGGCGGATCGTCGAGTACTCACGGAAGTCGCCGCGGTCGCACGTCATGGCCTTCTCGTAGCCCTCGAGAGACTCCTCGGCCTCCTTCACCTGGCGGGCCAGGCCGACGACCGAGCGGTCGGCCTGGAACTGGGCGAACGAGGACTCGAGGATCTCGCGGGCGCGGGCCCGGCCGAACTGGTCGATGAGGTTGACGGCCATGTTGTACGTCGGCCGGAAGCTCGAGTTCAGCGGATACGTGCGCCGCGAGGCGAGCGCGGCCACCGACTGCGGGTCGAGCCCCTCGGTGAACTGCACCACCGCGTGGCCTTCGACGTCGATGCCCCGGCGTCCGGCGCGGCCCGTGAGCTGCGTGTACTCCCCCGAGGTGATGGCGACGCGGGCCTCGCCGTTGAACTTCTCGAGCTTCTCGAGGACGACGGTGCGCGCGGGCATGTTGATGCCGAGGGCGAGGGTCTCGGTCGCGAAGACGACCTTGACGAGCTTGCGACGGAAGAGCTCCTCGACGACCTCTTTGAACGCGGGGAGCAGGCCCGCGTGGTGCGACGCCATGCCGCGCTCGAGGTTGTCACGCCACTCCCAGAAGTGCAGGACGGCGAGGTCTTCGTCTTTGAGCGTGAAGGTCAGCTCGTCGACGATCTGGCGGATCTCGACGCGTTCCTCGGCCGAGGTGAGTCGCACGTTCGCCCGGCGCAGCTGCTGCACCGCGGCATCGCATCCGGCGCGGCTGAAGATGAAGAAGATCGCGGGGAGCAGGTGGTTGCGCTGCAGCAGTTCGACGACCTCGGGGCGGTCGATGCGCTCGATGCGCGGTCCCTGCTGCGCGCGCAGAGGCTTGTGTCCACCGCGACGCTGATGGGCGTGGCGTGGGCCGCCCGCGTGACGCTGGGAGCGGTACTCCTGGGCCCTCCGGTTGTTCTCGTACCCGCCGGCGTTCCCGCCGCGGATGCGCAGCAGCTCCTGATTCACCTGGGCGGTCGCGACTCCGGCGCGATCGTCGAACAGCGGAAGCAGGTCGCCCCGCACGAGCACGTGCTGCTCGAGCGGCACCGGCCGGGTCTCCGACACGATCACCTCGGTGTCGCCGCGCACGGTGTCGAGCCAGTCGCCGAACTCCTCGGCGTTCGACACCGTCGCCGACAGCGACACGAGCTTCACCGACGGCGGGAGGTGGATGATCACTTCTTCCCACACCGCTCCGCGGAAACGGTCGGCGAGGTAGTGCACCTCGTCCATCACCACGAAGCGCAGGCCGCGGAGGGCCGGCGAATCGGCGTACAGCATGTTGCGCAGCACCTCGGTCGTCATCACGACGATGCGCGCGGACGCATTGATGTTGGTGTCGCCGGTGAGCAGGCCCACCTCGTCGTCGCCGTAGACCTCTTGCAGTTCGTGGAACTTCTGGTTCGACAGCGCCTTGATCGGGGTCGTGTAGAACGCCTTGTCACCGGGCTCGAGCATCGCCAGGTGGATCGCGAACTCGCCGACGATCGTCTTGCCCGCGCCGGTGGGGGCGGCCACCAGCACGCTGCGGCCGTCCTCGAGGGCGTGGCATCCGGCGATCTGGAAGTCGTCGAGCTCGAACCGCTGCATCTCGGCGAAGTCCGCCGTGTGCGGGTGCGAGGATCGGGCGGCGGCCCGAGCGAAACGCTCGGCCGGGCTGGGCGAACTCACGCGATGGGCCCCGACGGCATCTCGGCCGCGGCGAGCCGACGGGCTTTGCGCCGGTCGAACAGCATCGACACCCCGGCCGCCGCGAAGAAGAGCACGGTCAGGATGCCGGCCAGCATCAGCATGCTGATGATGTCGGCTGCGGGGGTGGCCAGCGCCGAGAACAGCGTCGCGATGAGGATGGCGACGCGCCACCCCTTGAGGATCGCCTTGCCGCTCATGATGCCCGCCACGTTCAGCGCGACGAGGAACACCGGCAGCACGAAGGCGACACCCACGACGATCATCAGCTTGAAGACGAAGTCGTAGTAGTCGGTGGCGTTGTAGAAGTTGACGCCGCCCTCGGGGGTGAAGCCCCACATGAGCTCGATCACGTGCGGCACGATCAGCAGGCCGACCCAGCAGCCCACGAAGAAGAGCGGGACCGCGGATGCCACGAACCCGACCGTGTAACGGATCTCTTTGCGCGTGAGCCCGGGCATGATGAACGCCCAGATCTGCCACAACCACACCGGCGCCGACAGGAAGATTCCGATCGAGAACGCGATGCGCATGCGCAGGTCGAACGCCGACGTCACCGAGGTGAAGTTCAGCGCCGAGAAATCGTCGCCCCGCCGCTCCGCGATGACGCGGATGGGCTCGGTGATGAGGTGGATGATCGGGTCGGTGATGATGAAGGCCACCACCATGCCGACCACGAGCGCGAGCGCCGCGATCATGAGCCGCTTGCGCAGCTCGACCAGGTGCGCCCCGATGGACATGCGCTTGTCGCGCCGTGGCCCTTCGGGCACGTCGATCCGCGGCGGTCCTGCCGTCGCCACGGGTTAGACGGTGGGGTCGGTCGACCTGCGCGGCTCGGGAGCGACGGACGGCGTGGTGCCGATGTCGGTGGCGCGCGGGGCTTCGGATGCGGCAGCGACCTCGTCGTCGCGCTTCATCTCCTTCATCTCACTCTTGAAGACACGTGCCGACTGGCCCATGCTCTTGGCGAGAGCGGGGAGCTTGGCGGCACCGAACAGAAGAAGGATGACAGCGAGAACGATCAGCAGGTGCCATCCGGTCAAACCCTGGAACATGAGGACTCCTCGTCTCGTTCGGGCGGTGCTTCAGTCTAACCCGGGCGCTGGTGCCGTGCTCCGACGCGCGGGAACCCTGCGGGATCGGTCAGGAACCGTGCGCGTACTGCGCGAGGCCCGCGGCCGCCCACGCGGCGGCCGCTCGCCGCGCTCCGGCGGGTTCCAGCAGCTCGACCTCTCCCCCGCGGCGCGCCGCCAGCCGCTTGAGACTCTGCTCGTCCGCCAGGCGGAGCGATGCCACGGCCCGGCCGCCCTCGACCTCCTCGATCTCGGCACGCTCGAGGTAGTCGGACAGCAGGGGCGCCACCGCTCGAGGGAAGCGGAAGCGCGCGACGACCTCGTCGTCGGACGGCGCGAACAACTCGGGCACCGGGTCGGCACCGTGCACGGCCGGGATGTCGGTGACGACCGCGTCGCCGACCCGATCGAGGTGGAAGGTGCGCACGGCCTGGCGCAGGTGGTCCCAGCCCTGCAGGTACCACTGCCCGTTCGCGATGTGCACCTTGATCGGGTCGACCGTGCGGGTGATCGGGTCGGCACCGGGAGCGCGATAGGTGAAGGTCACCGCGACCCGCGAGCGGAGGGCCTCGTCGACCACGTCGCGGACGCCGTCGACGGGACCGGGGGCGACGATGACCGCCGCCGGGGCGGCCGCCGCCCCGCGCGCCAGCTTCGACAGCAGCCCCGAGACGAGCTCGTTGTCACCGAAGCCCGGCAGACTCCTCGCGAGTTGGAGGCCGGCCAGAAGAGCCGCCGCCTCGCGGGCGGTCAGACGCGGGGATCGCTCCAGACCCACGGTGTTCGTGATCGCGATCACGTCGTCGCGGTCCAGCAGATCCCAGTCGATGTCGAAGAGGTCGTGCGGAAGCTGCCAGTACCCTTGCTCGCCGGGCAGGCCGATCACGGTCAGTCGCTCGACCATCGCGCGCATCTGAGCGGGCGCGACCTCGAACTCGGCGGCGGCCTCGGCCACCGAGACCTCGCCCTTGCCCAGCAGGTACGGCACGAGCTGCAGCAGGAGCGCGGCGCGGTCGAGCGCCGCGACGGGACGGTCGGCGCTCACGCGGCGCCCCCGTGCAGGGCCACCGTCGCCTCGAGCCGGCGGATGACCTCGGCGCGCAGGTCCTCCGGCTCGACGACGCGCACCTCGGGACCGTACGAGGCGAGCTCGTCGGCGAAGACGTGCAGGTCGACGTAGGGGACGTAGATTCCCTGGGGGGCCCGCTCGGCGCGGCGGTCGAGCCGCAGCGCCGCCTCGGTACCGGGGTGCACCTCCAGCAGAGCGCGCTGTCGCGCGGCGACCGCACGCAGGCCGTCGAGCGCGCGCTCCCCCGCCCCCTCGCGCCGTTCGGCGGGGAAGGTCTTGCGCGTCGCCGTCACCTCGCCGACGATCCGCGACAGGAGGAAGGTGCGGTCCGCGTCGACATTCAGGTCGTAGCCGTACACGTGCCAGCGCGCCTCGTACTCGACGAGCGCGAGGGGCTGTACGCGTCGCTCGCGCGGGCGCGACTCCCCGGGCCTCAGGTAGGTGAAGGTCACGACACGGCACTGCTCGATCGCGCGCTGCAGGGCCGCGAACGAGGCGTCGCGCACGCGGATGCGCGGGGCGTAGCCGATGATCGGCTCGTCGACGGCGATGCCGAGGGCACGGATCTTGCGCAGACCGCTGCGCGCGTCGGCCGACAACGACTCGCTCCCCCAGACGCCGCCCGCGATGTTCAGCAGGGCGACCTCGGCGGGACTGAAGGTGATGTCTTCGGGGAGGGCGTACTCGGCGGTCGGCACGCGGTATCGCGCCTCGCGGAGATCGTCGGGGTCGGCGCGATTACCGATCGTCTCGATGGGCACACCGAGGCCGCGCAGACTCTCTTTGTCGCGCTCGAACATCTTCTCGAGCGCATCCTTCGACGCCCCCGCCTCGAGCTGCTCACGGTATCCGGCCACAGACGAGAGGATCGTGTCCTTCGTCAGCCCCTGCTCGGTCGCCATGAGGGCGACGACGAGGTTCACCAGACGCTCCTCGGGAGCGCTGCGGGACACGGTGGCGGGCACCCGCCCATCCTAGGCGCGCGGCGCCCGGCCGGTGCGGAGCGGTGCGTTCCCCGACCGCGACAGAGCGCCCCGATCAGCGGATGCCGCTCAGCTGACGGTCCCGAGGATGTCGACGACGTAGACGAGAGCCGCGTTGGCGGGCGCCTTGAGGATCTGCTGGTCCTGGGCGGTCTGGTCGGCGGGTACGACGACGAGCACCTGCGACCCGACGGTCTGTCCCTCGAGCGCCGAGGCGAGCGCCGGCGGCAGCTGCGAGACGGTCGCCTGTCCGGGCGCGCCGTTCTTCCACGTGGAGGCGAAGGTGGTCGTCGCGCCCCACGCGACGCCCTGGATGTGGATGACGACCGACGAGTCGGCCGTGAGCACATCGCCGTCGCCCTTCTTGATCGTCTGCGACCGCTCCTGGGTGGGAGCGTCACCCGCGGGCGTGACCACGCCGGGGGTGCCGTCGGCGGCGCGGACGACCGAGGGCATGCCCGAGTCGGCGTTGTACTGGTCGGCGCCGTCGGCCGCGGGCAGGAAGACCTTGCGCACGTCGAAGACGAAGACGGCCCCGTCGCCCTCGTTCACGCCGAGAGCCTGCGCACCCTGGACACCGAGGTCGGAGCCGGGGATGGCGACGGCGACGCGCGAGCCCTCGGCCACGCAGTGCAGCAGCGGGGCGATGGCAGGGATCGCCTGCGTCAGGCGCGGCAGGGGCGTCGCCGACTTCACGTCGGAGGCGTAGGTCGTCGCGACGAGCTGCGAGCCGGTGGCGGCGTCGAACACCGACACATCGACGAGTGCGAGCTGGTCGTCGCTCGTGATGCGCTGGCCGTCGCCCTCGATGAGCGTCTGCGTGCCGGCCGCCTCGGGGACGAACGGCGCGCGCACCGACACGGTGGGCGCGGTGCCGAAGTCTCCGCTCGCGTCGACCACCGAGGCGATCGCTCTGTCGGTGGGCGTGGAGCACGACGAGGCGGCGGATGCCGAGCACCCGACGAGGCCGAATCCGGCCAGGGCGGTCACGGCCACGAGAGCGGGAAGTCTACGCACCGGAACAGTTTAGGCGGTCGAACCGGGCTCGTCCGACGAGACCCCCGCGACGGACTGGCGGACCCCCTCGGCGGACTTCTGGGCCTCGCGGACGCGCTTGCGCAGATTCTTGTCGGTGATCTGACGGTCGCCCACGGCGCCGGGCGTCCACAGCTCCACGTCTTCGTCGCCGTAGCTCGACTTCGACGCCCGACGCTTGACCTCGGGGGGAACGGCACCGGGGGCCAGTCGGCGCGCGGTGATGAGGAAGCCCGTGTGCGCCACCATGCGGTGATCGGGGCGGACGGCGAGGCCCTCGACGTGCCACCCGCGGACCATGGTCTCGCTGGCATCCGGCTCGGTGAACAGTCCCGTCGCGCGGATGTACTCGGCCACGCGGCTGAGCTGCGTGGCGGTGGCGATGTAGCAGAGCACCACTCCGCCCGGGGTCAGGGCGTCGGCTGCGGCGTCGATGCACTCCCAGGGAGCCAGCATGTCGAGCACGATGCGGTCGACCGATGCGGGGGCCACGGCATCCGGCAGGCTCTCGACCAGATCGCCGACGACGACCTCCCATGTCGCGGGCAGCTCGCCGTGGAACGTCTCGACGTTGGCGCGCGCGACCTCGGCGAACTCCTCGCGGCGCTCGAACGAGAGCAGCCGGCCCGCCGGGCCGATCGCGCGCAGCAGCCACAGCGACAGCGCTCCCGAGCCGACGCCGGCTTCGACGACGGTGGCGCCGGGGAAGATGTCGGCCTGCGCGAGGATCTGCGCGGCGTCCTTCGGGTAGACGATCGCGGCGCCGCGCGGCATCGACATGACGAAGTCGCGCAGCAGGGGGCGGACCGCGAGGTAGTCGTGGCCGGAGCTGTTCGTCACCACGCTGCCGTCAGGCTGGCCGACGAGGAGCTCGTGCTTCAGCACGCCGTTGTGCGTGTGCAGCTCGCCCGCCTCGCGCAGGGTGATCGTATGCATGCGCCCCTTGGGGCCGGTCAGCTGCACCCGGTCGCCGACCCGGAAGGGGCCGCTCAGGTGGGGGGTCTCGCTCATCGGGTGACTCGTGTCTCTTCGGGGTGGGTCGGGGCGTGCGCGGCGTGGAGCGCCCGCAGGTCGGAGGTCGTACGGCCCTCGAGGCTCGACCACAGCGCGTGCGCGCCGACGCCCTCGAGCGGCACCATGAGGGGCACTCCCAACGAGACGGCGCCGCTGGCGATGGCCGAGCGCAGTCCGTTCGGGGAATCCTCGATCGCGACGGTCTCGCGGATGTCGACGCCCAGCGCAGCGGCGGCCTGCAGGTACGGGTCGGGGTGCGGCTTGGGGCGCTCGACGTCGTCGCCGGCGACCACGAGGTCGAAGGCCGGGAAGTCGATCAGGTCGACCACCGAGAGCGCCATCCGACGCATCGACATCGTCACCAGCGCCGTCTTCACGCCCTCGGCGCGCAGGTCGGCGAGCAGTTCGCGAGCCCCGGGGCGGAACGGCACACCGGTGACTGCGAGCTGTCTCAGCACCTCGTCGGTGAGGTACGCGATGATCTCGTCGACCCCCCACGGCACTCCCGCGTTCTGCAGCAGCCGCGCGGAGTCCTCGAGCGCGAGGCCGACCATGCCGAGCGCCTGCTCGTGCGACCACGTGCCGCCGAACCGCTCGACGAGCGGGGTCTCCGCGGCCATCCAGTACGGCTCGGTGTCGACGAGCGTGCCGTCCATGTCCCAGAGGACGGCGGCGGGAGCGGGGGAAGTCATCGCTCCATCCTATGGAGGGCACGGCTCCCATCCGTCCGGCCCGGAGGCACCGCGCGGGGCGGGACCGGCTCGCCTCGTGCGGGTGCGCCTATCCTGGAAGCCAGCCCCGACGGGGCAGAGGAGGTTGCGTGAACGCACTGGGTCGCCGGATCATCGTCGCCGCGTTCGACGGGTGGAACGATGCCGGAGAAGCCGCGTCGGCGGCCGCCGCGCTGCTGCGGGCCGACGTGGAGTACGAGGTCGTCCACACGGTCGACCCCGAGCTGTACTTCGACTACCAGTACACGCGCCCCCAGGTCGGACTGGATGCCGAGGGACGCCGCACCCTGAGCTGGCCCGAGGCCACGCTGCTGCGGCCCGTCGAGCGCTCCGACGACGCCGAGATCTGGCTGCTCGTGGGCGTCGAGCCCGCGCGCGCCTGGCAGGCTTTCGCCGCCGAGTTCATCGACGTCGCGCTGCGCGAGGACGTGTCGGGTTTCGTCGCCCTCGGTTCGATGATGTCCGACGTGCCGCACACGCGACCCATCTCCGTGTTCGCCGGCAGCGACAACGAGGCCGTGCGCCAGTCGCTGGGACTCGAGCGGAGCCTGTACGAGGGGCCCGTCGGCATCCTGAGCGCCATCGGTCATGTGTCCGAGACCGTGGGCATCCCGACCGCGAGCCTGTGGGCGAGCGTGCCGCACTACGTCGCCGGGCACACGCCCTCACCCAAGGCCACCCTCGCCCTGCTCGAGAAGCTCGAGTCGATCACGGGCATCGCCGTACCGCGCGGCGACCTCGAGAACGAGTCGCGCCTGTGGGAGGCCTCGATCGATGCCGCCGCGGCCGACGACGAAGAGATGAGCGAGTACATCCGCCAGCTCGAGCAGACCCGCGACACGTGGGATTCTCCGGAGGCCTCGGGCGACGCGATCGCCCAGGAGTTCGAGCGGTACCTGCGCCGCGGGGGCGACGGCCCGACCAAGCCCGGCCGCGACGACCCTCCGCGGCGCTGAGCACGACACCGGGCCCTGCCCCGGTGCGCGCGGTGGCCTGAGGTGCCCATCGCCGGACCAGGCATCGACTCCGTCCGGATGCCGCGAAGGCGCCGCCCGCGAATGGGACGGCGCCTTCGTGGCATCCGGACTCAGCCGGTGATGGCGGAGTACGCCGGCAGTACGCCGAGTGTCAGCAGGATCATGATCAGAACGCCGAGAGCGACACGGTAGATCACGAACGGCAGGAAGCTGCCCTTCTTCAAGTACTGCATGAGGAAGGCGATCACGACGTAGCCGACGACGAACGCGATGAGAGTCGCCAGCGCGGTCTCGCCGAGGTTGTACGGGCCGGTGCCCTCGTCGAAGCTCTTGTACAGCTCGAAGAAACCGCTGGCGAAGACCGCAGGAACGGCGAGCAGGAACGAGTACTCCGCCGCGGCGGTGCGCGTGTAGCCGAGCGCGCGGCCGAGGGTCGTGGTCGCCCCCGAACGCGAGACGCCCGGGACGAGGGCGAGCGCCTGCGCGAAACCGAAGGCGACGCCGTGCGGGTAGGTCAGGTCGTCGAGCTCGCGGCGCCGCTTGCCGTAGTGGTCGGCGAGGCCGAGCAGGATGCCGAAGACGATGAGCACCACGGCGGTGATCCACAGGCTCCGGAAGTTGTCGCGGATGAGGCTCTGCAGCAGCACGCCCAGCAGAGCGATCGGCAGCGTGCCGATGATGACGAGCCAGCCCATGCGGGCGTCGGGATCGGTACGGGGCACCTTGCCGGTGAGCGAGCCGAACCAGCGCGAGATGACCCGCACGATCTTCTTGCGGAAGTAGATGAGCACCGCGAGTTCGGTGCCGATCTGGGTGATCGCGGTGAACGTCGCGCCGGGGTCGGTCTTCGACGGGAGGAACTCCCCCACGATGCGCAGGTGTGCGCTGGACGAGATGGGGAGGAACTCGGTGAGGCCCTGGACGAGCCCGAGGACGATGACCTCGAAGATATGCATGCGGTCCTTCAGTACGTGCGGATGAGGTCGGCGAGAACCCGCTGACCGAACTGGAGCGCGTCGACGGGGACGCGCTCGTCGACACCGTGGAACATCCCGGTGAAGTCGAGATCGGCGGGCAGGCGGAGCGGCGCGAAGCCGTACCCGGCGATGCCGAGGCCGGCGAGGGCCTTGTTGTCGGTGCCGCCGCCCATGAGGTACGGCACCACCGGCACGCCGGGATCGTGCCGCCCGAGCTGCGCGATCATCGCGTCGACGAGGTCGCCCGAGAAGGGCACCTCGAGACCGATGTCCTGGTGGACGATCTCGATCTCGACGTCGGGTCCGACGATGCGGCGGATGTCGGCCAGGGCCGCTTCTTCGGTTCCGGGGAGCACGCGCACGTCGATGAGCGCCTCGGCGCGGTCGGGGATGACATTGTGCTTGTACCCGGCGGTGAGCCCGGTCGGATTCGTCGTCGTCCGAAGCGTGGAGCGGATGAAGCTGGATGCCGCGCCCGTGCGCAGCGCGAGAGCATCGGGGTCGCCCGCGTCGTCACCGGTGATCTCGGCGAGCCCCGCGAGGAGCTTCGAGGTGGTCTCGGTGAGACGGATCGGCCACTCGGTGCGCCCGAGGGTGGCGACGGCCTCGGCGAGCTTCGTCACGGCGTTGTCGGGGTGCAGTCCGCTGCCGTGGCCCGCGCGACCGCGCGCGACGAGCTTGATCCAGACGAGGGCTTTCTCGCCCACCTGCAGCAGGTACGCGCGGCGATCGCCCACGGCGATGGAGTACCCGCCGACCTCGCTGATGGCCTCGGTCGCGCCGGCGAACCACTCGGGACGGTTCTTCACCACGAGCGCCGAGCCCTCGACGCCGCCGTTCTCCTCGTCGGCGAAGAACGTCACGATGATGTCGCGCTCGGGCTGCTCCCCCGCCCGCAGCACGTCGGCCACGGCGGTGAGGATCATGGCGTTCATGTCCTTCATGTCGACGGCTCCGCGGCCCCAGAGCACGCCGTCGCGGATCTCGCCCGCGAAGGGGTCGACGCTCCAGTCGGCGGCGACGGCCGGTACGACGTCGAGGTGGCCGTGCAGGATGAGCGCGGGCTTGTCGGAGTTGCGGCCGGGGATGCGGGCACAGACGTTCGTGCGCCGCTCGACGGGCTCGTAGTACTCGACCTCGAGACCCAGGGCTTCGAGGTACGCGCCGACGTACTCGGCCGCCTCGCGCTCGCCCTCGGCACGGCCTCCGCCGTAGTTCGAGGTGTCGAACCGGATGAGATCGCGCGCGACGCGGGCGACTTCGGGGACGTCGGTTTCGGGCTCGGGCATGCGCACTACGGTACCGGGGGCGAGCGCGCTCCCCCGCCCCGTGTCGCCCCGAGACGCGCCCGGGCGGCGACACCGATTCGAGGCGGGGCCGGGGGCGTGGTAATGTCGTTCTTCGTTGCGAAAGCAGCAAAACACCCAGATGCGCGGGTGGCGGAATAGGTAGACGCGCTAGCTTGAGGTGCTAGTGCCCTTTAACGGGCGTGGGGGTTCAAGTCCCCCCTCGCGCACAGAACGACGAAGGCCCCGGAGAGATCCGGGGCCTTTTTCGTCGCCGGACGGGGCGATCGCGAACCCGCTCGGGTGCGCCCGGCGCCCGAGCCGAGCCGCACGACCTCGGGGGCGCCGGACAGTTCCCTCGCGCTTATGCCGGATACCTCAGCCCCGCGCCCACCGTGACTCCGCAGTAACACCCGCGTGACATCGACCTCATAGCCTGCGGGGCATGCCCGCTTTCACCGTCCCGACGATCGACATCTCCGCCTGGGTCGGCCCCGGCTCCCCCGACGCGCGAGCGGCGGTGGTCGCCGCCGTCGACCACGCGTGCCGCACCGTGGGCTTCATGCAGGTGGTGGGTCATGGCATCCCGGATGCCGTGATCTCGGAGCTGACCGAGGGACTCGACGAGTTCTTCGCCCTGCCGTTGCCCGCGAAGAAGGCGTACGTGCGACCCGCCGCCGAGAACCGCGGCTACAGCCCACCCAAGAGCGAGTCGCTCAGCTACAGCCTGGGGGTCGACCCGGTGACGCGCATGAACGACTTCTTCGAGGCGTTCAACGTGGGGACCTCCGCCGCCGAATACCCCGGCAGCACCGCGACCGAAGCGGATTACGCCGAGAACACCTGGCCCGCCGAGACGCACGTCTTCGGGCCCGCGGTGCGCGCGTACTACGACGAAGCCCGCCGGGTCGCGCACACCCTCACCCGGATCTTCGCGTCCGCCCTGCGCGTGCCCGACGACTTCTTCGACGGTGTCACCGACCACTCGATCGACGTGCTGCGGATGAACAACTACGCCCTGCCGCCCGGCGAGATCGAACTCGGCGCGGAGCTCACGGGCATGGGCGAGCACACCGACTTCGGGCTGGTGACGGTGCTGTGGGCCGACCAGGTCGCGGGCCTGCAAGTCTTGGGGCAGGACGGCTCGTGGAACGACGTCTCGCCCGCCCGCGGCGCGTTGCTCGTCAACCTCGGAGACGTCGCCGCCCGCCTCACCAACGACCGATGGATGTCGACACTGCACCGGGTGAAGCCGCCCGTCGTGAACGGGACGATCGAGCGCCGACGGTCGGCCGCCTTCTTCCACGACGGCAACGCCGACGCGGTCATCGCTCCCCTGCCGCACTTCGTCTCGGACGAGGCCCCGGCGCTGTACGACCCGGTGACGGTGCGCGAGCACATCACGGCGAAGCTCGCGGGGTCGCGCGCGGGGCGCAAGAACATCAGCGCGGAGCGCGAAGCGGCACGGGTCGTGGCGGCGAGTCGGGGCTGACCGGACGCTGGCGACGGGCCCGGGCTCGCAGGCGCACGCATGAACGCGGTCCGCGACCATAAACGCGCCCTCCCCGCGTTTCTGCGCGTCAATCGCGTTTACGCGCGCGCACAGCCGACGAGGCGCCAACGCTGAGCCTGCCGCTCGCAACGGCAGCCGGGCTCGCACACGCACACATAAACGCGATCCGCGACCATAAACGCGCCCTCCCCGCATTTCTGCGCGTCAATCGCGTTTACGCGCGCGCACAGCCGACGAGGCGCCAACGCTGAGCCTGCCGCTCGCAACGGCAGCCGGGCTCGCACACGCA
>NZ_JAVDSN010000003.1:0-384977 GCF_031455375.1 Microbacterium sp. 1154 | reverse complement strand
TTTCGGGGGGCACGCCCGTTATGTTTTTGGCCGGTGTGCCCCGGCTTTGGGCCCGGTCCTGCCCCCGGGGCCCTGGTTTTTAAATTTCTCGAGGTTTTGGGCCCCCCCCCCCCCCCCCCCCGGCACGAGCGGCCATTTCTCGTCGCCCAGCCAAGAGCTCGGCGACATTTCTCGGCCCCTCACGCGGGAACGGGCGTGAGGGGCCACTTTCTGTCGCCCAGCCGGGCGCTAGGCGACACTTTTTGACCTCTCACACGGGGAACGAGCTGAGGGAGGCGTTTCTTGTCGCCCGACTGTGTGCTCGACGACGTTCCTCAGCCCGCGGGAACCAGCGTGAGGGGCCACTTTTCGTCGCCTAGCCGGGCGCTCGGCGACCTTTTTTGGCCCCTCACGCGGAGGGCGGGGGGCGCTCACGCGTGTTCGGCCTGCGCCAGAAGGCGGCGGATACGGGCGACGAGGGCCGAGGGATCGTCGAAATCGCGGGCAGTGACGGTCGTGTACCGGTATCCGAGGGCTTCGAGCTCGGCGCGACGGCGCTGATCCCTGCTCCACTGCCGTGGATCGCGATGATGATCGCCGTCGTACTCGATGATCGTTCTCTCGCGGCGGTACAGAAGGTCGACCCGCGCCACGAAACGCGATCCGTCGGAGATCTCGACGTTGCATTCGGGCTCCGGCAGGCCCGCCATCACGAGGAGCACACGGAGCTCGCATTCCTTGGGTGATTCCGAGCCGGAATGGGCGAGATCGATCGCGAGCCTGCGCACCGGAGAGCCTCGTCCCCCGAGGAACCGGCGGTGCATCGCCTCGAGCTGTTCGCGAGTGGCCGACGGCCCTCGTCGGGCGATGAGCGCATCGGAGATGGCTGTCAGCTGCGGGACGGTGAGTGATTCCGCCAGCTCCGCCCACGTTCGCAAAGGCGAGGTGCATCGGATGCCGTCGACCTCGACGATGTCGTTCGGCTCGACCATCAGCCGCCTGCCGACGACCCCCGCGCGGCGAATCCGTGCGTGACCGTGGGGGACGCCGATGCTGGGCGTTTCCCGCGCGCGGACAGCGATGTGGAACGGGAGGGGGAGCCCGTGGAAGAGCGCAGCGGTCGCACCGCAGCAGAACGCGGTCTCGGGGCACGCGCGAACGAGCGCGCGTATCCTCGCACGGTCATCGTGGCCCGGTGCCGCCCTGACGCCTCTGTAGGGCGTGCTCCAGGCCACCGAGCGCAAGGTGCTGGGGGTCAGGCCGGCGCGGCGCGCTTCGACGACGGTGAAGGCGGCTGATGGTGCGAGTGACGCGGGGGAGCGGGGGATCGGCATCCGTCATTCTGGTCACTCGTGCCAGCCGACGGACACGTTCTCCACAGCCCCCTCGGGTGAGGGGCCACATTTTGTCGCCGAGCAGGACCCTGGGCGACAGAAAGTGACCCCTCACGCGACTCGTGTGGGAGGAGAGAACCTCAGGCGAACAGGCGCTGGAGGCGCTGAATGCCCTCGAGGAGCTGGTCGTCGCCCAGGGCGTACGACAGACGCAGGTAACCGCTCGGGCCGAACGCCTCGCCGGGAACCACGGCCACCTCGGCCTGCTCGAGGATCAGGTCGGCCAGCTCGAGCGAGGTGGTCGGGGTGACGCCGCCCCATGAGCGGTTCAAGAGGCCCCGTACATCGGGATAGGCGTAAAACGCGCCGAGCGGGTTGGGCACCTCGACGCCGTCGATCTTCGCCAGCTCCGACACGATGAGCCGACGGCGGCGGTCGAAGGCGAGACGGAACTGCTCGGCCTCGTCCTGCGGGCCGTCGAGGGCGGCCGCGGCGGCGATCTGCGCGACGTTGTTGACGTTGCTCGACAGGTGCGACTGCAGGTTGCCGGCGAGCTTCATGGCATCCGCCGGTCCCACCATCCAGCCCACGCGCCACCCCGTCATGGCGTACGTCTTCGCGACGCCGTTGACGAGGATCGTCTGCTCGGCGAGCTCGGGCACGGCCTCGACGATCGAGACGGCGCGGGTGCCCTCGTACGTGAGATTCTGGTAGATCTCGTCGGTGATCACCCAGATGCCGTGCTCGAGGGCCCAGCGGCCGATCTCGGCGGTCTCTTCGGGGGTGTAGACCGAGCCGGTGGGGTTCGACGGCGACACGAAGACGAGCACCGTGGTCTTGTCGGTGCGGGCGGCCTCGAGCTGGGCGACGGTGACCTTGTAGTCCTGGTCGGCGCCGGCGAAGACCTCGACGGGTGTGCCCTCGGCGAGGGCGATGGCTTCGGGATAGGTCGTCCAGTACGGAGCCGGGAGCAGCACCTCGTCGCCCGGGTTCACCACGGTCTGGAACGCCTGGTACACCGACTGCTTGCCGCCGTTGGTGACGATGACCTGCGAAGGCGCGACCTCAAGGCCCGAGTCGCGCAGCGTCTTGGCGGCGATGGCCTCGCGCAGCACCGGGAGACCGGCGGCGGGCGTGTAGCGGTAGTTCTTCGGGTCTTGCAGCGCCTTCGCCGCGGCATCCACGATGTAGGACGGGGTGGCGAAATCGGGCTCTCCGGCCGCGTAGGAGATGACCGGTCGACCGGCGGCCTGGAGGGCCTTGGCCTTGGCATCGACCTTGAGGGTCGCGGACTCGGCGATGGCGGACAGCTTGCGGGAGAGCGGGGCGCGGGAAGTCACGGTTCCGAGCCTACTGTTCGCGCCCGCGTGCGACGAGAGTCATGACGGAGCTCCGCACCCGCGCCCGGGCGGGACGGGCACCGGATGCCGGGTCTCGCCCGGACGCGCCGTCACAGCCCTCCCGCTCACGGTCGGCCAACAGGGCCCGCGGGGACGTCACGGGTCGGTAACGCGGGTCCGTTAGCGTTGCGGGGTGACAGCAGAGCCCCTGGCGCCGACGCGCCCGCATCGACGCGCCGTCCTCGCCTTGACCAAGCTCGGTCTCGCCACCCTGATCGTCGGGCTGGCGACCGGTGTCGCGGTGCTCCTGCTGGTGTGGATCGTCCACACGATCGAGCATCTCGTCTGGGGCCACGAGGAGGGACCGTTCCTCGACGGGCTCGCGCTGCCCTCGCCCTGGTGGTTGCCGGTCGTGACGGTCGGCGGGGCGGGTGTGGTCGCCGCTCTCGGCTGGTACGTGCTGCGGCGTTTCGGACGCACCCTTGCCACCGTGGAGCAGGGAGTGGACGGAGCCCGGATGCCGTGGTGGGAGACCCTCGCCGACACCGTCATCCAGGTGACCTCGGTGGCCCTCGGCGCCTCGATCGGCAAGGAGGTCGCGCCGCGGGAGTTGTCGGCGATGGCGGGGTCGAAGATCGTGGGCTGGTTCGGCCTCGATCCGAGGTGGCGTCGCATCCTCATCGCCTCGGCAGCCGGGGCCGGTCTCGCCGCGGTCTACAACGTCCCCCTCGCCGGCGCGCTGTTCGCGATCGAGATCCTGCTGGCGCAGTTCAGCGTCGGTGCGGCCGTCGTCGCCCTTTCGGTCAGCGCGATCGCGACCTTCGTCGCGCGGCCCCTCGTGGGAGAGGGGTCGCTGTATCAGGTGCCCGCGCTCGAGGTGAACGCCTCTCTCGTCGTCGCGGCTCTCCTCATCGGCCCGCTCATGGGCTGGGGAGCGACGAGCTTCGCGACCATGACCAAGGCGCTCGGGCGGTTCCGGCCCAAAGGCTGGAAGCTCCTCGTCGTCCTGCCCCTCACCTTTGCGGCGGTCGGCCTGCTGGGCGCGTTCTTCCCCCTCGTCCTCGGCAACGGTCGTGCGCTGGCCACCGCGGGGTTCGACCTCTCGCAGCCCGCGCTTCTGCTGCTGCTGCTCGCCCTGCTCAAGTACGTGGCGACTGTCGTCTCCCTCGGCTCCGGCGCGATCGGCGGTACCCTCCAGCCCTCGGTCGCGATCGGTGCGGCGCTGGGTGCGGCCGCGGCGGCCGGGTGGGCGGTGATCTGGCCGGGCGCGGACGGCACGGCGCTCGCGATCATCGCGGCGGCCGCGTTCTTGGCATCCAATATGCGAGCGCCCTTCACCGCCATCGCGCTGATCATCGAGTTCACCGACACCGGGTTCACCCTGTTGCTGCCGATCTTCCTCGCGGTCGCGGGATCGCTCGCGGCCTCGCGGCTCAGCTCGCGCGCGAGTCTGCGGCGGTTCACGCCGATCGACCCGGCGCGTCCCTGATCGCCGGCGTCGCGAGCTGCGGCTCAGACGAAGGCGGCCAGGGCGGCCTCGAGCGCCGCGGGGTCGGCGCCCGAGGCGCTGTTGTCGAAGAGCACGTGGTGGGCACCGCGCCAGCGGCAGTCGGCGGCCTGCGCGGTGGCCCAGAACTCGTCCCAGTGGGCGAGTTTCCACGCGTCGCGGCCGTAGCCGCGTGAGCCGACGCGCTCGCGGACGAGGTCGCCGTCGACGGTGACGTGCACGACGGTGATGGTGAGCTCGTCCGGCCAGTCGTGGGCGGCGGCGGCGCGCTCGAGGTAGTCCGCCTCGGGGAAGTATCGGACGAAGGGCGCATCGAGCACCACGTCCGTGCCGAGACGTAGGTTGTCGCCCGCCAGCTTCAGCAGGGTCGCGTACTCCAGGCCCATCACCACGTCCTGGTAGTAGGCGTTGTTGTCGCGGTCGTTCTTGTCGCTGCCGGCTGCTTCGAGCAGCGCCTCCGTGAACGCCGTGGCGACGGAGTCCTTGTCGAGGTAGGCGGCACCGATGCGGTGCGCGATGCGCGTGCTGACGGTGGATTTCCCGCTCCCGGCGGGGCCGATGACGAAGAAGAGTCGTGCGGTCATGGTTTCCTCCAGACGCGGGGAGGACGGCTCGGCCGTCCTCCCCGACGGGAATCAGGATGCCGCGACGGAGCGGTCCTTGACGAACAGGCCGTACGACAGTGCGCCCACCAGCAGCAGCACGCCGCCGATGAGGAAGACCGTCGTGTAGTTGCCGCCGGTGGAGGCGAGGATCGCGCCGGTGACGACCGGAGCGACGGCGGCGCCGATGAATCCGCCGAAGTTCTGGATCGCACCGAGCGAGGCGACCTGGTTCGAGGGCGCGACGTCGGAGGCGAGGGTCCAGAGGCACCCGATCGGCACCTGCGAGGCGAAGTAACCGACCGACAGCAGGATGACCGCGAGCGGCGTGCTGTCGACGTACGCCACGGGCAGCACCGCGGCGGCGGCCAACACGGCGCCCCCGACGATCGGGATCTTGCGGGCGCGAACCGTCTTGACACCCCGGCGAACGAGGCGGTTGGAGAGCCATCCGCCGAAGATCACGCCGACGATGCCGCAGAGGAACGGCAGCGAGGCGAGCCATCCGCTCTGGGAGAGGCTGAACCCGCGAGCGGTCTGCAGGTAGCTGGGGAGCCAGGTGAGGTAGACCCACACCGTGTAGAAGATGCCGAAGGCACCGAGCACCATGAACCACGTGTTGGACTGCACGAGCAGGCGCCCCCAGCCGACCTTCTCGTTCGACGCGACGACGCGCGCCTCGACCTCGGCGCCCTTGATGAGAGCCTGCTCCCTCAGCGTCGGGTCTCGGTAGATGCGCAACCACACGAGGGCCACGACGATGCCGAAGGCGCCGACGATGATGAACATCCCTCGCCAGCTCATCGTCAGCAGGAGGAACGTGAGGAGCGGGGGCGCGATCGCGTTGGCGATCTGCGAGCCGGTGTTCACGAGCGAGACGGGGAGAGCTCGCTCAGACTTGTTGAACCACCGCTCGTTGACCTTCAGCGCGGAGGTGAAGAACGGCGACTCCGTGATGCCGAGTGCGACGCGACACGCGTACAGCACTCCGAAGGAGTTCGCGGCGGCGGTGACGATCGACACGAGCGACCAGGCCCCCGCGGCGAAAGCGAACATCTTCTTCGGACCGAACTTGTCGACGAGGTATCCGGCCGGCAGGTTGGCGATCGCGTAGGGCCACGAGAAGGCCGACAGCAGCAGACCCATGGCGAACGGGTCGAGCCCGAACTCACCCGCGATGGTGGTGTTGGCGACGCTGAGTGTCGAGCGGTCGAGATAGTTCACCACCCCGCCGAGGATGAGGAAGCCGACCAGGAACCACCGGATCCGGATCGTCTTCTTCTCGTCGCGCGTGAGTACGGGCGCGTCGGCCGTCGTCTCGCTCATGGTCCACTCCTTCGTGTTCGGGTGAGGGGCGGACGTCGCGGTCCGCCGTGAGGGGGTCAGGGGGTCGTGCGAGCGCTCTCGACCGCGGCCAGGAAGTCGGCGGCCGCACGGGTCACGTCGCCGATGTCGCCGCTCGCGCGGGCGGCCTTGGTGATGGCGCTCCCGACGCCGACGGCGAGCGCCCCGGCGGCGAACCAGTCGCCGACGTTCTCGCGCGTCGCGCCCCCGGCGGGCAGGATCGGGGCGTGCGCGAGCGGCGCCATGACCGTGCGCAGGTAGTCGGGGCCGACGGCCTCGGTGGGGAACAGCTTGACGATGTCGGCGCCGGCTTCCATGGTCTGCACGATCTCGGTCGGGGTGAACGCCCCGCTGATCGTGAGCGCCTGATAGCGGTTGGCCGCGCGGATCATGTCGGGGTTCAGGTTGGGGCTCACGAGCATGCGAGCCCCGGCTTGTACCGAGGCGACGGCCATCTCGGCGTCGAGAACCGTTCCGACACCCACCGCCACCCGGTCGCCGAACTCGTCGGCCAGGGTGCGCACGACCTCGAGCGCCCGGGGAACCGACAGGGTGATCTCGAGCGCGCGGATGCCGCCGGCGACGGCGGCGCGCGAGACGGCGAGCGCCTCCTCCGGGGAGTCGAGACGGACGATCAGGACCACGCCGGAATCGACCACGGCGGAGAGCACTTCATGTTTCTTTAACATTGATGCACACGGTATCACGTAGATTCACACAAGAGAACGCAACGACTCATGTAGAGTGAGGCATAGGCTCATGGTGATGTCGACACCGCCACCCCTCATCCCGGAACAGCGCCAGCGAGAGCTGATGCGTCTGCTGCGCGGGGCGGGCGCGCTCAGCATCCGCCACCTGGCCTCGTCGCTGGGGGTGTCGCACATGACCGTGCGTCGTGACATCGCCACGCTCGAAGACGAGGGCCTCGTCGACGCCGTGCAGGGCGGCGTGCGCCTGCGCGAGCACACGGGGGTGGAGCCCCCGCGCGAACGCGATTCCCGTGCGGCCTTGGAGCTCCCCCGCAAAGAAGCCGTCGCCCGTCGTGCGGCCGCTCTCATCACCGACGACATGACCGTGTTCATCGACGCGGGGACCACCTGTCAGGCGCTCGTCCCGCATCTGACGTCGCGCCGCGGACTGACCGTGGTGACCAACGACTTCTTCACCGTCTCGGCGCTTTTCGCGCACCCCGCGATCGAGGTCATCCACACCGGTGGAGTGGTGGATGCCGCGAGCGGGTCGTCGAGCGGAGCCCTCGCCGCCGCGACCATCTCGGCCATGACCCTCGACCTCGCGATCCTCAGCACCGGGACCTGGGACACCTCGCACGGGCTGACCACTCCCGAGCTCGACAAGGTCGTCCTGAAAAGAGCGGTCCTGGATGCCGCGACCTCGGGCGCCCTGGTCGCCGACAGCACGAAGTACGGCACCGCGGAGCGTTTCCGGGTCGTGCCCCTCGACGCGCTCGACGTCATCGTCAGCGACGCCGAATTGCCCGAGAGCGCGGCGGCGGCCATCGCGGAGATGGGCGTCGAGCTGTGGACGGCCGCGGACTGACCGGCGCGCGGAAGCCCCTCCCCGTCGCTGAACGGGGAGGGGCGACCGGTGTCAGTCGAGGTACTTCGCGTACGCCGGCAGGGTGAGGAACGCCGGGAACTCCGGTCGCAGCGCCACCTCGCGGAACACCTCGGCGGCGTCGTCGAAGCGGTCGTCGGCGGAGCGCGGCACGTCGGCCAGCACCTCGTCGAGCAGGCCCTCGACGAACGAGCGGGTGATCGCGGTGCCCTCGGCGGTCTCGCGATCCTGGTGGATCCACTGCCAGATCTGAGAGCGTGAGATCTCGGCGGTCGCGGCATCTTCCATGAGGTCATCGATCGCGACGGCTCCCAGTCCCCGCAGCCAGGCCTCGATGTAGCGGATCGCCACCGAGACATTGCCGCGCACGCCCGCCGTGGTCACCGGCAGGCCGATGCGCAGGTCGAGCAACTGCCGCGATTCGATGCACACATCCTCGCGCGAGCGGTCGAGCTGGTTCTCGCGATCGCCGAGCACCGCGTCGAACTCCGCGCGGGCCACCGGGATGAGGTCGGGGTGCGCGACCCACGTGCCGTCGAAGCCGTCGCCGGCCTCGCGGCGCTTGTCGGCGGCGACCTTCTCGAACGCGGCCTCGGTGACCTCGGGTCGGCGCCGGTTGGGTATGAAGGCGCTCATGCCGCCGATCGCGTACGCGCCCCGCTTGTGGCAGGTGCGCACGAGCAGCTCGGTGTAGGCCCGCATGAACGGCACCGTCATCGTGACCTCGCTGCGGTCGGGCAGGACGAACCGTGCCCCGCGCCCGCGGTAGGTCTTGATGATCGAGAAGATGTAGTCCCAGCGGCCGGCGTTCAGACCCGCGCAGTGGTCGCGCAGGGCGAAGAGGATCTCCTCCATCTCGAAGGCCGCGGGCAGCGTCTCGATCAGCACGGTCGCGCGGATCGTGCCGTGCGCGAGGCCCAGGCGCTCCTCGGTGAAAGAGAAGACGTCGTCCCACAGCCGCGCCTCCTCGGCCGACTCGATCTTCGGCAGGTAGAAGTAGGGGCCCCGGCCGGCCGCGACGAGGGCGTGCGCGTTGTGGAACACGTACAGTCCGTAGTCGACGAGGGATCCGGATGCCGGCAGCTCCCGCCCCGTGCGATCGACGAACGTCACGTGCTTCTCGGGGAGGTGCCAGCCGCGGGGGCGCATCACGATCGTCGGCGTCCGTTCGGCGGTCACCTCGTAGCGCTTTCCCTCGGGGCTCGTGAACGACAGCTGTCCGCGGATCGCGTCGAACAGCGAGAGCTGACCGCCGATGACGTTGCGCCAGGTGGGGCTGGTGGCATCCTCCTGGTCGGCGAGCCACACCCGGGCGCCGGAGTTGAGCGCGTTGATGGTCATCTTCGGGTCGGTGGGGCCGGTGATCTCGACCCGGCGGTCCTCCAGCCCGGGTCCGGCTCCCGCCACCCGCCACGAGGAATCGTCGCGGATGTGCGCCGTGTCGGCGCGGAAGTGCGGGTCATCGCCCGTGCCGATCTCGAAGCGGCGGCGCTCACGCGCGGCGAGGCGGTCGTGCCGGCGCCGGGCGAAGCGGTCGTGCAGCTCGGTGAGGAAGGCGATCGCCGCGGGGGTGAGGATCTCGCCGTCGCGTCCCTCGAGGGAGCGCTCGAGACGAAGGTGCGGGTCGGATGCCGAGGTGTCCGGCATCCGGGATCCGTCGGTGGGTGTGGGGGTCGAGGTGGGCGGGGGAGAGGTGATGAGGGTCATGGTCGTGTCTTTCTGTCTGTGTCGCTGCCCGTCGCTCCTTTGAGCACAATGTCCCAGAAGTGGCTGCCTGAGGTGTGCCCAGGCGACCAGAAGTGGGACAAGGTCTGCGCAAAGGGGGACGAGGCGCGGGGCGGGGCTGGGACGACGGGTGCGGCGCGGCGGGGTAAGCCGTTGAGCACCATGTCCCGAAAGTGGCTGCCTGAGGTGTGCCCGGGCGACCAAAAGTGGGACAAGGTCTGCCCAAAGGGGGACATGGTCCGCACGAAGGCGCGCGCGGCGAGGGTCAGTGGAACTGGGCGGTCTCCGTCGAGCCCGCGAGGGCGAGCGTCGCGCTGTCGGGGTTGAGCGCGGTCGAGACGACGTCGAAGTAACCGGTGCCCGCTTCGCGCTGGTGGCGCGTGGCGGTGTACCCGTGGGCTTCGGCGGCGAACTCGGCCTCCTGCAGCTCGACGTACGCGCTCATGGCGCGCTCGGCGTAGCCGCGGGCGAGGTCGAACATCGAGTGGTTCACGGCGTGGAACCCGGCCAGCGTGATGAACTGGAAGGCGTAGCCGAGAGCGGCCAGGTCGGCCTGGAACGTGGCGATCTGCTCGTCGTCGAGGTGCCGCTTCCAGTTGAAGCTCGGCGAGCAGTTGTACGCGAGCTTCTTGCCCGGGTAGCGGGCGTGGATCGCCTCGGCGAAGCGGCGCGCGAGCTCGATGTCGGGCTCGCCGGTCTCGACCCACAGCAGGTCGGCGTACGGGGCGAAGGCGAGACCGCGGGCGATGACCGCGTCCAGCCCCGGGCGGACGCGGTAGAAGCCCTCGGGCGTGCGCTCACCGGTGAGGAACTCCGCGTCGCGCGGGTCGACGTCGCTCGTGAGCAGGTCGGCGGCCAGAGCGTCGGTGCGGGCGATGATCACGGTCGACACCCCCGCGACGTCGGCCGCCAGGCGTGCGGCGTTGAGCGTGCGGATGTGCTGCTGGATCGGTACGAGTACCTTGCCGCCGAGGTGGCCGCACTTCTTCTCGCTCGCGAGCTGGTCCTCCCAGTGGATGCCGGCGGCCCCGGCCTGGATGAGCGACTGCGCGAGTTCGTAGGCGTTGAGCGGTCCGCCGAAGCCGGCCTCGGCATCGGCGACGATCGGGGCCAGCCAGTCCTGGGTGAGCTCGCCCTCGGCGCCCTCGATCTGATCCTGGCGCAGCAGGGCGTTGTTGATGCGCCGGACCACCGCGGGGACCGAGTTGGCGGGGTACAGGCTCTGGTCGGGGTAGGTCTGGCCCGCGAGGTTGCCGTCGGCGGCGACCTGCCAGCCGCTGAGGTAGATGGCCTTGAGGCCCGCGCGCACCTGCTGCACCGCCTGACCGCCGGTGTAGGCGCCGAGTGCGCGGACGTAGTCCTCGGTGTGGATGAGGTTCCAGAGGTTCTCGGCCCCGCGGCGGGCGAGGGTCGACTCCTCACGGACGCTGCCGCGGAGGCGGACGACGTCATCGGCCGAGTACGTGCGCTCGATGCCGTCCCATCGGGGGTCGTTCTCCCACGCGGCGCGGATCTCGTCGGCGGTCTCGGTCTGATCGCCGGGGCGCAGGGGCTGCGGGGCGGGGGTGGCCTGGATCGTCATGAACGTTCTCCTCTCGGATGCCGGGGCGGCGGTGCCCCGTGGAGACCACTGTCGGCGAAGAAAGTCGCGGTTGAACCGGATTCTTCGTGTGAAGATCGCGCGATCTTCTGTTTCCGTGAGAACCTCACGTATGGACACCGGCGTCTCGACTTCCTCGGCATCCCTCCCCTTCGACGATGGAGAGGTGGACACCCTCACCATCGGACGACGCATCCGACAGCTGCGCACCGCGCGCGGCCTCACGCTCGACGAGCTCGCTGCGGCGGTCGGTCGCGCGCCGAGCCAGATGTCGATGATCGAGAACGGCCGTCGCGAACCGAAGCTCACGCTCTTGCAGGGGATCGCGCGGGCGCTGGAGTGCCGGCTCGACCAGATCCTGGATGCCGAACCCCTGGACGCCCGGGCGGCGCTCGAGATCTCCGTGGAACGCGCGATGCGCGGGCAGACGTTCCAGGCTCTGGGCATCGAGCCGTTCCGTGTGGGGCGCTCCGTACCCGACGAGGCGCTCGCCGCCCTGCTCGCGCTGCAGGCCGAGATCGAACGCCTCCGCGAGGAGCGCTCCGCGACGCCCGAGGAGGCACGACGAGCCAATGTGGCGCTGCGACGCCTGATGCGCACGCAGGACAATCACTTTCGGGAGCTCGAGCGGGTGGCATCCGGGATTCTCGACGCGATCGAGCACCCGGGTGGACCGCTGACCCAGCGCGGGGCGAGCGACATCGCCGCGCACCTCGGCTTCTCGCTGCACTACGTTCCCGACCTCCCCTCGTCGACGCGCAGCATCGCCGACGTGAAGAACGGGCGGCTGTACCTGTCGACGAAGGTCGCGAAGGGCGACCCCCGTGCGGCGGTGCTCCAGGCGCTGTCGAGCCGGATCCTCGGGCACGGCGAGCCGACGAGCTACGACGAATTCCTGCGGCAGCGCGTCGAGACGAACTACCTCACCGGTGCGCTGCTCATGCCCGAGGCGCACGTCGTCGCGGCGCTGCGGGAGGCGAAGCAGCGGCGCACCCTCAGCATCGAAGACCTCCGCGACGCGTACTCGGTGTCGTACGAGACCGCGGCGCACCGCTTCACCAATCTCGCGACGGTGCACCTCGGTATCCCGGTGCACTTCTTGAAAGTGCACGAGTCGGGGACGATCACGAAGGCGTACGAGAACGACGACGTGAACTTCCCGACCGACCGACTCGGCTCGATCGAGGGGCAGATGTGCTGTCGGCGCTGGACGAGTCGCGTCGTCTTCGAGGAGGACGACCTGTTCAACCCGTACTACCAGTACACCGACACCGGCAACGGCACGTACTGGTGCACCGCGCGCGTCGAGCAGTCGAGCGAGGGAGCGCACTCGGTGAGCGTGGGCGTGCGCTTCGACGACACGAAGTGGTTCCGCGGGCGCGACACCCCGAACCGCGGGGTCTCGCGGCACGCCGTCGAGACCTGCTGCCGCCGGGCCCCCGCCGATCTCGAGAACGCCTGGCGGGGACAGGCGTGGCCGAATGTGCGCACGCCGCGGACGCTTCTCGCGACGCTGCCGACGGGGGCGTTCCCCGGCGTCGACACCACCGAGATGTACGAGTTCCTGCAGGCGCACGCGCCGGCCGACTGACGAGATGTGCGTTATGCATATTGCCTGGGGTAATCCGGGCGACATGCACATGGGCAGGAGTGGCCGTCGCCAATAGCGTGTGCAGCACCCGCACCGTCCCTCTTCCGCAAAAGGACACTCCCATGGCACGTATGGCACACGCCGACGACTTCGCCCTCAGCCGCGTGACACCCGACGCCCAGAAGCACTGGTTCGGCATCGCCGTCCAGCGCTTCGGCCAGGTCTCGGCCCTGTCGCAGTTCCTCCTCGGCGCCACCCTCGGCTACGCGATGACCTTCAGCGAGGCCTTCCTCGCGCTGCTGCTCGGCTCGATCATCCTCGAGGTCATCATGTGCATCGTCGGCATCATCGGGCAGAAGGAGGGACTCAACACCGCGCTGCTCGCCCGCTGGACCGGCTTCGGCGAGATCGGCGCCTCGCTCGTGGGCCTCGCGATCGGCATCAGCCTCATCGGCTGGTTCGGCATCCAGTCGGCCATCTCCGCCGAGTCGCTCGACTCGCTGCTGCCGGGCCTGATGCCGATGTGGGCGTGGAGCCTGCTCTTCGGCCTCGCCGTCACGGCCATCGTCGCCGTCGGCTTCGTCGGGATGCAGTGGCTCGCCAACATCACCGTGCCGCTGTTCCTCGTGCTCGTCGGTTGGTCGATCATCACCGAGCTCAGCAACCACTCGCTCGGCGACCTGATCACCTCGCCCGCGCCAGGACCAACCATGTCGGTGTGGCAGGGCACGGCGATCGTCGCCGGCGGCCTCATCGTCGGCGCCATCATCACCGCCGACATGACCCGCTTCAACCGCTCCAAGGCCGACGTGGTCAAGCAGACGGTCGTGGGCGTCTCGCTGGGCGAGTTCGTCATCGGCCTCTCGGGCGTGCTCCTGGCCCACGCGGCCCAGTCGGGCAACATCGTCGCGATCGTCACGTCGTCGGTCGGCCTCGTGGGACTCATCATCGTCATCACCGGCACGCTGAAGATCAACGACTGGAACCTGTACTCGTCGACCCTCGGCCTGGTGAACTTCATCTCCACCGCGTTCGGCAAGAACCTGCACCGCGTCAGCACCACCATCGTGCTCGGCGTCGTCGGATCGATCCTCGCCGCCGCCGGCATCCTGTCGCAGTTCACCGGCTTCCTCATCATCCTCGGCGTCGTCTTCCCGCCCATCGCCGGCATCATGGTCGCCGAGTACTTCATCGTGCGCCGCTGGCGCGGCGAGCTCGACGCCTCGCGCGCCGAGGGACGCCTGCCGGCGACGGCTCCGCGCCTGGTACCCGTGACCCTGGTGGTCTGGCTCGTCTCGGCCCTCGTCGGCTACTTCGTGACCTGGGGGATCCCGGCGATCTCCTCGCTCGTGCTCTCGATCGTGCTGTACACCGTCGCCGGAAAGCTCGGCTGGGTGCGCGGTGTCGGCGAGGCGACCACCGCGCAGGCTCCCGTGCGCGACGCCGCCCCCGTGGCATCCTGACCCACCCCCCCCCCCCCCCGAACGAAAAGAGCTCCACCCATGCACATCGGCATCGACGTCGGCGGCACCAACACCGACGCAGTGCTCATGGACGGCAAGGACACCCTCGCCGGCGTGAAGAAGTCCACCAGCCCGGATGTCACCACCGGCATCGTCGACGCGATCGCGGCCCTCCGCGCCGAACGCGACTTCGCCGGGTCCGACATCGACGCGGTCATGATCGGTACGACCCACTTCATCAACGCCCTCGTGCAGGCCCAGCGCCTCGCACCAACCGCCGCGGTGCGACTGGGGCTTCCCGCGACGAAGGCCCTGCCGCCGCTCGTGGACTGGCCGAGCGTCCTCACCGACGCGATCCAGGCGCGCAGCTACCTCGCCCACGGCGGGTACGAGTTCGACGGGCGGCCGATCTCGCCGCTCGACGAGGACGAGCTGCGCGGCATCGCCGACGACATGAAGGCGAACGGCGTGCGCTCCGTGGCGATCTCGTCGGTGTTCTCACCGGTCAACCACGACCTCGAGGTGCGCGCGGCCGAGATCCTCGGCGACGCGCTGGGGCCCGACGTGGCCATCTCGCTCTCGCACGAGATCGGCCGGATCGGTCTGCTCGAGCGCGAGAACGCGACGATCATCAACGCCGCGCTCCGCGAACTCGCGTCCGAGATCGTCGACGGGCTCACCGCCGCGGTGCGCGCCGAGGGCATCGAGGCGCCGATCTTCCTCAGCCAGAACGACGGCACGCTGATGGACGAGGACTACGTGCGCCTCTACCCGGTCGCGACCTTCGCCTCGGGCCCGACGAACTCGATGCGCGGGGCCGCCCTCACCAGCGGCCTGCAGACGTGCGCGGTGGTCGACATCGGCGGCACGACGGCCGACATCGGTCTGCTCAACGCCGGGTTCCCGCGCGAGACGGCGAACGAGGTGAAGGTCGCCGGCATCCGCACCAATTTCCGGATGCCGGATGTGCTGTCGATCGGCATCGGCGGCGGGTCGATCGTCGACGTGGAGACCGCGGAGGTGGGGCCCGCGTCGGTCGGTTACCGCCTGACCGAGGAGGCGCTGGTCTTCGGCGGCTCCACCCTCACCGCGACCGACATCGCGGTGGCCGCCGGTCGCGCGAACGTCGGCGACCCCTCGCGCGTCGCGCACCTCGACCCCGCCTTCGTCCAGCGCGTGCTCGCACGCATCGCAGACCGCGTGGCCGAGGCCGTCGACCGCATGCGCACCTCGCCCGAGCCGATCCCGGTCGTCGCGGTCGGCGGCGGCAGCATCCTGCTCCCCGAGGAGCTGCCGATGTTCGGCGCCGTGCACCGCCCGCGCAACTACGCCGTCGCCAACGCCATCGGCGCCTCGATCGCCCAGGTGGGCGGCGAGATCGACAAGGTCTACGCGATCGAGGCGGGCCGCCGCGACGAGGGCATCGCCGCGATCCGCGCCGAGGCCGTCGACAAGGCCATCGCCGCCGGTGCACGACCGTCGTCGGTGTCGATCGTCGACTTCGACGAGGTGCCGATCCCGTACCTGCCGGGCAACGCCACCCGGGTGCGCGTCAAAGCGGTCGGCGACCTCGACATGGGCGTGCGGGCGTGAGCTGGCAGCTCACCCCGTCGCTCGTCGGCGACCTCGCCCGCGGTGCTGCCGTGCTCGGCACCGGGGGCGGGGGAGACCCGTACATCGGGGCGCTGCTGGCCCGACAGGCGCTGGCGGTGCACGGGCCGGTCACGGTCGTCGGCCTCGACGAGCTACCCGACGACGCGCTCGTGCTCACGGTGGCGATGATGGGCGCCCCGACCGTCATGGTCGAGAAGCTCCCCAGCCTCGACGAGGTCGTCGCCCCCGTTCACGCGCTCGGCGCCTCGCTCGGACGCCCCGTCACCCACATCGCGTGCGCCGAAGCCGGCGGGGTCAACTCGACCATCCCGATCGCCGCCGCGGCCGCCCTGGGCCTGCCGCTGCTGGATGCCGACGGCATGGGCCGCGCGTTTCCCGAGCTGCAGATGGTGCTCCCCACGCTCTACGGCATCACCGCATCGCCCCTCGCCTTCGCCGACGAGAAGGGCAACACCGCCGTGCTGTCCACGATCGACAACACCTGGACCGAGCGCATCGCCCGCGTCGCGTGCGTCGAGATGGGCTGCTCGGTGATGCTCGCCGGTTTCGCCATGTCGGGGGCGAGCGCACGCGAGGCGCTCGTGCCCGCATCGCTCTCGGCGTGCCTGTCGATCGGACGCGGCATCGTCGCGGCGCGCGAGGCGAAGACCGACCCGGTCGCCGCGGTCGTCGAGGCCCTCGGCGGGCGCGAGGTGTTCGAGGGCAAGGTCGTCGACGTCGAGCGCGGGACCACCGCCGGGTTCGCGCGCGGTAACGCCCGCATCGAGGGCCCGGGCGACACCCTGACGCTGTCGTTCCAGAACGAGCACCTCATCGCGCGTACGACCACCGGCATCCTGGTCACGACCCCCGACCTCATCATCGTGCTCGATGCCGAGAGCGCCGAGCCCATCACCACCGAGGGCCTGCGTTACGGCCAGCGCGTGCGCGTGATCGCCGCGCCCAGCGACGAGCGCTGGCACAGCGCCGAAGCCCTCGCCATGGTCGGACCCGGCTACTTCGGATACGACCTGCCCTCCCACCGCTTCGACGGAACCATCGAGAACCTGGAGACCGCCGCATGAGCTGGACCCTGACCGCCGCCGACCTGCCCGACCTGGCCCGCGGCGCCACGCTGCTGGGGACCGGGGGCGGCGGAGACCCCTACATCGGGCAGAAGCTCGTGGAGCGCGTGCTGGGTGCGGGGAGCATCACGGTGCTCGACCCCGACGAGCTCGCCGACGACCTGTTCGTCATCCCGACCGCGCAGATGGGCGCCCCGACCGTGATGATCGAGAAGATCCCGGCCGGCACCGAGCCCACCCTGGCGTTGCGGACCCTCGAGAAGCACCTCGGTCGCACCGCGGATGCGACCATGCCGATCGAGTGCGGCGGCATCAACTCGATGATCCCGCTGCTCGTCGCCGCTGAGACGGGGCTGCCCGTGGTGGATGCCGACGGCATGGGCCGCGCCTTCCCCGAGCTGTCGATGGAGACCTTCGCCGTCTACGGCGTGCACGGCTCGCCCCTGGCCCTCGCGGGAGAGCGCGGTGAGACCGCGATCATCGACACCGGCGACGACGACCGGCAGATGGAGTGGCTCGCCCGCGGCGTCACGATCCGCCTCGGCGGGGTGTCGCACATCGCCGAGTACGCGATGACCGGAGCCGACGTGCGCCGCACCGCCATTCCGCGGACGCTGTCGATGGCGCTGGCGCTGGGGCGTGGCATCCGCGAGGCCCGCGAGCAGCACCGCTCGCCGTTCGAGGCCATCGCCGAGGTGCTCTCGACCACGCTGTACCCGCACGTGCGGGAGCTGTTCGTCGGCAAGGTCACCGACGTTGAGCGACGCACCACCGACGGCTTCGCGAAGGGGCGCGCCACCATGAGCGCGCTCGACCCCGATGACGACGCGACGCTCGAGGTCGCGTTCCAGAACGAGAACCTCGTCGCCCGCCGCGACGGCGAGTTGGTGGCGATCGTGCCCGACCTCATCTGCATCACCGACATCGAGTCGGCCGAGCCCATCACCACCGAGGGGCTGCGCTACGGACAGCGCGTGCGCGTGCTCGGCATCTCGACGCCCGACATCATGCGCAGCCCCGGCGCGCTCGCCGCGTTCGGTCCCTCGGCGTTCGGTCTCGCCGACGCGTTCGAACCGGTGGAGCAGCTGCGGGGCGCCGAGGTGCGGCGGCTCATTACCCTGTGAGCATGAGAACCCTCGGGCCCGAACGCCTGCGGGCGCTGGCCCGGGGGTTCTCGCTGCTCGGCTCGGGCGGAGGCGGGGCCACCACCCTGCTCGAGCTCATGGCCGCCGAGGTGCTCGACGGCCCGGTCGAACTGCACGACGTCGACGACCTCGACCCCCTGACCCCGTGCGTCGCCGTCGGTTTCGCCGGGTCGACCTACCTGCTGGGAGAACGCGTGCCCGCCGAAGACGCCTTCGCGCCGCTTCTGGCGGCGGCAGAGCGCTGGACCGGGGTGGCGGCGGTGGCCGTGTGCGCGATGGAGGGGGCCGGCCTGAACGGCCTCACGCCGTTCCTCCTCGCCCGCGAGCACACGCTCGTCGACGCCGATCTCATGGGTCGCGCGCTGCCCGGGATTGACCAGCTCTCCCTCGTCGTCGACGCCGTGCCCGGTGTCGTGCTGGTCGCCGACACCGGAGGGGGCGTCATGGTCGTCGAATCGGCGCGGTCCGCCGACGTCGAGAGCCTCGTGCGTGCCAGTCTCATCCGAGCCGGGGGAGCGGGCGCTGTTCTCGTCGCGGGCTTCACCGTCGGCGACCTGGCGGCCCACGGCATCCCGGGGACCTTCGCCCGGGCGGCCGCTTTAGGCGATGCCGACATCTTCGGGGAGGGCCTTTCCGGTGCGCGGATCCTCGGGGCGGGACGGGTGAGTGCGGTGGACGCGGTACCCGACGACCCCTTCGTCCGATCGGTCGAGCTGACCCGCGACGACGGTGCGCTGCTGCGCCTGGTCGCCCGGTCGGAGTTCCTCGCGGTGACCCGGGACGGACTGACCCTCGCGGCATCCCCCGACATCCTCGTGGCGATCGACAGCGTGTCGGGCGACGTGCTGCAGGTCGATGAGGTCACCCTCGCCCGGCACGTGCGCGTCGTCGCGCTTGCCGCGCCGGAGTGGTGGAAGGGCTCACCGGAGCGCCTCGCGCACGTGGTGCCCGCCGCCTACGGCCTGCGCGACCTGGAGGTGGAGGCGTGACGTGCGCGCGCCCCGCGGGGAGCGGGGCATCATGACGCCCCTGGATCTGCGCGCGCTGCTCGCGCACCCCGCGAACGGCCGGGTGCGCGTGCTGGTCGACGCCCCGGGCGTCGAGGCCTTCACCGGCGTGGTGGTCGCCGCGCGCGAAGCCCTGCTGCCCGAACGGGGAGACGGCGATCTCGCCGCGCTCATCGAGCCGCCGCCGTCGGCACCCTGGCAGCAGGACGCCCTCGTGCGCCGGGTGCGCGACCGCGGCTTCCGCGGTCTCGCCCTCTCGGGGGCGGACGTGCTGGGGGCCGGCAGTCGGGGCCTGGCTGCACGCCTCGGGCTCACCCTGCTCGCCGTCGACGACCCGATGGCCCTGGCCCGCGCCGGGTGGGAGCTCGTGCAGGGCCGCGACGCCTTGACGCTCGGGTACGTCCGGCGCGTTGCGCAGTCGATCGAGTACTCCGCCGCACACCTGGCCGACCTGCTGCGCCACCTCTCGGCCAGCGTCGGACACGGCGTCGCGCTCATCGACGCCGAGGGCGTGCTGCTGCAAGCCGGCGGCGACCTGCCCGAACCGGTGCGGGCGGCGATCGACTTCGGTCTCTGGCAGGACGTGGTCTCGGTGGCCGAAGGAGCGGCCGCGTCGGTGCGCGTGGACAGTCCGAGTCGCGCGGGGCTGCGTCTGGCCGTCTTCGGGTCGGGGCTCAGCGCCGCGCAGCTGTCGGCCCTCGCCGTGGCGGCGGAGGTGGCGATGCCCGCGGTGGCCGCGCGCATCCTCATCGACGAGGTGGCTGACGTGAGCGATGCCGCCGTGGCATCCGGTCTGCTCCGGGAGTTCCTCGAGGCTCGAGACGCTCGCGACCCCGACGTCGAGCAGCGCATGAGCGAGCGGGGCTGGCGCACGGGCGGGTACCACCTCGCTTTCCGCATCGCCGGGCGCCGTCGGCTCGAGACCCTCGAACTGCTGCGTTTCGTGCGCCGGAGCCTGGCCGCCCTGCCCGTCGACTCGCAAGCCGTGACCAGCGGCCGCGGCGTGACCGGCTGGTTGAGCTTCGCCGAGCCGCCGGCACCCGCCCGCCTCGACGAGCACGTCGCCGCCGTGCGTGCCCTGCACGATCAGGCGCGGCGCTCGTTCGACGTCGCGACCGGCGTCGGCTCGCTCGACAGCGGCGCGAGCGGGCTGCTGCGCAGCATCGACGGCGCGGTCGACGGAGCGCGCATCGCCGCCGGGCGCGCCGCGACCGGATGGTTCGTGCGCGTCGACGCCCTGGGCATCGAGCAGGTCTTGCTGTCGTGGGCCGGGTCCGACACCTTCGTGCCCGCCGCCGAGTCGCTCCTGGCACCTCTCGCCTCGCAGGGCCCGGAACTTCTCGAGACGTTGACGGCCTACCTCGACCACGAGTCGGGCGTGTCGGCCACGGCGACCGCCCTGGGTCTGCACCGCAACACCGTGGCGATGCGCATCGCTCGCGCGCAGGAGCTGCTCGGCGTCGACCTCGCCGACACCGACGCCCGCCTCGCCCTGCACCTCGCCTGCCGCGCGTTGCGCTGACGCGGGCGGTGGCCCAGGGGGAGGGATGCCGAGACCACACGGTCGGCACGAGGTCACGGTCCGGTGCTACGCGAGCACGTGACTTCGCGCGGATCGTATGATCTCGCGACGCCGTGAGACCGGGGGTTGCGAGAAAACCTAACGCATGTAAGGTTTCTGACCAACGAGCTCCATACCCCCGGAGCGCTTTCGATGAGGAGAGCAGTCATGAAGCACACCCTCGCGGCATCCACCGCGGTCGTCGGACTCGTCCTGGGCGGCTTCGCCGCCGGCGCCCCGGCCGTCGCCGCACCGCCCGAGAAGCCCGGCCCGCCCGCTTACTCCGAAGGGCCCGGTCACGCCGGTCCGCCCACCCACGCCGGCCCGGGCGCGCGTGACCTCGAACGCTACGCCGCCGACACCTGGACCTCGCTCGCGGCGATGGCCCACGAGAACACCGGCCTGCCCGACGACAACATCGGCGGCGCGCTGGAGGAGTCCACGGCATCCGGGTACACCTCGCCGACCAATATCGGCGGCTACCTCTGGTCGACGGTGACCGCGCGCGACCTGGGCATCATCGACGCCGACGAGGCGCGCGAGCGCCTGACCGCCACGGTCTCCACGCTCGAGACGATGGAGCGCAACGACGGCAGCGGCATGTACTACAACTGGTACGCGCCCGACACCGGCGCCAAGCTCGAGATCTTCCCGACGTCGGGTGAGGTCATCCACCCGTTCCTCAGCACCGTCGACAACGGGTGGCTCGCCGCCGGTCTGCGGATCGTCCGCGAGGCCGAGCCCGCGCTCGCCGACCGCGCGGATGCGCTGTACCGGTCGATGGACTTCTCCGCCTTCTTCGATACCGCGGGCGCCGCGCGTCTTCCGGCCGGCACGAACCGCGGCGGCTTCTGGGAGGCCCCTCCCGGTGAGGGCTGCGCGGTCGAGGCCCCGATGTACAACGGCAGCGGAGAGACGGCGTTCTACACCTGCCACCACTACGACACGACGGTCAGCGAGAGCCGCATCGCGACGTACCTCGGTATCTCCGAGGGGGCGATCCCGGCATCCGGTCTCTACGGCACCCACCGCACAATGCCCGCGGGTTGCGACTGGGCGTGGCAGGAGCAGCTGCCCACCGGTGAGACGCGCAGCTACGACGGCGTCGACGTCTACGAGGGCGTGTACTCCTCCGACGGCATGTCCTTCGTGCCGAGCTGGGGTGGCAGCATGTTCGAGGCTCTCATGCCCGACCTCCTCATCCCCGAGGCCGAGTGGGGGCCGCGCTCGTGGGGCGTGAACCACCCGATCACCGTCGAGGTGCAGAAGCGCCACGGTCTGAAGGACGCCGGGTACGGCTACTGGGGATTCTCGCCCGCCAGCAACCCGTTCGGCGGCTACGCCGAATACGGCGTCGACATCGCCGGCATCCGTTCCGACGGATACACCTCGGATGCCGAGAAGACCGACGTCGACATCGACCGCCCGGGCTGCGCGGAGGGTACGAACCCCGACCCGACGTTCGGCGACGGGGTCGTCACCCCGCACGCGGCGTTCCTCGCGCTGCCGTACGACCGTCAGGGTGTGCTGAAGAACCTCCGGGGCCTGGAGAAGAAGCTCGGTGCCTATGGGCCCGGCGGCTTCTACGACGCTGTCGCGGTGAAGAGCGGAACGGTCGCCGAACGGTACCTGTCGCTGGATCAGTCGATGATCATGGCCGCGATCGGAAATGCGCTGACCGGTGACTCGCTGAAGGACTACATGGTCGATGACAGGATGGAGCAGAACCTCCGGCCCGCCATCGAGCAACAGGTCTTCGGCTCGTCGTGGGGCGCCTCGCGTCCCTGACGGCTCGGTCGCTCGGTGCCCGGTGCCTCGCGGAGGTTCCGGGCACCGGTGTGTCCGGATGGGGGAGAGGATGCCGATGACCGACGCACTCGCTCCTCGCGCGCGCCGCGGGAGCTACGCGAAGGGGCAGCAGACGCGCCAGCGCATCGTCGACGAGGCGGTCGTGGTCTTCGGCCGGTCGGGGGTGACGGCCGGATCGCTGCGCGAGGTCGCGTCGCGGGTGGGGCTGACGCCCGCGGGGCTCCTGCATCACTTCGCCTCGAAGGAGGAGCTGTTCGCCGAGGTGCTTCGCCAGCGCGACGAGAGCGTGCGAGAGGCGGCGGGCGATCCGCGCGAGCACACCCTCATCGAGCAGATGCAGAAGGTCGTCGCGCACAACGCCACGACGCGTGGCCTGACCTCGCTGTACACGCTCGTCGTCGCGGAGGCGGGCGATCCCGCTCATCCCTCGCACGACGCTTTCGCCGATCGCTACCGGCGAAGCGCCGAGACGGCAGCGGAGCTGTTGCGTGCGGGGCAGGCCGCGGGCGAGGTTCGCGCCGACATCGATCCCGAGGGGGCCGCGCGCCTGCTCAGCGCCGTGATGGACGGTCTGCAGCAGCAGTGGCTTCTCGACGAGTCGGTCGACATGCCCGCGCTGTTCGCCGAGTTCGTGAGGGGGTACCTGCGGCCTCCGGCGTGAGCCCCCGGCATCCGCCTCGCGGTGTCGACCTGTCGCCGAGATGACCCTCTCAGTGCGAGATGACGCGCTCTGCACGGCAATCGGATGTCATCTCGGGCAAACCGGGTCATGTCGGGCTCGCACGGGGCGGCGGGTGGGTTGCAACACAGAGGTTATGCGCTTAAACTCAACCGCGACGTGCAAGCGGCACCCGACGGCGGGTGCCCCGTTCGAGGAGGAACACGATGAAGAAGTCCCGATGGAGCGCGGTGGCCGTGGTCGCCGTGGCCGCGATCGCCCTCACCGGTTGCGGGCGCCCCTCCGACTCCGGCTCCGGTCCCGCCGAAGCCTCGACGATCGGCGACGCCAAGGCCGAGGGCACGCTCACGATGTGGGCGATGGGCGCCGAGGGCGAGGCCCTGCCCGCCTTCGTGAAGAAGTTCGAGGATGCCAACCCCGGCGTGACCGTCGATGTGACGCCGGTGCCGTGGGATGCCGCGTACAGCAAGTTCCAGACCGCTATCGCCGGCGGCAACACCCCCGACCTCGCGATGGTCGGCTCGACCTGGATGGCCGACTTCGGCGACGCGCTGCAGACGGTGCCGACCGACCTCTCCACCGACGGCATCTTCCCCGGGGCCCTCGACTCGACCAAGGTCGACGACCGCGCCGCGGGCGTGCCCTGGTACGTCGACACGCGCGTGCTGTACTACCGCACCGACATCGCCGCTCAGGCCGGCTGGACCACGGCCCCCACCACCTGGGACGACCTGAAGAAGATGGCTGCCGACATGCAGTCCAAGGGTGGCGCGGACTACGGCATCCGCTTCCCCTCCGGCAACGATTCGTTCCAGGGCAACCTCTGGATGCCGTGGTCCAACGGTGCCGAGCTGGAGGACGGGTCCACCTGGACCCTCGACACCCCCCAGACCACCGAGGCCTTCGAGTACTACCAGAGCTTCTACACCGACGGCCTGGCCAACCCCGCCGCCGACCGCTCGGCCGGTGCGCAGGAGGCGGACTTCGTCTCGGGCAACACCCCGATGTTCATCGACGGGCCTGCGTTCATCGGACTGCTCGAGGAGCTCGGCGGCGAGGGCTTCAGCGACAAGATCTCGACCGCCGTGCTGCCGGCCAAAGAGAACTCGACCTCGTTCAGCGGCGGCTCCAACCTCGCCGTGTTCGACAACTCGAAGAACGCCGCGAGCGCTTGGAAGCTCGTGCAGTGGTTGACCGAACCCGAGACGCAGGCCGCCTGGTACGAGGCGACCGGTGACCTCCCCGCTGTCCAGGACGCCTGGAAGACCGACGCGCTGGCCTCGTCGAAGACGCTCGCGGCGTTCGGCACGCAGCTCGAGACCGCCAAGTCGGTGCCCGCGGTCACCACGTGGGTGCAGGTCGCCGCGGCCGGTGACGCGATGCTCGAGAAGCTCCGTCTGGGTCAGCAGTCGCCGGCCGACGGTCTGAAGGAGCTGCAGTCCACCGCAGACCAGCTGGGTCTGGGCTGAGGCCATGGCGCAGGCAGTCGTGGGCGTGACCGGGCGGGCTCCGGCCCCCGGTCGCGCCCGCGCCGGCGGGGCGTCGAGCCGCCGTCGGCGCCAGGGATGGGTCGCGTGGGGTTTCGCCCTGCCGTTCGTCGTGGTCTTCGCGGTCTTCATGGTCGTGCCGATCGTGGGCTCTTTCGCGATGTCGTTCACCGACTTCACGGCCCGCGACATCCGCTCGCCGTTCTCGGTGAACTTCGTCGGGCTCGAGCAGTACGCCGGCGTCCTCGGCGATCCGGTCTTCCTCACGTCGCTGGGCGTGACGGCGACGTTCGTCGTCGTCGGCATCCCGGTCACCATGGCGTTGGCGCTCGCTCTCGCCCTCGCGCTCAACGCCAGCACGGGCCGCTTCGTCTCGATCCTGCGCGTCGGTTTCTACGCTCCGGTCGTGACGAGCATCGTCGCGGTGGCGGTGGTGTGGCGCTACATCCTGCAGCCGGAGGGTCTGCTCAATGCGGCGCTCGCGATCATCGGCATCCAGGGTCCGGACTGGCTCAACGACACCCGGACCGCTCTGCCCTCGCTGATCGCGATGGCGGTGTGGCGCAACGTGGGGACGCTGATGGTCATCTTCCTCGCCGGGCTCCAGGCCATCCCGACCGACGTCAAAGAGGCCGCCCTCATGGACGGTGCCTCGTCGTGGCGGCGACTGACCTCGATCACCCTCCCGCTGCTGCGCCCGACGCTGCTGCTGGGCGCGGTGCTCATCTCGGTCGGCTTCCTGCAGTTCTTCGAGGAGGCGTTCGTCATGACCCAGGGCGGCCCGCTCAACTCCACCCTCTCGGTGGCCTATTACACGTTCAAGCAGTTCGGTTTCGGGCAGTACGGCACGGCGTCGGCCGCGAGCTATCTCCTGTTCCTCGCGATCGCGCTGCTCAGCCTGGTGCAGTTCCGCGTGCTGCGCTCGAAGGATTGAGGGCGGATGCCATGACTCTCACCACCCCCGCGGTTCCGGCCGCCGTCGTCGAAGCGACCGAGCCGCCGCGCCGTCGCCGCCGTTCCGAGAACCGCCTCACCCCCGGCCGCGCGCTGACCACCGCCGTGCTGGTCGTGGGCCTGATCGTCTGGGTCCTGCCCTTCGCGTGGATGCTGCTGGGCTCGGTGAAGACGCAACGCGAGATCCTGCAGCGCCCGCCGACCTGGTGGCCGCAGCAGTTCACCTGGGAGAACTTCGGCGCCTGGTTCGGACAGCTGAACTTCGGCCAGTTCTTCGGCAACAGCATCGTCGTGGCGCTGTTCACCGTCGCCGGCAACCTCGTGTTCTGCTCGATGGTCGGCTACGCCCTGGCGAAGATGGATTTCCCGGGCAAGAAGGCATTGTTCCTCGTGGTCATGGTCACGCTCATGGTCCCCGGCGTCGTCACCTTCGTTCCGTTGTTCGTGATGGTGTCGTCCCTCGGCCTCGTCGACAGCTACGCGGCGCTGATCCTGCCCTTCGTCACGACACCGCTGGGCGTGTTCCTCATGCGGCAGTTCATGCTCGGCATCCCGGATCCGCTCCTCGAGGCCGCCCGCATCGACGGCGCGGGCGAACTGCGTATCTTCGCCCGGATCGTCATGCCGCTGTGCGGGCCGCCGCTGGCAACCCTCGGCATCCTGACCTTCCTCGCCTCGTGGAACAACTTCCTCTGGCCGCTCGTGGCGGCGCAGACCGAGGCGAAGTACACGCTCCCGGTCGCGCTCTCGCTGTACTCGACGGGGCAGAGCGCCACGAACTACGGCCTGCTGCTCGCCGGATCCGTGCTGGTGATCGCGCCGATCATCCTGCTGTTCGTCTTCTTGCAGCGCTACTTCATCCAGGGCATCGCCTCGACCGGACTGAAGTGAGGTGTCGGGGTGGGCCGTCGAAGCCCACCCCGCCCTCGACCCCCTGAGCTCCCGCCCGTCCCCGGACCGGCGGCCCCGAAAGGACCCGCATGACTTCCCCCCGTTTCTCCACCGCGCCGGACGGCACGCGCTTCCGCGACCTCAACGGCAACGGCGTGATGGACCCGTACGAGAACCCGACGCTCAGCGTCGACGAGCGCACCGACGACCTCGTCCAGCGCCTCAGCCTCGAAGAGAAGGTCGGTCTGATGTTCCAGACCGTCATCGAGGTCGGCGACGACGGCGAGCTGCTCGAGACTCCGGGCAAGATCTCGAAGTCCCCGACGACCGAGGTCGTGGTGCGCAAGCACATGAACCACTTCAACGTGCACGCGATCCGTACCGCGCGCCAGGCGGCGACCTGGAACAACAACCTCCAGGCGCTGGCCGAGACGACGCCGCACGGCATCCCGGTCACGATCAGCACCGACCCGCGTCACGCGTTCGTCGAGAACACGGGCGTCGCCTTCTCGGCAGGTCCCTTCTCGCAGTGGCCCGAGGGGCTGGGCCTCGCCGCGCTCGACGACGTCGACACCGTGCGCGAGTTCGCCGAGGTGGCACGGCGCGAGTACGTCGCCGTCGGTATCCGCGCGGCCCTGCACCCGCAGATCGACCTCGCCACCGAACCGCGGTGGGGGCGTCAGGCGCAGACCCTCGGACAGGATGCCGAGCGGGTCACCGCGTTCACGGCGGCGTACCTTCAGGGCTTCCAGGGCGACGAGCTCGGCCCCGACAGCGTCGCCTGCACGACGAAGCACTTCCCGGGCGGTGGGCCCCAGCAGGGGGGTGAGGACGCGCACTTCCCCTACGGGCGCGAGCAGGTGTACCCCGGCGGCATGTTCGACTACCACCTCGAGCCGTTCCGCGAGGCGATCCGTCGCGGCACCGCCGCGATGATGCCGTACTACGGCATGCCGGTGGGACTCGAGGTCGACGGGGAGCCGATCGAAGAGGTCGGCTTCGGCTACAACCGGCAGATCGTGACGGGCCTGCTCCGCGAGCAGCTCGGCTACGACGGCGTCGTCGTCACCGACTGGGAGCTCGTCAACGACAACCACGTCGGCGATCAGGTGCTGCCCGCCCGCGCGTGGGGCGTCGAGCACCTCACCGCGATCGAGCGCATGGAGAAGATCCTGGATGCCGGCAACGACCAGTTCGGCGGAGAGGAATGCGTCGAGATGCTCGTCGACCTCGTCCGTGCGGGTCGAGTGTCCGAGGAGCGCATCGACGCATCGGTGCGGCGCCTGCTGCGGGTGAAGTTCCAGCTCGGGCTCTTCGACGACCCCTACGTCGACGTCGACGCGGCCGAGCGACTGGTGGGCAACCCCGAGTTCCGCGCTCTCGGCGAGCGGGCGCAGGCGCGGTCGCTCACGGTCCTGGTGAACGAGGGGGCGGTCCTGCCCCTCCGTCCCGTCGGGAACGTCTACGTCGAGGGATTCCGCGCCGACGACGTCGCCGAGCTGGGCCGGGTGGTCGCCGACCCCGCCGAGGCGGATCTCGCCCTGGTGCGTATCGGGGCGCCGTTCGATCCGCGCGACGACCTCTTCCTCGAGGCCTGGTTCCACCAGGGCTCCCTCGAGTTCGCGCCGGGGCTGGTGTACCGCCTCAACCAGATCGCGGCATCCTGCCCCCTCGTGATCGTGGTGAACCTCGACCGCCCCGCGATCCTCACCCCGTTCGTGGGTCACGCTGCGGCCATCGTCGCCGATTACGGCAGTTCGTCGGCGGCGGTGCTCGATGCGCTGACCGGTCGGGTCGCTCCGCGCGGTCGGCTGCCGATCGAGATCCCCCGGTCGATGGATGCCGTGCGTTCCTCGCGCGAGGATGTACCGTCGGACAGCGGCGATCCCGTCTTCCCCGTGCACCACGGGCTGGAGCTCGAGGAGCTCGTCGCGCTGCAGGAGGGGTAGGGCCGATCCGATGGCGGACGAGCAGGCGACACGTCGACCGACCGTGTACGACGTCGCGCACGAGGCGAACGTCTCGATCGCGTCGGTCTCGTTCGCCTTCCGCCGCCCCGACAAGCTGAGCGACGCGACGCGCCAGCGGGTGCTCGACGCCGCTCGGAGGCTGGGATACGCCCCGAGCGGCGCGGCCCGCGGGCTCGCGCGCGGGCGCACCGGCATCCTCGGCCTGCACGCCTTCGACCTGCTGCTCGAACGGGCCGACCCGCTGGCGCAACCGCTCAGCGGGATGCAGTCGCCGGCGCTCGACAGCGGGGGAGTGATCCCGTGGGACCACACCGACGACGACGTGCTGTCGGACCCTCGCGCCTTCCCGCTGTACGTCGACGAGGTCCAGCGCGGTTTCGAGCTGGAGTGCTGGGCGCTGGGGCGACCGGTCATGCTCAGCAGCGGATCGGATGCCGATGTCTCGGTCGCCGATACCGTGGGCCGCGTCGACGGGCTGGCGATCTTCCCGTCGCCGCAGACCGCGCCGACCCTGGCGCGACACATGCCGAGCATCCCGATCGTGCTCTTCAGCGCCGCCCCGGCCGACGATCCCCACCACCGCGTGCGGGTCGACAACGCGCGCGGGATGCGCGACCTCGTCGCCCACCTCGTCGAGGAGCACGCCGCGACCGACCTCGCCTTCGTGGGGCGACTCGAAGCGACGGATGCCGTGGAGCGTCGCGACGCGATGGTCGCCGAGCTCGAGGCCCGCGGCATCCCTCCTCGTCTCGATTCCCTCGACGCGACCGTACGCGGCGAGAACGAGCTCGTGCCGCAGGTGCGCGCGCTCCTGGCCGAGGGGCGGATGCCGCGGGCCTTCGTCTGCGCGACCGATCAGAACGCGTTCACCCTCCTCGACGTCCTGGCGGCCGAGGGGGTGCGCGTGCCGGACGACGTCATCGTCACCGGGTTCGACGGGACTCTCGGCTCGCGCCTGACTCGTCCGCCGCTGACGACGGTCCGCCAGCCGATGGAGGCGATGGGGCGCGCGGCCGCGCGCATCCTGGCCGGAACGGCCGGCCCGCCGCCGGAAGGCGGGACGTTCGATGTCGTCTTCGAGCCGAGGGTCCTAGTGCGCGAGAGCTGCGGCTGCTGAAGTTCCCTCCCCCGTCGACGCGGTGGGGTGTGCCGTCGTGCGGAGTTCGGGGGTGACACGCCGGTTCGGGATGCCGTGGCCCGGCGTGTCGGCCCGGGTTTTCGCGGGGCGGTTCGCGGGCGTTCGGCTCAGGCCGCGTTCCACCGCAGGCGCGGGGCGCCCAGACCCGCCCGCACCGCGGCGGGATCGGCCACCGGGAACATCGTGACGATGAGCCCGTCGACGGCGTAGGCCAGAGCCGCGGTGCCGTCGGGGAGCGGGGCACCGAGCGCGATGCGCGCCGTGCGGCCCTCCGGCTCTTCGGCAATGGCATCCGGGCGGGCCAGCAGGGCGGACGCGGCTGCGGTCGCGCGCGACAGGAGCGTCTGTGCGACGGCCCAGGGCAGGAACGCCCCGGCCTCCCGTCCGCAGGCGAGAGCCAGGTCGTCCGTCAGCCACCGCTCGCGCTTCAGGCCGTAGGGGGTGGGGGTGGTCGAGAGCAGATAGCCGTAGACGTGCAGGACCCCGGCGTTTCCGACCGGCCACGTCGCCTCGAGGCCTGCGTGGCGGTGCAGCTCGTCGAACAGGGGGCGGGGGAGCACCGCCGCCCCGACGTTCTCGTCGATGACGCTCGAGCGGCCCCACGCGGCGAGGCGTCCGGCTGCACGGTCCGCGGCGAGGGATGCCGTGAGCCAGGGCAGCGACGAGATCGCGGCCGCGGGGTCGGTGGCCGCGAGGAGCGCAGCGGCGTCGAGGGCGTCGAGGGGGTGCACCGCTCCACGGTAGGCCGGTCGCGACGGCACACAGGCACCGTTCATCCAGCGTTTACACGACGTGGACATTGCGTCCACATTCAACGTGCACCATGGACGCAACGTCCACGACAGGAGTTCCCCCGTGCCCCGCCCCGTCCTCATCTTCGACTTCGACGGTACCGTCGCGATCGGCGACGGCCCCCTGCTGGCCTATGCCCGCGCGGTCGCCGTCCACACGGCATCCGCCGACGCCTTCGTCTCGGCCGTCGCCGCCCACCTCGCCGCTCCCGTGAGCGACGTCATCGACGGCTACGACGCCGTCCGCCGCCTGGCGCTCGACGCCGGCGTCGATGACGCCGCTCTCGCCGCCGCGTACACGCGCAGCCGTGCCCAGCTCGCCGGACCCGAGGCTCCGGTCTCGACGGCCGTGGGCCTCGCCGACTTCCTCGCACGGGTGGATGCCGATCGCCTCCTCGTCACGAACGCCCCCGCCACCCGCCTCGACGAAGCGTTGGCCGCGATGGGGCTCGAGGGACTGTTCGACCGCGTCGTCACCGACGCCGCCAAGCCCGCCGGACTCGAGGCCCTGCTCGACGGTCTCGGCGTCGGCGTCCCGGTGCTCACCGTCGGCGACGTGTGGCGCAACGACCTCGCGCCCGCCCACGCCCGCGGTCTCGACACCGCCCTGGTCGGCGGGTACGCCGACCCGGCCGCCGCTCCCACTTTTCGCGCCGACACCCTCGACGAGCTGCTCCCCGCACTCGCCGCCTGGGTCGACGCGGCCCACGTCGACGCTCCCCCCGCCGCACCCCTTTCGTCCCACGCCTGAATCCCACCCGACCCGCAGAGGAATCATGAACACTCGTCGCTCCCGTCTCGCCGCGGCCTTCGCCACCGCCGCCCTCGCCTCGATCGCCCTGGCCGGATGCTCCGGCACCGCGGGCGCCGCCTCCGGTCCCGCCGCCGACCCGAGCTCCCTCGTGCTCGCGCTCGTGCCGTCGCAGGACCAGGCCAACCTCGTCGACACCGCGAAGCCGCTCACCGACATGCTCACCGAGAAGCTCGGCATCCCGGTCACCGGCGTCGTGTCGAAGGACTACCAGGCCGCCGTCGAGGCGATGGGCGCGGGCCAGGCGCAGATCGGATTCCTGCCCTCGCTGCAGCTGTGGCAGGCGAACGACCGTTACGGCGCCTCGGTCGTGCTGCAGACCGAGCGCAACGGCAACATCACCTACCCGGGGCAATTCATGACGAACGACCCCGACAAGTACTGCGAGACCCCCGTGGTGGAGCGCGACGGCATGTCGTTCTGCAACGGCGCCGACGCCCTGCAGGGCCCCGCGGGTCTCGACAGCATCTCGAAGATCGCCGGCGCCAAGGTCGCCGTCCTCGGCCCCGGCTCGCCCGCCGGTTACATCTACCCGATGCTCGCGCTGAAAGAGGCCGGCGTCGACATCGACAGCGGCTTCCAGAAGGTGCCCGTCACGGCCAACGACGCTTCGGTGCTCGCGGTCTACAACGGCGACGCCGAGGTCGGGTTCAGCTTCTGGGATGCCCGCACGCTCGTGAAGAAGGACAAGTCCGACGTGGGCCAGAAGGTCGTCGTCTTCGGGCTGACCAACGAGATCCCCAACGACGGCGTGGCCGTGTCGAAGGACCTCTCGCCCGAGCTGCAGCAGAAGATCTCGACGGCCCTCGCCGACTACTCCGCGACCGACGAGGGCTCCGCCGCCCTCAAGGCCGTCTACTCGATCACCAAGCTCGCCCCGGCCGACCCCTCGTCGCTCGACGTGGTCGCTCGCGCCGCCCAGCAGCTCGGACTCCAGTGACGACCGGATCGCTCACCCCGGGCGTCGAGGCGCTGGCCTCGGCGCCCTGGGGCATCCGCCTGGACGGCGTCTCGGTGCGCTATCCCAACGGCACGGTGGGGCTCAAGAACGTCTCTCTCGACATCGCGCCCGGGGAGCTCATCGCCGTCGTGGGGCTCTCGGGTTCGGGCAAATCGACCCTCATCCGCACGATCAACGGCCTCGTGCCCGCGACCTCGGGTGTCGTCGAGGTCGGCGGCCGTCGTGTCGACGGCGCCTCGAGCCGCCGGCTGCGCGAGCTCCGCGGGCACATCGGCATGGTGTTCCAGAGCTTCAACCTCGCCGGACGCACCACGGTGCTCAACAACGTGCTCGTCGGCCGCCTCGCGCACACTCCGCTCTGGCGTACGCTCTTCGGCGCGTACCGCGAGGCCGACCGACGTCTGGCGTTCGAAGCCCTCGACCGCGTGGGCCTGCTGCCCAAGGTGTGGGACCGCGCGTCGGCGCTCTCCGGCGGACAGCAGCAGCGCGTGGCCATCGCCCGAGCGCTGACGCAGCAGCCACGGATCGTCCTCGCGGACGAGCCGGTCGCGAGCCTCGACCCGCCCACCGCCCGTGGGGTCATGGACGATCTCCGCCGCATCAACGAGGACCTCGGCATCACGGTGCTGGTCAACCTGCACCTGCTGGATCTCGCCCGCGAGTACGGCACGCGCATGATCGGCATGCGCGCCGGAGAGGTGGTGTACGACGGCCCCGCGGCATCCGCCACCGACGCCGACTTCGCCCAGATCTACGGACGCTCGGTGACCGCGGCCGACAGGCTCGAGCGATGACGGCGCTCGTCGTCCCGAGCCGCCCGAAGGGCAGATGGATGCCGTGGACCGCCGCGGGCGTCGTCGTCGCGGTGACCGTCTTCATGTGCCTGCCGGGGGTCGGGGTGGGCCTCGACGTCGCCGCGATCGCTCGCAACTGGCAGCAGGGTGCTCTCCGCATCGGCGAACTGCTCACCCCCGACTGGTCGTTCTTCCCGCGCACGGTCGGTCCGATCCTCGAGACGCTGCAGATGGCGGTCATCGGCACCGCGGTGGGTGCCGCGATCTCGCTGCCGGTGAGCTTCTGGGCGGCTCGGCCGACCAACCCCTTCGCCCCGACGCGGGCGGTGGTCCGCGGCATCCTGAACGTCATCCGGGCCGTGCCCGAGCTGGTGTACGCCGCGGTGCTCGTCGCGATGGTCGGAGTGGGGGCTCTTCCCGGCATCCTGGCGCTGGTGCTGTTCAACGTCGGCATCATCGTCAAGCTCGTCTCGGAGTCGATCGACGCCACCGACCTCGGGCCCCTCGAGGCCGGTCGCGCCGCGGGGGCGACCCAGACGCAGATCAACCGCGCGATCGCCCTCCCAGACACCTGGCCCGCGTTCGTGTCGCAGACCCTCTACGTCTTCGAGCTGAACGTCCGCGCCTCCACCGTGCTGGGTCTGGTCGGCGCGGGCGGTATCGGTCTGCTCATCGACGCCGTCCGCACCTTCTACCGCTACGACCAGCTGTCGCTCGTCATCGTCGAGGTCCTCGTGATTGTCGTCGTGCTCGACACCGTCAGCGACGCGATCCGCCGGAGGCTCATATGACTGCCCTCGCCCCCTCCCCGGTCGCGGTCACCGACGTACCGCCCCGCCGCCGGCGCCCCCTGCGCACCCTGTCGTGGGTGGTCGTCAGCGTCGTCGTGATCGCCGCGTTCTGGTCCGCCGACATCGCGTGGTCACGCCTCGGCGAGCTGCCCGCCGAGATCACGCGCTACCTCGGGCTGATGTTCGCCTCGCCCAACTCGGCGAAGCTCCCCGAGGCGCTCTGGCAGACCTGGCGCAGCGTCGAGATGGCGTGGATCGGCACGGTCCTCGGCATCCTGATCGCCACCCCGCTCTCGCTGATCTCGGCGCGCGGGTTCGGTCCGGCGCCCGTGCGCGCGGTGCTGCGCTTCGTCTTCTCGCTCGTGCGTGCGGTCCCCGAGCTCGTGTTCGCGATCATCATCCTGTCGGTCACCGGACTCACCCCGCTCACCGGGGCCCTCGCCCTCGCGATCGGCGGCGTCGGAACGCTGGGCAAGTGGGGCTACGAGGCCGTCGAGAACGTCGCCCCGGGTCCCATCGAAGCCGCCCGCGCCGCCGGAGGATCGACCGCGCAGGTGCTGCGCTGGGGGGTCTGGCCCCAGGCGTCGCCGACGTTCCTGTCGTTCTGGTTGTACCGCTTCGAGATCAACGTGCGTGCGTCGGCCGTCCTCGGCTTGATCGGGGTCGGCGGAATCGGCGACATGCTCACCTCCTACACCCAGTACCGTGAGTGGTCGACGGTCGGGATGCTCCTGATCGTCGTGGTCGTCGTCACCGTCGCGATCGACGCGGTCTCGGGCCGCATCCGCCGACGCATCATGGAGGGTCCGCGTGTCCGCTGAGGTCCCCGTGACCGCCCGCATCGCCGCGGTCCGCAACTCCCTCCAGCCGAGCGAGCGGCGCGTCGCCGACCTCATCGTCGATGATCCGGATGCCGTGATCGAACTCACCGCGCAGCAGATCGCCGATCGCGTCGGGGTGGGTCGGTCCACGGTCGTGCGAGCCTGTCAGACCTTCGGCTACCGCGGGTACCCGCAACTGCGCGTCGCGCTCGCCGCCGAACGGGGACGCCGCGCGGTGCCCCCGGTGGCTGAGGACGGTGCCCTCGGCGGCATCCGCTCGGCGATCGACCGCATCGCGGACGACCTGCGCGCCGCCACGAGCCTGCTGGACGCCGACGGGGTCGACGCCGCGGTGGACGCGGTGGTGGGCGCCCGGCGGCTGCTCGTCGTGGCGAGCGGCCTGTCGGCTCCCGTCGCGAGCGATCTCGCGATGCGCCTGACCGCCGTGGGACGACCCGCCGAGACCCTGGGCGACCCGATCGGCCAGCAGATCGCGGCTCGTCACCTGTCGACCGACGACGTCTGCATCGTCATCAGCGGCTCGGGAGCCAACGAGTCGAGCCTGCGCGCCGCGTCGGCCGCGCGGGCGGCAGGGGCGCGCGTGATCGCCCTGACCTCCTTCGTCGCCTCGCCCCTGACCGAGCGCGCCGATCTGTCGCTCGTGCTCGCCTCGGGCGGGACCTTCCGCGACGAGCTCGAGCACACCTCCCGCATCGCCCACGCGGTCTTCGCCGAGGCGTTCGTCGATGCCGTCGCCCGTGCCCGGGCGGGCGATGCCGATCTCGCTCGCGAGCGCGTGCTCGAGATCCTCTCCGACAACCTCGGCGACGTCGGCTGACGTTCCGGGGCCCGGGTCTCGGCATCCCGTTGCGCCGATGTGCTCCGGGTGCCGCCATGCGGAGTCCGGTGGCGACACGCCGATTCGGGATGCCGGCACCGGGCGCGTCGGCACGGACTCCGCCCTATGGCCCGCCCCTACTCGGCGAGGCGCAGCGCGGTCCAGACCTCGGCCCGCGCGGCGAACGACGACAGATCGCGGCCGAGCACGCGCTCGGCCTGGGCGACACGCGCGCGGACGGTGTGGCGATGGATGCCGAGGGCCTGGGCCGTCGCTTCGTGCGAGCAGTCGAGGGTGAGCCAGGCGTCGAGGGTCGCAAGCAGCGCCGAACCCTGTGCCTCGTCGTACTCGCGCACAGGGGTCAGGGTGCCCGCCGCGACGCTGCGCGCGGCCTCGGAACCGAGGGCGGCGAGAAGCCCCGCCCGGGCCGTGTCGCCGAAGTCGGAGACTCCGGGGGTGGAGAGTCGATCGCGCGCCGTGCGCGCCTGCGCGAGGGCGCCCGAGAACGCGTCGTAGCCGGTCGGGGCCGAGCACCCCACGACGATCTCGAAGCGGTCGGCGATCTCGTCCAGCAGGGCGCGTCCCGCGGTGGGCACGACGATGACGAGTCCGTCGTCGCCGCGGCCGAAGAACACCTCCCCGCGTCCCTCCTGCGCGCGCACCTCGAGCCACTCGCCGAGCGCGGCGGAGCGCGCGGACGCGGCCGGGGTGAGGGCGACGAGCACCGGGGCCGAGGGGAGCGGGCCGAACAGGTCGCGCGCCGCGCGCCGCGCCAGCGTCGGATCGTCGGCGCAGAGCGACTGCACGAGCCCCGCGCGGAACGTGCCGATCGCGCGGCCGAGCCCATCCTGCTGCTCGAGGGCGAGGGCGGCCATCGCCACGACGGCCGTGACGACGCTGCGCGCCTCGTGGTCGAGGTCGTCGGCCGCGATCGCGAGGGCACCGCGCAGGTGCCCGCCGCGGCCGAGGGTCTGCAGGCTCACCGCGGAGTCCACCACCCGCAGGGTGGAGGCCGCTCGCGTGCCGCGGCGGAGCATGGTGGTCACCTCGGCCGTCACCGCGTCGAGCGCCGGGGCAGCGAGGGAATCGGCCGGGTGCGCGGTGCGCAGGGCCCCGGCGGCATCGAACAGCCCGACCCAGCAGTCGAGCTGCCGCGCCAGCTCCGCGAGGGTGGCGGTCAGCCCGTCGGGGCGGAGGGCGGCGAGAGAGACAGAGCGTTGGGCGGCGAGCGACCAACTGCGCCGGGCGTAGGCGTCGGCGGCGATCGCCTCGGCGCCCGCCCGGGCCACGGCGATGAAGGGCGTGCGGTACGGGACCTCGAACAGCGGCATCCCGGCGTCGTGGCAGGCCGCGGCGAGTCCCGCCGGGATGCCGTCGCGCACCACCTCGGTCCCGAACCCCAGGGCGCGCACACCGCGCGCGAGCAGACGGTCCACGTACGCGACGTAGTCGGCCGCGTCGGCGAACTGCGTCCCCGTGGTCAGCAGCACGAGACCCTCGCTGAGGAACGGCGTGGGGTCGGCCAGGTCGCTCGAGTGCACCCAACGCACCGGCCGGTCGATGCTCCCGGGCGGCAGGTCGTCCTCGGCTCCCACGAGTCGCAGCTGCAGGTCGCGGCGCGCGAGAAGGGCCCGCAGGCTCGGCGGCGCGACGGCGGTGTCGACCATGGCAACTCCTGTACGACTCGTATATGACGGTGCCTGCGACTGTACAGGGGGGAGAGTGCGAGCCTCGTCGCGGCGTCCGTAGCATCACGGCCATGAGCCTCGACACCCTTCCCCTCGTCGGCGGTCCGTCCCTCGCCCAGGAGCGCCGCCTTGTCACCGCCATCCCCGGCCCGCGCTCGCAGGAGCTGCTCGAGCGCAAGGCCGCGGCCGTGGCATCCGGAGTCGGGCACACCGTGCCCATCCAGGCCGTCGCCGCGGGTGGGGGAGTGGTCGTCGACGCCGACGGCAACTCGCTCATCGACCTCGGCTCGGGCATCGCCGTGACGAGCGTCGGCAACGCCCACCCCGCCGTCGTGAAGGCCGTGCAGGAGCAGGTGGCCGCCTTCACCCACACGTGCTTCATGATCTCGCCGTACGACTCGTACGTCGCGGTGGCCGAGGCCCTCAACCGCCTCACGCCGGGCGACCACGAGAAGAAGAGCGCGCTGTTCAACTCGGGCGCCGAAGCCGTCGAGAACGCGGTCAAGATCGCCCGCAAGTACACCGGTCGTCAGGCGGTCGTCGCCTTCGACCACGCCTATCACGGCCGCACCAACCTGACGATGGCGCTCACGGCGAAGAACATGCCGTACAAGAGCGGCTTCGGGCCCTTCGCCGCCGAGGTCTACCGCGCGCCCCTGTCGTACCCCTTCCGCGACGGGCTCTCCGGCCCCGAGGCCGCGGCCAAGGCCATCTCGCTGATCGAGAAGCAGGTCGGCGCCGACAACCTCGCCGCCGTCATCATCGAGCCCATCCAGGGCGAGGGCGGCTTCATCGTCCCCGCCGACGGCTTCCTCAACGCCATCGTCGACTGGTGCCGCGCCAACGGCGTCGTCTTCATCGCCGACGAGGTGCAGTCCGGCTTCGCCCGCACCGGCGCGATGTTCGCGAGCGAGCTGTTCGGCATCGTGCCCGACCTCGTGACCACCGCGAAGGGTATCGCCGCGGGCCTGCCGCTCGCGGGCGTCACCGGTCGCGCCGAGATCATGGATGCCACCCACACGGGCGGACTCGGAGGCACGTACGGCGGTAACCCGATCGCGTGCGCCGCGGCGCTGGCATCCATCGACGCCTTCGAGAACGAGGGACTGGTGGAGCGCGCTCAGCAGATTGGCGAACTCCTGAAGGGACGCCTGCACGAGCTGCAGCAGAACGACCCGCGCGTCGGCGACGTGCGCGGACACGGCGCGATGATCGCCGCCGAGTTCGTCGACCCCGCCACGGGTGCACCTGACGCCGCCCTCACCGCGGCCGTGGCGAAGGCCGCGATCGCCGAGGGCGTGATCGTGCTCACCTGCGGCACGTACGGCAACGTCATCCGCTTCCTCCCGCCGCTCACGATCGGCGACGAGCTGCTCTCCGAGGGCCTCGACGTCGTCGCGGCCGCCCTCGCCCGCAACTGACGATCGTCCCGACGGCGGCGTCGACCCGAACTCCGCCGCCGTCGGGCCCACCCCCACGACTCCGCACGACACGTAAGGACGCTTCCATGGACGAGATCACCCGAGACGTGGTCGTGATCGGTGCCGGTGCCGCCGGCCTGACCGCGGCCAACGACCTCCGCAAGGCCGGACTGTCGGTCGTCGTGCTCGAGGCGCGCGACCGCGTCGGCGGGCGCCTCTGGACCGACACGATCGACGGCGCGATGCTGGAGCTCGGCGGCCAGTGGGTCTCGCCCGACCAGCAGGCGCTCATCGACACGGTCGCCGACCTGGGCCTGTCGACCTTCAGCCGCTACCGCGAGGGCGACAGCGTCTACGTCGGTCCCGACGGCGAGGCGAAGCGGTTCACGGGCGAGATGTTCCCGGTGGCCCCCGAGACCGAGAAGGTCATCGACGAGGTCACCGCGCGTCTCGACGCCATGGTCGCCGAGATCGACCCCGACCGCCCCTGGGAGCACCCGAAGGCCGCCGAGTGGGACACCATCTCGTGGGACGCGTGGCTGCGCGAGCAGACCGACGACGACGAGGCCGTCCGCAACCTCGCCTTCGCCACGGGGTCCGCGATGCTCACCAAGCCCACGCACACGTTCTCGCTGCTGCAGTCGCTGCACATGGCGGCATCCGCGGGCTCGTACTCGAACCTCGTCGACGCCGACTTCATCCTCGACAAGCGCGTGACCGGTGGCCTCCAGCAGGTGCCCGAGCTGCTCGCCGAGCGACTGGGCGACGACGTGCTGCTGAACCAGCCGGTGCGCCGCGTCATCTGGGGCGCCGCCGCGACCCCGGAGCGTGCCGCCGACTCGGCGACGGGTCGGCGCGTCGACGACCTGCGTGCGCTGACCGCTCGCGTCGAAGCCGCGAAGAACTCCTCCGCGGGGGTGACCGTGATCGCCGACGGCGTCACCGTCCGCGCCCGCTTCGCCATCCTCGCGCTGGCGCCCGTGCTGTACTCGCGCATCTCGTTCGAGCCCCCGCTGCCGCGCCTGCAGCACCAGATGCACCAGCACATCTCGATGGGCTTCGTCATCAAGGTCCACGCCGTCTACGAGACGCCGTTCTGGCGAGAGAAGGGCCTGTCGGGTACCGCGTTCAGCCCGTACGAGCTCGCGCACGAGGCCTACGACAACACCAACCACGGCGACGAGCGCGGAACCCTCGTGGGCTTCGTCTCGGACCACAACGCCGACGACCTGTTCCGCCTCGACGCCGAGGAGCGCAAGGAGCGCATCCTCGAGTCCCTGTCGCACTACTACGGTCCCGAGGCGAAGAACCCCGTCGTGTACTACGAGAGCGACTGGGGCACCGAGGAGTGGACCCGCGGCGCCTACGCCGCGAGCTTCGACCTGGGCGGCCTGCACCGCTACGGCGCCGACCTGCGCGAGCCCGTCGGCCCCCTTCACCTGGCATGCAGCGACATGGCCGGAGCCGGTTTCCAGCACGTCGACGGAGCGATCCGCCAGGGGCACCGCGCGGCCGACGAGATCCTCGAGCGGACGCGCGGGTGACCGCCCGTCGCGTGGTGGTCGGCTACACCGCGACCGACGCCGGTGCCGACGCCCTCGCGCTCGGTGCGCGGTTGGGCGCGGCCCTCGACGCCCCCGTGCACGCGGTCGTCGTGCTGCCCTCGGCCGAGAACAACGTGTCGATCCCCAAGGATGCCGGCTACGAGCGCCTCGTGCAGGACACCGCGCGCGGCTGGCTGCGCGAGGCCGTGGCGCCCTACCCCGGTATCCGGGGGCACGTCCGCTTCGCCCAGGCGGTGTCGGACGGACTCGTCGCGGCCGCCGAGGAGTTCGACGCCGAAGTGATCGTCGTCGGCACCGGCGGGGGAGGGCCCCGCGGCCGTCACCGTCTCGGGACCACCGCCGAAGAGCTCGTGCACTCAGCGCCCGTCCCCGTCGCGCTCGCTCCCGAGGGGGCGCGCGACGTCGACCCGGGAGTCGGCCTGCCGCGCGTCACCGCCGCCATCGGCACACGCCCGGGAGCCGACGTCCTGCTCGACACGGCGGCATCCGTCTCCCGTCGGGCCGCGGCGCCCCTGCGGCTCCTCTCGCTCGCCGGCGTCGACCTGCCCGGCCGCGTCGATGCGTCGCTGACCCACCTGACCGGTCAGGCGCACGCCGAGAGCGTGCTCGAGGCCGTCCGCACCACGCTCGCCCCCGAGATCGAGGCCGAGGCCGTCGTCGGCGCCGGTTCCGACATCGAGGACGCCGTTTCGAGCATCGACTGGCAGCCGGGCGAGGTGGCCCTCGTCGGCTCGAGCCGTCTCGCGCAGCCCCGCCGGCTGTTCCTCGGCTCCACCGCGGGGCGCATCCTGCGCGCTCTGCCCGTCCCCATGATCGTCGTGCCGCGCACCTCGGAGGCCTCCTCATGACCAGTTCTCGCAACGGAGCGAGCCCGGCGCCCGACAGCGCCGTCACCACCGGCATCTCCAACAAGGGACTCCGAGTCGGCTCGATCGGCATGATCGGCGCCGTGGTCATCGGCATCTCGACCATCGCCCCCGCCTACACGTTGACCGGAGCCCTCGGCCCCACCGTGTCGGCCGTCGGCTTCCAGGTGCCGGCGATCATCCTCGTCGGCTTCATCCCGATGCTGCTCGTCGCCCTGGGCTATCGCGAGTTGAATTCGAGGATGCCGGATGCCGGCACCTCCTTCACCTGGGCAGCCCGCGCCTTCGGGCCGTGGGTGGGGTGGATGGCGGGCTGGGGCCTCATCGCCGCCACCGTCATCGTGCTGTCGAACCTCGCCGGCATCGCGGTGGACTTCCTGTTCCTGCTCATCGCCCAGGTCACCGGTAACGCCGAGATCGCCGAGCTCACGCGCGTGGTCCCGATCAACGTGGCCGTCTGTCTGCTCTTCATGCTGCTGGCCACGATCGTGTCGTACCGCGACCTGCAGACCACCCAGCGTCTGCAGTACGGCCTGGTGAGCTTTCAGATCCTCGTGCTGCTGGTCTTCGCGGGCGCGGCGGTCATCGAGATGATGAACGGCAACGCGTTCGACGCCAGTCCCGTGCAGGCGTCGTGGTTCAACCCCTTCGAGGTCTCGTCCTTCAGCGCCTTCGCCGCCGGTCTCTCGTTGTCGATCTTCATCTTCTGGGGGTGGGACGTCATCCTCACGATGAACGAAGAGACGAAAGACCCCGACAAGACGCCGGGTCGCGCGGCCACCGTCACGGTGTTCCTCATCGTCGCGCTGTACCTGCTGATCGCCATCGCACTGCTCATGTTCGCGGGCAACGGCACGGGGGAGCTGGGGCTCGGCAACGAGGACATCCAGGAGAACGTCTTCTTCCACCTGTCGGGGCCGGTCCTCGGGCCGCTCGCCTTCCTCGTCTCGCTCGCCGTGCTCACCAGCTCGGCATCGTCGCTGCAGGCGACCTTCGTGGGTCCCGCTCGGACGCTCCTGGCGATGGCGCACTACGACGCTCTGCCGAAGAAGTTCGCCAAGGTCAGCCCGCGCTTCTTCACCCCGGGCTACGCCACCATCGTCTCGGCGGTCGTCGCCTCGGTCTTCTACGCCGTCATGCGCGTGCTGAGCGAGAACGTGCTCACCGACACCATCACGGCCCTCGGGGCGATGATCTGCTTCTACTACGGCCTCACCGCTTTCGCGTGCGTCTGGTACTTCCGCAAGCAGTGGTTCGACTCCGTGCGCAACGTCTTCCTGACGCTGCTCGCGCCCCTCGTGGGCGGGTTGATCCTCGCAGTGCTGTTCGTGACCACCCTCATCGACAGCGCGAGCCCCGACTACGGGTCGGGCTCCGAGATCGGCGGCGTGGGTCTGGTGTTCGTGATCACCGTCGTGATCATCGCGGTCGGACTCGTGCTCATGATCGCCCAGCGCGTGGCGAGCCCGGGCTTCTTCCGGGGTGAGACGCTGGGACGCGAAGCACCCGCCAGCGCCCGCCGCCGCATCACGTCCTGACAACGAAACGAAAAGGAGCACCATGAGCGACTACGCCGTCGTCAACCCGGCCACCGGTGAGACCCTCGCCGAGTACGACACGCTGAGCGACTCCGGAGTCGACGAGGCCATCGCCTCCGCCCACGACGGCTACCGCGTGTGGTCGCGCACCGCCCCGGCCGAGCGTGCCGAGGGCCTGCGCCGTATCGGCCAGCTGCACCGCGAGCGCCGTGACGAGCTCGCCGCGATCATCGTGCGCGAGATGGGCAAGCCGCTCGAAGCGGCGCTCGGCGAGGTCGACTTCGCCGCCGACATCACCGAGTACTACGCCGACAACATCGACAAGATCACCGGCGACAGCCCGCTCGACATCCTGGGCGAGGGCACGGCCGTCATCCGCCGCTCGCCGCTGGGCGTGCTGCTGGGCATCATGCCGTGGAACTTCCCGTACTACCAGGTCGCCCGTTTCGCCGCCCCGAACCTCGCGGTCGGCAACACGATCCTGCTCAAGCACGCCCCCCAGTGCCCCGAGTCGGCGGAGGCGCTGCAGGCGATCTACCGCGACGCGGGTCTGCCCGAGGGCGCGTACGTGAACATCCGCGCCACCAACGAGCAGGCGGCGACCATCATCGCCGACCGTCGCGTGCAGGGCGTGTCGGTCACGGGCTCCGAGCGTGCCGGTGCCGCCGTGGCCGAGATCGCCGGTCGCAACCTCAAGAAGGTCGCGCTCGAACTCGGCGGGTCCGACCCGTTCATCCTCCTCTCCACGGATGACCTCGACGGCGCTGTGCAGGCGGCCGTCGATGCTCGCCTCGACAACAACGGCCAGTCCTGCAACGGCGCCAAGCGCTTCATCGTGATCGACGAGCTGTACGACGCCTTCCTCGAGAAGTTCACGGCGGCGCTCGGTGAGGCCAAGGTCGGCGACCCCTTCGCCGACGACACGGTCCTCGGTCCCCTGTCGTCGCTGACCGCGGCCGAGCGCCTCGACGAGCAGGTGCAGCGCGCGGTCGCCCAGGGTGCCACCGTCGAGGTCGGCGGAACCCGCGACGGAGCGTTCTACCCGGGCACGGTGCTGACCGGTGTGACGAGCGAGATGGACGCGTACGGCGAGGAGTTCTTCGGTCCCGTCGGCACCGTCTACCGCGTCTCGAGCGAGGATGAGGCCGTCGAGCTCGCCAACGACACCGGCTACGGTCTGGGCTCCTACGTCTTCACGACGGACGCCGAGCAGGCCCAGCGCATCGCCGACCGGATCGAAGCCGGCATGGTCTACGTCAACGTCGTCCTCGCCGACTCGCCCGAGCTGCCGTTCGGCGGGGTCAAGCGCAGCGGTACCTCGCGTGAGATGGGGCTTCTCGCGGCGGACGAGTTCGTCAACAAGAAGCTGATCCGCACGGCCTGAGCAGACCACACGACGACGGCGGCATCCTCTCCGGATGCCGCCGTCGTCGTGTATCCGCGGTGCGTCAGGCCGAGAGGGTGCGCCGGACCTCCGCGGCCTCACCGTGCCGACCGAGGGCTTCCAGGGCGTCGCCCAGATCGATCGCCACGGCCTGGCGCAGCGGTTCCTGCTCGACGGCGTGCTCGAGGGCGGAACGCAAGACCGCGACGGCCTCCTCGGGGCGCTCTGAACCCAGCAGGATCCGCGCGGCGACGAGCTCCGACCCCGCGGCCTGCGGGGAGCCCTCGACGGCGAGGAACCCATCGGCGGCCTGCAGGGCGCACGAGACCGCCTCGTCGACCCGCCCGGCGTTCGCGAGCAACCGCGCGCGCGTGTCGAGGAGGTCCGCGACGAGCCACGGGGCGTCGTCGGCACGCCCGATCTCGAGGGCCTCGTCGACGAGGGTGAGCGCATCGTCGTCCCCGCGGAACGCCTTGACCTGCGCCAGCGAGTGCAGGGCGTCGGCGAGCATGCCGCGATTGTCGGGATCGACACGGGCGACCTCGACGGCGGCCGTCAGCGTCTCGACCGACTCGTCCGTCTCGCCCAGGCGTCCGAGCAGCTGCGCCTGAGCTACGAGAGCCGACGCGCGACGAGCGGGCTCGTCCGCTTCTTCGTGCAGGTCGGCGGTGATCTCCCAGGCCCGCAGCGCGTTGCCCCACTCCTCGGCCTGCTCGAACGCGCGTGCGAGCAGGCCCACCGTGATGGCGCGCGACCCGGGCGCTTCGCCGGCGGCGGTCTCGTCCTGCAGGACCTCGTCGATGACCTCCACGGCCTCGTGCGCAGCGCCCGCAGCCAGAAGCGTGCGCCCGAGACCGTAGCGCAGCGCGGTCGTCGGCTCGCCGGACGCCTCCAGGCGCTGGACGGCCACGCGGTAGCCGGCGGCGGCGCGCTCGGTCTGGCCCGCACGCTCGGCGATCTGCGCGCTCAGGGACGCGGCGCCGGCGACGAGCTGATCGGGCAGGTCCCACGCGAGGAGGAGCCGCGCCGCTTCATCGGCGTCGTCCGCACCCCGCGAGGGATCGCCCACGACATCGCGGAGCATCGCCCGGTCCATCAGCGCGCGAACGCGCCGACCGGGATCCAACCGATCGTCTGCCAGGAGCGCGTCGAGGACCTCGATCGCCTCCACGGGGGCCTCCTGGGCGCGGCGGACGTCCACCTCGATGCTCCGCAGGGCGTGGGTGCGATCGAGGTCGTCCGTCCGGGCGTACAGATCGCGTGCTTCGCGCCCGGTGCGCAGCGCCTCGTCGAGGCGGCCCGCGACGAGGTGGCCGTACGCCAGGATCGTCAGCAGATGGCCACGGACCGCCGGGGGAGCGTCGGGGTGCTCCTCGAGCGCGCGAGCGGCGAAGGCGTCGTCCGTTCCGAAGAGCGCGAGGCCCAGCTCCTGCTCGAGGTCGGCTCGAGCCTCGTCGCCGACGTCGCGAAGAGCGGCCACGCGCGCGGCGAACACCTGCGCGGCGTCGTCGAGTCGCTCCTCGGCCGAGAGTCCCCGCAGCAGCAGGAAGGTCAGCGGCACGCGATCGGCGGCCGCGGCGTCGTCGAGCACGTCGGCGATGGCGTCGATCGCCGCCGGGCTGCCGATGGTCCCCAGCATCCGGGCGCGCGCGAGGCGCTGGGCAGGGGTCCACTCGCGGGGAGCCGCCGCCGGCGCGGTGAACCCCCCGGACGACAGCGGAACGTCGTAGTGCTCCTCGGCCAGGGCGCGGGTGCGCTCCAGGCGCCGTGCGTGCGCGTCTGTCCCGTTGCGCCGGTCGAACGCCTGAGCGATCTCGTCGGCCCGAGCCCAGCAGAGGGCCGCGAGTTCGGATGCCGTCAGCTCCGTGCCGCGCGCGCCGAACAGGGGCCCGAGCCCGGCGGCATCCGACCCCCGCACCGGGGTGTCGCCGTGGCCCGCGCGGGTCACGGCGTCGAGCGCGAGACCGAAGGCGGCCAGAGCCTCCTCGTGGGCTTCCGCGTTGAGGCCGTCGTGCGTCAGCCAGCCGAGATGCTTCTCGATGAGGCTCAGGGCACGCGCCTCGTTGCCCGTCACGGTGCAGAAGGTGACGTGGTCCGCGATGATCGTGAGGTTGTCGGGGTTCTCGCGCGCCAAGCGGTAGCTGCGCGAATGGAAGGCGCGGGCCTGCTCGAACCGACCGGCGCGCAGCAACGGCAGCAGCACGAGGGCCAGTGCGCGCTCGGGCTCCTCGCCGCAGGTGAAGCCGCCCTCGACCATCTCCTCGACGAGGCGGATCGCTTCGTCCTCGCTCCCGGTCGCCGAGAAGAACCCGGCGAACTGGCTGCGCACGCACGCGTCGCAGTGGCTGTAGTCATCGCGCGGGGTGGCCTCGAGACGTTCGCGCAGAGTGGCGGCCTCGTCGGTGCGGCCCGCGGCCCATGCGTCCTCGAAGCGGGCCATGAGCGCGCCGCTCAGTCCGACGCCGGCACGGCGGTAGTGCTGTTCCATGTCGTCGAGCACCGCCTCGATCTGCTCGCTCGCGAACGCGGGTGAGCCGCGCAGGGCACCGGCCATCCACTTGTACTGCCACAGCAGGTCGCCGGCGGGCTCGAGCTGTGCGGGGAAGCGCTCGGGATCGGCTTCGTGCTGCGCCAGGCACCAGGCGAACGACGTCAGCATGAGGTCGGTGTCGCCGATCATGTTCGCGCTCGAGGTCTGCCGCAGGCGCGCCTCGTACTCGAGACGGGTGTCGCCGCTCTCCTGCGCACGGGCGACGGCCTCGGCGACGAGGGCCCTCTCCTGGGGTCCCCAGGGCGTCCGATCGATCTCGTCGAACAGGGCGGCGATGTCTTCGGCGGCGGTCATGCGGGTCCTTCCGGGGCGGGGTGGGGGGAGGCGTCGGCGGCGAGGTCGACGAGATCGGCGAGAGCCGATGACATCAGTGCACGATCCGCCACGCCGAGCGGGTGATGGCCCGCGAGCAGCGCCTGCACATACAGCACCTGCACGCCGGCGGTGAAGGCGCGGCCGTCGGGAGCGTGCGCGAGCCGTTGCACGGTCGGGTTGGTCCAGTTCAGGCAGAGGCGCGACGACGGGGAGTCCTGCTTCTCGTCTCGTCCGCGGGCCCCCACGGACTCGGCGCGATCGAGCACCCCCGCCCACAGGGCTCCTCCGGCGCTGCGTGCGCGACCCCGGTCGAGGGCGCGCAGCACAGCGGGGTCGGCGACGAACAGCGCGGCGGCTTCGGGGCGTTCGAAGGAGCGGGCCACGACATCGACGGTCGTCAGTGCCGCCCGCGCGCGGTTCTCGAGCGAGACGACCCTGGCTCGCTCGTCCAGCGGCGGGGGAGCGAGACGGTCGATCTCGTCGAGCACGTCCACGGCTTCGACCCGCACGTCCGGGAAGACCTCGGGCAGCAGGCGGATCAGCTCGTCGTCGTACAGGTACCCGCCGTTGACCAGCGTGGTGCCGGTCGGCGCGACGCTCACGACCTGACGGAAGGCCTCGACGGTGCCGGCGTACCGCACGGGCGAGGATCGACGCACCAGTTCGTCGATCCGCAGGCGCCCCGCGTTCGTCTCGACCGAGAGCCACGGCACGATGAAGCGCGCCAGTTCGTCGTCGTACCGCACGAGCGACTTCAAAGCGACCTCGTGAACGGCGACGAACTGCGCCAGGCGCAGGGGGTCGCTCAGCGCGAGATCGAGGATCCACCGGCGCACGGCATCCCCCAACTCCGTCCGGGTCTGCTCGAGCGCGTCGTCATCGACGAGCGCCTCCCGACTGGCCGTCGGGTGCAGCCCCGCCGAGTCGACCACCGCGCGCACGAAGAAGGCCCAATCGGGCAGCAGGTCGTCGGCGCGCTCGGTGAGCAGCATGCGCTGAAGATAGACGCGCGTGCTCTGACGGGCGGTGGATGCCGGCGCGAACGGCAGCACGAAGGCCAGGCCGCGCGTCTGGGTGGCGGGGACCGAGAGCGGGATGATCGCGAGAGGCTCCGCCCCGAGAAGCTCTCGGCCATAGGCCGCCTGCGCCTCGCGGTCGTCGCCGAGGAAGGGGGGAGCGGTGGTGACTGTCGTCTCACCGCCCGCGGGCAGGTCGATGCTCACCGTTACGGGCAGGTACCGGCCGAACGTCTCGGCGAGCTCGACGACGGTGGCCGTGCCGAGCAGCGAACGGCTGTCTCCCCGAGGGCGCAGGTGCACGCTCGTGCCCACGGGCAGGTCCGCGGCGCCGGGGCGGACCTCGAAGGTGCCGTCGGCGTGACCGACCCACTCGACCGGGTCCGCGCCGTGAGCGCTGCGGGAACGGATGACGATGTCGTCGCAGACCATGAAGCACGACAGCATGCCGATTCCGAACTGCCCGAGGAAGTCCGAGCGCGGCAGATCGAACACGTCGCGCTTGGAGCTGCGCCCCACCGTCGCGAGCAGATCGGCCACGTCGTCTGGCGTGAGGCCCACCCCGTCATCGCGGAGGACGAACTCCTCGGATGCCGCGCTGACCGGTGTGATGCGCACGCGGCCACCGCCGCCGTCGGCCTCTCGACGCGCCGCGATCGCGTCGACGGCGTTCTGCAGGAGCTCGCGGAGGAACACCCGTGGCCCCGAGTAGATATGGCGGCTCAACAGATCGATCACGCCCCGCAGATCGACCTGGAACTGCTGGGCGGGCGCCTGTGAACTCATCCGTGCTCCTCGATCCGTCGGCGCTCGCCCTGCGGTTCGGGTCGGGGCGGCGACCACCTTCCACCCTATTCAGAGAGGCCTCCCGAGGGTGGTGCCGGGGAGCGGAGTTCGTCGTCCGTGTGCCCGATGCCGTACACTTGCAGTGCAGTCGAAATCTGCATTCTTTCGCCGTGCCCCCGGGCACATGGCATCCCTTCCGAGAGATTCCAGGCGGAAGCGCGTCGATTTCGCATCCTGGATCCCTCGGGATCTTAGGGCGGTAGCTCAATTGGCAGAGCAGCGGTCTCCAAAACCGCAGGTTGCAGGTTCGATTCCTGTCCGCCCTGCGCACAGCGCACGCTGGCACAGACACAGACCTAGGTGGTTCGATGACGCAGGACGAGGCGAAGGGCGAGATCGTCGCTGAGCGCGGCGCGCCCCGCGAGAAGAAGCTCAACTTCTTCGCGCGGATCGCCCTCTTCATTCGTCAGGTCTTCGCGGAACTGCGCAAGGTCGTCACGCCGACGCGGCAGGAGCTCCTCAAGTTCACCGCCGTCGTCCTCGGGTTCGTCGTCGTCATGATGGCGATCGTCTACGGCCTCGACGTGTTGTTCGTGTGGATCACCACCGCCGTCTTCGGCGTCCCCGGTACCGCCGGCGCCTGACCGGCGTCTGGGCGGACGCGCGGCCCCACGAGCGGCCGCCTCTGAACGGAAGAGATCACAGTGTCTGAAAGATATGTCGACGACGCCGATTGGGCGACGGCCGCTGAGCAGTCCAGCGAGGACGACGAGGCCCAGGAGGGCAACGTGCTCGAGTCCCAGGAGCGTGCCTCCGACTCGGCCGAGCACGCCGCGGTCCACATCGTCGATGACGCGACCGACACCGACGACGCCGATCTTGGCGACATCGACATCACCGACCCGGAGGCGGACGCGATCGTGAACGACGCTCTCGAGATCGACGAGACCAGCGAGGCCGAAGCCGCCGCCGAGGTCCTCACCGACGCCCTCGCCGAGGAACAGGCCGAAGAGGCCGCCGAAGCCGCTGACGAGGTCACCCCCTACGACGGCCCCGACGTGAACGGCGAGCCCGACGCTCCCGTCCTCGACGAGGACTTCGTCGACGAGGTCTCGGCCGCGGCGAGCGAGGTCGACGAGGCCGAGGCCGCGGAGTCGCCGGCCGACGCCGCGACCGACGTCGACATCGATGCAGACGAGACCGACGAGGACGCCGACCCGTACGAGGCGTTCCGTACCGAGCTGCGTTCGCTCCCCGGCAAGTGGTTCGTCATCCACTCCTACGCCGGCTTCGAGCGCAAGGTGAAGGCCAACATCGAGCAGCGCAAGTCGACGCTCGAGGTCGAGGACGACATCTACCAGGTCGAGGTCCCCATGGAGGACGTCGTCGAGATCAAGAACGGCCAGCGCAAGATGGTCAACCGCGTGCGCATCCCCGGCTACGTGCTGGTGCGCATGGATCTCAACGAAGACACCTGGTCGGTCGTCCGCCACACCCCGGGTGTCACCGGCTTCGTGGGCAACGCCCACAACCCGACCCCGCTGCGCTTCGAAGAGGCCTTCAACATGCTGAAGAGCCTCGTCGAGGTCAAGGAGGCCGCTCCCGTCAAGGGCGCCGCCGCCAAGGGCTCGGCCACCACGGCCCGCGTCATCCCCGCCGAGGTCGACTTCGAGGCCGGCGAGACGATCACCATCAAGGAGGGCTCGTTCGCGGGTCTGCCCGGCACGATCAGCGAGATCAAGCCCGAGAGCGGCAAGCTCACAGTGCTGGTGTCGCTCTTCGAGCGCGAGACCCCCGTCGAGCTGTCGTTCGACCAGGTCACCAAGATGATCTGACGCTCCCCGCGTCTTCGCGAACGCCCCGTCCGGCTCCGGCCGACGGGGCGTTCGTCGTTCGCCGGCCGGGTGGTCCCGGCATCCCATCCCACGCATAAACGCGGTCCACGCCGGTAAACGCGATCTCCTCGCGTTTCTGAGCGCGGAGAGCGTTTATGCATGCCGTCGCGCTGCCGTCCGTGCCGTCGCGCTCCCATGCCGTAGCGCTGCCGTCCGTGCCGTCGCGCTCCCATGCCGTAGCGCTGCCGTCCGTGCCGTCGCGCTCCCATGCCGTAGCGCTGCCGTCCGTGCCGTCCCGCTGCCGTCCGTGCTGTCGCGCTTCGCCCCGCTCCTCGGCGGCCGTCCCTGTGCGCCCGGGTCCCGGCATCCCACGCAGAAACGCGATCCACCTCGATAAACGCGATCTCCTCGCGTTTGTGAGCGCTGATCGCGTTTATGCGTGTCACATCGATCGGGGGTTGCGTCCGACGGAAGTCAGAGCGGCCGTCTCGGGACTGCGTACCGGCCGCAGCCCCGCGGCGACGAGAGCGGCGCGGAGAGGGCCGACGCTCAGCGCCCCCGCGTAATCCCAGCGCGCGACGTGCCAACCACGTCGCCGGAGGGCGTCTTCGCGACGTTTCTCCGCTCGCAGCACCTCGGTCGCCTCAGCTGGGCCCGCATCGTCGTACTTGACCCACCCGTCCATCTCTCCGATGATCTTCCGGTCCGGCCAGCAGAAGTCGGACCGGTAGACGCGCCCCTCGACCTCATGCTCCCTCTGCAGCTCTGGCTCGGGGAATCCGCACCACTCGATGACGGCGCGGCTGATCGATTCGCCCGGCGATTCCCCCGACGCGGTGACGCGCTGCAGGGTCCACTTCGCCCGCCGCACCCCGAAGGCGTTGCGCTGCGCGTCGAGGCGGTCGAGCAGGACCTCTCGGCGGAGACCGAATCTTGCGACGGCCGCGTCCCCGACCGCGAGGGCGAACGCGGGAGGAAGCACGCGGGCGAGGTCGGTCACCACGTCTTCGACGGGGGTGAACCGGATGCCGGCGAACTCTAACGTCGAGCGGGGATCCATGCTCGTATGGGCGGTGACGTCGCCATACGTCACCGATCGCGAGCGACGCGCGTCGAAGATGTGGATCGCGCGCGGGTGGCCGAACGTGGGCAGGCCGAGAAGGGACGCTGCGGATTCGTGGGAGAAAACGGCATCCGGTCTGGCGAGGGCGAAGGCGTGCACGCGCACGCGGTACCGGTCCCAGGGCTCGAGCGCGTCCCACATCGTGCGGACCGTGTAGATCCCGGGACGGATCCGCACCAGTGCGTCGTCGCGCCAGAGCGGCGGACCGGTCCGCGGGGCGAGCGACGCGCGTATCAGCGGGGCGGGCGACGCGCGCAGCGTGCGCGGAGCGGTGTCCATGTGGCGAGGGTCTCAGAAACGGGGCGGTCGCGTTTCGAGCCTGTGGAGAACTCGTCTCGTCCCGCGCATAAACGCTCTTTGCTGGCACAAACGCGCTGTCCTCGTGTTTCTGCGCGCGGAGCGCGTTTATGCGCAAGAACCCCCGTCGCACCCGGGCCGGCGGGGGAAGGGGGCCAGTGCGGGGGTGGGGCAGACCCGCGGATGCCGAATGCCCCCATGTCGCGTACAATGGCAAGGTTGCGTGCCTCAGTGCGCGACGACCGCTGTCCGGAACCGCCGGACGTGCGGGAGAGAGGGAACCGAGAGGTCCTCGCTCGAGAGAGGAAAAGGATATGGCACCCAAGAAAAAGGTGACCGGCCTGATCAAGCTCCAGATCAAGGCGGGCGCGGCCAACCCCGCGCCGCCGATCGGTCCGGCGCTCGGTCAGCACGGCGTCAACATCATGGAGTTCTGCAAGGCCTACAACGCGGCGACCGAAGCCCAGCGCGGCAACGTCATCCCCGTTGAGATCACGGTCTACGAAGACCGCAGCTTCACCTTCATCCTGAAGACCCCGCCGGCGGCGGAGCTCATCAAGAAGGCAGCCGGCCTGGCGAAGGGCTCGCCCACGCCGCACACCACCAAGGTGGGCAAGCTCACCAAGGAGCAGGTCCGCGAGATCGCCACCACGAAGCAGCCCGACCTGAACGCGAACGACATCGAGGCCGCCTCGAAGATCATCGCCGGCACCGCCCGCTCCATGGGCATCACGGTCGAGGACTGAGGGAGATAACAATGGCTACCAAGTCCAAGGCATTCCGCGCCGCTGCTGAGAAGATCGCGGCCGACACGTTCTACACCCCGACCGAGGCCGTCGCCCTCGCGAAGGAGACCGGCTCGAAGAAGTTCGATTCGACCGTCGAGGTCGCGCTCAAGCTCTCGGTCGACCCCCGTAAGGCCGACCAGATGGTCCGCGGCACGGTCATCCTGCCCCACGGCACGGGTAAGACCGCTCGCGTCATCGTCTTCGCCAACGGCCCCGCGGCCGAGGCGGCTCTCGCCGCCGGTGCCGACGAGGTCGGTGGCACCGAGCTCATCGAGAAGGTCGCGGCCGGCTACACGTCGTTCGACGCCGCCGTTTCGACGCCCGAGCTCATGGGTCAGGTCGGTCGCCTCGGTAAGGTCCTCGGACCCCGCGGCCTCATGCCGAACCCCAAGACCGGCACCGTGACCCCCAACCCGGCCAAGGCCGTCGAGGAGATCAAGGGCGGAAAGATCGAGTTCCGCGTCGACAAGCACGCCAACGTCCACTTCGTGGTCGGCAAGGCGTCGTTCTCGGCCGAGCAGCTCGACGAGAACCTGAAGGCCGCGCTCGAGGAGATCGTCCGCCTCAAGCCGTCGAGCTCGAAGGGCCGTTACATCCAGAAGGGCGCCGTCTCGACCACTTTCGGTCCCGGCATCCCGCTGGACGTCAACGTCATCGTCTGACACTCGTCACCGGAAGCCCCGCCGCGCCTCGTGCCGGCGGGGCTTTCGCGTGTCCGAGCGGCATCGCGGCTGCACGATCGTGCAATACGGCGTCATGCGGGAAGACCTTCGAGCCCTGCCGTGTTTCCCTGGAGGGTACGCCTGCACCGCGTACCCCCCACACACACCACTCACACATGTCTGGAACAGCTATGCCCCGTCGCCGTCTGACCGTCCTCGCCGCCACCCTGGGTCTCAGCGCCCTCGCGCTGACCGCCTGCAGCGGCGGCTCCACCGCGGCCGACCCCGACGCGGGTTCCGACCTCGGCTTGATCTCCGGCGGCACGCTGACCGTGGCCACCGAGGGCACGTACCGTCCCTTCTCGTACCACGAGGGTGCGGGCGAGCTGACGGGCTTCGACGTCGAGATCGCAAAGGCCGTCGCCGACAAGCTCGGTCTGCAGGTCAAGTTCCAGGAGACTCAGTGGGACGCGATCTTCGCGGGCCTGGACGCCGGTCGCTTCGACGTCATCGCCAACCAGGTCTCGATCAACCCCGAGCGCCAGGAGAAGTACACCTTCAGCTCGCCGTACACCGTCTCGCGCGGTGTCATCGTGACCAACGACAGCGACAACGCCATCTCGAGCTTCGCCGACCTGTCGGGCAAGACCACCGCCCAGTCGCTCACGAGCAACTGGTACGAGCTCGCGACCTCGAGCGGCGCCCAGGTCGAGGCCGTCGAGGGCTGGGCCCAGGCCGTCGCCCTGCTCAAGCAGGGTCGCGTCGACGCCACGGTCAACGACCAGCTCACCTACCTCGACTACGAGAAGACCAACAGCCCCACCGGCCTGAAGATCGCGGCCACGACCGAGGACTCCTCCGAGAGCGCCTTCGCCTTCAAGAAGGGCCAGGACAAGCTGGCCGAGGCCGTCGACGGCGCCCTCGAGGAACTCCGCGCCGACGGAACCCTCGCCTCGATCAGCGACAAGTACTTCGGCGACGACGTCACGAAGTAAGCAGCTGCTGTAAACCCCCGCGGATCATCCGCCTGCCCGCTCTAGCGTGGGAGGCGGATGATCCGCTCGCGTGTGAGGAAGGAGGCCCATGAACGACATCTGGACCCTGCTCGTCGACTCGTTCTGGCCGATGGTTCTGGCCGGCATCACGGGCACGATCCCGCTGTCCCTGGCTTCTTTCGCGATCGGTCTCGTCATCGCGCTGGGCATGGCCCTCCTGCGGCTGTCGCGCAATGTGGTGCTGTCGAGCGTTGCCCGGTTCTACATCTCGATCATTCGCGGCACGCCCCTGTTGGTGCAGCTCTTCGTGATCTTCTACGGACTGCCCTCGCTCGGGCTCACGATCGATCCGTTCCCCGCGGCGGTCATCGCGTTCTCGCTGAACGTGGGCGGGTATGCCGCCGAGGTCATCCGCGCGGCGATCCTCTCGGTCCCGCGTGGGCAGTGGGAAGCCGCGCACACGGTCGGTCTGAGCCGCCGGAAGACGCTGACGCGCATCATCCTGCCGCAGGCGGCTCGCGTTTCGGTGCCGCCGCTGTCGAACACGTTCATCTCGCTCGTGAAGGACAGCTCGCTGGCATCCCTCATCCTCGTCACCGAGCTCTTCCGCCAGGCGCAGGCCATCGCGGCATTCTCGTACGAGTTCATGGCGGTGTACCTCGAGGCCGCGCTCATCTACTGGCTGTTCTGCCTCGTGTTGTCGTTCGGGCAGAACGCCCTGGAAAAGAGGCTGGACCGCCATGTCGCCCACTGACACCGCCCCGCTGCTCGCCGTCTCGGGTCTGCGCAAGAGCTTCGGTGACAATCGCGTCCTCGACGGCGTGGATCTCGAGGTGCGCCGCGGCGACGTTCTCGTGCTCATCGGCCCCTCCGGCTCGGGCAAGACCACCGTGCTGCGCTGCCTGAACGGACTCGAGACCCCGGATGCCGGAGTGGTGGCGTTCGACGGGGGACCGGTCGTGGACTTCTCGCAGAAGGTCTCGAAGGCCGACCGCACCGGGTTGCGCGATCGTTCGGCGATGGTGTTCCAGCATCACAACCTCTTCCCGCATCTCACCGTCATCCAGAACGTGATCGAGGGGCCGATCCAGGCGCACGGCGTCGCTCGGGCCGAGGCCGTCGCCCGTGCCGAGACGCTGCTCGCCCGCGTCGGCCTGTCGGAGAAGCGCGACGCATACCCGTCCGAGCTCTCCGGCGGTCAGCAGCAGCGCGTCGGCATCGTCCGTGCTCTGGCCCTGCAGCCCTCGCTCCTGCTGTTCGACGAACCGACCAGCGCGCTCGATCCGGAGCTCGTGGGCGAGGTGCTCACGGTCCTGCGCGAGCTCGCTCGAGAGGGCTGGACGATGGTCATCGTCACGCACGAGCTCGGCTTCGCGCGCGAGGTCGCGGACGAGGTGCTGTTCTTCGACGAGGGAGTGATCGTCGAGCGCGGGGCGCCGTCGGAGCTGTTGCGTCAGCCGAAGAAGGAGCGCACGCAGCGCTTCCTCAACCGTCTGCTGCGCCCGCTCGACGGCCCCGACTCCTCGGGCGACCCGGAGGAGAACCGCGCGCCGTAGGGTCGAGGCATGAGTCGCCTCGAGAACCTGCTCGGCATCGACGTTCCGATCGTCCTCGGCCCCTTCGGCGGGTTGTCGTCCGTCGCCCTGACCGCCGCTGTCAGCAACGGCGGAGGGCTCGGGTCGTTCGGGCTGTACGGCTACGCGCCCGATCGCATCCGCGACACGGTGGCGCAGCTGCGGGCCGCCACCCGGCGCCCGGTCGCCGTGAACCTCTGGCTCCCGCGCGGCGACGAGATCACCCCCGCCGACCTCGATGTGCACCCGTTCCTCGATGCCGCGGCTCCCCTGTTCGCCGCGGCCGGGGTCGAGGTGCCCGCACCCCCGACGGCGTTCCTCCCGCCGGTCGCCGACCAGCTCGAGGCCGTCTTCGAGGCCCGCCCCGACGTGCTGAGCGTCGTCTTCGGAGTCCCGGATGCCGACACCCTCGCGAGCGCGAGAGACCGCGGCATCCGTGTAATCGGCACCGCCACCTCGGTCGCCGAGGCCGTCGCGCTCGAGGCGGCGGGCGTCGACGCCGTCGTCGCCACCGGGTCGGAGGCCGGCGGGCACCGGGTGTCGTTCCTGCGTGAGGCATCGGCCTCGCTCGTCGGGACCTTCGCCCTGGTGCCGCAGGTCGTCGATGCCGTCGGCATCCCGGTCATCGCGGCGGGCGGGATCGCCGATCGCCGTGGCGTCGCAGCAGCCCTCGCCCTGGGCGCGGAGGGGGTGCAGGTGGGGACGGCGTTCCTGCGCACCTCCCAGTCGGCGGCCACCGCCGCCCATCGCGACGCGATCGGTCGAGCGGCCGACACCGACACCGTGCTGACCCGGGCCATGAGCGGGCGGTTGGCACGCGGCATCCCGAATCGAGCGATGCACGAGCTCGAGGCGTCGGGGATGATCGCCCCGTTCCCCGCGCAGAACTGGCTGACCGGGGTGTTTCGCGCCGCGGCGACCGCACGGGGCGACGGCGAACTGGTGTCGCTGTGGGCGGGTCAAGGGGCGGCGCTCTCGCGCTTCGACGACGTCGCCGACGTCCTCGCCGAGTTGAGAGCCGGTCTTCCGGTCTGACTCAGGCGGTGGGGCGGATCTCGAAGCCGGATGCCGCCCGCTCGGTGCCCTCGACGATGTCCACATCGTCGACGCGTGCTCCGGCCGGCCCGTCGTGCGCCCAGGCGATCACGCTCTCGACGTCGTCGGGGTCGCCGGAGAGGAACGCCTCCACCGAACCGTCACGGCGGTTGCGCACCCAGCCGTCGATGCCGAGACGATCCGCCTCGGTGCGCAGGGAGTATCGGAAGCCGACGCCCTGGACGCGTCCCGTCACCGTCATCGTCACCGTTCGCATCGGCCCATTCTCGCCGACGGCCGGGCCCCCGGCGTCGAGCATCAGTGCGGCAGCACGAGGGACAGGGCGATCGCGAACATCACCACGGCGATGACGCCGTCGAGGATGCGCCAGGCTCGCGGGGTGTCGAGCCACCGGCCGAGGAACCGTGCACCGTAGCCGAGGGCCGAGAACCAGACCAGGCTCGCGATGCACGCCCCCACCGCGAACGCCCAGCGCCCGTCGCCGTGCGTCGACGCCACGGAACCGAGCAGGAAGACCGTGTCGAGGTACACGTGCGGGTTCAGCCAGGTGAGGGCGAGGCAGGTCAGCACCGTCGCCGTGAGCGTCGTGCGGGCCGGGCGGGTCTGCACCGTCGTGCCGCCTGCCATCGGTGCGAGAAGGGATGCCGCGGTCTCGAGGTGCAGCGTCGCGCCGCTGGGGCGCAGGGCGCGGCGCGCGGCCAGAAGGCCGTATCCGACGAGGAAGGCCGCTCCCGCCCACCGGACGACCACGATCAGCCACGGCACCGTCTGCAGCACCAGGCCGATGCCGGAGACCCCGAGCAGGATGAGCGCGGCATCGGAGAGCGCGCACACCGCCACCACGGCGAGCAGGTGCTCGCGGTGAATGCCCTGACGCAGGACGAAGAGGTTCTGGGCGCCGATGGCGACGATGAGAGAGAAGCCGAGACCGAGGCCGGCGAGCAGGGAGGGGAGCACGAGGACGACGCTAGGGGAGGAGTGAAGCGTAGGCCAGCTCATGATTCTGTAGGACCATTAGCATTCCTTCATGCCGATTCCATTCGATCTCGCCCGGACCCTCGCCGTCGTCGTCGAGGAGGGAACCCTCGACGCCGCCGCCCGGCGTCTGCACATCACGCCCTCCGCGGTGAGTCAGCGCATCCGGGCGCTCGAGGATCAGCTCGGGCGCGTGGTGCTCGTGCGCAGTAAGCCCGTGAGCGCCACCGAAGCGGGCGACGCGGTGGTGCGACTGGCTCGCCAACTCGCCCTGCTCGAACACGACGCCCTCGCCGCGATCGGTGCCGAGGGCGGGGCCGTGGCATCGGTCCCGCTGGCGGTGAACGCGGATTCCCTCGCCACGTGGTTTCTTCCGCCGCTCGCCCGCGTGGCGCAGCGCCGCTCTGTCGTGTTCGATCTGCATCGCGACGACCAGGACTTCACCGCGGGGCTCCTCGAATCCGGAACGGTGATGGCCGCGGTCACCTCGCGCGAGGCTCCCGTCGCCGGGTGTCGCGTGCGGCGGCTGGGCGTGCTGCGGTACGAGGCGGTGGCCACCGGCGCGTTCGCTGCGAGATGGTTCGCCGGAGGGGTCGATGCCGAAGCGCTCCGGGCCGCGCCCGTGGTGGACTTCGACCGGCGCGACGACCTGCAGACGCAGTGGTTGGCACGCCGTGGGGTGCCCGCAGCGGCTCCGCCGCGGCACCGAGTTCCGGCATCCCAGGACTTCGCCTCCGCCGTCGGACTGGGCCTCGGTTGGGGACTGCTCCCGGGGTTCCAGTCGGAGGGGGCACTGCACACCGGCGAGCTCGTGCGCCTGGGCGACGATCCGGTCGACGTGCCGCTCTACTGGCAGCAGTGGAACCTCACTTCTCCGCTGCTCGACGAGGTGGCCGACGAGATCGTCGACGAGGGGCGCCGGGTGCTGGCCGCGGGCTGAGGTCAGTCGTCGCTCACGCTCAGCACGATCTTGCCCCGGGTGTGCCCGCGCTCGAGCTCCGTGTGCGCCGCCGCGGCGTCGTCGAGTTCGAAGACGTGCTCGACGTATACGCGCACGGCTCCCGACTCGAGCAGGCGGGTGATCGTGGCGAGAGCCCCGCCGTCGGGGATCGTCTTGTAGTCGGTGGAACGGATGCCACGCTCCGCGGCGGCCTCGCGGAAGTCGGGCCACGCCCCGGTGGGCACCTCGATGAGCAGACCGCCCGGACGCAGCACCTCGAGCGAACGCGTGCCGGTGTCGTCCGAGACGTTGCCGATCAGGTCGATGACGACGTCGACCTCGGAGACCACCTCTTCGAACCGTGTCGAGGTGTAGTCGACCACCTCGGCGGCCCCCAACTCGCGCAGCCACTCCAGGTTGCGCGGCGACCCGGTCGCGATCACGTGCGCGCCGAAGTACGCGGCGAACTGCACCGCGAAGTGGCCGACACCGCCGCTGCCCGCGTGCACGAGGATGCGCTGACCCTGGTGCGCGAGAGCGGTCTCGACCACGATGCCCCAGGCCGTCAGGGCCGCCACCGGCACGCCCGCGGCCTCGACGTGCGAGAGCGACGAGGGTTTGCGGGCGAGAGAGAGCGTGGGCACGACGACGTAGTCGGCGTAGGAGCCGCTCGTGCGCGGCACGGTGGCCATGCCGTAGACCTCGGTCCCGACGGGGAAGGGATGCGCGTCGAAGGGGGCGCGCACGACGACTCCGCTCACGTCGAGCCCGAGCACGGCCGGCCACGACGAGATGGCCCCGGAGAGACCGCGCCCCGCCCGGGTCTTCGCGTCGATTGGGTTGACGCCGGCCGCGACGACCCGCACGAGCACCTCGCTCAGCACCGGGGTGGGGACCTCGACCTCGGCGAGGTGGAGGGCCTCGGCGTCGCCGGGGCCGTCGATGACCACGGCGCGCATCGTGTCCGGCACCGGCGGAGCGGGCTGGAGGTCGGTCTCGGGACGCGTCGATCGGAATCTCATCGGGCGCTCACTCTCGCTGCGGTCGGTCCGTGGCGGCCTCGCCGCGGTCCCCTCAGTCAACCCCGCCATTGTCTCGACGGTGTTACGCCTCGGTCACCGTGTGGCGAAGCCCGCCCTCGCGCCCCCGCGAGAGTCGAGATCAGTCGCGGGCGGGGACTTCGCCGACGGCCAGAGCGTGCAGCAGCGTCGACAGGTGACGGATGTCGTCGATCGTCCAGTCGGCGATCGCTTCGAACAGACGGCTCTCGTGGGGAGCACGCGCTTCGGCGAGCCGGGCGTGGCCCACCTCGGTGACGGCGATGAGTCGCGAGCGCCGGTCGTTCGGGTCGGGCGTGCGGGTGACCAGGCCCAGATCCTCGAGCTCGGTGATCGAGCGGCTGAGGAACCCCTTGTCGGCGGCCAGCCGCTCGGCCAGCGCCGACAGGGTCAGCGGACCGAACCGGCTCACCACCGAGAGGGCCTTGAACGTCGCCGGCAGCATTCCCGGGCTCACGCGTTCCGCCGCCTCGGAGACGAAGCGGCGGAACACGGTCATGAGCTCCGAGAACGACGACTCGAGGGCCTGCACGGCCACGCGGCGCTCGTCGTCCAGTTCGCTCGTCACGTCAGCCATCCTCTCCCATCTCGGGCGCGCGGCGTGCACGGCGAGGGGAGTCGGCATCCTGTGTCGGGATCGTGCCGGTGGCCGAGAGCGTGGCCATGGCCTCGGGAACGGACACGGTCGCCAAGTCGGCCTCGCTTGCCGCGACGCGCTCGGTGGTGGTCATGCGGGTCAGCGGACGGTTGGGCAGGAACAGGATCGCGACGAGGCTGACGACCGCGACGGGCACGGCGATGAGGAACGAGTGCGCGATGGACTGCGCGTAGATGTCCTCGACGATCACGCGGACGCTCTCGGGGAGGGTCGACACCTGCGGGATGGCTCCCGACTGCAGGCTCTGCGCGACCGAGGCCCCGTCGGCGCCGAGACCGATGATGGCGGCCTTGAGGTCGGCCGCGCGATCGGTGAACAGGCTCGTCGCCATGCTCGCGAGAGCGGCACCCATCACCGAGACGCCGATCGTGCCGCCCAGGCTGCGGAAGAACGTCACGCCCGAGCTGGCGGCGCCCATCTGGGTGGGGTTGGCGGTGTTCTGCACCACGAGGACGAGGTTCTGCATCGTCATGCCGACACCGGCGCCGAGCAGGGCCATGTAGATCGAGACGAGGGCGAAGTCGGTGTCGTAGTGGATGGTCGACAGCAGGAACGATCCCGCGATCAGCAGCACGCCACCGGCGATGAGGAACGGCTTCCAGTGTCCGAAGCGCGAGATGAGCGCGCCGACGACGATCGACGAGACGAGCAGGCCGCCGATCATCGGGATCGTCATGACGCCCGCCTCGGTCGGGGTGGCCCCTCGAGCCATCTGCATGTACTGGCTGAGGAACACCGAGGTGCCGAACATCGCCAGGCCCGTCGCGATCGAGGCGATCGTGGCGAGGGTGAAGGTCGCGTCGCGGAACAGCGTCAGCGGAACGAGCGGCTCCGACGAGCGCAGCTCGACCACGACGAAGAGGATCGCCGCGAGGACCGCACCGCCGACCATGAGCAGCGTCTCGGTGCTGGCCCACTCGAAGGAGCTGCCGGCGTTGGTCACCCAGATGAGCAGCAGGGACACGGCGGCCGAGAGCAGCACGATCCCGACGTAGTCGATCTTCACGGTGCGCTTCGCTCGGGCCGGGAGGTGCAGCGTGCGCTGCTGGATGAGCAGGGCGGCGACCGCGAAGGGGAGGGCGACGAAGAAGTTCCAGCGCCAGCCGAAGGCGTCGGTGATGACACCGCCGAGCAGCGGGCCGCCGACGGTGGCGACGGCCATGACCGCGCCGAACAGGCCCATGTAGCGACCGCGCTCACGGGGGCTGATGATGTCGGCCATGATCACCTGGCTGAGGGCGGCAAGGCCACCGGCGCCGAGGCCCTGGATCGCACGGAAGGCGATCAGCATGTTCGTGTCCTGCGAGAAGCCGGCGGCGGCCGTCGCGAGCACGAAGATCGCGATGGCGATCTGGATGAGCACCTTGCGGTTGAACAGGTCGGCGAGTTTGCCCCAGATGGGGGTCGAGATCGCGGTGGTCAGCAGGGTCGCGGTGATGACCCAGGTGTAGGCGTTCTGGTCGCCCGACAGATCGTGCACGATCACGGGCAGCGAGGTCGAGACGACGGTCGAGGCGAGCATCGACACGAACGTGCCGAGCAGCAGGCCGATCAGAGCCGGCAGGACGCGCCGCTGGGCGGGCGCGTCGGAAGAAATGGCTGTCATGCGGGAGCTCCACGAGAAGGGGGACGGATGCCGCGACGACGATGGCGCGATTGGTTGACTGATGTCAACGATACGCCTATTGCTTGACTTGCGTCAACTATTACTCGAGGAGGGCGAGGGCCCGGTACCTGTCCGTGGGTTCCTGTTGCGCCGGAGCGGGGCGTCGTGCCTCCATGGTGCGGCGGTAGAGCTCGTCGATGAGCGAGGTCGCGAGCCCGACGAGCTTCGCGATCTCGCGCTCGTCACGGTCGATCCACTGGCAGCGGGGCTCGTCGTGCATCGGAACGAAGCCGTCGTGCTGCTCCCACGCGACGAGGGTGCGTTCGGCCCCCAGTACGTGCTGCTGCCACCAGATCTGGCGCATGTACGTCTTCGGGATCGAGCGCCACGCCTTGTTGGTGGTCTTGATCTCGGCGAGGACGACACGCCCCTCGCCGTCGACGACCACGCCGTCGGGGGTCGCGAGGTGCCGCTTCTCGACCACCGCGTGGTAGAGCGCGGACGACGGGCGGATGCCGTGGGTCGCGGCCACCCACGCGGCGATCTCGGGCTCGCGGCGACGACCGTGGGCCGTGAAGGCGTTGCCCGAGAAGTTCGAGCCCATGAGCTTGGCATCCGCCGCTCTCGATATCGCGTTGGTGCTCGTGAGGGCGGCCACGTCGGTGGCGGTGATGCCGCGCGAGCGCGCGCGGATCCACGCGACGCGGTCGCGGGAGTCGGCGACGATCCGGGCGTCGAGGTCGGCGCTGCGGGAGGCGACGAGCTCGGGGGACATGCGTTCGACCCTAACCCCGTCCGCCCGTGGATCGCATCGGAGGGGCGGCGCGTCGGCATCCGGGGTCTTGTGGACGAAGTAAGGGTGACCTAAGTTGTGTGCATGCTTCCCGATGACTCCTCGCTGCGCCGCCCCGACGGCGGGCGCTGGTGCGACCTCGAAGGTGCCGTGCTGCTCGGCGGCGACGTGCGGAACGTCCCCGAGATGCGGCGGATCGCCGCAGCCCTCTCGCCCGAGGCGCACGCGACCGTGCTGGTCGAGATCTGCGGCGCGGGCGAGATCGAGGCGTTCGACGCGCCGTCGGCGCGGGTGAGCTGGCTCGACCGCACGCTCGACGGCGAGCTGCGCCCCCGCGGCGAGAGGCTCGCGACGGCGATCCACGCGTGGTGCGCCGAATGGGCCTGCGGCGAGGCCCCCGTGTGCACGGTGTGGCTCGGTGCGCGGACCCCCTCGCGCATCGTGCGCATGACGCGGGCGATGCTGCCGGAGGCGCGGGTGTCCTGACGCGCGGCGGGTGGGGTATGGCTGTTTGCGCGTCGAGATGACCCGGCTTTCGCGAGATGACCACCAAATCGCGTGCGTCGTGAGTCCTCTCGACAATCGAGGGTGATCTCAGTGCTGGCGAGGTTGTAGGCGTGGTTCCTCCCCAGTGGGTGACGTGGGGGAGGTTGTCCGCGGATGGCGGTCGAGGGGCCAGCGGCGGGTGGCGGATGACCGAGCATCGGGGCATGGAAGCGGAGCGAGTAGACGCCGTCGTCACCGTGTACTCGCGGGGAGACCTACTTTCGCGCGAGGTGCCGGCCAGCGTCCTGTCGCGCGCGTCGAGCGGAGGGCCGTGGCTACGCCTCCAGCCCGGGGCATATGTGGATCGGGCGGCCTACCTTGAGCTCCCCCCGGCTGATCGGCATCGCGCTGCAGTCGATGCGGCTGTCAAGAATGCACGCGGAGGATCAGCGGTGGTCTCCCACCTCTCTGCGGCCGTCGTGCATGGGTTGCCGCAGTACCGCTTCGGCGAGCGACCGGTGGAAGTGACGCTGGTCGGACCGGCCGGCGGCACCAGTCGTGCGGGACTTCGACGACACCTGGATGCGCTGCCCGAGGGTGATGTGGTGGAAGCGGGCGGCATCGTCTGCACCAGTCTCGACCGCACGGTCTTCGACGTCGCCCGTACGGCGCCGTGGGAGATGGCCCTCACGTGTGCCGACGCGGCACTGCGGCGGGAGGCGGCGTCAGCTCGACGTTTTGACGCGGAGGCGCAGGAACGATGGCGTGAACGCATGCGCGAACGCGTGGACCGGGCGCGGGGAAGACGTGGCATCCGTCGCGCTCGTCAGGTGATCGAGTTCGCCGACGGGCGCGCGGAGCTGCCCGGCGAGAGCGTGAGTCGGTTGCAGTTGCATCGCATCGGCTTTCGGGAGATCGATCTCCAGGTGCCGGTGGCAGGTCCGCGCGGGTCCGACTACCTCGTGGACATCGCGCTGGGCGAGGTTCGGAGCTTCTGGGAGTTCGACGGCGAGGTCAAGTACCGGGATGCCACGATGCGCGGAGGGAGGACCATCGAGGCGGTCGTGCTTGACGAGAAGCGTCGAGAGGACTGGATCCGCGGCGTCACGCAGTGGCGGCTGTGTCGGGGCGGTTTCGCGGACATCCGCACGCCCGAGACACTCGCTGCGCGCCTCGCCGCCTTCGGGGTCCGCCCGCCGCGCTGACCCTCCTGCCGCCGGCGCCCGACGCGAGATGACCCGCGGTTCGCGAGAAGACCCGTTTTGGGGCCGAATCGCGGGTGATCTCGACGAACGCCCGTCATCTCGGTGGGCGGGGGCGCGGGCGGGAAGGGGTGGGGGCGGGAGGGCTGGTTTGGCGGGGAGCGGGGCATCGGGTACAGTGGGGGCAAGCCAAAGACCGTCGGTTATCGGAGTGCTCGCATTTCGATCGAAGCGTCTGCTGAAAAGCAGAGACCTACGCAGGTAAACGAACTCTCCTCCGGGAATCCGAGCTCCGTGCGCCTGCGCCGGAGCTCTTCTTTTTGTCCGGACCCGGTGTCTTCGGCCGGCGCCCCGCCATCGCGGAGCGCCTCGTTCACACAAGGAGTGGCCATGGCGCAGAAGGATGCATCGGTCGCCGAGCTCACGAAGAACTTCGAGAGCTCGACCGCCGTTCTGCTGACCGAGTACCGCGGTCTGACGGTTGCCCAGCTCAAGCAGCTGCGCAACGACATCCGTCAGGACGCGGATTACGCCGTGGTGAAGAACACGCTGACCAAGATCGCCGCGGCAAACGCGGGGGTCACTGGACTGGACGACGAGCTCAAGGGCCCGTCTGCCATCGCGTTCGTGCACGGTGACCCTGTCGCCGTCGCGAAGAGCCTGCGTGCCTTCGCCAAGGCTAACCCTCAGCTCGTGGTGAAGGGCGGCTACTTCGATGGCGCCGCTCTGACCGCGGATGAGGTCAACAAGCTCGCCGATCTCGAAAGCCGTGAAGTCCTGCTGGCGAAGCTCGCCGGTGCGATGAAGGCGACGATGACCAAGGCGGCATACGTCTTCCAGGCGCTTCCGTCGAAGGCCGTTCGCACGGTCGACGCGCTGCGCGAGAAGCAGGACACCGCGGCCTAATTCGGCCCGGCTGAACAACCCGATTCAAGGAGATACAACATGGCTAAGCTCAGCACCGAAGAGCTGCTCGACGCGTTCAAGGAGCTCACGCTCATCGAGCTGTCCGAGTTCGTCAAGGCGTTCGAGGAGACCTTCGACGTCACCGCCGCCGCCCCCGTGGCCGTGGCCGCAGCCGGCGCTGCCGGTGGCGCGCCCGCCGAAGAGGTCGAGGAGAAGGACTCGTTCGACGTCGTCCTCGAGGCCGCCGGCGACAAGAAGATCCAGGTCATCAAGGTCGTCCGCGAGCTCACCTCGCTCGGCCTCGGCGAGGCCAAGGCCGTCGTCGATGGCGCTCCCAAGGCCGTGCTCGAGGGCGCGAACAAGGAGACCGCCGAGAAGGCCAAGGCTGCCCTCGAGGAGGCCGGCGCTTCGGTGACCCTGAAGTAATCACGCTTCACGGTCGCTTCACGCGATAAACGAAGGCCCGGATGCCATTGGCATCCGGGCCTTCGTCGTTCCACCCGGGAGGTGAGGACAGTCGGCCGTCCGGGGTGATGTCCCCTCCGTCGCGGTGAGACGCGGTTTCACCCGTCGAGGTACCGATGTTCACCAGATCGAAATAAAGAAGCCTGGGAAAAGGGTATGTGGATCGTTTACGGTCGTTGAGACCCCCGTCGATCCCCCCACCTCCGACGTCGCCCCACGCACGCCGGTACTTGGAGACCCATGCCCTCCGATGCTTCGCGCGTGCCCGCGCGCCGTTTCACCGCCGCACTGAGCGCCGCCCTGGGCGTCGCCCTGCTCGGTTCCGCGATCGTCCCGCTGCCGGCGTCGGCTGCCGTCGGCTCGAAGGTGGTGATCAACGAGGCTTACCTGAAGGGCGGGAGCCCAGGCGCCTTCTTCAACCGGAAGTTCGTCGAGCTCTACAACGCCGGTGACACCGCGCAGGATCTCAGCGGGTGGTCGCTGCAGTACCGCAAGGACTCCAGTGTCGCGAAGGCCTCGGCGTCCAACACCCAGCAGCTCAGCGGCCTGATCGAACCCGGCGGGTACTTCCTGATCGGGCTGCCCGGCAACGGCACCACCGGTGCGGTGCTCCCGGAGACCGACCTCACGAGCACGCTCAACCCCGGCGGGACGTCCGGCCAGCTCTTCCTTGCCAATGTCGCCGAGGCGCTCGAGCTTCCCGGCGGATCCATCGCGGACTCGCGCGTGGTCGACTTCCTCGGCTACGGCTCCGCCGTCAGCTTCGAGACGAAGGCCGCCACGGTCACCGAAGGCAACACCACGCCCAACGCTCTCGTCCGCACCGACTTCGTCGACTCGAACGACAACTCGAAGGACTTCACCAACACCACGACGGTCACCCCGCAGGGTTCGGGCACCGGCGCCCCGAACCCCGACCCGTCGGGATCGGCCTCGCCCTCGCCCTCCACCTCGCCGACGCAGGCGCCCCCGGTCACGCCGGGAACGGTCATCCCGATCAGCGAGATCCAGGGTACGGGTGCCACCACACCCCTGGCCGATCAGACCGTCACCACGCGCGGCATCGTGACCGCCGCGTATCCGACCGGCGGCTACAACGGCTTCTTCATCCAGACCCCCGGCACCGGTGGCGAGATCGATCCGCAGACGCATCTGGCATCCGACGCCGTGTTCGTGTACGGCTCGGCCGCGACGGCGAAGGTGGCCGTCGGCCAGCACGTCGAGGTGACCGGTACGGCCAAAGAGTTCTCGGGCCAGACGCAGATCACCGCCGAGGCCTCCGGGGTGAGCGTGCTCACCGAGCAGGCGGCCGCCGTACAGCCCGCGAAGATCGCCTGGCCGAAGACCGACGAAGAGCGCGAGCGCTTCGAGGGCATGCTCCTCGCGCCGCAGGGTGACTTCACGGTCACGAACTCGTACTCGACCAACCAGTACGCCGAGGTGGGCCTCGCCGCGGGCACCACGCCGCTGCGCACCCCCACCGACGTGGCTGTTCCCGACAGCCCCGAGTACGTCGCGGCGGTCGCCGACAACAACGCCCGAGCCGTCGTGCTCGACGACGGTGCGTCGATCAACTTCCTCAGCGACGCCAACAAGGGCATCGCCCTGCCGTACGTCTCGCTCACCAACCCGGTGCGCGTCGGCGCCCCGGTGACGTTCACGAAGCCGGTGGTCCTCGATTACCGCAACAACGCCTGGAAGTTCCAGCCGACGCAGCAGCTGACGGTCGACAACGCCAAGGACGTGCAGCCCGCGACCTTCGCGAACACCCGCACGAAGGCGCCCGCGCCGGTCGGCGGTGATCTGAAGATCTCGAGCTTCAACGTCCTCAACTACTTCACCACGACCGCCGAGAGCGTCGGATGCACCTCGGTCTACCGGGACCGCGAGGGCAACCCGATCACCGCGGACACGTGCCCCGCGCCCGGTCCCCGTGGCGCCGCGAACGACGCCAACCTCAAGCGCCAGCAGGACAAGATCGTCGCCGCGATCAACGGCCTCGGCGCCGACGTCGTCTCGCTCGAAGAGATCGAGAACTCCGCGAAGTTCGGCAAGAACCGCGACGCGGCGCTGTCGACCCTCGTCGGCGCCCTCAACACGGCGCTCGGCTCGGAGCAGTGGGCGTTCGTGCCCTCTCCCGCGGCCCTGCCCGCGACGGAGGACGTCATCCGCACGGCCTTCATCTACAAGAAGGCCGTCGCCGCGCCCGTGGGCGACAGCGTGATCCTCGACGACGCCGCGTTCCGCAACGCGCGCCAGCCGCTCGCGCAGGCGTTCGCTCCGGTCGCGTTCCCGGATGCCAAGATCCTCGCGATCGTGAACCACTTCAAGTCGAAGGGCGACAGCAACCCCAAGGCCACGGGGGACAACGCCAACGGCATCCAGGGCGCGTTCAACGGCGACCGTGTGCGTCAGGCGGAAGCCCTCGGAAACTTCGCGAAGACCCGCTCGGCCGCGGTCGGCACCGACGACGTGTTCCTGCTCGGAGACTTCAACTCCTACTCGCAGGAGGACCCGATCCAGAAGCTGCGGGACTTCGGTTTCGAGCCGCTCGAGGCCGGCACGGGCAAGTACTCGTACTCGTTCAGCGGCCAGTCGGGTTCGCTCGACCACGTGCTGGCATCGCCCTCGGCGCGCGAGCTGGTGACCGGCACCGACATCTGGAACATCAACGCCGTCGAGGCGCTCGCCCTCGAGTACAGCCGCTACAACTACAACGCGCTGAACTTCTACGACTCCTCGCCCTACCGTTCCAGCGATCACGACCCGGTCATCGTCGGCCTCGATCTCTCGCCGACCACCCAGGTGAACCTGATCGGCATCAACGACTTCCACGGTCGCATCGACGCCAACACGGTGCGGTTCGCCGGAACCGTCGAGCAGGTGCGCGCGCAGTACGGCGAGAAGAACTCGCTCTTCATCTCGAACGGCGACAACATCGGCGCCTCGGTGTTCGCCTCGTCGTACTTCGGCGACAAGCCGACCATCGACGTGCTGAACGCGCTCGACCTGAAGGCCTCGGCCGCGGGGAACCACGAGTTCGACAAGGGTGCAGACGACCTCACGGGGCGCGTCGACACGCTCGCCGACTTCCCCTACCTGGCCGCGAACGTCTTCAAGGACGGCAAGCCGCTCCTGCAGGAGTACGCGATCTTCGAGGTCGACGGCGTGCGCGTCGGCGTCATCGGAGCCATCACGGAGTCGACCCCGACGTTGGTCACACCCAGCGGCATCCAGGGGATCGAGTTCAGGGATCCGGTCGCCGAGGTCAACCGTGTGGTCGCCCAGATCGACGACCAGGTCGACGTGATCGTGGCCCAGTACCACGAGGGCTCCGGTACCGGTCAGGCCACGACGACGCTCGAGCAGGCCCTCGCGGCGGGTGGCCCGTTCGCCGAGATCGTGAACGAGACCTCGCCCGAGGTGGATGCCATCTTCACCGGTCACACGCACCAGCTCTACGCGTGGAACGCGCCGATCCCGGGCCGCGAGGGCACCCGCCCGATCGTCCAGACCGGCAGCTACGGCGAGAACATCGGTCAGATCGTGCTGAATGTCGACGCCGACGGTGACGTCGTGAGCTCCTCCGCGCGTAACGTCGCTCGACTCGGGGGCAAGGACGCGGCCGTCAACGCGGCGCTGGACGCGGAGCTCATCCGGACCTACCCGCGCGTGGCCGAGGTCGACGCGATCGTGAAGGCGGCGCGTGCCGAGGCGGATGTGGTGGGGCAGAAGGAAGCGGGTTCGGTGAGCGCGGACATCACGACGGCCTTCAGCGGCGGTTCGTACGTCGACGGCGTCTACACCGGTGGCGCGCGGGGCGACCGCACGAAGCAGTCCGCCCTGGGAGGGCTGGTCGCGGATGCTCTGCTCGACTCCCTCGACGACGCCGACCGTGGCGGCGCGGAGGTCGCGTTCGTCAATCCGGGCGGCCTGCGCGACGAGCTGCTCTACGGCTCGGACGGCGTGATCACGCTGGCCGAGGCCAATGCCGTCCTGCCGTTCTTGAACAATCTGTGGACCACGACCCTCACGGGCGATCAGATCCGACAGGTGCTCGAGCAGCAGTGGGGCGACTTCTCGAAGCGCACCGACGATGCCAACCTCGCGCTCGGCGTGTCGGAGAACCTCCGGTTCACGTACGACGCGTCGCTTCCGGCGGGTCAGCGCGTCACGGGCGTCTGGATCGACGGTCTGGCCGTCGACCCGGCGAAGGGGTACCGCGTGGGCTCGTTCAACTTCCTGCTCGGCGGAGGTGACAGCTTCTCGGTCTTCGCGCGAGGCACGGACACCCGTGACTCCGGCCTCATCGACCGCGACGCATGGATCGACTACCTCGCCGCCAACCGTGGTCTGACGCCGGACTTCACCGCTCGCGGTGTGCAGGTGTCGGGCTCCACGACGGCCGCCCCCGGTTCCGACCTGACGGTGACGGTGTCGAACCTGAACCTCACCTCGCTCGGTGCGCCCGAGAACACGACCCTCGACGCCTCGTTCGGGGCCGACGCCGCCTCGACCCGCCTCGCCCTGTTCGCCGCTCCCACGGCGCGGGTCGCGGCTCTCGCCGCCCCGGCGGCGACGAGCGTCCCCGTCGTGAACGGGGCCGCGACCGTCACCCTGGGCGTGCCCGCGGACGCGGTCGGAACACTGCAGCTGCGCCTGGTGGCGCAGCCCAGCGGAACCGACGTGATCGTCCCCGTGCGGGTCGCGGCGCCCGGTGACGGCGTCGGCACCCCCGGCGACGGAGCGGGCCAGGGCCAGGGCGGCTCGGGTCAGGGTTCCGGCTCGGGCGCTCTGCCGATCACCGGTACCGACACGGCGTGGATGGGCGCGGGTGTGCTCGCCGCCCTCGCGCTGCTGGGCCTGGGGCTCGTGGCCCGTCGACGGGCGACGCGCCAGGCCGACTGACCAGTGACAGAAAGGGGCCCCGGATGCCATGGCATCCGGGGCCCTCTCCTGTTCATGCGGAGCGCGGGGGAGCGGTCGAAGCGCGGACGACGAGTCGCGTCTCCGCCTCGGTACGCCACGCGGGGTGGTCGGTGCCGCCCTCGATCATCGAGAGCAGCATGCGGGTCGCCTCGACTCCCTGCGCCTGCGGGAACTGCTCGATCGTGGTGAGCGAGAACATCTCGGCGTAGTCGTGACCGTCGATCCCGACGACGCTGAGTTCGGTGGGGACCGAGATGCCCATGCGGCGCGCGGCGATGATCACGCCGATCGCGACCTCGTCGCAGGCGGCGACGACACCGGTGGGACGCGAGGCCGCGTCGGCCAGGAACGACGCCGCGGCGGCGTACGCGTCGGTGATCGTGAGGGTGGAGGGAACACTGCGGATCCGCACGGCGAGGCCGTGGTCGTTCATCGCGTTGCGGTAGCCGATCGAGCGCTCGTCGACGTCTTTCGCCGGCGCGTCGCTGCGGGGGGTGCTGCCCACGAAGGCGATGTCGGTGTGACCGAGCGCGATGAGGTGCTGCGTGATGATGCGCGTGATGGCGATGTTGTCGAGACCGAGGGTGGGCACCCCGCTCAGGGCGTTGCCGATGCTCACCACGGGCTTGCCGATGTTGGCCAGGCGCTCGAGGTCGGCGTCGTCGGGCTCGAGGGCGACGGCGATGATGCCGTCGAAGCGCTTGCGGGCCAGATAGGTGGAGTACAGGCTCTCGCGGTCGTTCGAGCCGGGCTCCGCGACGTACAGGGTGACGTCGTAGCCGAGGGGGATGAGGGTGCGTTCCACTCCCTCGACGATCGAGCCGAAGTACCAGCGGTTCACCTTCGGGACGATCAGGGCGATCGTGCGCGTGCGCCCGGTGGCGAGGCTCACCGCGCTCGTCGAGGGCACATAGCCGAGGGATGCCGCCGCGTCGGTGACGCGCTGGCGCGTGCCGTCGGAGACGTAGCCGCCGCCCGTGAGAGCGCGGCTTGCCGTCGATTTGGACACGCCGGCCAGGCGTGCCACATCGGCGATTCCGCTCATGCCGTGATCTTCCTCGTAATGCGTCGACGTCCGTGTCGACGTCGAGAACAGTATCCGAGAAATCGGCAAAGTGGAACCGGTCCCGGTCCGATATACCGGGTGAAGTGCGCGTATTTATGCCAGTTATCTCTTCGTGACCTGAGGCCGGTTGCAAGTCTTGTGGATTGCCTCTACGGTTGCCTGGAATCGGTTCCCGACGGGATCCGATGCACCAAGACACTCAAAGAGGAGAGACCACATGGGTATGTCACAGCGGTACCGTCTGCTGGCGCCCGTCGGGCTGTTGGCGGTCGGTGCGATCGCTCTCGCAGGCTGCGCAGAAGGCGACAGCGGCGGCACGAGCGGTTCCGGAGGCGAGACCACCGTCCGCATCTCCGGCGGCATCACCGGTAGCGAGGCCGACCTGCTGAACCAGTCGTTCGACCAGTTCACCAAGGACACCGGCATCAAGGTCGTCTACACCGGCGACAAGAGCTTCGAGGGCAACATCGTCACCAAGGTGACCGGTGGCGACGCCCCCGACATCGCGATCGTTCCCCAACCGGGTCTGCTCAAGACCCTCATCGGCACGGGTGACGTGCAGAAGGCGTCCGACACCGTCTCGTCGAACGTCGACCAGTACTGGGGCGAGGACTGGAAGTCCTACGGCAGCGAGGACGGCACGTTCTACGCCGCCCCGATGCTCGCCAACCTCAAGGGCTACGTCTGGTACTCGCCGGCGAAGTTCAAGGAGTGGGGTGTCGAGGTTCCCAAGACGCTCGACGAGCTCATGACCCTCACGGCGACGATCCAGCAGAAGACGGGCGCGGCCCCCTGGTGCGCCGGGTTCGCCTCGGGCGACGCGTCGGGCTGGCCCGGAACCGACTGGATCGAGGACATGGTCCTGCGTCAGTCCGGTGCCGACGTCTACGACCAATGGGTCGCGAACGAGGTCAAGTTCACCGACGCGCCGATCAAGGAGGCCTTCGAGGCCACCGGCAAGATCCTCCTGAACCCCTCGTACGTCAACGCCGGCTTCGGTGACGTCAAGAGCATCAACTCGGTCGCCTTCGCCGACGTGGCCGCCAAGGTCGCCGACGGCAGCTGCCCGATGACCCACCAGGCCTCGTTCCTGTCGTCGAACTTCCTGACGGTCAAGAACGCCGCTGGCCAGACGCCGACCGTCGCCCCCGACGGTGACGTCTACGCGTTCCTGCTCCCCGGCGTGACCGAGGGCAACCTCGCGGTCGAGGGTGGCGGCGAGTTCGTCACCACGTTCTCGGACGACGAGAACGTCCAGAAGGTCGCCGAGTTCATGTCGACGCCCGAGTTCGCCGACGCCCGCGTCAAGCTCGGCGGCGTGATCTCGGCCAACAAGGGTGCCGACCCCTCGCTCGCCTCGAGCGAGTTCCTGCAGGAGGCCATGAAGGTCGTGCAGGACCCGAACACCACGCTGCGTTTCGACGCGTCGGACCTCATGCCGGCCACCGTCGGTTCGGGTTCGTTCTGGAAGGGCATGGTCAGCTGGATCGACGGTACGCCGACCGACCAGGTGCTGAGCGACATCCAGACCGGTTACAACAACTAACCGACCGCTTCGCCATCGATGGGCCGCCCGCCACGCGGGCGGCCCATCCGGGTCCATACTTCTAATCCGCCCGCACGCACCACACGGGCACTCAACGATGAGCACGAAGGCGTGTTCGGGAGGGACGTCATGACCGATATCAAAAACGCGGAGAAGGCGCCGACGGCGTCACCTCCGCCGGGCGGACGAGCCGAGCGTCACACGCGCGGCTCCGGCGCACGCAATCGGACCACGCTGCTCGTGGTCCTCGTAGGGCTCATCCTCGCGGTGGCGCTCTTCCTCTTCATGGTCACGCGGGCGCCCGCCGAGACCAAGCCCACCACACTGGGCTTCAGCCTCAACAGCTTCTTCATCTGGCTGGGCGGGCTCAGCCCCCTCGTCCAGATCCCCCTCGTCGTCGTCGCGTTCGGCGCCGTCGTGGGCCTGTTGCTGCTCCTCATCGAGTACGCGCCGCGCTCCGGCAAGGGATACTTCTGGCTGCGACTCGTGGCGTGCTTCGGTATCCCGGTCCTGGCGTTCATGCTCCTGCGCCCGTACCAGAACGCCGTCATCTACGTTCTCGGCATCGCGATCCTGCTCGGCGCGATCCTGTTCTACGCCGATTACCGCTCGCGCCAGGGCGCGGGGTACCTCTTCCAGCTGATCCTGTTCGCGGCCCCCGCGTCGATCCTGCTGCTGATCGGCCTGGTCTACCCGGCCATCACCACCTTCTTCCAGTCGTTCTTCGACAAGACCGGCGACAACTTCGTCGGCCTCGAGAACTACATCTGGACCTTCACGAACCCCGAGGGGTTCTGGTCGGTCATCAACACCCTCATCTGGGTGCTCCTGGCCCCGACCATCGCCACGGCGATCGGTCTGGCCTATGCGGTCTTCATCGACCGCGCGGCGGGGGAGAAGTACCTCAAGGTGCTCATCTTCATGCCGTTCGCCATCTCGTTCGTCGGCGCCGGCATCATCTGGAAGTTCGTCTACGACTTCCGCCAGGGCGACCAGATCGGCGTGCTGAACGCGATCGTCACGGCCTTCGGCGGGCAACCGGTGTCGTGGCTGGCGGCGTCGCCGCTGATCAACACGCTGCTGCTCGTCGTCGTCTTCATCTGGAGCCAGACGGGACTGGCCATGGTCATCCTGTCGGCCGCCATCAAGGCCGTGCCGCCGGAGCAGAACGAAGCCGCCGAACTCGACGGCGCCAGCGCCTGGGAGCGTTTCATCAACGTCACCGTTCCCGGCATCCGCTCCTCGCTCATCGTGGTGCTCACCACGATCGCCATCGGGGCGCTGAAGATCTACGACATCGTCGCCGTGATGACCGGTGGTCGAAACGACTCGACCGTGCTCGCCTTCGAGATGGTCAACCAGCAGCAGCGATTTCAGAGCTACGGGCACTCCGCGGCGCTGGCCGTGGTGCTGTTCATCTTCGTGCTGCCGCTGATCATCTTCAACGTGCGCCAGATCCGGAAGCAGAGGGAAGTGCGATGACCACCTCGACCGTGGTGCTCGAACCCACCACCGACACCCGCTCCGCTCGCCAGGTCGCTCGCGACACGCGCAAGCACGAGGCGATGGCGCGCAAGCGTCTCACCTCGAAGGGGGCCACGATCGCGGCCATCGTGATCGCCTTCTTCTGGACGATTCCGACGTTCGGTCTGTTCATCACCTCGTTCCGACCGGGTTCCGACACCCAGTCGTCGGGATGGTGGACGGTGTTCACCGACCCGTCGTTCACGCTCGAGAACTACCGCCTCGCGCTGACCTCGGGCGGGACCGCGCTGACGCTGGCGCAGTCGTTCCTGAACTCGCTCGCGATCACGATCCCGGTCGTGCTGTTCGCCCTCGCCGTCGCCTCGCTCATCGCGTACGCGTTCGCCTGGATCGACTTCAAGGGGCGCAACTTCTTTTTCATCTTCATCTTCGCGCTGCAGATCGTGCCGCTGCAGATGGCCCTCGTGCCGCTGCTCAGCCTGTTCTCGCGCGGCCTGACGATCAACGACGTCACGATCTTCCCGGGCTTCGACCTGCGCGGTGTGGAGCACAGCTTCGCGACCGTGTGGATCGCTCACGTGATCTTCGCGATGCCGCTGGCCATCTTCCTGCTGCACAACTTCATCGCCGAGATTCCGGCCGAGGTCATCGAGGCGGCGCGCGTGGACGGTGCCGGACACGGGCAGATCTTCTTCCGCCTGATCCTCCCGCTCGCCGCTCCTGCTCTCGCCTCGTTCGCGGTGCTCGAGTTCATCTGGGTGTGGAACGACCTGCTGGTGGCGACGATCTTCGCGCCATCCTCGTCGTTGCCTCTCACGCAGTCGCTGAACTCGCTGTCGGGCACCTGGGGCGACCAGTGGTTCCTGCAGTCGGCGGGAACGTTCATCTCGATCCTGGTTCCGCTGATCGTGTTCTTCCTGCTGCAGCGCTTCTTCGTCCGAGGCCTGCTGGCCGGAGCCACGAAGGGCTGATCCCGTCACGACCGAAGGGGCGCGGCATCCGGAAGGGTGTCGCGCCCCTTCGTCGTTCGCCTGCTCGGCTGCGACGAGTCGCCGTGGGCGCGCACGGCCGCGGTGTCAGGCATAAACGGCATCCGCGGCCATAAACGCGGGCAGAGCGCGTTTATGCGTGCAGATTGCGTTTATGCGTGAGCATGGCGCCGGGCTGCCGGGCTGCCGGGTTGCCGGGCTGCCGGGTTGCCGGGATGCGGATGCCGGATGCCGGCGACGCAGCGCTTCCCCCGGGCCGGAGTCGGGCTGGCTCCGCGCCGCGGTGGGTGGTGTGCCGGGCGGGCTGTGGTGCGGGCGAGCATAAACGCGATCCGCGCCTGTAAACGCGGGGAGAACGCGTTTCTGTGAGCGGATCGCGTTTATGCGTGACTAAAACACGTGCAACGACCGGGGCGGGGCCGGACCGGGCGCAGGGGCGAGCGAGGCGACGGCCGGGAGCAGGGCGGAGCCGAGGAGCAGCGGCCGAGCCGCGCCGGCCGGGAGAGCGCGTCAGGCGCTGCAGGACAGACGCGACTGGATGTCGCGCATGGCGTCGAGCTCGGCCGACTGGCCGGTCACGATCGCCCCGGCGACCTCTTTGACGCGCGCGTCGCTGCCGAGCTCGATGACCGCCTGCGCCATGGGGATCGCTCCCTCGTGGTGGCGGATCATCAGGTCGAGGAAGAGGCAGTCCGCGGGACGGCCCTCGTCGCTGCGCAGCTCGTCGAGCTGGGCGTCGGTGGCCATGCCCATCTCGGCGAGCAGTTGCTCTTGCGTGAGCGCCGCGGTGTCGCCGTGGCTGTGCTCGCCGGACTTCTCCATCCACGTCATCAAGGGCTGACTCGAGGACTGGGGGAGGCCCCACTGCACGAGCCACCCGTACATCTCGCCGCGCTGACCCGACTGGGCGGTGGCGATGTCGTACGAGAGGGTGCGCAGCTCGGCGTCGTCGGTCTTGCGGTAGATCTCCATCGCCATGAGCACCGCCTGCGTGTGGTGCACCTGCATGTCGCGCGCGAACCCCGCTTCGGCGGAGTTCTCGCCGGGGTGCGCGGGCGCCGCCGTCGCGCCGAACGCCGTGAAGCGTCCGACCGCGAAGGCGACGGCGATCACCGCGACGGCGACGAGGGCGACGACGACCCAGCGGATCGCGGGACGAGCGACCGGGGCGTCGTCGGTCATCAGGCCTTGCCCGGACCGTCGATCGCGCCCGAGCAGGCGGCGTTCGGTTCGGGGGCGTTCTGGCTGCGCCAGTACTCGGTGAAGAACTCCGCGATGCGCGGGTCGCTCGGGTCGTCGAGCTTCAGCTGGTGGTTCCACGCGCTGACCGCGACGGGGGTGTCCATGCCGGGGTAGGGGGAGAGGAGGGCGTAGCTGGAGGGCATGACGGCCTTGAGCGCGTCGATACCGGCCTGATCGACACGCTCGGGGTCGTAGGTGATCCACACGGCGCCGTGCTCCATCGAGTGCACGGCGTTCTCGTTCTGCTGCGGCTCGGTGTAGACGCCGCAGTTGAGCCAGATCGGGTTGTGCGGACCACCGGCGGGCGGGTTCTGCTCGTACGTCACGGTGCCCTGCACGTGGTCGGAGCGGTTCTCGAACGTCTGCACGCCGCTGATCTCACGACCGGTGCTGTTGCCGGCCTGGTAGCTCGTGGGCGGAGCGGGAGCGAAGGCGAAGGATGCCACGACGAGGCCGATCACGGCGACGGCGGCCGTGGAACCCACGACCCACCACACGAGCTTGCCGCGCTTACGCTTCGCGACCTGCTTCTGGTACTCGGCGAGCTTCTCTTGCCGCTTCTGCTCGCGCTGCTGCTTGACGGTGAGGTCGATCTGCGCCTGCTTGGCGGGGTTGCCACTGGCTCGCTTGTCGGAGGGGGAGGTCATGCGCTGTGTTCTGTCTCTCTTCGGGGCGGGACACATCGGCAGCCGCCGACGCCCCCAGCCTATGCGGGTGAATGGGTCGATGGCCTGGGAGGAACCCGCGAGCCCGGGATGGTGAGCGGAGGGCGGCCACGGTAGTATGACGATGTCGAATCGATTCGAGGTTCGACGATCCCCCTCTTTTCTCAGCCCGATTCCGTCGGGCTGTCCGTGTTGCGAAACGAAACCAGACGCGTGCTCGATACTGCCTCCCACCCCGTCATCCCCTCGTCGTCCCGGCCCCCGCAGACGACCACCGGCGCGATCCGCGCGATCGGCAAGAACCCCGCCACCGCACCGATCGTGCTGCACCCGGGCGACGCGATCCCGGCATCCCGCCGCCTGCTGTACATCATCGTGCTCGGCGCGCTGACCGCTCTCGGCCCCTTCACGATCGACCTCTACCTGCCGGCGTTCCCCGTGCTCGAGGCCGACTTTCAGACGACCGCGGCCGCGATCCAGCTCACCCTCACCGGCACGATGATCGGGTTCGCGCTGGGTCAGCTGATCGTGGGCCCGCTCAGCGACAAGGTCGGCCGGCGCCTTCCCCTGCTCTCGGTCACCGCACTGCACGTGGCCGCGAGCATCTTCGCCGCCTCGGCGCCGACTCTCGAGACCCTCTCGATCGCGCGCGTGCTGATGGGTGCGGGCGCCGCCGCCGGTGGCGTCGTGGCCGCCGCCATCATCCGCGACCTGTTCGGCGGGCGCCGGCTCGTCGTGATGCTCTCGCGCATGGCGATGGTGTCGGGTGTCGCGCCCGTGCTCGCGCCGCTCGCCGGTTCCGCCCTGCTGCTGGTGATGAACTGGCGCGGCATCTTCGTCGTCCTCGCCGTGTACGGCGCTGTCATGCTCGTCTCGGCGATCCTGTTCGTCCCCGAGACCCTTCCCCCCGCTCGCCGCGGCGGTCCCGGCACCACGACCGTCTGGCAGCGCTACGCGAGCGTGTTCCGCGACCGCGTCTTCATCGGCGTGCTCATCATCGGGGCGATGACCTTCAGCGGACTGTTCTCGTACCTGTCGGCATCCTCCTTCCTGTTCCAGGTGACCTACCAGTTCAGCGCGCAGGGGTACGGCGTGCTGTTCGCCGCGAACTCGATCGGAGTCGTCGTCGGCGTGCAGGTGGCCTCGCGGCTCGCCGCTCGGTTCGGGCCGCAGTGGGTACTGGCTGTTTCGACGGCGGTGCTCGTGCTCGCCGGCGGCGCCATCGTGCTGACCGATCAGCTGGGCCTGGGACTCTGGGGCACCATCGTGCCGCTGTTCTTCTTCATGACCGCGTGCGGATTCACGTTCCCGTGCGCCCAGGTGCTCGCCCTCGACCGTCACGGCAAGGCCGCGGGAACGGCGCAGTCGATCATCGGTGCGGCCAACTTCGGCGTGGCCGGGATCATCTCGCCGCTGGTCGGCCTGCTCGCCACCGGTTCGGGCATCACCGCCACGACGATGGCCTCGGTCATGCTCGGCTGCGCGGTCATCGGCGTGCTGGCGCTCTGGCTGCTCGTGCGCCCGCGCACGGTGGAGCGCCTCGCCCCCTGATCGGCCCCGCGCCCGCCGGTCAGCGGCGCACACATTAGCAGGTCGGTCCCGGCGGTTCGCTGCCGGGACCGACCCATTCCCCCCTCGCCGCCGACGCGGCATCATGAGGCGATGGATGCCTCTGCCGTAGACGATGTGCTCGACACGCGCCCGCAGCGCTCGCGCGCCACGGTGGGCGTGGTGCTCATCGCCCTCGCGTGCGCCCTCGGGGCGTGGGTCTTCTTCCGAGGGCCCAGTCCTTTCGCGGTCGACGTGTGGTGGAACCAGCTGTTCGCCTCGGCGCCCTCGCAGCCGCTCCTGGTCTTCGCGATCGCGATGGACACGGTCGGGGGGCATCTCACCGCCGTCCTGATCGTGCCGGTTCTGGGTGCCCTGGCGCTCTTCCTCTCGCGTCGGCGATGGTCGGCGCTGTACTTCCTCACCACCTCGGTGGGCAGCGCCCTTCTCGTGCAGGTCGTCAAGCACACGTTCGGTCGGGCGCGACCCGAGGACATCCTCATCGTCAGCGACTACGGGTCATTCCCCTCGGGGCATACGGCCAACGCGGCGACCATCGCCCTGGTGGCCGCGGTGCTCTTCCCGCACCTCTGGGTACGGATCGTCGGCGTGGCCTGGGTGGTGCTCATGGCGTTCAGCCGCACCTACCTGCACGCGCACTGGCTTTCGGACACCGCGGGCGGCGCGCTCATCGGCGCCGGAGCGGCGCTGATCCTGGCCGCGGCGTTCTCGCGCCTGCGCGCTCGCGACGAAGACCGACTGGCGATCCGCAGGGGGCGCAAGGCGGATGCCGGGTCGGCGGTCGAGTCGTAGGCTGTCGCGCATGAGCGAGCCCGGGGCCGTGCCCTCCGTTTCTTCCGACGATCCGTCAGCGGCCGATGCCGAGCTCGCACGTCTGCGTGCCGAAGCCGAGGCCGCCGAGGCCGAGCTGCGGCTGGCCCGCGCCCGCGCCGACCTCGCCGCGGCGGAGGCGGCGGCCGCGCGTGAGCGAGCGGCTGACACGGCATCCGACACGGCGCCGGTCGTGCCACCGGAGGAGCGGGCCGCGGTGACGCCTCCCTCGGCGGAGCAGGCCACGCCGTCGATCACCGAGAGCGGAGCGGCCCCCGCCGCCTCACCCTCGGCCCCCGTTGCCCCGGCCCCCACACCCTCCGCCGACGGCCCGCTCTCCGCCGCGCAGATCGAGAAGATCGCCGCCGGCTACGCCACCACCGGAGCCGCCCTCGACCTCGGCGTGCTCGTGAACGGTGGGCCCGTGGCATCTGTCCCCGTCCGCATTCCCCTCGCGATGACGAACCGCCACGGTCTCGTGGCCGGCGCGACGGGCACGGGCAAGACTCGTACGCTGCAGCTGCTCGCCGAGCAGTTGTCCGAGAACGGGGTGCCGGTGTTCGCCGCTGACATCAAGGGCGACCTGTCGAGCCTGGCCGCCGAGGGTGTCTCGAGCGACAAGCTCATCGCGCGCACCGCCGCTCTCGGCCAGGACTGGTCGGCGCGCTCGTTCCCCACGGAGTTCTTCGCGCTCGGCGACGACGTGGGGTCGGGCATCCCCGTGCGGGCGACGGTCTCGGGCTTCGGCCCGCTGCTGCTCAGTCGTGTGCTGGGGCTCAACCCGACCCAGGAGTCGAGCCTGGGCCTCGTGTTCCACTACGCCGACGAGAAGGGCTTGGCGCTGGTCGATCTCTCCGACCTGCGCGCGGTGCTGACCTACCTCACGAGCGATGAGGGCAAGGCGGAGCTGAAGGGCATCGGCGGGCTCTCCGCGGCCACGGCGGGTGTCATCCTGCGCGAGCTGGTGGCTTTCGCGGCCGTCGGCGCCGACACCTTCTTCGGCGAGCCCGAGCTCGACGTCTCGGTGTTCCTGCGGACGGATGCCACGGGCGCGGGCATCGTGAGCCTGCTCGAGGTGCCGAACGTCGCGGCACGGCCCGAGCTGTACTCCACATTCCTGATGTATCTGCTCGCGGAGCTGTACGAGGCGCTTCCCGAAGTGGGCGATCTCGACAAGCCCAAGCTCGTGTTCTTCTTCGACGAGGCGCACTTGCTCTTCCGTGACGCGTCGAAGGCGTTCCTCGCCGCGATCACCCAGACGGTGCGGCTGATCCGCTCGAAGGGCGTCGGCGTCTTCTTCGTCACGCAGACGCCCAAGGATGTTCCCGGCGACGTGCTCGCCCAGCTCGGCTCGCGGGTGCAGCACGCCCTGCGGGCCTTCACCCCCGACGATGCCACGGCCCTCCGCGCCTCCGTGCGCACCTACCCCGAGTCCGGGTACGACCTCGAGCGGGTCCTGCAGGAGCTCGGCACCGGCGAAGCGATCATCACCGTGATGAGCGAGCGCGGAGCCCCCACCCCGGTCGCGTGGACGCGCCTCTTCGCACCGCGCGCCTCGATGTCGCCCATCCCCGCCGAAGCGATGGCGTCGGCGGTGGCGGCATCCCCCCTCTTCTCGACCTACGGCACGCCCATCGACCGCGAGTCGGCGCGCGAGATCCTCGGCGCCCGCATGCAGGCGGCCAGCGCGGCGAAGGACGCGGCGGAGCGGGCGAAGAAAGAGGCCGCGGGCGCCGCCGAGTACGCCAAGCAGAAAGCGGCGATCGACAAGGCCAATGCCGAAGCGCAGAAGAAGGCGCAGCGAGAGTACGAACGGATCCTCAAGAGCACCGCGGCCCCGCGCTCTCGCACGAGCACGCCGACCGCGGGCCTCGACGGCCTGCTCGGGCGCGGTGCCACCAAGAGCATCGTGAACGGGGTCATCCGCGGGCTGTTCGGCACCGGGCGGCGCCGCTAGCTGCTGCCCGCAGAGAACGGAACGGGATGCCGATTGACTCGGCATCCCGTTCCCTTTTCGTCCCGGTTACGGGCGGTGCAGCTCGAGCGGCATGGTGGACGTGTCGAGGAGGGGATCATCGTCCTGACGCTCGACCAGAGCCTTCGCCTCGGCAGGGGTCTCGACCGTGGGGACCGACCCGAGCAGGGGGCGTTTGGCCGTCTCGGGCATCGCGATCAGCGCCACCAGGCCCAACGCGGCGAAGAACATGATGTAGAACGCGGGCATGAGCGTGTTGCCCGTCCAGTCGATCAGCGCCTGGCTGAACAGCGGGGTCGTGCCGCCGAACAGCGACACCGACACGTTGTAGGCGATGGCCATCGCCCCGAAGCGCGAGGCGGTGGGGAAGAGCGCGGGAAGAGTGGATGCCGCGATGCTCGCGTAGAACGCCACGGGTACCGCCGCGAGGACGAGGGCGATCATCACTGCCCACAGCTGACCGATCTGCATGATGAGGAAGGCCGGCACGAGCAGGACGAGAGCGGATCCGGCCGCCAGGACGTAGATGGGCTTGCGGCCGATCTTGTCGCTCAGCCGCCCGAAGATCGGAAGCATGGCCGACATCAACAGCAGCACCGGGACGGTGGCGACGGCCGAACCGACGTTCGAGATGCCGACCTCCTTCTCGAGGTACACCGGCATGTAGCTCGTGAGCGCGTAACCGGCGGTGTTCGTCGCCGCGACCAGGGCGATCGCGATGAGCAGCGCCTTCCATTGGTGGCGCACGATGCCGGTCAGACCCTGGCGTGACATCGGGTCGTCCTTGTCGATCTCGGTCTCGGCCTCGGCGGCGTGCGTCTGCTCGAACGAGGGGGTCTCGGGGATCTTCAGGCGGAACCAGATCGCGACGATACCGAGGGGGACGGCGAGCAGGAACGGGATGCGCCAGCCGTACTCGGTCATCGCATCGGGCCCCGAGATGTTCGTGACGATCGCGGTGGTGATGGCGACGGCGCCGGCACCCGCGGCGAAACCCACGTACGAGCCCACGTCGAGCCACGACGACCAGAATCCGCGGCGCTTGTCGGGGGAGAACTCCGACACGTACGTGGTCGCACCGGCGTACTCGCCGCCGGTGGAGAAGCCCTGGATCATCTTCAGCAGGTACAGCGGGATGATCGCCCAGAGTCCGATCTGGGCGGAGGTCGGCAGGATGCCGATGAGCGCGGTGGCCGTCGCCATCATCGCCATCGTGAGGAACAGCACCTTCTGCCGGCCGATGCGGTCGCCGAGCGGACCGAGGACGAAGCCGCCGAAGGGGCGGACGAGGAAGGAGATGGCGAAGCCGAGGAGGGTGACCAGCAGTCCCCAGGGGTCGGGCAGGTCGGAGGCGAAGACGGCGGTCAGGGTGACGGCGAGATAGCCGTAGATGCCGAAGTCGAACCACTCCATGAAGTTGCCGACGACGGTCCCGCCGATGGCGGTGCGCACGCGCTTCTGGTCGACGACGATGACGTCGTCGACCTCGAGTCGGGGGGCTTCGGATGCCGAGGGGGGTTTCTCGTTCATCCTTCTACCGTTACCCGGATCCCTCTTTCGTTTCCAGTCCGGTCGGTGCGCGCAGGCGGTGTGCTACCGACGCGGGGGAGTCGTCGCGTCAAGCCCCCGGGGATGTCGGCGGCCCGGCGTACCGTGTCGGGCATGACCGAGCTCTCCGCCCCCACCGGCCGCGAACCGGCTCTCATCGCCCAGCCCCGCCCCGATGGATCGGCGCCGCGCGCGCTGGTGCTGGGAGCCACCGGCTACCTGGGAGGACGACTCGTTCCTCGACTGCTGTCGGCCGGATATCGGGTGCGCGTCCTCGCGCGCGACCCCCGCCGCGTCGAGGCCTTCCCGTGGGGCGACGAGGTCGAGACCGCGGTGGGCGACGCGACCGATGCCGACGCCGTCCGGGCCGCGGTGGACGGCGTCGACGTCCTCTACTACCTGATCCACTCGATGGGCAGCGGCCGGGATTTCGAGGCGACCGATCGCGTGGCGGCCCAGACCGTCGCCGACGCCGCCTCGGCGGCATCCGTCTCGCGCATCGTCTACCTCGGAGGTCTGCACCCCGAGGACGCCACGCTCTCGGCGCACCTGCGCTCGCGTGTCGAGGTGGGCGAGATCCTGCTGCACAGCGGCGTGCCCACTCTCGTGTTGCAGGCCGGCGTCGTCATCGGTTCGGGGTCGGCGTCGTTCGAGATGGTCCGCCACCTCACCGATGTGCTCCCGTACATGCCCGCGCCGAAGTGGGTGCGCAACCGTATCCAGCCGATCGCGGTGCGCGACGTCCTGCACTACCTGCTGGGGGCGGCACGCGTCGCTCCGAACGTCAACCGTGCCGTGGACATCGGCGGGCCCGACGTGCTGCGCTACGGGCAGATGATGAACGGCTACGCGATGGAGGCCGGGCTCCCGCAGCGCGCGATCGCCTCATTGCCGGTCCTCACCCCGCGACTCGCCTCGCACTGGGTCAACCTCGTCACGCCCATCCCGAAGTCGATCGCCCGGCCGCTCGTCGAGTCGCTGCAGAACGACTGCATCGTCAAGGACCGCGCGATCGACGATCTCGTGCCGCGCCCCGAGGGCGGCCTGCTGCCGTACCGCGAGGCCGTGCGCCGGGCGTTGGGCCGCGTGAACGACGACGCGATCGAGACGAGTTGGCAAGATGCCGAGGTCTCGGGTGCGCCGAGCGACCCGCTGCCGAGCGACCCCGAGTGGGCGGGGCGCCTGGTCTACACCGACGTGCGTTCGATGACCACGAAAGCGAGCCCCGCGCAGCTCTGGTCGGTGATCGAGGGCATCGGTGGCGAGAACGGGTGGTACTCCTCGCCGTTGCTGTGGGCGATCCGCGGCTGGATGGACCGACTCGTCGGGGGCGTGGGCCTGGCCCGCGGGCGTCGGAGCCGCTCGGTGGTGACCGTGGGCGACGCCCTCGACTTCTGGCGCGTCGAGGCGATCGAGCCGGGGCACCTGCTGCGCTTGCGAGCCGAGATGAAGGTGCCGGGCGGCGCCTGGCTCGAACTGCGCGCGTCGCCCGAGGGCTCCGGTGCGCGGTTCGATCAGCGGGCCCTGTTCTTCCCGACCGGACTCGCGGGCCGGTTGTACTGGCTGGCGGTGCTGCCCTTTCACGGGCTCATCTTCAGCGGCATGGCCCGGCGCATCACGGCCGCGGCCGAGCACGTCCAGCGTGAGGATCTCGAGCCCAAGGCGAAGGCGGGCCGCATCGCGCCCGAGATCGCCGAAGTCGAGACGACCGCCGCGCCCTCGTCCTAGGTATTCCCGCCGGCGAGCACCAGCCCGCCGCGGCGGTGGGCCTAGCGCCTAGGCTGAGCGGCGTGCCCCACGTCGCTCGCGTCCTGACCGTCTCCGATCGCTCGGCCGCGGGCCTGCGCGAGGACCGCGGGGGTCCGCTCGCCGTCTCGCTGCTGCGCGAGGCCGGGTTCGCCTGCGCCGACCCGGTGGTCGTGCCCGACGGCGCCGACAGCGTCGAGCGGGCCGTGCGCGATCTCGTCGCGCAGGGCGCCGGGCTCGTCGTCACGACGGGTGGCACGGGAATCGCCCCCACCGACCGCACGCCCGAGGGGACCGCCCGCGTGCTGGATCGCGAGCTGCCCGGTATCGCCGAGGAACTGCGGCGTCGAGGGCTCGCCGACACCCCGATGGCGGTGATCTCACGGGGACTCGCGGGCATCGTCGACCCCGGCACGCTCGTCGTGAACCTTCCCGGGTCGACGCGGGCCGTGGCATCCGGGATCGCCGTCGTCGCCGAGCTCGCCCCGCACATCCTCGACCAGCTCTCCGGAGGAGACCACGCATGAGTGCCGTCCGCATCGCCCGTTTGTCCGAGACCCCGCTCGATCTCGACGCGCACCTCGACGCCGTCGAGGAGTCGTCGTCGGGAGCCGTGACCACCTTCGTCGGTCGCGTGCGCGACATCGACCCCGACGCGTCGGGCGCGGTCGTCGCGCTCGAGTACAGCGCGCACCCCGACGCCGAGCAGACCCTGCACCGCCTCGCCGAGACGGCGGCCGCGGGCACCGACGCGATCGTCGCCGTCAGCCACCGCGTCGGCCGGCTGGGCGTGGGCGAGGCCGCGGTCGTGATCGCCGTGGCATCCGGTCATCGTGCCGAAGCGTTCGAGGTGTGCCGCACCGTGATCGAGACGATCAAGACCGACCTGCCCGTGTGGAAGCGCCAGGTCGAGGCCGACGGCACGACCGAGTGGAAGGGCCTCGGGGGCTAGGCGCGGCGCGCGTCGCAGGCTTTCGGCAGCGCTCGCCGGATCGGAGATGCGCAGCGGAATCGGATGCCGTGGGGGTTCTCGTCCGATTTCGGTGCGAATCTCCGATTCCGGTGCGGGCGCGGGGTGGCCCGGGCTGGCACCGCGGAATCGGATGGTCGCGTCGGAATCGGATGACTCGGCGACCTGCGTCCGATTTTGGTGCGGATCTCCGATTTCGGTGCGGTCGTGGCGCGGCCGGGCTGGCGCCGCGAAACCGGATGGTCGCGTCGGAAACAGATGATCGCGTCGGACAGATCGTGGCGTCAGAACCGGATGGTCGCGTCGGAATCGGATGCCTTGCGGACCTGTGTCCGATTTCGGTGTGGATCTCCGATTTCGGTGCGGCGGGCGGGGCCCGAGCGACCGCGGGGCGGGCTCAGCCGCCGGCGAAGGGCGGGAGCACGTCGACGTGCGTGACGCCCGCGAGCGGAGCGTCATCGTCATGGCGGGTGCCGTCGACGAGCACGGCGCAGCGATCCAGGATGCCGCCGAGCGCGGGGTGGTCGGCGACGACGCCGGTGCGCAGGGCGGTCAGGGTCGCTTCGGTGCGGTCCTCGGCATCCGTCCCCGCCGCCTCGGCCGCGGCGGCGAAGTATCGCACGCGCACGCTCACGCGCGTTCCCCCTCGGTCGCCGGCACGTCGCCGGGAGCGGTCGCGGACGGGCCCACTCCGGGTTCGCCCGGGCGCAACCAGTCGCCCGACTTGCCGCCGGTCTTCGACACGATGCGCACGTTCTCGATGAAGGTGCCCTTGTCCATGCCCTTCACCATGTCGACGATCGCCAGCGCCGCGACCGAGACGCTCGTGAGCGCCTCCATTTCGACGCCGGTGCGGTCGGCGGTGCCGACGGTGGCCTCGATCTCGACGCCTTCGTCGGTGATCTCAAGGTCGAGCGAGGCGCGGTGCACACCGATGACGTGTGCGAGGGGGAGCAGAGCCGGGGTGGACTTCGCGGCCTGGATGCCGGCGATCCGCGCCACCGCGAGCACATCGCCCTTGGGGGCGGTTCCGTCGCGGAGGGCCGCGATCACGTCGGGAGCGCACCGCACGAACCCGCGCGCGCTGGCGGTGCGGACGGTGGGTTGCTTGAGCGTGACGTCGACCATGCGGGCGTGGCCCGCGGCGTCCAGGTGGGTGAAGCTCATGGAATCAGCATGACATCGAGCGGGTCGCCCACCGACACGGTGGACACCTCGGCGGGGACGATAGCGAAGGCCTGGGCGCGGGCCAGGGAGGCGGCCAGGTGCGAGCCCGAACCGCCGGCCGTCGCGGGGCGGACCGTGCCTTCGACGAGGTCGATCGCCGCCGGAAGGTATTGGCGTCGGCCGGGCGGCGTCGTCCAGCTCTCGGATGCCGTGAGCCGGGCGAGACGCCGATCGAGCACCGTACGCCCCTGGAGGGCCAGCAGAGCGGGGCGCACGAACACCTCGAACGACACCGCGACACTCACGGGGTTGCCGGGGAGGCCGAAGACGAGGCGACCGTCGTCGAGGACGCCGAAGGCCTGCGGTTTGCCGGGCTGCATGGCGACCTTCTCGAAGGCGATGCGGTCGGAGAGGGCCTGGCGCACCGGCTCGTAGGCTCCGGCGCTCACACCGCCCGTGAACACCACGACATCGGCCTCGGCCGCGTGATCGAGGATGGCGTGGATCGCGTTCGCCTCGTCCTGCACGGAGGCGATGACCGTCACGTCGCCGTCGGCGTCGGCGACGAGAGCCGCCAGGAGCGTCGAGTTGGAGTCCGGAGTCTGCCCCCGCCCCGGAGGGGTGCCGGGAGCGACCAGCTCGCTGCCCGTGGAGACGACGGCGACGCGGGGGCGGCGGTGCACGACGAGTTCGGCCACACCGGAGGCCGCAGCGGCGGAGAGGGCGAAGGGGCCCAATCGTTCGCCGGCCGCGAGCACCACGTCGCCCGCCCGGGTGTCACCGCCCCGACGGCGGATGAACGCTCCCGCCGCGGCGGGGGCTCGGAACACCTCGATGGTCTCCAGGGAATCGGCGAGGCCGCCGGTGGTGTCCTCGAAAGGGACGACCGCATCGGCCGCGGCCGGAACCGGAGCACCGGTCATAATGCGCACCGCCTCGCCCTCGCCGAAGGACGGGTCGGCCGACGACCCGGCCGGCAGGTCATCGACCACGCGCAGGGTCGCCGGGTTCTCGGCATCCGCCCTCTCGACATCCGCGAAGCGCACCGCGAAGCCGTCCATCGACGAGTTGTCGAAGCCGGGCAGGTCGTGCGCCGCGAGCACGGGCTCGGCGAGCGTCCGACCGGACGCGTCGGCGAGGCGGACCGTCTCGACGGGCAGGACCGAGACGGCGGCGAGCACGCGGGCGCGGTGCTCCTCCACGGTGAGCAGCGGGGTCATCGGGGCCTCCGGGGTCAAGGGGAAACGGCGGGGGTGAGCGCGATGACATCCTGTCGTGCGCGCAGGGCGTCGACCACGACGAGGCGGCCGAGCAGGGGTTCACCGGCGCCCGTCACGAGCTTGATGGCCTCGGTCGCCAGCAGCCCGCCGACCTGCACGCAGAGCGAGCCGAGAACGCCGACCTGCGCGCACGTCGGCGGTTCGCCCGCGGACCCGGGCGGGAAGAGATCGCCGAGCACGACGGGGGCGTGGCCCTCGGGCGGATTCGACCAGAACACCGTGACCTGCGCCGCCCACTCCTGCACGGCTCCCCAGACGAGCGGGATGCCGAGGGTTTCGGCGGCCGCGGCGACGGCCTCGCGCGTGTCGAAGGTGTCGCTCCCGTCGATGACGAGGTCGGCACCGTGCAGCAGATCGCGGGCGTTGTCGGAGGTCAGTCGTACCGAGCGTTCCTGCACGACGGTGAGGGGCGAGAGATCGTGCACGGCGCGGGCGGCCGAGGCGGTCTTGGCGGTGCCGATGTCGGCGACGCGGTGCGCGAGCTGGCGCTGCAGGTTGGTGCGCTCGACGGTGTCGTCGTCGATCACGATGAGCTCGCCCACCCCCGCGGCCGCGAGCGAGAGCAGCACCGGCGAACCCAGGCCGCCCGCGCCAACCACGGCGATGCGTGCGGCGGCGAGGCGACGCTGTCCCTCCTCGCCGATCCCGGCGAGCACGGCATGACGGGCGGTGCGGATGAGTTCTTCGGGGGCGAGGGATGCCACCGGCTCGACGAGCGGCCTCATCCGCCGATCGCGCTCATCGTGCGCTCGGGCTGGACGAAGTCGGGCCGCGCGAGTCCCACGCGGTCGGAACCGTGGGCTCGGGGCTTGGCCCACATGGCATCCCGCCAGATCTGGGCCACACCCTCGTCGTCGGCGCCCGCGCGCAGGGCCGAGAGCAGGTCGGTCTCTTCGTGCGAGAACAGGCACGAGCGCACCTTGCCGTCCGCGGTCACACGGGTGCGCGTGCACGCGGCGCAGAAGGGCTCGGTGACCGACGAGATGATGCCCACGTGCCCCGCGACCTCGGTCTCGCCGGGGCGGCGGACCTCCCAGCGCTCGGCGGGAGCGGCGCCGCGGCCGCGGGGGTCGGCGGTGAGGGTGAAGCCCTCTTCGATCGCGGCCCGGATGTCGCGCGCGGGGATGACGTTGGTCGCCGACCACGAGCGGTCGCCGTCGAGGGGCATGTCCTCGATGAAGCGCATCTCGAAGCCGTTCGTCACCGCCCAGTCGACGAGGGGGACGACCTCGGTGTCGTTGATGCCGCGCAGGAGCACCGCGTTGATCTTGATGGGCCCGAGGCCCGCGGCGCGTGCGGCCTGAAGGCCCGCGAGCACCTTGTCGAGGTGCGGGCGGCGGGTGAGCTCGGCGAAGGTCTCGGGATGCAGGGTGTCGAGCGAGACGTTCAGGCGCGTGAGCCCCGCGTCCTTGAGCGCCTGGGCGCGGCGGTCGAGCCCGACGGCGTTCGTGGTCAGGGCGATCGGCAGGTCGGGGTTGTCTTCGCGGATCCCGGCGATGATGAACTCGAGGTCTTTGCGGACGAGGGGCTCGCCGCCGGTGATGCGCAGTTCTTCGGCGCCGAGGGACTGCACCGCCACGCGGACGATGCGGCGGATCTCGTCGGTCGACATCAGCTGCGCCTGCGGGAGCCACGGCATCCCGTCGGCCGGCATGCAGTACGTGCAGCGCAGGTTGCACTTGTCGATCACCGAGACGCGCAGGTCGGTCGCGACCCGGCCGAAGCGGTCGAGCAGGCCGCCCTCGCGGGGGGCGCCCGTCGCGGCGAGCGAGGTCGCACCGGGGGCCGTGGTGGCCGGTGCGCCGGTTGCGGGGAGAACGGTGGCACCGGACGCGCGGGTCACGGTGGCGCCGAGTGCCACGGCGACGGGCCCTCGTGTCGCGCTCGCGTGCTCGGCATCCATGGGTCGAGCCTAGGTCAGCACGGGGTGGGGGAGGGCGGCGCGAGCGCGCGGGGGAGGAGATTCGGGGGAGGGAGGACGGTTTCGGCCCGGCGATCCTCCCGTGGGCGCGCTTCCTCCCGCGGTGGAGCCGGCTCGCGTCGCGAGGGCGGGGGTACGTTCGAGGGATGCCGCACACCTTCCGCATCGCGCAAGCCGCACGCCTGCTCGGAGTCAGCGACGACACCGTGCGTCGATGGATCGATCAGGGCGCGCTGCCCACCACCGGGACGTCGCCGACCGAGATCCCCGGGGCGGCGCTGGCCGAGCGGGCCGTCGCGCTCGCCGACGAACCGGACGATCCGACCGGCATCGCCTCGAGCGCGCGCAACCGCTTCGTCGGGATCGTGACGCGCGTGCGCATCGACGGGGTCATGGCTCAGGTCGACCTGCAGTGCGGACCGCACCGGGTGGTGTCGCTGATGTCGGCCGAGGCGGCCGAGGAGCTCGCGCTCGAGCCGGGCTCTCTGGCGGTGGCCTCGGTGAAGGCGACGGTTGTCACGGTCGAGGCGCCGCGCGGCTGAGACACACATGTTCGACGCGACCGCGTCGAGCCGGCCGGGCGAGGGCTGTGCGATCGCCTCACCCCGCGAAGCGCGGCCCGATCGCGTCGACCGTGAGCTCCCACAGACGGCGAGCGTCGGCGGCGTCGGAGAACGGCGGCCAGAGCGGCGAGGGACGCGCCGGGCCGCCGATCAGCCGCGAGGGTCCGAAGAACGTCCCCTGCGCGGGGGTGGCGGTCGCCGCGAGCACGGCGGGTTCGGCGGCGGATGCCACGGAGCCGGTGATGTGCAGGCGCGAGAGCACCCGGATGACCCGGCGCGCGCCCAGCTCGCGCTCGCGGCCGACGCCGGGCTGAGCGGCCAAAAGGTTGGTGGGCGAGACTCCGGGGTGCGCGAGGGTGCTGGTGACGTTCCACCCCTCGGCGCCGCTGCGGCGCCGCAGCTCTTCGGCGAACAGGCCGACCGCGATCTTCGACTGCACGTACGAGGCCATGGCGTCGTACGGGCTTGCGTCGATCGCGCCCTCGTCGAAGTGGCCTCGTCGCGCGGCGATGCTCGTCTGGTGTACGACGCGCGCGCGGCCCTCCCGGAGGAGCGGCAGGAGGCCGAGGGTGAGCGCCGCGTGACCGAGGTGGTTCGTGCCCCACTGCAGTTCGAAGCCGTCGGCGGTCTCCTGGCGTGTCGGCGGGGTCATGACGCCGGCGTTGTTGACCAGCAGGTGCACGGGCCGGCCCTCGGACCGCAGTGCCTCGACGAGGGCGCGCACCGAGCCCAGGTCCGCCAGGTCGAGGGGACGGGTCGAGGCCACGGCATCCGGAACCTCCCGACGGAGGGCGTCGAGCGCGCGATGCCCCTTCTCGGGGGAACGGACGGGCAGGACGACCTCGGCGCCGAGACCGGCGAGACGGGTCGCGATGACCGTCCCGATGCCGTCGCTGGCACCGGTGACGAGGGCCAGGCGGCCGCGGAGCGGGGAGGAGGTGGGGGACATGATCGGTCCTTTCGCGTCGATACGTCGATGCTCCCGTCCCCGCGGAGAGGGGACCAGTGCGCGCTCACCCGCTGATCGGCGATCCACCCGTCAGCGGACCGAGGGCGATCCGATCACGGCGAGCAGGCGCAGCTTCTCGGCACTCTCGCTGCCGGGCTGCGCCGTGTAGACGAGCAGCCGGTGGGACTGATCCGGGTCGAGCAGGGTCTGGCACGACAGGTCGAGGTGGCCCACCTCGGGGTGGTGGAACCTCTTGACCTCGGGCGGTCGGGCGCCCACTTCGTGTGTGTCCCACAGGGTGGCGAACTCCGTGCTGCGGGCGCGGAGGTCGTCGGCCAGCTCGGCGGCGCGAGACTGCGGGCCCCGCGCTGCGATCATCTCGCGCAGGCCCGCGGCGTAGACGCGCGACAGGTTGGCGGCCTCGTCGGCCGGGTACGCGGCCCGGGAGGCGGGGTCGGTGAACCAGCGGTAGCCGATGCTCCGCGCCGGCCCCGTCCGCAGCGCGGCGTCGCCGAGGAGGGCGATGCCCAGACGGCTCTGACGCAGCGTCTCGCCGAGCTCGGTGACGATCTCGGCGGGAGTGTCGTCGAGGCGATCGAGGATGCGGAGCATGCCGGGGCTGACGTGCTCGGTCCCCGAGTGGCGAGACGGTGGCCGGTGCCCCGCGAGACGGAAGAGGTGATCGCGCTCGGCGAGGCTCAGGTGCAGGCCCTGCGCGAGAGCGGTGAGCATCTGCTCCGAGGGGGTCGGTCCGGTGCCGCGCTCGAGGCGCGCGTAGTAGTCAGTGGACATGTGGCTGAGCAGGGCCACCTCCTCGCGACGGAGGCCCGCCGTGCGCCGCCGCGCGCCGCGCGCGAGACCGACGTCCTCGGGTTGCAGGGCCTCGCGTCGGCGCTGGAGGAAGTCGCCCAGGCTCGGCAGGTCGCTCACGGTGTTCCTCGCATCCCCCGTTCCTATCGCGTCGGTCGCCGGCGTGCCAGGACTCGTCGGTCCACCCCTCGTCGCCTCCTGCGCGTCTTCCGGGGCGAAAACGGACGTATCAGGGCCGTGAGTCCGCAAATGCGGAATAATAGGACGTCAGCGGGCCGCCGGCCGCGCCGAAAGGACCACCATGCGCCGCCCCCTCCGCCTCTTCGCCGTCGTCGGCGCCGCCGTCCTGCTCGCCGGATGCACGAGCACGGCGCCCGCGCCCGCGGCATCCGAGGACGCGCTCTCGGGAACCGTCGAGGTGTACGCCGCGGCGTCGCTGCAGCGCTCGTTCGACGAGATCGCCTCCGCGTTCGAAGCCGCCCACCCGGGCGTCACGGTGAGCGCGGTGTACGACGGGTCGAGCACCCTTGCGACGCAGATCGGCGAAGGCGCTCCGGCCGACGTCTTCGCTTCTGCCGACGAGAAGAACATGTCCAAGGTGGCGGCGCAGGCCCCCGACCCCCAGCTGTTCGCCGGGAACACCCTCGTGATCGCCGTCCCGAAGGGCAACCCGGGCGCTGTGGCGACCCTCGCGGATCTCGCCCGCGTGACGACGGTGCTGTGCGCCCCCGAGGTGCCGTGCGGCGCCGCCTCGGCGACCCTCCTGTCGAACGCCGGCGTGCGTGTGACGCCCGCAAGCTCGGAGCAGAACGTCACCGCGGTGTTGACCAAGGTGGCCGCCGGCGAGGCCGACGCCGGTCTCGTCTACGCGACCGACGTCAACGGCCGCGACGACGTCGAGACCATCGTTCCTGCCGGTGCGGACGCGGTCGTCAACCGCTATCCGATCGCCGCCCTGACCGGCGCCCCGAACCCCGACGCCGCCGCCGCGTTCGTGGCCTTCGTCCTCGGCGAGGACGGGCAGCGGGTGCTTGCGGACGCCGGGTTCCGCGCGCCGTGAGCGAGGCGGGATACGTCCCCCGCTGGCTGATCGTGCCGGCGGTGGCCGGCCTGCTCTTCCTCCTCGTCCCGCTCACCGCGCTGGTGGCGCGCGTGGAGTGGGCGACGCTGTGGAGCGACGTGACCTCCGAGGCCGCGCTCTCGGCCCTCGCCCTGTCGCTCGGCACCGGGGCCGTGGCCACCGTCGTGTGCGCGGTGGTCGGCATCCCTCTCGCCCTCTTGATCGCGCGCAGTCCCGCCCGCGCTGCGGCTGCTCTGCGGGCGCTGGTCACCGTGCCGCTCGTCCTGCCGCCGATGGTCGGGGGTGTCGCCCTGCTCTACCTCTTCGGCCGCAACGGCTGGTTCGGCTTCCTCGGCCTGCCGTTCACGACCCCCGCGGTCGTGCTGGCGCAGGTCTTCGTCGCTCTGCCCTTCCTCGTGCTCGCGGTCGAGGGGGCGCTGCGCAGCACCGGCGTCGAGTTCGAACGGGCCGCCGCCTCGCTCGGGGCGAGCCGGGCCACGATCCTGCGCCGCGTCACCCTTCCGCTCGCGGCCCCCGGCATCGTCGCCGGGGTCGTGCTGTGCTTCGCCAGAGCGATCGGAGAGTTCGGCGCGACCGCGCTCTTCGCCGGCAACCGCCCGGGGGTGACGCAGACCATGCCGCTGGCGATCTACACCGCCTTCAACGGGGCGGGCGTCTCGCAGGGCACCGCGGTGGCCCTGTCGCTGCTGTTGCTCATCACCGCCGTCGCGGTGCTGCTGCTCGTGCGCGGATGGCGGCCGGGGGTGGGCAGATGACGATCCCGGATGCCGCGGAACTCCGCGCCCGCATCGCGGTACGCCGCCGTGACTTCGTCGTCGACATCGCGCTCGACGTCGCCCCGGGGGAGACCGTCGCCGTGATGGGGCGCAGCGGTGCCGGAAAATCCACCCTGCTCGGTGCTCTGGCCGGGCTCACCCCGCTCGACGAGGGGGAGATCTCCGTCGACGGCCGGGTGCTCGACCGTGCGCCGCGGCTGCGCACGGTCCCGATGCGGCGCGGGATCGTGCTGCTGGGTCAGGAGGCCCGACTGTTCCCGCACCTCACCGCGCGCGAGAACGTCGCCTTCGGTCCGCGGTCGGCCGGGGTACCGGCATCCCGTGCCCGGGCGGAAGCCGACGAGTGGCTGGACCGCGTGGGGCTCCCCGGCACGGGTGACCGGCGCCCCGCGCAGCTGTCGGGCGGGGAGCAGCAGCGCGTCGCCGTCGCGCGGGCGCTCGCGGCCGAGCCCCGGGTCGTGCTGCTCGACGAACCGCTCGTCGCGCTCGACGCGGTGACGGCCTCCGAGATCCGGGCGATGCTGCGCGAGCGTCTCGCCGGGGTGACGACCGTCGCGGTCACGCATGACGCGATCGATGCCGCGGCCCTCGCGGACCGGCTCGTCATCGTGGAACGCGGGCGGGTGACGCAGGAGGGGCCCGTGCGCGAGGTGCTCTCGGCGCCCGCCACCGACGTCGCGGCGCGGATCGCGGGGCTCGAGCGACTCGAGGGGGTGGCGCGGGGCGGAGCGTTCGTGCGGGGTGCGTTGCGCCTGGAGGCGAGGGATGCCGCCTCGCTCGCTCTCGCCGCGGTCGACGGCGTCCCGCTCGCCGCGGTGTATCGCGCGGTGGACGCGCGGCTCGGCGAGGGGGTTCCGGCGACGGTGGTCCACCTCGAGCCGACGCCGACGGGCGTGCGGGTGGCCACCGATCACGGTGCGGCGGAGGTGCCGCCGGCCGAGGCCGCGACGATCCGCCCGGGTGACGCGGTGCGCGTGAGCGTCGCCCCGGAGCGCGTCCGCTTCGTCGCGGCATCCTGACTCATTCCGCCGCCATGCGTCCGTTCTCGAGCCGCACCTCGCGGTCGACGAGCCCCGGGGGTACCTCCACGTGCGAGATCAGGACCACCGCGCTTTCGCGTCCGACGGCACCGAGCAGGTCACCCAGGAGGGCATCGGATGCCGCCGGGTCGACGCCCGCGGTGGGCTCGTCGAGCACGAGCACCGGGAAGCCGCGCAAGAGGGCCCGCGCGAGGCCCAGTCGCTGCGCCTGACCGCCGGAGACGAGCCCGCCCCGATCGCCCACCGCGGCGTCCAGCCCCCCACGCTCTCGTGTCCAGTCGGCGAGTCCGACCCGATCGAGCACCGTCCACAGCTCCTCGTCGCTCGCGCTCTCGCGCGCGAACAGCAGGTTCTGGCGGACCGACTCGTCGAACAGGTAGGGCGACTGCTCGATCAGCCCGACGGTGCGGCGCAGGTCGTCTCCCGCGATCCTCCGTGTCTCGCGGCCACCGATCCGGTACGACCCCTCGTAGTCGAGGAAGCGGGTCATGACGTGGGCGAGCGTCGTCTTGCCCGCCCCGCTCGGGCCCGTCACGAGGACGCGCTCGCCGGGCCCGACGCGCAGGTCGACCTCGTGCAGGCGGCCGGAGTCGCCCCCGTCGTCACCGCGGGCGGGCCAGTGCGCCCGGATGCCACGGAGCTCGATCCCCGCGCCGAGGGCGGGCGCCTCGTCGGTCGCGGACGGCTCGTCTCGCGGGAGCCCGTCCGGGACGCTCTCGGGCACGGCCTCGGCGATGCGCTCCGCCGCCGCCCGCACCTGCCGCCACGAGGCGAGGGCGAGGGGCACCGGCCCGAACACCTCGAACACCGCCATCGGCAGCAGCACGACGACCGCGAGACCGGGCCCCGACAGCGTCCCGCCGGTGACCGCGGGAGCGGCGACGAGCAGGGCGGCGAGAGAGGCGACCCCCGCCAGCACCGACACCGCGCCCGAGGTGAGCCCCTGGGCGCCGCCGCGTCGGACGACGGCCCGGCGCAGCGCGGTATCGGCTAGACGGACGCGCTCGGTCGCGGCGTCCAGGGCCCCGTACGCCGTCAGCACGTCGAGACGGGCGAGCAGATCGTGCACCGCGTCGGCGACGTCGGCGCGCAGCGGTGCGATCGAGCGCTCGGCGCGGGCGCCCGCAGCCCAGCCGACGGCGACCGCGAGGCCGAAGGCGCCGGCGAGGCACGCCAGGAGCACGAGGGCGGCCGGCCACGAGATGAAAGCGGTGAAGGCCACGGCGGCGAGAGAGGTCACCGCGGCGACCGAGAGCGGCAGCACGACCCGCAGGGGGAGGTTCTGGAGCTCCTCGACATCGTCGACCACACTCGAGAGCAGCCCGCCGCGGCGCGAGCGCGCGAGACCGTCGGGGGCGAGCGGAACCAGGTCGCGCACCAGATCGGCGCGGACACCGGCGAGCTGGTGCAGGGCGGCATCGTGACCCGTGAGGCGCTCGAGGTAGCGGAACACCCCGCGCGACAGCGCGAACGCGCGGACGCCGACGACGGCCATCGACAGGTACATCACGAGCGGCTGCTCTGCGGCCCGGGCGATGAGCCAGGCGCTCGCCGCGAGCAGCGCGATCGAACTCGCCGCGGTGCCGAAGCCCGACAGTACCGCGGGCGCGAAGCGCCGACGCGAGGGCATCGCGGAGTTCAGGATGCCGCGCACCCGGGCGTTCACGAGCGGACCTCTTCCACCCCGCGTGAGTCGCCGGAGTCTGTCACTTCAGGGACCGCTCGGGCGACAGATTCCGGCGACTCGAGCGGGGAAGACGGGGGCGTGAGCTCGACCACGCGGTCGGCGATCGCGCGGGCGGAGCGGCGATGCGAGACGAGGAGCACGCCACGGCCGGCGTCGGCCTCGCGCCGCAGCGTCGTCCACAGGTGCGCCTCGGTGTCGGCATCCAGAGCGCTCGAGGGCTCGTCGAGCACGAGCACCGGAACGCCGCCGACCCGCGCGCGGTACAGCGCCCGCGCGACGGCGACGCGCTGAGCCTGCCCGCCCGAGAGTCCCGCGCCGCCGGCGCCGAGCGGGGTGGCCGGGTCGATGTCGGCCGCCCCCGTATCGGTGAGGACTGCCGCGATCCGGTCGGCGTCGGCGGGGGAGCCGAGCGCGACGTTCTCGGCGACGGTGCCCGAGACCAGACCGGGCCGTTGCCCCGCCCAGGCGACCGACGCGCGCGCGTGCGGCACGGCGACGCCGTCGATGCGCACCCGCCCGTCGTGCTCCGCGTACCCGAGGAGCGCGGCGATCAGCGACGACTTGCCGACGCCGCTCGGCCCGGTCACGAGGACGATCTCTCCGGGCCACACCGACAGCGAGACCGTGGGGAGCGCGTGCCCTTCGCGGTGCACGCGGACCCCGTCGAGGGCGATCGTCGAGCCGAGCGCCGGGGTACCGGCATCCGGGATCCGCTCTTCGGGGGTTTCGACCGCGCGGGCGGCGTCGAGGGCGTCGAAGATCTCGTCGGTGGCCGCCACCCCCTCGGACGCCGCGTGGAACTGCACACCGACCTGGCGCAGCGGCAGGTACGCCTCGGGGGCGAGCAAGAGCACGAAGAGGCCGGTCAGCAGGGTCAGATCGCCCGAGAGCAGGCGGAAGCCGATGGTGACGGCGACGATCGCGACCGAGATCGAGGCCAGGAACTCCAGCGCGAACCCCGAGAGGAACGACACGCGCAGCACCGTCATCGTCTCGCGCTTGTAGTCCCGCGTGAGGGTCTCGATCGAGCGCGCCGCGCGGTGCTGACGGCCGAACGCCTTGAGCGTTCCCAGGCCCTCGACGGTGTCGGCGAAACGCGCGGCGAGGCGGCCGAGGGTTCGGTACTGGCGCTCCTGGACGCCGCGGGTCGCGAGGCCGATCAGCACCATGAACAGCGGGATCAGGGGGATCGTCAGCACCACGATCAGCCCCGACAGGGGGTCGGCCAGGGCGATGGCGCCGATCACGATCGGCATGGTCAGCGCGGTGGACACGAGCTGCGGGAGGTATCGCCCGAAGTACGCATCCAGCGCCTCGAGCCCGTGTCCCGCGGTGAGCGACAGGGACGCGGAGTTGCGCCGGGCCAGCCAGCCCGGTCCGAGACGAACGACCGCGCCCACGAGCGCCGCCCGCACCTGCCGCGCCGCCGCCGCCGCCCCCCGCGCCGCCGCGCTCTCCGAGGCCGCGATGAGCAGTCCCCGCAGAAGCACGAGGGATGCCGCCACCCCCACGTATCCCCACAGCTCGTCGACCGGCCGGCCCTCGATCACGCCGACCAGCGCGGCGGTCAGCGCCCACGCGAACCCGACGATCACGCCCGTCTGCGCGAGCACGATCGCCGCGGTCACGGCGAAGAAGCCGCGAGAGGCGGTGGCGTAGCGGAGAAGCCGCGGGTCGACGGGTTTCATGGTCAGTGGGCGACGAGCGCGGCCTTCTCGATGCGGGCGCGGGTCACGCGCTTGCGGAACACCCAGTAGGTCCAGCCCTGGTAAGCGAGGATCAGCGGCAGGAAGATGAGCGCCGCCCAGCTCATGATCGTGAGCGTGTAGTCGGTGCTCGACGCATTGTCGATCGTGAGGCTCGAGCCTGCACCGAGCGTGGAGGGCATGACGTTCGGGAACAGCGCGAAGAACAGCGCGGCGACGGCGGCGACGATGGTCACCGCGCCGAGGGTGAAGGCGGTGCCCTCGCGGTCGCGGGCGTTGGCGAGCCACGAACCGATCAGCGTCAGCGCGGCGACGCCCGAGAGGGCGACCACGCCGAGGAACAGCGGGGCGCCGGCGGCGTTCGCGATCGTCCAGACGAGGAAGAGCGCGGCCAGGGCGATCGTGACGAGGCCCGCGCGGCCCGCGAGGCGCCTCGCGTCGGCGCGCACCTGGCCGTCGGTCTTGAGCGCGACGAAGTACACCCCGTGCAGGAAGAACAGGCTGAGGGTCGTGAGCCCGCCGAGGATGCCGTAGGGGTTCAGCAGCGTCAGCACGGTGCCCACGTACTCGTGGTCGGCATCGAGCGGCACGCCCTGCACGATGTTCGCGAACGCCACGCCCCAGAGGAACGCGGGGGCGGCGGACCCCGCGACGATCATGCGGTCGAAAGTGCGCTTCCACCTCGCGGAGTCGCGCTGGTGGCGGTACTCGAACGACACGCCGCGGGCGATCAGGGCGATGAGGATCGCCAGCAGCGGCAGGTAGAAGCCGCTGAACAGCGTCGCGTACCACTCGGGGAACGACGCGAACAGGGCGGCGCCGGCGACGATCACCCAGGTCTCGTTGAGGTCCCAGACGGGGCCGATCGTGTTGATGATCTGGCGACGGGCGATGTCGTCCTTGCCGAGGAAGGGCAATGACATCCCCACGCCGAAGTCGAAGCCGTCTAGCACGAAGTAGCCCACGAAGAGGAAGGCGACGATCCAGAACCAGAGGTGTGCGAGGTCCATGAGGGGCTCCTAGTAGACCGTGGTCGGGGTGTTCTCGACCGAGTCGTCGTGTTCGGCATCGGGGTCGGGCAGCGGATCGGGGCCCCTCTGCGCGAACTTCACGATGAGGCCGAACTCCACGACGGCGAGGGTGGCGTAGACGAGGGTGAAGGCGATCAACGAGATGAGCACGCTCCAGCCGGGGACGCTGGGCGAGACGCCGTCCTGCGTGAGCATGAGCCCGAAGACGATCCACGGCTGTCGGCCCATCTCGGTGAAGATCCAGCCGACGAGGCTCGCCAGCATCGGCAGGGGAGCTGCCCAGATCGCGACGCGCCACATCCACGGGGCGACCGGGCGGGTCGCCTTCTTGCGCGTGACCCAGAGGCCCGCGACGCTGACGAGCGCCGCGATCCCACCCAGGGCGATCATCCAGCGGAAGGCCCAGTAGGTGACCCACAGCACGGGGGCGAAGTTGCCGTCGACCTGGTCGGCGAACTGGGGGAACATCTGCTGGCTGTACAGCGTGTTGAGGTCGTTGATGCCCTCGACGCAGCCGTCCAGCGAGTGCGTGGACAGGATGCTGAGCAGGAAGGGCACGCGGATCGAGAACAGCTCGCTGGTTCCGTCGGGGGTGCCGAGCGTGAAGATCGAGAACGAGGCATCCTGTCCGCAGACGGTGTTGAACGTCGCCTCGGCTGCCGCCATCTTCATCGGCTGGGTCGCCACCATCACCAGGCTCAACTGGTCGCCGACGATGGCGACGAGGACGAACGAGACGAGGGTGGACCAGAGGCCGAAGCGCAGGGTCTTACGCATGAGGTCGGTGTTGCGCCCGCGGGCCATGTGCCAGGCCGAGACGGCCACGACGACCATCGCCGCGAACATCCACCCGGCGAAGATCGTGTGCGGGAAGGCCGCGAGGGCGACGGGGTTGGTGAGCATCGCCCAGAAGTCGACCAACTCGGCGCGGTGTCCGTCGGCGGACATCTGGTAGCCGACCGGGTTCTGCATGAAGGCGTTCGCGGCGATGATGAAGTACGCCGACAGGGTCGCGCCGATCGACGCCATCCAGATGCTCGCGAGGTGCGCGAGGCGGGGGAGCTTGTCCCACCCGAAGATCCAGAGGCCGATGAAGGTGGCCTCGAGGAAGAAGGCGAGCAGGCCCTCGAAGGCGAGCGGGGCTCCGAAGACGTCGCCGACGAAGCGGGAGTAGGCGGACCAGTTCATACCGAACTGGAACTCTTGGACGATGCCGGTCACCACGCCCATGGCGAAGTTGATGAGGAAGATCTTGCCGAAGAAGCGGGTGATGTGCAGCCACCGCACGTCTCCGGTGCGGTACCAGATGGTTTGGAAGATCGCCGCGATGAGCGACATGCCGAGCGTCAGCGGGACGAAGAGGAAGTGGTACAGCGTCGTCAACCCGAACTGCCAGCGGGCGAGGGCGAGGGGGTCGAGCCACTCCATCAGGAGCCTCCGATCGAACCGTCTTGTGTGGTCAGACCACATGCTACGCCGGGCCTTACCGGCGCGTCGGGGGATCCCTCGGCGTCGAACGATATACTCGGCAAGTCATTTCTGACCCGCCAGGAGGCGCCCGTGACCGTCCGTCTGAGCCTGCTCGCGATCCTCGATCGCGGCACCTGCTACGGCTCTCAACTGCGGGCCGAATACGAGCGTCGCACCGGCGCGCGCGTCAACGTCGGGCAGGTGTACACGACCCTCGAGCGTCTCGAGCGCGATGGGCTGGTGCAGGGCGCGGGCCTCGACGACGAAGCGCGCGTGCTGTGGGAGCTGACCGCCGACGGCCGGGCCGAGGTGAGAGCATGGCTCGCCGGGCCGTCCTTGGTCGAGGGGCGCGACGACGTCGCCCTCAAGATCGCGCTGGCCCTGACGCTGCCGGGGGCGGACGTGCCCGGCATCCTGTCCGTTCAACGCGATGCCGTCCGTGCGGCGCTCGCCGAGGTCCAGGACGAGACGACGGATGCCGTTCCCGCGGCCATCGTGCGCGCGGCTCGCCGCGAGAGGCTCGAGGCAGACCTGCGCTGGCTCGACGAGGTCGAGAGGCTCACCGTGGGGGCGGAGCCGTTCGACCTGTCTGAGGAGCGCCCACGCCGGGGCCGCCCCGCACGCAGCGCCGTCTGATCTCGCCGTATCCCCGATCCGTCGTCCCGTCAAGGGCCGCGCGGTTCAGGGCCGGACAACGCACTCTGAGAACACCCCGGAAGAGCCAAGGAGTTCTCGCATGGTCATGGAAGCACCCCTCAGCCGCCCGGGATCGACGAAGGCCGCCGCTCGCGCCGCCGCCAAGGCGACCGCAGTCCCCCTCGTGGCCCCGCCTGTTCCCACCGAGATCCCGTGGACGCGCATCGATCTCGACCTGTACGAGGTCGCCCGCGACGGGTACATCGTCGGGTACGTCGAGGTCGTCGGCGCCGTCTTCGTGGCGCTCGGCGGTGCGCGTTACGACCGCGCGGTCGAGGTGTCGCAGCACCTCACGTTCCACGCGGCCGTCGACGCGCTGGTGCGCCGCGTCTTCTGACGTCCGCGTCGCGGTGAGCGCGCCCCCGTGCGCAGGGCGCCGCCGACCCTGTCCAGGTCAGCGGACGAGCGTGTAACCCGCTTCGTCGATCGCCGCGGCGAGTGCGTCGTCGTCGGCTTCGCCCGCGATGCGCACGAGCGAGGTGCCGCCCACGCGCAGGTCGATGTCGACCACCTGCACGCCCTCGACGGTGTTGAGCTCCTCGGTGACCGCGCGCACGCAGTGCTCGCACGTCATCCCCTCGACGCGCAGCACGCCGGCTGCCGAGTCCTCTGAGGAGGTGGGGGATGCCGCGGTGCCGTGGCCGCACGCGCAGGCGGCGCCGCAGCCGCCACCCGCGGGCGAGGTCGAGGTGAGGCCGAGGTCGATGCGCTGTTCGGTCATGCGTGTCTCCTTACGAGCGGACCAGGCGCGCGATGGCCTGATTGGCTTCCTTCAGCTTCTCTTCCGCGACGGGGCCGCCCTGGGCGGCCGCTTCGGCGACGCAGTGTGAGAGGTGGTCGTCGAGCAGCGACAGGGCGACGTTCTCGAGCGCCTTGGTCACCGCCGAGACCTGGGTCAGGATGTCGATGCAGTACTGGTCGTCGTCGACCATGCGCGCGATGCCGCGCACCTGTCCCTCGGCTCGGCGGAGGCGTTTGAGGAGGTCGTCCTTGTGGCCCTCGTATCCGTGCATGGACTCGATGATACCCCCGTGGGGTATACCTAGCACCGACCGTCGTCCTGTCAACCCCCTCGGAATTCCCGGCTGACGGGCGGATGGTCGTCTCATCAGGAGGTCGACATGTTCTCTCGTCGTACCGGTGGTGGTCAGCGATGACCGCCGACCCCTTCCCCACCGGCCCCCACCGCCCCGTGCGCATCCCGCACCTGCCCCCGTTGCGCTCGCAGCGGCGAGAATCGAAGGATGACGCGAACACTGGCAGCGCTTCCGGGCGCCGCTCGGAGACTGTGTCTCAGCCGAAGAAACGGCGAGATCTGCACCCGTGAAGACGGCCACCGCGGCCTGCACCACCGCACCGGTGGTCGTCTGCTGTGGAGCGACCTGCAGGCCGACCCGCCGGAATGCGCCGCCGCGGGCACCCCGGCCGAACGCGCGCCGACGCTCGACGACGGGTTCCCTGATGGCCGTGCCCTGTGCCCGCTCTGCTGGGCGTTCGTCTCCCGGGACGGCGACGGTCTGCTCGAGCCCCATGACTCGTGGCGGGGCGACGAGTCCCGCGTCGAGGCCGATCGCCGTCGCGAATGGTTCAACGCGTTCGGGTGGTGACGAGCCCGCCGCCCCCGCCGACGGTCTCCGTCGTCGCGGCGGTGCCAGCTTCCGGCGTCGCGCGGGCGACGCTCGCGCGACGGGTGCGCCCCGTACGATGGCCCCATGATCCGGGTGCGTGTCGTGGGAGTCGCCCTGGACCCCTCGCAGCAGCACGTGATCCTGCTGAAGCCCGTCGACACCGCGACCCACGGCGACCGGGTGCTGCCGGTGTGGATCGGTCCGCAAGAGGCCATGTCGATCCTCGTCGCGATCGAACGTACGGGCTCGCCGCGTCCCCTCGCGCACGACCTCATGACCGCGATGCTCGGCGAGCTGTCGGCATCCGTCGATCGCGTCGAGATCACCCACCTCGACGCGGGGACCTTCCACGCGCGGGTCGTGCTGAACACTCCGGCAGGTCCCCGCACCTTCGACTCGCGTCCCTCGGATGCCATCGCCCTCGCGGCACGCGCGGATGCGCCGATCCTCGTGGCGGACGCCGTCTTCGACGAGGCGGGTGTGCCCGACGAGGCCGTGGAGCTGGACGGCGGCGCCGACGAGGACCGGGTGGAGGAGTTCCGGCGGTTCCTGGACGACGTCGATCCCGAGGACTTCCAGGGCTAGCACCGATCCCGAGTGCCCCCGGACGCTCCTAGACTCGCGGAGGGGCCGCGTGCGGCGGCCGTGATCCACGACGAACGGGGAACCAATGCAACTCGCCATGGTCGGACTCGGACGAATGGGCGCCAACATCGTGCGCCGCCTCATGAGGGATGGTCACGACTGCGTCGTGTTCGACGTGAATCAGGATGCCGTGGCATCGCTGGTCGCCGAGGGCGCCACCGGGGCGACGAGCATCGCCGACCTGGCCTCGAAGCTCGAGAAGCCCCGCGCCGTGTGGCTCATGATCCCCGCCGGCCTCACCGGCAAGGTCGTCGACGAGGTCGCCGCCGTCCTCGAGCCGGGCGACATCATCATCGACGGCGGCAACTCGAACTACCGCGACGACGTACGCCGGGCGAAGAAGCTCGACGAGAGCGGCATCCACTATGTCGACGTGGGTACCAGCGGTGGCGTGTTCGGACTGGAGCGTGGCTACTGCCTCATGGTGGGCGGGCACGACGAGGCCGTCTCGCACCTCGAGCCCGTCCTGCGCACGATCGCGCCGGGCCCCGGAGAGGTCGAGCGCACGCCCGGTCGCACCGGCGACTACACGACCGAGGAGCGCGGGTACCTGCACACCGGCCCCTCCGGCTCGGGTCACTTCGTGAAGATGGTCCACAACGGCATCGAGTACGGCATCATGGCAGCCCTCGCCGAGGGCCTGAACGTGCTGAACAACGCCGACGCGGGCCTGCACCAGGGCGAGCACTCCGCCGAGGTCGCTCCTCTCGAGGAGCCCGAGTTCTACCAGTTCGACATCGACACGGCCCGCGTCACCGAGCTCTGGCGCCGCGGCTCGGTCATCTCGTCGTGGCTGCTCGACCTCACCGCCGCGGCTCTCGCGCAGAACCCCACGCTCGACGGGTTGGCCGGCCGCGTGTCCGACTCCGGCGAGGGGCGTTGGACCGTCAAGGCCGCTGTCGACACGGGCGTTCCGGTGCCCGTGCTGGCCGCCTCGCTGTTCGAGCGCTTCGCCTCGCGTGGCGAGGACCATTTCGCCAACCAGGTGCTCTCGGCGATGCGTCTGCAGTTTGGCGGGCACCAGGAGCTGCCCGCGGGCGATGTGCTCGAGGCCGGTCAGAAGAAGGCCGAGAGCGGTCGCGACTGACCCTCGCGCTATCGCCCCCGCCGCCGGTCATCGGACCGGCGGCGGGGGCGTCGTCGTTCGTCCGCGGCGCCCCGGGGGAGACTAGAGGGATGAGCAGTACCGATTCCCCGTCGCCCGCTGACCGCTACGTCGTCGCCACCGACGGCGCCTGCAAGGGCAATCCCGGGCCGGCGGGATGGGCCTGGGTCGGCGAAGACGGACACTGGGCGGCCGGGTCGATCCCCGAGGGCACGAACAACATCGGCGAACTGCTCGGGTTGCTGTACGCCATCACCGACCATTCCGACGTGCGCGAGCTCGTCGTGCAGGCCGACTCCAAATACGCCATCGACACCTACTCGAAGTGGATGGACGGCCATCGCCGCCGCGGCTGGGTGACCAGCGCGAAGAAGCCGGTCGCCAACCAGGGCATCCTCGAGGCGCTGATCGCGGCGCGCGACGCGCGGCGCGAGGCGGGGCTGCCCGACGTGGTCCTCGAACACGTGCGCGGCCACTCCGGTCACGTGCTCAACTCGTGGGCCGACGAGCGCGCCGTGCGCGCGTCGCAGCACGCCGCGAAGGGCGAGGAGCTCATCTGGACCTCGCTGCGCGGTCTCGACACGCTCGAGGTCTCGTCGGCTCCGCCACGCTCGGCGGCCGACCGCAACGGGCGCTAGCCGGCCAACACTTCCGCCTCCTCGTCGAGGGTCAGGCCCGCGCGTCGGGGGCGGTCGAGACCCCGTGCGGCTTCGTCCTCGAGTGTGCGCCGCATCGTCTCGGCCAGCGGACGACGACGACCTCCCGATGCCACGAAGGCCGCGTCGCTGCGCCGTGCGAAGCCCCCCGCGCTCACGGGCAGCCACAGGGGGAGGGATCGCGGCCCTGCCCAGTAGGCGACGCCCCGCGCGGTCAGGGTGTCGTCGTCGACGGCGACCGTCTCGCCCGGAACGGCCGCCGCGTCGCGCGCTGCCGCCAGCACCGCCGCCAGGGGCAGCTCCTCGCCGACCGCGTTGATCGGGCCCGTGACGCCCGTGCGTCCGGCGTGCTCGATCCACGCGGCGAGATCGTCGACGTCGATCGCCTGGGCGTGGCGACCGCTGGTCTCCGGCGCGAGCACGCGACCGCCGCGGGCGAAGCGCGCCGGCCAGTAGCCGAAGCGGTCGCTGGGGTCGCCCGGCCCCACGATCAGCCCCGCCCGGGCGAGGAGCGCTCGGTCGCCCAGTCGCGCCGAGGTGAGTCGTTCGGCGTGCACCTTGGCATCCGCGTACTGGTCGAGGTCGCTCGGCTCGACGAGCTCCGCCGACTCGTCGGCGAACGGAATGTCGGAGCGGGCATAGACCGAGACGCTCGACACGAGGGTCCAGTGCGCGGCCCGGTCGGCGAGGGCGTCGAGGGCGGATGCCACGAACCCCGCGTCCCACGAGAGTTCGACCACCTCGTCCCAGTCGCGTTGCACGCGCGCGTAGGCGTCGGGGACGCCTCGGTCGGCACGGATCAACCGGGCACCCGGTGCCGTCTCGCCGGACTCGCCGCGGGCGAGGCAGGTGACCTCGGCCCCCTGCGCGAGGGCGTGCGCCGCGAGGGCGCGGCCGAGCCACGCGGTGCCGCCGAGGATGAGGACCTGTCGCATGCGGGCCAGCCAATCATCCGCGGCCGGGGAGAGCGAGGGGGTTCGCGGACGGCGGACGGGGCCACGGGCGTTCATCGCCTCGCGCGAGAGGGCACGGAGCGCTTCGGTTGCGCCGGGGATTCCCTCGACGGCTTCGAATCGATAAGAAGAGACATGACCGACTCCCCGGGGGCCCCCTCTCTCATCCAGCAGCGGATGGCGCTGACGCGGACGCGGAACCTCGCGGTGTTGGCCACCGTGGGGATGGTTTTCACCCTCTCGGCGCAGATCGCGAGGCTCATCGGCGCGAACGAGAAGACCCTCTGGCTCTGGATGGGGGTCATCGTCTTCATCGGCTTGACGTGCATCGCGGCGGCCTCGGTTTCGAGGGCGGTCCGGGCGATCCGGGCGTTCGAAGCGGAGAACGGCAGAGACGCCGGGCGACAGAAGCCCCCGCATTCGCGCTGACCTTCTCGTCCACAGCGGCGTGCGCGCCGCTCGCCATCCCCAGATTGCACATTCATAGCGATTGCGGCATGAGCGGTCCGCTACCTTCTCCGCCACGGCATATGCCCCCGCCAGGGGGCCCGACGAAGGGGTGGGAAAGATGACGGATGGACACGCTCAGCAGGTGCTCGGTCGCCCGACCGGGGCGTTCGTAGGAGCCTCGTGGGTAGCGCTCGGGCTCGGCGCCTCGGTCTACTTCATCGGCCTGTACAACGCGCACATGACGCTCGCCGAGAAGGGCTTCTACCTCTCGGTCTTCCTGCTCGGTCTCTTCGCCGCCATCTCGGTGCAGAAGGCCGTCCGCGACCGTGCGGAAGACATCCCCGTCACCGGCGCGTACCTCGGGGTCGCCTGGGGCATGCTTCTCGTCGCGCTCGCTCTCATGGCGGTCGGCCTCTGGAACGCCGAGCTGCTGCTGTCCGAGAAGGGCTTCTACGGCATCGGCTTCGCGATGAGCCTCTTCGCCGTCGTAGCGGTGCAGAAGAACGTGCGCGACCTCGCGGCGTTCCGGAACCTCCACCCCGACAGTGCGCCGGCGGAGTACACCGCCTTCCCGGCGAACGGGTGACGCCTCAGCCGACCGGCGTCCCCTGGTGGAACAGGCACCGCGGCGTGGGGTCGCATCGCCAGAGGGACGACCGGCGGCTGACGCGGTTCTCGAAGCGCAACAGGTAGGTCAGAAGAACCGTGTCGGGGCCGACCAGCCGGTTCTCGCGCTCCTCGATACGGGGTGAGCGATCGGTTCCCGGCTCTTCCCGGAGAGCGGCGACGATCTCGTTTCGCGTCCACCGACGGCCGGACTGGCCGACCTCGATGAATGCGGGGTCGAGCAACCGGTTCAGCTCGCGAGGGCTCGAGCGCACCGCCGGATGCAGAAGCGTCTCTTCGGCCGACCAGGCCGTGGCGATGAGGGCGTCGGCATCCAGAGCCCTCCCGTGGATGACGTAGAACCGCTGGATGCCGGCGGTCTCGCGTCCCCACGTGCTCGCGGCGACGCGGCGCTGATGTGCGTCGAAAGCCGCTTCATCGACGAAGCGCTCCCGCACGCTCCAGACGCCGTCGGTCCCGGTGGGGGTGACGTCGAACGCGAGACACCCGGGCTCGGCGCGGGTCAGCGAGATGTGCTCGGCGAGGTGGGCCCGGACGCGCTCCGCTTCGCCGGGGTCGGCGCAGCGCAGCTCGCCGCGCAGGATCACCTCGGGGCCGCGCGGCACGGGTGTCGTGTCGCCGCTTTCCCAGTCGCGACGCAGGACGCTGTAGGCGAGGGATGCCATGGGGTCGCCGCCCTCGACGGGCCAGCCGTCGCGGTAATGCGCCTCGAGCACCCAGCCGCACCGTTCGAAGACCCGCCGCATGGCGACGTTGTCCTCGCGAGTCTGGCCCTCGAAGCGGATGACGCCGGGGTGGTGCGAGAAGACACGCTCCGTCGCGAGGTGCAGGGCTTCGGAACCACGGCCGCGACCGCGGGTGCCCTCGGCGAGCCGCAGATCGACCGTCGCGGTGGCGTCTTGCAGGTCTTCCAGCCGGATCACCCCGACGCGGCCGTCCGTCTCGTCGTCGATCCAGAAGGTCTCTACGTCGTCGCCGTCCCAGGAGCCCGCGCGAATGTCGTTCTCGACCTGCGCGACCGTCGGACGCGCGCGCACGTGGAACGGAAAAACGTTCGAGATGAGGAACGCCGTCAGCGCGGCGCGGTCGTCTGCGCCGGAGAGGTCGACGCGCGTCAGAGAAATGCCCACCCGCCCACCGTAGACATGACCGCCCAGCGGGGTCGGATCGAGGCGTGGGTACGCTGGAGAGCCGTCCCCGACACCGGCCCGCCCCGAAGGAGAACCCCATCGCCGCTTCGCCCCCTGCGACGAGGATCCGCTCGCTCCGCACCGCTTCCCTCGCCACCGCCGGCCTCGGTGCCGCGATCACGATGGGCACGCTGGGGTCGTGGTGGGCGTCGCTCATCCTCCTGGTCGCCACGGCGGGAGCGGTTCTGGTGATCTGGCGCACCGACGGCGCCCTCGCGGGGCCCCGCGCGGCCCTGCCGGTGCTGGCCGTCGTGGTGGTGCTGACGGTCGCTTCGATCCTCGGCGTCGCGGGCCTTCTGCCGACCGGCTGGGTGTGGGCGTCTCTCGGTGCCTATGCCGTCGCGTGGGGCGAGTACCTCGTGTCGCAGACGATCGCTCGCTCGAGGGGTCTCACCGGCTACCGGTAAGCGCTGACCGCAGCTCGAGGCACACGAGCCCCGGACGGTCATCCCACGACGGCACGATCTCGAAGCCCGCAGCGAGGTACATCCGCAGTGCGGGCTCGCGCCACTCCCAGACCGACAGGCGCACGGGTCGCACGGCTGCGCCGAGCGCAGCCGTCAGCAGCGCGGAGCCCACGCCTCGACCGCGGGCGCGGGGGTCGGTCCAGAACCGCGAGAGCTCTGTGCCGAGCGGGGTGACCGTCGACACGACGAGGCCCACGTCTTCCCCGTCGAGAGCGGCGACGTGGACCCGGCGCCTCGCGAAAGCGGTCGCGGGGTCGTCGATCTCGCCCGCGTAGCGGTCGGGAAACGTGTCGGCGGCGAGCCCGCGCTCGGCCTTCTCGGCCTCCGTCTGGCGCAGGTACGCTCCGACGAGAGCGCCGACGGCCGCGGTGTCCCGCGGGAACACGGCGGAACGGACGGAGAGGCTCACCCCCTCACCGTAGATGCGCCGAACGGACCCCGACGCCGGGGCATCGGCATCCGGATTCGCTCGAGGTGTCGCTCAGACCGTCGCGAGCGTCGACTGCCAGCCGAGGGCGGGAGCGACGTGCTTCGCGAAGTTCTCGACGAGGCGGAGGTTGAACTCCACGCCCATCTGCGAGGGGATCGTCAGCATGAGCGTGTCGGCGCTCATCACGGCGGCGTCGTTCTGCAGCTGCTCGACGAGCTTGTCGGGGGTGGCCGCGTACGTCTTGCCGAAGGTCGAGCGCATGCCGTCGATCACGCCGATCTGGTCGCTGCCGGCCGAGCCGCCGAAGTACATCTCGTCTTCGGCCGTGACGATCGGGAAGATGCTGCGGCTGACCGAGGTGCGCGGTTCGCCCTCGTGGCCGGCCTCGCGCCACGCGGCGCGGAAGGCGTCGAGCTGCTGTGCCTGCAGGAGATCGAAGGGCGTTCCGTCGGCCTCGGTGAGCAGCGTCGACGACATGAGGTTCACGCCGATGCGCCCGGCCCATTCGGCGGTCGCCGTGGTGCCGGCGCCCCACCAGATGCGCTTGCGGAGCCCCGGGGAGTGCGGCTCGATGCGCTGCAGACCCGTGCCGCCCCCGAAGGGGCTCATGGGGTCGCGCTCGGCGAGACCCTCGCCGTCGATCGCGCGCAGGAACAGGTCGAAGTGCTCGCGGGCGATGTCGCCGCCGCGCGGGTCCTCGGAGCCGGTGTAGCCGAAGGCCTCGTAGCCACGGACCACCGTCTCGGGTGACCCACGGCTGACGCCGAGCGCGAGGCGGTTGGCGCTGATGAGGTCGACGGATGCCGCCTCCTCGGCGAGCATGAGCGGGTTCTCGTACCGCATGTCGATGACGCCGGTGCCGACCTCGATGCGCGAGGTGCGTGCGGCAATCGCGGCGAGCAGCGGCATGGGGGCCGCCTGCTGGCGCGCGAAGTGGTGCACGCGGAACGAGACGCCGTTGACGCCGAGGTCGTCCATGCCCTGGGCGAGGTCGATCGCCTGGAGCATCGAGTCGCCGGCGGTCAACTGACGACCACCGCCGAGGGGGCCGTAGTGGCCGAAGGAGAGTGTGCCGAAGGAGCGCATACGCGATGCAACGCCCGGCGCGGCGATCTATTCCCGCGCATGTACCGAGAGCCGACCCCGACGCCCGGCGGGTGTGGAACCATTCAGGACATGGACGACGACGTGCGCGAGGAGTTGCGTCTGCTGCGCGCACGGGCCTACGGACCGGAAGCCGACATCGCCGATGACCCCGTCGCCGTCTCGCGTCTGCGCGACCTCGAAGAGCTCGAGCGCGAGGACCGGCTTTCCACGGCTCCGCGAACGCCGCCGGGCCCGCCCGAGGAGTCCGGCGACCCGGCCGAGTCCGCCCAGGACGACGAGGAGGAGATCCGTCGCGAGCGCCCTCCCCTCGTGCGCTCGAAGCGCCGCCTCTGGGTATGGGCGATCTCGCTGGCGGTGGTCGCCGCCCTCGCCAGCGCGGCAACCGCGGTGAGCGTGTCCTTCGTGCCCGTGACGGCGACGGCGGGAGCGCCCCAGGTCGACACCCTCGTGCCCGATCCCGACTCGGCTGTTCCCGCGGTCTTCGGCCAGCGCACCGGCGCCGAGCGCGGATATCAGGACTACTACGGCATCGCCGCGTTCACGGGGCGGGCTCCCACGGACGCAACCGACAACCGCAACCCCTGCCTCTATCTGCTGGACGCTGACGAGAGGGGCGCCGACGACACCCGCGGCTTCAGCGGCAACTTCGTGTACGGCGGCTGCGGAGCCGGGGTCTTCCCCGCCACCGTGCAGTTCGTCGTCGCCGACGGCATGCCCGACGCCTTCATCCAGCGGTTCCCCATCGGCACGAGCGTGCAGTTCGTCTTCGACGGCGAGAACGTCGGCGTCTTCAGTGACCGCGGGTGAGGACGCCCCACTGCGCCTGTCGACGGCTCCGGTGGCCCCGTGAATGAGAGGGTGGGGGAGTGACCCCCCTCCTCGAGAACGTCCCCGTCGGCGCCGATCCGGATGCCGTGTACCTGGGCTTCGTCGAGTGGGCGGCCTCGCGCGGGCTCACCCTCTACCCCGCTCAGGACGAAGCGGTGATCGAGATCGTGTCGGGCGCGAACGTGATCCTGTCCACCCCGACCGGCACGGGCAAGTCGCTCGTCGCGGTGGCCGCGCACGCGGCATCCCTCGCCCGGGGCGGACGCACCTATTACACGGCGCCGATCAAGGCGCTGGTGAGCGAGAAATTCTTCGCGCTCGTCGAGATCTTCGGAGCCGAGAACGTCGGCATGGTCACCGGCGACTCCTCGGTCAACGCCGACGCCCCGATCGTGTGCTGCACGGCCGAGATCCTCGCGAACCTCGCCCTGCGCCGGGGCGCGGATGCGGACGTCGACCAGGTCGTGATGGACGAGTTCCACTACTACGGCGAGGCCGACCGCGGCTGGGCGTGGCAGGTGCCGCTGCTGCTGCTCACGCGCGCGCAGTTCATCCTCATGTCGGCCACCCTCGGCGACGTCGAGAACATCGCCGAGGACCTCTCGCGGCGCACCGGACGCCCGACCGCGCGGGTGACCGGCGTCGAGCGTCCGGTGCCGCTGCATTTCGAGTACGCGCGCACGCCCGTCCATGAGACGGTGCAGGAGCTGCTCGACACGAAGCAAGCCCCCATCTACGTCGTGCACTTCTCTCAGGCCGCCGCCATGGAGCGGGCGCAGGCGCTGTCGTCGATCCGGATCATCACGCGCGAGCAGCGCGACGAGATCGCTGAGGCCATCGGCGGTTTCCGCTTCACGACCGGCTTCGGCAAGACGCTGTCGCGCTACGTGCGGGCGGGCATCGGCGTGCACCACGCCGGCATGCTCCCGCGGTACCGGCGGCTCGTCGAGACCCTCGCCCAGCGGGGGCTCCTGCGGGTCATCTGCGGTACCGACACTCTCGGCGTCGGTATCAACGTGCCCATCCGCACGGTTCTGATGACGGCGCTGACCAAGTACGACGGCACGCGCATGCGACAGCTCTCGGCACGCGAGTTCCATCAGATCGCGGGGCGCGCGGGCCGCGCCGGGTACGACACGGCGGGGACGGTCGTCGTCATGGCGCCCGACCACGAGATCGAGAACGCCGCCCAGATCCTCAAGGCCGGCGATGACCTGAAGAAGCAGAAGAAGATCGTCCGCAAGAAGGCGCCGCAGGGGTTCGTCAACTGGACCGAGCAGAGCTACGACCGCCTCGTCGCGGCCGAGCCCGAACCGCTCGTTCCGCAGATGAAGCTCTCGGCCGCGATGCTCATCAACGTCATCGCCCGCGGAGGCGACGTCTTCGCGAACGTCCGCTCCCTCGTCTTCGACAACCACGAGCCCCGTGCCCGCCAGTACGAGCTCGCCCGGCGTGCCCTCGCGATCTTCCGCACCCTCGTTCAGGCCGGTGTCGTCGAGGCCGGGGCCGACGGCATCCGGCTCACCGTCGATCTGCAGCCGAACTTCGCGCTGAACCAGCCGCTGTCGCCGTTCGCGCTCGCCGCGATCGAGATGCTCGACCCCGAGGTCGAGCTCGGACGGGGGCCGGATGCCGCGCCTCCGGCGTCATCGGTCGGCACCGGGCACTACGCGCTCGACGTCGTCAGCGTCATCGAGGCGACGCTCGACGACCCGCGGCCGATCCTGTCGCAGCAGCAGTTCCGCGCCCGCGGGGAGGCGGTCGCGGCGATGAAGCGCGAGGGCATCGAGTACGACGAGCGCATGGAGCTGCTCGAAGAGATCACGTGGCCGAAGCCGCTCGACGAGCTGCTCGCGCAGGCGTACGAGGTGTTCGCGTCGAGCCAGCCGTGGATCCGCGACTTCGAGCTGTCGCCCAAGTCGGTCGTCCGCGACATGTTCGAGCGCGCGTGCTCGTTCGGCGAGTACGTGTCGCTGTACCAGCTGGCCCGCAGCGAGGGCCTCGTGCTGCGGTACCTCAGCGACGCGTACCGCGCCATCCGTCAGACGGTGCCGGTCGACGCGCAGACCCCGGACCTGCTCGACCTCATCGCCTGGCTGGGCGAACTGGTGCGGCAGGTCGACTCGAGCCTCGTCGACGAGTGGGAGCAGCTCATCAACCCGGCCGACGACCCGGATGCTCCGGTGGTGCCGCCCGCGCCGCCGTCGATCCTGACGAATCGGCGTGCGTTCGTCGTGCTCGTGCGCAACGAGATGTTCCGGCGCGTGCAGCTCGCCGCGCTCCAGCGCGACGAGGAACTGGTCGAGCTCGACCCCGACGTGGACTGGCCCGAGGTGCTCGACCGCTACTTCGATGAGCACGACGAGATCCGCACCGGGGGAGCGGCGCGTTCGTCTTCTCTCGTCGTCATCGACGAGACGTCGGCCGCCGAGGGCGTGTGGCGGGTCGAGCAGATCATCGACGACCCCGCCGGCGACCACGACTGGCGTATCCGCGCGGAGGTCGACCTCGCGGCCTCCGAGGAGGAGGGCACGGCTATCGTGCGAGTCACGGAGGTGCTGCGGCTCTGACGGCTCCTCCCCGGGGCGGTCCGGGTGAAGTTCTGCACCGGTTTGCCTGCGGGGATGGTTCACCGTCCTGCGCGTGACGTACATTCGACGCATCCGCGAATCAGGAAGGACCGCCCGTGAACCTCGATATCGTGCAAGCGCTCATCGCCCTCGCCGCGTTCTTCCTCACGTTCGCTGTCGCCATCCTCGGTGGAATGAAATGGATGCTGACCAGGTTGGAGCGGCGCACAGACGAGCGTTTCGATCGTGTGGATCGACGCTTCGATCGCCTTGAAGCGAGCACCGACGAACGGTTCGCCGACGTCGACCGACGGTTCGCCGAGGTGGGTGCGACCCTCATGGACGTCAAGATCGCGTTGGCCCGCCTCGAAGGCCCGCACCCGCCGTTCCTCATCGCGCGCGGCTGAGCCGTCGCGCGGACCTGAGCCGTGGCGCGGACGGCACCACCGCACGAACGACGGATGCCGAGGCCCTGAGGCCCCGGCATCCGGTGTGTTCTGCGGTGATTACGACTTGCGGGCGACGCGGTTCTCGGCGCTGACCATCCAGGACAGCTGCTCGAGGCGCTCGAGGATCGAGTGCAGGATGTCGGCGCTGGTGGGGTCTTCGTCGTCGACGTCGTCGTGCACGTCGCGGACGGTGCCCACCGTGGCGTCGATGCGCTCGGTGATGAGGTCGACCACCTCGGCCGTGTCGACCTCGCCCTGGGGGAACTCGGGCAGGGTCGTGGTCTCGGCGATGGTGTCGCTGCGGCCGTCGGGCAGCGCGTGCAGCGAACGCATGCGCTCGGCGATCGTGTCGCTGAACTCACGGGCGGCGTCGATGATCTCGTCGAGCTGCAGGTGCGTGTCGCGGAAGTTCTTGCCGACGACGTTCCAGTGGGCCTGCTTGCCCTGGATCGACAGCTCGATCAGGTCGACGAGTACCGCCTGGAGGCTGTCGGTCAGCTTCTCCGACGCCTGGAAGCCCTTCTCGGCGTTCTGCTCGTCGGTGGTCTCGGGACCGCTGCCGCCGCGGGCCGGGCGACGACGGTTCTTGGTGGGGGCGTCCTTCGTGGTGGTGGACATGCGCATTCCTTTCACTTGCGGTCGGTAGCGACGTTAGGCGGGTCCTCGATGGCGGCGGCGGGGGTTGCGAGGGCGCGTGCGGCGAGGTAGCCCGGTCCCGCCGCGGCCCGTCTCCGTAGCCGCTCGGCATCCAAACGACAACCCCGGCTTGTCGGTCGGGCGCCGTTCCTAGCGTGAGCACGTGCCCATCGAACCGCCCTCGCCCTCCCGGCCGCTCCGCGATTACGCCGCGATCGGCGACGGTCGCACGGTCGCCCTCATCGGCCTCGACGGGTCCGTCGACTGGCTGCCCCTTCCGAACATCCACTCCCGCCCGGTGTTCGCGCGCCTCGTGGACGAGTCGGCCGGCGGGTGCATCCAGCTCGCGCCCGTCGGGGAGTACGAGGTCACGCGCCGTTACATCGAGCACACCAACGTCCTCGAGACGACCTTCACCACCGAGACGGGTGTCGCCACGGTGACGGATGCCATGGTGACCGGTATCGCCGGACGCCTGCCGTGGGCGGAGCTCGCACGGCGCGTGGACGGCGTGAAGGGCGAAGTCGAGTTCGCCTGGTGCGTGCAACCCGGAACGATGCTGCGCTCGGCGGCGCCCTGGACCGAACGCATCGACGGCTTCTCGATCATGCGCATCGGTCACGTCTCGCTCGCGGTGACGGGCCACGAGCACGGGGTGCGCGGAGAGCCGGATGCCGGTGACGAGAGCATCGACGGAGGCTTCACCGCGACGAAGGGCTCGCGGCACCTGCTCGTCATCGCGGCGACCGAGGGAGAGCCGCTGCGCATCCCGCACGCGCCGAACGTCGACCGCGGCATCGACCGCACCATCGGCGGCTGGCAGATGTGGTCGGACGAGTTCTCGTACGACGGTCCGTGGGCCGACGACGTCCAGCGCAGCGCGCTGGCCCTCAAGCTCCTGCTGTTCAGCCCCACCGGGGCGATCGCCGCCGCGGCGACGACGTCTCTGCCCGAGAACCCGCGGGGTGGCAAGAACTGGGACTACCGGTTCGCCTGGGTGCGCGACCTCGCCTACACGGCCCACGCGTGGGTCGGCTTCGGCCTGCGCGAAGAGACGCACGCGGCGATCTCGTGGCTGTTGCGGACGATCCGCAAGAACGGCCCCGAGGTGCAGGTCATGTACACGCTCGACGGCGATGCCGAGATCGGACTCGAGAAGCACGAGGTCCCCGGCTGGAACGGCAACCAGCCGGTCGTCACCGGCAACCCCGCGCAGGGGCAGTTGCAGCTCGGCGTCTACGGCGATCTCATCGCCCTGTGCCGCACCTACGTCGAAGCGGGCAATCGCCTCGACATCCAGACCGGGCGTCTGCTCGCCGACGTCGCCGACCGCACCTGCGACCTCTGGCGCCGCGAGGACTCCGGCATGTGGGAGCTACCCGAGCTGCGCCACTACACCTCGTCGAAGATGGGCTGCTGGAAGGCCCTCGACGACGCGCAGTGGCTGGCCGGCGGCGGGCACATCCCCGACAACGGCGACCGCTGGCGGGCCGAGCGCGACCGCATCCACGCGTGGGTCGACGAGCGCTGCTGGTCGGAGAAGCTGCAGGCGTACACGATCGCCCCGGGCAGCGAAGACCTCGACGCATCCGTCCTCTTGCACGCCCCCACCGGGTTCGACCGCGGGGAGCGGATGTCGAAGACCCTGGATGCCGTCACCGAACGCCTCACCACCGAGAACCACCTGGTCTACCGGTACACGGGTATGGACCAGGAGGAGCAGACCTTCGTCGCGTGCGCCTTCTGGCGGGCGACCGCGCTCGCCTGCGTCGGCCGTCACGCCGAGGCCGTCGAGGCGATGGACGCGCTCGTCGCCCAGGGCAACGACGTGGGCATCTACTCCGAGATGATCGCCGAGGCCGACGGGGCGTTCTGGGGCAACCTGCCCCAGGCCCTCAGCCACCTCGCCCTCATCAACGCCGCTCTCGTCATCCGCGAACTCGTCGACGACGCCGAACTCGGCGACCGCTGATCCTCCGCCGAGGCACTTCGCCCCGGCATCCGACCCCCCTCTGAAAGGACTCGCCATGAGCACGCAGTACACGTTCACCGACCCGACCAAGCTCTACGCCGACATCGACCCGCAGTCCCAGGATCAGAAGGAGCCAGGCCTCGACGCCGAGCTCACGCCGAAAGCCGCTCTGGGTGAGGACACCTACGTCGGAAGCGAGCGGTTGAAGGGGCGCAAGGCGCTCATCACGGGTGCCGACTCGGGCATCGGCGCGGCCACCGCGATCGCCTTCGCCCGCGAGGGCGCCTCGGTCGCCATGTCGTACCTGCCGGAGGAGAAGGTGGATGCCGACCGCATCGCCGGGATCCTCCGCGAGGCGGGCGCGACCGTCGTGCAGATCCCGGGCGACCTGCGCGAGCGCGACTACGCCACGACCCTGGTGAAGGAAGCCGTCGAGGGCCTCGGCGGCCTCGACATCGTCGTCAACAACGGCGGCAAGCAGATCTTCAACGAGGACGTTACGACACTGTCGGACGAGCAGTTCGACGACACCTTCAAGACCAACGTCTACGCGATGTTCTGGATCTGCAAAGAGGCCGTGCCGCACCTCGCGCCCGGCTCCACCATCATCAACACCACGTCGATCCAGGCGTACTCGCCGGCACCGATCCTCGTCGACTACGCGTCGACGAAGTCGACCATCAACACCTTCACCAAGGCGCTCGGCCAGCAGCTCGCACCGAAGGGCATCCGCGTGAACGCCGTCGCCCCCGGGCCGATCTGGACCCCCCTGCAGGTCACCGACGGCCAGCCAGACGAGAAGGTTGACGAGTTCGGCGAAGAGACCCCGCTGGGCCGCATGGGTCAGCCCGCCGAGCTCGCCCCGGCCTACGTCTACCTCGCCTCGGCGGAGTCGAGCTACGTCATCGGCGAGACGCTGAACGTCAACGGCGGCATGCCCACGCCGTAAGCAGCACGCCAGAAGGGGCCGTCGTCCGGATTCGGGCGGCGGCCTCTTTCGGCATCCGCGGGACGTGAGAACAGGCACTCTGCGGGGAGCAGGGGCGGTTCCCCAGAGTCCCCTGTCGCCGGCTGATTCTCCTGTCCTCGAGGCGTCGCCGGAGGGTCAGCCGAGCGGTTTGCGGTAGAAGATCTCGCCGTCGGCGGTCTCTTCGGAGCGGTGGTACCCCTCCCGCTCGTACAGGCGCTGGTTGGCCTCGCTCAGCCCGCCGGTGAACAGCTCCGCCTCGGTCGCCCCGGCCTCGCGGCCGCGGTCTTCGACCGCGGCGAGCAGCAGGGTACCCAGGCCTTCGCCCTGCTGATCGGGGGCGATCGCGAGACGACCGATGAGCAGCAACTCGCCGGCGAGGCGGGCGCGGACGGCGCCGACGAGGCGACCATCCGTGACGGCGACGCACCCGAGGTTCTCGACGAGCTCCGCGCGGAGTTCGTCGAGGGTCTGCGTCAGTGGGGGCATGTCCGGATCACCGTAGATGAGTGCTTCGCCGGCGAACGCCGCGCGTTGGATCGTGAGCACCTCACCCGCATCGTCCGTGGCGATGGGGCGGATGGTGGGCGAGTCGGCCATCGGGGTCCTTTCGAGGGGTAAGGCTTTCGCCTAACTATCATGGGCAGGAGCGCACCGTCCTGACGGCGGTTGACGCCCCTTCGCATGAACGAGTTCTTCGACACGAGCGTCCGCACGAGCGACGTCGCCGAAACGCAGGCCTGGCTGCAAGCGCAGTACGGGCACGTCGACGTGCAAGCGGACCGCGGCACGTTCGCGGAGCACGCCGTCGGCGACGCCGCCTTCTCGATGCGCCGGCTGACGTGGCGATGCCGGGCCGAGGTGATCTACGAAGCGGACCGGTTCTATTTCGCGACCTCGACACCGGGATACGCGTGGACCGTCGGGCCCGAGACGGGGGAGTACAGCGTCGAGCCGGGCCTCGTCCAGCCCGGTCACGAGCTGATCGGTCGCCCCGACGATACCGATCTGCACCTGATCGCCTTCGATTCCGGCTGGCTGACCGAGACGGCACGCGCGGTCTACGGCGACGACGATCTCTCCGTCCGCTTCGCCGGTACGGGCCCCGTCTCGCGCCGCCTGCGCGACTACTGGCTCGCGACGGTGCGCTGGTCGTTCACGCAAGTGCCCCTGATGAGCGAGCCCCTCGTGCGCGCGCACGTGCGCCGCACCCTCGCGACGGCCACTCTCGAAGCGTTCCCCCTCGCGGGAGACCCGCGTGAGCGCCGGGCGTCGGCGATCGAACAGGCGTCGATCTACGCGTCCGCGACATCGTGGATCGACGATCACGCATCTCTGCCGGTCACCGTCGACGACGTCGCGCGCGCCGTGGGCGCCTCGGTCGCCGGTCTCCGGCGGGCGTTCGCCGCCAACGGGCAGCTCGCCTCGACCCCCGAGGACCACCTGGCCGCGGCGAGGCTGAGCGCCGCCCACAGCGACCTCGTCGGCGCCGACCCCACCTCGGTCACCCTCCGCGACGTCGTGGCACGGTGGGGGTTCACCGACACCGCGGCTTTCGTCGAGGCCTACCGGTCGGCCTATCGTGTGGATCCCCGCCGCACGCTCGAACGCTGACGACTCAGCGATCGCGATCGGTGTACTCGCCGGGGTCGTCGAGGTTCTCCCGCGACTCGTGTCCACCGGGCTGCTCGACGTCGGTGTAGGCGCCGGCCTCGTCGGTGCGCGGTCGCGATTCGCTGCCGTCGGGATTCTCGCGGTCGACGTACTCGCCGGCGCGGTCGGAGCTTCCACGATCCGCGGTGCCGTCGGGCAGCTGCACGTCCGTGTACTCGCCTTCGCCCGGTCCGGTCCCGTGTCCTGAGTCGTGTCCGTTGACGTCGCGCTCGCTCATGCCGCCTCCTGTGTTCGTCGGTGACCTCGACGCTAGACCGGGCGGGCCCGGCCCGCAGCGGTCTTGACACGCGTCGTGCCGCCGGACGCTCGCCCTGTCACGGCCGCCGCCCCCGTCCGACGAGCTCGTCGTTGCGGGGGCGTCGTGCGCTGCGCGGGTTAGCTCGAGAAGAGATCCCGCGCGCGAGCGGGCCGCACGGCCACGACAGCATCGAGGGCCGGTCCGATCTGCGGGTACCGGAACGAGAACCCGGCCTCCGTCAGCACGCGGGGCACCGCCCACCGGCTCTTGAGCACGAGCTCCGGCTCATTGCGCAGCACCGCCATGGCTGGATCGAGCATCCACCGGTACGCGGGCAGGCCGAAGGGGGCGCGGGCCACACGGCGCAGTTCGCGCATGAGCGTGCGATTGTCGACGACTCCGGGGGCGGAGAGGTTGACCGGCCCCGCAAGATCGTCGCGATCGCGGAGGAAACGAACGGATGCCACGACATCGTCGATGTGGATCCAGCTGAAGCGCTGCCGCCCCGACGTCCGCCGCCAGCCCGACCAGGCGGGACCCGTGGGTCGGGGCCCGATCCCGCGGTAGCGGCGGTGCGGGAACCACCAGCTGTCGATCTGGGGTCCCCCGAGACCGAGTCGCGCGAGAGCCAGCAGGATGCGCGTGGCCGGTCCGTCGCCGAACACGATCGCCATGCGCAGGGCGATACGGCGGGTGGCGGGGAGCTCTCCGGCGAACAACGCGTGTTCCCACGCGGTCGCCACATCGACCGAGAACCCCTCGCCCGTCACGCCGTCCGTCTCGTCGTTGCCGTTTTGGGTCTCGTGCCGGTAGACGGTCGCGGTCGAGGCGTTCATCCAGACGCGGGGTGGCCTCTCCGCCGTCGCGACGGCGGTGTGCAGCGCGCGGGTGGTGTCGACCCGCGAGCGGAGGATCTCGTCGCGATTCGCGTCGGTGTAGCGGCACGACACGATCTTCCCCGCGAGGTTGAGGAGCACGTCGGCTCCGTCGACGAGCCCAGCGATCGCGTCGGCGTCCCCCCACACCGCGTCTCCGGCGCGCCCCACGGTCGCGACCCGGTATCCGTCCGCGCGGAAGGCGTCGGCGAGGGCGCGGCCGACGAAGCCGCTCGCGCCGGCGATCACGACACGGGGTGGGGTCACGGCATCCTCCTGGCCTGGGTGAGTCTCAGCCTAGGGGTGGGGTCTTCGGTCGATGACACCCGTCCGGCGCGAGCCCCGCCGCCTGACACAATGAGTCCCATGCGACGACAGGCCCGGGCGACGCGCGCAGCGCGCGGTGCGGCCGCGGCATCCGTCGCCACCTTCGTCGCTCTGCTCTCTCACGTCAGCGGCGGGGGCGAGATTCCCGGCCTGTTCGGTTTCGCGGTGCCGCTCGCCCTGTCGTTCGTGGTGTGTACGGCGCTCGCGGGTCGCCGCCTGTCGACCTTGCGCTTGGCTGCAGCCGTCGCCGTGAGCCAGGTGCTGTTCCACACGCTGTTCGTCCTCGGCAGCTACGACCTCGCCGCTGCGGCGCACGTCCACGGTTCTGCGCTGCCCGTGCTCGCGGGCGCGGCTGCTCCGGTGATGACCCCGGATGCCGCGATGTGGCTCGGCCACGCGGCCGCCGCCGTCGTCACCACCGTCGCCCTGGACCGGGGCGAGCGTACCCTCGCGGCCCTGAGGGTGCTCGCGGAGCGCAGCGTCGCGTGGCTGCGCGCCAGGGTGCGCGTCGTGCTGACGCTCCCCGTCATGCCGTCCGTGCGGCGGAGTGCCCCCGCCGTCGTCACGGCGGTGCGCCCCATCTCGGCTCTCGTGGTCTCGTCCGCGCACCGGCGCGGCCCTCCGCTGCTCGCCTCCTGAGTCTCGCTCCGCCCGTCCGTGCGACGGCGGGGCCATCGACCGTTGCTTCGGATTCGCGCCGGAGCAGCGCGATCATCGACGCGTCTCGGACGCGTCCCTCACCCTTCCGGCCGACGTCGGCGCCCCGCATCGAGGGGGCGACCTTCGTCGGCGACGACGTCCGCCGCGGCGGACGCCTTACTCGGGCGCATCCTGTGCCCGGAAAGAGAACACCATGTTCCTCACTCCTCCCTTCTCGCCGCGTGCGGGTGCGGCGCTGACCGGAGCCCGCGCATGACCGCCGTCGGCTCCGGGCCTCAGGCCCCGGCATCCCCTTCCGCTCCCTCTCGGGAATCGACGTCGCGCGGATGGTTCACCGCGCTGCTGCGGCGCCTGCACTTCTTCGCGGGGCTGCTGGTGGGCCCGTTCATCCTCGTCGCGGCAGTGAGCGGAGCGCTCTACGCGATCACCCCGACCCTCGAGAGCACGGTCTACGCCCACGAGCTGACCGCCTCCTCGACGGCGTCGGCGGTGCCGCTGGCCCGACAGGTCGAGGCCGCGGAGCAGTACGTCGGAGGGAACGCGACCCCCGTCGCCGTGCGTCCGGCGCCCGAGGCCGGAGCCACCACCCGCGTGATGTTCGCCGACGAGGCCCTTCCCGAGAGCACCACCCGGGCGATCTTCGTCGACCCCGCAACCACCGAGATCCGCGGCGACCTGCCGGCCTACGGCACGAGCGGCGCCCTGCCTCTGCGGCACTGGCTCAGCGACCTGCACCGCTCGCTCCACCTCGGCGATGTCGGGCGCTGGTACAGCGAGCTCGCGGCGTCGTGGCTCGGGATCGTGGCGCTGGCCGGACTGGGTCTCTGGATCGGCCGCTTCGTGCGCAGCCGTCGGGGGCGCCGCGACCTGCTGCGGCCGAACAGACGGCACACGGGCTACCGGCGTCTGTCGGGCTGGCACTCCGCCGTGGGCATCTGGGTCGTGATCGGGGCGCTGTTCCTGTCGGCCACGGGCATCACGTGGTCGACGTTCGCGGGCGCGAACGTGTCCGACCTGCGGGCCCTCGTCGGTGGGGGAACGCCCTCGCTGACGACCACTCTCGACGGGCAGGCTGCGGCGGGCGGCGAACACGCCCACCACGGCGGGGCGCACTCCTCGAGCGCGCCGACCGTCGACCCGGCGAGCTTCGACGCCGTATGGGCCGTGGCCCGCGACGTGAACGTGGACTCCGGCGACCTCGAGATCCGTCCCCCCGCGGCCGCGGGGAAGGCGTGGGTCGTGCAGGAGATCCACCGCAGCTTCCCGACCGAGGTCGACGCCGTGGCGATCGACGGATCCACCCTGCGGGTGACGGACCGGGTGGATTTCGCCGATTACCCGCTGCTGGCGAAGCTGTCGCGCTGGGGCGTCGATCTGCACATGGGCACGATGTTCGGCCTCGCGAACCAGCTCGTCCTGTTCGTGCTCGCGATCGGCATCGCCGCGCTCGTCGTGCTCGGGTACGCGATGTGGTGGAAGCGCCGTCCGATCGGCGCCGTCGGGTCGCCCGCGCGCGGCGTGCTGCGCCACGCCCCGTGGTGGGGGATCGGGGCCGTGCTCGTCGCCGCGGTCGCGATCGGTCTGGTGCTGCCCCTGGTCGGGTACACGCTGGCGGTGTTCGTCGCCGTCGACGTGGTGCTCGGATGGCGCGACCGAAGCCGCCGGATCAGGGGCTGAGGAGGGCGGCGGCGTATCTCCCTCCGACGAGGGAGGCGCCCGGGTCGCGGCGTCCGTACCGTGGGAACTCCCCCCGGAAGGACATCCCGTGACTCTCGCCCGTCGCCTCGCCGCCGCCCTCTCCTTCGCCGCCGTCGCGGCGCTCACCGCCTGCGCGAGCGCCGCGCCGGACACCCCGGAGAGCCCCACGGCATCCGTTGACGTTCCGAACACCCCCGTCGGACAGCGCGTGTCGTGGATCATCGACACGCTGGAGGGCGAGGCGGACACCACACCGGGGGAGTGGGCGAGTGTCCTGCACGAGAGCTTCCTCGCGCAGGTGCCGGCTGAGCAGGTCGCCGAGCTCGTCAACCGTCAGCTGCGGCCGGCCGCCCCGTTCACCGTCACGGCCTACCAGGGCACCGAGACCGAGGCCGTGGCGACCCTCGCGGGCGCCCTCGGCGACCCTTTCGATCTCTCGCTCACCATCGACGGCGCGAGCCGTATCACGGGGATGGTCTTCGGACCCGTGGCGCCGCCGTGGACGCCCTCGACCTCTCTCGACGAGGTCGAGCAGCGTCTCGCCGATCTGCCCGGCGAGGTCAGTGCCCTCGTGCTCCGCGGTGACGACGAGGCGCTCGCCGTCGACGCGAATCGCCTGGCCCCGCTCGCCTCGGCGTTCAAGCTGTACGTGCTCCTCGCGGTGGCGGATGCCGTGGCCTCCGGCGACCTGTCGTGGGACGAGACCCTCGTCCTCCGCGACGAGGACCGGAGTCTGCCATCGGGCGAACTGCAGACCGCGCCCACCGGGACCGAGGTCTCGGTGCGGGACGCCGCCTCGGCGATGATCCGCATCAGCGACAACACCGCCACCGACCTGCTCATCACGCGTCTCGGGCGCGAGCGCGTCGAGGCGGCGGTCATCCGCTCGGGCCACAGCGCCCCGGAGGTGCTCTCGCCCTTCTTCTCGACCAAGGAACTGTTCACCCTCGGCTGGGGCGATGCCTCTGTGCGCGCCGAGTGGACCGCGGCCGACGACGCGGGCAAGCGCGCGCTGCTCGACCGGATCGACGCGGCTCCCCTCGCCGTCGAGGCGGCCGACGTCACGACCCCCGTCTGGCAGGACGGATTCGACTGGTTCGCCAGTGCGAACGACCTCGCCGCCGTGCACCGTGCGCTGCAGCAGACCCAGGATGCCGAGGTGCTCGGCATCCTGAGCGAGAATCCCGGACAGGGGCTCGATCTCGGGTCGTGGCCGTACGCCGCGTTCAAGGGCGGGTCGAGCCGGGGTGTGCTGACGGGCAGCTGGTTCGTGCGCGACGACGCGGGCGAGGCGACGGTGGTGTGGCTGATGTCGGACGGCGACGCCCAAGCGGTCGCCGCCGCGATGAGCGACTTCTTCCACCTGGCCCAGGACGCCCTGCGTCTGGCCCACTGAAAAAGATCCGCGCACCCGGGAAGACCCCCGGGTGCGCGGATCTTCGCGACGCGCGTCAGGCGTCGTCGGGGTCGGGCAGGCTCTGCGCGATCTTGCTCGAGGCGGCCGAGTCGCGGCCGACGCCGGGCTGGAACGCGGCGATCGGGTCGTCGCCGTCGACGTGCGGCTCACCGCCGTCCGCGGCGGGCGGCGGCGAGGCGGGGGTACGGATCGCCTCGTCCGCACCCTCGTCGTGGGGGTCACGGTCGGGGCGCCCGGTGTCCTCGGTGTGTCGCGAGGTCGATCCGACCTCTCCGCGGGCATCGTCGGTACCGCGCTCGGTCAGCCCGTCGGCGGCGCGCGTGCCCACACCGGGCAGGTCGTTCTGGCTCGAGATGCCCTGGAGGCGGGCCTCGTCGTCGGGATCGACGCGGGCGGTGCCCACGGCACCGGAGTCCGCGCCGGCGGCACCGGCGGGCACATCGGCGGCGAGGCCGTCGGATTCGGGGACGAGGTTCTCTTCGTCGGCTCCGGGGAGTCGGTCGGCGGGGATGTCCATGGTGTTCCTTCCGTGGGTGTGTCGCCACGCTAGGCGCGCGGTTCCCGCGGCCGGACGGGGTTGACGCGGCCCGCGAGGGCGGAGGGGCTGGCTAGGCTCGGATCACGCCTCGAAAGGAAACCGCAATGCAGCAGCGCCCTCTCTCCCGAACCGGCCGTCAGGTCTCGGCCGTCGGTCTCGGCACCTGGCAGCTCGGAGCCGACTGGGGTGACGTCAGCGAAGACGACGCACGCGCCGTCCTGGCGGCCTCGGCCGACGCCGGCGTGACCCTGTTCGACACCGCCGACGTCTACGGAGACGGTCGGTCGGAGCAGATCATCGGAACATTCCTGAAGGATCGGGATGCCGACGACATCACCGTGGCGACCAAGATGGGCCGCCGCGAAGACCAGGTTCCCGAGAACTACGTCATGGAGAACTTCCGCGGCTGGCTCGATCGTTCGCGGCGGCTGCTCGACACCGAGACGCTCGACCTCGTGCAGCTGCACTGCCCGCCGTCGGCGGTCATCGACGACGACGCCACCTGGGAGGCCCTCGACCAGCTCGTGTCGGAGGGCGTGATCGCCGCCTACGGCGCCTCGGTCGAGACGATGGACCAGGCGCTCTCGGCTCTGCAGCGGCCGAACCTCACCAACCTGCAGATCATCTTCAACCCGTTCCGTCTCAAGCCCCTCGACGAGGTGCTGCCGCTCGCGGCCGAGAAGAACGTCGCGGTGTTCGCGCGCGTGCCGCTGGCCAGCGGACTGCTGTCGGGGAAGTACACCCGCTCCACCACGTTCGACGAGAACGACCACCGCACCTACAACCGCAACGGAGAGGCCTTCGACAAGGGCGAGACGTTCTCGGGCGTGCCCTTCGACGAGGGCGTCGCGGCGGCCGACGAGCTCAAGGCGTCGCTGCCCGAGGGCGTCAACCTGCCGGCCGCCACGCTGGCGTGGATCGCCTCGCGCGAGGGTGTCACCTCGGTGATCCCGGGGGCGCGCTCGGTCGGTCAGGCGACGGCCAACGCCCAAGCGGCGGAACTGCTCGACGGGGGCTTCGACCTCGGCGCGTTCGACACCCTGGTGCGCGACGTGTATGACCGGCGTCTGCGGGCGGAGATCCACCCGCAGTGGTGACCCGCGCATGACGAAAGCCGGGCCCGTCCATCACGGACGGGCCCGGCTTTCTCATCGCTCGACGTCAGCTGACGTCGCCGCGCCAGGCGCCGGACTCGGCACCGCGCGACTCGATGTACTCCTTGAAGTTGTCGAGGTCCTTCTTGACCGAGTGGTCGTCGGCGCCGAAGGCGGCACCGAGCTTCTCGAGGACACCGGTGGGCGCCCAGTCGATCTGGACGGTGACGCGCGTCTCGTCGTCGGAGAGGCGGTGGAAGGTGACGACGCCCGCGTGGTTCTCGTCGCCGCCCACGCTGTTCCACGCGACACGCTCGTCGGGGTGCTGCTCGGTGATCTCGGCGTCGAACTCGCGCTCGGCACCGGCGATCTTCACCTTCCAGTGCGTGAGGGTGTCGCTCTTCTGCGTGATGGACTCGACGAAGCTCATGAAGTGCGGGAACTCCTCGAACTGCGTCCACTGGTTGTACGCGACGCGGACGGGAACGTTGACGTCGATGGTTTCGATGACCTGTGCCATGGTGTCCTCTTTTCGTGTGGCTTCCGGGGCTTCCCCCAGTCTTCGACCGATGCCGCCGACGGGCCCCCGGGGTTGAGGGATCGGCGTTCGTGCCCTATACGCGTGGGGAGGCCGTCACGCCCGCCCGCGCAGGATCAGGTGCCAGTACACCCACGGCAGGATGCGGCGATCGGCGATCCACGACAGGCGCCGTTCGCGGTACAGAGAGCGCCAGAACGGCACCGTCGGCTGCAGCCGGCCCTTCCGGTCGAACTCGGCGAACACCACGGTGCCGCGCGAGACGGTGAAGGGGACGACGCTGTAGCCGTTGTATTTCGCCGAGGGCGTACGCCCGGCCATCGCGGCCTTCATGTTCTTCACGAGCGCCTTCGCCTGCTGCCGGATCGCCCCGCCCGAGCGCCGCGTGGCCACCGTGGCGGCATCGCCCACGGCCCAGATCTGCGGGTGGCGGGTGTGCTGGAACGTCTCGGGGTCGACGTCGACGAATCCGTGCGGGTCGTCGGGCGCGGCGAGACCACTGCCCGCGATCCACTCGGGGGCCCGCTGCGGGGGGACCGCATGCAGCACGTCGTACGCCAGCGTCTCTTCGGCGTCGCCTCGACCGATCACGAGCGTGCGGGAGTCGGCATCCACTCGCCTGACGTCCCGGCTGTAGCGCACCTCGATGCCGTACTCGTCGATCTTGCGGCGGAGTTCGTCGTCGATGGCCGGGATGCCGAAGGGCACCGGATCCGGGCACACGAACACGACGCGGATGTCGTCGAGCACCCCGATCGCCCGCCACCAGTCGCACGCGAGGTACATCGGCTTCTGGGCCGCGGCCCCGCACGAGGCGGGCTCGGGCGGCTGCGTGAAGACGACCGTGCCGGAGCGTAGGTCGCGGAGCACCGGCGAGGCTTTCGCGGCGAGCTCGTAGTCGTAGTTCGAGATGCCGGTCGGGGCGGCCATGGCCTCGGGCAGTCCCGGGATCTGCTCCCACGCCATCCGCATCCCGGCGCACACCACGAGCTGGTCGTAGTCGATCCGCCCGCCCGAGACCAGGTGCACACGTTGGGTCTCGGCATCCACCGTGAAGGCTTCGTCGCGCAGCCACCGCACCCCCGGAGGGGTGACGTCGGCCTGGGCGCGCGCGGCCTCGGACGCTCGGGCCGCACCGCCGGCGATGTGCGATTGGAGGGGCGCGAACACGTGGGACGTGCGCGGTTCGATCACGGTGATGTCGCCGAGGCGCGCGCGGTGCAGGCGCCCGGCGACGGACAGGCCGGCGTTTCCGCCGCCGATCACGACGATGCGCGGGGAGTCGGTCATGGGGGATCCTCTCGTCCCCCTCACGGTGCGGCCTCGCGCGGCTCCTGGACAGCGGCTTGACACCGCCGGTCGCACAGTCGAGGAGTCAGGCGTAGGACTCCGGCGGGGCCGCCTCTTCGGAGGGCTCGGGCACGACGTACAGCCCGGTGGGCGAGTTCGCCGTGGACATGAGGGCTTCGAGCCATGCCCGGTTCAGGGCGGGGGGACGCCCGCCGTTGTACTTGAAGACGAGGTTCGCCCGGGGGTGCATCCAGACCGAGGTGCGGCCGCCTCCCGTGCTGATGTCGTCCTTCCAGACGAAGTAGAACGGCTCGCCGCGACGGAGCTTGTTTCCCACGACGACCTGCAGGTGTGCGAGGAGGCGGTCTTCGAACTCGTTGCGAACGCCGCTCTCGTAGATGAACTTGCCCACGTAGTCCTCCCTGGGGCGTCGTGCCCGCTTCGCTTTTCACTGTGCATTCGCTGTGCGCGTCGGAGCCTCTCGCGGGACGCCGCGCGCAACGACGAGACCGAAGGCGTTACCGCATCAGAACATGCGCACCACCTGCGCGGGGTTCTGGCCGTAGTGCTCGCGGTGGTAGCGCGCGAAGCGCGAGGCGCTCGAGAATCCCCAGCGGCGTGCGACTTCGGCGATCGACACGGGGTCGCCCGATCGCAGCTCCTCGTGGGCGCCCACCAAGCGGACCAGCCGCAGGTACTCCATGGGGGTCGTGTCGAGTGCGCGGCGGAACGCGTGCTGCAGTCCGCGGGACGAGATCCCGGATGCCACGGCGATGTCCTCGAGCGTCAGGGGCTCCCGTGCGTTCGCCTCGATGAGGGCGATCGCGCGGCGGACGGTGCGCGGTGCGGCGCTACGCTGGTGGGCGCGCTGCACAGCGTCGACGTATGGCGTGTGGAAGCTCGAGAGCGTCGCCATGAGCGCGTGCCGCTGCAGTTCGGCGGACAGGATCGGGTCGTCGTGCGTGGCGTCCAGCGACGCGGAGACGTGCGCGAAGCTGCGCTCCCACTGCGTCGCGGCGGTCCGGTCGCGCGCGAGGGGATCGAGCCGTCGCAGGACCAGGCGATCGTCACCGGAGACGATGCGGGCGACGCGCTCGGCGTCGCTGCGATCGAAGACGAACGCCCTCACGCGGGCGGATCCGGTCCAGTTCGCTTCGATCCCCCCATCGGCCCCGAGCCACGGGCGGCGCGGGTCGAGGCTGCGCCCCTCGGCTTCGATGCGGATGTCGTCGCCGATCATGCGACACGCCATGATCTGGTCGTCCATGTAGAGGGAAGAGCGGACGGATGCCGTCAGCTCCCACGCCACGACCGAGAGCCCCGGCAGCCCGACCGAGTCCCACGAGAACGCCACCTGGCGGGGGTCGACGCGTTCGAGTCGTGCGCTGGGCACGAACTGCTGCCAGACGCGCTCGACGTCGTCGACTCCGCGCGAGCGGACCGTCATCCTGTCAGCCATGGTGTTCCTTCCGCCGCGGAGAGGGGCGGCCCTTCCGGCGGTCCCCGTACGAAGGCGGGGACGTGCGTGTCAAGGGGCGGGGCGGAGAGTCGCGCGCCCCGTTGGATGAGGGGACCGCTGATCCCGGCGGTGACGCGCGTCCCACGAAAGGACCCCCCATGAGCGACGCTTCGATCGACCCGACCCCCGACGCGACGACCCCGGCCGCCGACGTGGGCGTCGCGGGCGTGCAGCCCCTGCGCGACGGCGACACCTCCATCGAGCCCGACCCCGCGCTCGACCCCGCCCAGGCGGAGTGGGACGCGACGACCGCTCTCGACGAGGGTGCGGACCCGGCAGACATCAACCCGGCGACGGCGACGGGCGCCGACCCCGCGGAGATCCCGGCCGACGACAGCGACATCCCGCTCGAGGACATCCACCCCGAGTCGACCGGCACCGACTCCCAGGGGGAGGACCCCGGTGTGGTCGAGCTCGGCGAAGAGGGCCAGGGCGATCTCGCGCCCGAGGATCTCTGACACCTTCGCGCTGCCCCGGGCCCGTTCACGGGGGCCGGGGCATCGCGCTGCCCGGGCTGCGCGCGGGTTCCCTCATCGCGGTGCGTGTGGGGGAGGCGGAACTTTCCGAGCACCCTGAGCATGCGGAACGCGATCTCGCTTCGGTGGGCACGGCAGCGCACGCCCCGGCGGGGCGTCGTGGTCGGCGGCATCACTCGTCGGTGCGGAAGCCGGCCGCCTTGTGGGTGCCGTCGCAGTAGGGCTTGATCGTCGACAGGCCGCAGCGGCAGAGCGCGACCGTGCGACGGGTGCGGGGCACGCGGTGGCCGTCGGCATCGAGGATGTCAGCGTCTCCGCGTACCAGCAGGGGGCCGTCGGTGTAGGCGGTGACAGTCACCCGTTCGCCGGTCATCGCGCGTCCTCTGCGCGCAGAGATGACTCTTCGCGCGACCACGCGTCGAGCATGTGGCGCCCGACGCGGTCGTCGACCTCGAGGCACGCGGCGGCGCCGAACACGATGTCGGCGAGCAATTCGGGGTGGTCTTCGGCGAGGGCGCCGGCGAGGTCGCGCCCCGCGATCTGCTCGTGCACGGCGTCGGCTTCGACGTGCTCGTCGAAGTACTCGCACACGTCGTCTCCGAAGCCCAGGCGACGCAGTCCCTCGGCGTACATGCGATTGGGGATCGACGAGGTCATCTCGAAGGCGGCGAGGTGGCCCACGATCGCGCCGAGAAGGCGCCGATTGAGGCCGAACATCGACATCGTGTTGTGCGAGGCGAGGGTGACGGCGGGCACATCGTCGATATAGGCGCCGTAGGCGTCGCTGAGCCCCGCGCCGCGAACGGCTCGGGCGAACAGGGTCGCGTGCACGCGGTCGGGGCGACCGCCGCCGTACTCGTCGGACTGGATCTCGACGAGCGCCGCCTTCGGCCGCCCGGTCAGGCGGGGGATCGCCCAGGAGTGCGGGTCGGCCTCGCGCAGGGTGTAGACGGTCCGCTGCACGAGGAACTCGTGCGCCTGATCGAGGGTCGCCTTGCGCGCGAGGTACCGCGAGAGGCTCGGGCCCCCGTCCGCGCCGGTCAGGTCGAAGAGGGCGCGGGCCACGGCATCCGCTGTCGGGGACGGCAGCTCGGGAACCGTGACCGAGTTCCGCAGCGATCGCTCGAACGCTGTCTCGATCACCCTGCGGGTGGCGATGAGCGAGGGGTCCCATTCGAGATCGGCGAGGAACGCCGGGAAGGCGCCGTACGCCGATGCGTATAGGGCGAACAGGGCGAGCTGCAGGTCGTCGTCACGCTCGATGTCGACGGATGCCAAGACCGCGCGGTCGGCGAGCGCGGTGTGGGCGGTGGCGGTGCCGTCCACCAGGTGGGCGAGGACCGCGGCGCTCACGGGGCCTCGCGGGCGGAAGGGGAGGGCGGCGACGTCGTCGTCGTCGAGGAGCGGAGGGTGGGGCGAGGACAGGGTGGGGGGCACGCTCGGCACTGTGCGGCGTCGCGCGCCGAAAGCCGAGCCCCTTGACAACAACTTCGCGCGCACCGAGGGGCGACCCGCGCCGGGCCGCCCCTCGTGTCACGTGCCCTTACTGCTCGATGGGCTGCGGGGTGCTCTCGTGCGCCTCGATGACGCCGTCGCCCTCGTCGGTCGAGACGGCGATGCGCCGCGGCTTCGCCTTCTCGCTGACGGGAATCGTGACCGAGAGCACACCGTTGCGGTAGGACGCGCTGATGCCGTCGGTGTCGATGCCCTGGCCGAGGTTCAGCTGGCGGACGAACGAGGCCGTCTCGCGCTCGCGGGTGATCCACTTGACGCCCTCGCCCGAGCCGAGGGTGCGCTCGGCGCGGATCGTGAGCAGCTGGCCGTCGACGTCGACGTCGACCGAGCCGGGGTCTACGCCGGGCAGGTCGGCGGCCAGCACGTAGTGGTCGCCGTCGCGGTAGAGGTCCATCGGCATCCGTCGCGGACCACCGCCGCGGCGGGCGTCGAGGAGCGTCGACGCGAGGCGGTCGAGGTCGCGAAAGGGGTCGTAGGTGGCCATGGTCGTTCTCCTTTTCGATCGGTCGGGATCTGGCATCCCGAGTTCTGGGGAGTTGAGTCCACTCGACTCAACTGCGATCAGATTAGCACTCGCATGGGGAGAGTGCCAAGCCCCGAGCGCGCGATTGTGGCGCACCGTCGGGTCGCTCACAACCCCCGCGCACAAACCCCGTCATCCGGCGTTTCGTGGCTGCGACGCGCCACCGGTCACTCGACCTTTCCCCCCGGCGCGGTGAGGAGAGACATGTACTTCCACCGGCAAGAACTGCAGCACTCCGCCACCCCCGACAAGCCCGATGCGGTCTACGCCCGCAAGCTTCAAGAGGTGCTCGGCGGACAATACGGCGAGATCTCCGTCGCGATGCAGTACCAGTTCCAGGCCTGGAACATGCACATGCCCGGCAAATACCGCGACCTGGTCTTCGGCATCGGCGCGGAGGAGATGGGTCACGTCGAGATGCTCGCGGTCATGATCGCCCAGCTGCTCGAGAAATCGCCCCTCGGCATCACCGAGGAAGCCGTGCAGGACGACCCCACCGTGGCGGCCGTCATCGGGGGCACCGACATCCAGCACGGCATCGTCGCGGGTGCCGGAGCGCGCCCGGTCGATTCGAACGGCAACCCCTGGCAGGGCAGCTTCATCACCGCGAGCGGCAATCTGCTCGCCGACTTCACCGCCAATGCCAACGCCGAGATGCAGGGCCGCGTGCAGGTCGCGCGCCTCTACCACCAGACCGACGACCACGGCGTGAAGGACCTTCTGGCCTTCCTGCTGGCCCGCGACACGATGCACCAGAACCAGTGGGCCGCGGCCGCCGCCGAACTTCAGGCCGAGGGCTACGAGAAGCTGCCCGTGCCGAGCAACTTCCCCCTCGACAAGGAGGACCGCGACGTGTCGTACCAGTACATCAACTTCAGCGACGGCAAGAAGGCCGGCGACGGCAGCTGGGCCTCGGGCCCGACCCCCGACGGCAAGGGCGAGTTCTCGTACCTGCCCGAGCCCCCCGCGGGCGTGCCGATGCCCCCGCCCACCAAGCCCGACGTGCGGTTCTACGGCACGACCGAGCTCCCCAACACGGTCGAGAAGCTCGCCGGACGCGCGCAGGACGCGCTGCACAAGGAATGAGCGGGGCGGATGCCGCGATGCCGGGGCCGGCGACGGTGTCGGCACCGCGGAGCGGGGCGAGCTTCCCGGCGATGCGCGCGGCCAAGGTGCCGCGCGCGATCGTGGCGGGTCCGTACGGGCACCCGTTCCATCCGATCGCGGTGACCATCCCCATCGGGGCGTGGTCGTCGAGCCTGGTGTTCGATCTGCTCGGCCTTGCGGCCGACGACCCGCGGGCCTTCGCGACCGGTTCGCGCTGGCTCGTCGCGATCGGCCTCGGGGGAGCGGTCGGCGCCTCGGTGCTCGGCCTTCTCGACCTGTCGCGCATTCCGAAGGGCACTCCCGCCCGCCGCACGGCGCTGGCGCACCTCGCGCTCAACGTCACCGCGATGGTGCTGTTCAGCGTCGGCCTGTCGATCCGGATGCTCGACCTCGGCCGGGTGCCGATCGTGGCGTTCGGCCTCAGCGCCGTGGCGTCCCTCGGGCTGAGCGTCTCGGGGTGGCTGGGCGGCAAGCTCGCCTACCGCTGGGGCGTCCGTGTCGCGGACGAGAACACCCAGCGCGAGGGGTTCGAATCCGCCTGAGGAGTGCGGCCCGACGTCTTTCGGGGCCCGGATGCCACGGCATCCGGGCCCCGTCGTTCGGGCGACCCGCGGGGGACCGTCGTGCGGAGATCGCGAGTGACACGCGGCGCGCGGCTGCGGCGGCTCGGCGTGTCGGCGCGGAACTCCGCCGCACGGCCCCGATGCGTGCGTCGCGAGCGCGACGGATCAGCGATGCCCGCGGAGGGGGAACCGCGGCCACCCGCCGCTCACCGCACCGGCGTCGTGCTGCGCGGCGAGCACCGCGCCGGCCGTGGGCGCGGCGGGCCGGCGGCGCAGACCCAGAGCGTGCTGCAGGAAGCGGATGAAGCGGTCGTACACGCGCGGCGCGAGGAACTGCAGCGGCCGCGTGACGAACTGCGCGGCCCCCACACCCACCTCGTGCCGAGGGCCCCGCGCCACCCGCACGATGGCCCGCGCGACGCGGTCGGCCGAGACCACCGGCGGCAGGGGGAAGGCGGTGCGTCCCGTGTAGTTCGCCGCCCGCTGATAGATGGGCGTATCGATGCTCGCGGGAAGGACGATCTTGACCCGGATGCCGCGGTGCGCGAGCATCTCCTGCCTCAGCGACCGCGTGAATCCGAGCAGACCGTGCTTGGCGGCCACGTAGGAGGAGACATAGGGGCCGGCCACCTGCGAATACAACGACCCGACGAACACGATCGTGCCCCGACCCGCCGCGCGGAAGTGCGGCACGACGGCGCGGGCCGCGCGCATGTGCCCGGTGAGGTTCGTCTCGATCACGCGGTCGCGCACCTCGTCGGGGGTGTCCTCGACGGAGCCGTACGAGAACACCGAGGCGGACGCGATCCAGACGTCGATCCGCCCGTATTCGGCGATCGTGGCCTCGGCCGCGACCCGCGGCCCGTCGGGGGAGGACAGGTCGATCGGGAGCGTGAGCACCTCGGCGCCGCGTCGGCGGCACTCCTCTGCGGCTGAGCCGAGAGCGACGGCGTCGCGCCCGACGAGGACGAGAGAGGTACCCGCGCGAGCGAACCGCAGCGCGGCCGCGCGTCCGATGCCTCGAGAACCCCCGGTGACGACGACGACCTCGCGCATGCTGCCCCTTCCGCAGGGCCTCTGGGTTCGGCTCATCCCGCCCGCCGACGGTAGACGCGGGAGAGGCCGCACCTGAGGGGGTTGACGTGGGTCGCGCGCTAACAGCCCCTCCGCGACCGCGCAACCCCGTTCGCCATCGCGCGGGGCCGCGCCCAGGGTGGCCGACATGTCAGGTGCACACACGAGCGGGCTCGGACGCACACCCGACGGCATCCGCGAGGTCGCCGACGGCGTCTCGATGATCACGTGCGCGCTGACGAACAGCTACCTCGTCGACACCGACGACGGTGTCGTCCTGATCGACGCGGGGCTTCCCCGCTCCTGGCCCCTTCTCGTCCAGGCTCTCGACCGTCGCGGGCTCCATCCCGCCGACCTCGTCTCGGTCTTCCTCACCCATGGCCATTTCGACCACGTCGGCACCCTGGAGCGTCTCCGCGACGAGCACCATGTGCCCGTCCACGTGCACGAGGAGGATGTGCCGCTCGTCCGGCATCCCTATCGCTACGCCCGGGAGTCCTCGCGCGCCCTCTATCCGCTGGCGCACCCCGGTGGCATCCCGATCCTCGCCCGCATGGCGCTCGCCGGGGCGTTCAGCGTGCGCGGGGTGCAGGCGCACGGCGACATCCGCCCCGGCACCCGTCTGACCGGCGGCCTGATCCCGATCGCCACGCCGGGCCACACCCGGGGGCACGTCGCCTTCCACCTGCCCGAGCGCGACCTGCTGTTCACGGGCGACGCGATCGTCACCTTCGATCCGTACACCGGTCGCCCCGGCGCCCAGATCGTCGCCCGGGCCGCCACCGCCGACAGCGCGGCGGCCCTGTCCGTCCTCGACCGACTCACCGCGACCGGGGCGCGCACCATCCTCCCGGGGCACGGGGACGTCTGGAGAGGCGGCATCGCGCCCCTCGTCGCCGAAGCCCTCGCGACCGGCGCGCACTGAGATCCGACACGAGAAGGAGACGCACGTGAGAGCCATGACCTACCGCGGACCGTACAAGGTGCGCGTCGAGAACAAACCGGATCCGCGCATCGAGCACCCCAACGACGCCATCGTCCGCGTCGAGCGCGCGGCCATCTGCGGCTCCGATCTGCACCTGTACCACGGCATGATCCCCGACACCCGCGTCGGCCACACCTTCGGGCACGAGTTCATCGGACGCGTCGTCGAGGTCGGCGCCTCCGTCGAGAACCTGTCCGTCGGCGACCGGGTGATGGTGCCGTTCAACATCTTCTGCGGCACGTGCTTCTTCTGCGCGCGGGGACTGTTCAGCAACTGCCACAACGTCAACGCCAATGCCACGGCCGTCGGCGGCATCTACGGGTACTCGCACACCGCGGGCGGGTACGACGGCGGCCAGGCCGAGCTCGTGCGTGTGCCGTTCGCCGACGTCGGGCCGCGCGTGATCCCCGAGTGGCTGCACGACGAGGACGCCCTCCTGCTCACCGACGCGTTCTCGACCGGATACTTCGGCGCGCAGCTCGGCGACATCGTCGAGGGCGACACGGTCGTCGTCTTCGGAGCGGGACCCGTGGGCCTGGCCGCGGCGCGCTCGTCGTGGCTCATGGGCGCGGGGCGCGTGATCGTGGTCGACCAGCTCGCCGAGCGTCTCGAGAAGGCGCGCACCTTCGCCTTCGCCGAGACCCTCGACTACCGCGAGTACCGCGACATCGTCGTGGAGCTGAAGAAGCAGACCGACTGGCTCGGTGCCGACGTCGTCATCGACGCGGTCGGGGCGGAGGCCGACGGGCACTTCCTGCAGCACCTCACCGGCGCGAAGCTCAAACTGCAGGCCGGCTCGCCCGTCGCCCTCAACTGGGCGATCGACTCCGTCCGCAAAGGCGGCACCGTCTCGGTCATGGGCGCCTACGGTCCCCTGTTCAGCGCCGTCAAGTTCGGCGACGCGATGAACAAGGGCCTGACCATCCACACGAACCAGGCGCCCGTCGCCCGCCAGTGGCCGCGCCTGCTCGAGCACATCCAGGCGGGGCGCATCTCGCCGCGCGAGATGATCACGCACCGCATCCCCCTCGAGCACATCGCCGAGGGCTATCACATGGTCTCCGCCAAGATCGACGGCTGCATCAAGGCCGTCATCCTGCCGCCCGCCGCCTGAGAGGAGCCATCATGGCCTATATCGCAGACAAGCCCACACCGCCGCCATCCGCCGACGAGCTGCGCGCCCGCATTCCCGGGTGGGGCGCCGACCTCGATCCCGCCGACCGTCCCTCGTTCCCGAAGGAGCAGGCGCAGGACCTCAACGCGCACTGGACGTTCCCCGACGAGCAGCCCGAGCCCGAGGGCGGGCGGGAACGCTCCATCGAACACGGACGGCTGACCCCGGTGTTCGGTACCGCGCAGCCGCTCCACGGCGTATCGGGTGCGATCCGTCGTTACGCCTACGCCCGTTTCAGCGAGGCGCGCGCCGCCCACTGGCTCCTGCTCCTCGGCGCCGACCGGGTGGAGGCCGCGGGAGCGCACCTCCGGTCGCTGGGGTCCCGGCATCCCGACGATCCGATCACCGAGAGCGGGATCCTCGCCGAGCGGCGGTGGGCCCCTCTCGCCGGGCGCCGCGGTCGTGTCGACGCCCGCCACCAGTGGATCGATCCGCTGCTGGTCGCCGGTCCCTGGATCCTGGGTGCGGTGGGGGTGTTCGTCGTCGCGCGGCGCCTGCGGCACCGCCGCTGAAACCCGTGTCGATCCGCCCGTCCTGCGGAGTCGCTCGCGACACACCGGTGCCACCGCGGAGGAGCCGGCGTGTCGACGGAAACCTCCGCAGGACGGTCCGCCGTGCGACCGCGGCTGACGCCCCACCGATCGCGTCTGACCCGCGATAGCGTCGGGGGGTGACGGATGCCGCGGCCAGGCCGCCCCTCGTGCGCGCTCTCTGGGGCGCCACCCACCCGGGCCCGACCCTCGTGGTCACCGTGCTCGCTCTCGCCCTCGGCATCGCGGCGGGTGTGGAGCCGTGGCGCCTCGCGGTCCTGGTGGTCGCGGTCTTCGCCGGCCAGGTCTCGGTGGGGTTGTCGAACGACGCGATCGACGGAGCGCGCGACGCGGCGGTCGGCCGCACGGACAAGCCCATCGCCGGGGGAGCGATCACCCCGGAGCGCGCGCTCGGCGTCGCCGTGGCATCCGCGGTCCTCGCGATCGTGCTGTCCCTGCCGCTCGGACCGGGCCTCGTCGCCGCGCACGCCGTGGCGCTGGCCTCCGCCTGGGCGTACAACGCGGGGCTGAAATCGACGCCGATCTCGATCGTGCCCTTCGTGCTGAGCTTCGGGCTCTTCCCCTCGTTCGCGACGCTGTCGGTGTCGCCGCCCGCGCTCGCCGCCTGGTGGGCGGGCCTCGCGGGGGCGGCGCTCGGAGCCGCCGTGCACCTGACGAACGTCGTGCGCGACCTCGACGACGACCGGCGCACGGGGGTGCGGGGACTGCCGCACCGCCTGGGGGCCCGGGCGTCGGTGATGCTCGCGGCGGGCGGGATCGTCGCCGGGGCGCTCGTCGTCTTCGTCGGGACGGATGCCGCGACCACCGGGGTGGTCTTCTTCGTCGCCGTCACGGCGGTCGCCGTCGCCGCCGTGGTGCTCGTGTTCGTGAGACCTCCCGGGCGGGCGGTGTTCCAGCTGACGATGCTGGCGGCGCTGCTTCTCGCCGCCCAGCTCGTGGTCGCCTGAGCTGCGCGCAGCGTCGGAAGCGACCGGCGCCGACGTTCACGGTCGGTGCGGCCGATCTCAGCGGCGGGCCGCCCGATCCCCCTGCATCGCGTAGGCGCGCGCGAAGGCGGCCCCGCCCGGGCCTCCGAGGACCGCGCGCAGGGTCGCGGTCTTCACCGCGTGGGCTGCCGGACCGAGCGGGCGTCCCAGGAACGTGTTCAGCGCGGCGAGCCTCGCGGCGTGACGCGCGGAGGCCAGACGGTCGCGCTCCCAGCGGGCGAGCCCGTCGGGTGAACCCGTCCGCAGCCACCGCGACAGCAGGGGGGAGAGGGTCAGCGCGTCGAGCAGACCCAGGTTCATGCCCTGACCACCGATCGGACTGACCTCGTGGGCCGCGTCGCCGACCACGACCACGCGTCCGCGGCGCAGGGCGGGGGCCACGGCGCGGCGCACCCGGAACGTCGTCGCCGCGGGGATGTCGACCTCGAGCCCGGTGCGCTCGGCGACGGCACGGCGCAGAAGGGGCGTGGCATCCGGAACGTCTTCCGTCCCGGCCCAGGCGACGAGTCGGCGCCGACCGTTCGGCAGGGGGAACGACTCGAGCACACCCGCGCGTTCGAGGTGCACGCGGGCGACCGGCCCGCCTGGCGCGACGACATCCGCCATCACGTATCGGTCGGCGTACTCGTGGGTGCGGACGGCACCGGGGCGGTAGACGAGCTCGCGCCCCGCCCAGCCGGAGGCGACCACCACCAATCGCGCGTCGATCTCTTCGTCGCCGCGCTGCCCGGTCGTCCGCACGCGCACCGACGAGCCGACGTCCGCCACCGCTGTGACGGTGACCCCGCGCCGGACGGGAGGGGCGAGTCGCGTGAGGACCTCGGCGGTGTCGGCCTGGGGCAGCGCGGCGACGTACGGGTGCCGTGCGCGGAGTCGGTCGAAACGGATCCGCGCCAGCACGTACCCGTCGGCGCGTGCTTCGCCCTGCTCGATGCGGACGGCGCGAGAGAGAAGCTCGTCGGTCGCGCCGGAGGCCTCGAGGTGGGCCAGGGCGGGGGAGTGGATGCCGATCGCCCGGGTCCCGCCGCCGATCGCCGTCCGCTTCTCGACGACGTCGACGTCGACGCCGCGGACGCGGAGGTCCGCGGCGAGGGCGAGGCCGACGGGCCCCGCGCCGACCACCAGGACCTCAGGCACGGGCGGCCTCGCCACCGGCGACGGCCAGGACGCGGAAGGGCGCGGGCGTCTCCACGCGCCAGGGCGAGCCGAGGGCCGCGGCGAGCTCGGCGGGGCGGTAGCTGCGGCGGATCGAGCGGAGGCCGTCGACGCGGAGGAACGTCCCCGCCGATAGCGGTGCGATGCCGACGGCGTAGAGACCGTAGGCCAGGCGACCGCGCGCGATGTCGGCGTGCAGGACCGTGCCCGTCGACAGGGCGAGGGAGTCGGCGGTGAAGGTGCCGAGCGCCTCCGCGTCGAGGTGATGCAGCACGTGATTCGAGACGACGATGTCGAAGCGCTCCCCGGCGGCGAGCAGGGCCCGGGAGTCCCGCGCGACGAACCGGACTCCCGGCCGCGCGCGTTCGCGGGCGGCGGCGATCGCACGGGGGTCGGGATCGGCGCCGATGCACTCGAGCGTGAAGCCGTCTCGCTCGGCCAGGCCCGCCAGGCGGGCGAGCACGTCGCCTCCGCCGCATCCGAGGTCGAGGACGCGCGCGGGGCGGCCGAGGGCGCGCAGCTCGGGACGGACGCGCGAGCGGTAGACGTGCCCCCAGGCGGAGACCAGACGGTTCACGAGGTCGAACCGGCGGTAGGTCGCGGCGAGAGCCCGGGGGTCGCAGTCGGGGTCGTCCATGAGCTCGGTCAGCGCGGTGTCGCGCCGTGCCAAGCCGCTCACGCTGCCGGTCGGCGAAGCGTCAGTCGCGCCGCCTCCACCGTGAGTCCGGGGCCGAAGGCGAGAACCGCGACGCGGTCGCCGTCGGTGCGCGAGGCATCGGCGAGCAGGTCGCGCAGGATGAACAGCAGCGTCGCGCTCGACATGTTGCCGTGCTGGCGCAGCACCTCGCGCGAGGGGGCGAGGGCCGCGGGTTCCAGCGAGAGGGCGCTCTCGACCCGGTCGAGGATGCTGCGTCCGCCGGGGTGAACGGCCCACGCGTCGATCTGGTCGAGGTCGCCGATCATGTCGGCGGCGATCGCGGAGATCTCGCGGCCGATGATGCGCGGCACCTCGGGGGTGAGGGTCATCTCGAACCCGGAGTCGCCGACCGTCCAGGCCATGTCCTTCTCGCCCTCGTCGGTGACGTAGGTCGCGAAGCCCTCGAGGTCGAGGCCCCTCGATGAGGAGTCACCGGATGCCACGACCGCCGCCGCCGCCCCGTCGGCGAACACCGAGGCAGCGACGATCTGGTCGGGGTGCGACGAGGTCTGCCAGTGCAGCGAGCAGAGTTCGGTGCACGCGACCAGGACGACCGCATCGGGGTCGTCCCCGACGATGCGGGCCGCCAAGCGCAGGGCCGGGATCGCCGCCGCGCACCCGATGAAGCCGAGGTGGTAGCGCTCGACCGTCAGCGGCAGACCGAGATCGCGCACCAGGTGGTAGTCCGGGCCGGGTGCGAACATGCCGGTGCACGAGACGGTCACGACGTGGGTGATGGCATCCGGAGTACGACCCGAACCGGCGATGGCGGCGCGAGAAGCCTCGGCGAACAGCGGAGGAGCGGTGCGGCGGTACTCGTCGTTCCGCGCGCCGGTGGGCGGCATGAGAAGAGTGTCGCCGTCGCGGACCTCGAGCTCGTCACCGGTTCCGCCCGCGAGCTGGGGAAGCACGACGTGCCGGGTGTCGATGGCCGCGGCGTCGAAGGCGGCGCCGACGAGGCGCTGGGCCTTGCGGTCGAATCCGGGCTGGGCGGCGAACAGGTCACGCAGGGTCGACTGGGCGACACGAGTGTCGGGCAGGGCCGTGCCGATCGACAGGATGCGGGCGGTCATGACTCACTGTAGACACGCTTCGCCCGCCCCTCGTCGGGGATGGCGCCGCGTCGGCACGCAGTCTATGGTGCGGCGGCGACGTCGAGATGCGCGTCGCCTGTCAACCCGGTCGGAGGCGTGTGGGCACCGGTCGTAGGTTTGCGCCTCCCCACGGAAAGGACGCCGCCATGACCGGTCCCCGCCCCGCCGACGACCGTCGGAACGACCCGAACCGCGTGATGAATCAGAGGGCCGTGCAGAACCCGAACCGAAGAGCCTGGCTGCTGGCATCCGGGCTTCTCGCGCTCATCTGCATCGTGCTCTTCGCCTTCTCGATCCCGATCGTCGCTGCGTGGGCGTGGATCGGCATCGCGTTCCAGGTCGCGATCTTCGCCGCGCTCCTCGTGAACGGCCTCACCGGACGCCGGAGTGCGTCTCAGGGATACGTGTTCGCCGTGCTGCTGTGCGTCCAGGCGGCGGTGGCGCTGCTGGTGATCATCATCATCGCGATCGCCGCGTGGATGCCGGTGTGACCCGCACGCGCGATCAGGCCGCGAGCATGCGCGACACGAGCAGGCCCTCGACCGTCGCACGGTAGTCGGCGATCATGCGCCCACGGTCCATCCGCCCCCGGGCGGCGAGGGCGGCGGCGCGCAGCGCCGGCCCCAGGGCCAGGGCGTCTCCCCACGCCTCGACGATCGCGGCGACGTCGCGTGCCGTCATCAGGCCGAACCCCTCGACGAGGCGCGCGGCGTCGCCGACGTCGGTGGTCACCGGGACGGCTCCGGATGCCGCCCCCTCGACGAGGCAGAGCGGAGAGGCCTCGCCGAAGGCGCTCGTGAGGGCGATGACGTCGGCGATGCGGTACAGCTCGGGCATGTCCTCGCGAAGACCCAGGGCGTGCAGGGCGACGCTGTCGTCGATGCCGCTGTCGGCGAGGAGCGAGACGAAGGCGGCGTTGGTGCGGGTCATCCCCGATCCGCACACGACGTAGTGCGTCTCCGGTGCCGTGCGCGCGTGCGCCGCGACGGCCCGGAGGAACAGCCCCGGATCCTTCATGGCGTCGAAGCGCGCCGCCAGCAGCACCACGGGGGCGGAGTCCGGGATGCCGAGACCCGCGCGGATCCGTCGACGCTCGGCGCGCGTGCCGGGGCGGAAACGGCGGGTGTCGATGCCGTTGTCGATGACCCAGGCGTCGCCGGCCGCGACACCGGCGCGCGCGTAGGCACGGGAGGTCGACTCCGCGCACGAGATCGTCGCCGTGACGGCCCCGGAGGAGGCCGACTCGATCAGCCAGCCGAGGGCGGGCCCCGAGTGGGTGGGGTCGGAGCGATGCAGGCAGGCGGCGATCGCTCGGTCGGGCAGCAGTCCCGCACGCTCCAGGGCGACCACGAGACTCAGGGGTTGCTCTTTGAGAGAGAGGATGACGTCGGCCTCGTCGAACAGTCGCGCGGCGTGTTCGAGCTCGCCCCTCGTGAACTCCTCGGGAGCCAGGGGGCGGTCGCCGGCGACGCGGTCGAACGTGTCGATGCGCACCCCGCGGTCGCGGAGACGGCGGAACCGGGTGTCGTCGCGCGCGAACTGCAGAGAAGCGTCCCGCCGTGCGGCGGATGTCAGTGACAGCACGCGATGCTCCTGGGTTCCGTCGGCCGCGAGCCCCGCGACGACGTCGGAATGAAGGATCCGCGCTCCTCCGGCGAAGAAGCCTTCGTAGAGCGAGAGCACGCGTACGGGTCGGGTCATCGAGGTCGCTTTCCGGGCCGGGATCCACCACCGCGGGTGCGGTCGTCCCATGCTGCGGCCTCGACCCCGCGCGGTGGGTTACACCGCAGAGACCATCGTGTGAACGCCCGGACACGAGCCGACGCGCCGACCTCCGGGGGAAGAGGCCGACGCGCCGGGTGAAGGGGCGGTGGAATCAGGCGCGGGGCGCGACCACCATCGCCTCACCGGCCGAGTCCGTGCGCGACCAGGGCCACCGCTTCGCCGTGCGCGGCGTGGGGGATTCCTCGATCGAGCGCGGACCGATGCCGTTGCCCATGGCGGCCGTCATGGCGATGCTCCACACCGAACCCGCCTGTCGTCCGCTCTGCTCTCCATAGATCATGGTGTTCTCCTCGTTCCCGTCTCCCGACGGGGTCTGCCGTCTCCCGACGGCGCTTGAGTCCGTCCTAGACCCGGGAAGAGGGAGCGGGGACCGGCTTGACAGGGGCGGCGTGCTGAGCATGAGCGGGTGTGCGCCCGTTCGCCCGGCCCGCGGTGGGGCGGGGGATGGGCTAACGGGCGCCGCGGACAGGCCGCGGGACGGAGCGAGCCTGGTGCTCCGTCCCGCGGTGGTCAGGCGTCCCGGACGGTCTCTCCGGCGTCCTGTGCGCGGTCGCGTACGGCCCCGGCCGCCTCGGTCGAGTCGTCCTTGACGTGCTGGACGGCCTCGGCGGCACGGTCCTTCAGCGCCGACGCCGCGTCGGACGCCGGCTCCTTCAGGTCGTCCACGACCTCGCGCGCCACGTCCTTCGCCTGTTCGACGAGCGGCTGGGCGCTGTCTTTCGCCTTCGCCGCCGCATCGCGCTCCGCGCGTGACGGCGGGATGAGGGACGCGAGGACGAGGCCCGCCCCGAAAGCGACGAGACCGACGGCGAGGGGATTGCCCTTCGCCTTGTCGGTCGCCCCGTGGGCGACGTCCCCCGCGTGGTGAGCGAGATCGGATGCCGCTGAGCCGGCGTCGTCCGCCACGCCCATCAGACGATCGCGCACGCTGCGCACGGCGCCGTGCACCTTGCTCTTCTGGCGCTCCACGATCTTCGACGGCGACACCTTGTCGGCGAGGGCGTCCACATCGGACCCCAGCTCGGCACGGGTGCGCTCGATGTCGGCGCGGATGGCCTCCGGTGAATCGGTCATCGGTTCTCCTCGTTCCTCGAAAATGCTTCCGGTATCTCCTGCAGGGTCGCCGCCGTCTGCGGCACCCCCCGCACCTTCTTCAGTTGGGCGCGACCGACGGCGAAGAGGATCGCCGCGATCACGGCCCAGAGCAGGGCGACCACGACGGCCGACCACGCCTCGCCCATGACGAGAGCGAGCGCCGCCCAGAGGGCGATGGACAGGAACAGCACGACCATCCCGGCCGCGTAACCCGCGCCGCCCAGCAGGCCCGCGCCCTTCGCCGACTTCGACGCGGAGTCCGTGACCTCGGCCTTCGCGAGCGCGAGCTCCTGACGCATCAGGGTCGACATGTCGCGCGTGACCTCCCCGACCAGTTCGCCGAGCGAGGTGGTCGCGGCGCGGCGCTCAGAGGGTGTCGCGTCGGTCATGCGCGTCTCCTTCTCGGGCGCCGTCGATCCGCGCGGCGGACTCGGTGTACAGCGGAGGGTCGCCGCCGTCGCTGCCGGACACGAGGCCGGTGTCGTCGATGTGCGCGCCCGGGGCGGCGACGGCGCCGACTCTCGGAACGACGGGCTCACCCGGGATCGGCGGGGCGGGGAACGAGCCCGCTTCGGCGTCCCCTCCGATCGCGGGCGGTACCGCCTCGGAGGCGCGGGCCTCGGCATCCGCTGCGGCGAATCGGGGGCCGTCGGGGGTGGAGGAGCCCGACGGTGTTGTCGTCCCGGATGCCGCGCCGGCGGCGATGGCGCGACTCAGGCGACCGACGACGACGCCGGCGATGGCCGCGACGGCGATGAAGGTGCCCGGTCGGCGTCGAGCGAACGACGTGACCTCCTGCACGAGCTGTTGCGGGTCGCGCTCGCCGAGCCAGGAGCCGATGGTCGAGGCGTGCCCGGCGACGCGGCGGACGAGGTCGCCCGCGAGGCCGCCGCTCTCGTCGGCGTCGGCCATACGCGACAGATCCTGCCCGACCGATCCGAGGCCGTCCGCGAGACGCCGCTGCTGCGTCGCCGCTTGGTCCGACAGCTCCTTTCCGGACTGCGACAGCAGGTCACCGACGCGGGCCTTGGCTTCGCCCGCGACGGCCGCGGCCTCCTGCGTTCCGGTCTGAATCACGGACCGGGCCGCCTCGCCCGCGGTGGCGGTCACGGCCGACGCTTCGTGCGCAGCGGTCTCCGCCTTCGCGGTCGCGCCGGTGTCGTTCCCGGTCGATGTGGTGGATTGCGACATGGTCGCTCCTTCCGAACTGTTGAGGGGTGACCGTTCTAGGGGCGCCCTGCCGCCTTCGCCGCGGGCCTTGCATCGGCACGCGTCGCGTGCAATACGCGCGCAGGCCGAGCCGAGTCGGGTCTCGGCCGGGAATGCGACGCGCCATCGGACTCTCGGCAAGCTGCGCTGCTCCCTGGGCCGGAGTGGGTACGATCATGGGTCGTGGACTCGTCTTCCGAAACTTCGTCTTGCCCCTCGCCGGGGTCGGAGCTCGGTCGCGCCCTCCTCGCCTATGGCGAAGCGCGCCGGGTCGCCGCCGCGCAAGCCCGTCGTGACCTGTCCCTGAACGAACTCGACGCCCGCGCTCTGCTTTTCGTCGCCGAGAATCCCGGAGCCCGGCCCTCGCACGTTCGAGACCACCTCGGCATCACCTCGGCCGGTGTCACCACGCTCATCGACCGTCTGGTGCAGCGCGGCGCCGTGCGGCGCGACCTCGACGACGAGGACCGTCGGGTGAATCACATCACGGTCATCATCGATCTCGACAGTCCACCCTGGTCGCAGCTGCGCGCTTTCGACGCCGCCGTCGAGGAGGCGGTCGCCGGTGCGGACCCCGCCGAGGCGCACCGACTCGCGGGACTCCTCGAGGGCATCACCGCTCGCGCCAGCGGCTGAGCCTGCTGCTCGCGGAGCGCGACGTCAGGCGTTCGCGAGGAACGCCTCGGAACGCGCCTGCAGGAAAGAGCACAACGCGGCCAGCATCGCCAGCTCACCCGACAGAGCCATGACGCGACCGGCCGGTAGGGGCGCCGCGTCTTCGCGCGGCTCGAATGTCACCGCCCACTCCGTCGAATGCGCCTCGGGACCGGGCGCGATGAAGAACGTCGTCGAGACGCTCTTCAGACGTGCGGCGATGAGTCCCGCGTCGGCGCCGTCGTCGCTGTCCTGGGGGATCACGCGCAGCATGTCCGCGTCGTCGTAGCCGAGAGCTCGGAAATCGTCGACCCAGGCCTGCAACGTGGTCATGGTTCGAAACGGCACGCGATTCCCTCCCTGGCGGACGCCGGGTGGCGACCCCTCCCATTATGGTCCGCTGCCGACGCCTCGGAGCGGGTCACGAGCTCCGCACCGAGGCGCCTGGCGACCACCGCGCCGGGGAACGGAGAGCGGTCGGATCGCAACACGAGGTTGCTCCCGAATGGTGACGCGCGAGGTTGCAGACGGTCAATCTGGACGGAGTCCAGGTTTCGCATTGCGGATGTCGATTCGCGCCTAGAGGCTTAATGTGCCGAAATGCGCATTGTTATTCCTATGAGCGATAGCGTGGAATGCGGATGGGGGGCATCCACGACGCGACATTCTCGGTGTCGACATGCGTGAGAGCGTTCCCATATCGGCCGCTGCAACGAAGCGCAATGGCCTTGCCGCACATCCTTGGACTATTTAGGAAAAAAGGCGTGGAGCATACGAACATCGAAACCCGCGACGCCGAGACGGTGGAGCACCTGTGGCAGACCGTTGTTCCCGGGGCGCGCATTTCGCGCGCCGAGGTGATCCAACCGGCTCTCGCCTGGCACGCGGCCTCCGAGCCCGGTTTCGGGTTCTGTGATTACACGATCGGATCGACGATGCTCGTGGAATCCGACCCCCTGGATCAGGTCGTCGTCGGGCGCATCGCGGGTCCCCGCGTCTCCGGCACCTATCGGCGCGAGCGCATCGATACCGCCGTGCCGTTCATGGTGGTCGACCGCCCTCTCGAGATCGCCTTCACCGGCCGCATCGCCGGCACCGCCGTCTCATTCGCGCGCTCCGACTTCGACGAGGCCGCTCGGCGCCTGTCCGGAGACGACACCCTGCGCGTCCGGCCGACCGGGTACGCGCCGGTGAGCGAGCAGCGCCTGCGCTACTGGTCGCGCACCTGGGAGTACGCCCGCGACGTCCTCCTGCGTTCGCCCGAACGGACCCCCCTCATCGAGCAGCAGGCGCGGACGCTCCTGCTCGAGGCCTCGCTCCTGGCCTTCCCTACCACCTTCACCGAGGCCCTCGCCGCCGGTCGTCCCTCGCGCCCCCTTCCCGCTCCGGTGCGCCGGGCGAAGGCCTACGTCGAGGCCCACGCCGCGGAGCCGGTGGTGCTCTCCGACATCGCCCAGGCCGCTCGCCTGTCGCCGCGCGGCCTGCAGTACGCGTTCCGCGCGGCCACCGGGCGCACGCCGATGCAGTATCTGCGTCGCGTCCGTCTGGACGCCGCACGCGCCGAGCTGCGCAGCGCCGACCCCTCCGTCGAGACGGTCGCCGCGATCGCCGCCCGGTGGGGGTTCTCGAACCTCGGCCGATTCGCCGCGATGTACCGCGGAGAGTTCGGCGAGACGCCCTCGGCGACGCTGCGGTCCTGAGTCCCTGGGCTCGCGCCCTGTCGGCACGCTCGGTGACTCGCCCGTCCTTGCGGGTGCGGGGTCAGTGTCCCGCGCCGAGTCCTCCGCTCAGGCGCGCGTGCAGCCGGGCGGCCTTGGCGTTCATGCCCTCGATCTCGACGGTCGTGCCGAGGTGCGCGTACTTCGTCTGCACCGCGTCGAGCGCCGCGACGGTGGAGGCGTCCCACACGTGCGAGCGCGACAGGTCGATGACGACCCGCCGCGGGTCGTCGTGGTACGCGAACTTCGTGGTCAGGTCGTTGCTCGAGGCGAAGAACAGCTCGCCCTCCACGGTGTAACGGGCGGTGTCGCCGTCCACCGAGCGCGTCACGGCGGTGACGCTGGCGACCCGTCGGGCGAAGAGCACTGCGGCGGCGATCACGCCCACGCCCACACCGATGGCGAGATTGTGCGTCCAGACCGTCACCGCGACCGTCAGGAGCATCACGATCGTTTCGCTCAACGGCATCCGGCGCAGGGTGGACGGACGGATGCTGTGCCAGTCGAACGTGGCGATCGAGACGACGATCATCACGGCCACGAGCACCGCCATCGGAATGACGGCGACCACGTCGCCGAACACCAGCACGAGCACGAGCAGGAAGACGCCCGCGAGGAAGGTCGAGATGCGGGTGCGCGCTCCCGAGGCCTTCACGTTGATCATCGTCTGGCCGATCATGGCGCAGCCGCCCATTCCGCCGAACAGCCCCGAGAGCAGGTTCGCCGCCCCCTGGCCGAGGGATTCGCGCGTCTTCGACGAGGGGGTGTCGGTGATGTCGTCGACGAGGGCCGCGGTCATGAGCGATTCGAGCAGGCCCACGACGGCCATGGCGAGGGCGAAGGGCAGGATGATCGCGAGCGTCTCGCCGGTGAGCGGAACGTTCGGGATCAGCAGGGCGGGCAGGCTCTCGGGTAGGGCGCCCTGGTCTCCGACCGTGGGGACCGAGATGCCGAAGACGACCGCGGCGCCGGTGAGCAGCACGATGGCGACGAGCGGGGCGGGGACGACCTTGGTGACGCGGGGGAGCAGGTACATGATCGCCAGGCCCGCGGCGGCGATCGGGTAGACCGCCCAGGGCACGCCGATGAGCTGCGGCACCTGGGCGATGAAGATCAGGATCGCGAGCGCGTTGACGAAGCCCACCATGACGCTGCGCGGAATGAACCGCATGAGCTTCGCGACCCCGAGAAGGCCGAGGATCACCTGCAGGATGCCGCCCAGGATCACGGTCGCGAGCAGGTAGTCCACCCCGTGTTCGCGCGCCACGGGGGCGATCACGAGCGCGACGGCTCCGGTCGCGGCCGAGATCATCGCCGGACGTCCCCCGAGGAAGGCGATCGCCACCGCCATCACGAACGACGAGAAGAGCCCGAGGCGCGGGTCGACCCCGGCGATGATCGAGAAGGCGATCGCCTCGGGGATGAGCGCGATCGCGACGACGAGGCCGGCCAGCGCTTCGCGGGTCAGCAGGCGAGGCGAGCGCAGGGCCTGCAGGACGGTCGGCTCGGTGAGCGGGCGTGCGGGGGCAGGGGTCATGGAGGTGCTCCGGGGTGGGGGAGGGGGACCCGCGTCCGCGCGGGGAAGAATAGGGGGGTCGCGATCGCGACATCGAAGACTCTACCGTAACGAGAGGGTTGCGGGATCGGGGATGCCATGGTCGACGCGCGACCCATGCAGATCGGCGAGCTCGCCGAGCGGACGGGGCTGTCCATCCGCACCCTGCGCCACTACGACGAGATCGGCCTTCTCCGGCCCTCCGCGCGAAGCGAGGGAGGGTTCCGGCTGTACACGGCCGACGACGAGTCGCGCCTGCTCCTGATCCGCCGGATGAAGCCGCTCGGCTACTCTCTCGAGCAGATGGGGGAGCTGCTCGCCGTGGTCGACGGGCTCTCCGCGTCGCCGGCCGATCCCGTGCTGACCGCTCGTCTCGCCGACATCCGCGACGAGGCGCAGCGCCGTCGCGAGGACCTGCGTCGCCAGCTCGCCGCCGCCGACGAGTTCGTCAGCCAATTGGAGGCACGATGACCGCTCATGACATCACACTCGAAGGCCACGGCATCCGTCTGGCCCCGGCGGGGCCGGGGGACGCCGCCGAGGCGTGGCCGCTGACCGACGCGGCCCTGTGGAGCCGCATGACGACCCCGTGGGCGGATTCCGTCGAGGCCTACGCCGCGCGCGTCGAGCAGCAGAAGGCCACCCCCGGCATGTACGCCTTCACGGTGCGCGACGCCGAGACGGGCGAGGTCCGCGGTGCGACGACGTTCTACGAGCACGTGCCGGCGCAGGGGCGGGTCGAGATCGGGACGACCTGGTACGGTCGCGCCTTCCAGGGCGGGCGCACCAATCCCGCCGCCAAGCTGCTGCTGCTCGCCCACGCGTTCGACGGGTGGCGGGTGAACCGGGTGGCGCTGCGCTGCGATGCGCGCAACGAGCGCAGTGCGCGCGCCATCGAGCGCCTCGGCGCGACGCGAGAGGGACGACTGCGGCAGCACCGCGTCGCGCCCGACGGCAGCGTGGCCGACACGCTCTACTTCTCGATCCTCCGCGACGAGTGGCCCGCGGTGCGCGCGGGGCTCGAGGAGCGACTGCGCGCCTGACCTCCGCCGCGGCGGAGGAGATTCGGGCGGCGGAGGATGCCATGGCCGCGGGTGGTCCTCCATTCGCGGCTCCTCCTCTCGTGACCCCGGACGCTGCCGGACGCGGATCAGCCGGCGGCTGCGGCCGCGCGGCGTCGCGCGATCTCCCGCGCCTCGGCGAACAGCTCGAGGTCGATCTGCACATGCCGGCGCGCGAGCTCGGCGGCCTCGTCGGGCGTCGCCGCCGCGATGGCTGCGACGATCGCGTCGTGCTCGCGCGCGGCGCGCGACTCCATGCGCCGGTGGCTCTCGCGGTCGCCCCACGGGTGAGCGGGTGCCGATAGTGAAAGGTGCCGCTCATGCTCGAGGAGGATGTCGCGCAGTGCCGTGTTGTGCGCCGCGTCGATGATCGACAGGTGCAGCAGGCTGTCGGCACGCTGCTTCGGGTCTCCCGACTCCGCCGCGTGGAAGCCGGCCAGATGCCCGCGGATCGCCGCGAGGTCGGCATCCGTCCGCCGTTCGGCCGCGAGACGCGCGAGCGAGGCGTGCAGCATCGAGCTCGCCGTGCACGAGTCGACGAGGTCGTCCCAGCGCTCGGCGAACCAGCGGTCGACGCCCACGACGATCGACGCCGGCCACTCCTCGGCGACGAACGTGCCGCCGCCGCGTCCGCGACGGCGCTCGATCAGGCCCCTCGTGGACAGTTCGTCGAGGGCCGCGCGCACCGTCGTCCGGCCGACGCCCAGCAGGGGCGACAGGTCGCGCTCGGCGGGGAGTCGCGTGCCGGGGAGGAACTCGCCCACCGCCACGGCGGTGATCAATCTCTCGGTCACGCGCTCCACCAGGGAGGCGTCGTCGGTGTCGGCCATGGGCTCCCGTCGTTTCTCCCATGTTAAATCCGCAGAAAAGGTTTGCCAACGCACCTTTAGGGGGTTCACGATGACTCCATGCAACGCGAGATCACCGTTCCCTTCCACGACGGCTTCACCTGGGCCCGACTCACCGAACCGGCCGAGCCCACCGGTAAAGCCCCGCTGTTCGTCCTGCACGGCGGCCCGGGAATGGCGCACGACTACGTTTCGAACCTCGACGCCCTCGCCGATCTGACGCGCCGCACCGTCGTGCACTACGACCAGATCGGCTGCGGTCGTAGCTCGCACCACCCCGATGCCCCCGCCGCTCAGTGGGTGCCGCAGCTCTTCGTCGACGAGTTCCACAATCTGCGCGAAGCCCTCGGCGTCGACGAGTACCACGTGCTGGGTCAATCCTGGGGCGGAATGCTCGGTGCCGAGATCGCCGTCCGCCAGCCCGCGGGGCTGCGAAGCCTCGAGATCTGCAACTCCCCGGCATCCATGGCTCTCTGGCTCGCGGGCGCGGCCCGGCTGCGTGCCGAACTGCCCGCGGAGGCTCGGGAAGCCCTCGACCGCCACGAAGCCGCCGGTACCCTCGACGACCCCGAGTACGTCGAGGCCACCCGCGTGTTCTACGAGCGGCACGTCTGCCGCGTGACGCCCATGCCGCAGGACTTCGTCGACAGCGAGCAGCAGATGCTCGCCGACCCCACGGTGTACTTCACGATGAACGGCCCGAACGAGTTCCACGTCGTCGGCACCGGCCGCGACTGGACGATCATCGACCGCCTGCCCCGGGTCGCCGTGCCCACCCTCGTCGTCGCCGGCGAGTTCGACGAGGCCACCCCGGAGACGTGGGAGCCCTTCGTCGAGCACATCCCCGGTGCGCGTTCCCACGTTTTCGCCGGAGCGAGCCACTGCACCCACCTCGAGATGCCCGACGTCTTCCGCGGCGTCATCGCCGACTTCCTCGCGCCCCTGCCCTGACCCCCACCCGCCCCGTTCCCGACGCTCCACCCGAAACGCCCACCCGCACCCAGCACCCCTCACCTGAACCAGGAGACCCGATGTCGCACCCCGCCCCCGAGGCCCAGCAGTCGCTGGAGTCGTTCGGCTACACGCAGGAGCTCAAGCGCTCCATGTCCACCCTCGACCTCGTGGTCTACGGTCTCGTCTTCATGGTGCCCATCGCCCCGTGGGCGATCTTCGGCGTCGTGTTCAACGCCGCGAGCGGCATGGTGCCGCTGGTCTACCTCACCGGCGTGATCGCCATGATCTTCACCGCCCTCGCGTACGCGCAGATGTCGAAGGCGTTCCCGATCGCGGGCTCCGTGTTCTCGTACGTCGGACGCGGTCTGCACCCGACCGTGGGCTTCTTCGCCGGATGGGCGATCCTTCTCGACTACCTGCTCGTGCCGACGCTGCTCTACGTGTTCGCGGCGTCGTCGATGGCGGGCATCTTCCCCGACGTCCCGCAGTGGATCTGGGCCGTGGTCTTCGTCATCATCAACACGGTGATCAACGTGCTCGGCATCGGCTCGATCAAGATCGCCAACCGCGTCATGCTCGCCATCCAGCTCGCCTTCGTGGTGATCTTCGTCGTCATCGCGATGATTGCGCTCTCGTCCGGCACGATCCCGGGAGCGGAGTTCACCATGGCTCCGCTGTGGGATGCCGAGAAGGTCAACCCCGCGCTCATCGCGACCGCCCTGTCGATCGCGGTGCTGAGCTTCCTCGGCTTCGACGGCATCTCGACGATGGCCGAGGAGTCCACGGGCGATCGGAAGTCGGGCGGGCGCGCGATGATCATCGCCCTGCTCGTGGTCGCGGTGCTCTTCATCGCGCAGACGTGGTTCGCGAGCGCCCTGGCCGCGGGCACCATCGAGTTCGGTGACGACGAGGTCAACAACGCCTTCTTCCTCCTCGTCGCGAAGGCCGCCGGCAGCGGGTGGGCGACCGCCTTCCTCGCGGTCAACGTCATCGCGGTGGGTATCGCCAACGCCGTGGCGGCTCAGGCGGCGACGTCGCGCCTGCTGTACTCGATGAGCCGCGATCGGCGCTTGCCCGCATTCCTGTCGAAGGTGACCTCGCGTCAGGTGCCCATGGCCGCGATCCTGCTCGTCAGCGCCATCTCGCTCGTGCTGGTGCTGTTCTTCGTCGGTCAGATCGCGGTGATCTCGTCGTTGGTCAACTTCGGCGCCCTGCTGGGCTTCCTGCTGCTGCACGTCTCGGTCGCGGCGTACTACCTCGGCAAGAAGAAGTCGAAGAACTACCTCCTGCACCTGGTCGTGCCGCTCGTCGGCTTCCTGATCATCGGCTACGTGCTGCTCAACGCCGACATGACGGCCAAGATCGGCGGCATCCTGTGGCTCGTCGTGGGCGGCGTCGTGTACCTCATCTTCGCCCGCAAGAACGGGGGAGCCGTCGGGCCTCTGCCCGAGCACGCCACGGCCACCGCCGGCGAGGGCGGCGGAGAGGTGGCCCCCCGATGACCGGCGAGCACCGGCTCGGCAAGGAGCACGGTCGCCCCGGCTACGATGCGTCGGTACCGCCGGTGCTGCGCATCCGCCCCGGGACCGGCGAGACCATCGCGTTCGAAACCGACGACGCGGTCTACGCCGAGCTCCACGATCACGGCGATCTCGGCGCCCTCGCGGCCCCGATCAACCCGGTGACGGGCCCCGTCTACGTCGAGGACGCGAAGCCCGGAGACGCCCTCGTGGTGCACGTGCACGAGATCCGCCTCGGGGAGTACGGGTGGTCGCAGAGCCTCCCCGGCGCGGGGGCGCTGCAGCATCGCATGCCCGATCACGTGGTCAGCCGGCGCATTCCGATCGACGCCGAGGGCGTGCACCTCACCGAGCGTCACGTGGTTCCCGCCCGCCCCATGATCGGGTGCATCGGAACCGCTCCCGCGTCGGGGCAGAACTCCACCGTGATGCCCACGACCGCTCTCGGCGGCAACATGGACCTCACCGATGTCGCCCCGGGCGCCACGGTGTACCTCCCGGTCGAGGTCGAGGGGGCCCTGCTGTCGATCGGCGACATCCACGCCGTGATGGCGCGCGGCGAGTCATCGTTCGTCGCGATCGAGGCGGCGGGCGTCGCCGTGGTCTCGATCGATCTGCTGCCGGACGCGGGCCTGCGCGCTCCTCGCGTCGAGACGGACGAGGAATGGATCTTCGTCGGCCTCGGCGACCCCGTGCAGGAGAGCATCCGCCGCGGCTACGAGGACGTCTTCGACGATCTCGTCGACGGGCGGGGGTGGGACCGCATGGACGCCTACGCCGTCATGAGCGCGCTCGTCCACAGCGAACTGGGCGGCCCGACGGGCTCCGAGGCGCCCGACCCGCTGCATCCGTTCCGCGCCGTGGGGGCGGTGACCCTGCACAGGCTGCCGAAAAGCGTGCTCTGACATACTGCGCCGGTGACCGACACTCCAGACCCCGTTGAGGGAAGTGCCTCCCATGGCTGACGTCGACTTCGTGCTGCGACTGCTGCTGGCGGCGGGGTGCGGGATGCTCATCGGGTTGGAGCGGCAGTATCGCTCCCGCACGGCGGGCCTTCGCACGCAGGCGCTCGTGGCGATGGGGGCCGCCGCCTTCGTGCTGTTCGGCAGCGAGCTGGGGGTCGGCCAGGGGTCGCTGCAGATCGCCGCATACGTGGTCTCGGGAGTCGGGTTCCTCGGCGGTGGCGTGATCCTCCGGCAGGGTCTGTCCGTGCAGGGGCTCAACACCGCGGCGACCCTGTGGTGCTCGGCGGCCGTCGGGTGCCTCGCCGCGGGAGGGCTGATCGTGCCGGCGCTCGCGATGACGGTGCTGGTGCTCCTCGTGCACCTGCTTCTGCGCCCGCTCGGACGCCTGGTCGACCGTGCCCCCGATGCCAACGCCGAGACCATCGGGGCATTCGTCCTCACGGTGCGCACCCTCGAAGAGCGCGAGCAAGAGGTACGCGAGCTGCTGTCCGACACCCTGGAGTCGCCCGACGTCCTCGTGTTGGCGATGTCGAGCCACGAGGACGACGGCACCGACGAGGAGCCGGCGGGCGTGGTCCTCGAGGCGGAATTGCTCATCGAGGGGGACGCGCCCGAGTTTCTGGATGCCGCGACCACCCGGCTCTCGCGCGACACGGGCGTGCGCGCGATGTCGTGGCGGGCAGAGGAGAGCCCGATCACGGTCCGGACCCGGCGTCGATTCGGGCGAGGCTGAGCGCCGTGTAAGATCGTCCCTTGGAAGTGTGTCCGAGCGGCCTAAGGAGCATGGCTGGAATCCATGTAGGCGGGGTAACTCGCCTCGCAGGTTCAAATCCTGTCACTTCCGCCACGAAGAAGAGCGTCACCCGAGAGGGTGGCGCTCTTCTCGTTAGCGCGAGACGCTCTCTCGCTCCGGCGCCGTGACGGCGCCCGGTCGCACGACGAGCGAGCGGGGATACGCCCGCGCGAGGAACCGGCGCAGCGGCGTCGCCTTCGCCTCGAGACCGCTGCGCACTCCCGCGACGGCGGCGACCAGCACCGCCCCCTGCTCGGGGTCGCGGCTCTCGCCCGCGTAGCTCACCCGTTCCACGGCGTCGCGCAGGAGGTCGACGTCATTCGCCTGCGCACCGTGCTCGTCGACGAGGATCGCCGCGAACGCGCGCGGCGAGAGGGCGGAAGACACCGGGATGCCGAGGTCCACCGCGTCCTCGAGCATCGCCGTCCACGCCGCGACCGGGTCGCCCGCGCGTGCGGCGGCGAGGCGTCGGCGGCGCAGGACCAGCCGGGCCACCGCGGGCAGGGCCGCGAGCACCAGCAGCACGAGGATGCCGAGGACCGGGGCGACCCACGCGGTGCTCTGCCGCGCGGTGACCGAGCCACCACCGGTGGCCTGAGCCCCGGGGTCGTTCTCCGCTGCCTCCGAGGGCGCGGTCGAGGGCTGGTCGGCCGGGGTGTCGGCATCCTGGGTCGGGGCGTTCGGGGTGGTCGTGCCGTTCCCCGAGGAGCCCGAGGCGAAGTTGGTCGGGACGCCGAGGCTGTTGGTCGGCTCGAACGGGACCCATCCGATGCCCTCGAAGTACACCTCGGGCCACGAGTGCAGCTGACTCGAGCTGACCGAGTACTCGACCCCGCCCTGCTGGGGGATGCTCGAGGCCGTGCCCGGAAGATACCCGATGACGATGCGCGCGGGGATGCCGAGGGTGCGCGCCATGACGGCGAAAGCCGACGCGTAGTGGACGCAGTACCCGGCGCGCACCTGCAGGAACTGCGCGACGGCGTCGAGGCCCGCACCGTCGAAGCCGGAATCGACGGGGGCGTCGAGCGAATAGCGGAACTGGCTGCTGCGGAACCAGTTCTGCAGGGTCACGAGCTTGTCGTAGGGCGTCTGTGCGCTCGCGGTGACCTCGCGCGCGGTGTCGCCGATGATGGCGGGCACGTCGGCGGGGAGTGCGGTGAGATCCGGGTCGAGACCGGCTCCGCCCGCGGCCTTGGAGCGGATCTGCTCCAGGGTCGGGCGGGGCACGCTGGCCTGCACCTCGTACACCTGCTCGCGCGTGGACCCGGCTCGGCTGACGACCGTGCGATTCTGCGGCATGCCCAGCCAGTCGCCGTCCAGGCCCGTCACCGTCGAGGCGGGGTAGGGCACCGGCAGCCACGGGCTGTCGAGCTGGTCGACGGTGACCGTGGTCGTCCAGTCGGCGAGGGCGATGTCGCCGTCGACGCCGACGCGGTCGAACACCGCGCCGTCCGAGGGCACCGTGACGGTGTCGAAGCTGTCGGGCTGCCAGACGGCGCCGTCGAAGCGCGACAGGGTGACCGCCCGCAGGTAGGGCGCCGTCGGGCCGGTCGTCCGCACCTTCAGCACCTCGACGTCGCGCGGCTGACGCAGGTCGTTGCCGAGCTCGAGGTTGGGGTTGATGGTCGTGCCGAGGCCGCCCGTCCCACCGCTGGCGAACCGCAGGCCCGGCTGGGGGAGCAGGGGCGTGGCGACCACGGCGACGATCACGGCCACGGCGGCGACGCCCAGAGCCGTGGCCGATGCCCCGAACAGACGGCGGTTCTGCGGGGAGGGGGCACGGGCGTCCCGACGCGCGGGACCTGCGGCGCGAGCGCGTGTGTCGACCCGGAGCAGGAACAGCAGCGCGGCGGCCAGCAGCACGAAGCTCGCGATGTCGACGTCGGAGGGGATCGCGATCGTCGGGATGAGCGAGACGGCGATCAGGCCCACCCCGGCGAGCAACGGCATCCGGGCCGTCAACACGACGTGATCGAGCACGATCGCGAGAGCGCCGATCGCGGCGACCAGCAGGAACGCCAGGCCCTCGTCGGGCGGGACGGGAGCGACGCCGTCGCGGATCTCCGCCGACGCCTGGGCGATCAGGCCGGGGACCGAGGCGAAGGTCGAGGGGGTGGGGATGATGCCGAGAAGAGCCGTGGAGCGGCCGAAGACCGCCGTGAGCAGCACGATCCACACGACGATCTCGGCGACGCTCGCCACGAGGGCGGGCAGTCGCGAGAGGCGCACCACCAGCCCCGCACCGAGGGAGCCTCCGGCGACGAGGACGGCACCGGCGACCCAGGAGCCCGGGGCGATGACCGAGAAGACCGGTAGCATCGCGGCGGCGATCGCGGCGAACAGGCCGATCGTCAGCAGGGTGGCGTCGCGCCGACGGCGGGGAGTGCGCAGCACGGTGAGATCAGCGACCGACACGGGTGTTCCCCTGTTCCATCGCGTCGTCCCAGGCGAGGGCGAGGTCCGCGCCCGGACGCAGGTGCGCAGCGCGCCAGCCGGTGCTCTGCACGGCGTCGAGCTGCGCATCCTCGGCCACGACCAGCAGTATCGGAAGCGCGGAGTTCGTGCCGGCGGCACCGAGGGCGGCGCGGTCTTCGGGGTGCAGGGTTCCGGTGACCACCACCACGGGGCCCGACAGCGACGCGACCGTCGCCGGCACGATGCGGTGCGAGGGGTCGTCCGCCCGGGCGCGCAGGCTCGCGAAGCCCGCAGCCGCCGCACGAGCCTCGACGACGTCTCCCCCCTCGACCGGGTCGGTCAACAGGGTGCCGTCGCTGTCGACCACGTCGACGGTGTAGCCCTCGTGCACGAGGTGGGCGACGGCCGAGACGCACGCGGTCACCGCCGCTTCGAACGCGGGATCGCTGCCGGGCGCGTGGGCGGCCAGTGGCGACCACCGTGACAGGGCGCGGTCGAGGACGACCGTGGCGGCGGGGGAGGACTCCTGCTCCTCCTGCCGCACCATGAGGGTGTCGCGGTGCGCGGTGGCGCGCCAGTGGATACGGCGCATCGAATCGCCCGGCGCGTAGGGACGGGCGACGAGGTTGTCGGCCCCCTGGCCGAGCTGAAGGGTCGCGGTCTGGCGCGTGCCGCCCGCCTCACCTGACGCGGAGGGCAGCGGCGCCAGGTCGACGATCGCCGGGGCCACCGTCACGGGGGTCGTCCGGCCCAGGGCGATGCGTCGGCGCACCAGGCCGAAGGGATCGGTGGTGGTCACCTCGAGGGGCCCGATCGAATGGATGCCGCGCGAAGCGCCGACCACGTCGTAGCGCACCTCGACCGTGCCCGCTCCTCCCGACAGCGTCGAGGCGATCGGAGCCGATGTGCCCTGCGCCCGCCCGGTCAGTCCCGCGGGGAGGGTGTCGTTCCAGCGCCCCGGACCCGTGGGAAGAGCGCTCGAGAGCCCGGCCCGGACCACGACCGTCGCCGAGCCTCCGACCTCGGGAGCCTCGGGGGTCACAACACGCGAGGCCGAGCCCTTGCCGCGGGTCAGCAGCAGTGCGAGGGCCGACACCGCCAGCAGCGCCACGAGCAGGGTGGCGAAGTACATCAGTTCGGGGATGCCGGCGCGCTGCGCGATCACGAACCCCGCGGCGGCGAGGAGGACGGCCCCCGTGCCCCGCAGGGTGAGGGGCCAGAGGCGCCGCACGCCGGCGCTCACGGTCGGGGAGCGAGGGGGACGCGCACGCTCGCTGCGATGCGCTCGAGCGCGTCGGCGACCACCGCGGTCCCGGCCCGACCGCCGGCCGCCGAACGATTGGCGATGAGGCGGTGGGCGAAGACCGGCGACAGGAGGGCGGTGATGTCGTCGGGGATGACGTACGCGCGGCCGTCGAGAGCGGCGCGCACCTTCGCGGCGCGCACGAGCTGCAGAGTGGCGCGCGGGCTCGCCCCCAGGCGGATGTCGGGGTGGCTGCGGGTGGCCTGAGCCAGGGCGACGACGTACTCCTCGAGAGCCGGGGCCACGTGCACCCCTCGCGCCCAGGCGATCATGGCGGTCACCTGACGCGCGGTCACCACGGGCGTCAGGGCGTCGAGAGGGTTCACCGCGTCGCGCTGGCGAAGCATGAGTGCCTCGGCTGCGGCATCCGGGTAGCCCATCGAGATGCGCAGCAGGAAGCGGTCGCGCTGGGCCTCGGGGAGCACATACGTGCCCTCCATCTCGAAGGGGTTCTGCGTCGCGACGACGAGGAAGGGCGAGGGGAGCACGTGCGTGCGGCCGTCGACCGTGACCTGGCGCTCCTCCATGGCTTCGAGCAACGACGACTGCGTCTTGGGGGAGGAGCGGTTGATCTCGTCCGCGATCACGATGTGGGCGAAGACCGCCCCCGGGGTGAACTCGAACTGCCGCTGCACGGGGTTGAACACCGACACGCCGGTGATGTCGCCCGGTAGCAGATCGGGAGTGAACTGGATGCGGCGCACGTCGGCGTCGACCGTGGCGGCCAGTGCCCGCGCGAGCATCGTCTTGCCGACGCCCGGGACGTCCTCGATGAGCAGGTGGCCTTCGGCGAGAAGGGCGATGAGAGCGCTGCGCACGGCGTCCGGCTTGCCGTCGATGACCGTCGACACGGATGCCACGATGTCCCCGGTCAGCCGGGCGAAAGACGCCGTATCCAGAGGGGTGTCGACCCCGGGTCGGGCGGGTCCGGTGGCGGTATCGGCGCGGCGCAGCCGCGTGGTCGCCTCGGGCGTGACCGTCTCGTCCATGGCATCCCTCGTGTCGCGGAGGCGGGCGCATCCTCGCCACCGTGACCCGATCGTAACCCGCGGCACGACGGCGGGGGTCGGAAAACCGAGGGTGCACAGGCGTCACTCGGCGAGAGGGTGCACCCCTAGGATCGGGGAGCGTTGGTCCACCCGAGGAGCCCGCGCATGTCGCACACCACCCCGTCTCTGCCCGCCGTCACCCATGTGCTCGCCGTCGACATCGGCGGGACGAAGGTCGACGCAGCCCTGGTCTCGACCGACGGCGAGGTGGTCCGCGCGAGCGTGACCCGACGCCCCACCGGCCGCGAGAACGACCGCGACACCATCGCCGGGAACGTCCGCGCGGCCGCCGAGGCCGCGCTCGCCGCCGTACCGGGGGCCATGGTCACCGCGATCGGCGTCGGCAGCGCGGGCCCGGTCGACCTGCCCTCGCGCTCGGTGTCCCCGCTGAACCTTCCGCTCGCGGCCGGACTGCCCATCGACGACGTCCTGGGCGGATTGGTCGACGGCCCGATCCATCTCGCACTCGACGGCACCTGCATCGCTCTCGCCGAGCACTGGCGCGGTGCCCTCGTCGGGTGCGATGACGCGATGGCGATCGTCGTGTCGACCGGTGTGGGCGGGGGCCTCGTGCTCGGCGGCCGACCCGTGAGCGGGGCGAGCGGCAACGCCGGCCACCTGGGTCAGACCTTCGTCCGCACCCTCGAGGGCGGCGAGGTCGTGGAGGCCACGCTCGAGGCCGTCGCCGCGGGTCCAGGAACCGTCGCCTGGGCCCAGGCCCAGGGCTGGGAGGGCGAGACCGGTCTCGACCTCGCGGCCTCGCACGCGGCGGGGGATGCCACGGCCGTCGCCGCCGTGAGCCGGTCGGCGACCGCGGTCGGCCAGGCCATCGCCGCGGCCGCCACCCTTTGCGATCTCGAGGCCGTGGCCATCGCCGGCGGCTTCTCGCAGGTCGCCCCCGACTACATCGAGCAGGTGCGCGCCGCGGCCCAGGCCGCCTCGCTGCACGCCTACGCGCGACGCTGCCGCATCGTCGGTTCCGGCCTCGACGGCGACGGCCCACTGCTGGGCGCGGCGGCGCTGGCGCTGCGGGGCTGACGGCACGAGGCACAGACGGGCGCGCGGTCGTTCCCGGACCTCACGCCGCTGCCACCGCCATGAGGACGACGGAGGCCGTCATCGCACCGATCTGCACGCGGTCGAGAAGGGCCGGCATCCGTTGTCCCGCCGCCAACGAGAGGCCGACGTACCCGACGACGCAGACGACGAGCACGGGCGCGAGGGCCGGGCCGTGCGCGTGGCCGGCGGTGTGCGACCCCATGCCCAGCTGCAGCGCTGCCATCACGACCATGCCGAGCGTGGTGTGCGCGGTCATCAGAGCGGGCTGGCGAGGCGTCCGTCGCTGCCGCGGCCGCCGCCAGACAGCCAGAGCCAGCGCCGCGATGAGAAGCAGGGCCGTCCAGCCGACGGGGGCCACGACACCGAACACCGCAGCGTCCAGCATGGCCACCAGCATGAGCACCGAGGCTGCGACCTCGGGCGGCCGCACCCGCGCGCGGTCGGCGGCCAGACAACAAGCGCCGAGCGCGGCGGGAGCGACCGCGGCCGCATGGAGGATCTCGCTCATCGCCTCAGCAATGGCATTCGGACGCCGGTGACTCGTCCCCGTGCGGGCCATGCCCGTGCGCACCCCCGTGCGCGGCGGGCGCGCAGTGGGTGTTCGCCGGGGCGGGCACGTTCAGCACGGGGTTGCGCTCGAAGAAGTTGTACGGCTTGAGCGTGAACTTCGCGTAGTCCATGGGCATGACGGGCCAGTCCTCGTTGCGCGGGAAGTGCGTGAGACCGAAGGTGTGCCAGAGCACGACGTCTTCGCCCACGAGCGGTTCGTCGCCCGCGATGAAGGCCGGGATCCCGGCCCCGCCCGGATGCTGGTTCACGAAGTCGCCCGCAGCGTAGCGCTCGTCGGGGTCGTACTTCGTGACGAAAAGGTTCTTCGTGGCGAAGGCGGCACGGGCGGCGATCGAGGAGTCGTCGTCGGCGAGCAGCACGGGCGTCTCGGTCGGGAAGAGCATGTACGAGGTCGCTTGCCCGCGCTCGGTGGTCTTCTCGGTCGAGGCGATCTGCCACACCCGGTTGACGGCGCCGTCGGCGACGCGCCCCGATACTTTCTCGGAGGCGATCGGCGTCACCTTCTTGGTGAACGCATTGCCGGCGGGGTTCTCGGCCGAGATCGGCACGCGCACGGCGTCGATCTCGTTTACGACGTTGGCGACCCCGTCGACGGTCATGTCCAACCGCGCGGAGAAGAGGTGCTGGTGGTACGGCGCGCCGAGTCCCGGGGCGACCTCGGAGGCGAAGGGGTAGTCCTCACCCGGGTACGCCGAGGTGAACAGGATGCCGGTGAGCTTCGCCTCGCACTCGATGGTGCCGTCGAGGTAGAGGTACCAGTAGAAGCCGTAGTCGTAGTTGCCGACCGTGGTGAAGAACGAGATGACCAGTCGCCGCGATCGGCGGACCTCGCTGGAGCCCGTGAAGATGTCGGTGTGCTTCCACAGGGTGCCGAAGTCCTCCTCGTGCATGCACACCGCGTTGCGGACGGTGCGCGGCATCCCGTTCTCGTCCGACAGCACGGCGTCGACGTAGGTGATGTCGCCGACGCAGTCGCAGCCGAGCTCGAGCTCGTTCGTGTAGCGGCCGAAGAGGTACTCGCCGGTGTCGAAGTAGTTCTGCCAGAAGCGGTTGGGCGCGGGGTCGGCGTAGGGCACGACCATCTCGCTGATCGAGCCGCGGTACATCACGGGGCGACCGGCGAACGAGAGCTGGCGCAGGATCAGGCCCTCGCGGGTGTCGAAGCCGATGCGCAGGTCCCATTCGCCCCACGTGACGTGCTCGCCGTCGACGGCGAAGCTCGAGCCCTCGGGCTGAGTGATGACGATGGGCTTCAGGCCCTCCAGGGGCGGGCCTTGCAGCTGGGGGTCGTCGAAGTTGCCGTGCGTCTCGGGCACGGTGAACCCGGGGGTGTCGACGATCTCGATGATCCTGCGATCGGCGACGTCGATGTAGGCGGTGAGGCCGTCGACGGGGTGGGCCCACGGGTGGTCGGCCGGGTGGTCCTGCCGGAACGCGAAGGTGCGCAGCACGCGGCGGCCCACCTCGTTCTCGTAGCCGTAGTGCCCGGCCGAGAGGGGGACGAGCACGACGTCGTCGGTCGTGAGGCCCCGCGCGGCGAGAGCGGCGATCCACTCGGTGCTCTCGTTGGCGATGATCCCCACCTCCTCGAACTCCGCGTCGAGGATCGGCAGCTGCCCGTCCGACCCGTCGAGCTCGGTGGAGCGCAGCACCTTCCCGGTCGCGAGCGAGACGACGAGGTCGAGCGAATGGGCGGTGCGCAGGTTCAGCAGCTGAACCCGCGCGCGGCGCTCCGGGAAGGCGGCCTCGCCGCGCTCCCAGGCGAGCACCTCGCCCTTCGGCGCCTCCTCGAGGCCGACGTAGGCGAAGCGCGTGGCCTCGTCGATGCCGTCGAGCCCGGCGACGATCGCGTGGACCGCGGTGATCTCTTCGGGGGAGAGGGAGGCGAGGGGGTGAGCGGGCGTCGCGGGAGCCACGAAGGCGGTGGAGGTCGGATCGGTGAGGGTCATGGTGTCTCTCTCGGGTGGAACGGGTGGGACGAAGAGGAGCGGGGACGGATGCCGCGGCGCCGGTGCGCGATCACGGAGCGGGACCGTGGCGCGGACGGTGCCGCCGGGCCGCGGCATCCGGGATCAGCCCGCGATGCTGTCGGTGAGCTTGGCGTAGGCGGCGGGACGGCGACGGCGGATCCACGCGGCCTGGGCGTACCCGAGCGCGGGGAAGAGCACCACGAGAGCGAGCAGCGCCCAGCTCACGGCCCCGAAGACGGGGTTCCCGTCACCGTCGACGTCGCCGACCATGATCGGGAAGTACACAACGATGATCACGGCCGACACCGCCAGCCCCACGAAGCCGAGCGCGGGGGCGATGATCGTGTTCCAGACGCGGCGGTCGGCGCGGGCGCGGGCGAAGTACACGATCACGGCGACCGAGGTCGCGGCCATGAGGATCGCGATGGAGAGGGTCGCGACGCCGGCGAACCACGTGAACACCTGCAGCAGGGGGTCGAGGTTCAGGACCGCGAAGATCGCCAGGAGGACCGCGGCCGTCGCCGTCTGCACGATCGACGACACGTGGGGCGAGAGGTGCTTCGCGTGGACGCCGCCGACGCGGTCGGGAAGCACCCCGGCGCCCGCCATCGCGTGCTGGTAGCGGGTCAGGACGTTGTGGAACGACAGCACGCACGCGAACATCGACGTCAGCAGCAGGACGTTGACGATGATCTCGCCGACCGTGCCGAGGTAGATCGCGACCGTGCGGAGCATCAGGGTGCCCGGGTCTTCCGCGGCGGCGGCCAGCACCCCGTTCGGACCCCACGCCATCACGAGGCCCCACGAGGCGAGCGTGTAGAAGACGCCGATGCCGATGACGGCGCCGTAGGTGGCGCGGGGGATCGTGCGGTCGGGGTCGCGCGCCTCGTCGCGGAAGATCGCCGTGGCCTCGAAGCCGATGAAGGCGGCGATCGCGAACATCAGGCCGACGCCGGGGGAGCCGCTCAGCACGTTCGCCGGCTCGAAGGGCGCCGCGCTCAGCCCCTCGGGTCCGCCGTTGAACACGACGGCCGCGACGAGCGCGAGCACGATGGCGACCTCGGCCACCAGCAGCACGCCGAGCACCTTGCTCGAGAGGTCGATGTGGCGATAGCCCAGGATGCCGACGAGCCCCACGACCGCGAGGGCGTACAGCCACCACGCCAGGTCGGGTCCGCCGAGCGAGACGACGGTGATCTCGAGCAGGTAGCCGATGTAGCCGTACACCGAGACCTGGATGGTCGTGTAGGTGAGCATCGCCGTCCACGCCGCGGCCAGGCCCGAGGGGCGTCCGAGGCCGTAGCCGATGTAGGTGAAGAACGCGCCGGGGCGGGGGACGTGCCGCGTCATCGCGGCCAGACCCACCGCGAACAGCAGCAGGATGACGGCGCTGATGGCGTACAGCGTCGGGAAGCCCGCACCGTTGCCGATCAGGATGCCGAGGGGCGCGGCGCCCCCGACGACGGTGAGCGGCGAGGCCGCGGCGACGACCATGAAGACGATCGCCGTGACGCCCAGGGAGCCCTGCAGCGTCCGCTTCGCCGACGCCGCCACCCCCTTCGATTCCAGCTGGGTCATGTCGGTTCCTTACGTGTTCGGGTGTGCCCCCGAGGTTCCTCCCGGTGCGTTGCCCCGCCGTTGAAACGACGTGAAGGTGTGTGCGCCACGACTGAGACGCCCCGTCGCCGCTGTCTCAGTCGGGGACACGAGCCCGAAACACGCGTGTCGTGAGGGGGCAACGCCCGCGGCGTACGGTCGGCGCACCCCGACGAAAGACGCCATGACCGCACTCTCACGCGCCATCGCACGACCCGATCCGGTCGCCGGGTTCGGCGACCGCTCGCCCCTGCACGGTCTCGAACGTCGGCGCATCGGCATCGTCGACCTCGCGGCGCAGTCGGTGGCCGCCGTCGCCCCGGCGGCCGCGGCGACGACCGTCGTGCTCCTGGTTGCCGGCGTCGCGCCCGGCGTCACGGTTCCGGCGATCATCGCGGCGGCGGTACTGAGCCTGTGCGTCGCTCGCACGGTCGGGCAGTTCGCGCGGCGCTTCGCGGCCGCGGGTGCGCTGTACACGTACACCGCGCGCGGACTCGGCGTGCGCGCGGGCCTCGCCGCCGGGGCCGCCATCCTCACCGGCTACGCGGGCGTGGCGATGTTCGCGCTCCTCGGCGGGGCGTATTACGCCACTTATCTCCTGGCGGGGCTCTGGCCGACACTGAATCGTCCCCTCGTCGCCGCGGGTGCGCTCGTCGTGCAGGCCGCTCTCGTGGCTTTCGTGCTCGTGCGCGGCATCCACGTCTCGGCGCGGGCCGCCCTCGTCGTCGAGGCGTTGTCCGTGACGCTCATCGTCGTCTTACTGGGCGTGCTGCTGGTCAACATCGGTCCGATCGACGTCGGCGCGATGATCGGGGCCCGGTCGTCGTTCGACCCGGTCGCGCTCGCCGCCGGCGCCGTCGTCGCCGTCACGGCCTTCGTCGGGTTCGAGTCGGCGGCGACCTTGAGTGTCGAATCGGTCGCCCCGCTTCGCAACGTGCCCCGGGCGATCACGGGGACCGTGATCCTCTCCGGCGCCCTCTACGTGCTCGCCGCGGCGACGCAGGTGGCCGGCTTCGACGCGCTGGGCATCGATCTCGCCGCGAGCGCGTCGCCCGTCAACGACCTCGCCGCCGCCTACGGCCTCGGTGGATGGGGCGTCGTGGCAGATGTCGGGATCACCGCGTCCTTCCTCGCGTGCGCGATCGGCACCACGACGGCTCTCGTACGAGTGCTGTTCGCGATGAGCCGTGACGGGGTGCTGCCGGCACCCGTGGGCCGTACCCACTCCCGGTTCGGAACCCCCGCGACCGCGGTCGCGGTGGCTCTCCCGGTGATCGCGGGTGTGCCGTTGTTGCTCGTGGCGGGAGGCGTCGACATGCGCGACGCGATGCACGTCACGCTGTCGGTGGGCGCGGCCGGATACATCGTGGCCTACATCCTGGTGTGCGTCGCAGCTCCCGTGTTCCTTCGCCGCATCGGCGAGCTGACGGCGGGCCCCGCGGTGACCGCCGGTGTCGCGGCCGTCGCTCTCACCGCCGCACTGGGCGCGTTCTTCGTCCATGACGCTCTCGGCGGCGGCAGCCTCGTGCTGGTGATCGGCGTCCTCGCGGCGGTGTTCGCGGCCGTGATCGCGCTCCTGCGTCGTCGCCACGGCCCCGGATCGATCGGTGCCTACGACGAGCCGGTTGCGGCGCAGGTGCTCGGGGGAGTGCCGTCGCCGCGGCATCCGGGCGATGCGTGAGCGGGAGGCGCCGGCCCTGTCGGCGCGCCAGCCCGGGGCCGTGCACTCGGCGCTGTCCGTGCTCGAAGCGGTCGCCCACCTCGGTGCCGGCGTGAGCGCCCAGCGGCTGTCGACGGAGCTCGGGCTGCCGCGTGCGACGACCTATCGCCTGCTCAACCTTCTCGTCGAAGACGAGTACCTCGTCCGTACGCCCGATCTCACCGGGTTCGCACTCGGCGCGAAGGTCGCGCAGCTGGCCGCGGTCGCGGCGCCGCCCGCGCGCTTGTCGTCGGCCGCGCGTGCGGTGGTAGACGACGCCCGTCGTCAGGTGCGCGGGGGAGTGCACGTGGTGCTGTTCATCGACAACCGGGTAGTCGTCGTCGACGCCGACCCCGACTTTCCCCTGTCCGACCACGCCCGGCTGGGGCGCGAGCCGGAACGGTTCGCGCTCGGCCGTCTCCTGCTCGTCGAGGATGCCGGTGCCACCGGCACCGTCGTCGACACCGCGCGCGCCGACGTGCAGCGATGGGGCGCGACGCGCCAGTGCGGGGAGATCACCGCGGCATCCGGATGCCTCGCCGTCCCTCTTCGCGACGGCGCCGGGGCTCTCGCCGGCGCTCTGGGATTCTCGGGTCCTCGTCACCGGGTCGATGAGCCGGATGCCGTGCTCGCGCACTTGCGTCCGGCCGCGCGCGCTCTCGCGCCGCTCGTGGTGTGACGCGCATCGGGTAGAGTGATCGTCGGCTCTCCGCGTGGCGGTATCCCGGCCAACTCCCCCAGGACGGAAACGTAGCAAGGGTAACCAGGCTCTATCGGGTGCGCGGAGGGTCTTTTCTTTGCCCGGGCGGCTTGTTCATCGGGCGCTCGCGCCGGCCCCCAGGGTGAAGAATGCCGCGACCTCAGCGCCGCGCGAAGGGGCCGTCGAGCACGGCCCACTGCAGCAGCATGATGGTCTTGGCATCCTGGATCCGCCCGTCGCGGATCATGCCGAGAGCCTCGTCGATCTCGTACTCGAGGATCTCGATCTCTTCGTCCTCTTCGGCGAGACCGCCGCGGTCGCCCTCGCGCTCGGCCCCGTCGTAGGCTGCGGCGAAGAAGTGCAGGCGTTCGGTGACCGATCCCGGGCTCATGTAGACGTCGAACACGTGCTCGACCTCGGCGACCCGTACGCCGGTCTCCTCTTCGCTCTCGCGGCGGATCGCGGTGACCGGGTCGTCGTCGTCGAGCAGGCCCGCCGCGGTCTCGATGAGCATTCCGTCGGGGTGGTCGTTGACATAGATCGGGTAGCGGAACTGGCGGGTGAGCAGCACGGTCCGCCGTGCGAGGTCGTAGAGCAGGATCGTCGCGCCGTTGCCGCGGTCGTAGGTCTCACGGGTGAGGGTGGTCCACTCGCCGTCGTCGCCGCGGTAGCGGAACGTCGTGGCGCGCAGCACGTGCCACCCGGCGGCGAGGAGCTCGACGTCGGTGACCTGCACGCGGGGATTGCGTTCGAGGTCGAGTCCGGTGAGGTGCAGGCCGGTGCGCCCGCGGTGATCGGGAACGGTAGTGCCGGGTTGAGGGGCCATAACTCGGAACGATAGTGCAGAAACGTGCAAGAATGTGACTGTGATGCTCGCCGCCGCTCGTAAGGACGCCCTTCTCGATCGGCTCCGCCGCGATGGACGCCTCGTCGTGAAAGACATCGCCGTCGAATTCGGCCTGTCCGAAGACAGCATCCGCCGGGATCTTCGAGAACTGGATGCCGCGGGCCTCGCGGTCCGCGTCTACGGCGGAGCCCTCCCGGCGTCGCCGGCCGTCGCCGACTACTCCGCGCGTGTCGAGGTCGCCCGCTCGAGCAAAGCGCGGGTCGCAGCGGCCGCAGTGGCCCTGATCGAGCCGGGCGCGACCGTGCTGCTGGACGGCGGCACCACGACCCTCGCGCTGGTCGACGCGCTGCCGCGCTCGTTCTCGGGGACCGTCATCACCCATTCGCCGACGGTCGCTGCCGCGCTGCTGCACCACGACGCCGAGGTCATCGTCCTGGGCGGGCGCATCTTCAAGCACTCCGCCGTGGCGTGCGGCGCCGCGACGATGGAGGCGGCGCAGAACATCACCGCCGACCTGTTCTTCCTGGGGGTGACGGGCGTGCATCCCGAGACGGGACTGTCGACGGGGGATGCCGAAGAGGCGGCGATGAAGAGAGCGCTCGCCGCCCGCGCGGCCGAGACGTTCGTTCTCGCGAGCGAGGAGAAGCTGGGGGCGGCCTCGCGCTTCGGCATCCTGCCCCTCGACGGGGTGACCGGGATCGTGGCCGACCTCGATCCCGACGAGGCGCTCGCGCGAGAACTGCGCGCGGCGGGAGCGCCACTGCTGCCCGCGTCGTCCTGATCACTCGACGCCGAAGCAACCCCGGAGCGCTGTCGGGGGCCCGCAATAGGCTGGACGCGTGACGCAGAGCATCTACATCACGTCGGCCGAAGGTCATTCGGGCAAGTCCTCGGTGGCCCTGGGAGTCCTCGACGCGCTCAGTCGCGTCACGCCGCGCGCGGGGGTGTTCCGGCCCATCGCGCGATCCACCGCCGAGCGCGACTACGTGCTCGAGATGCTGCTCGACCACGACAGCGTCGATCTCGCGTACGACGACTGCGTCGGCGTCACCTACGACGATGTGCGCGACGACGCCGATGCCGCGCTGGCGCGGATCGTCGAGCGGTACAAGGCCGTCGAAGCGCGCTGCGACGCCGTCGTCATCATCGGCAGCGACTACACCGACGTCGGAAGCCCCGCCGAGCTGGCCTACAACGCGCGGATCGCCGCCAACCTCGGAGCCCCCGTGCTCCTCGTCCTGGGCGGCCGCGCGCAACAGGGCCACAGCGAGACGCTGGGCATGTCGGTGGCCCGCACCCCGCACGAGGTCGGACAGATCGCCTCGCTCGCGGTCGCCGAGCTCCACCACGAGCGAGCCGCGCTCTTCGCCGTGATCGCGAACCGCGCCGATCCCGACCACCTCGACGAGATCACGGCATCCGTCCGGCAGGTCGTCGATGCCGGGGCTATCGGCGCGCCTGGCGAGCGGCGGAGCGTCCCCGTCTGGGCCCTGCCCGAAGACCGGTTCCTGATCGCCCCCTCGGTGCGCGGCGTGCTGCGCTCGGTCGAGGGTGAGCTGATCAAGGGCGACCCGGCGCTGCTCACGCGCGAGGTGCTCGACGTCGTCGTGGCCGGTATGTCGATGGTCAACGTCCTCCCGCGTCTGAAGGAGTCGGCGGTCGTGGTCATCCCCGCCGACCGCAGCGAGGTGCTCCTCGCCGCCCTCCTCGCCAACGCCTCGGGGACCTTCCCCTCGCTGGCGGGCATCGTCCTCAACGGCGGCTTTGAGCTGCCCGATGCGATCGTCCGCCTGATCGACGGCCTCGGCTCGCCCCTGCCGATCATCGCGACCGACCTCGGCACCTACGACACGGCCGTGCGGATCATGAACACGCGCGGCCGTCTCGCCGCCGACTCGCAGCACCGCTACGACACCGCCCTGGCGATGTTCGAGCGCCACGTCGACACCGAGTTGCTCACGCGCGAGCTCGGCGTCGCCCGCCCGAGCGTCGTCACCCCGCTCATGTTCGAGTACGGCCTCGTCGACCGCGCCCGCAGTGACAAGCGCCGCATCGTGCTCCCCGAGGGCACCGACGACCGCGTGCTCCGCGCCGCAGCCACCGTGCTCTCGCGCGGTATCGCCGATCTGACGATCCTCGGCGAGCCGATCGAGGTGCGGGGGCGCGCGATCGAGCTCGGCATCGACATCCGCGACGCCGAGGTGCTGAGCCCCTTCGACGCCGTCCACGTCGACAAGTTCGCCACCGAGTACGCCCGGCTTCGCGCGCACAAGGGCGTCACCTATGCGCAGGCCGCCGACACCGTCACCGACGTGTCGTACTTCGGCACGCTCATGGTGCACCTTGGCCTGGCCGACGGCATGGTGTCGGGTGCCGCGCACACCACCGCCCACACGATCCGCCCGGCCTTCGAGATCATCAAGACCGCGCCGGGCGTCTCGGTCGTCTCGAGCGTGTTCCTCATGGCCCTCGCCGACCGCGTGCTCGTGTACGGCGACTGCGCCGTGATCCCCGACCCCACCAGCGAGCAGCTGGCCGACATCGCCGTGTCGTCGGCCGCGACCGCCGAGCAGTTCGGCATCGCGCCGCGCGTGGCGATGCTGTCGTACTCCACGGGCGAGTCGGGCACGGGCGCCGACGTCGAGAAGGTGCGCACCGCCACCGCGCTCGTGCGTGAGCGAGCACCCCAGCTGTTGGTCGAGGGCCCCATCCAGTACGACGCGGCCGCCGACGCCGCGGTGGCGCGGACCAAGATGCCCGACTCCGAGGTCGCGGGACGCGCGACGGTGTTCGTCTTCCCCGACCTCAACACCGGTAACAACACGTACAAGGCGGTGCAGCGCTCGGCCGGTGCCGTCGCGATCGGCCCCGTGCTGCAGGGGCTCAACAAACCCATCAACGACCTGTCGCGCGGCGCTCTCGTCGACGACATCGTCAACACCATCGCCATCACCGCGATCCAGGCCCAGGGGGGCACCCGATGAGCGTCGTCCTCGTCGTCAACAGCGGCTCGTCGTCGTTCAAGTACCAGCTGCTCGACATGGCGCGCGAAGAGGTCCTCGCCTCGGGTCTCGTCGAGCGCATCGGCGAGGGCACCGGCGTCGCGACGCACACGGTGAAGGCCGCGTCCTTCGGTGCGCCCGGTGCCCCCGCCCCGACCGTGACGGATGCCACGGCGACCATCGAGCGCGAGATCGCGGATCACACCGCGGGTTTCGCCGTCATGCTCGAGGCGTTCGCGCAACACGGCCCCTCGCTCGACGAGCACCCGCCCGTCGCCGTCGGCCACCGGGTCGTGCACGGTGGAGCGCGGTTCTTCGCGCCGACCGTCGTCACGCCCCTCGTCGAGATCAACATCGACGAGCTCTCGGTCCTGGCGCCGCTCCACAACCCGGCGAACCTCGCCGGCATCGTCGCGGCCAAGAAGGCGTTCCCCGACGTCCCGCACGTCGCCGTCTTCGACACCGCGTTCCACCAGTCGCTCGCCCCCGAGGCGTTTACCTACGCGATCGACCGCGAGGTGGCCGAGGCCCACCGCATCCGCCGGTACGGCTTCCACGGAACGAGTCACAAGTTCGTCAGCGAGGCGGCCGCCGCCTTCGTCGGCCGCCCTCTCGGTGAGCTCAAGCAGATCGTGTTCCACCTCGGCAACGGCGCCTCGGTCGCCGCGATCGAGGGGGGCCGATCGGTCGACACGTCGATGGGACTCACCCCTCTCGAAGGTCTCGTCATGGGGACGCGCTCCGGAGACCTCGACCCCGCGGTGCTGCTCCAGCTCGCCCGCCGCGCCGACATGTCGATCTCCGACCTCGACACGCTCCTCAACAAGCGCTCCGGCCTGCTGGGGCTCGCGGGCGTGTCCGACATGCGCGACATCGGACAGCGGAGGGATGCCGGCGACCCGGCCGCCCAGCTCGCCTTCGACGTCTACATCCACCGGCTGCGGGCGTACGCCGGGGCGTATCTCGCGCAGCTCGACGGTGTCGACGTCATCTCGTTCACCGCGGGGGTGGGAGAGAACGCCGCCGCCGTGCGAGCGGGCGCGATGGCCACCCTCGGTTTCGCGGGCGTCGAGATCGATCCCGAGCGCAACGCTGCGCGCGAGCGCGGCATCCGGCGCATCTCCACCGACGCCTCGCGCGTCCAGGTGCTCGTCGTCCCCACCGACGAAGAGCTCGAGATCGCGCGTCAGACGCTCTCGGTCACCGGTTGAGCCGCTGCTCCACCGGCCCCTCCCGCGCTGGACGGCCGGTGGCCGCAATGCGGTCGGCCCCGAGCGTCGACCACTACCCTGAAGAGGCCGCGCATCGGCGCCCGTGACCCGCTTCCCGATCTGGAGCCCGACGTGACCGACAGCCCCGACCTGCCCGACCTCACCGCCTTCGAGGGAGTGCTCTTCGATCTCGACGGCGTTCTCACGCCCACGGCCGAGGTCCACATGCGCGCGTGGAAGACCATGTTCGACGAGCTCTTCGCCGCCTGGAAGATCGAGCCCCCCTACACCGATCGCGACTACTTCGAGTACGTCGACGGCAAGAAGCGCTACGACGGTGTCGCGAGCCTGCTGCGCAGCCGCGACGTCGAGGTGCCGTGGGGCGAGCCCTCCGACGACCCGTCCGAAGACACGGTGTGCGGAGTCGGCAACCGCAAGAACGAGGTGTTCTCGCGGATCCTGCGCAGCGAGGGCATCGCGCCGTACCCCGGTTCGGTCGCCCTCCTCGACGTGCTGCAGGCCGCGGGGACCCCCATCGCGGTGGTGTCGAGTTCGAAGAACGCCGTCGAAGTGCTCGAGGCCGCCGGCATCCGCGAGCGTTTCCCCGTCGTCATGGACGGGGTGATCGCCGAGCGTGACAACCTCTCGTCGAAGCCCGCCCCCGACGTCTTCGCCGAGGCCGCCCGCCTGCTGGGGGTCGACCCCGCCCGTTCCGTGGCCGTCGAGGATGCCCTGAGCGGCGTGCAGTCCGCCGCGGCCGCCGGTTACGGCGTCGTCGTGGGCGTCGATCGCGGGGTCGGAGCGGACGACCTCCGTGCCGCCGGGGCCACCGTGGTCGTCGACGACCTCGCCGCGTTCGTAGACTGAGCCGTCGCCTCTCGCGACGCCCGCTCGCCGTCTCTCGCGGCGGCACCTCGCCCCACCCGCGCGCGGCCCGACGCCGCGTCGCACCGACGTACGACCCTGCCACCGGAAGGCACGCCCCGATGATCGATCGCGATCGTTTCCCCGTCGACGAATGGCGCCTCGTCGAAACCGAGTTCTCGCTCGACGACGTGGGGGTCACCGAGACCCTCTTCGCCGTCGGCAACGGCTACCTGGGTCTGCGCGGCAATTCCATCGAGGGCCGCTTCGCGCTCGAACAGGGCACCTTCATCAACGGCTTCCACGAGACGTTCCCGATCCGCCACGCCGAGCAGGCCTACGGCTTCGCCGAGGTCGGTCAGACGATCATCAACGCTCCGGATGCCAAGGTCATGCGCGTCTACGTCGACGACGAGCCGCTCTCCCTCGACGTCGCCGACGTGCGCGAGTACGAGCGCGTGCTCGACATGCGCCAGGGAATCCTCCGTCGCAACCTCCTCTGGGTCACGCCCTCGGGCAAGCGCGTGCGCATCGAAGACGAGCGCTTCGTCTCGTTCGACGAGAAGCACCTCGCCGTGCTGCGCCTCACCGTGACGGTGCTCGATGCCGATGCGCCCGTCACCGTGAGCAACCAACTGCTCAACCGTCAGGACGGCGAGGGGATCTACGGCGGCTCGCCCATGGCATCCAAGCAGTCCGGTTTCGACCCGCGCAAGACCGAGAAGCTCAGCGACCGCGTGCTGCAGCCGCGCGAGTACTGGCAGGACGGCAGCCGTTCGGCGCTCAGCTACGAGGTGAGCGAGTCGAACATGACGCTCGCCGTGATCGCCGACCACCTGGTCGAGACCGAGAACGAGTACACGTCGCGTCAGCTCGTCGAGCCCGACATCGCCAAGAACGTCTACCGCGTGCACGCCAAGGCCGGCGTCCCCACGACGATCACCAAGCTGGTGAGCTACCACACGTCGCGCGGCGTCCCCACGGGTGAGCTGCTCGATCGCTGCCGCCGCACGATCGACCGCGCCGTCGAGACCGGGGTCGACGAGCTCGTCGAGAAGCAGATCGCCTGGTACGCCGACTTCTGGGACCGCTCCGACGTGCGCATCGGCGGTCACGGCGACCTGCAGCAGGCCACGCGCTGGTGCCTCTTCCAGCTCGCTCAGGCCGCGGCCCGCGCCGACGGCCAGGGCGTTCCGGCCAAGGGGGTCACGGGCTCCGGCTACAGCGGCCACTACTTCTGGGACACCGAGGTCTACGTCCTACCGTTCCTCGCGTACACCTCGCCGCTCTGGGCACGCAACGCCCTGCGGATGCGGTACCTCATGCTCCCCGCGGCGCGAAAGCGCGCGCACCAGCTCAACGAAGCGGGTGCCCTGTTCCCGTGGCGCACGATCAACGGCGAAGAGGCGTCGGCGTACTACGCCGCCGGAACCGCGCAGTACCACATCAACGCCGACGTCGCCTTCGCGCTGGCGAAGTACGTCCGCGCGACGGGCGACGAGGAGTTCCTGGCCCGCGAGGGCGTGGACATCGCGGTCGACACCGCCCGCCTGTGGTCGACGCTCGGCTTCTGGCGCTCGAGCGACGCCGCCGAAGACGGAGAGCGGGACTCGTTCCACATCCACGGAGTGACCGGGCCCGACGAGTACACGACCGTCGTCAACGACAACCTCTTCACGAACGTCATGGCGCGCTTCAACCTGCGCTTCGCCGCGCGCACGGTCCGGGATCTCGCCGAGAACAACCCCGAGGCCTACGCGCAGATGGCCGACCGCATGAACCTCGACCCCTCGGAGCCCGAGCGGTGGGACAAGGCGGCCGAGGCCATGCACATCCCGTTCAGCGAGGCCCTCGGCATCCATCCCCAGGACGCCGTGTTCCTCGAGCGCGAGATCTGGGACCTTGAGAACACCCCGCCCGACCAGCGCCCGCTGCTCCTGCACTTCCACCCGCTGGTCATCTACCGGTACCAGGTGCTCAAGCAGGCCGATGTGGTGCTCGCGCTGTTCCTGCAGGGAAACCACTTCACGGATGCCGAGAAGCTCGCGGACTTCGAGTACTACGACCCGCTGACCACGGGCGACTCGACGCTGTCGGCCGTCGTCCAGTCGATCCTGGCGGCCGAGGTGGGGTACCAGGATCTCGCGCTGGAGTACTTCCGTCAGGCCGCGTTCGTCGACCTCGGCGACCTGCACCACAACGCTTCGGACGGCGTGCACGTGGCGTCGGCCGGCGGCGTGTGGACCGCGCTCGTGAGCGGTTTCGGCGGGATGCGCGATCACTTCGGCCTGCTCACCTTCGACCCGCGTCTGCCCGCCGACTGGCCCGAGCTGTCGTACGTGCTGCACTGGCACGGCACGCGCCTCGACATCACGCTCACCGAGACCGCGCTGACCCTGCGTGCCGGGGGAGAGGGCGCCCCCGTCACCTTCGCCGTGCGCGGGGTGGACTACACCGTTGCTCCGGGCGAGACCGTGCGCGTCGCGTTGCACGGCCAGGGCCCGGTGCGTCCGGGGCGACCGTCGATCCGCCAACTCGAGGGCTCGGTCCGCGAGGACGGCACACTCCTGTCGGCCTCGGTGCCGATCGTCACGACGGCGATCCCGATCGTCGGAGACGACGACGGACCGATCGCGGTCGGTCTCGACGGCGGCTTCTGACATCGCGGACGCGGCCGCACCTTCGGGTGTCGCCGCGTTCGGCGTTTGCGTCCGAGAACAGGGGGTTCGTTGCGGGCGACGGAAGCCCGATGGGGGTTCTCCTGTTCCGGTGACGGCGTCAGCGCTCGGCATCCGGGCCGGTCTCGAGAACAGGGGATTCGTCGAGAACAGGCGGAGATCCGATGGATCGTCCTGTTCTGGTGCATTCTCCTGTTCTGGTGACGGTGCGCGGGCGGCATCCGGTGTTCCCGCGGGCCCGGGCGACGACGGCGAAGGCGATGTCGGAGGTACGCCGTAGGCTGGAGGGGTGACGACAGCCCTGTACCGCCGATACCGCCCCGAGGCGTTCGGCGAGATGATCGGGCAGTCGCAGGTGACCGAGCCGCTCATGACCGCCCTGCGCAGCGACCGCGTGGGTCACGCGTATCTGTTCTCGGGTCCGCGCGGCTGCGGAAAGACCACGTCGGCCCGCATTCTCGCGCGCTGCCTCAACTGCGCCGCCGGCCCCACCGACACCCCGTGCGGCACGTGCGACAGCTGCGTCGAACTCGGCCGTGGCGGGGGCGGATCGCTCGACGTGGTCGAGATCGACGCGGCCAGCCACAACGGTGTCGACGACGCCCGCGACCTGCGCGAGCGCGCCATCTTCGCTCCCGCCCGCGATCGCTTCAAGATCTTCATCCTCGACGAGGCGCACATGGTGACCCAGCAGGGCTTCAACGCCCTGCTCAAGCTCGTCGAAGAGCCTCCCGCGCACGTGAAGTTCATCTTCGCCACCACCGAGCCCGAGAAGGTGCTCGGCACGATCCGTTCGCGCACGCATCACTACCCCTTCCGGCTCGTCCCGCCGGCGGCGATGCTCGAGTACGTGCAAGAGCTCTGCGAGAGCGAGGGGGTGGGAGTCGAGGCCGGTGTCCTGCCGCTCGTCGTCCGCGCCGGCGGAGGGTCGCCTCGCGACACCCTCTCGCTGCTCGACCAGCTCATCGCCGGGTCCGACGCCGACGACGCCGGTCACGTCCTCGTCCGCTACGAGCGCGCGGTCGCGCTGCTCGGCTACACGCACTCCGAGCTCCTCGACGAGGTCGTCGACGCCTTCGCCGCGAACGACGGTGGGGGAGCCTTCGCCGCCGTCGACCGGGTCGTGCAGACCGGTCAAGACCCGCGCCGCTTCGTCGACGATCTGCTCGAGCGTCTCCGCGACCTCATCGTCGTGGCGGCGACGGGCGCCGGCGCCTCGGCGATCCTCCGCGGCATCCCCGACGACGAGTTCGACCGCATGTCGCGACAGGCCACGGCGTTCGGCGCGGCACGGCTGTCACGCACGGCCGACCTCGTGGTCGCGGCTCTCGACGAGATGACCGGGGCCACCTCTCCCCGTCTGCAGCTCGAGTTGCTCGTCGCCCGGGTGCTGACCCACGCCGGTGTCGCCCAGGGCACCTCGCCCGCGATGGCGCACGATCTCGACGCGACGCGCGGCGGCACGGGAGCCCCGGCCCCGGCTCCTGCCCCCGCGACCGGACGCCCCGCGTCTCCCGCGGCGGACATCGCCTCTCCCGGCACGACGCCGGCGGCGCCCGCGGTCGCGAGCCCGGGTGGCTCACGGGTCGCCGCCCCGGGGATCGCGTCTCCGGGAAGCGGTGTTCCGCAGGTCGCATCGCCCTCCGGTGGTCCGTCCGTCGCATCGCCGACGGCCTCTCCGGGGGTCGCCTCGCCGAGCGTGTCTCGCTCCGTCGCGTCTCCCGGCGTAGCGGCGCCTACCGTCGCCTCTCCCGGCGTCGCCGAGCCGACCGTCGCCTCTCCCAGCAAGATCGCGTCTTCCGGGTCGGACGCTCCCGCGACGGGTTCCTCCGCCGCGGCGGCACCCGGTGTCGCGTCACCGGGGATCGCTTCTCCCGGTGCCGACGCACCCGTCGCGTCCGCGTCGGACGACGCGCAGGCCACCCCGACCCGTCGGCCCGGTGTCGTCTCGGCCTCTCCCGCGCCGAGCGACGACGATGCCCCGCCGCCTTTCACCGACGACGACGCCCCGCCGCCTTTCGACGACGACGAGGTGTCGCGTCCCGCGACGACGGCGCCCTCGGAACGCGAGGGCGTGTCGCCGACCGGTGCGCGCGCGCCCGAGCAGCGTGACACCCCCGCGCCGGCGACGGCGCCGTCCGCCGAGCGCGCCGGTTCGGGCCGCGCCGAGGCGTCGGACGACGCCCACCCGTTCGACACGGCTCCCACCCCCGAGACCGCGGCGCGCGAGCCCGAGGCCGAGTCGCTGCCCACCGACCGTCCGGCGGCCTCCGCTCCGCCCCGCGAGGCCGCCGCGCCCGTGCTACCGCAGCCCACCGAGCCGCGAACCGGCCCGGAGCCGGCGGCGGATGCGTCGTCCGACGACACGGCGGATGCCTCGCCGCTCGAACCGACCGCCCCCACCCCGCCCGCCACCCCGGTCGGTCCGATCGAGCTCGGACACGTCCGCGACGCATGGCCCGAGGTGCTCGGTCAGCTCGAGGTGGCGAGTCGCTCGTCGTGGCTCGTGGTCTCGACCGCAGCCGTCGCCGCCTTCGAGGGCGACGTGCTCACGCTGGCGTTCCGGACGGGCAGCGATCTCACCGCCTTCAAGACGCGCACCCCGGAGGGGGGCCCGAGCGAAGACCTGCGCCAGGCCATCCAGGCGGTCCTCGGCGTTCGCGTCAAGTACCTCGCCCGCCTCGAAGGGGGCGGCGCCGGAGATGCCGGCCCCGGCGGTTCGTCGCGCGGACCGTCGGGACCCGCGGGCGGCCCGGCCCCCGGTGCGCCGACAGTCGCCCCCCGCGCTCCGCAGAACTCCGCGCCGTACACGTCCTCGGTGACCGAGTGGGCCGTCGCGCCGATTCCGGCATCCGACGGCTCCGCCCCGGCCGCCATGCGCGCGACCACGGCTCGGTCCACGGCCCTCGCGGTCGACGACGAGCCCGACGAAGCGACCGCGGTCGCTCCATCCGGCGTGCACGAGGGCGTGGTCCTGCCGTCCCGCGAGGTCACCCCTTCGGTCCCCGCTCCCGACGAGGTCGACGACGACGACGTGATTCCGCCGGCCGACGAGGCCGAAGCGCCCCTGCCGCCGGTCGTCGTTCCGCGCATGGCACCCCTCAACGGGGGAGTCCAGCGCTATGGCGAAGCCGTGGTGCGCCAGATGCTCGGGGCGAACTACGTGCGCGACGAGCCCTACGAGCCCCCGACGAGGTTCTCCTGATGTACGACGGCATCGTCCAAGACCTGATCGACGAATTCGGGCGCCTTCCGGGCATCGGTCCGAAGTCGGCTCAGCGCATCGCGTTCCACATCCTGCAGTCGCCGTCGTTCGACGTGTCGCGGTTGTCGACACTGCTCGGCGAGATCCGCGACAAGGTGAAGTTCTGCGAGATCTGCGGCAACGTCTCGGAGCAGGACCGCTGCTCCATCTGCCGTGACCCGCGGCGCAACGCCACCCTCATCTGCGTGGTCGAAGACGCCAAAGACGTCGCGGCGATCGAACGTACTCGCGAGTTCCGCGGTCTGTACCACGTGCTCGGCGGAGCCATCAGCCCCATCGCAGGCATCGGTCCCGACGATCTGCGCGTCACCCAGCTCATGCAGCGCCTCGCCGACGGTACCGTCCAAGAGGTGATCCTCGCGACGAATCCCAACCTCGAGGGCGAGGCGACCGCCACCTATCTCAGCCGACTGCTGCACACGCTCGAGATCCGCGTGACGCGATTGGCCTCCGGTCTCCCCGTCGGCGGCGACCTCGAGTACGCCGACGAAGTGACCCTCGGCCGCGCCTTCGAAGGGCGCCGCGCGCTCTGATCCGACCACTTCGGCGAGTGCCGAAGCATCTGATCTTCGGGGTGCAGGTCTGCGGGCGTCCGCCCCGTGATGCGTGCGTCTTCTCACGACCTCCTGCGGGAGGACACCATGCCGGGTGAACGGGCTGGTGAACGTCGCTTATGAATTCGCGACGAATCGTTGCGGGGTGGTGAACCGCTCGTTCACCCTTTGCTCGCGCCGCGGCCATGCGGGGGGAGGACGTTCTTCTCTGCGGAACAGCGTGGGGGACCCGAAGCCCCGATGCAGAGGTCCGTCAGACAGGGGCCTTCCGTGAGCGAACCGCTCTTCGAACCACGCGCGCGCCGCGGACGCGTGATCTTCGACACCTTCCGCTCGGTGCGCGATCCGCGCTTGGCCGCGTGGCTGCTCTTCCGTTCCTCCCTTCTCCCCGAGTTGGCCGCTTCTCACCTGGCCCTCATGGGGAGCCCGATAGCGGAGAGCGGTCTCGCCCCGATCGGTGTGTTCGGGGTCTGGCGGCTCCTCGCGACGAACAACCGTGAGCTCGCGCGCTGTGCGACGGTCTTCGCCTCCCCGGCCGTCGCGATCGACGCCGCCCGAGTCGAGCAGCCCCGCGCGGACCAGATGCAGGTGTCGACCGTCAGGGGTCCCGTGGCGACGAAGCACGCGTGGGTGTTGCGTCGAGGCGATCGCCCGATCGCGACCGCGGCGCGCTGGTACGAGTCGGCCGGTGAGGCGTCGGCGGCGGGCCGCGCAGCCGTCGCCGTGTTCCAGTCCGCCGATGTCATCGAGGGCGTCAGCATCGGGAGCGCCTCCGGGCGACGATCACGCGTGTCGGCGCAGCCGGCGTGACCAGTCCTCGCCGTGTGGCACCGCGCGAGCCCGACGATCGACGCGAGGGGGCCGACTGATGGTCGACGGTGCCGCCGGTCTCATCGCGGGGAGGTTCCGCCTCGGGGGGCTCCTCGGCACCGGGGGAACGGCATCCGTGTTCCGCGCCCGGGATGAGGTGACCGGTCAGACCGTCGCCGTCAAACTGCTGCACCCCCATCTCTCCCAGAGCGACACGGTCCGTGAGGCGTTCCTCCGCGAGGGGAGGCGGACGGCGCATGTCTCTCACCCGTCGATCGTCACCGTCATCGACATGGGGACATTCCACGAGCACGGCATCCCGATCGCCTGGATCGCCCAGCAGATCATCGAGGGAGTGACTCTCGCGGAGCAGGTGCGTGCCGTCGGCCCGCTCTCCGTGGCCCACGCCGGGGCGGTGGCCGCGGACATCCTCGACGCGCTGGGTGCCGCGCACGCCGTTGGTCTCGTCCATCGCGATGTGTCGCCCGCCAATGTGCTCGTGCGTCTCGATGACGATGGCCGCCCGCGATCGACGCTCCTCGACTTCGGCCTCGCCGATGCGGCGGGGGAGACGGCCCACGGCGACGACGTCCTCCGCAGCTCCGTGTCGCCCGTCGTCGCCGGAGTGGTCGGGAACGCCGACTTCGCCTCGCCCGAGCAGTTGAGCGGGCGACCCGTCGGGCCCGCCGGCGACCTGTACCAGGCGGGTGGGATGCTGTACTTCGCGCTCACCGGGCGTGCCCCGTTCTCGGCAAGCGACCGGGCCGGTGTCATCCGGGCGCACTTGCACGCCCCGCCTCCCGTGCCGTCCGTCGCCGTCCGGTCCATCCCCGGCGCGCTCGATCGCGTGGTCGTGCGATCGATGCTCAAGGAACCGACGGACCGATTCGCCGATGCCGCCGAGATGCGCGCGGCGGTCCTCGATGCGGTCGCCCCGATGCGGGCGTCGGTGACCGGCGATGACCGGGTGTCGTCGACGAGGGTTCTGACGGTCGCCCCTCTCGGTGCCGGTTCGACGCCCGCGCTCGCCCGAGCAGGCGAGTCGACGCGACACGGACCACGTTGGGGAGCGATCACGGCCATCGTTCTGCTGCTGACGGGCACGGCGGCAGCCGTTCCCCTCATGGCGAGCGCGGGTCGTGCGGCACCCGCTCCCGAGCCGTCCGTGGTCGTATCGACACCGGCGCTCACCGCGACGACGACACCGACACCGCAACCGAGCCCGTCCGACCCGGGCACACCGGCCCCGGTCGCCACGGCGCTCGTGCCCGCCTTCGGCTCCCTCGAGGACACGCGCCTCGCGCTCGCGGCGGCGGGGTTCGTGGTCGGTGAGATCACCGAGCGCGATGCGCCCCAGTCGAAGGGCACCGTGCTCTCTACCGACCCGGCTCCCGGGACTGCTGCCGCGCGCGGATCGACGGTGCGTCTGGTCGTGGCATCCGGATCCAACCTCGTCCCGGACGTGGTCGGAATGGATGCCGCGGGAGCGGCCTCGGGGATACGCGCGGCGGGTTTCGTCCCGGTGCAGTCGACCGTCGCCTCCGACCTGCCGACGGGAACCGTCGTCGGCGTCGAGCCTGCGGTGGGAAGCGCCGTCCGTCTCGGGAGCGCCGTACCGATTCTCGTCGCTGCGGCCAGATCCACTCCGACGCCCGCCCCGCCGACCCCGTCCTCCACGCCGTCACCGACCCCGACCGCTACGCCGACGGGCGGACCTCGATGACGCCTCGATCCACGTCGTCCCTCGTTCACCTTCGAGCGTCTCTCGTTCACCACCCCGCCAGCCGACGTGGACGGTCGAACCGGGTGCCGTTCACGGCTGGCTCCTAGCCTCGCAATGCCGGCGACCCGAGCCGGTTCCAGGGGACGCGAGCGAGTCGCGACACCGGCCGGTCGACCGGCGCCCCGCGATCCTCCCCTCGTCGTTCGAGGCTGAGCGACGTGAGGCGTGGCCGATCCCGGCGCGATCGATGGAGGGCGAATGACGGACACCACGACGGAGGTGCTGCCACCGACGACGGAGGCGGCGCAGCCGACACCTCGCTCGTTGAAGAGCGCTCCCGTCATCGCCGACCGGGTGTTCCGCTCCACCGCCTACGCCGCGGGAACCATCACCGTCGCCGTGATGCTCGCCGTCGGGATCTTCCTGACGGCGCGCGCGGGTGACGCCCTCTCGGTGGCGGGTCCGTCGTTCCTCACGACGCAGGAGTGGTCGCCCGAGACCGGGACGTTCGGGGTCGCCGCTGTCCTGTTCGGGACGGTGACGATCGCTCTCGTGGCGATGGCCATCTCGGTGCCGTTGGCGATGGGGACGGCGTTGCTGATCAGCGAGATCGTGCCGCCTCGCGCGCGCGGCCTCCTCATCACGATGGTCGACCTGATGGCGGCCGTGCCCAGTGTCGTGTTCGGGCTGTGGGGTGTCTTCTTCCTCCAGGCCGGCGTCATCCCGGTCGCGCAGTGGATCTCGACGTACTTCGGGTGGATACCGATCTTCCGCGTCGCCGACGAGACCGGCGCACGGCTGACGGACGCCGGGGCGTACACCTCCTCGGCCTTCATCGCGGGCATCGTCGTGGCGCTCATGGTCGTGCCGACCCAGACCTCCGTGATGCGTGAGGCGTTCTCGCAGGCGCCGCTCGGCGAGCGGGAGGGCGCCCTCGCACTCGGCTCGACCCGGTGGGGGATGATCCGCGCCGTCGTGCTCCCCTTCGGACGGGGAGGCATCATCGGCGGCACGATGCTCGGCCTCGGACGCGCACTCGGCGAGACCATCGCCGTGGTCATGATCATCTCTCCCATCTTCACGATCAACACCGAGCTGCTGAAGACCGGCACCAACTCGGTGTCGGCGCTCATCGCGCTGCGTTACGGGGAAGCGAGCCAGTTCGGCCTGTCCGCCCTCATGGCGGCGGGACTGGTGCTGTTCATCATCACGTTGATCGTCAATTTCACCGCGTCGACGATCGTCGCGCGCAGCCGATCCGGAGCGGAGAGCAACTGATGGCGATCCTCACCCCCGAGGCCCCGTCGTCGACGGCCCGAGACGAGCCTGCGCGTCTCCCCTCTCGCACGTCGATCCCGCATCGCACGGGCGTCGTCGGTGAGCGACGCGATCTGCGGACGGTCCCCTTCGGCGACCGGTTCGACCTCGTCGGCAGCGGAGCGGCGGCCATCGCGGTCTCGACGCTGATGTTCGGATGGCTCACCCCGATGACGGGTGTCGTCGGGTGGGTGGTGCTGTCGTTCATCGGCTTCCTCGGCATCTATGCCGTCCTGACCTCGATGCGCGCGGACCGTCTCGCCATCACCGAGCGGGTCATGACCGCGTTGTTCTACTCCGCGGGGGTGCTTCTTCTCGGGGCGCTCGCCTTCGTGGTGTTCTTCACCCTCGTGCGGGGCTCGTCGGCCCTGTTCCACCTCAACTTCTTCACCGAGACGATGAAGCTCGCCGGTCCCCTCGACCCGCTGACGATGGGGGGAATCGCCCACGCCATCGTCGGAACGCTCATCCAGATCAGCATCGCCCTGGCGATCACGATCCCGCTCGGGGTGACCACCGCCGTCTTCCTGAACGAGATCGGCGGGCGCTTCGCCCGCTTCGTCCGGACCATCTCGGATGCCATGACGGCTCTGCCCTCGATCGTCGCGGGACTGTTCGTCTACGCCGCCGTCGTGACCCTGATCACGAATCAGCGCTCGGGGTTCGCGGCATCCCTCGCCATCAGCGTGATGATGCTGCCCATCATCATCCGGGCATCGGACGTGGTGCTGCGCCTGGTGCCCCACAACCTGCGCGAGGCGTCCTACGCGCTCGGCACGAGCCGGTGGCGCACGGTGTGGAGCGTCGTCCTGCCCACCTCGCGCTCCGGTCTCGTCACGGCGGTGATCCTCGGTACCGCGCGCGGAATCGGCGAGACCTCTCCGGTGCTGCTCACCTCGGGCGTCACCGCGGAGATGAACCTGAACCCGTTCTCGGGTCCGATGATCTCGCTCCCGTTGCAGGTGTTCGACTTCGTGAAGTCGCCGGAACCGAGCATGATCGCGCGCGGGTTCGGCGCTGCCGCCACCCTCGTGCTGCTCGTGCTGACGTTGTTCATCGTCGCCCGCCTGATCGGTGGGCGAGGGCCCGGCCAACTCTCGGACCGTCAGCGCCGTGCCGCAACCGCCGCGTCGGCTCGGGATCTCCTCCGCATCGAGGGGGAGCCCGCCGCCGCGTCGCGTACGGGGCGACGTGCCATGCCGCCGGGCCGCCCGCCCCGGACCCTCGAGCGTCGCATCTCGCTGCGCGCCCTGACCGCACGCTTCACCCCATCCACCGAGGAGAACCCGTCGTGAATGTCCGTCCCCGCCTGGCCCGCTTCGCCGCGGTGCTCGCGGTCGTCTCCCTCGTCGCGCTGGCCCCGACGCCCGCACAGGCCGACGGGTACGTGCCGATCTCCGGATCGGGCTCGACCTGGTCCCAGAACGCGCTGGATCAATGGCGCAAGAACGTGGCCAGCAACTACGGCATGACGGTGAACTACTCGGGGACGGGGTCGAGCGCCGGGCGCAGCGATTTCATCAAGGAGACCGTCGACTTCGCCATCAGCGAGATCCCGTTCCAAGCGAACCCCGAGGACGGCTCACCTCCCGAGAAGCCGACGACGGGCTACGCGTACATGCCCATCGTCGCGGGGGGTACCTCCCTCATGTACAACCTCAAGATCGGGGGCAAACGGGTCACCAATCTGCGGCTATCCGGCGAAGTCATCGCGAAGGTCTTCTCGGGGCAGATCTCCACGTGGAACGACCCGGCGATCCAAGCCGACAATCCGGCGCTCGCGATGCCCGATCGTCCGATCACCCCCGTCTATCGCTCGGACGGCTCGGGGACGAGCGCGCAGTTCACGCTGTGGATGTCGAAGCAGTACGGGAACATCTGGACCCAGGGGATGCGATCGCAGTTCCCGCAGGTCAACGCGTCCTTCAAGGGTCAGAACGGGTCGCTCGGCGTCGCCGGCTACGTCAGCCAGGACTACGGCGAGGGAGCCATCACCTACGTGGAGTACTCGTACGCCATGAAGTCCGGGTTCCCGGTGGTGAAGGTGCTGAACAAGGCGGGCTTCTACGTCGAGCCGACGTACCAGTCGGTCGCGGTCGCGCTGATGTCCGCCGCCATCAATCCCGACCTGACCCAGAACCTCGACGGTGTGTATAACAGCAATGACCCGCGTACTTACCCCATGTCGAGCTACTCGTACATGATCGTCCCTACCGCCACGAACAAGATCTTCACGGCCGACAAGGGCAAGACGCTGAGTCGGTTCGCCGACTACATGCTGTGCGAAGGGCAGCAGCAGGCGGCCGCTCTGGGATACTCGCCCCTGCCGATGAACCTCGTGCAGGCGGGTTCCGAGGTCCTGAAATCGATCCCGGGAAGTGAAGGCGGCGTCGATTTCAACGCGTGCAACAATCCCACCTTCAAACCGGGCGATTCTCCTGCCAGCAACCAGCTCGCAGCGACGGCGCCGCAGCCACCCGACTGCGACAAGCAGGGGGCGACTCAGTGCGTCGAAGGAACGGGTGGCGCGCAGGAAGCGACAGCGTCGACGGGCTCGGGTGGCGTCAGCGGCGGTGCGAACAGTGCGGCGGCAGTCGCGGGTTCCGGGGGCTCTGCCGCCGCCGGTTCCTCGGCGACGGCAGCAGGGTCTCCCTCCGGTGGTGCGGGTGATGCACCGGTATACGACGCGAACGGCAACCTGGTGTCGGGGGCAGGAGGGGCCGTCAACGCCGCTGTCTCTTCGCCCTTCACGCTCGACGACAACGGCTGGGGTACGCCGCAGACCGCGATGCTCGCGGCCGGGCTGCTGATGGTCGCCGCCGTGCTCATTCCGCCGATCATCGGCCGCCGGTCGCGGCGTTGAAATAGCCCTGATCGGGCATTTGTCGACGTTCTCATCTCCACTAGTTTGCGGCGACACCTCGTTACCACCGCGTTCATGCGGTCGTCATCCAGCGCCCTTTGAGTAGGCCTGACGGCGCTGCACGCGCACGAAGACAAGGAATCACTCGTGTACAACCACCTCGACGGCCCGGCCCACCCCGGGTTCCGCCGCGCTGCAACGGAAGGCTCGCGCCGCGGACGCCGTCTGCGGTCGTGGGCGCTGTCCGCGCTCTCGGGGACGCTCTGCGCCGTCGCCGTGTTCACCGTGGTGTCGGTCGCGGGCATCGCGTCGATGCCGGCCCGGGCCGCCGATGCCCACTCCTCGGCGGTGACGGTGTCGTCGAAGCAGCAGCATCCCGCGCTCGCCGACGCCCCGATGCCTGATCTGTCGGTGACGGTGTCGCAGACGCGGGACCTCGGCGCCCAGGGCGTCCAGCTCAGCTGGACGGGTGCGAAGAAGTCGACGCCACCGAGCGGCCAGATCGGCGGCGAGAACTTCCTCCAGATCTTCCAGTGCTGGGGCGATCTTCTCGGTTCCGACGGCGAGCCCGTGCTCGACGATGCCGGAAACCGCCAGCCCGACCGCACCACGTGCCAGTACGGCGGATTCAACACCCCCGGAGCCGCGCGCGACGGGGTGCGCGAACCCGGGACCGTGGCGGAAGAGGACCGCCCGTGGTCGACCAACGCCGACGGCGACGACCCGTTCGCCGCCCCGGTGACGGCTGTACCGTTCCGTTCGGCGACGGGCAAGACCATCGCCCCCATCGTCGACGGAAAAGTCGTGCCGGATGCCGGCAATCTGGCCAGCAACGAGTTCTACACCGCGAAGACCACGAACGAGATCTCGTGGGCCGGTAGCGGCGCCGACGGCTCGGGGGTGGCGAAGTTCGAGCTCCAAACCGCCATGCAGTCGACCGGTCTCGGGTGCGGAGCCGCCACCACCGATCCGACGGGCAAGACGGTGGGGGCCGGGTGCTGGCTGGTGATCGTCCCCCGTCCTCAGAACGATGTCGGTCAGGCGCACATCACCAGCTCCGGCCTGTTCTGGGACGCGTGGAAGCATCGTCTGGCGGTCCGCCTCGACTTCAAGCCCATCGGTGTGCGGTGCGCATTCGGTGCTGCCGAACGCCAGCTCTCCGGCAGCGAGCTCGCGGCGATCGCCGTTCGCTCGTGGCAGCCCTCCCTCTGCAACAACAAGGGCGGCTCGATCTACTCCCTGCTCACCGGGAGCGAGTCCGATGCGCTGAGGGCGGCGGACACCTCGACCGCAGCGCCTTTGGCATTGGCATCCGAGCCCCTTCCCGCCGACCAGAGCACCGGTCTCGTCTACGCACCGATCGCATTGACCGGGGTGACCGTCGGTTTCGCGATCGATCAGAATCCGCTGCCGCTCGATACCGTCCCCGCCGAGGTGACGAACAAGGCTGCGCTCCCGTTCGAGTCTCTCAACCTCACGCCGCGACTGGTCGCCAAGCTCCTCACCGCCTCGTACCGTGACGCTCTCCCGTACGGCGCCGATCTGTCGCACATCGGATACAAGAGCGCGACGGATGCCGGTCACAACGCCGTGAACCTCACCACCGACCCCGACTTCCTCGCTGTGAACGACACCGCCTGGCAGTATCAGGGGTTCCGGAGCCCGGGCGTCGCCGACCTGCTCATCCCTCAAGGGCGCAGTGATGCTGCTCGGGCCGTCTGGCAGTACGTCCTCGCGGATGCCGATGCCCGGTCATTCCTCTCCGGCCAGGCGGACCCCTGGGGCATGATCGTCAACCCGTGGTACGCGACCGACGCGGCGAAGAACCCCAGTGGGTTCGGGCTGACCCTCCCGCGCGAGGACTTCCCCAAAGCCGATCCCCTCGAGACGCCGGGGGAGTCCGGCGGAGCGGCCCCGGTCAACCTCGTCACGTGGCGTCCCTACACGAACGACCTCGAGTCCGGGGCGTACCTCACGCTCCGCGGCGACAACCAGCAGCTGGGCTCGTGGGACCCGTTGAGTCTCCCGCCCAAGTACACCAAGGCGGGGCGCGATCTCGCGGGCTCGCAGAAGGTGCTGAGCCTCACCGACAGCTCCTCTGCGGAGCGCTACCAGGTGCTCACCGCCTCGCTGAAGAACTCGGCGGGCACCTTCGTGGCCGCGGACGCGCGGTCGCTCGCCGCCGCCGCGGCCGCGATGACATCCGTCGACAAGGTCGAGGGGGTCATGCACTTCGACCCGACGTCCGACGCGGCCAAGACGGCGACCGACGCCTATCCCCTCGCCCTGCCGGTCTACGCCGCGACGAATCGCGACAAGATCGATCAGCAGACGCGCTCCGCCTACGCCTCCTTCATCCGTTTCGTCGTCGGCGACGGGCAGACGGCGGGGTCCGAAGATGGGCAGCTTCCCGCGGGATATGCGCCGATCCCCGCCGATTGGGTCGACCGGGCCCGAGCCGCAGCCGACGTGATCGAGAACGGTGCGACCGCCCCGGCCACCTCGACCCCGTACGTCCCCGCGGCTGCGGTCACCGGCTCGGCATCCGGCGGCGCCGCGGCCCCCGCACCACCGGCCGCCGCAGGGTCGTCGTCGTCGTCCGGTGCGGCCGCATCGAGCGCAGCCACGGGCGCGAGCGCCGCACCCCTGACCGGTGGGAAGACGCCCGATGACCCCGACACCGGGGCCATGGCGGCAGCCGTTCCGGCGAGCGCCCTCGCGGGGCTGGTCGGCGCTCTCGGCATCCCCCTCATCACCCGCCTCCGACGACGGCTCACCTGACCGGTCCGTGTCGGCCCTCTGACTTTCCTTCCCGCATCACCCGAACAGCAGTTCTGCCCACAGCACCACCACGCAGGAACAACTCAAGGAGAAACACGCACATGAAATTCACGAAGGTCGCCGCGGTCGCCGCGGCCCTGGGTATCGCGATGGCCGGCGTGGCCGTCGCCGCACCGGCCAATGCCGAGCCGGTCTCGAACAGCTACACGCTGGTCGGCTCGGACACCCTGCAGGACGTCGTCAACGCGCTGACGAACGGTACCGACGTCACCGGCGCACGCGTCCGTGTGACCGCCAACAACCAGACCGTCGGCTCGTTCGACGCGTTCGGTTCGAGCGCCATCCAGGCCAAGCCGGGCGGACAGTTCTTCGGCCGCCCGTCGGGTTCGGGACAGGGCCTCAATGCCCTCTCCGCATCGATCAGCGGCAACACCTACACCGGCAACGCCGCCATCCCGAAGAAGGACATCACGGGCCAGGTCGACATCGCGCGTTCGTCGTCGGGCTGGGGCAACAACGAAGACACCACCAACGGCAAGCTCGCCTACATCCCGTTCGGCCGCGACGCGGTCGGTTTCGCTTACAAGGGCGGCACCTCCGCGTGGGCGCACCTCACCCTCGACCAGATCAAGGGCGTCTACGCCGGCACGATCACCTCGATCGACGGCGTCGCCGTCAAGCCGATTCTTCCGCAGACCTCGTCGGGTACCCGCAAGTTCTTCCTGAAGGCTCTCACCGGTAGCGAAACGGGTGCGACACCCGGCGTGTCCGCAGGAACCGAACGCGGTCAGTACAGCAACACCGCCACGGCCGAGAACGATGGAACCGTCCTGCAGGCGGGAGAGATCATCCCGTTCTCGGTTGCCAACTGGGTCGCCCAGTCCAACGGCGCAACGGGTGTGAACACCACCGCGAACGCGTCGTTCGGCGGTGCCCAGGGCTCCACCGACCCGTTCACCGTGGCCGACGGCAAGCTCGTCCCCAACTCCGCCTATTACAGCGACGCGACGTTCGGTCGTGACACCTACCTCATCGTCGAGCGCGCCCGCATCACCCAGGGCAACGCGAAATACGACGCGGCTCTGGCCAATCTCGTCAAGCCGGGAACGTCGGGCGTCGCCTCCAGCCTGGCGGGCTTCAACACGAACCTCGCCACCCAGCCCGGAGCCGTCAAGCAGGTCTTCGGCTTCCTGCCCCCCTCGAGCTACGTCGTCCACTACGCGTACGCCACCCTCCCGTACTGATCTGCACACCTTTTGAGGACCGGACTTCCATCATGAAGAACACGTTCAAGCTGGGCCTCGCGGCCGTCACCGCGCTCGCCCTCTCGCTGGGTGGCGCGGGTACCGCTTTCGCGGCCCAGACCACCACCGCCACCGGTTCGACCGGTGCGGCCTACGCCATCTCCGGAGACGACGGATCGGTCATTCCGGAGGGCACCGTCCTCAACTGGGACGACCCCGTGCTGCTCGTTCCCAACACCGCCAACATCACGCAGACGTTCCCCGGTGACGCCTCGGCGACGAGCGCGAAGTTCTTCGCCGCCACTCGCGGTTCCGAGCGCACGGTCTCGGGCTGGAAGGCCTGGGGCGACGCCGGATTCAAGGGCTCGACCAAGGAGCTGCTGAGCCCCCAGGTCACCCTGGGAAACCTCACGGCGGGAGACTTCGCCGGTCTGAAGACCACCGGCGGCGACTTCAGCCTCGGTGTCGCCAACCTCAACAACAACGGGCTGAGCATCGCGGGCGGCGTCGCGTACTACGTGTGGATCCACGTCAACGCGGGCGGAACCTGGACGTTCGAGAACACCGTCGCGGCTCCAACCGCCACCGCCCCCACCATCACCACGGCAGCGCTCAACGCCGCCACGGTCGGCACGGCGTTCTCGCAGACGCTCACCGCCGACGGCACCGCACCCCTCACCTGGTCGGTCAAATCGGGCGGCGCCCTGCCCGCAGGCCTCGCGCTCGACGCCTCCAGCGGCGTCGTCTCGGGCACGCCCACGACCGCGGGAGCGTACAGCGCCACGATCGTCGCGACCAACAGCGCGGGTTCGAACGAGAAGGCCTTCTCGGGCACGGTGGCGGCTGCCGCTCCGACCGCTCCGACCAAGCCCGAGGGTTCGGCCGCGAACAAGGTCGACATCGCCGACCCCGCGAAGGGTGCGAAGACGGTCACGGTTCCCGCTGGTTCCGCCAACGCGAACAAGACGCTCGTCGCCTGGGCCTGGTCCGCCCCGACCAACCTCGGCCAGGTCGCGACCGACGCCAACGGCATCGCGACCGTCGACATCTCGTCGCTGCCGGCCGGTGAGCACACCATCGCGCTGACCGCGCCCGGCGACGCGACGTTCGCGGTCCTCGCATGGGACACGATCACCAAGGTCTCGGCCTCCGGTGACACCACCGCCGACACGGTCGCCGTGACCGCCGCCGTGACCGCCAGCGACCTGTGGTCGCTGAACGCCGAGGCCACAAAGGTCGACTTCGGCGGCGTCGCGCGCGACAAGACCGTCCAGGCGTCGCTCGGCAAGGTCACCGTCGTCGACGACCGCAACGTGCCCAAGGGCTGGAGCCTCGACGCCGCATGGAGCTCATTCAAGAACGCGGCGGGCGACGAGATCCCGGCTGCGGCCCTCACGCTGGCTCCCAAGGCCTACGCCGGTTCGACCCTGGTCTCCGGGGTGACCCTCGGCACCACGGGCTCGAAGATCGCGTCCAGCTCGGCCGTCTCCACGCTCACCTCCGGTGCGCTGTTCGACGCCGATCTCACCTTCACGGCTCCGAAGGACGCCAAGACCGGTGACTACACCTCGACGCTGACACTCACGCTCACCTCCAAGTGAGCTGAGTTCGGATAAACGCGCCGCGCGCCGTGCGGGGAGGCCTTCACCGGTCTCTCCGCACGGTGTGGCGGCACCCCGGCCGCGACATGTCTCGGCACGTTCCCCATCAGGCCTCGTTCACCCCCGCGACATGCCTACGTCGCCCCCATCTGCGGAGATATACCGTGCTCTCCACGACCTCGCGGCGCCGCTTCCCGGCTCTGGGCGCCGCTCTTCTTGTCGCTGCGGCGACGATCGTCTCGCTCGTCCCCTCGGCGCCCGCGACGGCGGCCGAGGGCGATGTCCCGTCGGCGGCCTCCGTCGGTGTCGCGACACGCCCCGCCGGCGAGGACGGACGCCCCGACAGCCGCTCCCGGTTCACCTTCACCGCCGACCCCGGCCAGAGCATCACCGACCGCGTGCTCGTCGGCAACACGGGCACGCAACGGCAGGACTTCACCGTCTTCGCCACCGATGCATTCAACGGGGAGGACGGCAGCTTCTCGCTGCTGGCGTCCGCGGATGCCCCCACCTCGGTCGGTGCGTGGTTGCGTTTCGACGACGGCAGCGACCGGGTCCGATTCTCTCTCGCGCCCGACGAGGTGCGTCTTCTCACGTTCACGATCGCGGTGCCGGCCGACGGCACACCCGGCGATCACGTCGGCGGTCTCGTGGCATCCGTCGTCCAAGACGGGCAGCAGGTCGATGTCGACCGCCGCGTGGCCACATCGATCTTCGCGCGCGTATCCGGGGAGCTGCAGCCGCAACTCACCATCACCAGCTACGACGCGGTCCACGAGGGCGACTGGTGGAACCCTCTGGGTGGGGCGGTGAAGGCGCGGTACACCGTCACGAACACGGGCAACGTCGCGTTGGCGGCGAACCTCACGAACGGTGTGAGCACGTGGTTCGGCCTCGCTGCCACGGGCCTCCAGGGCGGCAGCATCCCCGTGCTGCTCCCCGGTAACACCTCGACGTACGAGACGACCGTCGGCGGTGTCGGGCAGTGGTTCTACCTCGATGCGCGAACGGTGCTGAGCCCGTTCGTCGATTCCCCGGACATGACGCAGCAGCTCTCGGTCACGCCGGTGTCGCGCGATGCGGTGACCTTCGCCATTCCGTGGACGCTGTTGCTCCTTCTCGCTCTCGCCGCGATCGTCTTCGTGCTCCTTCGGTGGCGCCGTCGGCGTGACGAAGCGCTCGCCCAGCAGTGGGTCGACTACATGGAGCACGCCACCGCGGCCGATGCGAACAGTGCGGCAGACCTGCGCGTGGGCGCCCCGTGATGCCCCGGCGGCGTGCGTCGCAGCGGCTCGTCCTCTCTCTGGCGTTCGCGTCCGTCGCCGCGGTGAGCTTCGCCGTGCCCGCTTTCGCATCGGACGCCGACTCCGGCACTCCGCTGACCGTGACCATCACCGACGGATCGACGCCCTCGCCGTCTTCGTCCTCGCCATCGACCGGCTCCGGCCCCGCCTCGGGCGCGTCTCTCGGTGGATCGTCGACGGGCGGAGCGCGCGGGGCGGGCGGTTCCGCCGGCATCGGGGGGTCGACGGGCACCGGCACTTCCTCGGATCAGGGCACGACGCCGGCCGGACAGACCACCCCCGCGAACGAAGTGAGTGCCGGCGGCGGTTTGTTCGTCAGCGGGCTGAACGGCGACGGGATGCCGGCCATCAATCCCGCCGATGGGACGGTGGACATGTGGTTCACCGTGCGCAATGCGTCGACGAAGCCGGTCGATGCCGCGGCCGATTTCTGGATGGAGGGCACGGTGTTCTCCAACCGTCTCGACAGCCGTGACGACGTGCCCATCGCTGCTCTTCAGCCGGGGGAGACGCGCACGGTCGCGGCGACGCTGAGCGGGGCGGGACAGTGGACGCTCGTCTCGGCCCATGTGACCTTCACCCCGCCGGAGACCGACGACGCAGCGTCGTCGACCTCGGTCACGCGCGATGCGCTCGTGCTGGTGTTCCCGTGGCTGCTCGTGCTCGTCGCGATGGCGACCGCCCTGGCCCTCGCGATCGTCCGGGTCGTCCGCACGGCGCTACCGCGGGTTCCCACGGCGGTCGCGTCATGACCCTGTCCGACCAACGGCTGACCACGGGCGAGGAAGGTTCCGCAGCGATGCGGTCGACACCCCCGCGCCCGCCTCGCCCCCCTCGTCGACCGCCGCGTCGTCGGCCGGAGTATGCGCCCCTGTCCCCGGTGCAGGTCTTCGTCCGCGGGACGCTGGCTTCGATCGCGGTCCTCGTCCTGGTCTTCCTGGTGAACCTGCTCGTCGTCAGCCACGTGAGTCACTTCGCCTCGCAGCAGCAGTTGCGGGACACGTATCGCGCTCAGCTGGCGGAGGGGACCGCTCCGGTGAGCGAGGGCGACTTCGAGGATCATCTGCTCGTCGACGGCGCCCCCGTGGCGCTGCTGTCAATCCCTCAGCTCGGCATCGACGAGGTGGTCTCCGAGGGGACGACGTCGGGCGTCCTGATGCAGGGACCCGGCCATCGCCGCGACACCGTGCTGCCGGGGCAGGCGGGCGTCAGCGTGATCATGGGGCGCACGGCGGCGTTCGGCGGACCGTTCGCACGCCTGCAGACGTTGCAGCCGGGCGAGACGTTCACCGTCCGCACGGGGCAGGGCGAGCAGACGTTCGAGGTCCTCGGCGTTCGGTACGCGGGAGATCCGACTCCGCCGGCGCCCGTGCGGGGCGAGAGCCGGCTCATTCTCATGGCGGCCCGCGGCGCGCCCTACCTCCCGACGGGCGTCGCGTACGTGGATGCCAGCAGCACCGGAGCCGCGCAGGCCACGGGCGCTCGTCAGACCACCTCGATGGCCGTCCCCCCGCAGGCGAAACCGATGGCGACGGACATGACGACGGTGTGGGCGCTGATCTTCGCGCTGCAGTTCCTCGTCGTGGCCGAGCTGCTCGCCGTGTGGGCGTATCGACGCGTGGGGTGGCAGAAGACGTGGGTCGTCTTCGCCCCCGTCCTCCTGCTGGCGAGCGTCTTCGTCTCGGATCAGCTCATCCGTCTTCTTCCCAACCTCCTCTGACCGGAGTACCCGAATGTGCCCCATCATCGATCCCGAGCCTCGAGACCAGCGCGGTCCCGAGCACGATCCGTCGTCTCCCGCGCCCCGCACCCCGGATCCTTTCCGCACCGACGTGATGAGCGTCGAGCACCGAGCGGGGGATCCGTTCATGACCGACGTCGTCTCGGCGGAGGAGCTCGACCTGCTCACGCGGAGCCCCCAGGGGGCTGCGCCGACCACGGTCGTCCTTCCGCCGGAAGGATCGGTCGCCGCACAGGCCCGCCGCGCGCGGCGCACGACGCGCCTGTTCGGTCGATCGGTCGCCGCGGGTGCCGACGAGGTCACGGACGTGATCTCGTCAGACGCCGGTGCGTATCCCTCGATCGCCCCGGCGGTGTCGTCGGCTGCCGTTCCGGTGGGCTCCGCTCCGATCACGTCGACGGGGTACACGGTGTCGTCCGCGTCGGTCCGGGCCTCCGCCGTGTCGCTTCCGAACGGAGCCTCCGCGACGTCGGAGCGCGTCGCCGAGGCGGAACGCCTGATCGCGGAGGCAGCGCCACGTCCCCCGCTGTCGAAGCTCGATGCGCGATCGATCTCTGCCTGGTTCGGCGATCATCAGGTCCTCCTCGACGTGTCCCTCACGATGCCCGCGGGGCAGGTGACCGCACTCATCGGCCCCTCGGGCTGCGGCAAGTCGACGTTCCTGCGCATCCTCAATCGCATGCACGAGTTGGTGCCCTCGGCAGCGCTCGCCGGCGAAGTACTGCTGGACGGCGACGACATCTACGACCCCGGTCACCGGCTGATCGATGCACGCAAGCACATCGGCATGGTGTTCCAGAAACCGAACCCCTTCCCGGCGATGTCCATCTACGACAACGTCATCGCGGGTCTCAAGCTCACGGGTCGCCGCGCCGCGCGCGACGAGAAGGATCACCTCGTCGAGACCTCGCTGCAGAGCGCGGGACTGTGGAAAGAGGTCAAGGATCGCCTGCGCGCACCGGGTGGGGGACTCTCCGGTGGGCAGCAGCAGCGTCTCTGCATCGCTCGATCGCTCGCGATCCGTCCGAAGATCCTGCTCATGGACGAGCCCTGCTCGGCGCTCGACCCCACCTCGACCCGCGTGATCGAGGAGACGATGGGCGAGCTGCAGAAGGAGCTGACGATCGTCATCGTCACGCACAACATGCAGCAGGCGCAGCGCGTCTCACAGCAGTGTGCCTTCTTCCTCGCGTCGCAGGGCCAGCCCGGGCACATCGTGGAGCACGGCGATACCGCGGCGATGTTCGACTCGCCGATCGACCCGCGCACCTACGACTACGTCAACGGGCGATTCGGATAGGACGCGGCTCATGACCCTTTTCGACGAACGGACCGAGCTGCTGCCTTCCGCGCAGACGCCGGAGCCTTCCGAACCAGACCGGCCCGGCCTGGGGCTCCGTGTGGCGATCCTCGTCGTCGTCATCATCGCGCTGGCGGCGACCGCCTTCGCGACGGCGGAGGGGCTCATGCACGCCGAGCGCGAACGGGCCATCGTCGGCGAGGCGCGTACCATGTTCGCCCTTCCCGCGAGCCAACGCATCGAGGTCGACATCCCGGGTTCCGTTCTGCTTCAGGAACTCCTCGGACGCTTCGACCGCGTCGGTCTCACGGTCCACAGCTTCTCCACCGGGCCGACCACCTCCGACCTGACAATGACCGTGGAGGGATTCCACGACGCCGACGGCATCTGGACGGCGGACCACCTGTCTGCGGTGGCGACACTCTCCGCCGCGCAGACGACAGCGCTCGTGGTCCCGCCGGAAGCGCAGGGAGCGATGCGGGTCGGCTTCTCGGGCGATGACATCGTGTTCGCTGCGTCTGTGCCCGCAGGAGCGGCCCCGCAATCGGTGAGCGTTGCGATGACGCCGCACTTCGACGGGGGCCGGGTCGGAATAAGACTCACCTCGGTCACGGTGGGCGGCAAGACGCTGTCCGCCGAGGAGATGCGAGCGGAGTCGGGTGTCGATCTCGCGGCGATGCAGCCCGCCCCGGTGTGTCTCTCCGAGGCGCTGCCGCGCTTCCTCCGGGTGCACGACGTCCGGGTCAGCGACCAGCGCTTCCGCATCGAGTTCGACGCCGACCTGCGCGCCGCCGAGACCGCCGCAGGTCTCCTCCCGGGTACCTGCCCGTGAGGGCGCCGGATGCCGCAGTCCGGTGCCCGCGCACCGCGGGGGCCCTGGCATCCGGGCACTGCTCCGGATCTACCGCCGCACGCGCGCCCGCACCCGCGTGACGCTCGACAGCGTCGCACGCAGCGGCTGGCCGAGGTAGATCCCGAGCGAAGCGCCCACCGCGAGGGCGATGCCGACGGTCGCCGCCCCGGCCAGTGTCGTCACCCCCGACATGAGTACGAGGGGATTGTCGCCTGACTCGACGATCCCGAGCAGGCCGCGGAACACGGCGGCACCGGGAACGAGGGGGAGGATCGCCGCGGTCGTGATGGCAACCGAGGGCACGTGCAGACGGTAGGCGACCACGATGCCCGCGAAGCTGCCGACGAAAGCCCCCACGCCGCTCGCTGCGGCGACCTCGAAGCCCAGCCCGGAGGCCCCGACGTAACCCGCCCAGGCCACGAGGCTGAGGGCGGCGCTGACGACGACGATGCGCGCGCCCGCGCCGTTGAACACGGCCACCGCGATGGCGATGACCGCGGCTCCCACGAACTGGACGCCGACCGGTCCGAGCGGCAGCGCGTTCGACGGGGGCGACATCCCCATGCCGAGGACGCGCACCGTCTCGAGCCCCGCGAGGATCCCCAGCACCACCCCGAGGGTCTGCGTGGTGAGTTCGAGGATGCGCCCCGTCGCCGTCAGCGCAAAACCGTCGATGGCATCCTGCGCGGCGCCCACCACGGTGAGACCGGCCAGCATCAGGACGATCCCGGATGCCACGACCACCGAGGGTCTGATCGCCGCGGCCGCATCGAGGCCGGTGTAGCGCAGCAGCGGTGACAGCGCCGCGAAGACGGTGAGGACGAAACCGCCCGCGATCTGCGCGAAGAAGTAGGGCACACGGGCCCGGGCCAGCATGTGCTGCGTCGTGGCGGCCAGGGCCGCGGCGATGAACGACAGCACCAGGGCGAGCCAGTTCGCCCCGAACATGATCGCCACGCCCGCGGCGAGCGAGGCCTGCGAGGCGATGACGATCGCCGGACGGTACCGGAAGGGCAGCCGCCGGATCGCGCGGCACCGGACGATCGCCTCGTCGAGGCCCAGGCCGCCGGTGATCTCCTGAACGAGGGCCTGGAGGCGCTGCAGCTTCGCGTGGTCGGGGACGGAGCCGCGCACCACGCGCAGCAGGGTGGTCGGGTGGGTGGCGCCCGGACGGCTGTGCGCGATGGTGATGGAGTTGTAGGTCACGTCCACGTGGACGGGGTCGAGCCCGTACGCCCCGCATACCCGCACGATCGTGAGGGTCACCTCGTTGGCCGGGGCACCGACGACGAGCATCGTCTCGCCGATGCGGATGGCCAGGTCGAGGATCCGGGTCGAGAGGGCCTCGTCGATGATCGGGAGGAGCGTCGTATCGGGTGAGGAGACGTCGTCGACGTGGACGAACCGGCGCAAGGACGACAGCAGTCGGCGCGGGGTGGGGGGCAACCGCGGGCCTCCAGAGAAGCGGGGGAGAGGGGCGTTCGATCTTATCGACGGGCCCTGCGGTTTCCCCGCGTGCCGACCCATGACGGAGGCGGTATGCGCCCGCCTCTAGGATGATCCTCGGGTGCGGCACGAGCGCCCCGTCGTGGCATCCCGACGCGCGACCTCTCCGGGAGTTCTCCTCATGGCTCTGATCGTCCAGAAGTACGGCGGCTCGTCCGTCGCCGACGCCGAGAGCATCAAGCGGGTCGCCAAGCGCATCGTCGACACCCGTCGCGCCGGCCACGAGGTCGTCGTCGCCGTCAGCGCGATGGGCGACACCACCGACGAACTGCTCGATCTCGCGAACCAGGTCGCGCCCATCCCGGCGCCCCGCGAGCTCGACATGCTGCTGTCCAGCGGCGAACGCATCTCGATGGCGCTGCTGGCCATGGCGATCCACTCGATGGGCTTCGAGGCCCGCTCCTTCACCGGCAGCCAGGCGGGCATGATCACGGATGCCACGCACGGCGCCGCCCGCATCGTCGACGTCACGCCCGTGCGACTGCGCGAGGCGCTCGATGAGGGGGCGATCGTGATCGTCGCCGGCTTCCAGGGCTTCAACCGCGACACCCGCGACATCACGACGCTCGGCCGCGGTGGCTCCGACACGACCGCCGTTGCGCTCGCCGCCGCCCTCAAAGCGGACGTGTGCGAGATCTACAGCGACGTCGACGGCATCTTCACCGCCGATCCCCGCGTCGTACCGCTGGCCCGCAAGCTCGACCGTGTCGGCAGCGAAGAGATGCTCGAGCTCGCCGCCAACGGCGCGAAGGTCCTCTACATCCGCGCGGTGGAGTACGCCCGCCGTCACGGCGTGCTCATCCACGCCCGGTCCACGTTCAGCTCGGGCGAGGGCACCTGGGTGCTCGACGCCTCGAAGACCTCACCGCTCGTCCCCGAGGGAGCCACCATGGAAGAGCCCATCGTCGCCGGCGTCGCCACCGACCTCAGCCAGGCGAAGATCACCGTCATCGGCGTGCCCGACGTTCCCGGCAAGGCCGCCGACATCTTCAAGATCGTCGCCAAGTCCGGCGCGAACGTCGACATGATCGTGCAGAACGTCTCCGCCGCCGCGACCAGCCGCACCGACATCTCGTTCACGCTGCCCAAGACCGACGCCCCGACGGCGCTCAAGGCGCTCGCCGCGGAGCAGGCCGAGGTCGGGTTCGAGAGCCTCGTGCACGACGACCAGATCGGCAAGCTGTCGGTCGTCGGCGCGGGCATGCGCACGCACTCGGGCGTTTCGGCGACCCTCTTCGAGGCGCTGAGCCTCGCGGGTGTGAACATCGAGATGATCTCGACGTCGGAGATCCGTATCTCGGTCGTCGTCCGCGGTGTCGACCTCGCCGAGGCCGCGCGCCTCGTGCACACGGCGTACGGTCTCGACGGCGACGCCGAGGCCACCGTCCACGCCGGTACCGGTCGCTGACCGGCTCTGCGCCTGGACGTGCGTGACGTCGCCGCGGTGTCAGGGTCGCGCGGCTCGATCGTCTGAGGCTCGGCCCGGTGCGGCGGGATCGGCGACGGCGTTCACTTCGTCGTCTCCCGTCTTTCCTGGCCGGTTCTCGCGAAGGGCTCGGGCAGACGTTCGCCGGAGAACGCCCAGACGATGATGTAGAGCACCGATCCGACGAAGAAGAGCCCGAGCAAGACCACGGCGGCGATCGCCCCCGGCCACAGGAGCAGGATCAGCCCGGCCGGTCTCGTCATCACCGGCGGGATGACGCCGCGGGTCATGAGGTGGAACATCAGCACCAGCACACCGCCGACGTAGGCGCTCGACAGACCCAGGACCAGCGCAAGAGGGCCGAGAGGGTCGCCCGCGGTGGCGTAGAGCACGATGCCGATGAGGTCGAGGACGAGCGCCCCGGCGATGGCCCACGAGCTGAACTTCGAGAGGGGACCATCCTCCATCCGGGACGCGACGATGGGACGGAACAGCTCGCCCAGGTCGCGCCGCATACGCCGGAGCCACAGGCCCAGGATGGCGATCGTCGCGAAGAAGAAGAGAGCCTGAAGACCCGCGCCGACGAGATGGCCGAGTCCGGTGCCGATGCGCCATCCCCAGAGGCCCCCGGTCGGCACGCACACCGCGAGCAGAGTGACGCACAGGCCGAGCACGACCGTGACGGGAAAGACCAGCGCTCTGCTGGTCGCGAGTTCGAAGAACACGTCGTTGTCGTCACCCCCGGGATCCCTCGCCGCGCGGCGTGCCGTCTCGAGGAGCGCGTCCGAACCGCGCTGCCCCGGTCCTCCGAAGATCGCGAGGACGCGTTGGGCGTCGTCGTTCGTTGGGTCGATGCGCAGAGCGGAGGCCACGGTCTCGCGCGCCTCGCGCGCGCGACCCACCTTCCACAGGCACGACGCTCGAGCGAGATGCAGATCGATGTCATCGGGCTGCGTCTCGAGCGCCCGCTCGAGGGCGGGGAGGGCGTCCGCGGCGCGGCCGAAGGCGTGCAGGACTCGCGCGTAGGTGTACACCGCGAACGTGACCTCGGGTGCGAGAGCGTAGAGACGGTCGGCGGCGTGGAGGGCGTCCGCCTCGTGGCCGGTCTCCATCTGAGCGAGGGCCAGGAGGCGCCACGCCCACGCGTCGTCGGGGAAGGATGACACCGCGTCTCGGGCGAGCGGGGTGAGCTCGTTCCAGCGCTCGAGCTCGAGCAGGGCCTCCCCGACGATCCGCTGTGCGTCCGCGTTGCCGGGTTCGCGGGCGAGAACCACTCCCGCGTCGCGCAGCGCCTGCTCATGCCGTCCGAGATCGAGCAGCGTCTCGGCGTTACGGAGCGCGAGGGCGTCGTCGCTCACAGCCGGCGCACGCTCTTGAGGTAATCGCGCAGCTGGGTGAAGGTGCCGTCGTCGTCGCCGAAACGGACGACGTTGCGCGCCGCCTCGAGCCAGGGGCCCGTGGACGAGGTGGTTTGGGCGACACCGTGTCGCAGGTCGTCCATGCCGATGAGACGCGCGGTGCCGGTGCGTGCGCTCTCGAGCAGGGCGTTCTCGCTCGCGACCTCGCAGACGTACGCGATGTCGGCACCGCTGTAGCCGTCGGTCAGTGCCGCGAGCTCCGCGAGGTCGACGCCTTCGACAGGGCGTCGGGCCAGGTGGTGCCGGAAGATGGCGCGCCGCGCCTCTTCGTCGGGAGGGAGGACCAGAACCGTGCGGTCGAGACGGCCCGGTCGCCTCAGCGCGGGATCGACGTCCCAGGGCTGATTCGTCGCTGCGAGCACGAAGACGCCCTCGTTGTCGCTCGCGACGCCGTCGAGCTCCTCGAGCAGGGCGACGACGACCCCGCGCATCCCGCTGTGGCGGGCCTGCGAACGGCGCTGCCCGATGGCATCCAACTCGTCGAGGAAGATCACCGTCGGCGCGTCGCGGCGAGCGAGCTGGAAGAGGTCGCGGACATTGTGCTCGCTCTCGCCCAGGTAGCGGTCGAGGATGTCGCTGATTCCGACGGAGATGAACGAGGCGCCGAGTTCGCCGGCGATGGCGCGGGCGATGAACGTCTTGCCGCACCCCGGCGGCCCGTACATGAGCAGCCCACCCCGCAGGCTCTTGCCGTACAGCGTGCGCAGCTCGGGATTCTTCAGGGGGGCGAGGAACGCGGCGTTCAGGCGCTCTTTGACCTGGGTCATGCCGCCGACGTCGGCGAGCGTCGTCGTGGGTCGCTGCAGGTCGTGCGCGTCGAACGCCGGGGTGCCCTCGCCGTCGACGAACGCGGGCTGCGCGATGTGCCCCACCTCGGTCTCTGCGGCCGACCAGTCGAAACCGCCTTCCTGGCGGGGTGGGGCGGGAGGATCTGACGGCTGGCGCATCGCGGGATCGGGGGCGGGAAACGAGGCGGGTGCGGGAGCGCCCAGTGCCCGAGAGAGGAGGTCGCGGGCCCGTGCGTCGGTGGGGGAGTGAGACAGAACGGTGCTCGCCTCCGCCACCGCCTGTTCGGAGAGGCCGCGTTCCCACAGCTGCGACGCGAGATGCAGGCGCAACTCGTCGTCGAGTGGTGCGGCCTCGACGGCGCGACGCAGGGCTTCGATCAGCGGGTCGTTCATCGGTCTCCTCGCAGCGGGGGTGCCCTGCCATTGTGGGGGAGGCCACCGACACGTGCCAGATGGCCGTCCCCTCTGTGGATGGATCGCCGGGGCAGAGCAGCGGTCCTGCCATCCTTCCGCTCGCGACCGCCACGGCGGTCTCTACTGATCGGAGGGCTCGCGAGCGCACGCTACTCTGGCACGAATGCCGCGCGCATCCGTCCGCGCGCGCCCCCCGCGTACCCGAGGAACAGTCATGACCCGCATCTCCGATTCCGGAATCTCCCTCGCAGTCGTCGGCGCCACCGGCCAGGTCGGCACCGTCATGCTCGAGATCCTCGCCGAGCGTGCGTTCCCGATCCGCGAACTGCGTCTGTTCGCGACGGCGCGTTCCGCCGGCTCGTCGATCGAGTTCGCCGGTCACTCCGTCGTCGTCGAGGACGTCGCAACGGCCGACCCCACCGGTGTCGAGGTCGCACTGTTCTCCGCGGGTGCCACCGGCTCGCGCGCCCACGCCCCCCGGTTCGCCGAGGCGGGCGCGCTGGTCATCGACAACTCCAGCGCCTGGCGCATGGACCCCGAGGTTCCACTCGTGGTGAGCGAGGTGAACCCGCACGCGATCGATCAGGCCGTCAAGGGCATCGTCGCCAACCCCAACTGCACCACCATGGCCGCCATGCCCGTCCTGAAGGTCCTCGACACCGAGGCGGGCCTCGAGCGCCTCATCGTCAGCACCTACCAGGCCGTCTCCGGCTCCGGCCTCGCCGGTGCCCAGGAGCTCCTCGGCCAGGTCGAGGGCGTCCTCGCCCAGGGCGAGGTCGAGCGTCTCGTGCGCGACGGATCGGCGCTTCAGTTCCCCGAGCCCGAGAAGTACGTCGCCCCCATCGCCTTCGACGTCATCCCGTTCGCGGGCAACCTCGTCGACGACGGCCTCAACGAGACCGACGAAGAGAAGAAGCTGCGCAACGAGAGCCGCAAGATCCTCGAGCTGCCCGACCTGCGCGTCGCCGGCACCTGCGTGCGCGTCCCCGTCTTCACCGGCCACTCGCTCAGCATCAACGCCGAATTCGCCCGCGAACTCTCGCCGGAGCGTGCGCGCGAACTCCTCGCCGAGGCGCCCGGAGTGCAGCTCGAAGAGGTGCCCACCCCGCTGCAGGCCGCCGGCAACGACCCCAGCTACGTCGGCCGCATCCGCGCCGACCAGTCCGCGCCCGAGGGGCGGGGTCTCGTGCTGTTCATCAGCAACGACAACCTCCGCAAGGGCGCCGCGCTGAACGCGGTGCAGATCGCCGAGCTCGTCGCGCACAAGCGTCTCGCGACCGCCTGAGGACACGGCATCCGGATGCCGGGTGCGAGGTGTCTCGACATCGAACGGACGGTTCTCTCGATGTCGAGACACCTCTCGGCCCGCACCTAGAATCGACGGGTGACTGAAAACGTCGATGTTCTTCTCATCGGTGGCGGCATCATGTCGGCCACTCTCGGCACGCTGCTGAAGGACCTCCAGCCCGATCTCAAGATCGCGGTGCTCGAGCGTCTCAGCGACGTCGCCCAAGAGAGCTCGAACGCGTGGAACAACGCCGGCACCGGTCACGCGGCGCTGTGCGAGCTCAATTACACGCCCGAGGCCAAGGACGGCACGATCGATCCCGCCAAGGCCGTCACGATCAACGAGCAGTTCCAGCAGAGCCGACAGCTGTGGGCCTCGCTCGTCGCCGAGGGCGTGCTCGATGAGCCGTCGACGTTCATCAACGCCACGCCCCACATGACCTTCGTCCGCGGCGAGAAAGACGTCGCGTTCCTCCGCAAGCGCTACGAGGTGCTCAAGCAGCAGCCGTTGTTCGCGGGCATCGAGTACACCGAGGACTCACGCGTCATCAACCAATGGGCGCCGTTGCTCATGCAGAAGCGTCGCAAGGGCGAGCCCTTCGCCGCCACGCGCGTGCCCGCCGGTACCGACGTCGATTTCGGTTCGCTGACGCGTCAGCTGTTCGCGAATCTGGCCGAGAAGGGTGTCGAGGTCGCGACGAACCACGACGTCAAGAAGCTGAAGAAGCAGAAGGACGGATCGTGGGAGGTCACGTACCGCCACGTGATCGGTGGCACGCCCGGCTCGATCCGGGCCAAGTTCGTCTTCGTCGGCGCGGGTGGATGGGCTCTCAAGCTCCTGCAGCGTTCCGGCATCCCCGAGATCAAGGGCTACGGCGTCTTCCCGATCGGCGGGCAGTGGCTGAAGACCTCGAACCCCGACATCGTCGCGAAGCACCGTGCGAAGGTGTACTCGCAGGCGTCGGTGGGCGCGCCCCCCATGTCGGTGCCGCACCTCGACACGCGTGTGATCGACGGGGAGTCGTCGCTGCTGTTCGGACCGTTCGCCACCTTCAGCCCGAAGTTCCTCAAGAACGGCTCGATGCTCGACATTGTCACGCAGGTGCGCGCGCACAACATCCTGCCGATGCTCAAGGTCGCCGTCGACAACCCGGGCCTGATCAAGTACCTCGTCAGCGAGCTGCTGAAGACCCACTCGAAGAAGGTCGACAGCCTGCGCGACTTCATGCCCACGGCCAAGGACGAGGACTGGGAGCTGCTCGACGCCGGTCAGCGCGCCCAGGTCATGAAGCGCGACAAGGACAAGGGCGGCGTGCTGCAGTTCGGCACCGAGGTCGTCACCTCGGCCGACCACTCGATCGCAGGTCTCCTCGGAGCCTCCCCGGGCGCCTCGACCGCCGTGTCGATCATGCTGGGGCTCATCAAGACGTGCTTCCCCGAGCGCATGGCCGACTGGGAGCCGCGACTGCGCGACCTGATCCCCAGCTACGGCGAGACGCTGAACACGAACCCCGCCGCGGCGCGGAAAGAGCTGGATGCCACGGCCCACGCTCTCGCGATCAACCCCTGAGTCGCGCGTGGCGAAGCTGTACTTCCGCTACGGAGCGATGAACTCGGGCAAGTCGACGGCCCTGCTGCAGGCGGCGTACAACTACGAGGAGCGCGGGCAGCGTGTGCTGCTGGCCAAGCCCGAGATTGACACCAAGGGCGCCGACCAGATCGACAGCCGCCTCGGCGTGAAGCGCGCGGTCGACTTCCTCGTCGCGCCCGACGACGACCTGCGCGAGGTCTTCCACACCGCAGCGGGCCACGCCCCGGTGGCGTGCCTGCTGGTCGACGAGGCGCAGTTCTTCACCGCCGCGCAGGTCGACGATCTCTTGCGCATCGCCGTGCTCGACGGCATCCCGGTGCTCGCCTACGGCATCCGCACCGACTTCCGCACCGAGGCCTTCCCCGGATCGGCCCGCCTCATGGAGATCGCCCACAGCCTCGAAGAGCTGAAGACGATCTGCCGGTGCGGGCGGAAGGCGATCTTCAATGCACGGCTGGTGGGTGGTCGGTTCGTCTTCGATGGCGATCAGGTCGCCATCGACGAGGGGCAGATCGAGGGCGAAGTGACGTACGAGTCGATGTGCGCAGCGTGCTACCTGCGCGAGTCCGGCGGGCGGCTCGACGGGCGCTGAGCCCGTCTCGCGCGATCGGCGCGGTGTCGCCGAGCGATAGCCTGGAGGCATGCGCGTACTCCTGGCCGGCGGAGCCGGTTACATCGGAACCCACACGGCCGTCGCCCTCCTCGAAGCGGGTCACGACGTCGTCCTCCTCGACGATCTGTCGGGCACGCACGCCGTCGCCGCCGAGCGGGTCGAGACGATCACCGGCAAGCCCGCGCCCCTGATCGTGGGCGACGCCGCCGACGAGGCCGTTGTGACAAAGGCGTTCGATGAGCACGGGCCGATCGAGGCGATTATCCACCTGGCGGCCTTCAAGGCCGTGGGGGAGTCCACGCAGAAGCCCCTGGAGTACTACTCCAACAACCTCGACACCACCTTCGCTCTGCTGCGCGTGGGTATCGCCCGCGGCATCCGGAGCTTCGTCTTCTCGAGCACGGGCACGGTGTACTCGGACCCGGCCGATCTCCCCTTCACCGAGGAGTCGACGACGAGCATCGATCTGTCGAACGCGTACAGCAAGTCCAAGCGCATGAACGAGGTCGTCCTCGCCGACGTGGCACGGGTGAACCCCGAGCTCAATGTCACCGTGCTGCGCTACTTCAACCCGGTGGGCGCGCACCCCTCCGGTCTGATCGGCGAAGACCCGGCCGGCATCCCGAACAACCTCATGCCCTTCGTCTCGCGCGTCGCGATCGGCACCCTCGATGAGATCGGGGTCTTCGGCGCCGACTACGACACCCCCGACGGCACCGGCCTGCGCGACTACATCCACGTCGTCGACCTCGCCGAGGGCCACGTCGCCGCGCTCGAGCAGGCGAAGCCCGGCCACCAGGTGTTCAACCTGGGAACCGGTCGCCCGGTGAGCGTGCTCGAACTCGTCGCCTCGTTCGAGAAGGCCGTGGGGCGCGGACTGCCGAAGAAGATCCTCGACCGTCGTCCCGGAGATGTGGCCGCGACCTACTGCGACCCGTCCAAGGCCGGCGAGGTCCTCGGTTGGCGGACGCGTCTCGGCATCGACGACGCGTGCCGCGACTACTGGAACTGGCAGACGACCAACCCGGCCGGGTATCGCACGACCGCCGAGGTCTGACCCTTCCGCGCGTAGGGTGGTGTGGTCGGGCCACACCACCGTGTCCGCGGGACGGGGGATGTCATGCCGAACACCGCACCCCGCGCTTGGCAGGTGGTCCTCGAACGCATCGAGGGCGACCTCCGCGAGGGACGCCTGGCTCCCGGCGACCGGCTGACCCCGGAGCGCGAACTCGCGACACAGCTCGGCGTCGGTCGCTCGAGTGTGCGCGAAGCGGTGCGGGTGCTCGAGGTGCTCGGTGTCGTCCGCACGGCGACGGGCTCCGGGCCCACCGCCGGGGCGATGATCGTGACGACTCCCCGGGGTGGACTGGCCGCCTTCCTGCGGCTGCAGGTCGCCGCGAACGGCTTCCCCCTGACCGACGTGGTCCGCACGCGCATCGTGCTCGAGTGCGATGTCGCCGAGCGCTTGGCCCGCGATGACGTCGACCTCGCCGAGGTGGTCGGCATCCTGGATGCGATGGATGCCGAGGGCCTGGCGCCCGACGAGTTCCTCGCCCTCGATGCGCGCTTCCACCAGGTCCTGTCCGAGGTGTCGGGCAATGCGGTCATCTCGGCGATGATGGCGGGCCTGCGCAGCTCCATCGAGGCGTACACGCGCGCGGGCGCCGCTCGTCTCAACGCGTGGCCCACCGTGGCCGAGCGGCTGCGATCGGAGCACCGCCGGATCGTCGCGGCGGTCTCCGAAGGCGACGCCGACAGTGCGCGCGAGGCCGTACGCGCGCACATCACCGACTACTACACCGAGGTGGCGCAGGCGCTGAGCCCGTCCGACGCGGCCGAGGCCGCCGTCGGTGACGCGGCGCGGGCAGCCGTGCGCTCCTCACCGTCCGCTTCGGAGGAGGATCCCCATGAGTGATCGACCCGCGCGCCCGCCACGCCCCCAGCACGTGCTCCACGTCGTCGAGACCGAGCGTCTGACCCCGCATCTCGTCCGGGTGCGCGCTCGGGGCGAGAACCTCGCGGCATTCCGCGACAGTCCCCACACCGACAAGTACGTCAAGATCACCTTCGCGAAGCCGGAGCTGGGCCTCGAGCCGCCGTACGACCTGGCCGCTTTGCGCGAATCCCTTGCGCCGGAGGATCTCCCGGTCACTCGCACGTACACGGTGCGCGCGGTCGACGGGGATGAGGTGACCATCGACTTCGTCGTGCACGGGGACGAGGGCCTCGCCGGCCCGTGGGCGGCGCGGGCGCAGCCGGGGGACCGTCTCGTGGTGTCGTCGCCGGGAGGCGGCTACGCACCCGACGCCACGGCGGACTGGCACCTCTTCGTCGGCGACGAGTCCGCGATCCCCGCGATCGCCGCGGCTCTCGAGGCACTCGCCCCGGATGCCGTCGGCGCGGCGTTCCTCGAAGTCCAGGCCGCTGACGAGCAGCTCGCGCTGGCCGCTCCCGCCGGCGTGGAGATCACCTGGGTTCACCGAGGGGCTGCGGTGGCGGGTGCGACGAACGTCCTGGCGGATGCCGTGGCCGCGTGGCATCCGCTCGACGGACGAGGACACGTGTTCGCGCACGGAGAGCGAGAGGCGATGAAGCGGATCCGCGATCTCGTCTTCACCCGGTGGGGCTTGGCCCGCGAGCAGGTCTCCCTGTCGGGGTACTGGGCCTACGGCCGCACCGAGGATCGGTTCCAGGCCGAGAAGCGCGAGCCGATCGGGCAGATCCTCTGACGGCTCGCGCTGCCCGGGCTCACTTCCCGGTTCGTGCGGGAAGCGTCGGGATGAGCTTCTCGAGGAACGCGGCGGTGTCTTCCCAGCCGTGCACCGCCTGGCACTCGACGCCCATGGCCAGCACGGGATAGTCGTTGCCGTCCGGGTCGAGGCGGTCGCCGACGAAGAGCATGTCGTCGAGGGGGATGCCGGTGGCCTCGACGAGCTTGTTCATGCCGTAGGCCTTGTCGATGCCGCGGTGGGTGATGTCCACCGAGGTCGATCCGCCGGAACGCACCTCGAGGTCGGGAATGCGGTTCGCCACGGCCTCGCGCAGGCTGTTCTTCTTCTCGCCGGTGGGGTCCCAGGCCATCTTCGCCTCGAGGGGGGCGGACTGCCCGAGTGCCGAGAACGTGATCTGGGAGCCGCGGTCTTCGAGGATGTCTCCCCACGGTTCCGACTCCCAGAGGCCGAGGCGCTCGGCCTCTTCGCGCACGGCCGCGAGAGCGCGCTGCTTCTCGTCGTCGGTGAGCGAGTGGGCGTAGACCGTCTCGACGCCGGCGGGCGTGAGCAGGTAGTACTGGGTGCCGCAGGTGGGCATGAGGTGGAAGTGCGAGAGCTGTTCGGGAGAGGCTTCGGGCAGGCGCTCGACGACCTGGCTGCGGAACTGCTGGAGCTGCCCGCCGGAGATGATCGCGACCTCGACCTTCTCGGCGAGGGCGAGCAGCAGGTCGCCGATGCGCGGGTCGATCGCCGACTTCGAGGGGGCGAGGGTGTCGTCGAGGTCGAAGGCGACGAGGCGGGGCGAGGCGTCGGACACGGTGCTCCTGAAAGGTGAGAGGTCGTCGCACGGAGGTGTCGCGTGCGCGCGGCGGGCGGGCCGCCGAGGGGCCCGCATACGAAGTGATTCTACCGGCGGGCTCCCGCCGCCCCTTCCGGCGCGCAGCGGGTGGGCGCGCGGGCTCAGACGTCGCGGGTGAGGATGCCGATCTCGGCGCCTGCGCGGTCGAAGACGGTGAGCGTGTCTTCGGTGATCGTCGCGGTGGCCACCTTGCGAAGCCAGGTGTCGACGCCCATGCAGGCCTTCAGCGTGGACAGCCCGAGACGGACGGTGAGGGTGTCGCCCTCGCGGGAGTACGAGCCGTTGAGCCCGTTGCAACCGTCGCTGCCGGTGAGGGTGCCGTCTTTCAGGGTGAAAAACTCCGGACCCTGCCCGACCCACCGGCCTTTTTCGGATGCACGGGAGGGATCGCTGGCGGGGGAGGCGCACGCCGTTGCAATCATGCCGCCGACGGCGAATGCGGCGAGGGCGGCGAAACGGCGGGACATGAGAATCTCCTCATCGATACCGGAAAACGAAACAATGCTCATAAACAATGCTCAGGTTGCCCTAAGGTAATGCTCGACGCTGAGAGATGGGTGGGGGCCCTATCGAGATTCCCGTCCTGCCTCATCGCGCGTTTTGACCGACACATGAGATGAGACGATGACACGAAACATGAAGCGTATGGGGTGGGCCGCAGCGTCCACCGCCGTCGCGCTCACCGCCTCCGGTCTGCTGGCCCCCGCGGCCTTCGCCGGGGAAGACCAGTCGCTCGCGCCGACCTCCGGTCCGGCATTCGACGCGACCGCGCAGCAGCTCCTGGCCAACGACGACGTTCAGGCTGTGACGAAGGACACCCAGGGCCGCGTCGTCGTCTACACGACCGAAGCCGAGGGTGAGGCGAAGACCTTCGCCGACTCCAAGTCGAACGTCGTGGTCAAGCACATCGACAGCCCGTTCAGCCCGAAGGCCGAGACCGACGTGGTGGCGGGCGCTGGGTACTTCAGCGCCGACCCCTCCGCTCCGCCTACGGCCGCCGGCGGCCTGTGCTCGATCGGCTTCACGGGATTCACGCCCACCGGTGCCCCCGCCGTCATCACGGCCGGCCACTGCAACGACGACGGCGCGTTCACCGCAAGCGTGCTGACGGTTCCCACGGGGGATCCCGCGGGCGGCGGCGCCGCCAACAACGATGACGTCTCGTTCCGCGCCCCTCTCGGCACGCTCGGCTTCTCTCAGTTCGGCGGACCCGGCAACTCCGCCGGCACCGTCGGCGACAAGGCATCCGTCGACATCGCCGCCATCGACGTGACCAACACCGCGCTGAACCTCAAGCCGGAGATCACGAACTGGTCGACCGCGAGCTCGGGTGACCTCTCGCTCTCGACCATCGCCGTGACCTCCGTCGGTAAGGTGCAGGCGGGCCAGGTCTCGAAGTCGGGTCGCACGACCGGTTACACCTCGGGTACCGTGCTCGAGCTCGAAGGATGGGCGAAGGTCGGCGACCGCGAGGTGTACGGCTTCCCCGTCGAGAGCGCCGAGGTCATGGTCCTCGAGGGTGACTCGGGCGGTGCCGTCTTCCAGGGCAACACCGCGGTCGGTGTCGTCTCGGGCGGCGACGCTGCCGGAACGCTGCTCTGGGCAGCCGACCTGCAGGCGGGCCTCGAGCGGACCGGTGGCTACACCGTCGCCGTCGAGATCGCCGCGCCCGCTCTCGTGACCCCCGCGAACGGCGGCGAGATCGGTGTCGGCGGAACCATCTCCGGCACCGCGCCGGCCGGCACGACCGTCGAGATCAAGCCCGCCTCCGGCGCGGCTTTCGACGCCCTGACCGACGCCGCGGGCAACTGGAGCTTCGCGGCCCCCGACAAGCTCGGTACCTACGCGTTCTCGGTGACGGCGAAGAGCGGCTTCAGCCGGTCGCCGTCGGTCAATGCGACCGTCGAGGTCAAGGCGGCACCGCCGGTCATCACCTCGCCCGGAAACGGCTCGATCATCATCGACCAGCTGAATGAGTTCACGGGGACCGGTCTCCCCGGAGCGACAGTGACCCTGACTGCCGAGACCGTCGACGACTCCGCGCCCGGTGACGACGCGCAGGTCAAGGTGGCCCCGGCAGCCGTCGCCGCGAACGGCAGCGCGGTCGTGCGTGCGGACGGCACCTGGTCGATCCCTGTCGACCTCGGCATCGGTGCGTACAACGTCTCGGCGACCCAGGCTCGTGACGGTCAGGTCTCCGCTGCGGCTGTGATCTACTTCACGATCGCCCCGCCGGCGCCGACGATCGACGGCATCCAGGATGGCGCGACCTACAGCGGTGCGGCTGTTCCGACGTCTGTCTCGGGTACGGGAGTCAACGGCGCGGAGATCGTTGTCGTGGTCAACCAGAACGAGGTCGCTCGCACCACGGTGCAGAACGGCACGTGGTCGGTCGTGCTCCCCACCGCTCTCGGTGAGGGCGCGTACGAGCTCGGTGCTGTCCAGACGGTCCAGGGCGTGTCGAACGGCACGTACCTGAACTTCACCGTCGTCGCGGCTGCTGCCCCCGCCCCGAGCGGTACCCCCGCGCCGGCCGGCAACGGCGGTGGCCTGGCGGTCACCGGTATGGGCGGCGACGTCGCTCCGCTGGCCTGGGGTGCCCTGGCGCTCCTGCTCGGTGGGATCGGCGCCCTCGGCTTCCGCTCGCTGCGTCGGGCGAAGAGCTAAGCACGATTGAGCAAGCGCCCCCGGTGCCTCCCCGTTTCGGGAGGGGCCGGGGGCGCTTCGTTATGCCCGGGAACACGCAGGAGGTGATCGCCAGCAGCACGTGCCTTCGAGCGCGGGTGTGGGAGCGACTCGTTCGCGGTCCGTCGGCGCGGTCGGCGGGTGCGCCGGGCGTCTCGGGGCGATGCTCGGCCGGGATATGCAAGAAGGGCCCTCCGCCTGAGCGGAGGGCCCTTCTGTTGATGCAGTGGTCGGGGTGACAGGATTTGAACCTGCGGCCTCGTCGTCCCGAACGACGCGCGCTACCAAGCTGCGCCACACCCCGTTGCAACTAGACAAGTCTACCCTGCAGCGAGGAGTGCTTCGAACCACTCCGGGAGTTTGAGTTCGATCGATCGGGTTCTGCCGGAGCGGGCTGCGGGCTGGAGAGCGACGCACGCCCACGCCGGCAGAACATCAGCCGGCCAGTGGGTCTGCGCGTCGGCGACCGCGCCGCCAGGCGTACATCCCCACGGCGATGGCGACAGCGGAGACGCCGCTCGTCACCGCGAGTGACGTCCCGGAGACTCCTGTCAGTGCGAGTGCCGCGGGAACCAGCGGGGGTGTCGGCGGTGCCAGTGGAATGACTGCGGGGAGGGTCGCGGGGGTCGCCGTCGGGGAGGGCTCGGGGTCAGCGGGCGGCGGGGCGAAAGCCAGTTGCTCCGTCTGCGCGGGAGTGGCGAAACGCTCCATCCAGAAGTAGCGCGGAGGGAAGTTGGCGACCGAATCAGGATCCTGTGACGTGCGCTCGATGCGCCACACCGCCGTGTAGACGCCCGGACCGGGCAGGGAGGCGGACACCGTCCGATAGACGGCGGGGCCGATCTTCGGGTCGCTGCGGAGTTCGAGGTGGGCTACCGGGCTGAGGTTCGACGGGATCACGGGTGACTCGGCGGGAAACGCATTCGTCCGGTAGACGTCGGCGGTTGCGCTCACGATGACGAAAGACCCGTCGCTCTGTCGCGGCCAGACACCGTCACCGGCGGACACCATGACGTCATCGACGAATCGGCCGCGGGAGTCGATGGTGGCCGCCGTCTCGATCCGGGGGGAGAAGCGCACGGGCCGCGGTGAGGCGTCTTGGGCCGTCAGGGTGAAGGTGGTCGGTTCGGCCGGCCCGGCCGATTCCTGCTGCCCCGGGGTCGAGTAGTACCGGATGGCCGCCGAACGCACGGTGAATGTCCCCGCAGCGCGGGCGACGTACGGCCGTCCATCGTCGGACGCCGTCGCCGGGGCGATGATCGGGTACGTGGCTGCCCCCTGGACTCCGACGCGCTCGGAGCTTCCCGTGTCGGCGAAGAGCGCGTTCTCGAGTCGGAGTGTTCCCGAGGCGGTCGGGTCTACATCGAGCGTCACCGCTCCCCGCGTGGGATCGTCTTCGTCCATCGACAGCGTCAGCGCGCCGCCGACGCGTGGAACGGCCACGCTCTCGGCTTCGGCTAGATACTGCACCGTGCGCTGCTGGATCGCGCTGCTGTTCTCGGGGCTCGCTCGACGCATGATGTAGTCGATCGCCTCGGTCAGCTCGTTCCCGCCGTACCCCCAGGAGTGCAGCGTCGTATCCCTGTCGACGATGGCTTTCACCGCCCAACCGACGCTCGCCGCCTGCACCGCGTCGCCGGTCTGTCCGTAGGTGCTGACGAGGTAGTTGATGGAGACGAGTTGCTGCGGGGTGAGCCCGTTGACGTCGGTGGACACGCCGTGGTCGGTCGTGGTTCCGGTGGCGACGGGGAGACCGGGGTGGATGCAGTAGGTGTGAACGTCTCCCACTCGCATAGATCCGTGCCATCCGGTGCGGGAGAGCGGCGCCCACGTGCCGAAGCCCGTGCCTCGGTCGGCGGCGTTCGCAGCCGGGGCCACGGCGATGCCCAAGAGCACGGCGGCGAGCGTCAAGACGGCGGGGAGCCGTCGGAGAGAGGGTGGACGGTGGCGCATCGGGGGAGTCCCTTCGGTCGAGGAACTCGATCCTCGGGGAACGGCCCGTATCCCGGACGTGCGAAGGGGCCGATCCGTGTACGGATCGACCCCTGAGGCGACTGTGGAGAACGTGTCAGCGCGGCAGCAGAGTGAGCAACGATGCCTCCGGGCGGCACGCGAAACGCACGGGCGCGTAGATCGAGTGCCCGAGCCCCGCGCTGACGTTCAGCGGCACGGTGCGGCCTTCGTGGGTCCAGTCGCTGAGCCCGCGTGCTTGATCCAGCGGGATGTCGCAGTTCGACACGAGCGCCTCGCGACGGAACGGCACCCGCACCTGTCCACCGTGCGTGTGTCCCGCGAGCAGCACGTCGGCGCCGAGGTCGGTGAACGTGTCGAGAGTGCGCCGGTAGGGCGCGTGCATCACGCCGAGAGTGAGGTCGGCGGCATCCAGGCGTTCCAACACCGGGGGGATGAGCTCGGGGTGATCCCACTTGCGGTGCGCGTCGTTGACGCCGAAGGCGGTGACGCGGAGCCCCTTCACCTCGAGCGACACCGCGGAGTCATCAAGGATCTTCCAACCGAGGTCGTCGGCGAAGTACCGGTCGAGAGCTTCGACATCGAGATGCTTGTGCGCGGGCTGATGCCCGGACGGCCCGGTGAAGTAGCGCAGCGGGTTACGAGGAGCCGGTTCCTGGAAGTCATTCGACCCGTGCACGACGAGACCCGGAACGCCGCGCAGGGGCGCGAAGGCTGCCCGGATGCCGGTGAGCCCGTCACGGTGACCCAGATTGTCGCCCGTGTTGACGACGAGGTCGGGAGACAGCTCCGCCAGGCGCGCCATCCATTCCTGCTTGCGGTGCTGCCACGGGGCCATGTGCGCGTCGGAGACATGCAGGACGCGGACCGGCTCAGCTCCCTTGGGAAGCACACGCAGCGCGTGGTAGCGGACGGTGAAGAGGTAGCGCTCGATGCCCATTCCCCACACCGCCGCCCCGACAGCGGCCGCCCCCGCGACCCCGAGGGGCGCGAGGGCGGTCGTCTTGAGAACGGACTTCATCAACACTTCTTCGCGGTGATCGACAGCGCGATGGCGGTGCTCTTGTTCGTCGCGGTGTCGGCGGCGGGATTTGTCGACGTCACCCGGCCCTCATTCGGGGCGTTGCCATCCACCTGACAGCCGCCGATCGACACGTTCGTGAACCCGGCCGCGTTCAACGCGGCCTGAGCCGCGGGAACGGTCTGACCGCCCACGTTCGGCACCGTCGCGCCCTGCCCGTTGCCGGGACTCAGCGTGATCTGCGAACCCGCGGGGGCCGTGGCGCCGCCCGGGTTCTGCGCGGCCACCGTGTCGGCACCCGAGGGGGAGTCGACGGGGTCGCCGACCGTCACGCGGAAGCCGGCTGCCGTAAGCGTGGAGGTGGCGTTGTCGATGCTCTGGCCCACCACGTTCGGCAGGTCGCGCTGCTGCGTGCGAAGGAGGTTCGAGACGGGGTCGGGGAAGCGGTCTCCGCCGTAGATGTCGTCCGCTGCGCGCTGGACATCTCGAGCCAGGCGGTAACGCAGGTCACTCAATTGGATGCGGTTCGCGTACTTTCCGAACAGAGTGGTCGTTCCACCGTCCCAGTTTCCGACCCACACCGCGGTGGTGGTGTTCGTGGACGACTCGATCATCCAGGTCTCGTGGGCCTCATGAGTACCGGTCTTGCCGAGCACCGGGGTGCCGTCGCCGGGATTGGCAGCTGCACCGGTGCCGTTCCCCGTCATGACGCCCTGCAGAGCGTAGGCGGCGGTGGCGGCGATCTCGGGCGTGAGCGCCGTCTCGCACTGCAGGTCGGGGATGGGGCGATCGGAGCCGTCTGCCGCGGTCACCTTGTCGATGACCTTGGCCGGGCAGCGGCTGCCGCCGTTCGCCACGGTGGCGAAAGCGCCAGCCATGGCGATCGGAGAGATGTTGTCGCTACCGATGACCTCGTTCGCGTTCGCCATCGTGATCTCTTTGCCGTCACCCGTGGTGACGCCCATCTTCTTCACGACCTTGGCGATGTCGCAGAGGTCGAGCTCGGCCGCCATGGCGAGGTAGCCGGTGTTGAGCGAGTCGCGCGTGAACATCATTGGCGTGCCGACGTAACCGCCGCTGTTACCGAAGTTGTTGATCGTGTAGTTGCCCTGGTTCACCCAGTTGCCGGCGCACGAGTTGGTCATATTCGGCACGGGGCGTAGGCGTCCGTTCAGCGTCTCGTTCAGGGAGTGGCCCTTCTCGAGCCAATCGACGAGAGTGAAGAGCTTGAACGTCGATCCGGCGCTGAAGCCGATCGAGCCGCCGTTCGTCGAATCGCCCGCGAAGACGATCGAGTTGTACGAGGGGTCCGATTCGGCCAGGCTCGGGTCCTGCGTGAACTTCGTGTTCTGCGCGATGGCGAGGAGGCGGCCTGTCTTCGCCTCGAGGCTGACAGCGGTCGCTCCGAACTTCAGCTGGTCCATGGACGCCGGGGCGTTGTCGCTCATCGTCTTCTGAGCGGCATCCTGGACGTTCCAGTCCAGAGTGGTCTGGATGGTCAGACCGTCCTGCCGCAGAGCGCGGACGCGATCATCGGTCTCGGCTCCGAAGGCAGGAGAGTTGAGGATCGTCGACACGACGTACTGGCAGAAGTACGGCGCTGCGGACGACGCGCAGCCCTGGTCGGTCGGCGTGATCTTGGGGGTGATCGGCTCGATTGCGGCGGCGACGTACTGTTCGTGCGTGATCTTGCCGTCGATCTCCATGCGGCTGAGAACGTAGAGCTGACGGCCCTTGGTCTCGCTGTAGCCGTCGGCGGCGTTGACGAGCTGCTCTTGGGTGATCTCGCCGTTGTCGCGCAGCGTGTAGAGCGCCTGGATCGTGCTCTGGTCGACGTCGTCGATCGAGCCGTCGGGTGCCTTGTTCCAGGACGTCTCGCCGTCGCTGATCGAGCCGCTCTCGCGGTCGATGCGGAAACGGTTCGGGTTCTGCACCATGCCCGCGAGGACCGCCGCCTGGCCGACGCTCAGGTTGGCGGCAGGAGTGTCGAAGTAGTAGCGAGCCGCGGCGTCGATGCCGTAGGTCGTGCCGCCGAAGTTAGCGATGTTGAGGTACCCGAGAAGGATCTGGTCCTTCGTGTACTCCTTCTCGAGCTGGATCGCGTACCGCATCTCCTGCAGCTTGCGCTGGTAACCCGCTGCGCCGTCGGACTGCACAGCCTCGAGGGCGCACTTCTGCAGCGCTTCGTCACGCGAGACCGCCGCGGTGGTCTCGGTGGCCTCGACGGCCTTCGCGTCGCGCTCGCAACGCTGCACGAGCACGTTCTTCACGTACTGCTGGCTGATCGACGAGCCACCCTGCGTCTCGCCGCCCGAGGCGTTGCTGAGCAACGCGCGCGTCGTACCGATGAGGTCGACACCGCCGTGCTGGTAGTAACGCGGGTCTTCCGACGAGAGGATTGCGTCGTACATGACGGGCGAGACCTGGTCGAAGGTGACCGGAGAACGGTTCTGGTCGTAGAACTTCGCCAGCACCCGGTCGCCGGCCATCAGCGTCGTCGGCTGCATGAGCTCGTCGGGCTTGAGGTAGCTGGGCATGTTGTCGAAGACGGTGATCGCGCTGGAGGCAGCGGCACCGGAGACGGCGATAGCCGGCGTCACGGCGGCGGTGACCAGGAGTCCGGCGACCGCGCTCAGGCCGACCAGGCCGACGATGCCGCCGAGGGCACCGCTAGCCGTTCGTTTGTTCTCGGGCATAGGCTTGATGCTAAGCGACGTTGCTGGGCGATGCCTTGAAGGCGTGCGCTCGCGCGCGGACGCGTCCACCCTCGCGCGCACGATCTCTGCGCGCTCCGAGCCACCTCCGGGAGCCCGTCATGACCACGTGGGAGTACCTCACCACGCCCCTGCTGATCCACAACACCGCGGCCATCCTCAACAACTGGGGCAAGCAGGGGTGGGAACTCGTGCAGGTGGTTCCCGGTCCCGAGGGTGGGCTCGTCGCCTACTTCAAGCGTCCCACCGGGGGCGGTGCCGCCAACGCCGGGCTGGGTGCCGCCGAGACCGCCGCGCGCCAGTTCGAGGGCCAGCAGTGAGCGTCTCCGAGCGCCTCGCCGCCCTCGGCGTCGACGTGCCGTCGGTCGTTCCGCCGGTCGCGTCCTACATCCCGGCCAAGCGCCATGGCGACCTCGTCTACACCTCGGGCCAGCTCCCCATGGTCCAGGGCGCCCTGCCTGCGACCGGCAAGGTCGGCGAGTCCGAGGGTCTCGTCGACCCCGCCGACGCGAAGACCTACGCCCGTCAGAGCGCGCTGAATGCGATCGCTGCGGCAGCAGCTGTCGTCGGCGGCGTCGACAACCTCACCGGCGTGCTCAAGCTCACCGGCTTCGTGGCATCCGTCCCCGAATTCACCGGGCAGCCCGGCGTCATCAACGGCGCGAGCGAGTTCCTCGGCGAGGTCTTCGGTGAGACCGGCGCCCACGCTCGTTCCGCGGTCGGGGTGCCCGTCCTTCCCCTCGACAGCCCCGTCGAGGTCGAGGTCATCTTCACCGTCGCCTGACGACGATTCCGGATGCCGGCACCCCGGCATTCGCACGAGAGGGACGCCCCGGCTGCACGGGGCGTCCCTCTCGTCGTCGTTTGGTCGCTGTCTCGGCTGATTCAGAAGTGTGCGGGGGCAGGATGCCCCCGTGACCTCCTCTTCCGCGCCGAGTGGGCCGTCGATGGCCGAGAGCGCTCTTCTCACTCCTTCGGCTCACCTCCGGCGCGACATCGTGGTGGCGATCTCGACCATCGTTGTGCTCATCGCCGTGGGATTCGTTCTCCGCTTCGTGCCGATAGACGTGGCGTTCTCGAACGCGGCGCATCACCTGCATGTCAGCGCGCTCACTCAGGTGGCGGAGGCGTTCTACCGCTCGCTGAAACCGCTGCCCGCCGCGGGCATCATGATCGTCGCCACGGTCGCCGTTGGAGTTCTCTCCCGCCGGTGGCAGGTCGCCCTCGCCTTCTTCGGGGGAGTGGCCGTGACGTGGGGTCTCGCGGAAGCGGCGAAGCTCATCGTCGACCGACCGCGGCCGGGAATGTCCGACGCGATGACACAGGCCGTGGGCGCAACAGCCGACCCGTCGTTCCCGAGCGGTCACGTCGCTTTCACGGCATCCTTCGCCGCCGTGCTGATCTGCGCGCTCTGGGCGACGCGATGGCGCGCACTGGGGATCGTCATCGGGGTGGTCCTCGTCGTCGGGATGTCGGTGTCCGTCGTGATCATCGGCGTCCACTACGCTGGCGACGCCCTGGCATCCATCGTCTGGGTGGCGGGGGTGTATCCGGCGGTGCGGGCGGGAGGGGCCATGTTCATCCCCCGCGTCGACGCTCTGCTGTTCCGACGGCGCGTCGGTGCGAGGGGATCCGAGCGATGATGGCGGCTCGCGGGGGTTCAGCTTTCCGGTTCTCGAGTACTCGGGAGGAGGGTCGATGCGACCGTTGCGATACCGTCCGGGTTCTCCGGACCGAGTAACCAATCGCCGAATCGAGCCCTTAGGAAGAGTCCGGGCCGCGCAGCCGGCTACGGGTACTACAGATCGATGGCTCCGCTGCGCTTCATGATCAGATGGGCGGGGGCGTCGAGCGCTTCTTGCCAGCGCACCTTTTCGGCCAATTCGTATCCGGCCCGGTCGGGGCGCCTCACGCATAGGTCGAGGGTCGACTTCGCGCCGGTGGTCACGCGGTGCCGAAACTACGCGCACCACCGACAAGCGCATCGCCTCGCCCGTGGCCGCTCGCCGACAATTTGACGAGCCGCGCGAGCGCGGATGAAAGATGGGCGTGAGCGACTACAGCGGGTAACCGGTTATCTGCACTCTTCAGAAGCTGCCCAAGCGCCTCCAGATCCCCGCCCCAAGCTGCACCTGAACCGCTGGGGTTGATCGTTCGTCACTTCTCCAGCAGCGCGTCGTTGCACAAGAGGAACTCGGATCGGAGGTACCCGGAGCTCCCTACCTCGGATCGAATAGTGCCAAGGCTGTGGCTCACTCTCAGCAAGACACAGCCTTGGCGCTATTGAACTGGCGGGTATCTATGCCCGCCGTCAGCGTTACAGCGTTAGCGGTGCCGTGGACTTCTGCAGAGCCAGCGTACCGCCCGAATAGCCGATGCTCAGCGCTCCGAAGCTAGCGGAAATGGAGTCGAGCGAACCGCCCTGATTGCCCTCGTAAATGAAACCTGCCTGCAACGTGTCGGTGCACCCTGAAGTGTCCCACGTGACAGTCACGCGACCCTGGTCTGCGCTGTTGACAAATCCGCTGACCGCCGCGTCCACCTCCCACACCACGGAATTGGTGGTGACACCGCTGTCGTACAGCGTGGTGGTGTTCGTGACTCCGCCGTTCAGATCCTGTGTGGTTGCACGCGGATTTGAACGAGCGCCGCAGGACGAATTGAAGCCGAGGGAGGCAACGTCACGCGGATCGGTTTGTCCTGCGAAGTCGTTGCGCCAATCCCAGCTACCGGTCACATCGATGATGGGACTCGTTCCTTGTCGGAAGGAGGTAATGGCGACTGTGAAAGAATCCGACGGGAGAGACCCCGCCGCCGCGATCGCATCGGTGCTCGTTGGATCGGAATTCTTCGCCAAAGCCTCTTCTGCGCCCTTCGCCGTAGTCGGTCCAGTGATGTTTGTGCTGACCTTGAATTCGCCGCCGATGCTCTCGACAAACTGTTCGAGGCCCACGTAGTCCCCGGGGTTCTCGTTCTGGTAATTCTCGATCTCAGCCATGAACTCATCGTGTGTGAGTTCGGTGGGAGCTGCGTGAGCGGCCGGAGCGAGCGTGAGCATTCCAAGCGCAAGAGCACCGCCGCTAACGACGGCACAGGACTTCTTACGAATTGACATAAATATCTCCTCGTTGGTCATCTGGGACGGACAACACGTTTATGCACAAGGAGGAGGGTGGCAACTGTGTCAACTCATTTTGGAGCGGACTGCCGACTGATTGCCAGGCTATTCAGAGGTTGAATTGCGGCGGTCGGGGGTGCGATCTTGCCCCTCGTTCCTCGAGTATGCTGCGGTCATTTCGTCACGTATCGCCTTTCGGACTACCCAGTACAGCGCATACAAAGCAACCGCGGCGAGGGTGATCAGCAGCACAAGCGATGTGATTGCGTCCATGTTCTTAGCGTTTCATGGATCGACTGGACCTGGAACCCGATACGCGAACGCTGTCGTAATAACTGGAGGCCATCCCCTCGACGTGCGACACGTGATCCGAGGGTTCGTTGCCGCCGCCCGCGGCCCGGGTTGGCCGAGGCGGTGACGCATGCGGTCGGCGCGACGGCCGACCCGTCGTTCCCGAGCGGTCACGTCGCTTTCACGGCATCCTTCGCCGCCGCGCTGATCTGCGCCCTCTGGGCGACCCGGTGGCGCGTCCTCGGCATCGTGGTCGCGCTGGTCCTGGTCGTGGGCATGTCCGTGTCGGTCGTGGTCATCGGAGTGCACTACGCCGGCGACGCCCTGGCGTCCGTCGTCTGGGTGGCAGGGGTGTACCCGGCAGTGCGGGGCGGAGGGGCCTTGCTCGTCATCCCCGGGGTCGAACGCGCGATACGGCGATCGGTCTCGTCGCGGGGGCGCTGATTCGCTAGCATCGAGGCCGAGTCGATCACCGGGGGGAAGGACTCGCATGGATGACGCTGCACAGATGCTCATCGCCATCGCCGGCCAGCTGGAACGAGCCAAGGAGCTCTCCCACATTGCGCAGGAGCTGTCGGGTGAACTCGCCATGTTGAGGGGAGTCGGTCGAAGCGATGACGGTGGAGCGACGGTGACGGTCGACCATCAGGGCATCGTCATCGACGTCGTGCTGTCGGACGCGATCTCGGGTGCTGACGGCCCAACCGTCTCGGACTGGGTTCAGTCTGCGACGGCTCGAGCGATCGAAGATCTCCAGCGGCAGGCAGAGCCACTTCGGGCGGCGATCCTGCAACCGCACCTCCAGGCTCCGACTGTTGACTTCTCTCAACGGATTGACGAACTTTTCGAACGGGTGCAGTGATTGGACGCGGAGGCGTCGGCTGACGGCGGCGCAAAGGACGGATACGAGGGGGGCCCACGATGACAGATCTCGACGTGCAGGCAGACGTTCTGCATGCGCACGCATCCCGCCTACGAGCTTCAGCGGATCAGTTCGACAGCGCCGGTGCGGCGGCTTTGCGTGCGGTCGCCCTGCAGCCCGAGGCGTTCGGCTTGCTCTGCTCGTTCCTCGTGCCGGTGGTGACCCTGCAGCAGACGACGACCGTCGGCGCTCTCGGTGCGCTGCGGCTCGCACTCGAGGCAGAAGCGACCGCGGTGGCCGCAGCAGGCACCACGTACGCGCTCCTCGATGATCACCTCGCTGCCGAGATCGCGAGAGTCATCTGATGTCGCTCATCGTCGCCCCGACCTACGAGAGCGGGCTCAGCGGAGAGGCCGTGCTGGGTGCGCTGCCCGTCGCCGGCGCGATCGCCGACTCCGTCAGTGACTTCGGTAGCGGCAACATCACCTCTGGCGTGATCGACGCTGCGGGATCCGTGCTCGATGTTGTCAGCGTGATCGCGAATCCGATCGCGACGCTGGCTTCCTCCTGCGCCTCTTTTCTCCTCGACTACATGTCGCCTCTGCACGAAGAGCTCGAGCGGCTGACCGGAAGTCCGGAAATGGTTCGCGCGCTGGGTGAGACCTGGGACAACGTCGGTGACGCACTCACCGCTGTGGCCGAAGAACGCGAGCAGGCTCTGCGCAACCTCCGGGAATCGTGGCACGGCGCCGCTGCGACGGGGTACGAGACGGTGGCCAACGGACTGACGGCGATTATGCGTTCACTTGCCGAGGCAGCGCACAGCAACGCGAACGGGCTCCGCCTCGCGGCTTCTGTCGTGCAAATTGTCTACGAGATCGTGAAGGGGATCATCGCCGATCTCGTCGGGCAGTTGATCCAGGCGGTCGTCATCGCGCTCGCGTCTGTCGGGGTGGGCATCCCCGCCGTTGTTGCACAGTGCAGCACGAAGATCGCCGCTCGCGTGCCTCAGGTCGCTCGGTGGGTCGAGAAGATCCAAGAAGTGATGCAGAGAATCCAGAGCGTCGTTGAACGATTCACCCAGTTCGGCCGCGAATTCAAGGTGAGGACGAGTGGTCTGGAGGAGGTGTTGGGGATCGACAGGGTCCAGGTGAGTTTTCAGCCGGTGGATCTCGTCAACATCGTCAAGGGGACCAATTCGGGTCTGGCGAAGTCAGCGGATGCCGAAGCGGAAAGCTCGGAAGGAAAGTGATGGGTGAGCCGGACTTCATTGGCCTTCCAGTCGACGTGCAAGAGCGCTTAGCCCTTCGCGAGACGCAATACGCGGCGGCACGTGAACGCGGGGCGGCCTTCACAGGTGTGCTCGACGTCATGGATTCCCTGACGGGCACCGCATCCTCGTATCAGGGCGAGGTTCGGGCGACCGTCTCGTCGCGGGGTTTGCTCACCGATCTGCAAATTTCGTCTCGCGGTCTCGCTCTCGGCCCGCGAGCGCTCAGCCGTCTGATTACATCGACGATCCGCAGTTCACTGCTCGATCTTCAGGACAAGATGACGGCGGTAGTGAACGCGACAGACAGAGGAGTGGCCGGAGCGTCCGTGCTCGAAGAGGCGCGGGCTGGCCTGGCCGGACCGCTGAGCATGCTCGACCAATCGGACTCCTCACCGAAACGGGAGTGAACCGCACATCGGACTCTGTCCGGTGATGCCGTAGCTCGTCCGAAACTGTCGCGGGGTCACTCGTTACGTGCGCGGAGGGCCCGTTTCGCCTGAGAGCGTAGACATGACAGTGGGGATGCCGAGGGGTGCCCCCGACCCGATGGTCACGCCCCCGAATTGCGCACTGAGATACAGGCCCGGACGCGCACCCGGAGGAGTCTCCCAGTGCTCAACCGCCTCGCTGCGCTTCATGATGACGTTCCCGGGAGCTTTCGGTGCGTCTTGCCAGGGCACCCTGCCCGCTAGCCCGAATCCTTTCCAATCGGGGCGAACCAGGCGCTGGTCGAGGGTCAACCGTGCGCCGCCAGCGATGTCGCTGGGAAAGACGCCTGTGCCGGCGGTGAGAGGGTTTGCGCGCCCCCAAGCTGCGGGAGGAACAGAGCCGACCAGCGTGGCAAGCGTTGACGCGACGGATCGGATGGCCGGAAGGTCGTAGACAGCGAGGCCGTAAACGACGATCATGCCCGCTCGGATGACGAGGGCGTTCACAGGCGGGAGAGCTGCGAGAGCGCCGACGAAGGCGCCTTGGAGGACGTCGGTAGCAAACGCCGGGACGAAGCCCTCGATCTGCCAGCGTCCGTCGGGAGTGCGCGGCGGATCGAGTGGCGGGAGGACGAGTCCATAGTCCTTCTGCGTTGCGGTGGTGTCAACGAGTCGAAGTTCGGGCAGGGACTCGGGTAACCCGATCCACACGGCGTGGGTTTCGCGCCGATCGCCGTAAGGGATACCGCCGTTGGTGGTGCTGTACTGGTACCCCACGACGCATGCTGCCCGGAACGAGCGGGTATCGACGGAGCCATCGACGACTTGTGTCAATCCGACCGGCCAGATGTCGAAGCCGTCCTTTCCCCGCAGGACGGCCTCAGCCAGTTCGAAGGCGGGCGGAGGCTGTGCTTCGCTCCACGTCCAGCCCTGCGCGGTGACGTCTTGCCTCAGTGCTTCCCGTTGCCGCGCGGCTTCTTCGCGCTTGCGCTTGCCGAAGATCACGTTCGCAGTTTAGGTCAGGGCCGCAGGGTCAGAAGGACTTCGCGAGGGAGGTCTCGGTCTCGGCGATGGCCTGGCCGGTTCGGAGGAGTACTTCGGCACAGCCGTCGAGCAGCGTCTGCATGGCCTGCATCTGCTCCTCCCAGTTGGCGCGAGCAAGAGAGTACGCCTCGCGAGCCTCGCCCTGCCATCCGCTCTCCATCGCCGCGAGTCGAGCGTCGAGTTCCTGGAGTTCTCCGCGGATTCCGGCGGACGCAGCCCGCAGTGCTTCCACCATCTGACCGACTCTGCCGAACTCAATACGAATGTGATCCGCCACGCTCATCCCCCAGGAACATTGATGCCCCCATTGTTCCAGCGCGCCGGTCTCTCGGCCAGCACTGCGCGTCGCCCACGAGGAGGGATCTCGGATGCCATAGCCGCGGCATCCGGAATCGTCCCTCACTTCACCTGGGCGCTGATGACGCTCATCACGGCGGTGTCAGCAAGGGTGGTGGTGTCTCCGACCTCGCGGCCCTGCGCGACGTCGCGGAGGAGGCGGCGCATGATCTTGCCCGAACGCGTCTTGGGAAGCTCGCCGACGATGTAGACATCGCGGGGACGCGCGATGGGGCCGATCTGGGCGCCCACCCACATGCGAAGCTCGTCGCCGAGGCCTTCGACGGCGTTCTGCGTGAGGTAACGGCTCTTGATGATGACGAAGGCGACCACCGCCTGGCCGGCGTTTGCATCTATTGAGCGTGCCCGGGAGCGGAGGACTATCTCGCCGCGGCGGGAGTACCCTCGTCTGTCGGGCCAGCGGGCGTGTCGTAGCTCGCGCGATTGGCGGCCACGTCGTCCATGTTGTCCTGCGCCCATCCCTTGAGCTCGCGCACGATGAGGTGCAGCGAGTGCCCGAGCGGCGTGAGTTCGTAGCTCACCGTCACGGGGACCGTAGCGATCACCGTTCTGGTGATGAGTCCGTCTCGTTCGAGGGTACGAAGCGTCTGCGTGAGCATCTTCTGGCTCACACCGGCGAGTTGCCGAGACAGCTCCGAGTAGCGAAGTGGTCGCGCTTCTCTTCCGACCTGTGGGTCGACCCCGGCGGGGGAGCACTGTGTCGGCTGGGGAACACCACCCAGGCTGCACAGTACGAGCGCGACCCACTTGTCAGAGATCCGCGCGAGGAGCTGCCGGCTGGGGCAGTCGGACAAGAAGGCGTTGTACTCGTTCTTCTGTTCAGATCGCTTCGCCACGGAGGTGATCGTCGTCATGCCGGTAGGTCCGTTCACGGGGAGGGTTAGGCACCTTGAGGTGCCTACTTCCTCTTGGAGAGTTGTCACCCCACTGTAGAGCGAGGCGCCAACCGGCGCGCAACAGTTCTGAAAGACGAGGCTATGAACGACTCCTCTCCCACCCTTCCCGGCGGCTCTTTCGTGATCGGGGATCGAACCATTCCCCGATTCGGTTACGGCGCGATGCAACTCGCCGGTCCCTGGGTAATGGGACCTCCGAAAGACCACGACGCCGCCCTCGACGTTCTCCGCGCCGCGAGAGCCGCGGGCATCGTCCACATCGACACGTCCGAGGCGTACGGTCCCCGCACCGTCAACGAGGTGCTTCGGGAAGCTCTACAGCCCGACGCGAAGGACCTCTTCATCGCCACGAAGGTGGGAGGGCGGCGGGACGCCGAGGGCGGGTGGCCGGTCGCCCGTCAGCCCGACGAGCTCCGGCAGCAGATCGATGACAATCTCGAGACTCTCGGTCTCGATGCTCTCGACCTGGTGCATCTCCGTCTCGGCGATGCGAACGGGCCGGTCCCCGGGGGCATTGAGGAGGCATTCACAACTCTTGTTGAACTGCAGGAGCAGGGGGTGATCCGTCACCTCGGCGTCAGCAACGCCACGGGGGAGCAGGTCGCACAGGCCCGTTCGATCGCCCCGATCGTCTCGGTGCAGAACATGTACAACCTCGCCAACCGTGCGGACGATCACCTGATCGACGACCTAGCCTCTGAGGGCATCGCTTACATCCCGTTCTTTCCTCTCGGCGGCTTCACCCCGCTGCAGTCCGGTGCGCTCACGGCGGTGGCGAACCGCCTGAGAAGCACCCCGATGAGCGTCGCCCTTGCGTGGCTGCTGCAGCGTTCGGCAAACATCATGCTTATCCCCGGCACGTCCAACAAGGAGCACCTCAGCGAGAACATCACGGGGGCTGCGCTGCAGCTCACCGCTGATGACGTTGCTGAACTCGAGAACCTCGGCAGCTGACACCCGGGGGGCGTCGGCGGCAGGTTTGGAGTACCGAGCCGCCGACGCTTCAGACGTCTTCGAGCACCAGGCTCGCCCCCCCCCGCAGCTACTTGCTCGTGACCTGCCCCTTGATCGTGCTCATGACCATCGTGTCAGCGAGGGTCGTCGTGTCACCGACCTCGCGACCTTCCGCCACGTCTCGGAGGAGGCGGCGCATGATCTTGCCGGATCGTGTCTTCGGCAATTCCGTGACGAGGTACACATCTCGAGGGCGAGCGATCGCGCCGATCTGCTGGGACACCCACGCCCGCAACTCGTCGACGAGACCCGTCAACTCCTCGTGCTTCGTCGAGTAACTCTGCTTGATACAGACGAAGGCGACCACCGCCTGGCCGGTGGTTTCGTCGCTCGCACCGACCACGGCGGCCTCGGCGACGCCCTCGTGTCCGACCAGGGCCGATTCGATCTCGGCCGTCGAGAGGCGGTGGCCCGAGACGTTCATGACGTCGTCGACCCGGCCGAGCAGCCAGACGTCGCCGTCGTCGTCCAGTCGGGCTCCGTCGCCGGCGAAGTAGTAGCCCTTGTCGGCGAACTTCTCCCAGTAGGTCTCGCGGTACCGGTCGGGGTCGCCCCAGATGCCGCGGAGCATGCTCGGCCACGGCTCGGTGACGACGAGAAGGCCCCCGCTGCCCTTGCCGACCGGTTCGCCCTGCTCGTCGACGACGGCGATCGAGATGCCGGGAACCGGTACTTGGGCTGAGCCGGGCTTGGTCTCGGTGACGCCCGGGAGCGCGGAGATCATCACGGCCCCCGTCTCGGTCTGCCACCACGTGTCGACGATGGGGGCCTGGTCGGCACCGATGATCTCGCGGTACCAGACCCACGCCTCGGGGTTGATGGGTTCGCCGACGGAGCCGAGAAGACGCAGCGACGACAGATCGAAGCCCTGCGGAACATCGCGCCCGATTTTCATGAACGATCGAATGGCCGTCGGTGCCGTGTAGAAGACCGTCACGCCGTGCTTCTCGATGAGTTCCCACCAGCGGCCCGGGTGAGGTGTGTCGGGGGTGCCTTCGTAGAGGAGCTGTGTCGCGCCGTTGGCCAGCGGGCCGTACGTGACGTAGGTGTGTCCCGTGATCCAGCCGATGTCTGCGGTGCACCAGTACACGTCGGTCTCCGGGTGCACGTCGTGCACGACGCGGTTGGTGAACGCGGCTTGGGTGAGGTATCCGCCCGAGGTGTGCAGGATCCCCTTGGGCTTGCCGGTGGTTCCCGAGGTGTACAGGATGAAGAGCGGCGTCTCGGCGGGGAACGCCTCGGCGACGTGATCGGCGGAGGCGTTCGGCACAACGTCGTGCCACCAGAGATCGCGTCCCTCGGACCAGTCGACCTCGTTGCCGCCGCGCTTGACCACCAGCACGTGCTCGACCGTCTCCTGCTCGCCGGAGCCGTTGCGGTCGGCGAGCGCCTGGTCGACCGCGGGCTTGAGGGGCGACACCTTTCCCTTGCGCCATCCTCCGTCGGCGGTGATCACGAGCTTCGCGCCGGCGTCGTCGATGCGCGCGCGCAGACTGTCGGCCGAGAACCCGCCGAAGACGACGGAGTGCACGGCTCCGATGCGCGCGACGGCGAGCATCGAGGCGATGGCCTCGGGGATCATCGGCAGGTACAGCGCGACTCGGTCGCCTCGCTCGACGCCGAGCTCGGTGAGGACGTTTGCGAGGCGCTTGACCTCGTCCGTCAGTTCGGCGTAGGTGACGTTGCGCTGGTCGCCGGGCTCTCCCTCCCAGCGCAGGGCGATGCGATCGCCGTTGCCGGCCTCGACGTGGCGGTCGAGGCAGTTGTACGCGACGTTGAGCTCGCCGTCGGCGAACCATTCCGCGAACGGCGGGTTGGACCAGTCGAGCACCTGGGTGAACGGAGTGTGCCAGTGCAGTTCGCGGGCCTGATCGGCCCAGAAGCCCTCGCGATCCGTGGCGGCGCGCTCGTAGAGAGAGCTGTCGGCGACAGCCTGCGCGGCGAAGTCGGCCGGCGGCGCGAACCGGCGGGTCTCGTTGAGGAGGTGGTCGATCTGGCTGCTCATCGCGGCGCTCCTTCGCGTTCACGGACCCGCGCACCTGCGCGCGGTGTCCTCACTCCGGTCACGCTATCGACCGCCTCCGACACCGGCCACCTCCGATAGATGGGATCGGGGTGGATGGGAAACAGGTGATATATCGCCATGAATAGGTCTGTTGAGTTGGCCGGACCCATCTGCACGCGTACGCTAGCTACCGCCCGAACATCGCTTCCGGCATTTGCGTCGGGGGGAGCCCCCCAATTTTTCCCCGGCGCGTGGCGGCATCCCTCGCCCCCCACTGTAGGGATGCCGCCCCCTTCTTTTTGCGTCGACGGCTCTCGCTGACGAGGAGTCATCGCGCGCCTGCGGGGTCGTTCCTCCCCAGTAGCGGATAGCGTTGCCGCCTCCACTGAACGCTTCGTGAGACCAGCGCGCCACGGCGTCGTGACCCTACCGTCGTCGTCGTGACCTCCCTTGCCCCACTCCGCTTCAGCCTCGACGAAACGGCCGTCGACACGCTCGATCCGGCGGTCGCCTTCCTCCGTCCCTTCCTCGACGACCCGTCGGTGACCGACCTTTTCGTCAACGGAGATCGGGGACTCTTCGTCGACCGGGGCGAGGGGCTCGAGTGCGTGAGGTCGTGGCAGGCGAGCGAGGCAGAGGTCCGACGCTTGGCCGTGCGCTTGATCGCACTCGGGGGACGTCACCTCGACGACGCGTCCCCCTGCGTGGACGTCCGTCTCGAGAGGGGCGTACGGGTGCACGCCGTTCTGGCTCCCGTGTCCGCGAGTGGGACGAGCATCTCCGTGCGGGTTCCGAAGTTCGACGGACCCGACCTGTCCGACCTCGAGCGGGCGGGGATGTTCTCGGCGCGTCAACGGAAGGGGCTGGAAAGTCTCGTCGACGGTCGCGAGAACGTGCTCATCGCCGGGCCGACCGGTGCGGGGAAGACCACCCTCCTCACGGCTCTGCTGTCGCGCGTGCCCGCGACGGAGCGCATCATCACGATCGAGGAGGTCGCGGAACTGCATCCCGACCACCCGCACCACATCGCGCTCGAGGCGCGACAGCCCAATATCGAAGGCGCCGGGGGCATCTCCCTCTCCCGTCTCCTGCGGGAGGCCCTACGCATGCGTCCTGACCGGCTCGTTCTCGGCGAGTGCCGCGGGGAGGAGATCCGAGACCTGCTCATGGCGCTGAACACCGGCCACGACGGGGGAGCGGGCACCCTCCACGCGAGCAGTCTGGTCGACGTCGCGCCGCGTCTCGAAGCCCTCGGAGCGCTTGCGGGAATGGATGCCGAAACCTGCGCGCGTCAGAGCGTCGGGGCCATCGGTGCGGTGGTCCACGTGGATCGGGTCGGCGGGCGTCGACGCGTCACCGGCTGGGGTCGGCCGGTCGTCCGTGACAGGCGCCTCTGCATCGAACCTGAGGGGTGGACGTGAACGTGCGGACCGCCGGCCGATCCGCTCGCCATCCGCGTGAGGGCACAGGAAGCGCAGACCCGATCGAGACGGTTCTGCGTCTGGCCGTTCTCCTGTCCGGCGGGACCGCCCCGACCCTTGCTTGGAGATATCTCGCCGAGAGCGGCGATCCGACCCTGTGCGCCGCGGCTGACGCTGCCGAGCAGGGGAGGGATGTCGGCCCCGTCCTGCAAGAGGCGGGGGATGCGTGGGGCGGCCTGGCGGCGATCTGGAGTGTGGCCGTCGCCGCCGGTGCACCGTTGTCCGACGCTCTGCGGTCGGTCGTGGGTGCGATGCGCGAGACGGCCGAGGTGACGGCTGACGTGCGGGTCGCCCTCGCCGAACCGGCCGCGACAGCCCGCCTGCTCGGCTGGCTGCCTCTCGTGGGCGTTCCTCTCGGTGGTCTTCTGGGATTCGACCCGATCGGCACGCTGCTCGGCGATCCTCTCGGGCAGGGCTGCCTGGTGCTCGGACTCATCCTGATGACGACGGCGTACATCTGGATGCGTCGCCTCTCTCGCACGGCGCAGCCGCCGCCGACGATTCCCGGGCTCGAGGCGGAGCTGTGGGCGGTGGCGCTTTCCGCGGGGGTCTCGGTCGACCGCGCTCGTCGGGTCGTCGACGGCCTCGGTATCGACCGGACGGGACGAGCTGACGTTCTTCGAACCCTGGAGCTGGCCACCAGAGCCGGAGTGCCGGCCGCTGAGCTCCTGCGCGGCAACGCCTGGATCGCGCGTTACCGGGCTCGAACCGACGGTCGAGTCGCCGCGGCGAAGCTCTCGACACGCTTGCTCGTGCCTCTCGGCGTGTGCACCCTTCCCGCGTTCCTCCTGATCGCCGTCGTGCCGGCCGCGCTCGCCGTCCTGCGGTCCACGGCACTACCGTGACCGCCCTCATCCACCCCCGAAGAGAAGGAGCTCCCCATGATCCGTTTCGTCCACACCTCGTTTCGTCCCCGGCCCGCGGCAGATCTTCCCCCGCTGACGACCGCCCGCGCCGGCGCCCTTTTCCTCGACGAACGGGGTGCCGCGACAGCCGAGTACGCCATCGCGACCATGGCCGCCGTCGCGTTCGCCGGATTGCTCGTCGTTATCATGCGCAGCGACGAGGTGCGCGGCATTCTCACGGATCTCGTGCGACGCGCGCTGACGGTGCAGTGAGGATGCCACCGCTGGGGGACCGCGGAGCGGTGACCGCCGAATTCGCCGTGGCGCTGCCTGCTGTCCTGATCGTGCTCGCCCTCGGCGCCGGTGTGCTCGGATCGGCGATCACCACCCTCCGCGTGCAGCAGCTCACCGCCGAAGCCGCACGGCTCCTCGGGCGGGGCGACGAGGGAGCGCTGTCGCGCCTCGCCGAGGCCGGCGCGTCCGCCTCGGTGGACCGCGGTGGAGGGGTGGTGTGCGTTCGCGCGTCGGCCCCCGTGCCGCTGGGGCTTCCCCTTCCTCCCGCCTCCGCCCGGGCCTGCGCCCTCGACGGAGGCCGCTGATGTCGGGCACGGTATCCACCGTCGGAGTCATCGCGGTGGTCGCGAGCCTCATCGCTGCCTTGGCCGCCGTCGGCGGGGCCGCGCTCGCCGCCGAACGTCTGGCGGGGACCGCCGATGCCGCCGCCCTCGCCGCCGCGGACGCTGCGAGCGGGGCGGTGACGGGAGTGCCCTGCGACGTGGCCGCCCGCGTTGTCGAGGCAGGGGACGCGCACCTACGAGAGTGCGATGTCGATGGCCTCGTCGCCACGATCACCGTCGCCGGGGCGTACGGTGGGATTTCATTCGATGCGCGCTCACGGGCCGGACCCCCTGAGACCGCGAGCCCGTGAGACCTCCCGGAACCCGAACAGGGAGGCGTGTGTATGGTGTGCATCGACGAAAGGACCCCAGTGGCAAACGGAAAGAAGCTCGTCATCGTCGAGTCCCCGACGAAGATGAAGTCGATCCAGGGATACCTCGGCGACGACTACGAGGTGCTCAGCTCGGTCGGTCACATTCGCGACCTCGCGTCGAAGAAGGAGATCCCGGCCGACAAGAAGGCGGCGTACGGCAAGTACTCCATCGACGTCGAAAACGACTTCGACCCCTTCTACGTCGTCAACGACCGCAAGACCAAGACGGTCGCCGAACTCAAGCGGGCTCTGAAGAGCGCCGACGAAGTCCTGCTCGCCACTGATGGTGACCGCGAGGGCGAAGCCATCGCGTGGCACCTGCTCGAGGTCCTCAAGCCCAAGGTCCCCGTCCGCCGCATGATCTTCCACGAGATCACCAAGGACGCCATCAAAGAAGCCGCCGAGCACACCCGCGAACTCGACGTGTCTCTCGTCGACGCGCAAGAGACCCGACGCGTTCTCGACCGCCTCTACGGGTGGGACGTCTCGCCGGTGCTCTGGCGCAAGGTCGGTTCGGGCCGCGAGGGCACGGCGCTCAGCGCCGGACGCGTGCAGTCCGCGGCCACCCGCATGGTCGTCGAGCGTGAGCGTGAGCGCATGGCGTTCGTCTCCGCCTCATACTGGGACGTGGAAGCCCTCGCCTCCCAGGCGGGGTCGTCCTTCACCACCCGTCTGAACCGTCTCGACGGCGCCCCCATCGCCCGCGGTGGCGACTACGACGACAACGGCCAGCTCAAGAAGGCCGTCGTGGTCCTCGACGAGGCGCAGGCCCGCGCTCTCGCCGACGCGATCACCGCGGCCGGTACCGCGTCCGTCGCCAAGGTCGAAGCCAAGCCCGGCACGCGCAGCCCTCGCGCGCCCTTCACGACCTCCACGCTGCAGCAGGAGGCCGGTCGCAAGCTCTCGATGAGCGCCAAGCACGCCATGGGCGTCGCGCAGCGACTCTACGAGAAGGGCTTCATCACCTATATGCGTACCGACTCGGTCGCGCTGTCGGGGCAGGCCATCTCGGCGGCACGCGCGCAGGCCGTCTCGCTCTACGGCGACAAGGCGGTCCCCGCGAACCCGCGCGTCTACAAGAGCAAGTCGAAGAACGCCCAAGAGGCGCACGAGGCCATCCGTCCCTCGGGCGAGACGTTCCGCACTCCCGCCTCGCTCGCGTCCTCGCTGGACCGCGACGAGCAGAAGCTCTACGACCTCATCTGGAAGCGCACGGTCGCCAGCCAGATGGCGGATGCCAAGTACGAGACGACGACCGTCACCCTCACGGTGAAGGCGGATGCCCAGGTCGCCGAGTTCACGGCATCCGGAACCGTCTACACCTTCAAGGGATTCCTCGAGGCGTACGAAGAGGGTGCCGACGAGAAGCGCAACGACGACGACGCCGACCAGTCACTGCCGGCTGTCGCCGTGGGCGACTCGCTGTCGGTCAGCGATGTCGAGCCCAAGGGTCACAGCACCTCGCCGAAGCCGCGCTACACAGAGGCGAGCCTGGTCAAGGCCTTGGAAGAGAAGGGGATCGGTCGGCCCTCGACCTTCGCCAGCATCATCGGCGTGATCCTCGACCGCGGGTATGTCAGCAAGCGCGGGCAGGCCCTGGTGCCGAGCTGGCTTGCCTTCAGCGTCGTGCGTCTGCTCGAGGAGCACTTCGCGGATCTCGTCGACTACGACTTCACCGCAGCCCTCGAGGACGATCTGGATGCCATCGCGCGCGGCGAGCAGCGCCGCACCGAGTGGCTGAAGTCGTTCTACTACGGGTCCGAGAGGCAGGTGGGCCTGCGCCACATCGTCGACAATCTGGGCGAGATCGACGCTCGTGAGCTCAATTCCACGCGTATCACCGACACGGCGACGTTGCGCTTCGGCAAGTACGGGCCGTACCTCGAAGTAACGGACCCCGCGGCCGGTCCCGACGCCAAGTCGCGCATCGTGAACATCCCCGAAGACCTGGCTCCCGACGAGCTCACGCCCGCGAAGGCGCAGGAGCTCATCGATGCTCCCGTCGCCGGGGACCGTGTGCTCGGCGAGAACCCCGACAACGGCAAGCTCGTCGTCGTCAAGGACGGTCGATTCGGCCCGTACGTGCAGGAAGTCGACGCCGAAGAGCCCGAAGAGGTCGACCAGGCCACGGGTGAGGTCGTCGAGGCTCCGAAGAAGCGCGGCGCGAAGAAGGAGGCAGCTCCCAAGCCCCGTACGGCGTCGCTGTTCCGGTCGATGTCGGTCGACACCGTCGATCTCGACACGGCGCTGCAGCTGCTGTCGCTCCCGCGCGTCGTGGGAACCGACCCCGAATCGGGCGAAGAGATCACCGCTCAGAACGGTCGCTTCGGTCCGTACCTCAAGAAGGGCACCGACTCACGGTCGCTCGACGACGAGAAGCAGATCTTCGACATCACGCTCGAACAGGCCCTCGCGAAGTACGCCGAGCCCAAGTACGGCGCGCGCCGGGCATCCAGCGCGTTGAAGGAATTCGACGCCGACCCCGTGAGCGGCAAGCCGATCAAGCTGAAGGATGGACGTTTCGGTCCGTACGTCACCGACGGTGAGACCAATGCGACCGTGCCTCGCGGCGAGGACGCCATGGCCATCACCTTCGAGCGTGCGGTCGAGTTGATCGCCGACAAGCGCGCGAAGGGTCCGGCCCCGAAGAAGACGGCGGCCCGCAAGGCCCCGGCCAAGACGACCGCGGCGAAGACGGCGGCGGCCAAGACGACCGCGGCGAAGACGGCGGCCAAGACGACCGCGACAAAGACCACGGCGTCCAAGACCACGGCAGCGAAGTCGACCGCGGCGAAGGCCACCGCGGCCAAGACGGCCTCCGCCTCAGCGGCGGCGCCCAAGGCCACGACCACGCGCAAGGCGCCGGCGAAGAAATCGTGACCGAGGATCGCACCCGACCGCTGACCGTCCCCCGGGCGGCCGGGGCCGGGGGCCCCGGCCTGTTCGTCACCTTCGAGGGGGGCGACGGCGCGGGCAAGACCACCCAGGCCTCGATGCTCGAGGAGTGGGTGACCTCCCGCGGCCGTGTCGTCGTGCGCACGCGCGAGCCCGGGGGCACCGAGGTGGGCGTGCGCATCCGCGACATCGTCCTCCACCATCGCGGCCACATCGCGGCGCGCGCCGAGGCGCTTCTCTACGCCGCGGATCGGGCCCACCACGTCGAGACCGTCGTGCAGCCGGCCATCGCCCGCGGCGACGTCGTGATCCAAGATCGCTACCTCGACTCCTCGGTCGCCTACCAGGGCGCGGGCAGAGTCCTGGATGCCGATGACATCCGCGCCCTGTCACTCTGGGCGACCGATGGTCTGCTTCCCGATCTCACGGTCCTGCTCGACCTCGATCCGGCGGCGGCACGCCGACGCCTGGATGCCGACGACAAGCCGTTCGACCGTCTCGAGGCGGAGAAGAGCGAGTTCCACGGGCGCGTACGTGCCGGATTCCTCGCCCTCGCCGCCCAAGAGCCGCAGCGGTTCCTGGTGCTCGACGCCACACGTCCGGCCGAAGAGCTCGCGCACGACGTACGCGCGGCCATCGCCGAGCGCCTCGGCTGACGCGGCGACGGACGATGCACAGCCGCTCGCCAGCGGCCGTGTCCGACCCCGCGGTTAGGCTGGAGCCCATGTCCGTCGTCCTCGACCCGTCCGCTTCCCCCGCCGGGACGGCAGCATTTCCGTGGGATGCCGTGTGGGGTCAGGACGAGGCGGTGCAAACCCTGCAGAACGCGGCGTCCGACCCCTCTGCACTCGCCCACGCGTGGCTCATCACCGGCCCTCCGGGCTCCGGCCGCTCCACCCTGGCCTACGCGTTCGCCGCGGCTCTCATCGCCGACCCGGGTGACGAGCAGGCACAGCGCCAGGTGCTCGCCCGCACCCACCCCGATCTCACCGCCCTGCGCACCGAGCAGGTCGTCATCCGCATCGACGAGGCGCGACGCCTGGTCGAACGCGCCTCCTTCGCACCCTCGCTCGGCCGCCATCGCGTGATCGTCGTCGAAGACGCCGACCGCATGGCGGAGCGCACCTCGAACGTGCTGCTCAAAGCCCTCGAAGAGCCCCCCGAGAAGACGGTGTGGGTGCTCTGCGCGCCCAGCGATGCCGACCTCCTGCCCACCATCCGCTCGCGTGTGCGCGTCTTGCGTCTGCGCGAGCCGTCCGTCTCCGACGTCGCCGCCCTGATCGTGGAGCGCACCGGGGTGAGCCCCGACATCGCGGAGGAATCCGCACGGCACGCGCAGCGCCACATCGGTATGGCGCAGCGCCTCGCGACCGACGATGACGCCCGCGGACGCCGGGCCGAGACCCTCGCCGCCGTCCTCGCCGTGCGCGGCATCGGCGATGCCGTCGACGTCGCGGGACGCATCGTGCGCCTGGCCACCGACGACGCCAAGGCGCTCACCGCCACGCGCGACGAGGAGGAGCAGCGCTCGCTCCTCCGGATGCTCGGCGTGGCCGAAGGCGCCGCGATCCCTCCCTCCGTCCGCGGCCAGGTCAACGCGCTCGAGGACGACCAGAAGCGCCGCGCCACCCGCAGCCTGCGCGACGGTATCGATCGGGTGCTGACCGACCTGCAGTCGCTGTTCCGCGACGTCGTGATGATCCAGTACGGCCGTGAGGGTGATCTCGTGAACAGCGAGCGCCTCGACGCCCTGCGCGCCCTGGCCTCGGAATGGTCACCCTCCCGCACTCTCGGAGTCCTCGACCGGATCTCGGTCACCCGCCGCAACCTCGAACAGAACGCCGCCCCGCTGCTGGCGTTGGAGAGCCTCATGATCACCGTCGCCAACGGATCCGCCCCGTGAGCATGCGTCGCCGTCTCGCCGCCGTCGTCGCGGGCATCGCGGGTCTGGCTCTCACGCTGTCGGGCTGCCTCTACGCGCAGATACCGCCCCTCGCGCCCGCGGCCGGCCCGTCGCTGACTCCCCAGACAGCGGGCATCGACGCCTCGCTGCTGCCCTACTACGGGCAGACGCTCTCCTGGACGGACTGCGGTTCGGCGGGCTTCGACTGCACCACGGTCACGGCCCCGCGCGACTACTCCGATCCGTCGAAGGGCGAGCTGTCCCTGGCCGTCATCCGGCACCGGGCGACCTCGGGCCAGCCCCTGGGGTCGCTGCTGACCAACCCCGGCGGCCCGGGCGTGAGCGGTGTCTCCACCGTGCGTGACTCCCTCTCGCTCGTGGCGGACGAGACGCTCACGAGGGACTATGACGTCATCGGCTTCGACCCGCGCGGTGTCGGCCAGTCTGCGCCGGTCACCTGCTACGACGCGGCGGGCATGGACGCGTTCCTCTACGACATCCCGCCGGGCGCGCGCGGCAGTGACGAGCGCAACGCCGCCCTCGAAAAGCGGCAGGCCGACTTCGCGCAGGCGTGTCAGCAGAACAGCGACGGCATCCTGCCCTATGTCTCGACCGAGAACGCGGCGCGCGACATGGACCTGCTCCGTGCCGTCCTGGGTGACGAGAAGCTCAACTACCTCGGCTTCTCGTACGGCTCGTTCCTCGGCACCACCTACGCGGGGCTCTTCCCTGACCGCGTTGGCCGCATGGTGCTCGACGGCGGCATCGACCCCAGCCTGCCGAGCAGCGCGAGCGGGATCGCCCAGGCGGTGGGGTTCGAGAACGCCCTGCGCGCCTTCATGGCGGACTGTCTGACAAACTCGGAGTGCCCGTTCAGCGGGTCCGTCGACGACGCGATGAACGACCTGTCGTCGCTGCTCGAGCGGGTCGACGCCCGCCCTCTGACCGGCCCCGACGGTCGGCAACTCGGCGCGGACACCCTCGTGACATCGATCGTGGCGGCGCTCTACAGCGACCAGAACTGGCCGTACCTGCGCATCGCCCTCAGCGGGGTGCAGAACGGCGACGCCTCCGTCGCGTTCCAACTCGCCGACTTCTACAACGGTCGCGTCGACGGCAAATACCAGGACAACACGATGCAGGCGCTGCGCGCCTACAACTGCGTCGACTATCCCGACGAGGGTGACGAGAACAACCCGCAGATCGAGCAAGAGCTGCAGCAGAAGGCGCCCGTCGTCGCGCCCTACTGGCTCGGGCCCGACGCGTGCGCCGCGTGGCCGGCCCCGCCGACCGGTACCCGCGAGGCGATCACCGCCCCGGGCTCCCCGCCGATCGTCGTCCTCGGTACGACGGGTGACCCCGCCACGCCGTACACCGAGGCGCAGGCGCTCGCCGGGCAGCTGTCCCAGGGAGTGCTCGTGACCTACGTGGGAGAGGGGCACCTCGCGTACAACAAGGGCAACGACTGCGTGAACGCGGCCGTCGACGATTACCTCGTCGACGGCACCGTGCCCTCCCCAGGGCTGCGCTGCGAATAGCGTCCCGTGCCCGCCCGGCCGCCCGCCTAGGCTGAAGATGTCACACCCCGAGGAGACCCCCATGACCGCGCCCATCGCCGACCTGGCGTCGTACATCGATCACACGCTGCTCAAGCCCGAGGCCACCCGCGCCGACGTTGAGCGCCTCATCGCCGAGGGCGCCGAGCTCGGCACCTACAGCGTGTGCATCTCGCCCTCGTTCCTGCCGGTGCAGCTCCCCGAGGGGCTCAAGCTCGCGGTCGTGTGCGGCTTCCCGAGCGGCAAGCACCACGCCGAGGTCAAGGCGGCCGAGGCCGCCCTGTCGGTAGCTCAGGGCGCCGACGAGATCGACATGGTCATCGACGTGGGTGCCGCGATCGAGGGGCGTTACGAGATCGTCGAGTCCGAGATCCGCGCGGTGCGCGCCGCGGCTCCCGCCCCCACCGTGCTGAAGGTCATCATCGAGTCAGCGGCTCTGTCCGACGAGGCGATCGTCGCCGTCTGCGAGGCCGCCGTGAACGCGGGCGCCGATTTCGTGAAGACGTCGACCGGCTTCCACCCCGCGGGCGGCGCGAGCGTCCACGCCGTCGAGCTGATGAAGCGCACCGTTGGCGACCGCGCCGAGGTCAAGGCGTCGGGGGGCGTGCGCACCCGCGCCGCCGCCGAGGAGATGATCGCCGCCGGCGCCACCCGCCTGGGTCTGTCGTCGAGTCGCGACATCCTCGCCGACCGCACCGCGGCCGGCGACTACTGACCGCGTACCTCGGCACCCGCTGGAGCATGTAAGATCGATGATCGTGCACGCGACAGCGCGCACATGCCGCCTTAGCTCAGACGGCAGAGCGATTCACTCGTAATGAATAGGTCAAGGGTTCGATTCCCTTAGGCGGCTCCGAAGGCCCTCACCCGCTTCCACCGGGTGGGGGCCTTTCTTCGTCGGCGAGGTATCCCGCCGCTCCCGCGGTGCGCTTCCGTCTACTGTCAGCCTCAACGGTCGTCTGACGAAGGGGGAGTCATGGCCGAGCGAAGCGTCCTCGTTCGCCGCATCCGGATCTTTCTGGCGGTGGTCATCGCGGGGCTCGTCGTCAGTGGGATCACGGCGTTCCCGCTCCGCGAGGAAGTCGCCCTCGGCCGTGGGATTCTGCGCTCGATCGGTCTCGACACCCTCGCTCCGGAGTTCGTCGGGTGGGTGGATCGAGTGGGCGAAGGACTGGATGCCACCGCCGTGGCGTTCCCGTTCATCGCTTACGGCACCGACTGGCTGGCGTTCGCCCACCTGCTGATCGCGCTCGCGTTCATCGGTCCGTGGCGAGACCCGATGCGAAACGTGTTCATCATCCAGTGGGGCCTCGTCGCGTGCGCGGGCATCGTGCCTCTCGCGCTCATCGCGGGCGCCCTCCGCGGGCTCCCTCTGGGGTGGCAGGCGATCGACGTCTCGTTCGTGGTGGTCGCGGCGCTGCCGCTCGCTCTCGCCCTGATGGCGACGCGGCGTCTCGAGGCCCTGCCGACGGCGTCGGCGGCGAGCCCGGCGGCCGCCCGATAGGCTGAATCCGTCTCGTTCCGCGCTCGCGTGACGGCCCTCCTCCGCCCGCTGACCTCGCTGGAGTTCCCGTGTCGAACGCCCTCGATGCCGTCATCGAGATCTTCACGTGGGTCGGGCTGGGGGGCGGCCTGCTGCTGGCGTTCGCCGCGGTGTTCCTCCTGTTGGCGGACGGCACCTGGCTGCCCGCCCGCGCGGTCGTGGAGCACGTCGACGGCGGTCGCGTGGTCCGCTGGTTCGACGACGACGGGGGAGTGAACGAGGCGCCGCTCTCGGCGCACGACGAGGCGAAGATCGGTGCCGCGGACATGGCCGACATCTTCTATCGCCGCGGCGCGGCGAACCGCATGCGGCTGACGCGCTCCTCGCCCCTGGTCCGTTTCGTCTCGTTGCTCGCTGCCGGGGTGCTCGGCCTGGGCGTCTTGGCGTTCGTCGTCTCGATCGTGGTGCTCTTCGCCCGCGGGTGATCGACTGGCGCCGGAGGCATATCGCTAGATAAGCTAGCTATATGTTTCCGTCGTCCATGCCCACTCGTCGCTCCGCTCGCCGCTCTGCGCGGCCCACGCACGTCTCGCGGTGGCTGCGTGTCGGCATCCCGAGTCTGCTCGTCCTGCTGTGGGTCGTGGGGGGATCGATCGGGGGACCGTTCTTCGGCAAGGTCGACCAGGTCTCGACGAACGATCAGTCGTCGTTCCTGCCGCAGTCAGCGGACGCGACGCGCGTGAGCGAACGGCTGACGGACTTCACGGGGAGCGACACCATCCCCGCGATCGTCGTCGCCGACACGGCCGACGGCAGTGCTCTGAGCGACGCGCAGGTCTCCGCCCTGCAGACGCTCGCGACGGATATCGCGTCCGTCGACGGGGTCTCGGGCGACGCGTCGCCTCCGGTCGTCTCGGACGACGGCCAGGCGGCGCAGATCTTCGTCCCGATCGACAGCTCCGGCGAGGTGCGCGACGTCGTCGAGCAGGTGCGCGAGAAGGTGTCGGCCGAGGCCCCGGCGGGCGTCGAGGCGTGGGTCACGGGCCCGGCCGGGTTCACCGCGGATCTCGTCAAGGGCTTCCTCGGCATCGACGGTCTTCTGCTGGTCGTCGCGCTCGTGGCGGTGTTCGTCATCCTCGTGATCGTCTACCGCTCTCCGCTGCTGCCGATCCTCGTCCTGTTGACCTCGGTCTTCGCGCTGTGCGTCGCCCTTCTCACCGTGTGGTGGCTCGCGTACGCGGGGATCGTCGTGCTCAACGGCCAGGTGCAGGGGATCCTCTTCATCCTCGTCATCGGCGCGGCCACCGACTACGCCCTCCTGTACGTCGCGCGGTTCCGCGAGGCCATCGGCGAGGGGCTGAGCCGATGGGATGCCACGACCCGGGCGTGGAAGGGCGCGTTCGAGCCCATCCTGGCCTCGGGCGGCACCGTGATCGCCGGGCTGCTCTGCCTGTTGCTGTCGGATCTGGCCACCAACCGCGCTCTGGGGCCGATCGCCTCGATCGGCATCGCGTTCGCGGTGCTCTCGGCGCTGACGTTCCTGCCCGCACTGCTCGCGCTGGTCGGTCGCGCCGCGTTCTGGCCGTTCCTGCCGAAGCCGGGTACGGCAGCCCTCCCCGCCGACCTCACGCAGCCGGCGAAGGGCCTCTGGCCCCGTCAGGCGCGGTTCGTGGCCCGTCGAGCTCGTCCCGTGTGGATCGTGTGCACGCTCGTGCTCCTCGCCGCGTGCCTCGGCGTGACGCAGCTGCGCGCGGACGGCGTGCCCGCGAGCGCGCTCGTCCTCGGTGCTTCGGAGGCGCGCGACGGCCAAGCCGCCCTGGCCGAGCACTTCCCGGGCGGCTCCGGCAGCCCGGCGTACGTGCTCGTCCCCGAGCCCGAGGCCGCTCGGGCGGCGACCGTGCTGCAGAACGCCTCGGGGATCGACGCGGTCTCGGTGCTGACCGCTGACGTTCCCGGGGGACAGTCGCCGGTGACCGTGGTCGACGGCGTTCTGCAGACGACGGCGATCGGCGCGCCGGGCACACCCGCACCCACCCCGACGGTCGCCGACGGCGACGTGCTGTTCGCGGCGACCCTCGCCGACACGGCCGATTCCTCCGCGGCGGACGACACGGTCCGTCAGCTCCGAACCGATCTGACCGACGAGCTGGGGGAGGGGACGGCCCTGGTCGGCGGGGTCACCGCGACCGATATCGACTCGATCGACACCTCGATCCGCGATCGCACGCTCATCATCCCCATCGTGCTCGCGGTGATCCTGCTGATCCTCATGGCGCTGCTGCGCTCGGTCGTCGCGCCGGTCATCCTGATCGGCACCGTCATCGTGTCGTTCGGAGCGGCTCTCGGCGTCAGCGCGTTGGTCTTCGACGGCGTCCTGGACTTTCCGGGCGCGGATCCGGCGGTGCCGCTCTACGGCTTCGTCTTCTTGGTGGCGCTCGGGGTGGACTACAACATCTTCCTGATGTCGAGGGTGCGGGAGGAGTCGCTCGCACACGGCACGCGGGCCGGGATCCTGCGCGGACTCGTCGCCACGGGGGGTGTGATCACCTCGGCCGGTCTCGTGCTCGCGGCGACGTTCGCCGCCCTCGGGGTCATTCCGATCCTCTTCCTCGCCCAGCTGGCGTTCATCGTGGCGTTCGGGGTCCTGCTCGACACGTTCGTGGTGCGGTCCCTCCTCGTGCCCGCTCTGGCCTACGACCTGGGCCGTCGCATCTGGTGGCCCTCGAAGCTGGGCCGGATGGATGCCGAGGCGCGTAGGCTCGACGCATGACGCGCGCCCTGTTCATCGTCGATGTCCAGAACGACTTCACCGAGCGCGGGGCGCTGGGTGTCGAAGGGGGCGACGCGGTCGCCGAGCGCATCTCGCGGTACCTCGCCGCCCACGCCGACGACTACGCGCTCGTCGTAGCTTCGCGCGACTGGCACCACGGCGACGACCACAACGGAGGCCACTTCTCCGACGCCCCCGACTTCGTCGACACGTGGCCCGTCCACTGCGTCGGCGGAACCTTCGGGGCCGACTACGACGAGGTCTTCGACACCTCGCGCGTGACCCACCACCTCAAGAAGGGGCAGGGGAAGCCCGCCTACTCGCTGTTCGAGGGCGTCACCGATGAGGGTGAGACGGCGGCGCAGTTGCTCGAGAGCCACGGCATCCGGGATATCGACGTCGTCGGGATCGCGACGGACTACTGCGTGCGGGCCTCGGCCCTCGATGCCCTGGGCGCCGGACGGCGCGTGCGCGTGCTGACCGACCTGGTCGCGGGAGTACACCCCGCCTCGAGTGCCGCGGCTCTGACCGAGATCGGGACCGCGGGCGCAGAACTCACGACCTCGGACGCCTGAGCCGGAGCGCTCAGCCCGCCGGCTCTGCGTCGATGTCGTCGTCGGCGCGGGGGATCGTGATCGTCACGCTCGTCCCCTCGCCCAGGGTGCTGGTGATGCGCAGCGTCCCGCCGTGCTCGCTCACGACGCGTCGGACGCTTGCGAGACCGATGCCGTGCCCGCCGTCGCCGGCGTCGGCGAGCCGCCCACGGTTGCCCTCGTCGGTGATCGAGGCCAGGTCGTCGGCGTGGATGCCGCGTCCTCGGTCGCGCACGCGCACCGCGGCGCCCTCGTCGGTTTCGAACGCATCGATCTCGATGAGGTCGTCGGAGTACTTCGCGGCGTTCTCGAGGACGTTGGCGATCGCCCGGCGGAGCCCCAGCACGTCGCCCCAGACGGGAACGGCATCCATCTGCCCGAAGACGACCCGACCGGGCGCATCTCCGGGGAGCACCAGCGAGACCGCCCCGCGTGCGATGAGGTCGAGACTCGCTCGGCGGCGCCCGCGCTGTGTCGCGGTGTCGACATCGGTCATGAGCGACTGAGCCATCGCGATGATGTGGTCACTCGCCTCTCCCGCGAGGCGCAGGAGCCGGTGGTCGGGGGGCAACTCCTCGCCGATCAGGTCGAGGTAGCCGCGCAGGGCGGTGACGGGCGAGAGCAGGTCGTGCGCGAAGGTGCGCTGCAGCGCCGACCGCTCGTCGGCAGCGCGTTTCTCGGCGGTCAGGTCGCGGACGATCTTGACGAAGCCTCGCACCTGCCCTTGGTCGCTGCGGATGGCCGAGATGGTCACGCGCGCCCAGAACTCGCTGCCGTCGCTGCGGACGCGCCAACCGGTGTCTTCGACGTGTCCGTCACGCTGGGCGGCAGCGAGCAGCAGGTCGGGCTTGGCGCGACGCCGGTCCTCCTCGCGGTAGAAGCGCGAGAAGTGCGAGCCGAGGATCTCGTCCTCGTGGTACCCCTTGATGCGTTCGGCGCCGAGGTTCCAGCCGCGCACGAACCCGCCACTGTCGAGCTTGACGATGGCGAAGAGGTCGACCTGCTCGTCCCAGTCCTGAGGGATCGAGCGCCGGATGCTCGTCAGGGCGTGGGCGGGATCGTGGCCGGAAGGGGTGGATGACAGAGAAGGCTCGTTCGTAGCGGTGGTCATACGAGAACGCCCAGGTGGGCCGGGGTGCTTGCTGAAGGCATACGCCGATCATGTCTCGCGGGCGCGCCCGGGAACAGCGATTGACATTACCGGGCGGCGCCTTACGACGAGACGGTGACGAGCGTTCGCTGCCAGCCGCTGGATCCGTCGGGCGCGATGGGCGCCTGATCCTGGATCTGCAGGTTGCCCTGCTTGTCGGTGGCGCGGACCGCGATGTAGTGCGTGCCCGCGTCGGCGGTCCAGTCGAGCTTCCACTGCACCCACGACTGGTCGTTGATCGGGGTGGACAGCTGGGTCTCTTGCCATTCTCCGTTGTCGATGCTGACCTCGACCTTCTGCACGCCCACGGGCTGCGCCCAGGCCATACCGGCGATGACGACGGCACCGGCCGCGACGGGCGAGCCGATCTTGGGGGTGTCGACGCGCGATGACATCTTGATCGGGGCCTCGGCGGAGTAGCCGCGGGGGGTCCAGTACGCCTCGTCCTTGTCGAAGCGGGTGACGGTGAGCTTTGTGACCCACTTCGTCGCCGAGACGTATCCGTACAGGCCCGGGACGACCATGCGCACGGGGAAGCCGTGCTCGAACGGGAGCGGTTCGCCGTTCATCTTCACGGCGAAGATCGCGTCGAGGTTGTCGTCGGTCAGGGAGGCGAGGGGAGTGGATGCCGTGTATCCGTCGACGCTCTCCGAGAGGACCATGTCGGCATCTCCCTGGACGCCGGCCATGCGCAGCACGTCGCGGATCGGGATGCCGGTCCAGATGGCGTTGCCGACGAGACCGCCGCCGACCTCGTTCGAGACGCAGGTGAGGGTGACGCCGTACTCGTCGAGGCCCATGTTGACCAGGTCGTCGAAGCTGAGTTCGATCGGGTTGTCGACCATCCCCTCGATCGAGAGGCGCCAGGTCGTGGGATCGACGTTGGGGACCGTGAGCGCGGTGTCGACGCGGTAGAAGTCGCCGTTCGGGGTGATGATCGGGGTCAGGCCGTTGATCTCCCAGTTCGCCCCTTCGGGCACGGTCACCGTCGTGCGCGCCGCGGGAATCCTCAGCGCGTCACGGGCAGCGGCGACGGATGAGGTGGCGGTGTTCAGCACCCGAGCGCCGACGCCGACGATGACCGCGCCGACGGCGCTGATGCCGGTGAAGAGCAGGAACTGGCGCCGGTTGGCCCCGACGGCGTCGCGGTTGTCCGCCATGGCCGCAGAGACCCAGCGCCGCAGGCGCACGATCGCGAGCAGAAGGATGACGATGCCGGCGATCGTGCCGACGACCGGGGGGAGCCAGGCGAGAGCACCGGCTCCGGTGCGGGTGACGATGGCGGCGGTCGCGAGCACCCCGCCGATCGCGAGCAGGACCACTCCGACGTAACGGAACCGGTACTCGAGCACTCCGGCGACGGCGGCGGCGACGGCGGCCCCGAGGCCGACGCCGGCGAGCAGGGCGATCTTGTCGCTCTCGCCGAACAGCGTGATCGCGAGTTCTTTGAGGGGGCGCGGGACGATGTCGACGATGAACGAGCCGACCGCGAGGATCGGACTCGCGGAGCGGGCGACGAGCGCCGCGAGCGCCTCGGCGACGGCGAGAAGAGCGGCCGCCGACATGATGCCGGCCAGGGCTGCCCAGATCCAGGCGTGCGGGCGACGGACCGTGGTGGTCTTCTCGGTCCGGTCCGCGGTGTCGGTGGTCATGGCATCCCTCGTCTCCGCTCATCGCGCATACGCGACAAGTCTCTGGTCTTCTTCGGAGCGGAGGGCGAAACGGATGCCGTCAGAGCTCGGCGCCCGGGGTGCGCGCGGTCGCCGGGGTCAGGGCGAAGACCGCGACACCCGTCACGATGAGCGCCAGGGCGAGGCCGAGGCCCAGCCCGAGGGTCTCGCCCAGGAGCGGGACGGCGACGACGGCCGTGAGAACGGGGCTGAGGGCTCCGGCGGCGGCGGGCAGGCTGCTGCCGAGGTTCTTGACCGCCACGACGTAACAGGCCGTCGAGAGCAGCCCGGTCCCGACCCCCTGGATGAGGGCATAGGCGCCCACGGTGCCCAGGTCAGCTGTACCGGCGAGGAGGGCCGAGGGCAGGACGCCCGTGACCGCCAGCAGCAGAGCGGATGCGACGGACGTCACCGACACGATGACGATGACCGCGACCGGATCGAGGCGCGAGCGCGCGACCCCGAGCGTGTAGGCCGCCCAGACCAGGCCGGCGGCGAGCAGCACGACGATGCCGCCGGGCCCGGACGGTCCGCCGATGAACAGCGCGCTGGCCGCGACGCCCGCGACGATCGCGGCGAGGGCGAGCAGACGTCGACGTGACACGGTGCGGCGCGCGAACAGAAAGAGCAGCCCCGCGACGAACAGGGGCACGGTGCCCGGAACGAGCAGCCCGGTGAGCGCCGCGGAGGTGAGGTGCGCGCCCCAGGCGAACAGGAGGAAGTGCGGGAGCCCCGCCAACAGGACGAGAGCGAGCACGGCGGGGCGTTCGGTTCGCAGGGCGCGGAACGTTCGCGGGACCCACGGACTCAGGAGGACAGCGGGAACGGCGAAGCGGACGATCGCGGCATCCGCCAGGGTGAGTCCGGCGCCCTCGAGGGCGCGCGTGGAGAGAGCGAACGACGACCAGAGAGCGACGACGGCGGTGAGGGCCGCGATGCCGACGACGGTGCGGCGGGGCAGGGCGAGGGGGAGCGGAAGGGCGAACGTCGTCACCCTGCGAGCGTAGGAAGATCGCCGACGCAGGCGATTGCGATTCTTGCTCTAAACGTCTTCGTATTGGCAGAATCTGCCCTATGGACGCCCTCGACCGCATCGACCGACTCATCCTGCGCGAGTTGCAGAACGACGGGCGGCTCTCCAACCAAGAACTCGCCGACCGCGTCGGCCTCTCACCGTCGCCGTGTCTGCGACGCGTGCGTCAGCTCGAACAGGCGGGCGTCATCGAGGGCTACCGCGCGGTGGTCTCGCCGAAGGCGGTCGACCTCACCATCACGGCTTTCGTCCGCCTGCGTCTCGCTTCGCACGAGGGGGCGACCGTGGATGCCGTGGAGCAACGCCTGCGCGCGATCCCGCACATCGTCGAAGCGCATCTGCTCGCCGGCGACTGGGACTACCTCGTGCGCATCGTCACGCCGAGCTTCGAGGAGTACGAGCGGCTCCTCCGCGAGCACCTTCGCGCGATCCCTTCGCTGTCGTCGATCGACACGACCTTCGCGTTCGGGGTCACCAAGCCCGTCTCGCCCCTGCCGCTGGAGCCGGCCCCCGCGCACGCATAAGGCCCGGGTCGACGATCGCGACCCGGGCCCGGGCTCCTCAGCGCTGCGAGCGCTGCTTGAGAACCTTCGCCTGCACCTTGCGGCGGATCTTCTGCACCTTCGGGTCCTTCCAGACCCGGTAGGCGACCGTTCCCGCGGCGGCTGCGCGGCCGATCGCCGTCCGGGCCAGGACGGCTCCGGCGAGTCCGACCGCTCCGGTTCCGATCCAACGTGCGACACCCATAGCGCCTCCTCGATTCGCGTGTGGATTCTCACCTCACACGATCAGGGGCCGGACGCCGCGCCGCTTGCGCCGACGCCGCGGTTGTGCGTCGGTCAGCGCAGCGACCCGCCCGAGGGGGCGGCGAAGGGTTCGAGGGCGGCGATCACGTCGTCGCTCAACGTGGCCTTGCTCGCCTCGACGGCGTCGTCGATCTGGCTCGGGCGCGACGCCCCGATGATCGCGGTCGTGACCACCGGGTCGCGCAGCACCCACGCCACGGCCAGCTGCGGGATCGACAGCCCCGCCTCGCGGGCGACCCCGTCGATGCCACGGATGCGCTCGAGGTAATCCTCGGTGAGGGCGGACTCGTCGAGGAAGCGACTGTCGGCTGCTCGCGAGTCGGCGGGCACGGTGCCGTCGAGGTACTTCGCGGTCAGCAGACCCTGCGCGAGGGGCGAGAAGACGGCACTGCCGACCGAGAGCTCGCGCAGCGTCGGGAAGAGCTCCGCCTCGGGCGTGCGGTCGAACAGCGAGTACCGCGGTTGGTGGATGAACAGACGCACTCCCTCGGCGGCCAGCAGCTCGTGTGCGCGGCGCGTGAGCTCCGCCGGGTAGTTCGAGATGCCGACGTAGAGCGCCTTGCCGCTGCGTACGATATCGGCGAGGGCGGTGACCGTCTCTTCGATCGGCGTCTCGGTGTCGACCCGGTGCGAGTAGAACACGTCGACGTAGTCGGTGCGCATGCGGGTGAGGCTCTGCTCGAGCGAGCGCACGAGGTACTTGCGCGATCCGCCGTCGCCGTAGGGCCCCGGCCACATGTCGTACCCGGCCTTGGTCGAGACGAACAGCTCGTCTCGGTAGGAGCGCAGGTCGCTGTCGAGCACCGTTCCGAAGGTCGTCTCGGCCGCGCCGTAGGGCGGGCCGTAGTTGTTCGCGAGGTCGATGTGCACGACGCCCCGGTCGACGGCGTGGCGGAGGATCTCGCGCTGCGAGTCGAGCGTGCGGCCGCTTCCGAAGTTCTGCCAGAGACCCAGCGAGATGCGGGGGAGAGGGATGCCGCTCGCCCCGGCGCGCAGGAACGGCACGTCGTCGTAGCGGGTGGACGACGCGGCGAAGGCGGACGTCAGGCGGGGATCATCGGCGGCGATGGGCATGGTTCTCCTCGGCGGTGAAGGGGTCACCGTCGACTCTGCCACGGATCGCGCCGCCCTCAGGCGGGAACGCCCGCGAGCTCGTCGCGCAGGATGCCGGCGCCCGCCGACAGGGCGCTGAGCTTGTCGAACGCCACCTGGCGCGGAAGGGGCGCCATGCCGCAGTTCGAGCTGGCGACGAGCTTGTCGGCATCCACGAACTGCAGGGCACGTCGCAGGGTGTCGGCCACCTCTTCGGGGGTCTCCACCTCGTGGCTGGCCACGTCGATCGCGCCGAGCATGACATTCTTGCCGCGGATGAGCTCGATGAGGTCGATCGGCACGTGCGAGTTGTGGCTCTCGAGCGATACGGTGTCGATGCTCGAGCGCTGCAGCAGCGGGAACGACTCCTCGTACTGGCGCCACTCGGCCCCGAGCGTCGCCTTCCAGTCGGTGTTCGCCTTGATGCCGTAGCCGTAGCAGATGTGCACGACCGTCTCGGCGCGCAGTCCCTCGGCCGCCCGCTCGAGCGTCGCCACGCCCCAGTCCTTCATCTCGTCGAAGAAGACGTTGAAGGCGGGCTCGTCGAACTGGATGACGTCGACCCCGGCGGCCTCGAGCTCGCGCGCCTCCTGGTTGAGGATGGTCGCGAACTCCCACGCGAGCTTCTCGCGGCTGCGGTAGTGACGGTCGGCGAGGGTGTCGATCATCGTCATGGGGCCGGGGAGGGCCCACTTGATCGGGCGGTCCGTCTGCTGACGCAGGAACGCGGCATCCTCGACGAAGACCGGCTGGCGCCGGCTGACCGCACCCACCACCGTCGGCACGCTCGCGTCGTAGCGGTCGCGGATGCGCACGGTCTCACGGTTCTCGAAGTCGACGCCCTCGAGGTGCTCGATGAAGGTCGTGACGAAGTGCTGACGGGTCTGCTCTCCGTCGCTGACGATGTCGAGTCCGCGGCGCTCCTGCTCTTTCGCCGCGCTGCGCAGGGCATCGTGCTTGCCCTCGACGAGCGTGTCGCCCTCGAGCTCCCACGGCGACCACAGCACCTCGGGCTTGGCGAGCCAGGCGGGCTTGGGGAGGCTTCCGACGATGGAGGTGGGGACGAGGGTGTTCACGGTGGTCGCCTTCGGGGAGGTCATCGGGTCGGGAGGGCGTCGGAGACGAGCCACGCGTCGAGCACGGCGCGGTGGGGCTTCACGAAGTGCTCCTCGGTGTAGCGGCCCTGCGTGATGCCCAGGCGGCTGCGCTCTTCGCGGTCGTACGCGATGTTCGTGCGAGTGAAGTCCTCGTGGGCCAGCGTGGGACGGTAGACGTCCGCGGCGGGCTCGTGCGCGTTGTAGATCTCGGGGCGGTAGATCTTCTGGAACGTCTCCATCGTCGCGATCGTGCCGGCCAGCTGCAGGTCGGTGTAGTCCGCGAGCAGATCGCCGCGGAAGTAGAGCGCCAGCGGGGCGACGCTGCCGCGCGGCATGAAGTAGCGCACCTGCAGGCCCATCTTGCCGAAGTACTCGTCGGTCAGCGAGAACGAGTCCTGCGCGTACTCGTGACCCAGCACCGGGTGGACGACCCCCGTGCGGTGGTACGTCCGGCTCGTCGACACGCTGATGCACACGACCGGCGACTGCGTGTAGCGCTCGCGGTAGGCCTCGGAGTCGAGGAAGTGCTGGAAGAGCTTGCCGTGCAGGATGCCGAAGTCCTCGGGCAGCGTGAAGGCGGTGGCGCCGTCGTTGACGGAGGGGAGGAGCACGCTGAAGTCGTAGTCGCGGAGGTACGACGAGAAGTTGTTGCCGACGATCCCCTGGTGGCGTTCGCCCGTCTGGGTGTCGACGATGTGGACGTCGAGCACCTCGAGGAGGGGGAACTCGCGGTCGTCGCCCTCGTCGTCGAACCGCAGCTCGGCCGAGACGATGTCGAGCTCGACGCGGTAGCGGTCACCCGAGGGGTTGTCGGCGTCGGCGAGCTCGTTGAAGCGGCGGTCGATCATGGCGAGGGCGTTGCGCAGGTTCTGCTGGCGGTGCTCGCCCCGGGCGAGGTTTGCGAAGTTCGTGGTGATCCGCGAGCTCGACGACGGCGCATAGTCCTCGTCGAAGCGCGTGGTGGAGATGCGGAACGTGATGTCGTTCGCCATGTCGAGCCAATCGGAAGGGGCCGGGACGGCCGTGCGGTGATCGTGTCCTCATCGTCCCGCCGACGGCAGGTCATCGGGTAATTCCGCCCAGCTATGCCGAGATATAGCCTGGGTCTATGGCCAGACGCGCGAGCGGCATCACCCTGCAGCAGCTGCAGTACTTCATCGAGGTGGCGGCTGAGGGGTCGATCAGCGCCGCGGCCGACCTGCTCTACGTCGCGCAGCCCACGATGTCGGCGGCGATGCGCGACCTCGAGACGCGGGTGGGGAGAGACCTGCTCACCCGTTCGGCGCGCGGCGTCACCCTGACCGTCGACGGAGTGGAGTTCCTCGGCTACGCCCGGCAGGTGGTGGAGCAGGCGGAACTGCTGGAGCAGCGCTACCTGGGGCGACCGCCCTCACGACGCCTGCTCGGCGTCTCGGCACAGCACTACTCGTTCGTCGTGGACGCGTTCGTGCGGATGGTGAAGGCGACGGATGCCGCGGAGTACGAGTTCTCGCTGCGCGAGACGCGCACCTGGGACATCATCGAAGACGTCCGGACGCTGCGCAGCGAACTCGGCATCCTGTTCCGCAACGACTTCAATCGGAACGTCCTCGACAAGCTGCTACGGGACTCGGGGCTCGCCTTCCACCCGCTCTTCCGCGCCGAGCCGCACATCTTCGTCTCTCGACGCAATGCGCTCGCCGGTCGCGAGCGCGCGACGCTGGACGACCTGGCGGACCTCCCGCGTCTCACCTTCGACCAGGGCGCGAACAACTCCTTTTACTTCGCGGAAGAGATCCTCTCGACCCTCTCGAGCAGGCAGGAGATCCGGGTCTCCGACCGCGCGACGATCTTCAACCTCATGATCGGCCTCGACGGGTACACGATCTCGACCGGCATCATCAGCGACGATCTCGACCCCGAGATCGTGGCCGTCCCGCTCGACGTCGACGAGAGGATCGAGATCGGCTGGATCGGTCGCACGTCCATCCCCCTGACCGAGCAGGCGCAGCGCTACCTCGTCGAGGTGCGGGATGTGGTCGCAGGGTTCGGCGTGGAGCTGTTGGACTGAGAGTTTTCACGCCTGATGTGAGGCTTCACATGCGTCATCTTCGATGTGATGTGTTCCGAATACCTCGCGTTACGACGGTAATTTCCACCCGTCACGCCGCCGCACGATGAGAAGTCGATGAGAACCCTCACGCGCTCCTTCTCCACGGTGGTGCGTTGCGCTTATCGTCTCAGGACGCGGCGCCGATGCCGCGGACCATTCGAAGGAGAATGACCATGCAGCACGCATCCCCCCGATCCCGCCCCCTCTTCCAGCGCGTCGTCGTCGCGGCAGCGGCGCTCGCCGCCGTCGTCGCCCCACTGACGGTGACGTCGACCCCGGCAGAGGCCGCGGGTCGAATGACCTACACCCTCTACACCGAGGCGAACCCCACGGCCGATCAAGCCGACGCGTACAACCGCATCCGAGCGGCGATGGATGCCGCGGTCTCGCGCTACAACGAGTTCAGCGACTTCGATCGCCACCTGAACGTCTATTACGTTCCCGGGGTGCCCACCGCCGAGGCGAGCATCGACGGCACCATCCGCTTCGGCGAAAACCGCGGCTTCATGCAGGAGCGCACGGCCCTGCACGAGATCTCGCACACCGTCGGCAACGGCACGGCCAACGCCTGGTACGCGATGTGCCAGAACGGGCGGTGGACGGGCGCGAACGCCAACGCGAAGCTCGCCGAGTTCGACGGGGCCGGTGCGGTGCTCAACTGCGGTGGGTCGCACATCTGGCCCTACGGCCTCAATTACGACAACGAGATGTCCGACCTCAACGCCGACCGTCACGTTCAGATCATCTGGGCGATGATCGCCGACGGTATGTGACAGCACACGCGGGCGCCGCGCGGCCGAGGGGCTCGCGCGGCGCCCGTTCCTGTGCTCAGCTGCGGCGTGAAAGGGCGTGACGTCTCCGACGCAGCGCCAGCGCCGCCCCTCCGGTGAGGAGAGCCGCCGAGCCGAGGAGAACCGCAACCCCCGTCGTAGCAACACCCGTCTCCGCCAGCGACCCCGGCGCCACGACCTCGATGGCGAGCCGGCCGAGGACGCGGCCATCGCCCCGCACGACCTCGAGCGTGTGAGCGCCGAGGTCGAAGCCGGCGGGGACGGTGACTTGGAAGACGACGCGACCCGAGGCGTCGGCGGTGGGGATCCCGGCGATCGGAAGAGGCGTGCTCCGCAGGACGGCGGAGATCTGCTCGCCGCCGTTCAGCCCGGTCGCGGTGACCGTGAATGACTCTCCCGGAGCGACGCGTGTGGCGCTCGCCGTGGCCGTCGCCTCCGACACGGAGTCGCTGGGCGCGGGAGAGGGTTGCGCGGTGGGTTCGGGGGAGGGTGACGGTCCATCGGCGGGGACGATCGTGACACTCATCGTCACCGTGCGCAGGGCGGGGAGCACCTGCTCGTCCTTGCTCATGTCGAGCACGGGTCGGTCGCCGGCGGCCCAGTGCACGCGGCCGATGCGGGTGTCACGGCCGTTGCCTTCGACGCCGTCGCCCCAGGTGTGGAACACGTAGAGCTCGTTGCCGTCCTCGTCGGTGGTGACCGCGCCGTGACCCGGGCCCTGCGGGTAGGTGAGGTAATCCCAGACGCCGTCGGGCATCGGCACGCTCTTCATGAGCGGGGTGTTGTACTTGTGCCAGCTGTCGATGTCCATCAGATCGCTGTCGAGGTCGGCCCAGACGCCGCCGACGACATAGCGGGGGCTCACGCCGTCGCTCGAGTAGATGAGGAAGATCTTGCCATCGCGCTCCATCGCGAACGAGCCTTCGGCCAGGCGCAGCTCCCACGAGAGCGACGGCGAGATCACGGGTTTCGCCTCGCCCACGATCCGGGTGGGATCGGCGGGGTCGACCTTCGCGATCCACGTGAGCGGGTCGCCGAAACCGGGGGAGGTGTAGCGCTGCGACCACGTGTAGTAGGCCTGCCCGTTCGCCTCGAAGTAGGTCATGTCGAGGCTGATGTTGCTATAGCCCTCGCGACCGAGCGCTGTCCCATCGGCCTGCAGGACCGGTGCCGGCTTCAACCAGTCCGACGGGTTCGCGGGATCCCCGCCGTCGCGGAGCTGCATGATGTACGACTGCACCGTGCGCCAGTCGGCGCCGTCGTTGGCCTGCGAGTCACCCGAGTTGAAGCACGGCGAGAACAGGATCGACAGCGTGCCGCCGATCTCGTGGATCTCGGGTGCCCAGTAGCAACCGGCGATGGTTCGACCGTCGGTGGTGGTGTCGCGACGCGTCCAGCGGTTCAACAGGTCGACCTCGCGCTGGGCTCCGCCCGCGGCATCCGACAGCCCGTCGAGCGTGTCCGCGACGCGGATGGGCAGGTGGGGTGAGGCGATGTTGTTGTTGTTCGTGTCATCGGTCGCGATGAAGAGGTACTGCGTGCGGCCGTCGCGCTCGTACCGGTAGATGGTCGGGTCGGCGCGGTTGGCGGCGAAGGGGACGCTGTAGTCCTTCTGCCGAACGGTGCCCGTGACCGTGACGGTGCCCTGGGCGGCGGCGCGCGCCGCCGCGAGCTCGTCGGCGTTCCAGTCGACGGGCAGGGTCGCGGTCGACCCGTCGCTGTACGAGAGGTTGGCGCGCGTGCGGTCGAGGTCGTCGCCGGCGCCGGCCGTGATCGTCACTGGCGCGACCGAGACGGCGGTGTTCACGACGCGGTCGTACCGCTGGGTGAGGGCCGCGGCGATCGTTCCGTTGACCGGCAGCATGCCGCCGGGCTCGGCATTCGCGACGCGACCCGCGAACGAGCCCCAGGACGGATCCGCGACACCGAGCGGGGAGCCGGCGATGACGTCTCCGCGGTTGCCCGTCGAGACGACGCGGCTGCGCGTGCCGTCGTCCTCGGGATTGAAGAGGTCGGCGACTCGCTCGGTGCGGGCGAGGTCGGTCACGGTGGTGTACCGGGCCTGGCCGTTGCGGTCGGCCCACGACACGAGGTAGCGCTGCTGCCCCGAGTCCCACACGGCGCGCGGAGTGACGACTCCATCGGTGGTCCCCAGGTCGATCGTGCCGAGCTCCGCGAACTGCGAACCCCGGTCGTCTTCGGCGCGGAACACGAGCGCCCCGCTCGAGGCCGTGGCATCCGGTGTCCCCGACATCTCGACGCGCGTGGCGATGAATCCGAGCCGGCCGTCGGCGAAGAAGAACGGCGAGGGGGAGCCGATCCCGCGCTGCTCGACGTTGTCGAGGCCCACGTGCTCGCCGCGCGCGAAGACCACGCCGTAGTTGTCCTGCAGGGGCTGCGCGGTGTCGGCGGACGAACCCACCGCGAGGTGGATGCTCCGCGCGACGGTGTCCTGGTTCGCATCGTGGTCGTTCGTCGGCGTGCGGGTGTACGCGACCAGGCTCTGCGCCGTGGCGGGATCGAGCACCGTCACGGTGAACGTCTTCGAGAACGTGGTGGCTCCCCAGGTCGCGGAGGCGGTGACCTGGGAGGTGCGGTCGCCCGAGCCCGGGTTCACGAGCGCCCCGTCCGCGACGGTGTCGCCGCTCCAGCGCAGGTCGACGCCCGCGACGGCCGGGAGAGAGGTTTCGGATGCCACGATCGGCGGCACGACGAGAGACGCGCTCAACCGAGCCGAGAGGTCGGCGGCGGAGTCCGCCTTCACGGTGACCTGTGCGGGCGCACCGGCCGCCGAGGTGCCCGCGAAGGTCGCCGTCGGTGTCAGCGTGACGGTGGCGTCGGGTGAGCCGGGGGCGGGGCGGGTCACCCGTCCGTCGGTGGAGACGACGGTGGGCGCGCTCGACGCCCACGCGATCGACGAGCCGCCGGCCCCGGTGCGGGGGAGCGTCAGGTCGGCGGTGACGGCGGAGGTGTCGCCGAGGTCGACGGCGGCCGCATCGGCTCGCGCGATCGCGTCTGCCGCGGGAGCCGCGATCGCTCGCACCTGCTCCGCGTCGAGTGCCGCGCGATCGACGCGGACGTCGTCGACGGCGCCGGCGAAGAACGGGTCGCCCGGGTACAGCGACTTGCCGACGAGCCCCGAGAACACCGAAGACCCGACGGTGGCGGCGCCCGTGGCGGTCGTCGCGGTGGAGGCCACGGCCTCGCCGTCGACGTAGGTGGTGACGCGCTGCCCCGACTGCAGGGCGACGGCGATGTGGCTCCACCGCGTCGACGACGCGGGCCCGTTTCCGGTCGCCCTCTGCTCGGTGCCGGATTTCACGGCGCCGATCAGGTTCCCCCCGCAGCGCGGTGTCGCGAAGAGGTACCGGTCGTTCGAGCTGCCGAGGCTGTACGCCCACGCGCAATCCTGCCCGCCCGACCAGCGGACCCACGCCGAGATCGTGACGTCGCCCGTCGAGGTGTCGGTCAGGCCGGGCGCGATCTCGACGAAGGCCGCCCCCGACGTCGACGTCCCGCCCGGCAGCGAGAGCGCGCGGTCGGATCCGCCGCGCGGGCCCTCGACGACACTCGCGCCGGCGCCGCGCAGGGTTCCGGCATGGGCTCCGGCGGCATCCGGGATCTGAGCCCCGGCGGCGAGAGAGCCGGTGTCGATGCCGTCGAAGTCGTACAGGAGGGCGGCCGCGGGGACGGCGGCCTGTGCCGGAGCGATGCCGGTGACGAGCCCCGCGCCGACCAGAGCGGCGGCGAGGGCGAGAGCGGCAGGGCGACGTGAACGCATGCGGGGAGCCTTTCGGGCGAACGGCGAAGCGTCGCGTCCGGGTCGCCGGTCCGGCGACCGAGACCGCACGTCGTCGTGGCGGTCCTGGCCGGGATTGCGGTTTCCGGCCTGGGTCGCGACCGACACTAAACAATGCGAGGCGGAAGGCGCAAGCGGAATGTGAACCTTCACTCATGACCGCATTGTTGCTTGACCTCGTCGCACGGCACTTGTAGCTTGCTCGTGAGTGTGAGCGCTAACAGGCGCCGACTCGGAAGAGCAGCAGGGTTGCCGGTCTTTCGTTCTCGGCGACGGGCGCCGCATCGCCTGCCCGTCCCCGCACCGAACGGAGCGTCCTGCCCCCATGCGCGTCCATCGTCTTCTCGCCGCCGGCGCCGTCGCCGCGGTCGCCGCGTCGACGTTCGTCACGACCCCCGCGGCGCTCGCCGCGAACGTGCCCGAACCCGGCTTGCACTACACCTTCGACACCCTCAGCGGGACGCTCGGCGCCGGCACCGCGATTCCCGACACCGGCACCCGCTCGCCTCGGGCCGACGGATCCGTCGTGAACGGCGGGATCACGATCGTCCCCGGCGTCACGGGAGCCGCGAGCGACAAGGCCATCCACCTGTCGGGCGGCCGCAACGACGCCGACGCGGTCGCGTCGTACGTGTCGCTGCCGAACGACATCGTCGCCTCCACCGACACCGCGCTGACCGTCAGCCTCTGGACGAAGTGGGAGGGCGCGGGCAACGGTGCGTGCCAGCTCGCGTTCGGCCTCGGCCGCTCGACGACGAAGAACGTCCTGGCCTCGACGAGCTGCAATGGCACCTATGGGGCGGTGTCGGACGGATCGGGGGAGCGACGCGTCGGGAACGGCGGAGCTGCCCTCCCGGTGGGGCAGTGGGCCAACGTCACGCTGGTCTTCCAGCCCGGGCAGCGCCTGAGCTACTACGTCAATGGGCAGCTCGACGGGGCGGATGCCGATCTCACCGGCATCACGCAGACCATCGACGCCGCTCTCGGTCAGAACGGTGTCGGCGGCTACCTCGGGCGCTCGTTCTGGGACGACCCCTTCTACGTCGGAGCGATCGACGACGTCCGCATCTGGAACAGCGCGCTGTCGGCCGACGACATCCGCAGCGCCGGAGCAGACGGCTACCGCGCCGTCCTGGCATCCGACTCCGTGTCGCTCGGCGACACCTCGAGCGTCGACCGGGATCTGCAGCTCCCGGCCTTCACGGCGGCCGGCTCCTCGATCTCGTGGGCGACGAGCAACGCCGAGGTGGTGGCCGCCGACGGCACCGTCACGCGTCCCTCCGCCAGCGCCGGAGACGCGACGGTCCAACTGACGCCGACCTTCACCCTCGGCGGCCAGACGCGCGTCGCCCCGGCCATCGCGGTGACCGTGCGCGCACTCTCCGCGACGGAGCAGGATGAGGCCGTCCGCCAGGTCGCCGACGCCCTGCCCTCGCAGGCCGGGCTCTCCGGCGACGTGCGCGGTTCGATCACCCTTCCCGCGACCGGCGCCGATCTGAAGCGCACCTTCTCGTCGGCACAGGCCGGTGAGGTCGAAATTTCGTGGTCGTCGTCCGACACCGCGGTCATCACCGACACCGACTCGGGCGTCTCGCCCGACGTCGTGGCGAAGGGCCGCGTCACGCGCGGCACCGCCGACACGGCGGTGACGCTCACCGCGACCCTCCGCCTGGGGGAGGCGACCCGCACCGTCGAGCTGCCCGTCACCGTGCTCGCAGCGTCCGAGCACACCCGCGAAGACGACGAGGCGTACATGTTCGTGTACTTCCGCGACAACAGCATCGACGGCGAGAAGATCCGCTTCGCCGTCTCGGAGGGCAACGACGCGCTCAACTGGCGCACGTTGAACAACGCCAACCCCGTCCTGGAGTCGACGAAGGGCGACATGGGTCTGCGTGACCCGTTCGTGCTGCGTTCGAAGGAGGGCGACCGCTTCTTCCTCATCGCCACCGACCTCTCCGCGGCGCGGAAGGGCTTCCCGACCGACAACGGCAGCCGCTACCTCGAGATCTGGGAGTCGACCGACCTCGTCAACTGGGGTGAGCAGCGTCACATCGAGGTGTCACCGCCGAGCGCGGGCATGACGTGGGCGCCCGAGGCCCACTACGACCCGACCATCGACGCCTACGTCGTGTACTGGTCGTCGCGCCTTTTCCTCGACGACGCGCACACGCAGGAAGACGGCAACGGGCCGCAGATCCTCATGGCGACGACCCGCGACTTCGTGAACTTCACTCCCGCGGTGCCGTACATCAAGTCCGGCGACATCCCCGGCCTCCGCGCGACCAACGCGGGACTGATCGACACGACGATCATGGAGCGCGACGGCGTCTACTATCGCTTCACGAAGGGCACCGAGCAGACCGCCTGCCGTCCCGACATCGTGGCGGAGAAGGGCACCGACCTGCGTGCCCCGTCGTCGTCGGGCGAGTGGACGAAGTTCGACACGTGCCTCTCGGCGAACGCGGGGCTTCCCGAGACCGAGGGGCCCTCGGCCTTCCGATCCAATCCCGGCGACATCAACGGCGACCGCAACTACGTGCTCGTCGATTGGTACGGCGGCGGTGGCTACATCCCGCTTTACACGGAGTCGCTCGAAGAGGGGAAGGTCGACTGGAAGGTTCCCGCGAAGTACTCGCTGCCGCCCTCCCCGCGGCACGGCGTCGCCTTCGGCATCACCCGAGAGGAACGCGATCGCCTCATCGCGACGTACAACCCCGAGCAGCTCGTGACCTCCGTCGAACCGCTGTCGTACGAGGTGGCCCCGGGTACCAGCTCGGTGGCGTTGCCCGCGACGGTCAAGGCCGACCGGTCCGCCGGCGCGATCGACGTCGGCGTCACCTGGGAGCCGCAGGACCTCTCGGCCCTGAAGACCCCCGGCGACAGCGTGCAGATCCGCGGCGCGCTGAACGACGGCTCCGTGACCCCCGCGATCGCCACCGTGACCGCGGTGGGCAGCCCGGTGGCATCCACTTCTCTGTCGATCGGCTACGACTCGGGCGCCCTCGCCGTCGGGGCGAGCACCTCGCTCACCGCCGCGGTCGCTCCCGCCAACGCCGACCAGAGGGTGACCTGGACCTCGAGCACCCCCGCGGTGGCGACGATCGACGGGTCCGGTCGGGTGACCGCGGTGTCGGCCGGCACGTCGACCATCACGGCCACGACGAGCGACGGCCGCACGGCGACGCTGACGCTGACGGTGGTGACGGCCGAGGCCGATCTGCTGCTGCGCTACAGCTTCGACGGACTGGATGCCACGACCGACGGCTCCCGCGTGACCGACGTCTCGGGGAACGGGCACGACGCGACGATCCGCGGCGCGGGTGCCACGACCGCGCCGGGCGCCCGGGATGCGGCCGGGGACTCCGCCCTGTCGTTCCCGGGCGGCCGCGCGGGCTCGAACGCGGCCTACGCGACGATCGCGGGAGACGTGCTGCCCGACGGCACGCGCGATCTCACCGTGTCGACATGGATGAAGTGGGACGGCGCGGCCGCCTGCGAGTGGCCGCTGTCGCTCGGATCGAGCACGACGAACTACCTCTTCACCAGCGCGGACTGCGGAGGGGTGGCCGCCGCGATCAAGTCGGGCTTCACCGAGAACAAGTCCGGCGCGGCCGCCCTGCCCATCGGTACGTGGGCGCAGGTCACCCTCGTGCTCACGGGCAAGAAGACCCTGACCACGTACGTCAACGGCGCGAAGGTCGCCGAGATCGCCACGATCTTCGACGCCTCCGACCTCGAGGCGACCGGCGGCATCGGCGGCCTGCTGGCCAAGTCGCAGTACGGGGCGGACAGTCTCTACGGCGGGGACCTCGACGAGGTGCGGGTCTACGGACGGGCGCTGGATGCCACCGAGGTCGGCACCCTGTTCACGAAGGGAACCCTGGTGACCGAGGTGACTCCTTCGCCGGAGCCGTCTCCCGACCCGTCGACCTCGCCGGACCCGGCGGTCTCTCCCTCGCCGAGCGCCTCCGTGCCCGGCCAGCCTGCGGCATCGCAGAGCCCGTCCGCGGGCCCGACGGCAACGGCGAGCTCGACGCGCGTCGAGCAGGGTGGGTCGTTCACGGTCTCGGTGACGGGGCTCGCGGCGGGCGAGCAGATCAGCGCAGTGCTCAACAGCCAGCCGCTGACGATCACCGGCATCCCGGCCGCGGATGCTCGCGGCGCGGTCACCTTTCGCGTGACGGTTCCCGCCGACTTCGCGATGGGCGCGCACACGCTCGTAATCTCGCGGGCCGACGGCTCCACTCTCTCGCGCCTCGGCGTGCAGGTGGTCGCAGCCGGAACCCTCGCCCGTACCGGCGCTGAGCTGCCCTGGGGCCTCGGCCTGGGCGCGTTCGCGTTGATCGCGGCGGGTGCGGGGCTGGTGGCGCTGCGGCGTCGGTCGCGGGTGAGCTGATCGCTTGGTCGTGGGCCCCGTCCTTGGGGCAGGGCCCACGACAGCTGACGCTGAATCGGTGCGTGTGCCTCCGCCACCGCGGTGGGAGCTTCGTCCCTAGACTCACGCCATGCTTACTTTTCTCGAGGCCGCGCCTCTTCTTGCGAACATGCAAACCACGGATAACTCCGGGTCGACCGTCGGCGGTGCAATCGGCGGTGTTATCGGGTACATCCTGTTCGTCGCTGCGGTCTGGCCACTCTTGAGAAAAGCCGGGCAACCCGCATGGACGGCGCTGATTCCCGTCGTCGCCGCGTTCTTCATCGTCCGCGCCGCGGGTCTGTCCGCGTGGTGGACGCTGCTCTACCTCGTCCCCATCGTCAACATCGTGTTCGCCGTCATCGTCGCCCTACGGCTGGGGCGAGCATTCGGCCACGGCGCTCTCTTCTCGATCGTCCTACTCTGGCTGTTCCCGCTGATCGGATACTTCATCCTCAGCTACTCGCGTGACACCCACAACGCCGGCCGTATCTGAGAGGGCCTCACAAGCTCGTCGTCGCTCTAGGGTGCATCCGCAAGGCGGCTCTTTGACGACGTCAACCAGGGTCGGACGAGGTCGCGCATGACACCCCGCGGCATCACCACCGCATACTGCGTCAGCCCTTACGCGAGCCCCGCATGGGTTCGCCGGGTAGCCGGATGAGCCGACTCGATTTTCTCGGTCCGCTTCGCGACGAGTTCGAATGCGGGTACCTGAAGGAACTGACCCTGCGATACCTGCGCCCGCTCAAGCGCGGCGTAGAGATCGAGTTCTCCAGCTCAGCACCCGTTCCGGGTGTCTTTCGCATTCACGTTCCCCTGCCCGAACACGTGGGGGATGAAACGTGGAACGCTTTCGACGACACGACGACCAGCGTTCGTGAATGGACACGCTGGGGCATCGCCGTACCCGTTCGAGAGGCCTACGACACTCAGGCCCGATCCGGGCTGGTGGATGCTCAGGGCAGAAGAACGCTGCACATGCCGTAACGGTCGGTGCGGGGCTGATGGTGCTGCGGCCTTGGTCGCGGGTGAACTGACTCCTCGATTGTGGGCCCCGTCATCCCGGCGGGGCCCACGATCGCGCGGGCGGGTGGGTTACGCTCCACACAGGACTGGGGGCTGGGGGACTCATGGTCAGTGCGTCGGAAAACGGAGGGCGCCTCACCGATGTTGCTCGTGTGCGCCTGTCGACGGTGCCGCCCGAGTTCCGGTTTCGCGCGGTCTCGTCGGTCGGGATCGTGCTGTGCGGGCTGACCCTCGGCATGCTGATGACCTTCCTTCCGTTGTTCCGGCGGGAGCCGTCGACTCCGCAATGGTTCTGGCTCATCGGCAGCGTGGCATTCGTCGCGTACGTGCTCTGCATTCAGGGAATCTCTCTCCGCCCCGTCCGCGCCGCCCTAGGTGAACGGCTTCCTCACTCGAGCGAGGCGGCCGTGCTCCTCGCGGGCGTGACCGTCTCGCAGAGCTCACAGCCGGCGGGTGCGGCCAACGGACCTCCCGTGAAGCCCTCTCGAGGCTGGCTGTGGCTGGGCGATGGAACGCTGACGGCCGCGACCGTCGACACGACATTGCGTATCGTTCAGCCGTCCGACGTGGTGCGCGTGGCGCGCCTGGACATCCTCGGCGGGTTCTTCTTCGAACCGCAGCTCGCATTGTGGCTGCGGGATGGCAGCGTCATCGAGGCCCAGCCCACCCGATCCGGCGTGACGAGCATGTTCCCCTACGGCCGCGCCCGGACGAACGCACTCGTGCACCGCCTCGAGGACTTCGCCGGCATCGGTGGTCCATCCGCTCGTTCTGATCGGTGAGGTCGAGTGACGGTCGTGGAGGGCGGACATGTTCGAACGAGGTAGGCGCGCGAACCTTCTCCGTGCGGCGAGCGTGGCCGTTGTCGCGACGGCGTGTCTTGCGCTCGTTGCCGGATGTGCTCCTCTGTGGTCGGTGCCAAACGATGACCCCTTGTGGGTGAAGGCGAGCGACCAGACCCTCGACTTCGTGTGGTGTGGCGAGAAAACTCGTCGATACGCCTCCCTGCAGGTGCGGATAGAGGCGACCGGTGCTGAACCATCCGGGATGTCTTCATTCGTGGCGGGTGGGGTTTTCGACCTGGAAAGGGGGCAACGGTTCAGCATCCAGCAGCCCCCTGAAGGGGCGGCTTGGCAAGAGCCGGACCCTGCCGTGGTGACGAACGGTGTCAGCGCGATCTTCGTCTATACCGGCAGCAGTGCGAAGAACCTCGACGGCTTGCGTGTGACCTTCGACCTCGAGCGAGCAGATCCGAAGCCGGCGGGCTTCGATTGGTTGGGCCCGAGCGGGAGGTGGCTCGAGGATCCATGCGGGACCGGCACCTCGCGGTAGGTGGCGGTCGCGTCACTGATCGGTGTGAGTCCCGTCGGGATTCCCACCCGCGCTTCATCACTCCAAACGGGGAATCCCGCACATGAGTCTCACCGGCATCACGAGGTCCGTATCAATAGCGATCGGCTGCACCGCCGTGGTGGCGGCCTTGACGTCCTGTGCGTTGGATGACAGATCGGTACCGGACCAGGTTCCGCTTCCCGCGACCTGGATAATGACTGATCCGGACGTGCCTCGTGGATTTCAGGATCCGACCGACCCGACCTTGTCGAAGTTTGTACTGAGAAAAGACGGCACGGCTGAGGTGTGGAATGTGCCGCAGGGTGAGGTGGGTGATTCCGACACTTGCATAACCCGTTCGGAGGGTCTCTATAGTGGCGACGCCACATGGCAGGTAACGGGCGACGGTGTCCTGCAGCTGACGTTCGGTGAGGCCGTCATGTTCTGGGCCAACAGGGGCTTCGGCGGGTCCGTCGACTGGATGAACCTCACGCTGGCTGACTGTGCCGAGTCGGGGAGGGATACCTACGGCGGTTGAATGTGTCTCCACCCGCTTCTGCGTTTGCGCGCCTGTTTATCCGGGGGCGCAACTCGTGGCCGGTCATCGGTGCCGGCATCGGCGCGTCAATTGATCTCACGCGTCGTGGTGCATCGGGCTGTCGGGCGGGGCCCCACGAGGTTAGCGTGAAGTGGATGCCGCTCGCCCCCGACCGGGAGATGGATATGACGACCGACCTCGCCGTGCGATATGCCGGTAAGCCCCTCCTCCGGCTTCTCGACGCGTACGTCCTCGACGCTCTGGGGGCGCTGGACGAGCGCACGGCCCGCGCGAACGAAGAGATGGCTCCGAAGATCATCGCCGCGTTGAACGTCTCCGCCTCGACCTGGCAGCAGGCCATCGAAGCCTCGATGGAGATGCCGCCGAGTTCGGCACAGGAACTCCGGGTGAAGTGGGAGCAGTACGTGCACGAGGCGCTCGCCGCTGGTGTGACGCCCGACGTGCTCGCGTGGACGCACAAGATGGTCGACGTGCGGTTCGATCAAGACTGACTTCTCGCCCGAAGAGGATCGGCGCGAAACAGTCGCGACCGCAACTTCCCTGCGAGACCCTCTGTGGGAGCTAGCGCGGCGTCCATTGCCACCATCGCGAGTGATGCTCGCCTTCATCGACGCGGAATCCTCTTCCGCAGATGGTGCACTCGCACTCGTAGGTCACCGGCCACCCCGAACGATCCTGAGTGAGCATTCTCACGTGACCGCGTTCCTCTTCCCTCGTCGGGTCGAAGGCGAGGAGACGCCGGTAGTCGTCGCACCAGCACTTCCATGCGCGGTAGTTCTGCACTTTGTCGAGGGCGTGGACCAGGGCGTCTCTGTTCGAGAAGATCATCCCGCCGAGTTCGATGTTCGCCGTAGCCCGTTCGATGGCGGGAAGCGCGGGACGGAGATGCTCCAGGACGTTCTTGTCCCGCGTCCCGATGATGTCCCACGAGGCCTGCCAGATGCGCTGCGGGTCGCCGGAGAGAAAGTCGGCGAGGGGGTCGGCCATCTCGTCAGACTATGGCGGCGAGCACCCGGTGGGGGAATCCCCCCTAGCGCCCGTCGGCGTTCTGAGATCTCGACGACAACCGCCCCAAGGAACGGGGGCGGGGATGCGACTACTGAGGCAGGAGCACTCGTACATCGCTCTAGGCGAGTTTCGAGTGTCGCTGACGTGGTGGGCCCCGTGGGGCTCGAACCCACGACCCGCGGATTAAAAGTCCGATGCTCTACCGACTGAGCTAGAGGCCCTCGACGACCAGCCTACCGGCCTCGCGGGGGCGCTCGTGTTCACCTCCGTCGGCGCGACACGATCCAGAAGAGGTACGCGCCGCCGACGACGGCGGTCAACAGCCCCACCGGGATCTGCAGCGGAGCCAGCGCTCGCTGGGCGATCACGTCGGCGACCAGCAGCACTGCCGCGCCCGTCACGGCGGAGCCGACGAGGGGAATCCCGCTCGTTCCCATCGTGCGTCGGGCGAGCTGGGGTGCCGCGAGGGCGATGAAGCCGATGGGTCCGGCGACAGCCGTCGCGGTGCCCGTCAACAGCGCGGCGACCACGATCAGCAGCAGGCGGACCCGACCGGTGCGTACGCCGAGCGCGACCGCGGTGTCATCGCCCAGTTCGAGAGCGCGGAAATCCCGGTACATGATCACCAGAACGAGCGACAGGATGCCGATCGTCACGAGCAACAGCCCCACATCGTCGAACGAGGTGGCCGCGAGGCTCCCGTGCAGCCACTGCGTCGCGTTCCGTGCGATCTCGAGGGGAGCGCGGGTGAGCAGGTAGTCGTTGACAGCTGACAGCAGGGTCGACAGGGCGATCCCCGCGAGGATGGTCCGCTCCCGAGAGACGCCGACGCTCCGGGCGATGGCCATGACCACGACGACGGTGAGCAGCCCGCCCATCCACGCGCCCGCCGCGGGAGACGCCGTCGGAGCGAGCAGCGTGAGGCCCACGAGGGCTCCCGTGGCGGAGCCGGCGCTGAATCCGATGATGTCGGGGCTCGCGAGCGGGTTGCGGGCAAGGGTCTGGAATACGGCGCCGGCCAGTCCCAGCGCCGCGCCGATCGCGAGCGCGGCGAGCACCCGCGGTACCCGCAGCCCCACCACCACGACGGTGGTGCGTCCGTCGCTCTCACCGGTGAGAGCGGATGCCACTTGCTCCAGCGACGCGTGAAAGGAGCCCGTCGTGAGGCCCACCACGGCGGCGATCGAAGCCACGACCAGGGTGGTCACGAGAACCAGGGCGTACCGGCGACGCCTCCGTGATCGAGCGGACGTGCGCAGGGGCGTTCCCAGGCTCACGGTGTCTTCGTCTTTCGCAGGATGAGCCACAACAACAGCGGGGCACCGAGGAAGGCGGCAACGATTCCGGCCTCGACCTCACCCGGAAGAGCGATCACGCGTCCCAGCACGTCGCTCGCCAGGGTTAGGGCGGCGCCCGTGACGGCCGCGAGGGGGAGCGAGACGCGCACCGAAGTACCGACCGCCCCGCGCACGGCGTGCGCCACGAGCAGCCCGATGAAGGCGAGGGGACCGGCAGCCGAGGTCGCGGCGGCGCAGAGCAGGGTGATCGCAGCGCCGGCGCCGAGCATCACAAGTGGCGGAGAGACGCCCAGCGATCGGGCCAGGTCGCTTCCGAGCTGCAGCTGATCGAGACCGCGCGAGACGAGAAGGGCCAGCACGATCCCTACCGCCGCGAACGGCAGCAGCTGCACGGCCACCGTGGGGTCACGACGCTCGAACGACCCGACGGCCCAGAAGCGGAACGACTCGAACGTGTCGTCGTCGACCAGAGTGATGATCCGGACGACCGCACCGAGACAGGCGCTCAACGCGACGCCCGCCAGGACGAGGCCGATCGCGTCGTCGCGGCGGTCGCCGCGGGCGGCCGCGTGGACGAGCAGCGACGCTCCGGCGGCGCCGACGAACGCGAACCAGACGTAGCCGCTCGCGGTGGCGACGCCGAAGAATCCGATGGCGACGACCACGCCCAGCGCCGCGCCCGCATTCACGCCGAGCAGGCCCGGGTCGGCCAGGGGGTTCCGCGTCGCCGCCCGCATGAGCACGCCCGCGATGCCGAGACAGGCGCCGGTGAAGATCGCCGTGAGCGTTCGGGGCAGACGAAGTTCGTGGACGATGACGCCCGTGGCATCCCGTCGATCTGTGAAGAGGGCGGCCAACACGTCACCGGGCGCGAGAGCGCGAGAACCCACGGCGAGGCTCGCGAGGATCAGAAGGGCCAGGATGCCGCCCACGGCCAGGGTGAACACGAGGGCCCGCGCAGGCGAAGAACGTCGGCGCCGCGCGAGGTGAGCCACGCCCGGGGTGGCGGGCGGGTGGACGTCGAGCACAAAGGTAAGGATAACCTCACTTGGTGACTGTTCTTCGTTTCGCGTCCTCCCGTGCCCCTTTCCGTCCTCGACGCCTGCTCGCCGCCGGGTTCGTCGTCACCGCGCTGGTCCTCACCGGATGCTCCGGTACCGCGGCCGCGCCCTCGACCGTCGACGCCGAGGCGGGCGCGACCGGTCAGTGGATCGTCTCGCGCGACCTCGAACCGGGAATGGGCTCGCCCGAAGCGGATGGGGTCTTTCCCCGCGAGGTGACCCACTTCGCCGGAACGACGGAGATCGCGTCGAAGCCGCAGCGCATCGCCGTCGTCTCCACGGGCCAGCTCGACGCTCTCCTCTCGCTGGGGCAGGTCCCCGTCGCCGCGACCCGCGCCGAGAACAGCGGCCTCGTGCCGCAGTACCTGCGCGAGGCGCTTCCCGACAAGACCGCGGCGCTGGACGCCATGACCGACATCGGCGAGCGGACCGAGCCCGATCTGGAGACGATCGCGCAGGCCGCTCCCGACCTGATCCTCATCAATTCGACGCGGGGCGCGCAGCTCTACGACGCGCTCTCCGCCATCGCGCCCACCGTGGTGACCAAGGGGAACGGCGTCAACTGGAAGAGCGACCTGCTCCTCATCGCCGAGGCCCTCGGAGACGAGGGTGCCGCGCGGGGAGTGCTCGACGAGCTGCAGACGGAGAGTGCGGCCTTTGCGCAGACCCACCCGGCTGGCGAGCCCACGGTGTCGTTCCTCCAGTCGACCGGCGACCGAACGCGCATCATGGGTCTCCCGTCGTTCGCGGGGGGCATCGCCGAGGACCTCGGGCTGGGCCGCCCCGCATCGCAGCAGTTCGACGACACGTCCAAGGAGATCAGCGCCGAGCAGATCGACCTCGCCGACGCCGACCGCGTTTACTACGGCGGCACGGAGCAGGGGCGGGCGTTCATCGAGCAGGCTCCGCTCTGGCCGACGCTCGGGGCGGTCGAGGATCAGCGAACGACCGCCGTCGATTTCGATCCGTGGTTCATGAATGCCGGGCCGATCGCCGCGCGTCTCGTTCAGGACGAGATCATCAGGACCGTCGGAGGCTCCTGAGCCCCCCCCGGCACCACGAAAGCGAGCGCCGAACCCCCTCGCCTGGGGTCCGGCGCTCGCCGTCTGGATCGGTCGATCATCGACCGGTCGGAAGCGCGGATGAACGCGCGTCCGAGAATTACATGGTGGGGGGCATCAGCACCGAGTCGATGAGGTACACGGTCGCGTTGGCGGTCTGGACGCCACCGCAGATGACGTTGGTGGAACCGTTGACGGTGATCGCGTCACCCGAACCGGCGACGGTGACATCCTGGCCCTCGACCGTGGCGTGCGTGCCGTCGATCTCGCTGGGGGTCAGCTGGCCGGGGATCACGTGGTACGTGAGGATCTTGGTCAGCGTGGCGGAGTCGGTCTTCAGGCCGTCGATGGTGGCGGCCGGGATCTTGGCGAACGCGTCGTCGACCGGAGCGAAGACGGTGAACTCGGAACCGTTCAGCGTGTCGACCAGGTTGACGTCGGGGTTGAGCTGACCGCTGACGGCCGCGGTGAGCGTCTTGAGCAGCGGGTTGTTCGAGGCGGCGGTGGCCACCGGGTCAGCAGCCATACCGGCGACCGAGCCCGAGCCCGAGGGAACGGCGGCGGCGTAGTCAGCGCAGCCGGGGCCGACGAGGTTGGCGGCGGGGTCCATGGCGCTGGACGACATCGACGGCGATGCCGACGACGAGGGCATCGAGCTCTCTTCGGTGGTCGAGCCACCCGAGGTGGTGCCGCCCGAACATGCGGTGAGAGCAAAGGCCGAGCCCAGAACGAGGGCGAGACCAGCGACAACGGGCTTCTTGTTGGTGAGCATGACATTCCTCCGAAATCATCCGGATCGCGTCTGCGACCCGTTTGGGACACCCCGGTGCGAGGGGCGGTTCGCCGTGGAGCGGCTTACACAGGGTCTTCGGGACCCCCTCGGGATCGGATTGCGAAATATTGCGAAGACGGGGGCAGAAAGTCCACAAGGGCAATAAAAAGACCTGTTCAGCGGCGTGTAAACATTCTCCCGAATATTTTCGATCCGTCCCGGTGGAGGGGTCGCGCCGCACACCGGCTAGATAACGGTTTGTCCCTAGCTCTTCCGCCACGCGCGCGCACACGCGTAGGCGCGCGTGAGAGGTAAGCAATGATGGATGCCATGGTGATCGACGGCTTCGACCTTCCCGACGACGGGGTGGACAACGCCGACCACGTCGGAGGACTCCTACAGCGCGTGGCGGGCGGAGACCGGGCGGCCTTCGCGGAGCTGTACGACTCCCTGTCGGCTCGCGCCTTCGGTCTGATCCTGCGTGTGCTCGTCGACCGCTCGCAGAGCGAGGAAGTGCTGCAAGAAGTCTTCCTCGAGATCTGGCAATCCGCTGGGCGCTTCACTCCGAACAGAGGACAGGGAAGGTCGTGGGTTCTCACGATCGCTCACCGTCGGGCGGTGGACCGCGTGCGGTCATCGCAGTCGAGTGTCGATCGAGACGTGCGCGCGGGTTTCCGGGATATGGACGTCGCTTACGACGCCGTGTCCGAGAAAGTCGAACTGAAGATGGAAGGGCGGCGCGTCGTCGATGCACTGGCGGCGCTTCCCGAAGCCCAGAAGGAAGCACTCACGCTCGCATATTTCGGCGGGTACAGCCAAAGTGAGATCGCGACCCTGGTCGGGGCGCCGCTCGGTACGGTCAAGACACGAATGCGTGACGGATTGTCGCGCTTGAGAATGGAGATGGGGGTGGACAAGTGAACGAGAGGGATTTCGCCGACCTCGCCGTCGGACATGCGCTCAACGCGCTATCCGAGGCAGATGAACGCGCGTACCAGGAGGCTTTGGCGGGCAATCCGCATTGGGACCACCACGTCAGCGGTGCCGCCGATGCCGTCGCCGCGATCAGCGCCTCCGTCGAACCCGTCGAGCCCCCGCCGTCCGTGCGGGCATCGCTGTTCGCGCGCATCTCCGAACTGCCGCAGGAGCCCGTCGTCGTCGCCGGCCCCGAGGCCTCATCCTCCGCCGGCGACGAGGACTTCGCCGCCGCGGGCGTCGCGTCGGTCGAGCCGGAGCGCGAGCTGGTGTCGGCCGGGGCGACTCCGGCGTCCGTGTGGGGACCCCGCCGGTGGTTCACCCTCGCGGCCTCCCTCGCGGCCGTCCTCATCTTGGGGTTCGGTGCGGTCTCCGTCAGCCAGTTGGTCTCGCCGCCGGCCTCCGTCGTCGCCTTGAGGTCGATCGAGCAGGCCCCCGACGCCCAGTCCGCGTCGACCACCCTCCCCGACGGAACGGTCGCGACCGCGCACTGGTCGCCCTCGACCGGACAGAGCGTCCTCGTCACCGACGGCATGCCGGCCCTCGCCGCCGACAAGACGTACGAGCTCTGGTTCGTGCGCGGCGACACCCCGATCGCGGCCGGGACCTTCGAGCCCGACGAGGCCGGCAAAGCCACGGCAGTGCTGAAGGGCGAGATGCACGCGGGCGACATCATCGCTGTGACGATCGAACCGGCCGGTGGCTCGCCCGACGGCACGCCGAGCACCGCTCCCGTCGTCGCCGTCGCTACCGCCTGAGCGTTCGCTTCCCTCGGTCGCTCGCGCGTCTGTGCCGGCGGCCCGGGGGCGCGGACCGACGCTCTAGCCTGGATGGATGAGCGATTCCCCCCGCGAGTTCCACAAGCCGGTTCGGCGCCCCGCCGAGTTGTTCGATCGCCTGTTCGCCGCGGAGGATCCGGCCGAGGTGTCACGCGTCGCCCACAGTACGGCCCAGGCGCTGCTGTCGCGGGTGCGTGCCGACCCGAGCATCGATGTGGTCGAGCGTCTCGTGGCCTTCACCGACGACCACGGCATCGATGACATCGCCGAGCTGTGGTCGCGATCGCCCGCCCGGTCGCTGCCCGGTGCGCTCTGGCGCCTCTACCTGCTGCAGCTGATGATCCACGACGACGCGGCGACGGCGGCCCTGCTGTACGAACGCGGCCGTGTCGAGATCGCGACGGTGGATGCCGTGGTCGCCGGTGCTCCGGCTCCCGCGGGCCCCGAAGAGCTGGTGCAGCTGATCGACACCATCCTCCGCGGGCTGTTCGAGGGGGACTTCGCCGTCGCGCTCGACCGTGCTGCGGCCTTCTGCCGCGTGCAGGCGGCGGGATCGACGCACCTGGCCGACGATTACGAGAACACCGAGTCGGAGCGGGCCTCAGCGCTGACGACGAGGGCACTGCGCCTGGCTACCTACGCCGAAGACTTGTCGGCATCCGCCGCTCTCTGGCGCCGTGACGCGCTGACCTGAGCGGGAAAAGATAAGTGCCGGACCGCAGAACGCCTCTCGGCGCATGGCCGCTCATAGCGGCAGAAGATGGAGCCCGGGGTTACTGCGGCCCGGCTAGAGAAGTGTAACAAGACCAGCCCGCGGACATTCCCTCCGACGGCCCCGTTGACAAGGTCCGGGCGTGTCGTCACGCGGCGTAGGCTCGGGCTCATGGCTTGGCGCTTCGCTCTCGTGATCGACCCCGCGGCATCCGATGAGGAGCGATCCGACTACTCCGACACGCTGCACGAGATCGATCCGGACGGCCCCGCTCTGGGCGTGGGCGAGCTGAGTGCGCAGCGCGGTGACGGGATCTTCGAGAGCCTCGGCGTCGTCGACGGCCACGTCCAAGAGGTCGAGCCGCACCTCGCGCGTCTGGCGCACTCCGCCTCGCTCTGCGACCTCCCCGCGCCGAACCTCGCGCAGTGGCGCGTCGCGGTCGAGCGCGTGGCTCGCGCCGCGGGCGAGGGCGAGAACGTCATGAAACTGCTCCTCAGCCGGGGAGTCGAGCACGGTCCCGCACCGACCGCGTGGATCACGCTCGCCGACGCCCCCGACAACTCCCGCGGGCGCACCGAGGGCGTTCGCGTCGCGACCCTCGACCGTGGGTACGCCCTCGACGTGCCTGCTCGCGCTCCGTGGCTCCTCCTCGGGGCGAAGACGCTCTCGTACGCGGTCAACATGGCCGCGATCCGCGAGGCGAAGCGGCGCGGGGCCGACGACGCCGTATTCGTCACGAGCGACGGCTACCTGCTCGAGGCGCCCACGGCATCCGTCGTCCTGCGCTTCGGGGATCGCTTCGTCACGCCGGAGCCGCAGGCCGGCATCCTGCATGGGACGACGCAGCTCAGCCTGTTCGCCTTTCTCGAGGGTCGCGGTTTCGCCACGGCGTACGAGGCCGTGCCGGCCGAGGACCTGACGAGAGCGGATGCCGCGTGGCTCCTGTCGAGCGTCCGACTCGCGGCCCCGATCCGCTCGGTCGACGGCGTCGAGGTGACGGTGGACCGCGCGTTCACCGACGAGCTGAACACGTACCTGCTCAGCCCTCGCGACTGAGAGCGAGCGGGAACGACGAAGGCCCCGCCGGAGCGGGGCCTTCGCACGATGCCTGCTTATCCGAAGCGACCGGAGACGTAGTCCTCGGTGGCCTGGACGCTCGGGGCGGTGAAGATCGAGGCGGTGTCGTTGTACTCGATGAGCTTGCCGGGCTTGCCGGTGCCCGCGATGTTGAAGAAAGCCGTCTTGTCGCTGACGCGCGAGGCCTGCTGCATGTTGTGCGTCACGATGACGATCGTGTACTCGCTCTTCAGTTCGCCGATGAGCTCCTCGATCGCGAAGGTCGAGATCGGGTCGAGCGCCGAGCAGGGCTCGTCCATGAGAAGCACATCGGGCGAGACGGCGATGGCGCGCGCGATGCACAGACGCTGCTGCTGCCCGCCGGAGAGACCGCCGCCCGGCTTGTCGAGACGGTCCTTGACCTCGTTCCAGAGGTTTGCGCCGCGCAGCGACTTCTCGACGAGGGCGTCGGCGTCGCTCTTCGGCATCCGCTTGTCGTTGAGCTTCGCGCCGGCCAGCACGTTCTCGCGGATCGACATCGTCGGGAACGGGTTGGGGCGCTGGAACACCATGCCGACGTGGCGGCGCACGAGCACCGGGTCGACGCCCGGGCCGTAGAGGTCGTCGCCGTCGATGAGCACGCGGCCCTCGACGCGACCGCCGGGGATGACCTCGTGCATGCGGTTGAGGGTGCGCAGGAACGTGGACTTGCCGCACCCCGAGGGGCCGATGAAGGCGGTGACCGAGCGGGGCTCGATGTCGATCGAGACGCCCTCGACCGCGAGGAAGTCGCTGTAGTAGACGTTGAGGTCCTGGACCTCGATGCTCTTGGACACGAGTGTGTGCCTTTCTGGGCTCAGCGCGCCTTGGGCGCGAACACCGCCGCCACGATACGGGCGATCAGGTTGAAGATGACGACGAGGACGACGAGAAGGAAGGCCGCACCCCAGGCGTTTGCCTGCGACGCGTCGATGTCCTGCCCGGGGAAGCTGTACGCCGTGTACGCCATGACGGGGAGGGTCTGCATGGGCCCCTCGAAGGGGTTGGCGTTGAAGTTGTCGGTGAAGCTGGCGGCGATGAAGATCGGCGCGGTCTCACCGACGACGCGGGCCACGGCGAGCACGACGCCGGTGATGATGCCCGAGGCGGCCGTCCGCAGCACGACCTTGATGATGGTGGCCGAACGCGGCACGCCCAGGGCGAGCGAGGCCTCGCGCAGGTCGGCCGGAACGAGACGCAGCATCTCTTCGGTCGAGCGGATGACGATGGGGATCATCAGCACGCAGAGGGCGATGGATGCCGAGAACCCGCTGAACGCCTTGGGTCCGACGACCAGGCTGAACAGCGAGAACGCGAACAGACCCGCGACGATCGAGGGGATGCCGGTCATCACGTCGACGAGGAAGGTGATCGCGCGGCGCAGCGGGTTGTTCGGCTGCGCGTACTCGACGAGGTAGACCGCGGCGAGCACGCCGATCGGCACCGAGATGAGGGCCGCGATCCCGGTGATGATGAGCGTTCCCGTGATGGCCTGCCATGCCCCCGCGGTGGCGACGACCTCGAGGGTGTCGGGGTTGAAGGCGGTTCCGCCGACCTGCGTGACGAAGTTCCAGTTGACCACCGCGAGGCCCTTGGACACCACGGTCCACAGCGTCGAGATGAGCGGGGCGACCGCGAGCAGGAACGCGACCGTCACGAGGCCGCGCACGACCCGGTCCACGGCCTTGCGGCGGTTCTCGACGATCGAGGAGCCGACCCCGATGGCGACCAGGTAGAGCACCGCCGACAGGATCAACCATGCCGCGAGGTTGAAGCCGCCGAGCAGGAGCTGGATGCCCGCGACGACGATCGCGACGCCGACGAGGAGCGCGGGTTCGATGAAGCGGGGGAGCTGGCCGCTGGTCAGCGCCAGGGGAGCGGGGGACGAGGGAGCCGAGGCGGTCATGAGCGCTTGCCCTTCTTGCGACCCTTGGCACCGGGGCCGGTCGCCCCGATGATGTAGCGGGCGAGCATGTTCACCGCGAGCGAGACGACGAACAGCATCAGGCCGGTGCCGATGAGAGCCGAGCGCTGCAGGTCGGTGGCGATCGGGAAGTTCAGCGCGATGTTGGCCGCGATCGTCTGCGAGTTGTAGCCGTCGGTGAGCAGGAGCACCGAGTAGATGAGGCTGGGCGACACGATGAGCGCGATGGCCATGGTCTCGCCGAGCGCGCGGCCGAGGCCCAGGAGCGTCGCCGAGACCATGCCGCTGCGGGCGTACGGGAACACCGCGAGGCGGATCATCTCCCAGCGCGTGGCGCCGAGGGCGAGGGCGGCCTCTTCGTGCAGGCGCGGGGTCTGCAGGAAGATCTCGCGCGTGATCGAGGTGACGATCGGGAGGATCATCACGGCGAGCACCACGCCACCGGTGAACATCGTCGAGCCCGTGGTCGAGACGGGGCCCTGGAAGAGCGGGATCCAGCCGAGGTACTGGTTGAGGAACTCACCGACCGGTACCAGCAGGGGGCGCATGACGATGATGCCCCAAAGGCCGAAGACGATCGAGGGGACCGCGGCCAGCAGGTCGACGATGTAGCCGAGGAAGCCGGCGATGCGACGGGGCGCGTAGTGCGAGATGAACAGCGCGATGCCGATGGCGACCGGGGTTCCGATCACCATCGCGATCAGCGCGGCCCAGATGCTGCCGAACAGCAGCGGCCCGACGTACTCCCAGAAGTTCGTCCAGCTGCCGTTCTGGTACCCGGCGAGATCGCCCTCGGTCCAGTTGCCGGTGATGGCGGGGATGCCGCGGATGATGAGGAAGATCGCCACGCCGGCGAGGATGATCATGATCGACACGGCGGCCGTGGTCGACAGCCCCAGGAACACGGAATCCCCGACGCGGCGCTTGCCGATGATCGACGTCCGCGGCGGGGGAGGGGAAGACGGGGCGGTCTCGGTGTCTGCGACGGTGTCAGTCACGGGAAATCTCACGCTCGGCGCGGGTCATGGGTTCTCCTCGGTCGGGTGTTCTCTGAGGATGTCGGCTCAGCGGAACGTTCGACGGTGGTCGACTGCTCCGATCAGCCCGGCCCGACCCGCACGCGAGGTGCGGGCCGGGCCGAGTCCGAAGAGATGTTTACTTGATCGACGCGAGCGTCTCGGCCGCAGCCGAGAGCACCGAGTCGGGCAGCGGCGCGGAGCCGGCGTTCTTGGCCGCGACCTGCTGGCCGAGGGTGCTGGTGACGAAGCCGAGGTACGACTTCACGAGCTCCGACTGCTTCGCGTCCTTGAACGTGGTGCAGGTGATCGCGTACGACACGAGCGGGATCGGGTAGGTCTCAGCGGTGAGCTTCGAGTAGTCGAACTTCTTCGACAGGTCGCCCGTCACGCCGTTGCTGGCGTCGACGGCGGCAGCGGCGAAGGTCGCCGTGACGGCCTCGGGGCTGTACGCGATGGCGGTGCCGTCCTGGATGATCGACGCGGCGTTCAGGCTGCCGATGGCGGAGTGGTCGGCGTAGCCGATGGTGCCGGAGCCGGCCTTGACGGCCTCGACGACACCCGAGCCACCCTTCTGCTTCGACACGTTGCCCTCGATCGGCCAGTCCTTGCCCGCGGGCTTGGTCCAGACCGACGACTGGGTCGCGGCGAGGTAGTTGGTGAAGTTCTGCGTCGTGCCCGAGCCGTCCGAGCGAGCGACGGTGGTAATGGCGCCGGCGGCGAGGGCCGTACCGTTGTCGGCCGTGATGGCCGGGTCGGACCAGTCGGTGATCTGCAGCGCGAAGATCTTCGCGATCGTCTCACCCGAGAGCTTCAGGCTGGTCACGCCGGGGATGTTGAAGATGATCGCGACACCGTCGAGGTAGACGGGGATGTTCACGCCACCGTCGGTGCAGAGAGCCTTCGACTGCGCCGTCTGGTCGGCGTTCAGCGGCGAGTCGGAGCCGGCGAAGTCGTACGCACCGCTCAGGAAGTTGGTGACGCCACCGCCGGAGCCCTGCGACTTGTCGTAGTTGATCGTGACGCCCTTGGCCTGGGCGTTGTAGGCGCTGGTCCACGCGGCCTGCGCGTTCGCCTGGGCGCTCGAGCCACCGGCCGTGATCGTGCCCGACAGGTTCGGGTCGATGGTGAACGCGACGTCGGACGAGGTCGACGAGGGGGTCGAGCCCGCGGCGTCGCCGGAGCCCGAGGGGCCGGCGCAGCCGGCGAGGGTCAGGGAGGCCACGGCGGCCACGGTGCCCAGCTGGGCGAGTCGGGAGAGCTTCACGGTGTGAATCCTTCGCATGTCGGGAACAGGAACCCGGTGCAGGGTTCGTCGTGAACGGTAAACAGCGACAGAGAACAGACTGCGTTGCACGGGTGAACGGAAGGTGAACCGGGGCGGCCGTTCCGGGGCGTTCTCCGGGGGGTTGTACTGTTCGTCCCCGTGACGACCTCCGCTTTCGCCGCTCAGGCCCCACTCGACCGGACGGGGGCCGCGCCGTCCCCGCGCACCCTCATCGACGTCCTCACCGACGTCGCCGCACGGCATCCCGAGGCGTCCGCGATCGACGACGGATCGGGTGCCCTCAGCTACCGCGAGCTGCTGGCGCGCGTGTGGCGCACAGCCGGCGCGCTGCATGACGCCGGTGTGCGGCGGGGCGACCGGGTGGGTGTGCGTATGCCCTCCGGGTCCAAAGAGCTGTACGTCTCGATCCTCGCGGTGATGGCGGCGGGCGCTGCCTACGTTCCGGTGGATGCCGACGACCCCGACGAGCGCGCTCGCTTGGTGTTCGGCGAGGCCGGGGTGCGCGGCATCGTGGCGGGCGAGGGTGAGTTCATCGCGACCGAGGGTGATCTCGTGCGTCTCTACGACGGAGACGCCCCGCACCCGAGCACGAACGCCGTGCCTATCGTCGCCCCGCCCACGGTCGACGACGACGCGTGGATCATCTTCACCTCGGGGTCGACCGGTGTTCCCAAGGGCGTCGCGGTGTCGCACCGCTCGGCGGCGGCGTTCGTCGAGGCGGAGGGACGCATCTTCCTCCAGGACGAGCCGCTGGGGCCCGGGGACCGGGTGCTGGCGGGGCTCTCGGTGGCCTTCGACGCCTCGTGCGAGGAGATGTGGCTCGCCTGGGGGCACGGGGCGTGTCTGGTGCCGGCTCCCCGCTCGCTCGTGCGTTCGGGTGAGGACCTTGCCCCGTGGCTCCTCCGCCAGGGCATCACGGTCGTCTCGACCGTTCCGACGCTCGCGGCGATGTGGCCGGCCGACTCGATCGAGAACGTGCGTCTGCTGATCTTCGGGGGCGAGGCTTGCCCGCCCGAACTCGCCGCCCGCCTCGTGGCCGAGGGACGAGAGGTCTGGAACACGTACGGACCGACCGAGGCGACGGTCGTGGCGTGCGCTGCCCCGCTCGACGGGTCGCTGCCCGTGCGCATCGGCCTGCCTCTCGACGGCTGGGCACTCGCGGTGGTGGATGCCGAGGGCCTCCCCGTCGCGCAGGGAGAGGTGGGCGAACTGATCATCGGCGGTGTCGGTCTCGCGCGCTATCTCGACCCGGCGAAGGATGCCGAGAAGTACGCGTCGATGCCGACCCTCGGGTGGGAGCGGGCCTATCGCTCCGGCGACCTCGTGCGCTTCGAGCCCGAGGGCCTGGTGTTCCAGGGGCGCGCGGACGACCAGGTCAAGGTCGGCGGTCGGCGCATCGAGCTCGGCGAGGTGGAGTCCGCCCTGCAGGACCTTCGCGGCGTCAGCGCGGCCACGGTCGCCGTCCGCACCACCAACGCGGGCGTGCCGGTGCTGGTCGGCTACCTCGTGATGGAGGAGGGCGTCGACCTCGACCGCCCCGCCGCGCGCGCCGCCCTCGCCGAGCGTCTTCCGGCGGCGACCATCCCGCTTCTGGGTGTGGTCGACACTCTCCCCGTGCGCACCTCGGGCAAGGTCGATCGCGCCGCCCTCCCGTGGCCGCTGCCCGGTGTCGACTCGCCCACCCCCACCGACTTCACGGACGACGAGACGTGGTTGGCCGAGCAGTGGCAGGCCGTGCTGGGGCTCGCGGTCACCGAGCGCAAGGCGGACTTCTTCGACCTGGGCGGCGGCTCGCTCGCGGCCGCTCAGCTCGTCTCGCGCATCCGCGCGCGCGTGCCCGAGTTCTCGGTCGCCGACATCTACGACGTGCCGCGCCTGGGGGCGATGGCCAAGGCGCTTGGACCGCAGCTCGCCGACGAGACGCCCGCCGAGTTCCACCGGGCCGCGCCGACGCCGCGCACGACCCAGTGGGCGCAGACGCTGCTCGGGGCGCCGCTGTTCATCCTCTCGGGCGTGCGGTGGGTGCTGTACTTGCTCACCGCTTCGGCGATCCTGCGGCTCGTCCCCGGGTTCGACGTGCTGCCGACGGTGCCCTGGCCCGCTCTCGTGGTCGGCCTCGTCGTCTTCGCTACACCGTTCGGGCGCATGGCGATCGCCGTGGCATCCGCTCGCCTCCTGCTCGCGGGTGTGCGCCCGGGCGACTATCCGCGCGGAGGGTGGGTGCACATCCGCCTCTGGCTCGCCGAGCAGATCGCCGATCAGGTGGATGCCGTGGGTCTCGCCGGCGCCCCCTGGGTGTCGTACTACGCCCGGGCTCTGGGCGCGCGGATCGGTCGGAACGTCGACCTGCACGCGCTGCCCCCGGTCACGGGCATGCTCGTCGTCGGCGACGGCGCCTCGATCGAACCCGAGGTGGATCTGACCGGGTACTGGATCGACGGCGACCTGGTGCGTATCGGCGAGGTGCGCATCGGGGCGGAGGCCACGGTGGGCGCCCGCTCGACCCTCGCCCCCGGCACGCGGATCGGTCGTCGCGCCGAGATCGCCCCGGGCTCCGCGGTCTTCGGTCGCGTCAAGGCCGACCAGTCGTGGGCGGGGTCTCCGGCCGTGCGCGTGGGAGGCACGGCGAAGGGCTGGCCGATCGAGCGACCGGCCGCGCCCACCCGGTGGCTCTGGGCGTACGCCGCGTCGGCGGTCGTCCTGGCGCTGCTGCCCCTCGCCGCCTTCACCGTCGGGGGACTCGTCGTCGCGCGGGGGATGCGCGGTGCGGGCGATCTCGCTCAGGCGGCGGTGGGGGCCTTCGCCTGGCTCGTTCCCGGCGTTGCCGCCACGGGCCTGGTGTTCGCGGCATCCGTGGTCCTTCTCGTGCGCCTTTTGTCGATCGCGCTCACCGAGGGGACCCACCCCGTGCGCAGTCGGGTCGCGTGGCAGGCGTGGACGATTGAGAGGCTGCTGGATGCCGCCCGTACGGTGCTCTTCCCGCTGTACTCGTCTCTGTTCACCCCCGTGTGGTTGCGCCTGCTCGGCGCGCGCGTCGGGCGGGACGTCGAGGCGTCCACGGTGCTCCTGATCCCCTCGATGACGCGGATCGAGGACGGAGCGTTCCTCGCGGACGACACCATGGTCGCCTCGTACGAACTGCGCGCCGGCTGGCTCCGGCTCGGGCCGGTGCGCATCGGCAAGCGCGCGTTCCTCGGCAACTCCGGCATGGCCGCCCCCGGGCACCGTGTTCCGCGCGACGGGCTGGTCGCCGTGCTGTCGTCGGCGCCGCTCAAGGCCAAGGCGGGTTCATCGTGGCTCGGTTCGCCCGCGGTGCGCTTGCGCCGCCTCTCAGCCGAGGGCGACGAGTCGCGCACCTACCGACCGACGGCGGGTCTGCGTCTCGCGCGCACGCTCTGGGAGCTGTGCCGGTTCGTGCCGGTGGTCGTGACCTGCGCGATCGGCCTCGGCGTGATCTTCGCTCTCGCGGTGCTGTGGGAAGGCGTGGGCCCGGTGTGGACGCTGCTGTTCTCGGGCATCGTGCTGCTCGCGGCCGGAGCCGTCGCCGCGGGGGTGTCGACCGCGGCGAAGTGGGCCATCGTCGGCGTCATCCGCGCGGGCGAGCAGCCGCTGTGGTCGAGTTTCGTCTGGCGCACCGAGGTGTCGGACACCTTCACCGAGATGGTCGCCGCCCCGTGGTTCGCGCGCGCGGCGGCCGGTACGCCCGCCCTCGCCGTGTGGCTGCGGAGCCTCGGTGCGAAGATCGGTCGCGGTGTCTGGTGCGACAGCTACTGGCTGCCCGAACCCGACCTGGTGACCTTGGGGGATGCGTCAACCGTCAATCGCGGATGCGTCGTCCAGACGCATCTGTTCCATGATCGAATCATGAGTATGGATACCGTCGAGCTGGAGCCGGGGGCGACCCTCGGTCCGCACAGCGTCGTCCTCCCCGCCTCGACCCTCGGCGCACATGCGACCGTGGGTCCCGCGTCGCTCGTGATGCGCGGGGAGACGGTGCCGGTCGGCTCGCGGTGGAGCGGCAACCCGATCGGCCCCTGGCGCGCGGTGAAGGTACGCGCCTACCAGTCGACGACGTGAGCGTGCTCGACCCCTACGCTCCGCAGAGCGGCGACCTGTCGTACGACGTCGCGTCGTACGACCTCGCGATCTCGTACCGCGTGCGGACGAACCGTCTCGAGGGTGTCGCGTCGATCGTTGCCGTCGCGTGCGAGCCGGTGTCGTCGATCGCGCTCGATCTCGTGGGCCTGCGCACCTCGCGCGTGCGCGTCGACGGTGCGACCGCTCGGTTCTCGGCGGGACCCCGCGTCCTCCGCGTCACGCTGCCTCGCGCGCTCGCCGCGGGCGAGCGGTTCGAGGTCGAGGTGACCTATGCCGGTGCTCCGGCTCCCCGCCGTTCGCGGTGGGGCTCGGTCGGCTGGGAGGAGCTGACCGACGGCGCCCTGGTCGCGGGCCAGCCCATCGGCGCACCGACCTGGTTCCCCTGCAACGATCGCCCCGACAACCGCGCGCGAATGCGGCTCGAGGTGACGGTCGACGAGGGATACGTCGTGGCGGCCACGGGGGTGGCCGGCCCCCGCATCCGTCGGGGCGGGCGGGTGACGACGAGTTTCGTCTCGGACGTGCCCACCGCGACCTATCTCGCGGCCGTGCACATCGGTCGCTACCGCACGCGTCAGCTCGAGGGCACCGGTGACCCCCTCGTGCCCGCGGTCATGGTCTCGGCGCCTCCCGCGCTCGCCGCGGCCGTCGACCGGGCTTTCTCGACCGTTCCCGACATGCTGCGGGCTTTCGGGCGGTTCTTCGGGCCCTACCCCCAGGAAGCCTGCACGCTCGTGGTCACCGCTGACGAGCTGGAGATCCCCCTCGAGGCCCAGGGCCTGGCCGTCTTCGGTATGAACCACCTGGTGCCCGCTGCGCAGCGGCTCGTGGCGCACGAGCTGGCGCACCAGTGGTTCGGCAACAGCGTCGGCCTCGCCCGGTGGAGCGACATCTGGCTCAACGAGGGCTTCGCGTGCTACGCCGAGTGGCTGTGGTCGGAGACCTCGGGAGGCGCGTCTGTCGAGTCGTGCGTCGCGGACCACTACGCCCGTCTCGCCGTCAAACCTCAGGATCTGCTTCTCGTCGATCCGGGCCCCGACGACATGTTCGACGATCGCGTGTACAAGCGCGGCGCGCTGACGCTGCACGCCGTGCGGCGCTCGCTCGGCGACGAGGCGTTCTTCGACCTGTTGCGGTCGTGGACGGCTGAGCACCGGCATGCGCTCGTCACCACCGACGACTTCCGCGCCGCGGTCGATCGCGCCGGGGGAGCGGATGCCGCGGCGGTGCTGTCTCGCTGGATCGACGACGTGACGTTGCCCGCGCGGCCCTGACGGCGGGGGTACCGACGTGCAGCGAGGCGCACCGCCCGCGAGACGCCCCGGGCGCGCGGAACCCGCGGGGACCTCGCGTCAGGCGACGCGGACGACGGCGGGAAGCGTCACACCTTCGGTTCGTGCGTCTCGATGGCCACGATGCCGGCACCGGGGTGCTCGACCGGGATGTGCACGACCGAGAACGCCGCGGGCTCGAGCGCCGAAGCGCTGCCCAGGTACGAACCGCCCATGGTCCCCGTGGCGAGAGCGAGCTCGTGGAGGATGTCGGGGAGAACCGGCCGGTGGCTCGACACGACGACGGGCTTCCGGGCGCGAACCCGCTCGCCGATGAGCGAGCGCGCATCGGCGCGTCCCGCCTCCCACGCGTCCTGGCTGACCGCGTCGGTCAGGTGGATCCGTTGCCCGAGGGACTGAGCGAGGGGTGTGGCGGTCCGGACGCACCGTTCCGCCGGGCTGGAGTACACCCGCCGGACGCCGAACGCGAGCAGGGGCCCGACGATCGCCTCGGCCTGACGGCGACCGCGCGGCGTCAGCGGCCGAGCGCCATCGGCCCCCTCCCACTCTTCGCGCGGACGCGCTTTCCCATGACGCAGCACGACGATCGGGAAGGTCGGCAGCGCCCCCTCGTCGACGATCCGCGTGAACTCGTCGAGGATCTCGATGTCGACGGGGTAGCTGAGGTTCTTGCGCGCCTTCTTCAGGCTCACCCACTCGATCGCCGCGACCTCTTTATTCGGAACGAACGTCGAGCTGCGGACGGCGGCGTCGGTCGCCTCGGCGGCCCAGTAGTGCACGATCTTGGTGCGGGAGCTGGGCATCCGGTATCTCGAGACGCCCACGGGCACCCCGAGCGAGACCCGGATGCCGGTCTCCTCCCGGATCTCGCGCACGGCGGTCTCGGCGAGGGTCTCGCCCGGGTCGACCTTGCCCTTGGGCAGGGTGAGGTCGCGGTACTTCGTACGGTGGATGAGCAGGACGCGGAGCTTGCCCTCCACGTGACGCCACACGACGCCGCCGGCCGCGTATACGGCCGTCTCGGTCTCGGTCTTCGTCACCGGGCCGTCCGGGCCCGACGCTTGCGCTGGACGAGGGTCATGGTGTGCTCCTGCAGATCGATGAGAGGGGCGCCCGACGCGTCGACGCTGTGCCGCGTCCACTCGCCGTCGGAACCGAGGTGCCACGAGCTCGTGCCGTCGTCCATCGCGAGGGTGAACAGCGTCGTGAGCTCCTGCACCTGAGCGGGGTCGACCACGCGGACGAGCGCCTCGACACGGCGGTCGAGGTTGCGGTGCATCATGTCGGCGCTGCCGATGTACACCTGCGGATCGCCGTCGTTCTCGAACGTGAAGATGCGCGAGTGCTCGAGGTAGCGCCCCAGGATCGAGCGCACCGTGATGTTCTCGCTCATGCCGGGAACCCCGGGTTTGATGGAGCAGATGCCGCGCACCCACACCTCGACGGGAACGCCCGCCTGGCTCGCACGGTAGAGCGCGTCGATGATCTCTTCGTCGACCATCGAGTTGACCTTGATCCGCACGCCGGAGGGCTTGCCTTCGAGGGCGTTGCGGCGCTCCTTGTCGATGTGACGCAGCAGTCCCTTGCGCAGGTGCAGGGGAGCGACGAGCAGCCGCTTGAACTTCTTCTCGATCGCATACCCGCTGAGCTCGTTGAACAGGCGCGTGAGGTCGCGGCCCACCTGGTCGTCGACCGTGAACAGACCGAAGTCCTCGTAGATGCGGCTCGTCTTGGGGTTGTAGTTGCCCGTGCCGACGTGGCTGTAGTGGCGCAGTCGCCCCTCTTCTTCGCGGATGACGAGGGCGAGCTTGCAGTGGGTCTTGAGCCCCACGAGGCCGTAGACGACGTGGACGCCCGCTTTCTCGAGCTTGCGGGCCCAGACGATGTTGTTGGCTTCGTCGAAGCGCGCCTTGACCTCGACCAGCGCGAGAACCTGCTTGCCGGCCTCGGCCGCGTCGATGAGCGCCTGCACGATGGGACTGTCGCCCGAGGTGCGGTAGAGGGTCTGCTTGATCGCGAGCACGTGCGGGTCGCGAGCGGCCTGCTCGAGGAAGGCCTGCACACTGGTCGCGAACGACTCGTACGGGTGGTGCACGAGCACGTCGCCCTTGCGGATCGCGCCGAACAGATCGGCGCGCCCGTTCTGCTCGGGCGGCTGGAAGGCCAGCGCCGTCTTGGGGACGTGCGGCGGATACCGCAGATCGGGGCGGTCGATGCGCGACAGGTCGAACAGGCCGCGCAGGTCGAGGGAACCGGGCAGGCGGTAGACCTCCTGCTCGGTGATGTCGAGCTCGCTCAGCAGTAGCGAGCGGGTGACGTCGTCCATGTCCTCGGTGATTTCGAGGCGGATGGGAGGACCGAAACGACGACGAAGGAGCTCGGCTTCGAGGGCCTGGATGAGGTTCTCGGTCTCGTCCTCCTCGATCGTCATGTCCTCGTTGCGCGTCAGACGGAACGCGTGGTGGTCGAGCACCTCCATGCCCGGGAACAGGTCGCCGAGGTGGTTCGAGATGAGCTCCTCGAGGGGCAGGTAACGCACGCCCGGTCCGTCTCCGCCGATCTCGACGAAGCGCGGGAGCATCGGGGGCACCTTGAGGCGCGCGAACTCCTGGCGACCGGTGCGCGCGTTGCGGATGCGGATCGCGAGGTTCAGCGAGAGACCCGAGATGTAGGGGAACGGGTGCGCCGGATCGACGGCGAGCGGCATGAGCACCGGGAACACGTTCCGCTGGAAGTACTCGGTCAGCCGCGCGGCGGTGTCCTCGTCGAGCGAGTCCCACGACACCACCTCGATACCGGCCTCGGCGAGGGCGGGGCGCACCTTGTCGGTCCACGCGGCGGCGTGGCGCAGTTGCAGGCGGTGAGCTTCGGCCGAGATGTCGGCGAGCACGTCCAGCGGTGCGCGGCCGACATTGGTGGGAACGGCGAGGCCCGTCACGATGCGGCGCTTGAGTCCCGCGACGCGCACCATGAAGAACTCGTCGAGGTTGCTCGCGAAGATGGCGAGGAAGTTCGCGCGCTCGAGCACCGGGACCATGGGGTCCTCGGCGAGTTCGAGCACGCGCTGGTTGAACGACAGCCAGCTGATCTCGCGATCGAGGTACCGGTGGTCGGGCAGCTGATCGTCTTCGGCCTCGACGGCCTCGTCGAAGTCGTCGTCGTCCGCATCGCCGAGACCGGCATCCAGCGAGTCGTGTTCCATCATCCCCACATCATTGCAGGGGTCGGTGACACGGGAGTGAACACGCGGTGCGTGAGACTTTATGCGGAGGGGGATGCCGGGACGGGGGCGTCGTCTTCGTACACGTTGAATCGGTAGCCGACGTTGCGCACCGTGCCGATGAGCTGCTCGAGATCGCCGAGCTTGGCGCGCAGGCGGCGGACGTGCACGTCGACCGTGCGGGTACCGCCGAAGTAGTCGTAGCCCCAGACCTCGCTGAGCAGCTGTTCGCGGGTGAACACGCGAGACGGGTGCGTGGCGAAGAAGTGCAGGAGCTGGAACTCCTTGTACGTCAGGTCGAGCGGCTTGCCGTGCACCTTCGCCGAGTACGACGATTCGTCGATCGTGATGCCGGAGGTCTGGATGCGCGTCGACACCTGGTCGGCGGCGCGCCGGCCCATCGCGAGGCGGATGCGCGCGTCGATCTCGGCGGGGCCGGCGGCGACGAGCACGACGTCGTCGATGCCCCAGTCGGTGGAGACGGCGGTGAGGCCGCCCTCGGTCACGATGAGAACCAGGGGTGCCTCGACACCCGTGGTCGTGAGGATCTTGCTGAGCGACTTCGCCCCGACGAGGTCGAAGCGCGCGTCGACGAAGATGACGTCGGCACTGGGCGCGTTCACCAGCTGCGCGGCCTCGGCGGGGATCTGTCGCACCCGGTGGCTCAGAAGTTCGAGCGCAGGCAGAGCAGCCCCGCCGCCCGGGGCGGAGCTGAGTACTAGAAGCTGAGCCAAAAGGACCTCCCGTGCGGCGTGCCGCGCACCCGATCATCTTAGGGTGACGCGCGGAGCCGCTCGACACCGGCGCTGCGCGTGCATGCCAGGGGGGTCGTGAGTGATGATGGGGTCATGTCGACCCCTGACCTCGCGCCGCGTCGCACATTCGGCGGCATCGTCGCCGTGTGGGTGCTGGCCGCGGTGGCCGGCGTGCTCATCGGCCTGTTCGTCCCCGAGCATTGGCGTGCGCAGTGGATCACGGTCGCGCTGGGGGGCTGCGTCATCGTCGCCTTCGCCGTGCAGCTCTGGTACGGCCGCTCGCAGGCGTTCATCCAGCGCATGGCGCTGAGCAGCCTCGGGGCGATGGTCGTGCTCGGCATCATCACGGCCGGTTTCGGGCTCGCAGCGCTGGTGTCGGGCTAGGATCGACCCATGGACCTTTTCGCGCTCGAAGCGTTCTTCGTGGGACTTCTCGGCCTCGCCTCGCTGGCGATCGCCTTCGTGTCCGGAACGGTCATCTGGAACCTCTACCGCGGCCAGCGCTGAGCGCGTCGTGATCGAGATCCCGACCGATCTCCCGGCCGACCTCGTCCCGCTCTCGTGGCTGGTGGGCGTCTGGGAGGGCACCGGCGTCATCGACTACGAGGTCGACGGTCGATCCTTCTCCGGTGAGTTCGCCCATCGCGTGAGCTTCAGCCACGACGGCGGCGCGTTCCTCAATTACTCGGCGGATGCCTGGCTGCTCGAGGGAGAGAAGCGACGTCCGCTCGTCTCCGAGATCGGCTACTGGCGTCTCGCGCGCCCCGTCGGCGACGCCGACGCCGGGCCCGGCCTGCTCCCCGCGACGGCCGAGCCCGTCACGCGCACCGCCGACGACGTCGAGGCGCTGCGCAACGCCGACGGCGGCTTCGACATCGAGGTGAGCCTGGCGCACGCCGACGGCATCCTGGAGCTCTATGTCGGGCAGGTGAAGGGGCCGCGCATCGACCTGGCGACCGATGCCGTGGTCCGCACCGCCGGGGCGAAGACCTATACGGCCGCGACCCGCCTCTACGGTCTCGTCGACAACCACCTCCTCTGGGCGTGGGACATCGCCGCTCTCGGTCGCGAGCTCGGCTCGCACGCCTCGGCCCGACTGGCCCGGGCGGAGTGACCGTGACCTCCCTCTCCGCCGTCCCCAGCGCGGTGATCGACGAGCGCGGACTGCGCCACGTCGGCTCTCCCGTCGCGGAGCAGCGCCGCTTGGCATCCGGATCCGCTCTCGCGCCCCTCGGGGACCGCCGCGTCATCTCGGTGTCGGGCGAGGACCGCCGCAGCTGGCTCGACTCCCTCTCGTCGCAAGCGCTCACGCACCTCGCACCAGGGGTCTCGACCGAGTTCCTCATCCTCGACCCGCAGGGCCGCGTCGAGCACGCCGCCTCGGTGGTCGACGACGGCGAGACCACGTGGCTCCTCGTCGACGCGTCCGATGCCGAGGCGCTCGCCGCGTGGCTCATGCGCATGCGCTTCCGGCTCCGTGTGGCGGTGACCGATCACTCGGACGACCTGTTCGTGCTGGGCGGCACGCGCGCGGCCGTGGCCTCCCTCTCGACCGTCGCACCGGTGTGGGTCGACCCGTGGCCCGACGTCTCGCCGGGCGGCTGGGCGTACGCCCGCGTCGAGCCGCACCCCGGGGCCGACCGCGATTGGGCGGAAGCGATCGTGGATGCCGCGGAGTTCGAGCGCGTGATCGCCTCGGCCGTGGGCGGCGACACGGCGTTGGCCGGTCTCGACGCCGTCGAAGCGCTGCGGGTCGCCGCCTGGCGCCCCCGCGTGGCGATCGACGCCGACGAGCGGCTGCTCCCGCACGAGATGGACTGGCTCCGCACGGCGGTGCATCTGTCGAAGGGCTGCTACCGCGGTCAGGAGACGGTGGCGAAGGTCCACAACCTCGGGCACCCGCCGCGTCGCGTCGTCGCCCTCCAGCTCGACGGGAGCGACAACGTCCTCCCCGCGCGCGGAGACGTCGTGCGGGCGGGCGACACCGTGATCGGCGCCATCACGTCGGTGGCGGTGCACCACGAGGACGGGCCCATCGCCCTGGCCCTCGTGAAGCGCACCGCGCCGGAGGGCGAGGCGCTCGTCGTCGACACCGCCGACGGTCCGCTGGCCGCCGCGGCCGAGACCGTCGTGCCGGCGGACGCCGGTGCCACTGCCGCCGTTCCGCGACTGCCGCGCCTCGGGCGCCGCCGCGCCGCGGAATGACCTCCGACGACTCCTCGACGACGACCGTCGGGGTCGTCGTCGCCGGTGCGCGCTGGCGCTCCACGGTGGGCCGTCGCGTCAACCGCGTGCGCGAGTCGCTGCCAGCGATCGCGCAGATCGTCGTCGCGGCCACCGCGGCGTACGCCTTCGCCCACTTCGTGCTCGGTCATTCGGTCCCCCTTCTCGCGGCGACGGTCACCGTGTCGAGCCTGGGGCTCGTCCGCGACGCGCGGCCGTGGCGGGTCGCCGAGACGGTCATGGGCATGCTCGTGGGCATCCTCATCGCCGAGGTCGTCCTGTTGACGGTGGGTGCCGGGTGGTGGCAGATCGCGCTCGCGATGACGGTGACCCTCGCCGTGGCCCGGTTCCTGTCTCCTCAGCCGGGCTTCGCCCTCGCGGCGGTGGTCCAGTCGCTCATCGCCCTCGTGCTCGTGTCGGGCGTGCCGTTCCTGCGTCTCGTGGACGGGGCCATCGGCGGCGCTGCCGCGCTCATCGTGACGGCGCTCATCCCGCGCACCCTCCGTCGCACCGAGCTCCGCGATGCCGACGAGCTGTTCGATGCGCTGGACGCGGCCATGGACACGATCGTGCGAGCGCTGCGCAAGGGCGACCGCGCGCGCGCCGAGCGCGGTCTCGAACGCGCCCGCTCTCTGCAGACGTACGTCGACGCGTGGAGCGGGTCGCTCGAGTCGGGGCGCGAGGTGGCGCGGATCTCGCCGTTCCTGCGCCGCCAGCGTACCGAGCTCGATCGCCACGAGCGCGTGCGCGGTGCTCTCGACCTGACCACCCGCAACCTGCGTGTGGTCGCCCGGCGGGCGGCATACCTCTGCGCGGACGGGGAGAGTCGTCCCGTCCCCGCCGATCTGCTGACCGAACTGGCGCGGGGCGCGGGCCTCGTCCGCGACAGTCTCGACGACATCTCGCTCGAGCCCGTCGCCCGAGAGGCCGTCGGCGCGGTCGCTCGACGGCTCGACCCCGCGGCGCTGCTGCCCGAGGGGCGCGTGGGCGAGCTCAACCTGATCGCGGCCCTGCGTCCGCTCGCCGTCGACCTGCTCGTCGCAGCCGGAATGCCCTCGGCCGACGCCCGGGCGCTCCTGCCCCGGGTCTGACCTTCAGCGCGGAGCGACGGCCTCCCACGCCACGCCCACTTCGCCGAGTCGCCACCTCTCGCGGCGCAGCAGGGGCCACCCCGCGTCCGCCAGGGCGAGCATCGCCGTCCGCCAGCGGTGGACCGGCCCGAACGGCGCGACCACCGCGGCTCGGGCCCATTCGCGATCGAGGGATGCCACGAACTCGTGCACGCGTTCCCCGTCGACGTTGCGATGGATCAAGGTTTTCGGCAGTCGCTCGGCGGCGATCGCGGGGGAGTCGAGCTCGGCGAGACGCAGCGAGATGGTGAGGCTTCGGGGCACGGCATCCGGTCCCACCTCCGCCCACGTCGCGACGCGGCCGATCTCATCACAGGTGCCCTCGACCAGGATGCCGTCGGGCTGCAGCCGCGAGCACATACGGCCCCACGCGTCGGCCACGTCGGCCTCGTCGTACTGGCGCAGCACGTTCATCGCGCGGATGACCGCGGGTCGACGAGAACGCGGCACAGGGACCTCGAAGCCTCCGCGGGCGAAGGACGCCCCCTCGATCCCCGCGGACTGTTCTCGGGCTCGAGCCACGCGTTCGGGGTCGATCTCGAGGCCGAGGACCTCGGCATCCGGTCGGTGGCTGCGGAGGCGAGCGAGCAATTCGAGCGGTGTCACGGCGCTGGCTCCGAAACCGAGGTCGACCACGAGGGGATCGTCGGTCCGGCGGAGGACGGGGTGCCGGGCGATCCAGCGGTCGATGCGGCGCAGGCGGTTGACCCCGGTCGTCCCGCGGGTGGGACGGCCGACGGGAGAGGGGGTCACCGTCACATTTTGCCAGGCCCCGCGGCCCCGGTTCGCGGCTCGCACGTCGGTAGCATGGACTCATGCCTCACACGCTGATCCTCCTCCGCCACGGGCAGAGCGAGTGGAACAAGACCAACCAGTTCACCGGCTGGGTCGACGTGCGACTCACCGACCAGGGCAAGGCCGAAGCGAAGCGCGGCGGCGAGCTGCTCGCCGAGTCCGGCGTCCTTCCCGACGTGCTGCACACGTCGGTGCTCAGCCGCGCGATCCAGACGGCGAACATCGCCCTCGACGCGGCCGACCGCCTGTGGATCCCGGTCAAGCGGTCGTGGCGTCTCAACGAGCGTCACTACGGCGCCCTGCAGGGCAAGGACAAGGCGCAGACTCTCGAGGAGTTCGGCAACGAGCAGTTCATGCTCTGGCGCCGTTCGTTCGACGTTCCGCCGCCCGCCCTGCCCGCCGACGACCCGTACAGCCAGGTCGGCGACCCCCGCTACGACGGGATCGACGGCGAGGTGCCCGACACCGAGTCGCTGAAGATCGTCATCGACCGCATGCTGCCGTACTGGCACAGCGACATCGTCCCCGACCTGCAGGCCGGCAAGACCGTGCTCGTCACGGCGCACGGCAACTCGCTGCGCGGCCTGGTCAAGCACCTCGAGGGCATCAGCGACGCCGGCATCGCGGAGTTGAACATCCCCACCGGCATCCCGCTCGTCTACCGCCTCAACGACGACCTCACCCCCGTCGGACCGGGCGAGTACCTCGACCCCGAGGCCGCGGCCGCTGGCGCTGCCGCCGTCGCCGCCCAGGGCAACAAGCACTGACGCCGCACGGAAGAGGGGGTGGATGCCGATCGGCATCCACCCCCTCTCCTGTTGTCCCTCGGGTCAGATGACCGGGATCGGCTCGTGCGAGGAGTCGTCGTCGGCACCGGCCCAGTCGCCGGTCGCGAGGTAGATGACCTTCTTGGCCACCGAGACCGCGTGGTCGGCGAAGCGCTCGTGGTAGCGGCTGGCGAGGGTGGCGTCGACCGTCGCGGTCGCCTCACCCTTCCACGAGTCGCCGAGCACCTTCTCGAAGACGCTGACGTGCAGCTCGTCGATGTCGTCGTCGGCGTCGCGGATGGCCTCGGCGATCCGGAGGTCTTGTGTGCGCAGCAGCTCGGCGAGCTTGCGAGCGACCTCGACGTCGAGCTCACCCATGCGCGCGAAGGTGCTCTTCAGCCCCTTGGGGACCGCGCGCTCGGGGAAACGCGAGCGCGCGAGCTGAGCGATGTGCTCGGCCATGTCGCCCATGCGCTCGAGTGAGGCGCTCACGCGCAGAGCGGTCACGACGATACGGAGGTCGCGGGCCACGGGCTGCTGCCGGGCGAGGATCTCGATCGCGAGCTCGTCGAGCTCGAAGGCCTTCTCGTCGATGATGGCGTCGGCCTCGATGACCTCTTCGGCCAGGGAGACGTCGCTCGTACCGAACGCGCGCGTCGCGCGATCGATCGCGATGGTCACGAGGTCGGCGATCTCGACCAGTCGGCTCTGAACGTCCTCGAGGGACTGGTGGAATACTTCGCGCATGGGCGGGTACCTTCCTCGTCGGCGGCACGGCACGGACGTGTCCCGCAACCCTCGGGGATTCTTCCCAGCGAAGGTTAACGAGCGGTGCTGTGACAGTGAATAGTAGCCTCTGCTGCGGTTCCTACGAGGGTGAACGGCCGGTGACGGCCGAGGGGCGCCTCTACGCTGGACGCATGCAACAACCGCAGCTCGTGCTGCTCGCGCTCCTCGCGGGACTTCTGATCGGGGCGGCGGTGGTCGGCCTCGTGGTCGCAGCACTGCGGGCCCGTGACCGCGCTCTGGCGCAGACCTCCGCGGAGGTGCCGGAGGGCGTGGAGGCCATGCTCGGGGCGATGGACGACCCCGCCTTCGTGTGCGACACCTCGTCGACGGTGCTGGCGCTCTCGCCGGCCGCCGAGGTGTTCGGCGTCCACACCGGAGAGGTGATCTCGAGCGAGGAGCTCAAACGTGTGGCCCGCGTGGCGCGCGACACCGGATCGGGCATCGCCGAGAACCTGCGGCTGCGCCGCGGTGCCGCTCCGGCCGAGCCCCGCCTGGTCGCGGTGCGTGCCACCCCGATCTCGGGCCGCCTCACCCTGGTCGTGCTGCGCGACATCACGGAGCGCGAGCGGGTGGAAGAGATGCGCCGCGATTTCGTGGCCAACACGAGCCACGAGTTGAAGACGCCGGTGGGCGCGGTGAGCCTGCTCTCCGAGGCGATCGAGTTCGCCGCGGACGATCCCGCACAGGTGCGGCACTTCGCCTCGCGGCTGCAGGCCGAGGTCACCCGGCTGGCCGCCTTGGTCAACCGCATCCTGAGCCTCTCGCGCCTGCAGGCGTCCGACGAGCTGAGGGACGTGCGCGACGTGTCGATCGACGAGGTCGTCACCGCCGCGGTCGAGGGTTACGCGATTCAGGCGGATGCCGCCCAGGTCACGGTCGTCCGCGGGGGCACCAAGGGGCTCTGGGTGCGCGGTGAGCCGCAGATCCTGACCGAAGCGGTCGGCAACCTCGTGGCCAACGCCATCGCCTACTCGCCCGAGGGGTCGAAGGTGGGTGTCGGCGTCAAGCTCGACGACACCGTGGTCGAGATCGCGGTGACCGACCGCGGTATCGGCATTCCCGAGAGCGACCAGCATCGTGTCTTCGAGCGGTTCTACCGCGCCGACCAGGCTCGCTCGCGCCGTACCGGTGGGACGGGCCTCGGACTTTCCATTGTGAAGCACGCCGTCCAGCGACACGGGGGAGAGGTGCGGCTCTGGTCGCGTCCGGACCGCGGGTCGACCTTCACCATCCGACTTCCCATGTCGGAGGCTCCCGATCTCGAGAGCGTCCGTCCCAAGCCCCGTCGCAAGAGCCGCAAGAGCTCCGCGACGACCCCCGTACCCGCGAAGGGAGACACCGCATGACCCGCGTTCTGATCGTCGAGGACGAGCCCGATCTGGCCGACCCGCTGGCCTATCTGCTGCGCCGAGAGGGCTACGAGGTCGAGATCGCCGAAGACGGTGCCCTCGCCCTGGTCGCTTTCCGCGAGCGCGGGGCCGACATTATCCTGCTGGACCTCATGCTCCCCGGGATGCCGGGAACCGAGGTGTGCCGTCAGGTGCGATTGAGCTCTCAGGTGCCGATCATCATGCTCACGGCCAAGGACTCCGAGGTCGATATCGTCGTCGGCCTCGAGCTCGGTGCGGACGATTACGTCACCAAGCCGTACTCGACCCGCGAGCTTCTCGCGCGGATGCGAGCGGTGTTGCGCCGCCGTGCGCCGGAAGAGGCCGACCTCGACGACCGCATCCTCTCGGGCGGGCGCGTGGTGCTCGACATCGACCGCCACACCGTCGCCGTCGACGGCGGAGAGATCAACATCCCGCTCAAGGAGTTCGAACTCCTCGAGGTGCTGATGCGCAATGCCGGTCGCGTGCTCACGCGGGGACAGCTCATCGATCGCGTCTGGGGAACGGACTACTTCGGTGACACCAAGACCCTCGACGTGCACATCAAGCGCATCCGCTCGCGCATCGAGCAGAACCCCAGCGAGCCGAGCATGCTCGTCACCGTCCGGGGCCTCGGGTACCGGTTCGAGGCCTGACGGCACGGGAACGACGAAGGCGCCGACGGAAACCGTCGGCGCCTTCGCGCGTGATCAGGACGCGGGAGTCGCGCTGGCCGTCGGCGAGGGAGTCGCCGGCAGCGGGGTGATGGTGGACGACGGCTCGGGGCTCGGCGCGAGCGGCGCGAGGTACTCGAGGGCTCCGTCGAGAACGGGTACCTGGATGAGAGCACCCTGTCCGTCGCCGGACTGGAAGTAGACGGGCACCGTCGACCCGGGAGCGGCGTCGATGCCGTCGAGGGTGAGCGGCTCGACGCCGTTGGCGAGATCGCCGAGGCTGAGCGTGCGGTTGGCCAGCACGTTCACCGAGGCGCGCACGGCCGTCGAGCCCTCGCCGACCTCGATGTTCAGCGTGATCTCGTCGGTGGTGTCGTTGACGATGGCCGCGACGAAGTTGCCGGTGGTGCCCTCGTCGTCGGCGACGATCATCGCGTTGCGGATGTGGAGCGGGCCGGAGTCGGCCGGCACGTTCACCCCGTCGGACGCCGAGTAATCGATGGTGGTCGCCTGAGGGGCGAGGATGTTGCATCCCGTCGTACCGAGTACGACAGCGGCACCCAGGGCGATGGACGCGATCAGGCGCGTTTTCACGGATCCTCCAAGATCGACAGACGGCATCCAGATCATCCTACGGGGTTCGCGGTCGCGGGCCGCCCGCACGCGCGCGAGGAGGGGGAGGTGCGGAGGGAGGGCGGAACCTTAGCGCATGCGGGCCTGTGGTATCCTGGATGTTGCCGAAAGGACATAACTCCATGCTTTTTGAGGTTGGCGAGACCGTCGTTTACCCGCACCATGGCGCGGCCACGATCATCGAGGTCAAAGAACGCGTCATCAAGGGCGAGACGAAGAAATACCTGAAGCTCAACGTCACCCAGGGAGACCTCGTCATCGAGGTCCCGGCTGACAACGTCGACCTCGTCGGCGTTCGTGACGTCATCGGCAAAGAGGGTCTCGACCGCGTTTTCGAGGTGCTCCGCGCGCCCTTCACCGAGGAGCCGACCAACTGGTCGCGCCGCTACAAGGCGAACCTCGAGAAACTCGCTTCGGGCGATGTGATCAAGGTCAGCGAGGTCGTTCGCGACCTGTGGCGCCGCGATCAGGACCGCGGCCTGTCCGCCGGTGAGAAGCGCATGCTCGCGAAGGCCCGTCAGATCCTGGTGTCGGAGCTCGCTCTGGCTGAGAAGACCGATGAAGACCGCGCGAGCGTCGTGCTCGACGAGGTCCTCGCTTCCTGATCCCGCACGGCGCGTCGCCGTCCTCGGCGGCGCGCTAGCGTGAACGGGTGACTCTCACCCCCGTCCCGCGTCTCGCGGTCATCGTCGTCGCCGCCGGTTCCGGCACCCGTCTCCAGGGTGGGGCGCCGAAGGCGTTCGTCGGTATCGATGACCGGTCGATTCTGCACCACGCTCTGCGGGGCGTCTTCGAGGCCACCTCTGCGCAGGTGGTCGTCGTCGTGCCCCGGGGATACGAGGGCGAGGCGCTGACCGATGCACGGGATGCCGCGGGCGATCGCTCCGACCTCGTCACCGTCGTGGTCGGCGGGGCGACCCGTCAGGAGTCGGTCGCCGCGGGCCTCGGCGCGCTGTGGGCCGATGTCGAGATCGTGCTCGTCCATGACGCGGCGCGAGCGCTCACGCCGCCCGCGGTCTTCGATCGTGTCGTGCGGGCCGTCGATGCCGGGGCGGCCGCCGTCATCCCCGTCCTCCCCGTCGTCGACACCATCAAGCGCGTCGACGAGCACGGACGCGTGGTCGCTCCCGTCGACCGGTCCGAGCTGGCCGCTGCTCAGACCCCCCAGGGGTTCCGTCGCTCGATCCTCGAGGCCGCTCTCGCATCCGTCGAGACCGATCACACCGACGATGCGGCCGCCGTCGCGGCAGCGGGGCACTCCGTGGTGACGGTCGAGGGAGACGCGGTGGCGTTCAAGATCACGACCGGCCCCGACCTCGAGCGCGCTCGAGCACTTCTCGCGCCGGTCACGGTGGCATCCACCGTCCGATCCCCGTCCCACGACCTGCCGCAAGTGGGCATCGGCACCGACGTACACGGGTTCGGGGGAGAGGGCACGCTGTGGCTCGCGGGCCTCGAGTGGCCGGGGGAGCCCGCGTTGTCGGGCCATTCCGACGGCGACGCGGTGGCTCACTCGATCGTCGATGCGCTGCTGGCGGCGGCGGGGCTCGGAGACATCGGTACGCACTTCGGCACCGACCGACCGGAGTTCGCCGGCGCGCACGCGGCCGCCTTCCTCTCGCATACCGTACAGCTCTTGTCCGCCGCGGGATGGCGCGTCGGCAACGTCGCCGTGCAGGTGCAGGCCCGTCGCCCGCGCTTCGCCGACCGCCGCATCGAAGCGGAGCAGGCGTTGTCCGCCGCGCTCGGGGGAGCGCCCGTCTCGGTCAGCGCCACCACCACCGACGGCCTCGGGTTCACCGGCCGGGGCGAGGGGGTCGCCGCGTTCGCAACCGCCCTCGTCGTGCCCGTCTAGCCGTTCTCGCCGCGACCGCTCCCTTGCCGGAAACGCGGGGGTGGTCGTTTCGTCGCCCTCGGGGGCGTCCGCTGTGCCTTCACGGGGGTCGTCGCGACGGCGCCCGGGGCCAGGCCTCCAGGGTGCCGTCGCATCCGAGGTCAGGCCACGGCGCGCCGTGACGGCGCGAGCAGCTCCAGGAACGAGAGGTCGTCCGCCACCTTCGTGATGAGCGCGTGGTCGATGGAGGGGATATCCGGCGATCCGAGCGGGTGGATCGTCCGAATGGCTTCGACGAACGCATCCGCGGGGATGGTCGAGCCGGCGTGCGGTTCCTCGGGGGTGGCGAACGCGTGCATCAGCGGCAGAACCGATCGCGCACGATCCTCGTCGGGCAGCGACTCCAGCGCCGTGCGGAACCGGTCCACCCATTCGGCGTGGTCCGCGACGCGCTCGATGGCATACCCGTCGTCCTGGAGCCAGTCGACGACGGTATCGAGGGAGACGCCGTCGTCGTTCGGGTTCACCACGTTGTAGGTGCGGTATCCCCCGTTGGTGGAGGCGCCGATCGCGTTCATGGCGGCGGACGTGAAGTCGGCCGGCAAGCCGTCGTAGTGGGACGGCAGACGCTCGCCGTCGGCACCACGCCGAACGAACGACTCCGGTGCCAGGCCCGTGGCGAGGACGCTCCAGACCAGCCGGGTGAAGACGTCGGGCAGGTTCACCTGGCCGCGCCAGCGTGGGTGCGCCAGAACCATGTCGGAGCGGAACACCGCCACCGGCACGCCGTACTGCTCGTGCGCTTCGCGCAGCAGCACCTCGCTCGCCCACTTGCTCGCGCCATACCCGTTGGCGTACTCGTCTCCGATGCTCCACACGGGGATCGTGTCGCGGATGTCGGCACGTTCGTCGAGCGCGGCGGGGGCGGCCGGGTCGGCCGCGGCTTCGACGGTCGGCCGCGCGCCACCGGCGACCGCGACACTCGAGACGAAGGTGACGGGCACGCTGCCGGCGGCGATCGAGAGGCGGATGATCTCGGAGGTGCCTACGACGTTCGGACCGAACAACGCCGTGTACGGCAGGACGTGATTGACGAGGGCGGCGGCGTGCGCGATGAGGTCGACGCGGGCGGCGAGGTCGCGCCACCGCGGCTCGTCGAGACCGAGGGAGCGCTCGCTGACATCGCCGGCCCTCACCTCGAGCGAGGCTGCGAGGTCTGCGAAGCGTTCGGCGAAGGCGGGGTCTGCGGCGAACGCGGCGTCGAGGCGACGTCGGGCGTCGGCGTCGTCGGAACCGCGAACGATGCACACGAGTGTTCCGCCCACCGGAGCGAGGCGTTCGAGCCAGTCGAGGGCCAGGAACCGTCCGAGGTATCCGTTGGCGCCCGTGAGCAGGACGGTGCGGCCGCGAGCAGCGCTCTCCGGAGTCGCGGGGGCGCGCGAGGCACGCAGGACCGGCTCCGGGATGTCGCCGAGCACCCGGTCGAGGCGCAGGTCGCTCGCACGCAGCGTCGACGGGGCGGTACCGTGCACACGAGCCACCGTGGGCCGATCGTCGGCGGTCGAGCGATCGATGAACGCAGCGATGGCGGTGAGATCGTTCGTCGGGTCGGTGATGACACCGACGGGCACCTCGGTACCGAAGACGTCCTCGAGCATCCCGGAGAACGTCAGCGCCGACAGCGAGTCACCGCCCAGATCGGAGTACCGGGCTGCCGCGGCGGTTGCCGAGGACACCTCGGCGCCGAGGAACTCGCGGGCCGCGCGCACCACGGTGTCGAGCGTCGGCTCGGCGCCGACGCGCTCGCGGAGGGCTGCCACCACAGCGCCGCTGCGCTCCTCCGCGAGGTCGGCGTAGAGGGTCGCGAGCCGTTCGCCGTACCGTGCCGTGATGCGCGGCCGCAGGAGCTTGCGCGCGTCCGAGAGCAAGCCGTTCTCGACCGTGAACGGCTCCGGTTCGACGATCACTCCGCGGGGCACCTCGTAGGGGGCGAGGCCATGCTCGCGGGCGGTGCGCTGCAGAGCGGCGAGCACGTCGCGCTCCGACGATCCCGCATCCGCGGGCACGACGACCGCGAGCAGGAACGCGTGTCGGCTGTCGCCGTGCAACGCGATCTGACGCACCTCGGGCGTCCCGCCGTACGTGGCCTCGAGCGCCGCCACCGCGACGAACTCGCCCTGGGACAGCTTGATGACGTTGTTCCGACGGTCGAGGTACTCGTAGGTGCCCGGTCCGGTCTGCGCCATGATGTCGCCGGTCCGGTAGAAGCCGTCCTCGTCGAAGACCGCGGCGGTGACGTCCGGCCGGCGGAAGTATCCCGTGATCGTGGACGTGCTCTTCACCAGCAGCTCTCCCCGCGGGTGCGGACGGTCGGTGACGCGGTAGCCGAGCTCGGGCACGTCGACGAGCTTGTGCGCGGTGACGGGCGGCTGCTGCACGACCCCGTCGTGGAGGATGCTGCCCGCTTCGGTGGAGCCGTAGACGTCGTGCAGCGCCGTGCCGAGGCACTCCTCGATGTAGGTGCGGAGCTCGGGGGTGAGCGGAGCACTGGCGCAGATCGCCCGGCGGATCCGTCCCCCGAACGCCCGCACGCGGAGGTCGGCATGCACAGCCGCGCGAACGGCATCCTGATCCGTATCGCCCGCGGCGAGGCGACGCTGCTCGTCGCGATCGCCCTCCTGCCGAACCATCTCCGCCACGCGAGGGACGAAGACGAACTCGGTCGGGGCGAACGTGCGCAGATCGTCGAACAGCGCCGACAGGTCCGTCGAAGTCGCGAGCGCGAGAGTTCCGCCGCGTCCGAGCGTGGCGAAGACCGCGGCGCGGCCGGTGAGGTGGCTCATCGGTAGGTAGGCGTAGCCGACGATGTCGTCGGTGCCGCCCTCGTCGACGCCGGGCCGGCGTGCGAGCCACAGTCTCTCGACCATGGAGCGCGAGTACATCGCGCCCTTCGGGGTTCCGGTGCTGCCGGACGTGTAGATCAGGAGCGCGAGGGGGTCTTCGCCCGCCGCGGGATGCCACGGGGTCGGGCGTGGCAGGAGCTCGCCGCGGATGACGAGCTCGGTGAGCGTCGGACGCGATGTGTCGGTGTCGGACGCCGTGTCGAGCACCATCGTCCGCACGTCTCCGGCGGCTGCCTCGGTGAGGGCCTGAGCGATGGCCGACTGCTCGACAGAGGCCGCGAGCCACACCGGCTCCGTCTCGTCGATGATCGCGTGAAGGGCCTCGAGCGACGCGCTCGCCTGGAGGGGCACGCTCACCGCGCCGAGGATCCACGACGCGAGATCGAGCGTCACGAGGTCGGCGGTCGCCGCTCCGAGCATCGCGATCCGGTCGCCGGGCGAGACGGTTTCACCGAGCGCGGCCGCAACCGCACTGGCTCGGTCCCACAGCTCGCGAAAGCTGGTGTCCTCGACGTCTGCTCCGAACCGCTCTCGCAGTGCCGGACGATCGGCGTGATGCGCGAACACCGCCTCGATCGACATGTCGTCGTGCTGTTGCTCCATAGTTCTTCGTCCTCTTTCCTTCATCCGGGCGCGCCCCCGCGCCCTGGCCTCTCGCTGTCCAAGTCGGGCGGTCGCTCTCACCGCCTCCCGCTCACGGGCCCGCTGCGGTGGACGCCGCGCGCAGCGCGAACGGGCGGCACGGGAGTCGTTCTGTCCGGAACGGTGTGCGGCGTGGCGTCAGTGCGGCGGGGACGGCTTCACGCTCGTCGTCGGTGGGGGTGCCGTCACGGTTTCGATCCGGGGTCGCCAGGATCGCCGAGGGAGGGAGGAGCGCTGTCCACGGGGACCGCACTCGACATCGCACACGTCTATGAGACGCCTGTTCCCTAGGTGTTGGCCGAGTGGTGCCCGAGGCTGACGGGGCAGCAGGCGCCCGGGTCGAGGGGGCGCGGGATCAGGGCGCCTCGACCGTGCGGGTCATGAATGTCGACAGCGGATCGGGCGCGTAGGGCGGGAACGCCGGGCATTCGACGAAGCCTTCGCTCGCGTAAAGGCGACGAGCGGGCACGAAGGCGTCGGTGCTCCCCGTCTCGAGCCAGAGACTCCGGATGCCGCGCTCCCGCGCATCGTCCATGATGTGCCGAAGGATCGCGCGGCCGATGCCCTGGCCGAGGAAGCCCTCGGCCACCCGCATCGATTTCAGCTCGGCGCGGTCGCGGTCCAGGTCTTTGCAGGCGCCGATGCCGGCCAGTTCGTCGTCGACCCAGGCGGACCACACGGTGATGCCGTCCGCGGTGAGTCGATCCACGTCGAGCGCGTGCACGCTCTCGGCGGGTGTGTTCTCGAGCATGCCCGCGAGGTGGGCGGCGACGAGAGCGCGCGTGGCGTCTCCGGACAGGTCATCGGGGCGGATCACGAGAGGCACTCCCGCACCCTAGCGACCGCATGTTTCGTGCACGGGTCGCGCGGAGGGGCGGCCGGTAGGCTGAAAGGGTGACTGTTCGGCTGTACGACACGAAGGCGCAGGGACTCCGCGACTTCGTCCCCCTCGACCCCGCGAACATCACGGTCTACGTCTGTGGTCCGACCGTCCAATCGGGTCCGCACATCGGTCACGTGCGCGCGGCCCTGGCCTTCGACCTCTTGCGCCGGTGGCTCGCCCACCGCTTCGGCCGCGTCACCTTCGTGCGCAACGTCACCGACATCGACGACAAGGTCCTCGCCAACGCGACCGAGGTCGAGCCGTGGTGGGCTCTCGCCTACCGCATGGAGCTCGAGTTCTCGCGGGCGTACGACGCCATCGGCATCCTTCCCCCCACCTACGAACCCCGCGCGACGGCATCGGTGACGCAGATGCAGGAGCTCATCGCCGAGCTGATCGAGCGCGGACACGCCTATTCCGCGGCCGGTGACGTGTATTTCGACGTGCGCTCGTGGCCCGCGTACGGCGAACTCACCCGTCAAAGCCTGGATGCCATGGAGCCGGCGGCCGACGCCGATCCCCGGGGTAAGCGCGATCCCCGCGATTTCGCCCTGTGGAAGGGTGCGAAGCCCGACGAGCCGGCGTCCGCCACCTGGAACTCGCCCTGGGGCGAGGGGCGGCCCGGATGGCACATCGAGTGCTCGGCCATGTCCCGCCGCTACCTCGGACCGGAGTTCGACATCCACGGCGGCGGTCTCGACCTGCGCTTCCCGCACCACGAGAACGAGATCGCTCAGTCGACGGCGGCCGGGAACGCTTTCGCGCGGTACTGGGTGCACAACGGTCTGGTGACGGTCGACGGTCAGAAGATGTCGAAGTCGCTGGGCAACTTCACCCTCGCCGCCGACGTGCTCGCCGCTCACGATCCGCTCGTGGTGCGCTACGCCCTCGCCGCGGCGCACTACCGCTCCAACCTCGACCTGAGCGAGGCGTCGTGGGCCGAGGCCGAGACGGCCCTGGGTCGGATCCGCACGTTCCTCGACCGCGCCCGGCGTCTCGTCCAGCCGGGGTGGCCCGAGGCGAAGGAAGGCCTCCCGGCGGAGTTCGTCGAGGCGATGGACGACGACCTCTCTGTGCCCCGGGCGCTGGCCGCGATCCACACGAGCATCCGGTCGGGGAATGCGCTGCTCGACGCCGGCAAGTACGATGAGGCGAAGCAGGATGTCTCAGACGTCGTGCAGATGACGCTCGTCCTGGGGATCAACCCCCACTCTTCTCAGTGGGGTGACACCGGCGGGGGAGCGCAGACCGCCGCTCTGGACGCCCTCGTCCAGACAATGATCACGCAGCGTGCGCACGCGCGCGCGGACAAGGATTGGGCGGCCGCGGATCGCATTCGAGACGCGATCGCCGCCGCAGGAATCACGCTGGAGGACACTCCGGCCGGAACGCATTGGAGTATCGATGGCTAAGCCTGGACGCCCGGGAGCACGCAACCCCGGCAAGAAGAAGGGCCCTCTGAAGGGCACCGGCGGCCACGTCCGCAAGGCGCTCGAGGGGCGGGGTCCCACCCCGAAGGCCGAGGACCGCGCCTGGCACCCGGCCGGCAAGCGCAAGGCAGCCCAGGAGCGCTACGCCGCCGCCGGTGGCAAGGCGAAGCCCGGCGTGCGCGCGGTCGGCAGCAACCCTAACCGCAAGAGCGCGAAGGCGACCGACGACACCGAGACGGTCACCGGCCGCAACTCCGTGCTCGAGGCGCTGCGGGCGAAGATCCCCGCCACGGCGATGTACGTCGCTCAGCGCATCGAGATGGACGACCGCGTCAAAGAGATGCTGTCGATGGCGACGAACCGCGGCATCCCGGTGCTCGAGGTCACGCGACCCGAGCTGGACCGCATGGCCGGCTTCGACGGCGTGCACCAGGGCGTCGCGCTCAAGGTCCCCCCGTACGCGTACGCCCACCCGCAGGACCTGCTCGAGCAGATCATCGACCGCGGTCAGGTGCCGCTGCTCGTCGCCCTCGACGGTGTCACCGACCCCCGCAACCTCGGCGCGATCATCCGCTCAACCGGCGCGTTCGGCGGTCAGGGCCTGATCATCCCGCAGCGTCGTTCGGCGAGCGTCAACTCCGCCGCGTGGAAGACCAGCGCCGGGGCCGCCGCCCGGATCCCCGTCGCCCTCGCGGCCAACCTCACGGCCACGCTGAAGGAGTTCAAGAAGCAGGGCGTGTTCGTGCTCGGCCTCGACGGCGACGGCGACGTATCGCTGCCGGCTCTCGAGCTCGCCGACCGCCCCGTCGTGATCGTCGTCGGCTCCGAGGGCAAGGGGCTGTCGCGCCTGGTCACCGAGACGTGCGACCAGGTCGTGTCGATCCCCATCTCCGCCGCGACCGAGTCGCTGAACGCCGGCATCGCGGCATCCGTCGCCCTGTACCAGGTGTCGACGCTCCGCGGCACCGTCTGATCCATCGAGAGGAACGCTCATGCCCCGTATCGCCGTCATCGGAGGCACCGGTTACGCCGGTAGCCACATCGTGACCGAGGCCGTCCGCCGTGGCCACACGGTCGTCTCGATCGCGCGCTCGGTGCCCACCGAGCGCATCGAAGGCGCCACCTACCTCGAGGGAACCGTCCTCGACGTCCCCGGTCTCGTCGCCCAGCTCGAGGGGGTCGACGTCGTGGTCTCGGCCGCTGCTCCCCGTGGCGACATGGAGGGCAAGCTCCGCCCCGCGATCGCCGAGCTCGTCACGGCTCTGCCCGAGAACGTCCGCGTGGGCGTCGTCGGCGGCGCCGGCGGGTCGCTCGTGGCCGAGGGCGGGCCGCGCCTGATCGACACGGAGGGCTTCGCCGAGGAGTACAAGCCCGAGGCGCGCGAGGCGATCGGCATCCTCGAAGACCTCCAGGCCGACGACACCGGCCGCGACTGGTTCTACGTTCACCCGGCCGGCGGTTTCGGCTCGTGGGCACCGGGCGAGCGCACCGGTTCGTACCGCGACGGCGGCGACGTGCTTGTCGTCGACGGCGAGGGCAACTCGTTCATCGGTGGCGCCGACTTCGCGATCGCCGTCCTCGACGAGATCGAGAACCCGAAGCACACGCGCGGACGCTTCACCGTGGGGTACTGAGCCCGCGACGCACCGAGGCCGTGGCATCCTGGATCGATTCCGGATGCCACGGCCTCGTCGCTTCGCGGGGACCGGCGGCGTCAGACCAGGTCGCGCCAGTCGACCGAGTCGGTGTCGGTCGTGGGGATCTCGCCGGTGGCGGGGGCATCGGCGTCGGAGATCGTGGGCAGTGACATCGTGTCGGTGGGCGGGCCCATGACCGTGGCCTCATCGCGGCGGTGGCGCAGGACGTCGTCGATGTAGGAGCTCACGACCTCGGCGAGGGGGACGGAGCGGCCGCGAGCCTGCGACATGTACCAGCGGTGTTCGAGCACCTGGTGGAACACCTCGGCGGGTTCGAGCTTCGCGCGCAGGTCCCACGGGATGGCCATGACGATCGGCTCGAAAACGCGCGTGAGCCACTCGTGCGCGACCATCTCTTCATCGGCGCCCAGGCGGGAGACCCGGGCGCGGAACTCGTCGAGATCGTTCAGCAGGCGGCGGGCCTGGTTCTCTTCGACATCGAGACCGGTGAGGCGCAGCAGACGGCGCTGGTGGTGGCCGGCATCCACCACCTTCGGCTGGATCGACACCTTCGTGCCGTCGCTCGCCGTGCGGATGGACATCTCGCCGATGTCGAAGCCGAGGGCGTTCAGACGGTGCACGCGCTCGGTGATGCGCCACGACTCGTCGACCGCGAACGACTCCTTGTCGGTGAGGGCGCCCCACAGCGAGTGGTACGACGACACCAGTCCGTCGGCGATGGCCACGGCATCCACCCCGCCCTCGAGGCGGCCGCCGGCCTCGAGGTCCATGATCTCGCCGGCGATGTTGATGCGGGCGATGTCGAGGTCGTGCGCGCGTTGGCCGGGGGTCAGACGGTTGCCGTGCAGCTCGCCGGTCTCGGCATCGACGAGGTAGGCCGCGAACTCGCCGGCGTCGCGGCGGAACAGCGTGTTCGACAGCGAGACGTCACCCCAGTAGAAACCGACGTTGTGCAGACGCACGAGCAGCACCGCCAGGGCGTCGACGAGGCGCGTCGCGGTGTGCGGGCGCAGCACCTGGGTGAACAGGGCGCGGTAGGGGAGCGAGAAACGCAGGTGCGCGGTGACGAGGGCCGCGGGGAGGGGGCGTCCCGAGGCGTCGGTCCGGCCCGCGATCACGGCGACACGATCGACGCAGGGGGCGTCGAGACGGTCGAGGTTGCCGAGCATGTCGTACTCGCGACGCGCCATCTCCTCGGTCGTCTCTTTGATGGCGACGACCCGGCCGGAGAGATTGGCGAAGCGCACGAGGTGCCGCGAGATGCCCTTGGGCAGCGCCACGATGTGACTGCTGGGCCAGTCGGCGAGACCCGTCGACCAGGGCAACTGCAGCAGGCCCGGGTCGACGGCGCTCGCGGTGATGCTGAGGGAATCGGACACGGAATCCTCCGGGAAAACGGTGCGGCGCGCCCTCGACCCGACGGATCGGGATCGGGGACGCGCCGCGTCGGTGTGGGTCAGGCCGAAGCGATGGCCCGGTCGGTGAGACGGTCGCCCGTCTCGAGGTCGAAGACGTGCACGTGACCGGGGACCGGCGCCAGCACGACCGTCTCGCCCGCGTTGGGGTGACGGCGACCGTCGACGCGCGCGACGAGGTCGGTGCGCTTGCCGTTGATCTCGGTGTGGCCGTAGAGGTAGCCGTCGGCGCCGAGTTCCTCGACGAGGTCGACGACGACCGTGAGGCCGCGGCCGTCGGCGGGAGCGACCTGGATGTCTTCCGGACGAACTCCGATGGTGACCTCGGAGCCGTTGGCCTTGCCGATGGTGTCGGCCTCGACGGGGACGACGACGTCGCCGAAGCGGACTCCGCCTTCGGCCAGGTCGGCGGTGAAGAGGTTCATGGCGGGGGAGCCGATGAAGCCGGCGACGAAGACGTTCTTCGGGGTCTCGTACAGGTCGCGGGGCGTGCCCACCTGCTGCAGGAGGCCGTCCTTCAGCACGGCGATGCGGTCGCCCATGGTGAGCGCCTCGGTCTGGTCGTGCGTGACGTAGACGGTGGTGACGCCGAGGCGGCGCTGGAGCGATGCGATCTGGGTGCGGGTCTGGACGCGCAGCTTGGCGTCGAGGTTCGACAGCGGCTCGTCCATGAGGAACACCTGGGGCTGACGCACGATCGCGCGGCCCATGGCGACGCGCTGACGCTGTCCACCCGAGAGGGCCTTCGGCTTGCGGGTGAGGTACTGCTCGAGGTCAAGGAGCTTCGCCGCCTCGAGCACGCGCGAGGCGCGCTCTTCCTTACCCACGCCGGCGATCTTGAGCGCGAAGCCCATGTTCTCGGCCACGGTCATGTGGGGGTACAGCGCGTAGTTCTGGAAGACCATCGCGATGTCGCGGTCCTTCGGCGGGACGTCGGTGACGTCGCGGTCGCCGATGAGGATGCGACCCGAGTTGACCTCTTCGAGGCCGGCCAGCATGCGCAGCGAGGTGGACTTACCGCAGCCGGAGGGACCGACCAGGACCAGGAACTCGCCATCGGCGACATCGAGGTTGAGCTTGTCGACCGCGGGGCGGGTGCCGCCGGGGTACAGACGGGTTGCGTTGTCGAAGGTGACGGACGCCATTTTCTCTTCTCCTTCACCGGCAGGTACGTGCCGGACGATCCGTAGTGAATGGAATGAACGGGGGCGACCCCGTGCGCCCGACGTTGGACGCATTCGTCAGTATCGCACGTGTCTGGTCATTTCTCAGCCAGCCTGGCTACCATCGATGCTCGTCCGCCCCACCCGAGCGGCCCCCCGATTTCATGCGGCATCGTCCGTGCCCGGAAGGTTTCATGTCCAACGACCAGTCACCGAATGTGCCAGCAGAACGCGATCGCCGTGAGGCGGTCCGCGAGAAGGCGCAGCAGGTCAAGGCGAAGCAGACGCGGTGGCGCATCGCGCGTCGCTCGCTGCTGGGCATCGGTGCGGTCGCCGTGATCGCGATCGCCGCGGTCGGTGTCTCGTTCGCCCTGAACTCGCGCGAGGCGCGCTCGCAGGCTCTTCCCGACGCCGCGACCGACGACGGCTTCGTGATCACGAGCGCTTCGCAGGTGGCCGACCCCCTCGCCGACCAGACCGTCGACGGAAGCGCCGCGACGATGTCGGCACAGGCCACTCCTCCGGCCGCAGAGCCCGCGCCCACGACCGAGCCGACTCCCGAGCCCACCGGCACGGCAGCGCCCGTCGACATCCGTGTCTACGTCGATTACATGTCGGCCGAGGCGCGCGAGTTCCAGACCGCCAACGCGAGCCAGCTGTCGAAGTGGGTGGGCGACAAGGCTGCCACCCTCACGTACTACCCCGTCGCGATGCTCACGTCGAAGTCGAACGGCACGAAGTACAGCCTGCGCGCGGCCGGGGCGGCCGCCTGCGTGGCGACGCACTCGTCCGACCGCTTCTTCGCCTACAACCACGAGCTGCTCACGAATCAGCCCGCTGTCGATTCCGACGGCTACAGCGACCAGCAGCTCGCCGACATGGCGCAGGGCGCGGGGGTGGGCGACATCGCCGCCGTCCGCGACTGCATCGAGGGCGAGACCTACACCGCGTGGGCCAAGGCCGCCACCGACCGTGCGATCAAAGGTCTGCCGGGAACCAAGGGGCAGGCGCTGACCGCGACCCCGACGGTGCTCGTGAACGGTACCGAGTACGTCGGCAACATGGACGACGCGAAGGAGTTCGCGCAGTTCGTGCTCACGGTCGACAGCAACGCGTACTACTCGACCGCCACGCCGACGCCGTCGACCACGCCTTCTGCCACCCCCGCGGGGTGATCGGTTCGGTGCGAACGCGCCGCTGTATGAGATTCTGGAGACATGAACGAAGAGCTTGAGGACTCCCCGCCGCGGCGGTCTCTCACGCAACTGAAGGCGTGGGTGCAGGAATTCCGCGACCAAGGCCATCTGTTCGCGGGTCAGCTCAAGGTCGTCGAGCAGGAGGACGCCGACAGCCAGGACACCGGTCTCGTGGTGATGAACCTCACCAACGCGCGTGTGTCGGTCTACATGCAGCCCAAGGGCTACGACGAGCCGCTCTGGGAAGCGACGCTCACCTCGCGCCCCGAAGACCTGACGCTCTCTCCGCACGAGATGGCGAGCCTGGCCGCTGAGCTCGTGGTGGCCGGAAACCTCTGCTCGTTCCTGCAGTGGAAGTCGCTCGAGTGGGACCGCGAGAGCGGCACGCACCGCGACTGAGCTGTCTCGAGAGGGAGCTCCACCGCTCTAGACTCGTCCATCGAGACGTCCCGCGTCTCACGCCGGCTTGGCGCAATTGGTAGCGCACCGTACTTGTAATACGGGGGTTGCAGGTTCAAGTCCTGTAGCCGGCACCAGAATCCGCAGGTCAGACGCAGAATCGGCCCCGCTCCTTTTCGAAGGTGCGGGGCCGATTCACGTTTTACTCACGGTTTTCGCGTGAGCAGTTTCGACAGAACGGATGCGGCGGCGGGGCCGCGGTGGATCTCGTCGGCGTAGCTGCGCTCCGTCGTCTTAGTCTCCTCATGGCCGAGCTGATCGCGCGCCGCTTCGATCCCGAGCTCATCGCGGACGACGGTCGCCACGGTCTTGCGGAAGCTGCGCGGCGTCACCCCTTCCCACGCTGTGCCCTTCAGAGCATCGCGCCACGTCGTGCGGTAGTTGTTTGGATGCCGGAATGTGCCGACGCTCGAGGGGAACACAAACTGCGAGAACGACGAGACCCGTCGCCGCATCAGCATGTCGACCGTCTCGGCGGGTAGCTCGAGCTCGCGATAACCGGCGTCGCTCTTCGTCACTTCCTGCACGAACATCTTCCCGTCGCGATCCTGCGCGATCGTCCCGCGGACGATGACCCGTTGTGCGACGAGGTCGAGCGCATCCCATCGGAGTGCGAAGACCTCGCCCGTGCGCATGCCCGAGCCGACGAACATGTTCGCCGTATCGGCGAGGTCGCTCGCGCGCGCGCGGCGCGGTCGACGATCGCTCTCGTCGCGAGGCTCAGACCCGGCGTCCCATTGCTCGAAGCGGTCGAGGATGCCCTGTACCGCCGAGCGGTCGGGGGCGGCTGCTCGCGCCGTCCGTTTCGCGCGCTCGGGTGCGGGGACGTCGCTCATCGGGTTGGCGCGCACGGCCCCGTGTCGGGCGGCGAGGGTGAACATTCCGCTCAGCACGACGTGCGTCGTCTTCGCGGTGCCCGGCCCGGATGACCGCGCGAGCGCGACAAGGAACCGGTCGAGCCGTGGCACGCTGCACTCCTGCAAGCGCACGCTGCCGAGACCCGGGGTGATGTGCTTCGTGATGGCGTTCTGATAGATCCGTACCGAGCCTTCGGCGAGGCGGGTGCGGGACTCGAGCCAACGCGTCGCGAGGTCGGAGACGGTCGTGTCTGCGGTGAGATCGTCGCTCGCGGGGGCCAGGCGCTGTTTCAGCGCCCGCACGAGATTGCGCTCAGCCTCGGCGGGGGTCTTGCCCTGCCGGTCCATCGACCGTGTGACGCCGTCGGAATCCCGATAGTAGGCGCGTGCGGTCGGCTTGCCCTTCACCGTCATGCGGCGGATGCGCCCCCACGTCTCGAGTTCGAGCGGCGGCCGAGCCATCAGGCGACGCCCTCGCGTCGCTCCCACATTCCGAGGCCCATCCGCGGGCGCATGTAGACGTTGTCGCCCAGACGCTCGAGCAGGCTCTGAAACGCGATGACCGTGCTGCGCATGACGTCGAGGTCGACGGCGATCGCGCCGGGGTGGCCGGCGTGCACGGCTTCAAGGTGCCGGTAGTCGTCGAGGTCGATCAAGCGGAGCGCGGCCCATTCTTCCGCGCGGCGTTCCTGTTTCGCGTGCACGGGACCGAAGCGCGTATGGCAGTCTCCGAACGCCGCGTGCCCGAGCTCGTGCGCGAGCACCGACCGGTGATGGCGGGCCGACATTCCGCGACGCAGGCGGATGCGGCGGGCGTCGTGGTCATAGATTCCGTCGCGGTCAGCGGGCATGCGCACGTACTCGATGGTGACGCCGATCGCCTCGGCGAAGTCGAGGAGGCGAAGGTCAACTGGGGTCGTCATATGAGGGCTGTTCGTCCGTGGGTTCGGGGTCGGCGGCGCGGGCGGCGAGGTACAAGTCATCTTCGGTGGGGGTTCCGACATTGCGGGTCGGGAACGGGGTCACGTTGGTGGCCTCGCTGGCGACGCGCTGCGCTCTGCTCATCAGGTCTAGGGGGTCGATGTGGAGCGCGCTCGCGATCGAGTAGAGGTCGCGCACGTTCAGCGTCACGCGCTCGCCCGTGCGGGGGTTTCCTCCGTCGAGGCGCATTGACATGTACTGCGAGGTCTCGCCGATCAGACGACCGAGGGCGCGGGAAGAGAGATCCTGCCGGCCCATCTCGGCTTTGATCTCGGAAACGAGAGCGTCGGCGAGGCGCTGAGAGTAGTTGTCCACGGGATCTGAGTATGTCCGCTGCATGATTTTTAGTCAATACGCATGACTAGCTTGACAGCGCATGACAAGTCATTCATTCTCGTCACATGACAAATCACGCAGCAGTCGGATTGGCCGCCGCGCAGCGCCTGGCGGGCGAGGTGCGGGCCGAGATGGCACGGCAAAAGCGCACGGCGGGGGAGATGGCGCGGGTGCTCGGCATCACCGCGCACACCGCCGGTCGCCGCCTGAGCGGGGCCGTCGCGTTCAGCGTCACTGAACTGATGGCTGTCGCGATGTGGCTCGGCATGGACGCGAAAGAACTGCTGCGCCGGGCAGAGGAGCCCGCGCACGCGGTGGCATCGTGACCGGCTCCTCTGGCCGCGGCGGCCCCGTCCTCACCACACGAGGGGCCGCGACGTATAGCGGTCTCGCCTATCAGACCTTCCGAAACCTCCTCGCCGCGGACCAAGGCCCGCGCAAATTCAAGCAAGGCCGCTTGAACGTCTTCTATCCCGTCGATCTCGACGCGTGGATGCGAGAGCGAATCACCGACCCGACGCAGGCCGCGGCGTCACAAACCCACCTCACCTGAAGGGGCAGTACATGCCTGACCGCAACACCGATACCGTTCCCGCCGTCGAGCGCCCGGTCGCTCTTGTCGTCGATGCGTCGTTCGACAGCGACACGTTCACGATCGACACGACCACGATCGACGGGCAGCGCGTCGTCGTCATGCAGCAGCGTGACGGCGTCCGCTACCTCACCCCGGCCGAGACGCTCGCACTCTCCCGCGCGCTGCTCTCCCGCCTCGCCTACGTCGGCTTTCCCGAAGAGGCGGTGACCGCGTGAGCGCCCCGAAGGTGGAGGCGCTGATCGTCGATCGCCCGGCTCCCGTAGCGCCGACGCATCGCGAGGTGCTCGCCCGGTCGCAGCGCGTCGCGGATTCGGCTGCTCAGGCGCTGAACGATGAGGCGCTGCGCGTCGAGCGTGACCGTATGGCGCTCGCGACCGTGCACAGCGTGCTGGCCGCCGACGGCTGGGAGCGTGCCTACGCGAACGCGTCGAAGAGCGCCGCGCGCCTGCTGGCCGGTGTAATCGCCGAGCAGGCCGCGAACCGCACGCACGGTTTCACTCGGAAGCTCGAGGCATGAGCGGCACGCGGCGCACGCTCGCCATCCCGGGGATGCCGGTCGTGAAGGCGCTCGAGTCCCGCCGGGTCCGCACCGAGCGTGAGGAGCGGATCGACCGGCAGTCGCGGGCGGCGAAGAACTTCGCCTGCGTCGACCGCCGCGCCGAGCGCGCCTACGACGGGGGCGCCGCCTGATGGGGGTCACGCTGCGCACCCGGGACGCCGACCCGGTCACCTCGGCCGAGGCGGTCGCCGACACGGATCTCGCCCGCTCACAGATGGAGGTGCTCGCCATCTTCCAGATAGCCCGCGAGGAGGGCGTGACGGCCCTCGCCGAGCACGAGGTCGTCGCCTGGGGCCGCCGCCTCGGATCGACCTACTCGGATCAGCGACTGCGGTCCTGCTGCCCCGAGCTCGAGCGGAAACGGTGGCTGACCCGTACGCCGTCTTTCAAGCCTGGCCCGACCGGCACCCGCCGCGCCGAGGTCTGGGCGCTCGCCCGCTAACCCACCCCTCACCATCTCTCGGCGACACGGCCGATGTTCCGTGCTGCCCGAAACCGACCGCAGGAGGTCGATGTGAATCCCGACTACTTCCCGCCGCAGCTGGGTCTGCCGATCGCAGGCGTGCTCTGCGCCTGTCTCGCCGTCGCCTGGTGGCGCGACCGTCATAGCCGAGGGGGGCAGGCGTGAGCGCGCTCGAGGGGTTTGTGCCCGATCTCGACGAGGTGACGTACCACGCGCACCCGGCGCTGTCATCGACCGGTGCCCGGCAGCTGCTGCAGGCGCCCGCTCGCTTCGCGCACTGGATGGAGAACAAGCCGCCGCACAAAAAGGCGTATGACGTCGGTTCGGCGGTGCACGCGAAGGTGCTCGGCACGGGGTGGGACGTCGTCGAGATCCCGGATGAGTTGCTGTCGGGGCCGAACCGCGCGATCTCGAGCGTCGCCGCAAAAGACTGGGTCGCCGCGGCCCGCGAGTCGAACGCGATCCCGCTCAAAGCGCCCGAGATCGCCGAGGTGGACGCGATGGCGGAATCGGTGCTGGCGCATGCGATGGCCCGCGTCATGTTCGAGCAGCAGGGCGACGCCGAACTGTCGGTGTTCTCCCGTGACGACGAGACGGGTATCGAGCAGCGGTGCCGGTTCGACTACCTCGGCAGCGGGTCGGGCCGCCGGTTCGCCGTCGACCTGAAGACGAAGCACGGCCTGGCAACGCCCGTGAAGTTCTCGAAGACCGTCGCCGAGCTCGGCTATCACGTCCAGGTCGGCCACTACCTCGACACCCTCGCCGCTGCCGGTGGCGGCGTCGACCAGTTCGTGTTCGTGGTCGTCGAGAAGGAACCGCCCTACCTGACGGCGACGTACGTGCTCGGCCGCGAGTACCTCGAGATGGGCTACGCCGGGGCCGCCGAGGCGCGCCGCCGCTTCGCCGCCGGCATCGAGTCGGGCGCGTGGCCCGGCTACCCGCAGGAACTGCAGATCGCGATTCCGCCGAACTGGGCGGTCTACGACCACAACGAAGGCCTGGGAGGGCTGACGGCATGACGACTATCGATGACATTCAGATCCCGACCGAGATCAGGGCGTCCCGCCTGCGCGGTGCCGAGCGGCCCCCGGCTAACGCCCCGGTCGACGACGTCTCGCAGACCCTCGCCGAGTACACGCGCCTCGCGTTGTCGTCGGGCTCGCGCCTCGAGATCGACCCGGTGGAGTTCACCGCCGACGGCGAGGTGTGGGTGCCGCTGTGGTTGAACGCCGAGCCGCCCGCCGCCGCGCGCGCAACCGTGCGACGCGATGGCGTCGAGACCGTCGTCTACCGGCGGTGGGTGGAGGCGCTGCCCGGCGACGAGTCGCTGACCGACACCGGCCGACGTTGGGTCGACGTGTGGCTCGAAAACCCGACCGAGCGGTTCGAGTCGTATGTGCTGCGCGCCGCGCTCGCCCGCGCCTTCGCCGACGTCATCGGCGACCGCCCCGACCCGGGCAAGCCGCGCCCCCGCGCCGCCGCGCCCGCGCCGGTCGAGCCCGCCGACGGGGAGCCCGGACCGCTCCTGTCGGATACCGAAGCCGCCGAGCTCGAGGCGCTTGTGCGCGCGCTCCCGTGGGGGGCGGCCGAGGTGCACCGCTGCGACCGTGGCATCGAGACCGCCGCGATGCCGGCACCCGTGCCCCGCCCGCCCGCGCCGGACGTCCCGCGCCTGGTCACGCCCGGGACTCGCGGCGGTGCCCGATGATCTTCGTCGTCGTGGGGGTCGTGGCCCTGATCGCCGCGCTCGTGTCGCTCGGCATGCTGGCAGTGGCAGTCATCTACGGCGACCGGCGTCCGGTGGCGACGTTTGCGACGTCGCTGTTCGTGAGCCTGCTCCTAGTCGCTGCGTCGATCGCCGGGTGTTCATCTTGACCGGCCCGGCTGAGTTCAAGCCCGCGGCGGTCGAACTGATCTGGGAGCGCGACAGCGGCCGGTGTGCGAAGTGCGGCGCGTTCCTGGTTTGGGAGCGTCGCGGCCCCGGTCCCGGCGGATGGTCCGTGCATCACCGCGAGGATCGCGGCGCGGGCGGCGTGAAGCGCGCGAGCAAGGGCCGGGTGCAGCCACGCGCTTACCTGGCGCTCGCTGCGAACGGTGTCCTGCTCTGCGGCGACGGTGTCGCCGGATGCCACGGCGAGATCACCCGCAACGAGGTGCCCGCGCGCCTCGGTTTCCGTGTCCCCCGGATCGGCATCCGCCGCCCGGTCGACGTGCCCCTGCTGCACGCCCTGTTCGGGTGGGTGCGGCTCGACGACGACGGCGGCTATGCGCCTGCCGACGAGCCCGACGAAGAGGAGTTGGAGCATGCCGCGTGAGCGTGATCTCGGAGGCATTCGCCGTGTGGCGCGAGTGCCGGGAGGCGTCCGACGAGGTGCTGCATTCGGCGTACACCCGGGCGGAGGTCGCGACGAACGGCGCCCTGCTGAACGAGCGCGGACGTCGGGCGCAGGTCGACGCGGTGTCGCTGTTCATGGGGCCAGCGGTGCGGGCGTACGCGTACGCGTCGCCCGAGCTCGTCGAGCACTGGGAGGAGCACCCTCGGGTGACATATGCGGAGTTCGAGCGGCAGTGGGTCGCCGGGCAGGAGGAGGAGCGGTGGGCGTCGTGACGAAGGGGTGCAAGCTGGGATGCTGCTCGCCCGAGGTCGCCGCCCTGCCCCGCGGTGGGTGGGATGACGCCGGGTCGAAGATCGACGGGCGCCGGACGGAGCACCTGCGCCGCGAGTGGGCGGCGACGTCGGCACGCATCGACCGGATGCAGGCCGACTACCCGAAGTGCAAGCTGTGCGGGCAGTCGACCCTGCGTCTCGACCAGGCCGGGCTCTGCTCGAAGGTGACCGAGGCGCACAAGGCCTACCGGGTGCGCCTCGGGCTGCCGGCGGTGCCCGCCCCCGCGCCCGCGGCGCGCGGCCGAGGGGGGCGGCGATGAGCGACGAGACCGAGCGCACGATGCTAGATCGCCTGTGCGTCCGATACGGCCGCACCTATAAGAACGGGAGCTATGTCGGCCGCGAGCACGCGCGCGCCGAGCACGTGCCGATCGGGGTCAGCTTCGACCGCTCCCGCATCGCTGACTTCCTCGCCGTGCGCATGTTCAGCAGTCACGGATTTGAGCACCTGCCATATCGAGAGCAGGAGTCGCTCGCGCAGCAGGGGGTCATCTCGTGGGACGCGCGCACGCCGACGCTGATCGGCCACGAACTGAAGGTGTCCCGGTCGGACTGGCTGACCGAGTTCCGCGACCCCGAGAAGGCCGAGGCCCGGAAGCGCTACTGCCACGGCTGGTATTTGGTCGCGTCGGATGCCGCGATCGTGCGCGACGGTGAACTGCCCGAGGGGTGGGGGCTGATGGTGAAGCACGGCCGTTCGCTCCGTGTACTCCTCCGCGCGCCCCGACTCGTTCCGCAGCCGCTTGGCATGTCGCAGGTGGCGGCGCTGGCGCGTGCCGTCATGCAGACCGAGGCGCGGGAGGCGGCACGATGAGCGGTCGATCGTGTGCGTGGTGCCGTGGTCCGATCCCGGCGACCGCCCGTCGTGACTCGGTGTGCTGCTCGGTGCGTTGCCGTCAGGCGCGGCACCGGTTCAACTCGGGTGTAGGCGTCGCGGGGGCCCGCGGTGACGACGTCTTGCGTCTGGCCTACGCTGATCCGCCCTACCCGGGGTTGTCGAAGCGGTACTACGGCGATCACCCTGACTTCGCCGGGGAGGTCGATCACAGGCGTCTCGTCGAGCAGCTGAACGGGTTCGACGGGTGGGCGCTCTCGACGTCGGCGCGTGCGCTGCAGGAGGTGCTAGCACTGTGCCCTCCCGGGGCGCGGGTGGCGGCGTGGGTTCGAGGTGAGCGCCCGACCCGTAGCGCGGGCCCGCTCAACGCGTGGGAGCCGGTGATCTACTGGGGCGGGCGTCGTGACGCGTCGCGTTCCACCATGGCGGGCGAGAAGACGTCGCGCCGACCAGGTGCACGCGTCGCGGAGGACCTGGCCGACGCGTCGCGCGGTGCCGGCGAAACGCGACGTGTCGTGTCTGACGTCGAGCGAGACGCGTCGCGCGGTGCGGCCGCGAACGCGTCGCTGGTGGCCGCGGCCGACGCGTCGCTCGGATCCGCGCGACGTGTCGATGTGCTCGCCTATCGTCCGGGTGCTCGCACGACCGAGCCCGGCCGCGTGACCGGCGCGAAGCCGGCGGCGTTCTGCCGGTGGGTGTTTGATCTGCTCGGCGCGGAGCCGCAGGACGAATTCAGCGACCTGTTCGCCGGCTCGGGCGGCGTCGCTCGGGCGTGGGAAGTCTTCGCGGGGCGTGCCGCATGATGCCTCGGTTCGCGATGACGTACGTCATCTACTGGCCCGAGCGTGCCGTGCTGAAGGTCGGGCGCACGTCGCAGTGGGATCGCATCGACGCGATGACGTCGACCGGTGGTCACGTGCTCGTGCTCGCTCGCGGGACGGATGCCACGTGGGAGCGGGAGGCGTTGCGTGAGCTTCGCCGCTGGTTCCCCGACGCGTTCGACTCCGAGCTCGACGCGTGGCCGCTGATGCCGTACGGCCGCGGCTGGACGGAGTGTTTCAGCGTGCCCGAGCACTACGTGCAGTTGGCCGTCGATCTGTGTTTCAAGGGTTTTGCGAGAGGTAGCGATACGGGTGTCAACGAGGAGCGTTCAGCGCCGGATCAGCGGGGCGGATCTCGAGTTCGTGGGGTACCTGCGGGCGCCGCACGAGGCGAAGCCGACCGCGCTGGGTCTGTGGACGAAGGCGACGGACGTCGATGGGCGGTGCCTGCTGGTGCCGGAACTGATCGCCGCGGCGATCTACCCGGGGGAGGCGGCGACGGAGCAGGTGATTCTGCACGTGCTGATGCTCGAGGAGTCGGGGTTCCTGGTGCGGTACGAGCACGAGGGGGCCGAGGTGCTGGCGTTGCGGCGTCCACTGAAGGCGGATACCCGCGGGGCGACGTCGGAGATCCCGCCGCCCCCGCCGCTCGGAGTTCCGAGGAATTCCGCGGCTATGGGGGGAGAGGGCGCGAGGGAGCGGGCGCAGGCGCGGGTGCGTGCCGAGCAGGCCGAGCGGGACGGCGAGTGGGCCGCGTGGCGGGAGCGGGCCGAGAGGGCCGCGCCGCCGCGGCGACCGCTGCTCATGGATGCCCCGCCGATCGGGTGCCCGGACCATCCGAACGGTCGATTCGGACCCTGCGGACCCTGCGGCACGGCCCGCCGACAACACGACCTCTGGATAGAGCAGCAGCGGCACACCGACCGGGAGACCGCGTGGGAAGCGCAGACGGATGAGCCCGGCGAGGAGTGGTGACGGGTGGGACTGGCCCGTCAACAGGCGCGCGGCGCTGAAAGAGGCCGGCCCGACCCTCGCCGTCGCGATGCGGGAGCGACCGGGCTCTGAGACCGACCGGGTGCAGCAGGAGCTTCACCGGGCGCAGAACCTCGCGGCGGGCCGGACGCGGCAGGCGGCCCGGGAACGGCACCTGGCCGCGGTGGCCGATGCTGACCGGTTTATCGCCGAGATGCAGGAGAAGGAGCGCGGACGGCTCGCGAAGTGGGCCGCCGGGTGGAGAGAACGAAACGAGAGAAGGACGGCATGACGAGAGAACGAATCGACCACCTGAAGCAGGCTGCGGATTGGCTCGACGGGGCCGAAAGGCCTGACATAACGGACGCGCTGGCGTCTCAGATGGCGGGTATTGCGCAAGTGCACGCGACGCTCGCGCTCGTCGAGCAGCAGCGGATCGCCAATCTCATCGCCGTGTGGATGGGGCCGGACATCGCCGTCGAAGGGCTAGCCGAGGACGGGCTGTCTTTCGACGCGGTGCGCGACGCGATCCGAGAGGGGCTGAGCCTGTGACCGGAGAGACCCCGCTGACGATCGTCGGCAACCTGACCGCCGACCCGGAACTGCGGCACACGCAGAACGGTCTGGCGGTGGTGAACTTCACCGTCGCGAGCACGCCGCGTGCGTTCGACCGGCAGGCGAATGAGTGGAAGGACGGGGCGCCCCTGTTCCTCCGCTGCTCGGCCTGGCGGGAGTTCGCGGAGCACATCGCGGGGTCGCTGACGAAGGGTGCCCGTGTCGTCGTGACGGGGCGTCTCGTGCAGCGCAGTTACCAGGATCGCGAGGGCAACAACCGGTCGTCGCTCGAGCTCGAGGTCGACGAGATCGGCCCGTCCCTGCGGTACGCGACGGCGCAGGTGACGCGCACGGCATCCCGTGGGTCGTCGGGCGCGCGGCCGTCGTCCGCGCCGTATGACGCCCCGGTCGACGACTCGGGCGCCTGGTCGGTCCCGACGGGCGAAGAGGTGCCGTTCTGATGGGCCGCACACGTGCAGAGCGTCGCGCCGGGCGGGCCATCCGCCGGCAGCGTCGCGTCGTCGAGCGGTACCGGGCCTTCGCGAGGTCGGTCGGGTACGAGCTCACGGATTGGCAGATTCGCATGCTCGCTGCGTACGAGGCCGCTCGTGATAGCGGGTGCACGTTCGTGTGGGTGTCCGGTCGACAGGGTGGGCGGCTCGTGCTTCAGAAGACGATCGAGGGGGTGCATCGATGACGGGCTGTGTTCTGGGGTGCGCTCAGCAGGGCGTGCATTTCGCTGACTGCATGGTCTACGACGGCCGGGAGTACGCGTTTCCGTGCGACGGGTGCGCGGCTGAGCCGACGGTCGGTGGCACGCTCGTGTGCTCGAAGTGTCGGGGCCGGTTCCGGTTCGCGCTGCGGGAGGTGCCCGACCTGGTCGGCCGGATGCGGTCGCTGATCGATCCGACGTCGGCGATCGTCTACGAGGACCGTGCGCGCCGTACCGGCTCGCCGTCGCCCGAGGCGCCCGCCCCGGTGGCCGCCGACCTGATCGACGCGTCTGAGGCTGTGCAGAAGGGGCTGTGGCGTTGGTCGCCCGGTGGCGGGTGGCCGCGCTCGGATGCCGCGGAGGCGTTCGACGACGCCGAGGCCGCGGCGGCTGGCATCCTCGCTCATCTCGACACGTGGCTCTCTGACGAAGATGACGTGTTCTCGCTGTACCGGCTGCTGCTTGAGCGGCATCCGGCGAATGAGGATGGCGTGCGCGAGGCGTGGTCGGTGCAGGATGCGCTCGACAAGTGGGGCGCGGAGCGTCGGGAGCAGCCGGCCGAGGAGGCGGTGACGGCATCCCGTGCACTGCGGCCCGAGCGGGTGTTCGACGAGGAGTCGGCGCGCCCGATCGCGGAGCACGGCGACCGGCTGCTCGGCGGCGCGCAGGCCGCGGCTATCGCCGGGTCGCTGCGCACGCTCCAGAGGTGGGCGAAGGCTGGCGAGATCGTGCCGGAGGCGTCACCGTATGTCGCCGGGCGGAAGACGCCGCTGTACCGAGAGTCGGCGCTGCTCGCCGTGAAGGAGCGCATGGCGGAGTCGAAGACCATGCGCGGGCATAGCGGACGGTTCACGCAGGGGGCCGTGCACAACGGCGCGGCACGCATATATGCTGCGGGACATGCAGCTGGTGGAGAGGCGGTATGAGCCCGCGCGTCCTGTCGGAGCGAGGTGCGGGTTCGCCAGGATCTATGACGATGGGCGTCCGCGCAACGAATGGAACTGGGTGAGCGAAGCTCGTTCTGAGATGGACAGCCTGTGGGACAACACCCTGGACCCCCTGATGAGCGAGACTGAGCACGCGGATGCACGCGAGAAGCTCACACAGCTGCTACAAAAAGCGAAAAACGGCACTCTTATTGTTGAAGTAGGAGGCAAGGAGGCGGTTCCAATCCAGTGGATAATCGCCGAGCTCAAGCCGTTCATTGAAGGTCGACGCGGTCTTTTCGGGCGTGCGCCGCGGCTGATGCGGCTGTACTTCGGCGAGCCAGCGGCTCGAGAGCAGATGCTGCTTGCCCTCCATCTCGCGAACAAGACGAACGGCGACGAAGGGTCCGAAGAGCAGGACCAAGCGATCGCGGAGTCAATAGCCCGGGCGCACCGCTGGGCTGCGGCATAGCCTCTACACCTAGACTGATGGCAGGAGGAACGACCATGAGCAACACGGAGATCAGTTGGTGCGCGCACGGCGGTGTCGAGCGCAGCACTCCTGACGCGATCGCCTGGGTAGCCCGTAACAGCCTCGCCAACCAGGAGAACTTATTCATTGCCCTCGCTGCAGCGCAGGCGGATTCCGGCGTTGACGAGGCGTTGATCGCGCAACGCCTTGGCATCGGCTTAGACGAATTGAAGTCTGCTTTCGCGCATCCGGGCGACCTGTCTGTCGACGAACTGCGCCATTTCTCTATCGCCGCTGAAATTGTGATCTCTTACAAAGTTCGCGCCGCTCACCTTGAATACACGACCCACCACCGCGCACTTCGGAAAATGGCTGACCACGCGCGGGGTCGCATTGACACTTCGGACGACAATGATCTCGACGTAGGAAAGACCTGGCGCTGGGGAGCGGCCGCAAAACTATGAACACTACGTTGGCACTCGTTTCGCCTTACATTGACAGGTGGCGAGCCGTTAGAGCGTCGAGCGCGTCCGACGAGCAGCACGTGCAGTGGGACGTGACCTACGACCCGACGCCGATAGACACGACCTACGGCGATGTTTGGCCCGTCTTTGCGACGCTCCACGCGGGGGGTTCCGGCGGTTGGGGAGACATCTCTGTCGCAGCCTTCGTCAAGAATGCGCACGACGTCGCACCGGATCAATTTGAAGAGGTTCTGGCGGGTAGCGAAGCAGTTGAGACGCTGTATGACTTCGCTCGGAGCCACTTTGTTCCCATGCTGGCTGGCATCGGTGCTGAAGTGACAATGCCAGCGGGCTCACCGAAGCCCACTATGTCTCTTTATGACGACGAGCCGCTGCAGGTGGAAACTCGATCTGAGGACGAGTGAATACCGTGTGGCGCGGCGACCTGTTAAGCTGAGCTTGCGCAAGAGTTGACACGAAGGCCCGGACCGGTTGGCGGTTCGGGCCTTTGGTGTTCCTGCGCCTGAGTCTTCCCGACGCCGTGTGTATACAACCGGGTCGGGGGCTCGCCTCGAGTCGCCGCTGCTGCCACTACAAGTAGCCGGCCGCGGGCACGTCGTCGAGCATCGCGCTACCAGCGGATGCCGCGCGCTCGTGATGCAAGGCCCATCCTTTCGCGGGTGTGCGGCCCGGGGCGTAGTTCTTCCCGGCGGGTGTCGGGTAGTGGTCTCCCTGTGAGGTGGGAGTGGTGAGAGGGGGCGGTCGCCTGCGTGTGGGGAAACCCCGCGGGCGGCCGTTCCCGCACGACCGAAGGGGGTACGGCTTTGGCAACGGACGTCAAGAAGCATTCGACGATCGCGGCGGGCGAGGCGCCGAAGCGTGATGCGCTCGCGAAGGCGCTGCTGTCGATCAGTGACGTGGTGCCGACGGCGAACGCGACCGAGCAGGCGCAGATCGTCGATGCCCTGGCCGGGGGTGACTTCCCGGTGAGCGCTGCGCGCCCGCTGGCGACGACCCGCGGCGACGCCCGCCCGCTGCATCAGATCGAGGTGTCCCGCGGTGGCGTGTTCGTCCCGACGTCGGGTGTCCTGTCGTTCGCGACGAAGACGGCGGCCGACAACTGGGCGTCCGCGAATGGCTCGCTGCTGAGCCCGGGGGATCAGTGCGTGATCGGCGCGGGTCAGTACCTGTGGGACGGCACCGCCTGGCGTCGCCCCGTCGAGGTCGAGCCGGGTGTGAGCCCGACGTCGTTCGTGTTCATGCAGATGGGTACGAGCGTGATGAACGTCGATGGGAACGGCAACGGGATGAACATCGGGTTTTACCGGCCGTTCCCGAATGGTGTTCTCTCGACGGTCGTCACCGATGGTGACGCCGGGGGCGGCGGGGCGCTTCGCGGTGTGATCAATCCGACGAAGAACGGTTTTACGGCGCTGTGGGCGGCGGGGGCCGCTGGCCTTCGCCGTGCGAACTGGGTCGCGGTCGGATTCTGAGGGGAGGCCGGAATGCCACGCTACAAAAACGGTGAGGCGCCGCTGAGCGATCTCGTCTACCTCGGGCCTGACTTCTACCTGCCGGCGGGAACCGCTGCCCGGTGGGCTGAGCTTCGACGCCTCGGCGTCGGAAAGTACGGCGTGCTGCTCGTCGTGACGCCGGGGTGGAACGGGTACCGCCCGCTCGACGTTCAGGTTCGGTACAAGCGCGAGTTGGGGATTCTCGCCGCGGTGCCCGGCTACTCCTCGCACGGCCTGAGCTACCAGGGCCGCGACTGCGCCGCGGTCGACGTCTACAACTGGCGCTCCCTCGCCCCGTCGAACGAGTCGCTCGCGTGGGCGCGGTTCGTCGCGCTGTGCCGTGCGGTCGGCTTCACCGTCGACTTCGTCAGCCCCCGCGAAGAGTGGCACATCGGCGACTTCGACCCGTTCAACGTTCCCGCGTTCGCGGCGATCGTCATCAAGCCCGAGACCACGGCGAAACCCGATCCTTTGGAGGACGAAGACATGGCAACCATCATCAGTTCGACCATCGGTCAGTCCTTCGCTATCGCGGGCCTGGTCGTTCCCTTCACTCACCCCGACGAGGTGCGCGGCACGAAGTCGACCGCCGGCCTGCCGGTCTCGATCGTCGAAATGCCGGCCGCGGTGCATACGCGCATCCTGGATGCTGACGCTCGCCGCCGCGCCGCGGACCCGGCCGAGGTGCTCCCGATCGTGGTCTACGCGGAGGGCGGCGACGGCACGGTCTACATCTTCGATGACGGCGAGGTCCGCTACCTCACCGATCCCGACGTGATGAACGATCTCCTCGCGCGCGGTGCCATGTCGGTGACGTGGCCGCAGCACGAGATCGACAGTCTCCGCAAGCAGCAGGGCGAGTAACCGCTGATGGTCGACATTCTGGCCGCCCTCGGGCTCGAGGAGATCGCGGCCGGGGTGTCGATCATCGTCGGCGCGATCGTCGCGGTGTGGCTGTTCGTGAAGCGCGTGTGGCCGGTCGTGAAGACGATCCCGGCCGGTGTGGTCGCGTTCGCGCGCGGGGTGATCACGGCCGCGCAGGTGCTGGACAGCGTCAAGGGGCTGCCGGCGTTCATCGAGCGTACGGATGCCGCGATGGCGGCGGTGCACCACGAACTGCACCCCAACTCGGGCACGAGCCTGAACGACTCGGTTCGCCGCACAGAGGCGCGCGTGTCCGAGCTCGGCGAGACGGCCGATCGTCTCGAAGAGGGCGTGGCCGGTCTGTACGTGAAGTACGAGGAGCTCGCGGCGGTCGACGACCGCCTGTGGCAGACGCTCGAGCCCGACGAAGACGAAGAGGAGACGAACGGATGAAGGCTTTCCTGACCCGCGTTGCGGGCTGGTTCACGGATGCTCGGCGGCAGGCGCTGCAGGCGCTGGTCGCATCGGCGACGTCGCTGCTCGTCATCCTCGGCGCGGTGACCGACGTGCAGTCGTCGGCGCTGCTCGACCTGTCGGCGTCGGGCCTGCTCGCGCTGCAGGGCGCGCTGGGCCTGTTCCTGCTGCGCCCGGGTGACCGGTTCACGTGGCTGAACACAACCGGCCGCGGCGTGATCTACTCGCTCGGCGGCGCGATCGGCATCGTCGGTGTCACGTTTTCGCTGTGGTCCGAGTCGACGTCGTCTCTCATGCTGCAGGTGGCGACGGTGCTCGCGTCGATCCTGGTCGGTGCGCTGCAGATGGTGAACGCCGGCACGCTCTCGACCGCCCCAGTGGCGGATCTCGTGGTGCCGATCACTTCGGATGCGACGGGGCTGACGAATGCGCTCGAGAGGTTGCGCACGGGTAAGCCGCTGCTGCGGTTGGGCGGTCTTCGGGTGGCGATCTTCGCCCCGTATGGCGACGTCCCCTCGCTCGACGACGTGCGGGCGCGCTTCGCGCCGACGCCGGTCACCATCGACGTCTTCCGTCTGGCTACCGCGATGCGCGGGTTCACGTTCGACGTCGTGCTCGTCACGGTCCCGCTTACTCGCGGTCTGATCGAGACGTTCGAGCCGAACGTCGCGACGTCGATCTACGAGGGGCCGCGGGTGCAGTCGGCGGCGTCGACTAATGGCTGAGCTCGACCCGGTGCGCTCGTTCGCTCTCTCGAAGGCGCTCGAGGTCCGCAACCTCGGCGACTCGGCCGATTCGATCGTGACGACGGCGGGCACGTTCGAGACCTACCTGACGTCGGGTGTGACGTCGTGACCGGATCGTTCGACGACGTCGTGTCGTTCGCGATCGTCCCTGACCCGCCTCGCATGACGCCGCCCGTCGAGGCGCTCGTCGTGCAGCAGGCAGATCCGCCCGAGGTGGCGGTGTCGTCGGTGGAGCGTGCTCAGCGCGCGTCCACCGTGCTGCGCGGTCCCGCGCACTACTGAGAGGGGGCGCCGTGTCCGCGCAACTGTTCGAGTCGTCGCCTGTCGAGCCTCTCGTCGTCGGGGTGCACCTGTACCCGGGGGATACGTGGTTCCGTGAGGTGCACGTGCGCTCGATGACGACGCAGGCACCGGTCGACCTGTCTGCGTGGGTGTTCGAGGCGCGTCTCGCCGAGCACGTGGGCGTGGTGGATGCGTCGCGTTCGGGCGAGGGTCGTCTCGCGATGACGTTCACGCCCGAGCAGACCGCCGACGCCGAGTGGGGCGATGAGGTGACGCTGTCGGGCACGCTCGCGGGCGGTCGCCGCACGTTCCTGCACGGTTCGGTCGGCGCGGCCGTCGGCTCGTCGATCCCGGTTGGCCCGTCGCAGAAGACGCGTGTGGTGCAGTCGGACGTCGATATCTCGGTGTACGCGGCCCCGCGCGGCGATAAGGGCGAAGACGGCTCTGCGGTGTCGATGGTGCTGGTGCAGCGCGCCGAGGCCGCCGAGGGACGCGCCGTGTCTGCCGCGGACGTGGCGTCGTCGGCCGCCGGTAGCGCGATCGGGGCGGCATCCGCTGCCGGCGACGCTGCCGGCGACGCGGGCGAAGCCGCCGGTGTCGCGGTGCTCGCCTCGCAGGGGATCGTCGCCGCCCGGGATGCCGCGGCTACCTCGGCGGGGAAGGCGAACACGGACGCTGACCGCGCCGGCACCTCGGCGTTCAGCGCGGCGGGGTCTGCTGCCGCGGCGCAGGGCTCCGAGAACGCCGCCGGCACGGCCCGCACGGGCGCTGAGACGGCACGAACGGGTGCGGAGGCCGCGCGGACCGGGGCTGAGACGGCGAAGACCGCAGCCGAGGCGGCGCGCGACGCCGCCCAGACGACGAACTTCGGCGGCACGACGCCCGCCGCGAACACGAGCCTGGACACCCTGACCAACCCCGGGGTGTACCGGATCACGTGGGGCGCGGCCGTGGCGCAAGGAGCGCCGTATGAGAACTTCGTGGGAACGTTCGAGACGCTCCCTCGCGCGTCCAACGCTGTTACCCAGATCGCGATCAAGCACAACGCGCTGAGCTCTGACGCTCGCCGGTTCTACATGCGAACGCAGACCGGCGGCGGATGGGGCGCGTGGGCCGTGTTTGCGTCTCCGCGGGTAGATCTGACCGCGGGGCGCGCGATCTACCTGTGGGATGACACTGCGGGCCGCGATCAACTCATTTTCGGCGACACCGGTCGCCGCGACATAACGAGCCTGTTCGGTGCCTCGGTGACCGCTGGTCGGGTGCTCATCTCGCGCTACGGGCGGCACGTGACCGTGACCCTGGACAACGTCACGGTGCCTTCGGGCGCGCCCACCGTGGCGGGTCTGATCCCGGTCGGGTTCCGAACCACGAGCGCGGCGGTGTACCCCGTGGGCTACTCGCCGAACACCGCGACCGTCTGGGGGAATGGTGACATAAACCTCCCCACGGGGAGCGGGCGTTACGGCTCATTCACCTACCTGACCGAACAGGCATGGCCGACGAGTCTGCCCGGTACGGCTGACGGATCAGTTCCCAGCGCGTAAGGAGCGAACATGGATCTTCACGACCTGAGCGACGAGGAGCTCGCGTACCACCTGAACGCGGTGCTCGCTGAGCAGGAGCGACGCGCCCGCCTCGCCCGCGCTCCCGAGCAGGTGGCACAGATGGCGGCGCAGTACGTGGCCGATGGTGGTGATCGTGCTGCGCTGCTCGAGGCGGTGTCCACGGCTGAGCGGTCGTCGGAGGGATTCGCGTTGTAGACAGTTGGTCACACAGGCCTCCGAAGTCTCGTATGCAGTTCGGCTCGCAGGGTGAAGGGTAGAGAAGCCGTAGTCTGTGCCGCATGTTCTTCGTCGACCTTCTTTACGGCCCTCCGAGGGATCAATTCAGCATCCGGCCGACAATCGTCGATATGGATACGGTGAGGGAATTGGCGGCGCGGGCGAAGACGCTGCTCGACGCCGAGGTCGTGCCGGATGAAGGTCCCGCCGTCGTGACCTACTTAAAGCGTTCCACGTTCGCCGTCGGAAGCGGAGAGATCGTGCCGCCGGAGAGCCTCGACACGCTGTCTGCATACGATCGCAACACGATGATTATCACCGTCACGCGTGGCGCGTTTCACGCGCGAATGTCATTCAGCAATGGCCTCGGCTATGCGATCACGACTAGCAGAGAGGGTGTCGGCGACTGGATCGAACTCAGGAGGGAACTCGAAGACATCATCCTGAGCAACGGTCAGCCGATATGGCGTCCGCTTCGCTTCGCGCCCTCACTGCCGGTGGTGGGGGCGGTTCTCGTCGTGGCCCTATGGGTGTGGCTAATGCTGGTTACCCCTGTCCCCCTCCCGGGCGTGCTGCTTGGGTGGATCGTGAGCGGCGTCGTCATGGTCAAGGCGGGGCAATGGAGTTACAAACTCGCGCAGACGGAGAAGGCGAGGCAGTCGCGGCATCGCATTCGGATGGAGACCCGTGCGGAGACCCACGCTCGCCGGATCGACGCGAGAGCGAATCTCAAGGTTGGGATAATAACGGCGGCGCTCGCGCTTCCGATCGGCTTCGCCTTGGCTGTGCTGACGAACGCGTTCGGGTTGAAGGGGTGACTTCATACGAGGCCGCGTTGCCGGTAGTCGGCGACGCGGGCCTCGAAGGTTAGGCGGCGTTCACGCTGATAGGGCGTCCACATCTCGGGGGTGTCGGTGATATCGAGACCGTCGCGGTGTGGGCGCTCCCAGGGTGGGTCGCTGCCTGCTCGGAGGTAGGCGAGCTCGTGCTCGGTGTTGACGGTGCCGAGGCTTGCGCCGCGTCGTGGGTCCATGTGGGGGACGGTACGCCGAGGTTCGGACACTCGTCGCTATGGTGAGCGCATGACCGACGAACAAGTGCAGCAGATTGTGGACGCGCTGGCCGGCGACCCGGCTGAGCCGTGGGTGACGGCGGCGGTAGCGGTCGTGTCGGTGGTGCTGGGTTTCGTACTGTCGCAGGTTTCAGAGATGTTCACGCGCAAGCGTGCTCGGGCTGACAAAGAAGCAGAAGCCCGTGCCGAAGCGGTGAAGAGCGCCACGACGATAGCCGTCCGTTCGATGAGCACACCCGCGGAGCTGAAGCACGATGTAGAAGCTGAGATCGTCGAGGTGACCCGAGAGGTGATCGCCCTTCATGCCATCGAGGCGACCGGGGAAGTCGGTAACTGGTGGTTCCGGCAGATGATGAGGGCCAACTCGGTCGTGCCGGAGGACCGCCCTTACACGGAGGAGGAGAGCGCGTTCCGGGCTGCCGTGGGGGCGAGCGTGCTCTTCCGGCTGAACGCGTGGCGCGACGGGCAGATACCTGCTGACGACTTTCGTGACCAGGGCGACGCCGCGTGGGACCGTGAGCGTTTCATTCCGCCCACTCCAAAGTTTTTCCTGGAATCGGAGGGTGAAGCACCTACCGATTGAGTGAATGAACGGGGGCATGCCATGCCTCACTACGCCGAGAAGCTCAGCGCTTCGGAGTACGCGCGCCTGTTGGCGATCGTGGTGCCGGAGGTGGACACGCCGCAGTGCTGGCTGTGCCGTGGGGCACGGGGGCCGATCCGGTACGGGCTGCGTCCTTGGCATTCGCTCGGTCCGTCGCTTGATCACGTGAAGGCGGCGAAGGATGGCGGCACGTGGGATCTGTGGAACTTGCGGCCTGCTCACTATGGGTGCAACTCGGGTAGGCGGGACCGCACGCCCCGGGTGCCGCGTGGTACCCGCTCGTCACGCTGGGCGAATGCTGGTCGTCGTGACCGAGCCGCTGATGACGTGAACTAATCGAAGCCTGACGAGTGTCGACGGCATCCCGCGAGCCATGAGCGCCGGCGCGCCGTCGGCACCCGCCGGTTTTCGATCGCTTTTTTACACCCCCCGGCACTGCTCCCGACCCTCGCCCCGCTCCCAAATCCCTCTCCCCGGTTCATTCGGCGTGCGGGTGTAGGGCGTGTAGGGCGCGGAGGGGGCCGTGCGCGGCCGAACAGGCCTCGGGTCACGCTGCGATGCGTGCCTTCGGCTCGACGCGTCAAAGGGGCGCAGAGCGGAGGTGTGCGCCGTGGTGGCGAAGACCCCCGAGCACGGCACCCGGCCGCGATATCGCGCGGGTTGTCGGTGCGATTCGTGCCGTGCGTGGAAGACGAAAGACCAGGCCGAGTACCGGGAGCGCAAGCGCGCCGCCGCGGGTGGCGAACCGGTCGCCAAGGCGGTGCCCGCACCCCAAGTGAGGGCGCGCCCTACACGCGAAAAGCGCCCTACAACCAATACCGAGGAGCGACCCGTCGAGCGGGCCCGCCCGACGGGTCCGGTCATCGTGTCCGTCGGGGCGCCTGACTTCGACGACCAGGTGCGATCCGCTCTGTCGGTTCGTCGGCCCGCGCTCGGCGACGAGCTCGCGCAGCTGATCGACGATGCGCTATGGGATGCGAGCGGCGATTCGGCGACGGCGTCGATCGTCGCCGCCGCCGCGATCCGGGATGCCGGGTGGATTCACCGCGGCTCTCTCGACGCGCTCGAACTTCTCGACCTGCTCGAGGCTGACGCGCCAATCGAGCGGGCCGCTCGCGACGCGCTGCCCGAGGCGCCCGACAAGGCGACGCGTCTGCGCCACGAACTGATCTTCCGCGGTGCTCGCGCACTCGATGACCCGAAGAACGCTCGCTACTACGCGTCGACCGTCGAGGCGCTGCGCAAGGTGCTCGCCGATCTCACGGATGACGAGGGGGGTTCGAGTGCCGACATCGTGGAAGCGATCAGGAATGCCGGCCGGGATGACGGAGACGGTGCCGAGATGGGCGACGCCCCGTAACCCTGCTCGGCGAACGATCGCGTCCGAGGTGATCGGGTGCATGCGGTTGCTCGGCTGGGAGCCGATGCCGTGGCAGCGCGAGATCCTCGAGACCGCCTTCGAGATCGATCCGGCTACGGGCCTGCTGTGGTACTCGGAGATCGTCATCATCGTGCCCCGGCAATCGGGCAAGTCGTCCCTGGTGATCCCGTGGGGCGTTCACCGGATGCTGATGTGGCCCGATCGGCAGTACCTGCTGTACATCGCGCAGACCCGCGACAAGGCGCTCGAGAAGCTCGAGGAGGAACACCACCACCGCATCGCGGCGTCAGTGTTCAAGTCGCAGCTGCGGCCGAACCGGCGGGGCAACACTCTGCACCTGTCGAACGGGTCGGAGTCGATGCGGTTCCGCAACGGTTCGAAGTGGGCGATTGACGCGCCGACGGAAGACGCCGGCCACGGTGGCACGCTCGGCCTCACGATCGGCGATGAGATATTCGCGCAGAAGGACGACCGTCTCGAGGCGGCGTTGATGCCGGCGACGACGGCGGTCGACGACGCACAGTCGATGTGGATTTCGACCGTCGGATACAGCAAGACGAAGTCGCCGTTCCTGTGGAAGAAAGCCGAGGCGGGGCGATCCCGCGTCGAGCTACTCCGCGCCGATCCGTCGCTGCTCAACGCGCAGCGGATGCGGTCCCTCTACATCGAATACTCGGCTGACCCAAAGGCCGATCCCGACGACCCGGTCACCTGGTGGTCGTGCATGCCCGCGCTCGGCTACACGACGAATCAGACGAAGATCGCCGCGTTCCGAGAGTCGATGCAGGGAGGGTTCCTGCGGCCGTTCCTGAACTGGTGGCAGGACGACCTAGAGCTCGCGTGGAAGATCCCGAAAGAACGGTGGGAGCACGAGGCTGTCGTCGACCCGGGCTCGGAGGTGGCGCGCGACGAGGTCGTGTACGTCATCGACGTGGCGCCCGAATCGGCGTGGGCGTCGATCGCTGTCGCCGGCATCCGCACTGACACGAAGGTGCACTTGGAAGTGCTGGCCGACGCGCCCGGCACCGACTGGATTCTCGACGGCGACCCGACCCTCGGCGAAGACGGCGTGCCCGGCATCGTCGACCTGGTGCGCGAGGCGCCCGGGCCGGTCTACCTCGAGCACCGCGCGGCCGGGTTCCTGCTGCCGAAGCTGCTCGAGGCGGGTATCGACGCCCGTGTGATGACGGCTGCGAACATCGCCGTCGCCGGCCCCGGCCTGCTCGACGCCGTGCTGAATCACGACGTCGTGCACCTCGGGCAAGACGAGCTCACCGAGGCGCTGAAATCCGCGAGCACGAAGGCCACGGATGCCGGGTGGAAGTGGATCAGGGGCAAGTCGATGCGCCCCGTTTCCGCGCTCGTCGCCATCACTTACGCACGGCAGATGCTCGCCGAGCTCCTGCCGGATCTCGCATACGACCCGATCGCAGCGTTTCGCGCCGCGAACGGCACGACAAAGGAGGCCGGATGACCGACCGAATGAAGCCGCGCGCGGCGCTCGCTGCCGCATGGGCGGTGCTGCGATCGTTCCTCGCGACGTTCCGCGACGATCTGCTCGAGGCGCTCGGCGTGCTGCTGATCGTCGTCGGGGTGGCGATGTGGTCGCTGCCGGTTGCGCTCATCATCGCGGGTATCGCGGTGCTGCTGATCGTGCACCCGCTGCCGGTGCGGCGGCGATCGTGAGCCTGTTCACCCGAGAGGCTGAGACGCGAGACATCTCGGCGTCTGACGTGTTCGGCCCGGCCTGGCAGTCGCTCGGCCGCGGCGGGGCGATGCGGCAGGCCGCAACCTACGCGGCCATTCGCTACATCACCGATCAGTGGGCGCAGGCGACGGTGACCGTCACGGAGGTGCGCGGCGGTCAGCGAGAGATCGTTGAGACACCGCTGATCCTGTCGAAGCCGTCGCCGACGATCTCCGTCTGGGATTCCCGGGTGCAGATGGTCGCCGAACTGAAGACACGCGGCAACGCGTACGGGCTCGTCGACAGTGATCGCCGGTTCTGTCAGTGGGTCGCCGACGAGCACGTGACCATCGACGAATCGAATCCCTTCGACCCGAAATACCGGGTGGCCGGGGTGCCGGTGAAGCTGGTGTCGCAGGGCGGCAACCTGCTGCACCTGCGCGAGCAGCTGCGCGCCGGTACCGTCCGCGGCCTGTCGCCGATCTCGGCGTTCGCGGCGTCGTTCGAGTGGGCGGATCTGGCGCGGCAGTATGGGCGCCGCTGGTTCAAGCAATCGTCGATGCCGCCCGCGATCCTGCAGGCGAAGACGGCGAAGGTCGGCGGCGAGGTGCTCGCCGAGGTGCGCGACGATTTCGTGCGCGCCGCCGCCGAGGGAAAGCCCGTCGCCCTGCCGGGCGAGTGGGACTACCGCAAAATCACAGTCTCGCCCGAAGAGGCCCAGTTTCTGCAGACCATCGAGGCATCCGCTACCGAGATCGCGATTATCTTCGGCGTCCCGCCCGAAGAGGTCGGCGGCAAAGCCGGCTCCTCGCGCACGTACTCGAACCGCGAGATGGACGCGACCCTGTTCCGCATCAAGACGCTGGGCGGCGTGTCCGGGCGCGCGGAGGCCGCGTTCAGCGACGTGCTCCCGTTCGGTCAGGAACTGACCTACGACCTGTCACGGCTCGAGCGGCCCGGCCTGCTCGAGTTCATGCGGTCGATCACGGAGCAGCTGAAAAACGGCACGCTCACGCTCGCCGAGGCGCGTCGAGATCTCGGCCGCCGCGGCATCGATGACACCGAGATCGAGCAGTGGCAGGCCTGGTACGCCACCACGAAATCCGAATCCGAATCTGACTCGACGTCCCGCGTCGAGATGCCCGAAGGGGGGACGCAATGACCGAGCTCGAGCGCCGGGTCGTCGACAAGCCGACCGAGTTCCGAGCCGCGGCCGAGGGGTCGGGAGGTGTGGGCGTGCTGACCGGTTACGCGGTCGTGTTCGACTCACCCTCTCGCGATCTCGGCGGCTGGTTCGAGGAGATCGCACCAGAAGCGTTCGGCGCACCGGATGCCGAGGGCCGCGTCGACATGGCCCTGCACACGCGTGTGATCGCGCGAGCGGAGCACGACAGTCGACTGCTGCTCGGGACCACGGATGCCGGCACGCTGCGTCTGTACATCGACGACGTCGGCGTGCGGTACGAGGTGGATCTGCCCGACACGGGCGCCGGTCGCGACGTCGCCGCACTCGCGAAGCGCGGCGACTACCGGCATTCGTCGTTCGCGTTCCACGCGCTCGACGTCGAGTGGCGCGAGAACGCCGCCGGCAGCCTCGTGCGCCGAGTGACTCGCTCCACGCTGAGCGACGTCGCACCCGTGGCCGACCCCGCCTACTGGGCGGCCACCACGCAGATGCGCAGCGCCGTCGACATCGACGCCGTGCGCGCGTCGCTGCACCCTTCCCCCGCCGCCCCCGGCGAGTGGGAGGCCGAGGCGACCAAGCGCGCCGCGGCCATGACCCGCGAGACGCACCCCGCGCTCGCCAACCGACCCCGCAAGCGCGGGATCTGAGAAAGGACACACCCGAATGACCAGCATTCAGGAACGAATCAAGTCCCTCGCCGAAGAGCAGAAGCGGGCGTGGGAGAACGAGGGCAAGCCCCTCGCCGACATCGCGGCCGAGCGGGCTCTGACCGCCGACGAGCGGACGAAGTTCGAGGCGCTCGAGCGCGCCTACAACGACTACGACGACCGCATGACCCTGCTCGTGCAGCAGCGCACGATCGAGGAGCGCGCCGCGAACTTCGCCGGCAACCTCCTCGGCAACCGTTCGGCCTTCGGGTCGGCGGCCGACGTCGCGCAGTTCGCGAGCGAGATCCGCGGCGTGCTGAACGGGGACACGAAGTTCCTCGACTACATCCCCGACGCGAACGAGGTTCGCGCCATCATGCACGCCGAGGCGCGCGCGCTGTCGGTGGGTACCGCCCTGGCCGGCGGCAACACGGTGGGGCAGACCTACCTCGCGCAGCTGATCCAGCCCCTGCGTCAGTTCTCGGGCATCTTCGCCGCGGGCGCGTACGTGTTCGTCACCGAGAAGGGCGACGCCGTCACCCTGCCCCGGCTGACGTCGTTCGGCGCTGCCGCGGCGGTCCCCGAGCAGACGCAGATCGGCGGCACCGATCCGACCTTCGGTCAGATCACGTTCGGTTCCAAGAAGTTCGGCGAGTTCGTCGGCATCTCGACCGAGCTCGTGCAGGACTCGCTGATCGACATCGAGGGGCTCACCAACAAGCTCATCGGTGAGAACATCTCGGTCCTGCTGGGCCAGGATCTCGCGACCGGCTCGGGCGTCGGCGCCCCGCAGGGCATCGCAAACGCGACGACCGTCGGCGTGACCGGCGCGACCGGCGTCGGCGGCGCCCCGACGTGGGACAACCTGATCGACCTGCAGGAATCGGTGCTCGCGCCCTACCAGGCGAACGCCGCATGGGTCGCGTCCAACTCGGCCGTGGCATCCATCCGCAAGCAGAAGGACGGATCGGGCCGCTACCTCTGGGAGCCGAACGGCCTGAACGGCGCCCCGTCGACCCTGCTCGGCGCGCCCGTCTTCCGTGACCCGTTCATCGCGGGCGTCGGCGTCGGTGCGAAGTCGCTGTTCTACGGTGACTTCTCCCGCTACTGGGTGCGCACCGTCGGAAACCTGCGCATCGAGCGCTCGGACCACGCCCTGTTCGGCACCGACCAGGTCGCGTTCCGCGGCCTGCTGCGCGCCGACGGTCGTCTCATGGACGCCTCGGCCATCAAGCACTTCGCGGGCGGTGCGTCCTGATGGGCCGCCCCGCGAAGGCCGACACGCAGTCGGTCCCCGCCGAGACGGGCGAGGTGCGCGAAGACGCGGCGGTCGAGACGTCGGCAGACCAGCCGGCCCCGCTCGTCGCCGTCGCCGCGGGTGACACCGCGGCAGCCCCGGCCGGGCAGACCGTGCCCGAGGTGACGGTCGACGTCAAGGCGCAGGCCGACGTCGACCCGACGCAGGGTCAGGGGCCGGCGGTCGCCGACGTCGCCGCCGCGGCATCCGTCCTCGCCGACTCGGCATCGAAGGCGGCCACGCCGACGAGCGAGCCGTACACGGACGAGGAGATCCCGACCGAGGGCGACGTCGAGATCGTGATGCTCATCACGATCTCGGGTCTCCGCAACGGCGAGCCCTGGCCGCGCGCCGGGCGCACGGTGACCCTCCCGGCCGCCGAGGCCGAGTCGCTCGTCGCCAACGGTTACGCGGCACCCGCCGAGTAACCGCAGAACGGGAGGGCGTGCCAGAAGGTGCGCCCTCCCGTCCTCGAGAGGAGTCATCCCCGTGGCGAAAAACTGGCCTATCACGGGCGAGGTGCTCGGCGACGCGATCAGCCTGAGCGTCGAACAGATCGCAGCTGAGAAAGACGAGCTCGCGTTCTTTGCGGCTACCGTCTGCAGCCTGATCGATCGCGCGACCGGCCGACACATCGAGCCCAACCGGCATCAGCTGCCGCTCGCCGGGCTGCCGCCTGAGTTCGTGATGAGCGCCCGCGAGTGGGGCAAGCTCATGTGGAACCAAACCAAGGGTGGCACGAACGCCCGCGGTCAGTCTGCCGAGCCGACCGCGCCCGCGGGCGTCGGGATGCCCGCGAAAGTCGCCGTCTGGCTCGCGCCCTTCCCGCCCCGCATCTTCTACGGCGGCGGCGCGTGAGTGGGATCAGCCAGGCAACCGGCATCCTCGCGGCGCGCGACGGCGTGTGGGAGGCCGTCGAGGCAGCGACCGCGCACCGCGGCGTGGACATCGACCGTTACTACGCGCCGCCCGCGGAGATCCTCGCTACCCGCTGGGTCGCGATGGAAGACGTCTCAGTCGACCCCGATCTCGTGAACATCGGCCCGCGTCGACAGTTCGACGAGTCGATTCGCGTCGGCATCTCTGTAGGGGCGTGGGTCGCGGCATCCGGCAATCGTGAGGCCGACGGGCGCGCAGCGTTCGATGCGGCATACGGCATTCTCGCCGAGATCCAAACCCACATCACACAGACCGACATCACGCTCGGGGGCGCCGTTCTGTGGTGCCTGCCGGGCTCAATGTCGACGGCCGGTGTGCAAGACCCCGAGGGCGGCGGATACGTCGTCGAGATCCAAACCGAGTTCGTGTGCGCGCACCGCGTGCGCCCCACCTGATCGACCAAACAACGGAAGGGGGAGCTATGGCCGGAAAGGCTGTGCCCCGATACAAGAACGTGTCCCCGCTCGGTGCGCTCGACGTGCCCGCGCTGGGGCGCGTGATCACCGAGGGTGAGGAATTCGACGTGCGCGAGGATCTCGTGCCGCTCTTCGCCGGTCAGGTGGAGAACTACGAACCGGTCAACGCCTCGGCGAAGGCCGCGACGGCGGAGGCGCTCGCCCCCACTGAGGAGCCCGAGCCCGAGGAGGTGACCGAGGGTGACGACGCAGCTTGACTTCACGGTCGGCATCGGCCGCGAGACGAACTACGGCACGGCCGTCGCGCCGACCCGGTTCGCGGAGTCCGACGCGAAGATGAAGTACGACGTGAAGACGATCCAGTCGAAGGGGCTGCGCCCCGGGAAGAACGTCAACCGTCTGAACCGGAACGCGATCGGCCGGTTCGAGGGCTCGGGAGATGTGGCGTTCGACGTGCCGACCCGCGGGTTCGGTATCTGGCTGAACGCCGTGCTCGGCGCGGTCGTGAGCACGGTCGTTCCGTCGACCACGCCGGCCGTGTACCAGCAGGTGCACACGATCAGTACGACCGATCCGGTGCAGACGTTCACGCTGCAGGAGGTGCTGCCGACCCTCGGCGGCGTCAACTCCTACCCGCACACCTTCACCGGCTGCGCCTTCGACTCGATCGAGCTCAGCGCCAAGGAGGGCGGGTTCGTCGAGGCGAAGCTGTCGGTGACGGCGCGCGAACTGCTGACCGCGTTCGGTGCTGCAGCTGCGAGCTACCCGGCCGATGATTCGCTGTTCACGTTCGTGCACGGCGGGATCGTCGTCGGCGGCACGCTGACGGCCCCCACGGCCACGGCGCCCGCGTCGATGACCGGAACGCCCGCGGCGAACATCGCCGATTTCAGTTTCGCTGTGAAGCGCTCGCTGGACTCGGACGGGTGGAACCTCGGCGGCAAGGGTCTGCGCTCGCGCGCCCCGCTGCTCGGTCTCCCCGAGCTCTCGGGCAAGATGACCGCGGAGTACACCGACAACACGCTGCGCGACGCGTACCTCGCGCAGACGCCGCTGTCGCTGCTGCTCACCTTCGAGCACAACGTCGCCATCTCGGGGGCCAACAAGGCCATGCTGCAGATCGCCCTGCCGGCCATTCGGTTGAAGGGCGAGGTGCCGGCATCCGACGGTGGTAGCGCGATCAAGCTCTCGATTGACTTCGAGGCCTTCGACGACGGTGTCTCGCCGCAGCCGGTGTACATCGTGTACCGGACGCTCGACGCGACGGTGTGACCGAGCAGGCGACGGGCGCCGTCCCTGACCCGGAGTCGCTGCGTCGCCTCATCTCGAAGCTGCGGGAGTTCCCGCCGGCCGTGCGTACGCCGGTCCGGCGGGAACTTCGCGGCCTCGGCGCGCCCGTCATCAGCGCGCAGAAATCGATCCTGGACGGCCCGCTACCGCGCGGCCTGGTGAAGACCGGATTCCGGCACAAGCTCGTGCACTCGAAGCGCAAGGGCAAGTTCTACGCCGTGAAAGTCAACATCTACTCGGATCGCGACGTCACGCGGCGCGGCAAATCGAAGGGTATGCGCGCCGCCATCAAGGCCGGCCTGAAGTTCCGCATCGTCGCCGGCAAGACCCGGCAGGGGATCGAGTTCAAGACCACCGGCCCGAAGGGGCCGGACGGATTCAACAAGGCGAAGTTCTGGCAGAAGCGCCGGTTCCGCCATCCCGCGTTCGGCAACCGCGAGCGGTACGTCGACCAGGCCGGACAACCGTTCTTCCGCGCGCCCGTCATCGAGGGGCGCGAACACCTGCTGCGCGCAACCGAAGAGATCATCACGCGCGCAGCCCAAGACACCTAGGAGAAAAGCGCATGGCAAAAATCAAGCTCGCCGACGGTTCGACGATCCCGATCGTGAAGCCCAATCTCTGGGACGGTGCGGCCGTCGAGAAAGAAACCGGCTGGAACCGCAAGGAGTACGCCGAGCGGATGAAGTCGGGGAGCATGCAGACCGCGTTCGCGATCTTCGCGAGCCTGCGTCGCGCTGGCCACGATGTGACCTTCGACTCGTGCGCCAATCTCGACGGCATCGACAACCTGCTCGCCGAGCCCGGCGACCACCGCGATGCCGGGGCGGAGGGTGAGGAGACCCCGGACCCTCAGTAATCCGTAACGGGCGGGGGCGACGCAGGCAGCCCGAGAAGGCGTCGCCCGAGCTCGAGGCGCTGAACGAGCGCGAGCCGTGGCTCGAAGAGCAGGTAATGCGCCGTGCGCTGCTGATCTGCCGTCACGACTACTGGCCCGCGCTCACCCCCGACCGTCTGTGGGAGTTGCCCTACGACCTGTGGGCGCAGCTGGCCCTGTCGTGCGACGCGATCGCCAAGCAAAAAGAGGAAGACGCCGCCGAATTGGAGCGTCTGAGAAAACGGAGGTGATTGAGTGGCCGGTAAGTCCGCAACGGATCTGATCATCCGACTGCTCGTCGAAGACGAATCTCTCGACAAGGTCGACCGGTCGAAAGCGAAGTTCGACGCATGGAACGATGCGCTCGAGCAGGGGTCGAAGCTTGCGGCTGGGACGCTGCTCGCCGTCACGGGTGCGGCGGCTGGGTCGACGATCGCGTTCGCCAACGCCGAGGAGGGGGTCGATCGGCTGGCGGGAACGCTGGCGCTGACCGAACCGCAGGCCGCTGCGGCGGGTGAAGCCGCCGCGAACGCCTACGCGAACGCCTTCGGTGGGTCGCTCGAGGAGGTGCAGGCGGCGACGGCCGTATTCGTGGGATGCGTGATGCATCGGCCGAGGAAATCCAGGGGATCACTGAGGAAGTGCTCACCATATCGACGGGGTTCGAGCTCGAGGCTGATCGCGTCTCGCAGGTGGTCGGGCAGATGCTCTCGACGGGGCTCGCGTCCTCGGCCGAGGAGGGTCTCGATCTGCTGACGGCGACGCTGCAGAAGGTGCCGCCGGCTGTCCGTGAGGACATTCTCGACGCGGTCGACGAGTACGGGCCTTTCTTTCAGCAGATCGGCATGTCTGGCGAAGACGCGATGGGCGCGCTGCTCGCGTCGGCGTCTAAGGGCATGTACGGGATCGACAAGACCGGCGACGCGGTCAAGGAATTTGGCATCCGCGCGACCGACATGTCTGCCGCGTCCGTCGCGGCGTACGAGGCCGCGGGGCTCTCGGCGTCCGATATGGCGGCGAAGATCCTCGCGGGCGGCGAGCAGGGTAAAGAGGGGTTCCAGCAGGTAGTGCAGGGGCTGCTCGGCATCGAAGATCCGGTGAAGCGAGCGAACGCTGCGATCGGCCTGTTCGGTACGCCGCTCGAGGATCTCGGCGTGAATGAGATCCCCCAGTTCCTCGAGACTCTGACGGGCGTCGATACGGCCCTCGGCGACGTGTCGGGGTCGGCCGCGAAAATGGCCGAGACCACGTCGGGGAACATGAAGAGCTCGTGGGAGTCCATCCGCCGCGACCTGCAGATGACCGCCGCTGAGATCGGCGAATCCTTCGCGCCGACGGTGACCGATGGTCTGGGCGTGCTTCGCGGATTCGCCGACTGGGCGAGCGAGAATCAGGGGGTCGTAACGGCGATCGCGTCGGTGGTCGGCGTTCTCGCGGGGGCGGTGATCCTCGCGGGCGGCGCTATGAAGGTCTTCGCTGCTGCGCAGGCAATTCAAACGGCGGCGCAGTGGGCAAGTAACGCGGCGTGGCTCGCGTCCCCTATTACGTGGATCATCCTCGGGATCATCGCGGCCGTCGTGCTGCTGGTTGCGGGGATCATCTGGCTCGCGTCGAACTGGGACAGCGTCATTTCGTGGCTCGGGTCGGCCTGGTCGTGGCTCTGGGACAACGTCTTGTCGCCCGTCTTCTCGGCGATCGGAGCCGCGTTCGAGTGGCTTGGAACGAACGTCTTCGCCCCCATCGGGAGCTTTATCGCCACCGTCGTGCAGGGGATCGGCGACGTCTTCAACTGGCTGTATCAGAACATCATCCTGCCGGTCGTGACCGGGATCATGCTTTACATCGGCCTATGGGCCGCGGTGATCGTGTGGCTGTGGGAGAACGTCGCGATGCCGGTGTTCGATCTCATCGGGCAGGGGCTGCAGTGGCTATATCAGAACGTGTTCGTTCCGGTCGGGCAGGGCATCGACGCTGTCATTCGCGGCATCGGCGACGTGCTGAATTGGATAGGGCAGAACGTGTTCGCCCCCTTCGGTCAGTTCGTCGCTGACGTGATCCGCAACGTCGGCAGCGTCTTCTCGTGGCTGCACGCGAACGTCGTCGTGCCGGTCGGGGCTGCCATCGGGGCCGCGGTGAACGCCGTCGGCTCGGTGTTCTCGTGGCTGTGGAACAGTGCCATCATGCCGGCGGTAAACGGGATCGGTCAGGCTGTGCAGTGGGTGTACAACTCGATCATCTCGCCCGTGTTCAACGCGATTTCGGGGGCGGTCGACATGGTCGGAAACGCGTTCCGCAACGTGTTCGGTGCGATCGGGGGGTTCATCTCGAACGCTTTCAGCGGGGCGGTCAATGCCGTCCGCGGTCCGATAAACGCGATCATCGGCCTGGTGAATGGGGCCATCCGGGCTATCAACGGGATCTCGGTCACGATCCCGGCATGGGTGCCGATGGTCGGCGGTCAGTCGTTCGGGGTGTCGCTGCCGCAGGTGCCCTACCTGGCGACGGGTGGCGTGACGATGGGGCCGATGCTCGCCGTCGTCGGCGACAATCCCGGCGGGCGCGAGTACATCGAGCCCGTAGACAAGGTCGCTATACGCATGGAGCGGGTGGCGCTCGAGGCTGCGGCATCCGGCCGGGCCTCGGCGCCCGGCGGGCCGACCCGTCTCGCCCGCGAGGATCTCGAATTGGTCGCGCAGCTGATCGGTCAGACGGTGTACCCGCTGATCGTGAAGGGCGCGCAGTCGCAGATCAAGACAGCACTGGGGGTGTGAGCGGATGCCGGTAACTCTCACCGCGGCGCTGCTGTCGTCGGCCGACCCGCGCCCCGCTCAGGTCACACTGAGCGGGGTCGCGGCGGGCGCAGTGTTCCAAGTGGTCGGCACGACCGCGGACGGTTCGCGCTGGACGATCCCCGGCGGTGCGGGTGTGTCGCAGGGCGGGCAGCTGGTGCTCATCGACAGCCGCACAGCGCTGAACGCGCTCATCACCTATCAGGCGGTGGTCGACGGGGTGACCTACGCCGCGGCGCCCCTGACGGTCAGCTACGCCGGCCCCGGCGTCGGCGTCGTGCAGACGATCGACGGTCTGCAAAAGGCAGGCGTGGAGATCGCGTCTCTGACCGAGGCGCGGAAGTCGAACACGCGATCGTCGACATTCGAGATCGCCGGCCGCCGCGACCCCGCGGCGCGTCTCGACGTGCCGGGGTCGTTCTCGTACTCGTGGCAGTTCGATACTCAGGGCGCCGACTCGGCCGCGATGGAACAGATTCTGCTCACCGGTCGTCCGATCGTGCGTCGGCTGCCGCCTGGCATCCGTGACCTGAAACCCGTTGTGCTCGGGATCGTGACCGACTGGGGCGATGAGCTCATATCCGATGGGCTCGACACGTGGCGGCGGTTCTCGCTTACGGTCCGGGAGATCGGCGACCCGCAGCCGTCGTCTGCTCTGATCGCGTTCACGTGGCGTGACTTCGATGACGCGATGGCGGATCGGGTGTGGTCGTACCATTCGCTGTTTCCGTCCCTCGCAGGGTGGGCGGCCGCGAACGGCGCGCTCTCGCTCGTCACGGCAGGCGGATACCTCACGCCCAACTTCGCCCGTGCCACGGCATCCGCTGCCGGGACTGCGGTCGACGTCGTCGAGTCGGTCTACACGGCCGCCGCGAAGACGCTCGGGGACGCCGTGACGCCGCAGGCTACCTACACGGTGACTCTGCGGGTGAAGGGCACAGCGGGGCGCTCGGCGTCTGCGCTGCTGAAGTGGTCGTCGGGGGCGGTCGTCACCGGTGCGCCCGTCACCCTCACCGGGCAGTGGCAGCAGGTGTCTGTGACAGCCGTCGCGCCTGCTGGCGTGAACGGCCTCGCCTCGGGGGCGCGCATGGCGGCATCCGGTGTCGCCGCGAACGATCAGCTGGACGTGTCTGCGCCGACCATCTCGGCCGGTTCGGTCGTTCCGGTCGGGTCGTTCGATGAGCTCTTCGCCACGTGGGATCAGTTCGACGCGGCCGATTGGTCGCTGCTCTGAGAGGGGGTCGGGATGCGTAACGGCCCACCCGACGAGGTGCTCGCAGGAGCGCCTCTTTACAGTGCGCGGATCACGTCATGGCTCGGCGGCCGACTGCTCGCCGCGACGGTTCCGATCGTCGCCGGGCGCGTCACCGGCAAGGCGACGCAAGAGGTGATCGAAGAGCTCTCCCTGACGGTGCCCCGGTTCGCAGCTGGGGCACCCGGGGGAGACGTGCAGGACTGGCGCCCCGGAAAGAATGCAGGGCACGCGCTCGCGCGGTACGGGCAGACGCTTGACGTGACGACGATCATCGAATCCGTCGTGACGGGCGAGATCTGGGAAACCCGGATCGGCCGTTACCAGGTCAAAGACTGGGATGACGACGACGCCGGCACAGTCACGGTGAAAGCGGAATCGCTGCTGGCGCGACCCCGCGACGACAAGCTGCTGTCGCTCACCTCGCCGACCGGCACCCTGAAAAGCGAGGCGCGCCGCCTCGCCCCGGCCGGTATGGGCGTGTCCTTTGACCCGAAGCTCGTCGACCGGCCGTGCTCGCCGGCTATGTCATGGTCTCGCAGCCGGATCGAGAATCTGCAGGAGATCGCCGACGCATGGCCGGCGCTGCTGCGGGTGGACGCGTGGGGACAGATCGCGTTCCGCGCCCCGCTGCCCGAAGTTCCGAAACCGGTCGTCACTCTGCGGGACGGCGAGGGCGGAACGCTCATCGCTGCCCCGCGGTCGGACTCTCGCGGGGGTGTTCCGAACGTAGTCGTCGCGACGACGGGAAGCTCGACGACGGCCGACGTGCAGGGGGTCGCGGCGATCACTTCGGGGCCGATGAGCATCAACGGCGATTACGGCGTGGTTGTCAAGGAATGGTCGTCGAGTCTGCTCGAGAACGCGTCGCAAGCTCAGGCTGCAGCGCGCACCATGCTCGACAACGCGGCGCGCCCCGCTCAGGCGGTGCCGGTTCGCATCGCGCCCGACCCGCGTCTCGAGATCGATGATCCGGTGGCCGTGATCCGCGGGGATGAAACGCCCCTGTGGGGCTGGGTCACCGCGTGGGATCTGCCGTTGACGGCCGACGGGGGAGACATGCGCATCGACGTGGGGGTGTCCGGGTGATCGACGTCAGTCCGCTGAACCTGCTCGGCTCGCTCGAGCGGATGGTGCCGCAGGGGCCAGGCCGCGACGACGACACGGCGCTCGTCTCGACGGGATCAGTGATCGATCGCGACGTGGACGGGCGGCGTGTGCGTGTCGCGCTTCGAGGCGGCGACGTGTGGCTGCCGGCGGTCGCCGGGCGCTACGTGCCGGCGGCGCCCGTGCGTGTCCTGTTCGATGCGACGTCGGCGCGTCCGGTGCTCGTGCTCGGATCGATCGAGCCGGGCGCGCCCGCGACGCTCGGCACCGTGGCAGCGGTCAACGGCACCCGTGTGACGGTGACAGTCGACGGGAAGACGTCGACCGTCCCCTCGGTCGCCGGCACATACACAGTGGGTCAGACGGCATGGATCTTGCTCGACGACTGGGGGCTGCCGGTGATCGCGCTCGGGCCGGCGACCGTGCCCGCCCCGCCGCCCGTCGAGGCGCCCCCGAGCGCGGGCGGATCAACCGTCACGGCCACGGCATCCATAGGCCCGCAGTCGTCGGGAACCTACTGTGTGTCGGCCGGGCGCTGGGATCAGTGGAACACCGATCGCTACGGCGGCGCGAGCGATATCTACCAGGGGTCGGCCTACGGATCGGGGCAGCTGCGAGGGTTCGCGGGTTACGGCGATCAGATCGCCAACCTCGGAGCCGTGTCGATCGACGAGGCCATTCTGACCGCACGGAAGACCGCGGACGGGAACAGTGCGGTGCTCACCGTGCAGGGTACCGCTGCAGGCAGCCGCCCCCAGGGCGAGCCGTCAGCCGGCCCTTTCGAGGCCGCAGCTTCGGGTTCGATCGGATCGGGCGGCACCGGACAGATCGCGCTGCCGAGCGGTCTACGTGAAGCGTTCCGAACGGGCGCCGCGCGCGGGCTCGTCGCCGTCGGCTCGCAGTACGGGGGTTTCGGCGGTACTGCCACCCCCGGATCGTTCGTGCTGAACATTCGATACACGCGCCCCGCATGAAAACACGCCCCGGCGTCCGACCCTCTCGAGGGCGGGCGCCGGGGCGATTCGTCGTTTTCGGCCGCGGGTGACGCGTCACATTCGCTCGAGGATCTCGGCTTTCTTCGCGTCGAATTCCTCGGTCGTGATCACGCCGGCATCCCGGAGGGCGGCGAGTTTGGTCAGCTGCTCGGCGTGGTCGACGGCGGGCGCAGGGGTCGACCCGCCTGCCAGGGCGGCGAGCACGGCGTCGCGCACTGCCTCAAAATCGGCCGTCGATTTCTTCGCGAAGATCACGGCGTTCTCGTCCTGGGCGGCATCCTGCGACCGCCCGAAGCCGATCGACTGTTTCGAAGACTCGCCCGAAACGGAGAACTGGATGAAGCCGTTCACGAGAGCGGATGCTGGCTTGATCTGCACGGCCCCAATCGATCGGACATTGAGAGTCTTCTCGCCGCGGCCGTGGCCGACGCGTCCGAAGAATCCGGCGCGAGTGATTCGCACCACGTTGCCATCGAACGAGATCTGGCCGTTGACGCCGTTCGCGGTGATCGTTTCCATGTGTTCCCCCTAGGTCGATTGTCAGGCTATCGCCCATGTCGGAGGTGCGGGGAGACTGTGCGCATGGCAGCTATCGAGATGATGAACCTGCTCGACTTCGAGGAGGAGTGGCCGCGCTGGTCGGGGCGGAAGGATGAGGCGATTCGGTCGCGCTTCGGAGTGACGCCGGCTCGGTACTTTCAGGTGCTGCACCGCGTGATCGAGACCCCGGAGGCGGTGGCGGCGCGGCCCATGCTGGTGCGCCGGCTGCGTCGGCTGTAGGCGGCGCGGATGGCCGAGCAGCGGCGTCGTACTGCGTGAGCGTGGCAGGCCTCATTCACGATTTACTCACGGTTTTGCGTATGTCCATACGTGTACTTGGTTGTACCGGCCCCGCGTAATCACGCGGGCGGTACAAGTAAGTACACCTAAATACAGCGCACCGCACAAACGGGGGTTGCAGGTTCAAGTCCTGTAGCCGGCACACTCTCTCGCAACGGAACCCCCAGACGAATTGCGTCCACACCCCACGGCACGCATCGGGCGAGGCCTTATGCTCGCTGCGTGACTGACGAAGCCCTGGAGAACTCGCCGCCTCGACGATCCCGTGCGCAACTCGAAGCCTGGGTCGCGGAGTTCGAAGAAGAGGAACACTGCATCGCCGGCACCATCACGGTCGCCCCGCAGGAAGACGATGGTGGGGACGACACGGGTCTGGTGATCCTGAATCCGCGGAACGCCACCGAGTCGATCTTCATGCGACCGCGCAACTACGACGATCCCGTCTGGGAGATCACGATGTCGGGCCGTCCGAACGAGCTCGTGATGTCGGTCCACGACATCGCCAGCTTCGCCGCCGAGCTCGTCATCGCCAGCAATCTCTGCACGTTCCTGCAGTGGAAGTCGCTCGAATGGGATCGCGAGAGCGGCCGGCGACCCGACCGGCAGACAGCGTGACGGGCGCGCACGTGTCGGCCACGTAGAGCGCCCCTCGATCCGCCGCCCGCTGGCACCTGCGGGAGAGGAATCACGGCAGCGCCTTCGCGAGGGCGACGAGGAACACCGCCGCCGCCACGATCAGCGCGAGCCCCGCGAGCAGTGCGCCCGCGACGGCGACCCAGCGCAGGGGCCCGCGCCGGCGACTCGCATCCAGCGCGAACAGCAACGCGCACACCGCGACGACGAGCACGAGCAGGTCGCCGATCAGGCCGGGCGGCGCCAGCACCGACGTCGCGATCGCGACGACTCCCGCACCGAGCGCGCCCAGATGCCACGCGCGAGTGCGCGCTCCCGCGAGGCCGTCGGACATGATTCAGCGCATCCGCACGCGCAGCCACCGCACGCCGTGGGGCGCGAGGGTCAGACCGGCGCCCAACCAGACGGGCTGCGACGACACGAGGTCGAGGGCCTCCGGCGCCATTCCCGAGAGCGTCAGGGCGTTGATCTCCGCGGACGCGTCACCCACGTTCGCGAGCACGAGCACCGAGAAACCGTCACCCGGGCGCAGGAACGAGACCACGGATGCCACGTTCGCCCCGAACGCGATCAGCTCGTTGCCCGCGAACTCCGGCGTCGACCGGCGTACCTCGGTGAGTCGCGAGAGCCGCGAGAAGACGCGACCGGCCGGGGTGCCGGCATCCGTTCGATCGTCGTAATTCTGCTCGGGACGGAAGGGGCGGTTGACCCAGCGGCTGTCGCCCGCCTCTTCCGGCCGACCGGTGAACGAGTAGTCGTTGAGCTGAGCGACTTCGTCACCGAGGTAGAGCAAGGGGATGCCGCCGGTCGAGAGCGCGAGGGCGTGGGTGAGCACGACGCGGTCCTCGCCGCCGGCGTCACCCGCCTCGATGCCGGCGAGGGACGCGGTGGTGCCGGTCACGCGGGCATCGCCCGTGCGAGGGTTCTCTTGGAACGGCACGCCGCGCGCGAACGAGCCCTCGGTCCGGCCGACGTAGAAGTCGTTCAGGAAGCGGCGGTGCGGGTAGCCGTCGATGCCGAGTTCGGCGGCATCCTCGTCGGCGAAGGTCCAGCCGATGTCGTCGTGGCTGCGTACGTAGTTGACCCAGGCGGTCCCCGCGGGCAGCGCGTGTCGGCGCTCGAGAGCCTGCTGCAGCAGGCGGCCGTCGCGGGTGGCGAGTGCCTCCCAGGTGAGGGCCATCTGCAGGGGGTTGTACGAGATCTGGCATTCGTCCGGCGAGATGTACGAGACCACCTCGTCGGGGTGCACGATGGCTTCCGACTTGAACAGCAGTCCCGGGGCGGCCATCCGCAGCACCGCGTTGAACGCCTGCAGCAGCAGGTGCGCCTCGGGCAGGGACTCGCAGGTCGTGCCGAGCTGCTTCCAGATGAAGGCCACGGCATCCATGCGGAGGATCTCGACGCCCTGGTTCGCGAGGAAGAGCATCTCGCCGGCCATCGCCTCGAAGACGGCCGGGTTGGCGTAGTTGAGGTCCCACTGGAAGTGGTAGAACGTCGCCCAGATCCACCGGCCGTCGTCGAGCTGCACGAACGAGCCCGGGTGGTCGTCGGGGAAGATCTCGCGGGTGGTCCGCTCGTACGCGTCCGGCATCTCGCGGTCGGGGAAGATGAGGTAGAAGTCCTCGTACCCCGCCTCGCCCGCGATGGCCTTCTTCGCCCACTCGTGCTCGTTGCTCGTGTGGTTGAAGATGAAGTCGACCACGAGCGAGATCCCCGCCCGGCGGAGCTCGGTCGCGAGGGCGGCGAGCTCGTCCATCGTGCCGAGCGCGGGATTCACCCGGCGGTAGCTCGACACCGCGTAACCGCCGTCGCTGTTGCCCTCCGGGCTCTCGAACAGGGGCATGAGGTGAAGGTAGGTCAGGCCCAGCTCGCGGAAGTACGGGATGGATTCCCGGATGCCGCGGAGCCCGCCCGCGTACCGATCGACGTAGCAGACGCCACCGAGCATGCGCTGGCTCTCGAACCAGTCCGCTGCGCTCTCGCGCTCCCGGTCGAGCGTCTTCAAGGTGCGCGGACGCGCCGTCCACGAGGTGCGGGCCAGATCGAGGACGGATGCCAGACGCTCGAGGCCGTCGGGTCGTTCGCCGTACAGCTGTGTGAAGAGGTCGTGCAGGCGGGGGAGGTGTCGTTCGGCGTGCGCGAGGAACTCGCGGTCGGCGTCGGCCGCGCGGAGGTCGTCGATCAGGCGCGAGACGTCGTCGGGGCCGGGGTGGAGCTGAGTCACGGGTCACAGCCTGACGCATCGGAGCGGCCCCGGCCGACATCGACGTGCCGCAGCGGTGGTGCGAAGCGCGGCGGGGACGCAAGCCCCCGTCCACGTCGTCGCCGCGACGAGGCGAGAGGGGGGACGACGTCGCGTCGTACGATCGACGGTGGCTCCCGCGCGGGAGCACGAGGGGAGAGCCGTGGCGGAGCGGGGTTCGGTCGGACTGGCCGTCGGAGGAGCCGTGCTCATCGGCGCCCTCACCGCGCTGCAGGCGCGCATCAACGGCAGTCTCGGTGCGGAGCTGGGGGACGGTTTCGTCGCCGCCGCCATCTCGTTCAGCTCGGGCCTGCTCATCCTGGTCGCGCTGTCGGCGCTGCTTGCGGAAGGTCGACGCGGCTTCGGGCGGCTGGTCGACGGCATCCGGTCCCGCTCCATTCCCCCGTGGATGCTGCTGGGCGGTCTGGTCGGCGCGTTCACCGTGGCGAGCCAGGGCCTGACCGTCGCCACCATCGGCGTCGCCCTCTTCACCGTCGGTTTCGTCGCGGGGCAGACCACCGGCGGTCTCGTGCTCGACCGCATCGGGTACGGGCCGGCCGGTGTCGTCCCGGTCACCGTGCGTCGCCTGGTCGGCGCTCTGCTGGCGATCGCCGGTGTCGTCGTCTGCCTGTCGGGGGACGCGCTCGGCGGGGTCCCCCTCTGGATGCTCGTCGTCCCCGCGATCGCGGGTGCGGGCGTGGCGTGGCAGCAGGGGACGAACGGGCGCCTGCGCGTGCGCGTGGACAGTCCGCTGACCGCGACCCTGGTGAACTTCGTCGGCGGAACGGTGGTCCTGCTGATCGCCGCGGGCGTGCACGTCGCCGTCGTCGGAGCACCGCGCACCGTGCCGACGGAGCCGTGGCTCTACATCGGCGGGGCGGTCGGCGTCGTGTACATCTTCTTGTCGTCCGTCGTCGTGCGCCGCACGGGCGTTCTGCTGCTCGGTCTCGGCTCGGTCGTCGGTCTTCTCGCGACCTCGGTGCTGCTCGACGCGCTGTGGCCGGCCCCGGCGGCCCCCTCGACCGCGGTCGCTCTGCTCGCCGCTGCCGTCGCGATCGCCGGAGTCGTCATCGTCGCCGTCCCGTTCCGCCGCCGCCGCTGACGCCGGAGACGACGACGCCGCCGAGGACCGGAGTCCCGCGGCGGCGTCGATCGAGCGGAGGTCAGAGACGCGTCTCGTCGACCGTGCGCTTCTTCTTGCCTCCGGGCATGCGAGAGAGGTGCTTCGCGGCATCCACGGTCTTGCGTCGAGTGGCGCGGGTGCGCGGGGGCTTGCCGCCGACGTACAGCCAACCGAGCAGGACCTCGCCCTTCTCGAGCCCGTGCGCCTTCGCCAGCACCTTGCTGCGGGTGTTGTCGTCGGTGCGCCAGAACACGCCGAATCCCGCCTCGTCGAGCACGAGGCTGAGCATGTGAGCGACTCCGGATGCCACGGCCTCCTGCTCCCACGCGGGGATCTTCTTGGAGCGGAGGTTTGCGACGACCGCGATGATCAGCGGTGCCCGGCGGGGCTTCGACGACAGGCCCTTCTTGCCGTCCGCCTTGTTCAGCGCACGGGCGAGGATGTCGCGGTCGGCGCCGCGGATCTCGATGAGCCGCCACGGCTTCAGGCTCTTGTGGTCGGCGACGCGACCGGCCGCGGCGACGAACGCCTCGAGCTCGGGGCCGGTGGGGGCGAGGTCGGTGACCTTCGACCACGACCGGCGGTCGCGCATCGCCTCGAGTGCGCTCACGCGTCGTCTTCGGGGGTGAAGTTCAGCGACAGCGAATTCATGCAGTATCGGTCGCCGGTGGGCGTGCCGAAACCGTCGGGGAAGACGTGACCCAGGTGGGAGCCGCAGTTCGCGCAGCGGACCTCGGTGCGCTGCATGCCGTGGCTGTTGTCTTCGATGAGTTCGACGGCCTCGGGGCGGACCGATTCGTAGAAGCTCGGCCACCCGCAGTGCGAGTCGAACTTGGTGCCGCTCTGGAACAGCTCGGCGTTGCAGGCGGCGCAGGTGTAGAAACCGGCACGGCTCTCGTCGAGCAGCTCACCGGTCCATGCGCGTTCGGTACCCGCCTGGCGGAGCACCGCGTACTGCTCCGGGCTGAGCTCGGCGCGCCATTGGTCGTCGGACTTGTCGACGGCGTAGGTCATGTTCACTCTCCTTCTTCGGTCCTATTCTCTCGCGCCCGGCGGCGATCAGGTCGTGACGGCATAATCTCCCGGGTGACTCAGGATGCCGCGACCGCCGTCGCCGATCGCTATCGCCGCTTCGCCCGAGACGAGGCGCCCGGGCGTTCCGCGGTCTACGAGGCCTGGGCCGGGCGGGTGGCCGATGACGCCGCGGTGACGGAGGCCCTCTCGGTCATCCCCGAGACGCGCCGTCAGCCCCCGCTGGTGTTCGCGGTGATGCGTCTTCTCGGGGCGCCGCTCGACGACCTCGATGCGTGGACGTCGTGGGTCCTCGCCCACGCCGATGCGGTCGTCGAGGAGTGCGGGCGCCGAAGCGTGCAGACGAACGAGCCGCTCCGGTGCGCCGCCCTGCTGCCGGCGCTGTCCCTGATCGGCGGCCCGATCGCCCTGCTCGAGGTGGGGGCGAGCGCGGGGCTCTGCCTGTACCCCGACCGGTACTCGTATCGCTACCGCTCCGGTGACGCGGTCGTCGAACTCGATCCCGTCGACGGTCCGAGTCGCGTCGTGCTCGACAGCGACCTCGAGGGGCACCCAGACCTGCGGATGCCGGAGATCGTCTGGCGCGCGGGTATCGACCTGAGCCCGCTCGATGCCCGACGGGCTGAAGACCGCGACTGGCTGACCGGGCTCGTCTGGCCGGGGGAGGAGGGGCGTCGCGAACGCATCGAGCGGGCGCTCGACATCGCGGCGGACGACCCTCCGATCCTCGTCGCGGGGGACGGCGCGCAGGCCCTTCCCGCGCTCGCCGCACGAGCCCCCGCCGGGGCCACGCTGGTCGTCACCACTCCCGGTGTGCTCGCGCACGTGCCGCGGGTGCACCGCACCGCCGTCATCGAGGCGGCTCGGGCGGCGGGCAGGTGGATCACCCTCGACGCGCCCGCCCTGCACGAGGGGTGGACCCGGCCCCCGGAATCCGTGCGAGGCGGCTTCGCCCTCGCTCTCGATGGAGAGGTGCTGGCGGAGGCCGACCCGCTCGGGGCGTGGGTGGCGTGGCATCCGGGATCGTGAGCGCCGGCGCAGTAGCGTTGCGGCGTGCCCCTTTCGGACCGTGACCTCGCCTTCCTCGCCTTCGAGGGGGAGTGGCGCCGTCACGCCGGAGCGAAGGAGGAGGCGATCCGCGCGGAGTTCTCGCTGACGCCCGCTCGCTACTACCAGCTGCTCGGCCGTCTGATCGACACCCCCGAGGCCCTCGCCCACGATCCCATGCTCGTGCGCCGGCTGCGGCGTCGCCGCGACGATGCGGCGGCTCAGCACCGCGCTCGCCTCGGCCGAACGGCCACCCGTTGACGGGTTCGCCTCGGCGCGACCGATAGCATCGTCCAATGGCCAGATCGACCTTCCCTCGGGATCGCTTCGACGACCTTCCGACCGAGTCCGGTCGTGTCGGGGCTCACCGAGCCGAGAGGCCGCGGCTGCGCGGCTGGATCGTCTTCCTGTGGGCGGCCATCGCCACCCTGGTGCTGATCATCGCCGGCATCTTCGCGATGCTCGTCGTCTCGGGTCGTATCTCGCTCGGGTCCGACGCCGCACCCAGCCCCACCATCTCGGCCGAACCGACCACCCCGGCCGTCGTCGACACCTCGTACTCGGTGGTCGTGCTGAACGGCACGCCCGACGAGGGCCTCGCCGCCAGCGTCCGCGACCAGATCGTGGCCGCGGGCTGGAGCGGTGACAGCGTCGAGACCGGCAACTCCGACAGCACGGACTTCGCCGACACGACGATCTACTACCGCCTCGAGAGCGACGAGGCGGCGGCCGAGGGACTGGCGCAGACGATCGGTGGGGCGCAGATCGCGCAGAGCGACTTCCTCCAGCCGACCGACGACCCGAACACCCCGGCCGACGAGAGCGACGTCAAGCGACTGATCGTGGTGATCGGCCTCGACCGCGCGGCCGACCAGCCCTCCGCTTCGCCCTCCTCCTGACCGCGGAAGGTCCGGGTGTTTCCGCGGCGTAACAACTTGGATGCACGCGCGTCAACAATGCTCCGGAACCCCGAATCCGCGGTATCCCCCGTGCTTACGATGACCTCGTCGTTCAGCAACAGGAGATTCGCATGACGCAGGGCACTGTCAAATGGTTCAACGCCGAGAAGGGTTTCGGCTTCATCACCGTCGATGACGGGCAGGACGTCTTCGTCCACTACTCCAGCATCGAGATGTCGGGCTTCCGCGTCCTCGAGGAGGGACAGGCCGTCGAGTTCACCGTCGGCACCGGTCAGAAGGGCCCTCAGGCGGAGTCCGTGCGACTGGCCTGAGCGCTGATCAGAACGCCGCGGCATCCGAGTTCCGGATGCCGCGGCGTTCGACGTTTCCGGGACGGTGCGCGCTTGCACTCCCTAGGGGCGAGTGCCAGAATGAGTTAGCACTCGCTTTCGTCGAGTGCCAAAATCTGCAAGTCACCCGTCCGGGAGGGACGACACACTTATGGCAAAGATCATCGCTTTCGACGAAGAGGCCCGGCGCGGTCTCGAGCGCGGCCTCAACACTCTCGCCGACGCCGTCAAGGTGACCCTGGGCCCCCGCGGTCGCAACGTCGTGCTCGAGAAGAAGTGGGGCGCCCCCACGATCACGAACGACGGTGTCTCGATCGCCAAGGAGATCGAGCTCGACGACCCGTACGAGAAGATCGGCGCCGAGCTGGTCAAGGAGGTCGCCAAGAAGACCGACGACGTCGCGGGTGACGGCACCACCACCGCCACCGTTCTCGCCCAGGCGCTCGTGCGCGAGGGCCTGCGCAACGTCGCCGCCGGCGCCGACCCCATCTCGCTCAAGAAGGGCATCGAGAAGGCCGTCAAGGCCGTCACCGACGAGCTGCTGGCTTCCGCCAAGGAGGTCGAGTCGAAGGAGCAGATCGCCGCCACCGCGTCGATCTCCGCCGCCGACCCCGCCATCGGCGAGCTCATCGCCGAGGCCATCGACAAGGTGGGCAAGGAAGGCGTCGTCACCGTCGAGGAGTCGAACACCTTCGGCACCGAGCTCGAGCTCACCGAGGGCATGCGCTTCGACAAGGGCTACATCAACCCCTACTTCGTCACCGACCCCGAGCGTCAGGAAGCGGTCTTCGAAGACCCGTACATCCTGATCGCCAACCAGAAGATCTCCAACATCAAGGACCTCCTGCCGATCGTCGACAAGGTGATCCAGGAGGGCAAGGAGCTCCTCATTATCGCCGAGGACGTCGAGGGCGAAGCTCTCGCGACCCTGGTGCTGAACAAGATCCGCGGCATCTTCAAGTCGGTCGCCGTCAAGGCTCCCGGCTTCGGCGACCGTCGCAAGGCGCAGCTGCAGGACATCGCGATCCTCACCGGCGGCCAGGTCATCACCGAAGAGGTGGGCCTCAAGCTCGAGAACGCGACCGTCGACCTGCTCGGCCGTGCACGCAAGGTCATCATCACCAAGGACGAGACCACGATCGTCGAGGGTGCCGGTGAGTCGGAGCTGATCGAGGGTCGCGTGACCCAGATCCGCCGCGAGATCGAGAACACCGACAGCGACTACGACCGCGAGAAGCTCCAGGAGCGCCTCGCGAAGCTCGCCGGTGGCGTCGCCGTCATCAAGGCCGGAGCCGCGACCGAGGTCGAGCTCAAGGAGCGCAAGCACCGCATCGAAGACGCCGTGCGCAACGCCAAGGCCGCTGTGGAAGAGGGTGTCGTCGCCGGTGGTGGCGTCGCGCTCATCCAGGCCGGCAAGAACGCTCTCGAGAACCTCGAGCTCAAGGGCGACGAGGCCACGGGTGCGAACATCGTCCGTGTCGCCATCGAGGCGCCGCTCAAGCAGATCGCGCTCAACGCCGGTCTCGAGCCGGGCGTCGTCGCGAACAAGGTCGCCGAGCTCCCCGTGGGCCATGGCCTCAACGCCGCGACCGGCGAGTACGGTGACCTGTTCGCACAGGGCATCATCGACCCCGCCAAGGTGACCCGCTCGGCGCTGCAGAACGCCGCGTCGATCGCCGGTCTGTTCCTCACGACCGAGGCCGTCGTCGCCGACAAGCCGGAGAAGAACCCCGCTCCCGCGGGCGACCCGACCGGTGGCATGGACTTCTGATCCACGCTGACGCCTGAGAACGCCCCCTCCTTCGGGAGGGGGCGTTCTTCGTTGATAGGGGGAGGGGCGCGCCATGTCCCAGTTCTGGCTGCCTGGGATGGCGTCAGTCAGCCGTTTTTGGGACGCGGTCCGCTTTCATCGGGACATGCCCGGGGCCAGCGTGCGAGCGGAGAGCGGCAGCCGGTGCACACCATCGACGACGGCGGAACGCGTCAGGCGTCGGTCCCCGGCCGGTAGTTCTCCGGAAGCCGCTCGAGCGGCTGCGTCTCGATGAGGGCGTGCTCCTGTGCGTCGCGACGGTCCGCCAACGGGAGGGACACGCGGAAGGTGGCGCCGCCACCGGGGGTGTCACGGACCTCCACCGTGCCGTGCAGCAGATCGACGATGGATGCCACGATCGACAGGCCGAGGCCCGATCCACCGGTCTCGCGCGTCCGTGACGTGTCCGCGCGCCAGAAGCGCTGGAAGATCTGCTCGCGGATCTGTTCGGGCACGCCTTCGCCGTGATCGATGATCTCGATCCACCCCATGTCGGTCTCGGCATCCACTCCGACGCGAAGGCCGATGGGGGAGTCGTCGGCGGTGAAGCGCCGCGCGTTGCCGAGCAGGTTCGCGACGACCTGACGCACCTTGTTCTCGTCGCCCATGACGACGGGCGCGAGGCGTGGCACGGGCCGCACCACGCCGAGCGGTGTGGCGGGTGTCCCCTCCGGGGGGGTGGATGCCGACAGCTCGGTGCCGTCCTTCGACCGACGCCGGAGTCGCGAGAGGGTCGCGCCGGCTATCGCCATCGCCGAGGTGGTGGGAGCGGCGCGTCGGCGACCGTTGGCCGTCGCGGGTTTCCCGCCGGAGTCCAGGAGGGGGTCGAGGGTGATCGAGGGGAGGATCAACTCGTCACGGGACGTGGTGTCGTCGACCGTGACCTCGCGTTGGGGGGACGTCACCCGCAGATCGAGTGCGGCGTCGCGCGCGATCGGGCGCAGATCGAGGGCGACGATCGTGACGTCGCGCCGCTCGTCGAGGCGCGCGAGGGCGAGGAGGTCTTCCACCAGCGCACCCATGCGGATCGCCTCTTTCTCGATCCGTTCCATCGACTGCGCGACATCCTCGTCGGAGCGGATCGCTCCCATGCGATACAGCTCCGCGTAGCCGCGCATCGTGACGAGGGGCGTGCGCAGTTCGTGACTGGCGTCGCCGATGAAGCGACGCATCTGCCGCACGGTGGCATCCCGTTGTCCGAGGGCGCCGTCGATGCGCGCGAGCATCGCGTTGATGGCGGTCTTGAGCCGGCCGACCTCGGTATCGGGGACGATGTCGGTCAGACGCTGGCTGAAATCGCCCGCTGCGATGTCCATGGCCGTCGTCTCGACCTGCCGCAGATTGCGGAAGGCGAGGGTGACGAGCCACCGCGTGAGCAGGGCAGTGGCGATCAGGATCAGCAGTGCGACGAAGGCGTAGATACCGACATAGGCCGCGACGATCCGGTCGGTCGGGGCGAGCGGCTGGATCACCATCTGGGTGTAGACGCCGGGATTGCCCGGCACCTGCAAGACCCCCACCCGCGCGAGGAAGTGCTGGCCCGAATCCGGTGCCTCGAGCTCGATGCGCCGATCGATCTGGCTGTACGTCTGCTCGACCGTGAAGGTGGGCGGGATGTCGGGGAGAGCGGTCGTCGAGGTGCCGTTGTAGAACGCCTCGCGCTGACCGTCGGGGCCGTACACGACGACCATCGACCCGATCTGCGGGGCGTTCTCGACCTGCGAGAAGACGACGCGACCGTCGACGGGAGCCGTGGTGAAGATGCTGTTCGCGATGCTCCCGGCGGCCTGCTGAGCGAGCTGCTCGTCGAGGTTGTTCACCAGGGTGGTGCGCAGGAACACCATGGTTCCGATTCCCGCCGTGAACAGCCCGATGGCTAGCAGCGCGACGGTGACGCCCGTGACCTTGGTGCGCAGGCTCAGCCCGCGCCACCAGCGGGTGAGGGAGTCATCGGAGTGCGACAGGAGCGAGCCCTTCGCTCAGGCGGTCTTGCCCGACTTCAGCATGTAGCCGAAGCCGCGCTTGGTCTGGATGAGCGGCTCCGAGGAGTGCGGATCGATCTTCCGGCGCAGGTACGAGATGTAGCTTTCGACGATGCCCGCGTCGCCGTTGAAGTCGTACTCCCACACGTGATCGAGGATCTGCGCTTTCGACAGCACGCGGTTGGGGTTGAGCATGAGATAGCGCAGGAGCTTGAACTCGGTCGGGCTCAGGTCGATCGAGACGTCGCCGACGCTGACATCGTGGGTGTCCTGATCCATCGTCAGCTCGCCGGTGCGGATGATCGACTCTTCGTCGGCCTGCATCGTGCGCCGGAGGATCGCCTGGATACGGGCGACGATCTCGTCGAGGCTGAACGGCTTGGTGACGTAGTCGTCGCCGCCGGCATTCAGCCCCATGATCTTGTCTTCGGTCTCGTCCTTGGCGGTCAGGAAGAGGATCGGTGCGGTGTACCCCGCGCCGCGCAGGCGCTTGGTGACGCTGAACCCGTTCATGTCGGGGAGCATCACGTCGAGCACGATGAGGTCGGGTTCTTCCTCGAGCACGGCCGAGATCGTCTGCGCGCCGTTGGCCACGGCTCGCACCTGGAACCCGGCGAAACGCAGGCTCGTGATGAGCAGGTCGCGGATGTTGGGTTCGTCGTCCACGACGAGGATGCGAGGAGCTGTCATGCCCTCATTATCGTGACCTGACCCAGCAATGTGCTGGATATGGAACGGAAAGCCGCGTGCTGGTATGCGTCAGGCGGCCTGGGCGTCGATTCCGTCGGCATCGAGGATCGTGTAGGCGTACCCCTGCTCGGCCAGGAAGCGCTGGCGATTCTGCGCGAAATCCTGGTCGACGGTGTCGCGGGCGATGAGCGTGTAGAAGCTCGCGGTGTGGCTCGACTGCTTCGGTCGCAGAAGGCGTCCGAGGCGCTGAGCCTCTTCCTGGCGCGAGCCGAACGACCCCGACACCTGGATGGCGACCGATGCCTCGGGCAGGTCGACCGAGAAGTTGGCGACCTTGGAGACGATCAGCAGCGGGATGCTCCCGTCGCGGAAGCCCTGGAACAGTTCCTCGCGCTCGGGGATCGGCGTGGCCCCCGTGATCTGCGGGGCGTTCAACGCCTGGGAGAGCTCGTCGATCTGGTCGAGATACTGTCCGATCACGAGAACACGCTCGCCCGGATGCCGTTCGACCAGGCGCCGGGCGACGTCGATCTTCGCGGGCGCCGTCGCGGCGAGACGGTAGCGATCCTCGTCGGCGGCCGCGGCGTACTCGAGCCGCTCGTCGGCCGGAAGGTCGATGCGCACCTCGTAGCAGGCGGCGGGCGAGATGAAGCCCTGGGCCTCGATCTCTTTCCACGGTGCGTCGAAGCGTTTCGGCCCGATCAGGCTGAAGACGTCGCCCTCGCGGCCGTCTTCGCGCACGAGCGTCGCGGTGAGACCGAGACGGCGGCGCGCCTGCAGGTCTGCCGTGAGCTTGAAGACCGGTGCGGGAAGCAGGTGGACCTCGTCGTACAGGACGAGTCCCCAGTCGAGCGCGTCGAGCAGGGCGAGGTGGGCGTACTGGCCTTTCCTCTTCGCCGTGAGGATCTGGTAGGTCGCGATGGTGACCGGCTTGATCTCCTTGACCTGGCCGGAGTACTCGCCGATCTCTTCGGGCGTGAGGCTCGTGCGCCGCAGCAGCTCGTCACGCCACTGGCGCGCGCTGACGGTGTTGGTGACGAGGATGAGTGTCGTGGTGCGGGTGTCGGCCATGGCACCGGCCCCGACGAGGGTCTTTCCCGCTCCACAGGGGAGGACGACGACGCCCGAACCCCCCTCGGAGAAGGAATCCACCGCCTGGCGCTGGTAGGGGCGGAGGCTCCAGCCGTCCTCGGCGAGATCGATGGGGTGCGGCGTCCCCGGCGTATAGCCCGCGAGGTCCTCGGCAGGCCAGCCGATCTTCAGCAGCTCCTGCTTGATGTGGCCGCGCGCCCAGGCGTCGATGAGGAAGCTGTCGGGGCTCGGCCGACCGATGAGGAGCGGCGCGATGCGCTTGTTGCGCGACACCTCGCTGAGCACCGCGGCGTCGGTCGAACGCAGCACGAGCTCGCCCTCGTCGTTGCGCTCGATGACCAGGCGTCCGTAGCGGTTGACCGACTCGCGGATGTCGGTGCTGACCGAGGCCGGCACGGGGAAGCGCGACCACCGGTCGAGGGTGTCGAGCATCGACTCGGCGTCGTGACCCGCCGCGCGAGCGTTCCACAGCCCCAGACGGGTGATGCGGTAGGTGTGGATGTGCTCGGGTGCGCGCTCGAGTTCGGCGAAGACCGCGAGCTCATGGCGCGCCGTCTCTGCGTGGGGGTGCGCGACTTCGAGGAGCACGGTGCGGTCGCTCTGTACGATAAGGGGGCCGTCAGCCATAGCGTTCGAGTCTACCGGGGTCAGGGGGAGCGGGGCGTGCGCGAGCGTCACTCGACGGGTGCGACGCCGTCGATGTGCGAGAGGGGCAGCGTCCGCTCGACGTCCGCTCCGCGATCACGTCCGCGCAGGCGCCCTCCGCCGAGCCCCGTGGCCTCCAGGCGGAAGACCCGTGCCGAACCGTCGGGGAGACGGACGGTGACGTCGATGATCGAACGAGCGCGAACCGCTTGATCGAGCTCGCGCTCGAGCCACGCGGCATCCGAGTCCTCCGCGCCGGTGCGCAGGCGCGCGATGAGATCTGCGTATATGTCGTTGGCGGCTTCCGTGGGCTGCTCGGGAGCCGCCAGTCTGGCGCGCTCGAGGGCGCGTGGGCGTCCCTCGGCGTCGACCGCGACCGCGGGGTAGTGCGCGTCGGTGAGTGCCCAGAAGACGACGTCGGCCGAGACGTGCGAGACGAGTTCGTCGTCGGCGCGGGTGAGCGCGATCGAGCGCAGCGACTGGTCGACCTCCATCGAGCGCAGAAGCGTCTCGTCGTCGGTCAGGACCCGAGTGAGATGCGACTCGGCGTCGGTGGTCACACGCACGCGGCCGTGCTCGGCCGCGGTGCGCTCGATGACGTACGCGAGCGGCTGCGGGAGGCCGGTGAGCGAGATCCCGGTCAGGAAGTCGCGGAGGCTGTCGGCCGTCTCTCCCGCGGTGATGGCGGCGCCGATGGTCGCGGCACTGAAGCGGTAGCTCGAGGCCTGGGCACGGGACTCGCGGGCGGCCATGGAGCGCAGCCGCACATCGAGGTGCGGGGCGAGCGGGCCGGGGGCGATCGCGGTCAGGTCGTTCTGCAGATACACGCGGTCGACTTCGGGGGGCAGGAGCTCCCGCAGAGCGGATGTGTCGACGTCTGCGCCGCCGGCCAGCGGGAGCGCCCAGGGCGTCGCGCGACCGGCGGTGTCGAGGAGCCCCCAGCGCACCAGACGCGTGATCCAGAGGTCGGCGCGGTCGGGGCCCTCGGGGTCGAACGGCGTCGCAGAGCGCCATTGCTCGGTGGGGATCCACCCGCCTTCGGGAGAGCGGAAGGCCGCCGGCAGGGCGTCTCGAAGGGCCGAGGCGGTGCGCTGCCAGCGCTCGAGCGTCGGCAGGCGCAGCCACTCGCGCCCGGCGGGAGAGACGAGCCACGCGCGGTCGTTCGTGCCCAGCAGCCCCACCTCGGCCGCGAGCCCGACGAGGAGGTCGGCTTCGGCAGCGGTGGACACGGCACCGGCGTCGACGAGGCGGCGTCTCTCGGCGGCGCCCAGTGATCCCGATCCGATGCGTCCGAGCGGAGCGTCGAGGGTCTGCATGAGGATGTCGGCGAGGGACGCGGCGTTGGTGAACACCGCCTCGGAGGCGGCGGCCGTGCTCTCGGGCGTTGCCACGGTACGGCGCGGGGGCTCGGCATCCGGGATCCCCGAGGGCAGGATGTCGCGCACCGCGTCGATCACCGTGGGGAAGGGAAGGCCGTCGTCTCCGACGAGGGCGCGGGATGCCAGATGCTCGCGGATCGCTCCGGTCGCCGCTCGTCCCTCGGCGGCGTCGAGCAGGGCGACGGCATCGTCGCGGCTCAGCGCGGGAAGCCCGCGCGCGACGGACGCCGGGTCGAGGAGCGCTTCGGCGGCATCGAACATGTCGCGCCACGTGCTCGAAGGCGAGATGTGGCGCTCGGCGAAGAGGCGGGCGAGGTCGGTGTCGCTGCGCGCGCTCAACGAGACCGCCAGTGCGCGTTGTGCGGAGGTCTCGGGCACGTCGTCAGGCCTTGTTGGCCTTGGCCCTTCGGATGAAGCTCATGATGAGCACGGCCAGAAGGCACGCGAAAGCCACCGGGGGAGCGATGTAGACGAGCAGGCCGATGACCGGCCACACGCCCGTACCCATGTCGGCCCCGGAGCTCGAGCCGATGATGATGGCGAAGAAGCACACGATCGACAGCGCGAGAAGGCCCAGCGACATGAACGCGAGAATGCGGTCGATGCGGCGGACGGGGACGTCGTCGCCCGGTGTGCTGCCACCGGAGGTGCGGGTGCTCATCGGGCTCAGCCTACTGCCTGGCGGCGGTGCCGTAGGCTGGAAGACCGGGATCCGTTCGGGTCCCGAGTTCCGCCGCGCTCTTCGCGCACTCATCCAGCGAGGTATCCATGCCCACCGGCAAGGTCAGGTTCTACGACGACGAGAAGGGCTTCGGCTTCATCGTCACCGATGACGGCCAGGACGTGTTCCTGCACGCCACCGCCCTGCCCGCCGGAGCCCCCGGACCGAAGGCCGGGACGCGCCTCGAATTCGGCGTGGCCGACGGCAAGCGCGGTCTGCAGGCCCTCTCGGTCCGCGTGCTCGACGCCCCCGTCAGCCTGTCGAAGCGCTCGCGCAAGCCCGCCGACGACATGGCGATCATCGTCGAAGACCTCGTGAAGCTGCTCGACGGCATCGGCGGGGATCTGCGACGCGGTCGCTACCCCAACGGTCCGCACGCGCAGAAGATCGCCGCGGTCCTGCGCAAGGTCGCCGATGACTTCGAAGCCTGAGCAGCCCGTCGACGAGCGCCTGATCGGCGCTCACGACCTGGCGCTCGCGGCTCTGCACGAGATCACCCCGGCCGACACCATCGGCCCTGCGGCCGGATACACGGCCGAGGAGGACGGCGCGGTGTCGCTGCGCTTCCACACCCGGCTCTCGGGCTACCCCGGCTGGTTCTGGACGGTCAGCGTGGCCGTGGTGGACGACTCCGAGCCGACCGTGCTCGAGGTCGAGCTGCTGCCGGGCGACGGCGCACTGCTCGCCCCCGACTGGGTGCCGTGGGCGACCCGTCTCGCTGAGTACCAGGCGGCCCAGGCCGCGGCGGCCGTCGAGGACGACGAAGACGACGAGGACGACGACACCGATGAGGACGTCGACGACGAGTCGGATGACGACGACGAGGACGACGACGCGGACGAGCCGAAGGCGCGATTCCACGCGGGCGACCTGGACGGCGTCGACATCGACGAGCTCGACGGAGGTTCCGCGACCGGCGAAGACGAGCACGAGGGCTCGGACGACGACGTGAATGATGACGACGACGCGGACGACGACGACGACTACGACGAGGGCGACCGCAGCTACTGATCGCCGCTCACGAACGAAGGCCGTCCCGCTGGTGCGGGACGGCCTTCGTCGTACAGGGCTCAGGACTGCGGCAGGCGCTCGATCGTGTAGTCGATCGCGCCGATGAGACGGCGCACGTCCTCGGGCTCGATCGAGACGAAGGTGGCCACGCGCAGCTGGTTGCGGCCGAGCTTGCGGTAGGGCTCGGTGTCGACGATGCCGTTCGCGCGCAGGCTCTTGGCGATCGCCGCCGCGTCGATGCTGTCGTCGAAGTCGATCGTGACGACCACAGGGGAGCGGTCGGCGGGGTCACCGACGAAGGGCGTCGCCACCGCGCTCGCGTCGGCCCACTCGTAGAGGGCGCCGGACGACTCGGCGGTGCGAGCACCGGCCCAGGAGAGGCCCCCGTTGTCGAGGATCCAGCCGAGCTGGTCGTCGAGCAGCAGCAACGTCGCGAGAGCGGGGGTGTTCAGCGTCTGCTGCAGACGCGAGTTGTCGAGCGCGTTCTTCAGGCTCAGGAACTCGGGGATGTAGCGGTCGGATGCCGCGATCCGCTCGATCCGCTCGATCGCGGCGGGAGAGACGGCGGCGTACCAGAGTCCGCCGTCGGAGCCGAGGTTCTTCTGGGGGGCGAAGTAGTAGACGTCCGCCTGCGTCACATCGAAGTCGATGCCTCCTGCGGCGCTGGTCGCGTCGATGACCGTCAGGGCTCCGGCATCCGCCTCCACGCGACGGATCGGCGCGGCGACGCCCGTCGAGGTCTCGTTGTGCGGCCAGGCGTACACATCGACGCCGACGACGGCCTCGGCCTCGGCGCGCGTGCCGGGCTCGACCTTGCGCACATCGGGTGCCTGCAGCCACGGGGCGGCGGCGGCCGAGGCGAACTTGCCGCCGAACTCGCCGAAGACCAGGTTCTGGCTGCGGTTCTCGATGAGACCGAACGCGGCGGCGTCCCAGAAAGCGGTCGATCCGCCGTTACCGAGGATGATCTCGTACCCCTCGGGCAGGCGGAACAGCTGCGACAGACGCTCGCGCGTGCTGGCGACGAGGTTCTTCACCGGCGCCTGGCGGTGCGAGGTACCGAGGATCGAGGCGCCGCGGGTGACGAGGGACTCGAGCTGCGCACCGCGCACCTTCGAGGGGCCGCAACCGAAGCGACCGTCGGCGGGCAGGAGATCGGCGGGCAGTTCCACGTGCGACATGGCACCGATTCTAGGGTCACCCCCGGGCGCCACCCGCGCTCATGTCGGAGGGGGTCGGTAGGCTGGGAGCATCTGCCGCGCGACATCGAGGACACCCGAATGACCGATCTGATCGACACCACTGAGATGTACCTGCGCACGATCCTGGAGCTCGAGGAGGAGCGGATCGTGCCGTTGCGCGCGCGCATCTCGGAGCGCTTGGGGCACTCGGGTCCGACCGTCTCGCAGACGGTCGGTCGGATGGAGCGCGACGGTCTCGTGGTCGTGTCGGAAGACCGCCGCCTCGAGCTGACGGACTCCGGTCGGCAGAAGGCCATCGACGTCATGCGCAAGCACCGGCTCGCCGAGCGCCTGCTCAGCGACGTCATCGGTCTCGACTGGGCGTACGTGCACGACGAGGCCTGCCGCTGGGAGCACGTGATGAGCGAGCAGGTGGAGCGTCGGCTCGTCGAGCTGCTGGGCCACCCCACCGAGTCGCCTTACGGCAACCCGATCCCGGGTCTCGACCAGCTGGGAGACGCCGCCAGCGCCACCTTCGACGCGGGAGTGGTCGGCCTGGTCCGCAAGCTGACCGACGCGGGCGGCCCCATCACGGGCACGGTGCGCCGGCTCGCCGAGCCCGCACAGGTCGACCCCGAGCTTCTGCAGCAGCTCAAAGCCGCGGGCGTTCTGCCGGGCGCACGAGGCGACTACCGCTTCAACGAGGGATACGTGCTCGTCCAGATGGACGGCGTCGACGAGGGTCTCGAACTACCCGTCGAGGTGGCTTCGCACATCTTCCTCGTCGCTGAGGACTGAGTTCGGCCGCTTTCCGAAGAGCCGGGCCGAGCATCGCCTGGGAGCGGTTACCTAAGCGTGACTTGTTCGTTATCTTCGGGTAGCCTCAGAAAGTCCACAGGCGAGAAGCCCGCCGTCGGACCCCTCGCGGTTTGCCTCATCGGCTCGTCGTCCGCGCAGGGCCCAGCCCGCACATCGTGCCCCACATTCGAGTGCTGACGAGCCAGCGTCCCCGAAGACGCAGAGGCGCCGGAGGAACATTGGCTGAACACAACGAGCCCGCAGCGCACCTACCCGAAGGTGTCGCGACGGGACCCACCCGCAAGAGCACGCGTGCCGCGGTGGCCCGACCGTCGAGTCGAGCCCTGCAGGCCACGGCTCCCGCGACCGCCCCGGTCGCCCGCACCGCCCCCACTCGTACCGCTTCGTCGCCGCGCCGTGTCGGCAAGCCGCTGCGCAGCGCCGTGATCCTCTCGATGGTCGCCGGCCTCGTCGCCACCGTCGCGATCCCCGCTTACGCCGCGACCATGCCGGCCGCCGAGACCATGACGTTGCAAGAGATGTCGGCCGCCGACAACCAGTCGCTCGTCGTCGCCTCCGACGCGACCGCCGAGACCCTCGACCGCAGCAGCTACTCGGCCACCACGGCCGATGAGATCCAGAAGAAGAAGGATCAGGAGGCCGCTGCCGCAGCCGCAGCCGAGCGTGCCCGTCAGCTCGCCGCCAACGCCTCGAAGGCGTCGACGTCGGTCAGCTCCGTCGATCTGAACATGACCGCGCCCGGTTCGGGAGAGGTTCGCTGGCCTCTCACCAGCTACACCCTCGGGCGTGGCCTGTGGGACTCCGGCTACCACCAGGGCGTCGACCTCCTCGCTCCCGGCGGGCAGCCGATCTTCGCGGCCGCCGGTGGAGTCGTCAGCGTCTCGCAAGAGAGCTACGGCGGGTACGGGGTCGCGATCGTGATCGAGCACGTGATCAACGGCCAGAAGGTGTCGACCACCTACGGCCACATGACCTACGGCAGCCGCCAGGTGCAGGCCGGCCAGACCGTCGCCCCCGGCCAGCTCATCGGCCTGGTCGGATCGACGGGCAGTTCGACGGCCAACCACCTCCACTTCGAGGTGCACATCAACGGCTCGGTCGTCGACCCCTACGCCTGGCTGCAGCAGAACGCGGGCTGACCTCTCTCGCGGGGCGGCGTGCCGGAGGACATCGTTCTCCGACACGCCGCTTTCTGTTTCCTCCCGTGGCCGACCCCGGGCGTGTCGTCGTGGGTTAGCCTGTCAGCGACGTCGGAAGAACCGAAGGGACAAACCGATGAACACCAGCCCGCGCATCCGCACCATGGATGCTCTCGGGCTGCTCGTTCTTCGGCATCGTGTGATCGGATGCCGCGGCCTCGCCGTGACCTCTCAGGCGCTGTCTGCCTAGACAGCGCCTTTTTCATACCCTTTCGCGCCTGCCGTCGTCGCGAGTCGAACATCCGAGAAGCCGTCTCGGCCATTCGAGAGGACGAGAAATGCGCACACTGGTGCTGAACGCGGGCTACGAACCCCTCGCTGTCGTGTCTTTCAAGCGAGCCCTCGTGCTCGTCATGAACGACAAGGCCACCGTCATCGAGAGCGTGGACGAGGACCCGGTCTGGGCCGCCCACGGAACCTACGACCGTCCGGCGGTGATCATCCTGACGCGCTACGTGCGCGTGCCGGGCGCCCGCCAGGTACCGGTCACCCGCCGCGGTGTTCTGCGCCGTGACGCGCACCGCTGCGGATACTGCGGCAAAGCGGCGTCGACGATCGATCACGTGCTTCCCCGCTCGCGCGGCGGTAAGGACACGTGGGAGAACCTCGTAGCGTGCTGCCTGCTCTGCAATAACGTGAAGGGCGATCGCACACCTCAGGAGATGCGCTGGGAGCTCCGGCTGGTGCCGGCGCCCCCTCGAGGCTCGTCGTGGACCGTGCGCGGCGTGGACAAGAGCGACCCGCGTTGGGAACCATATCTGGCGCTGGCGGCCTGAAAACGACAAACTCGGGACCTCCTCCCGCGGGCGTCGATAGGCTGAAACGGTCGGCGCGATCGGTTCCGCGGTGGCGTGGGGACGGCATCGACTCGAGCCGTTCACACGATGCCCGTGCGCCGATCCGTCGCGGTCTCGTCGTCCCCGACGGGATCCACGCGACGCGAAGGGCAGTCCTCGATGGCCACCGATTCTCACCGCACCGTCTCCGCTGTCGAGCGCATCGGCTTGATGGATTCGCCCCCCGAAGAGCGCTTCGATCGCATCACCCGGCTCGCGCGAGAGATGTTCGACGTGGACTACGCGCTCGTCAACATCGTCGGCGAAGACGAGGTGTACACGAAGTCGCAGCCGCCCGAGACCCACTTCGGTCGCACTCCCCGCGAGGCGGTGTTCTGCGGTGAGACGGTCAAGCAGGACGGCATCCTCGAAGTCGACGACGCGACCCTCGACGAGCGTTTCCGTGACATCGCCTCGGTGACCGAGTACGGGATGCGGTTCTACGCGGGCTTCCCGTTGCGCACCGACGACGGTGAGCCGGTCGGTACCCTCTGCCTCATCGACCCCGATCCGCATGCCCTCGACGAGGATCAGCGTCGGTCGTTGGAGCATCTCGGTCGATGGGCGCAAGCCGAGATCCGACAGAGCGATCCGGGTCCGGTCGAGGGTGCCGTGGCGACCGGCCGAACGCCGCGAGCGGACGACTTCACCGCGGACGGTGTGCGATTGGCATCCCTCGCCATTCCGCACGGGGTCGTCAGCGGCGATCGGAGCGGGTGGCAGGAAGTGGGCGGACGCGTGGTCGTGACGCTCGCCGACGTCATGGGCAAAGGCGAGGCGGCGGGTGCGGTGGCGGAAGCGCTGTTGCACGCACTACAGGCGCGTCGAGACATGTCTCCGGTGGCGGCGATGCTCTCGGTCGAGGACGAGGCCCGCTCGAGCGGCCTCTACCTCGACACCTTCGCGACGGTGTTCCACGCGGTCATCGACGCCGCCGCCGGCACGGTCGACTACATCGACGCCGGTCATGGTCTGACCCTGGTGCTCCGCGCCGACGGGTCGTCGGAGCGTCTGACGTCGCGGAACCTCCCCCTGGGGCTGCGCCCCGCTGACGTCGAGTGGGAGGCCGGGCGCGCGAGCGTCAGCCGAGGAGACCTGCTCGTGAGCGTGTCGGACGGCGCCCTGGACGCGTACGACTCGACCCTCGAGAGCCTGCGTCTCATCGGCGACGACCTGCGCGCGGCCGCCGACCCGCACGGATTCTTCGACGGCTTGACTCTGCGGGTGTCGACGCACCAGGTCGACGACGACGTCACCGCGGTCGTGCTGTCGGTGAGCTGACGGCCTCCGCGCAATCCGTCACCCCGGCGAACCGATCACGGTCTTCGGGGTGACGGCATCCTGGGTCTGCTCCAACGTCAGCGGGATGACGGAGAAGAGGAATCGCTTTCGGACCATGAAGAGGATGAGTCCGATCACGACGCTGTGGATGAGCGTTCCCTGCCATATGCTGCCGCGGTCGAGGCCGGGGATGTTCGCGACGGCGAGCACGAAGAACACGTGCACGATGAACACGTAGAGGCTCGCCTGGCCGAGGGGGATCCACAGCCAGCCCATGCTCTTGTACAGCGGCTTCCACGCCACCGTGAGCACCGCGTACGAGCACACGATCACGAGGGGCAGATCGAGCAGGCGTCCCCATTCGAGGAAGATGCGCTGGTACCCCGAATCGTAGAGCGAACCGTAGAGGTCGGCGGGGAACGGGACGGGCGTGAAGCCGTAGGTCTGACCGGCCCAGAGGTACACGAGGAAACCCGCGTAGCCGACGACGAACACACCGACGCCGATCTTGCCCGGGATCGAGGTGAGGGCGCGGATGATCTGTCGCCGGTAGTAACCGATCACCAGACCGTGCGTGAACAGCACCTGCCAGAGGGCCAGGGGGAAGACCGCATCGAACTGCGAGGGGAGGCTCAGCGCACCGGGCGCCACATAGTGCACCGCGTAGACGCCCCAGCTCAGGGCGAGGACGAGCCACCACATCTTGCGTCGGATCAACCACATGAGGGCGGGATAGGCCAGGCTCAGCACCACGAACAGGCCCATGATGTTGAACGGCCACGGGCCCATCTCGAGCAGGAGGAACTGCCGAACCGCGTACCAGGGCGGTGGGTAGTCGAGCAGGCGTTCCGCGTTGGGGTAGAGGTCGTAGACGCGGCCGCTGTCTCCGGTGCCCCCTTCGCCCGTACCCCGGTCGGTGAAGGTGGTGATTGCGGTGGTGTCGACGAAGGGGACGAAACCGACGGCGAAGATCAGCAGGATCACGGCCAGGGCGACGAGATACTGCTTGCGTGCGCGAGCCCATGCGGCGAGGGCGGCGGCCCACTCACCCCCGCGCGCGATGGCGGCCGGGAAGACCATCCCCAGGACGATGCCGCTGAGCAGGACGAAGAGCTCGGCGCCGGTGATCGCGCCGATCGCCTTGAGCGATGCATAGGCGAAGGGGCTGGTGACCTCGATGTGCGTGACCACCACGACCACGATGATGAAGCCGCGCACCATGTCGATGCGCAGATCCCGGCTCGCGGAGGAGTCGTCGTACCGCCACTTCGGCACGGCACGCCCGACGATGCCGGATGCCAGGAAGGCCACGGCCAGCACCGCGGCGCTGCCGGTGATCCAGTTCATCTCTTCATCCGGCTCGGCGCCGCCCTGGCGGACCTGGACCGTCGCCGCGGAGGCCTGTTCCGGGGTGATGACGGTCGTGACCGGGCCCCAGCGGATGAGCCCTGCGGCATCGAGGTCCGCCCGAAGCGATCCGGCGAGCTCACCGTTCGCCGTCGCCCGCCAATCGACGACCTGACCACCCGCCTCCGCCTCCTCGCGGACGACCTCGAGCCAGGTGACCCCCGTGAGGAGAGGGTGGTCGGGGAGTTCGGCCAGGATCTGCCGCCACCACCCCTGCTTGACCGCGAGCTCGGTGTCACCCTCGCGGCCGAAGTCGTAGAGCGCACCGGTGTCGAGGAGCATGGGCTTGTCCTCGGCGACGGCGAAGCGGTCGTAGAACGATGTGCGCTGGCCGGTGGCGTAGCCCCAGCTCTCGTCGAAGCGCGCGGCGACCTCGCCCTCGTCGGGGGCGCTGTTCGTTTCGAGCGGGACGTCACGTCCGGCGGCGGCCGCCGACTCGCCCTTGCCGAAGTAATACATCGTCAGTCCGACGCGATCGACCGCGTCGGGGTCGGGGAAGTACGGGCCGTACGGGTCGTCGGCTTCGGAGAAGAGCCCGTCTCCGTCGGTGTCGAGGGTGAGGCGGTCGCTCGTCATCAGGGTGTCGAGTCGGCCGTCCGCGCGTTCGAAGGGATAGCCCGCGGCGTACGAGGGGCTCCACACGGTCTCGGCCCGCGACGATCCCGCGTGCACCACCTCGGCCACTCGTTCGAAGGCGCGGACATAGGCGGTCGGCTGCTGTCCCCACGACACCCACGACCCGTTCATCTCGGGGGCGAAGCGCACGAACTGCACCGCGTCGTACTGCGCCCGGAAATTCTCGAGATGGGAATTGAGATCGGCCGCGTCGGCGTCGGTGAGCCGGTCGAGGGATATGGAGGGCTCGAGAGTGAGGACGAGGGCGGCACCCTGACCGGCGACCTGTGTCGCCGCGCGCTCCCACTCGGAGATCGCCCGGTCGTCGAGGGGATACGACAGGCGAACGGTATACATCGCGGGCTGTTCGCCGAGTCGACCACGGTAGCCGTCCGGGCCGTCGTCTCCCCAGTTGAGCTCGGCCCCGAACCATACGCCGTCTTCGGTGGGGACTGCGGCGGCGGCCGGAGCCGCCACGGTCAGAAGGAGCGCGGCGGTGAGCCCCAGAGCCGCCGCGACCCGCTGTCCGATCCGTCTCACGTTCTTCTCGACTCCAGGGTCCACACGTTCCGGTCGCCATCACGGTCGAGAGCCACGTCGTCGACGCTCGCACGGGCGAGAGCGAGGCCCCGGCCGCTGACCTCCTCCTCGCCGGCCATACGCACGGCGTCCAGATCGAGGAGGGGAGGATCGCCGTCGTCGCGGAACGTGGCCCGGATCACCCTGGAATCCGCGAACAGCTCCAGGGTGAACCGGCGCTCATCGGCATCCCCCCGCGAATGTTCGACGACGTTGCCGGCGATCTCGATGACGGCGGTCTCGAAACCGAGACGAGTCGCGGCGGGGACCTCGCCTACCTCGGACCACCACGCGGCGAGCAGCTCGAACACCGCCTCCAGGCTCGCCGGCGCGACCGCGGCGTCGAGCGAGCGGTGGGCGGTCGAATCAGCCACGGAGGGCCTCGTCGACGCTGGGGCGCGGACGCAGCACGCGATCGAGATTGGTCAGACCCAGAACCATCGTGACCTGCTCGGACGGCGCGGCCAGACGCAGGTCGCCGCCCGACTGTCGCGCGACCTTCAGGCACGATACGAGGGCGCCGAGCCCCGACGAATCGACGAACTCGGTCTGCGAGAGGTCGACCACGACGATTCCACCCGCCCCACGGTCGATCTCGGCGGTCACGGTCTCGCGGAACGTCTTCGCCGAGACCATGGTGAGTCGGCCTCGGGGGATGACGACGGTACCCCCGTCTCGGGCGTCGATGTCGACCTGGAGCATGTCAGTAACCCTTCGGTTGGTGATCGGAAGCGGAGTACAGCACCGCGCGCACGATGATGCTGAAGACGGCGAGGTCGTAGAGGACCCACGCGATGTTGATCAGGGGAGCGATGCCCTCGGCCTGACCGGCGGCATAGCGGATCGCCACGACACCGAGGGAGGCGATCATGGCGCCCATCACCCACAGCTGCGGCTTCACCAGATCCCACCGCGGGCGGTTCTCGAGCGAGCGCGTCTTCGGGGTCACTGAGAAGCCGAGCGAGCGACCGCGGTAGACGTTGTCGAACGCGCTGGTCACCGCACGGATCCACACGGGGAAGAGCGCCAACGAGTACTGCGCGCCGCGCCAGGTGGGGCGTCCGTTCGCGACGACGAGGAAGAGCACCTGGTTGATGACGAAGAACGGGATGAAGCGGGCGAAGAAGTCCACGCTCCACGCCTGCACGGGCATGACCCCGAACGACAGATACAGCACGGGGGCGGCGACGTAGACGACCGCCGCGAACCCGGACAGGTAGCTCCACATGGTGCCGAAGTACATCAAGCGCTGACCCCAGCTGAGGCCCTTCTGCACCAGCGGATTCTCACGGAACATGACCTGCATGGTGCCCTGGGCCCAACGCAGGCGCTGGGTGAGCATGGTGGGCAGGTCCTCGGGGGCGAGTCCCTTCGCGAGGACCTCGTCGTGGTAGACCGACGTCCACCCGAGGCCGTGCAGGCGCATCGAGGTCGCCATGTCCTCGGTGACCGAGATGGTGGCCAGGGGCATGATCGCCTGGGCCTCCTCTTCGCGTCCGACGTCGAAGGACTCCACGAGCATGCTCACCGACTCCACCGCGGCCAGCGGCGACAGGCTGCGCTCGCCGAGGGCGTCGAGGGCGAGGTCGTCGACGGCGGCTAGAGCGGCGGGGTCGCCGGTGACCTCGGCCAGCTCGGCGAGTTCGGCGCGCACGCTCGCGATGTCCTGGTCGGCGAGCTCTCGGCGCACCTCGACGATGCGGCGCTGGAACGCGAACGTCAGATCCGCCAGAGCGTCCCCGCGGGCGATCCCCGACTTCAGATCGTCGAGGGCTCGCCCGACCGCGTCGAGGGATGCCGTGATGCGGGGATCGGAGACGTGCTCGCGGCGAGCACGGGCGAGAACCCGACGGGAGGAGCGGATGCCACGGTTCACCGCGAGGGTGACCTCGCCGACGTAGCGCGAGACGCCCAGTTGCATCATGGCCTCGCGGCGGAGGATCGCGTTCGACCCGCAGAAGAAGGCGGCGTTCCAGCCGTCCTTGGATTGCTGGATGGGGCCGTAGAACAACGGGGCCTGGCTCCCCAGCGGGTCGCTCACGGGCACGTTCACGAACCACTGGGGCGTCTGGACCAGCGCGACGGTGTCGTCTTCGAACCACCCGAGGGTGCGGTCGAGGATATCGGGGGACGGCACCTGATCGGCATCCAGGATCAGAAGGAACTCGCCCTCGGTCACCATGAGGGCGTTGTTGAGGTTGCCGGCCTTCGCGTGGCGCGGGCGGTCCCGCCACGCCTCTGAGCGGGTGACCACCCCGATGCCCTCGGCCTCGGCGAGGGCGCGCAGCTCGGGGCGATCGCCGTCGTCGAGGATCCACGTCTCGTGCGGGTAGCGGATCGCTTTCGCCGCGCGGGCGGTGTGCATCACGAGGTCGAGGGGCTCGTTGTAGGTGGTCACGAGCACGTCGACCGTGACGTCGTGCCGGAGCGGGGGAGCGTCGTGGCGCTCGCGGAGTCGCCACGCCCCCAGGCCGAACAGCAGGGAGTCGATGAGGCTGTAGGTCTCGGCGAGGACGAGGGGGACGGCGATCCACCAGGACTCCCAGTTCACCGAGGCGAGCCAGCGCCACGTGATGTAGTTGAGTCCCGTGGCGGCCGACAGGATCACGATGATTCGCACGAGAGCGAGACGTCGCGCCTTCGACAGCTCTCGACGCCGAACCTCTCGTCGCAGGTCGTCGCGATGAATGGTGGTTTCGACGATCACGTTTGTGAACCTTTCCGTCTACTTTTCATCCTCTTTGAGAAAAAGTTCACCCGCACAGTCCTTGACGTGCGAGCGACCGAAACGACAGGCTTCGTCTCCTCGGGCCGAGGAGCACCGCTCGGGTGGTGAGATGGGTGCATGACCCGAGCTCTCCTCGTCATCGACATGCAGCAGGGGTTCGACGACCTCGCCTTCTGGGGGCCGACCGCGAATCCCGACTGCGAACGCAACGTCGCCTCGCTGATCGACGCCTGGCGCCGGGCGGAGGAGCCGATCGTCGTCGTGCGGCACGATTCGGCCTCTCCCGGTTCCCCCCTTCACCCCGATGCCGAGGGCAACGCCCTCGTGGAGGTGGTCGCCGACGCCCCGGCGGACCTCGTCGTGTCGAAGAGCGTCAACTCGGCGTTCTACGGAGACCCCGACCTGCACGCTTGGCTGGGCGAGCGCGGCATCCGGGAACTGGTGATCTGCGGCATCCAGACGAACATGTGCGTCGAGACGACCGCGCGCATGGCGGGAAACCTCGGCTACGACGTCACCGTGGTGCTGGATGCCACGCGCACCTTCGACCTGAGCGGAGAGATCGCGGGGCTCGGGACCGTCACCCGCACGGCCGCCGAACTCATGGCGAACACGGCCGTCGTGCTGCAGCAGGGAGGGTTCGCGCGGATCACCGCGACGACCGATCTGGTCTGAAACGGCGTGTGCGCGGAGCCGTCCTCGGCGGGGTGTCGGCGAGCCCGCGCGCGCTTTTCGTTCCGCGATCGGCGCTTTCCGCGCGATGTCGGAGGTCGATCGTATCTTCGACCCACAGGGATTGAGGTCATCGAACAGATGTTCTAACCTGTGGGAGTGAGGGCGATCGTGAGAGACCAGGTACAGGCCGTACCCGATATCCATGCGCTGCGCGATCGCCTCGAGCGCATGCAGGGGCGCCGCATGGACGCCCCCGTCCTGCCGACGCACCCGGCGTTCTCGTCGTTGCTACCCGGTGGGGGCCTGCGGCCGGGGTCGGCGTACGCGCTGACCCGCTCGGCCTCTCTTCTGCTGGCGCTCATGGCCCGTCCCTCCCAAGACGGGGCGTGGTGCGGGGTGATCGGCATGCCCGAGCTCGGCGCCGAGGCCGCAGAGAAGTACGGTCTCGATCTCGACCGTCTCGTGTTCATCCCCGATCCGGGTCCCCGGTGGCTGGCCGTGACGGCGACGATCACCGAGGTGCTCCCCGTGGTGGCCGTGCGCCCTCCCTCGGGATCGACGGCCGCGCGCGGGGGTGCCGAGACCACGCGACTGGCCGCTCGCCTGCGCGATCGCGGGTCGGTCCTGCTGGTGCAGGGAGCCTGGCCCCAGGCCGAGGCCGTGATCGACGTGGCCGACCCCCGATGGTCGGGGCTCGGCCAGGGGCACGGGTATCTGGCTGGTCGCGAACTGACCGTGTCGGTGACCAGCCGCCGTTCGCCGAACCCCCGGCGCGCCCGCATGCTGCTGCCCGCGGCCGACGGGTCGATCGAGCTGCTGGGCGCTCCGGCCGAGCGTCTGGTTCCGCGCGAGCGCACCGCGTTCCCGGTGCGGGCGGTGGGGTGATGCAGGCCCCGACGCGCAGCCTCGTGCTGTGGTTCCCCGACTGGCCCATCACGGCGTTCGTGAGCGAGGCCGTCAGTCCTCCTCGACCGGATGCCGCGGTGGCGGTGTTCGCGCACAACCTCGTCATCGCGTGCTCGTGGGCGGCTCGCGCACAGGGCGTACGCCGCGGGCAGAAGCGCCGTGACGCGCAGGCGTTGTGCCCCGGGCTGCAGGTGGTGCCGGCCGACCCGGTACGGGACGTGCGGGCGTTCGCCCCGGTGGTCGCCCGGATCGAGGAGCGCGCGCCCGGGGTGCATGTCGTGCGGCCGGGGCTCTGCGCTCTTCGGGCGCGGGGGCCGGCGCGGTACTACGGCGGCGAACTCGAGGCGGCTCGGATGCTGATCCGTCAGCTCGACGACGACGGGTTCGCCGGCGTGCGTGCGAGCGTCGCCGACGGGGTGTTCACCGCCGAGCAGGCCGCTCGTTCGGCTGCGGCCGACGACCCCGTCCGCATCGTCGAACCCGGCGAGGCCGGAGCTTTCCTCGCGCCCCTCTCGATCGCGACCCTCGACGACGACGAGTTCGGCAGCCTGCTGTCGCGGTTGGGCGTGCACACCCTGGGAGAGCTGGCCGGGCTCTCGGTCGAACGAGTACGAGAGCGTTTCGGCGAGAGGGGCGTGCGCCTGCACGCGCTCGCCGGGGGACTCGATTCCCAACCGGTCCAGCCGCGCACACCCCCGCCCGAGTTGCACCGCGATGTCGCGTTCGAACCACCGCTCGAGCTCGCCGACCAGATCGCGTTCGGCATGCGCGTGGCGGCCGAGGAATTCATCGCCCAGCTCGGCGCGCACGACCTCGTGTGCACGGAGCTGCGGGTCGTGCTCACGGGGGAACGGGGCGAGCGCAGCGAGCGTGTCTGGCTGCACCCCGGTTCGTTCGATGCCGCGGGGGTGGTCGACCGCGTGCGCTGGCAGCTCGCCGAAGACGCCCAGGGCATCTTCGGCAGCGGCGTGGCGGGCGTGCACATCGAACCCGAGGCCGTCGACGCCGCGGCGCACCACGCCAAGGGGCTGTTCGGGGCCGGACCCGACGAGCGCGTGCACCACGCCCTCTCGCGCGTGCAGGCCATGCTCGGACACCGCGGGGTCGTGACCCCGACGATCGGCGGTGGGCGCTGGCTCGCCGAGCGTCAAGTGCTCGTGCCGTGGGGGGACCGCGCGGTCACCGAGAAGGTGCGGACCCGGCCGTGGCCCGGCAGCCTCCCCGACCCCCTGCCCGCCACCGTCTACCCCGAGCCGCGTCTGGTGGGGGTCACCGATATCGCGGGGGCTCCGGTCACGGTGGGGGAGCGCGACGTCCTGAGCGCTCCGCCCGCGGTCCTCGAGACCGCGGGGCAGCGACGCCGTATCAGCGAGTGGGCGGGCCCGTGGCCGATCAGCGAGCGGGGGTGGGACGCATTGCGCGCACGCAAGGCACACCGCTTCCAGGTGGTGGACGCCGATGGCGGTGCGTGGCTCCTGGTGGTGGAAGAGGGCGAGTGGCGGGCGGAGGGGCGGTATGACTGACCAGCGATCCGGCCTCGGGATCGGGGTGCGCTGATGGGCTGGACCAACCCTCCCGTCAAGTGGTCGGAGCTCGAGCGCCTGCTCAGTGACTCCCGCCGTCCCACCGGGGCCCCGCCGAACGGCGACGGAGGCGACAGCCCGGCATGGTCGCACAAGCGCGGCGCCTACGTGCCGCCCTCGATCGACCGACCGGCCGACACCGTGCCCTACGCCGAACTGCACGCGCACTCGTCGTACTCGTTCCTCGACGGTGCGTCCTCTCCCGAAGAGCTCGTCGAAGAGGCCGAACGTCTGGGCCTGCACGCGCTCGCCCTCACCGACCACGACGGCTTCTACGGCATCGTGCGCTTCGCCGAGGCCGCCGAGCAGCGGGCGGTGAACACCGTCTTCGGCGCGGAGCTCTCGCTCGGGCTCGCCGGTCCCCAGAACGGTGAGGCCGACCCGATGGGTTCGCACCTCCTCGTCCTCGCCCGTGGGGAAGAGGGGTACCACCGGCTCGCCGCGGCGATCACCCACGCTCAGCTCACCGGCGCCGAGAAGGGCCGACCGGTCTACGACCTCGAAGACCTCGCCGAGCGGGCCGGAGGACCGGGCGACCCGCAGTGGGCGGTGCTCACCGGATGCCGCAAGGGAGCGGTGCGTCAGGCCCTTGCTTTCGAGGGCCCGGCCGGAGCCGCGCGAGAACTCGACACGCTCATCGACCTGTTCGGCGCGGAAGCGGTCTACGTCGAGTTGATGGACCAGGGCGATCCGCTCGATTCCCGTCGCAACGACGTGCTCGCCGGTCTCGCCGCCGAGCGGGGCCTGCCGATCCTCGCCACCAACAACGTGCACTACGCCGCTCCGCAGAAGGAGCTGCTCGCGGCCGCCGTCGCCGCGGTGCGGGCCAACCGCGGGCTCGACGAGCTCGACGGCTGGCTCCCCGCCCACGCCGGAGCGCATCTGCGTTCGGGGGTCGAGATGGCGGCGCGGTTCCGGCGGTATCCCGGAGCGGTCGCTCGGACGGTCGAGCTCGCCGACGAGATCGCTTTTCCGCTTCGTCGGGTGAAGCCCGCGCTTCCGAAGCAGAAAGTCCCCGAGGGGCACACACCCATGTCGTGGCTGCGACATCTGGTGTGGGAGGCCGTCCCCCGGAAGTACCCGAACCTCTCCGATGACGACCGGCGGCGCATCGAGCGCGAACTGGACGTCATCGAGATGAAGGACTTCCCGGGCTATTTCCTCATCGTCTACGGCATCGTCGCCGAGGCGCGTCGACGCGGCATCCTGTGCCAGGGGCGCGGGTCGGCGGCCAACAGTGCGGTCTGCTACCTGCTCGACATCACCGCGATCGACTCGATCTACTACAAGCTGCCGTTCGAGCGGTTCCTGTCGAGCCTGCGCGACGAAGAGCCCGACATCGACGTCGACTTCGACTCCGACCGTCGCGAAGAGATCATCCAGTGGGTCTACGGCGAGTACGGGCGCGAGCGTGCGGCGCAGGTGGCGAACGTCATCCAATACCGACCGAAGAACGCCGTGCGCGACATGGCCCGAGCCCTCGGGCACTCCCCGGGGCAGCAGGACGCCTGGTCGAAGCAGGTCGAGCGGTGGGGCGCGACGCTCGAGACCGGTGCCGACCACGACATCCCCGACCAGGTCATCGAGTTCGCGTCGGAGCTGCTGAAGGCGCCGCGACACCTCGGCATCCACTCGGGGGGCATGGTGCTCACCGACCGTCCGGTGGGGGAGGTCGTTCCCATCGAGCACGCGCGCATGGAGAACCGCACGGTCATCCAGTGGGACAAAGACGACGCCGCGTGGATGGGGTTGGTCAAATTCGACCTGCTGGGCCTCGGCATGCTCGCAGCCCTGCAGTACTGCTTCGACCTCATCCGCGGGGCGACGGGCGAGGACTGGGAGCTGTCGACGCTGCCCAAGGAAGAGAAGGCGGTCTACGACATGCTGTGCCGCGCCGACTCGATCGGGGTGTTCCAGGTGGAGTCGCGCGCGCAGATGGGTTTGCTGCCCCGACTGCAGCCGCGCGTGTTCTACGACCTGGTGGTGCAGATCGCCCTCATCCGCCCCGGACCCATCCAGGGCGGGGCGGTGCACCCGTTCGTCCGCCGCAAGCTCGGGCAGGAAAAGATCACCTATGTGCACCCGAAGCTCGAGCCCGTGCTCGCCCGCACGATGGGGGTGCCGGTGTTCCAAGAGCAGCTGATGCAGATGGCCGTCGCCATCGGCAACTGCTCCGCCGAAGACGCCGATCTGCTCCGCCGGGCCATGGGCTCCAAGCGAGGACTCGAGCGCATCGATTCCCTCCGCGAGACGCTGTACGCGGGCATGGCCGAGAACGGCCTGGTGGGGCAGGTCGCCGACGAGTTGTACGCCAAGATCCAGGCGTTCGCCAACTTCGGTTTCGCGGAGTCGCACTCGCTGTCGTTCGCCCTGTTGGTCTACGCCAGCTCCTGGATCAAGCTGCACTACCCGGCGGCGTTCCTCGCGGGTCTCCTGCGCGCGCAGCCCATGGGGTTCTACTCACCCGCCACGCTCACCGCCGACGCCCGTCGGCACGGGGTGCAGGTGCGTCGACCCGACCTGCTGCGTTCGGGGGTCGAGGCGACCCTCGAGGGCCTTGATGATACGCCGGGTCGGGCCGGGACAGAGCGGGCGGATGCCGCCGGGCCGAGCGAGCCGACCGGGCTCGACGCCTGTGCGCACGCGATCCACCCGCCGACGGGGGAGTTCGACCCGTCCGAAGCCGACGAGTCCCTCGCCCATCGCCGCGACGGAGGATTCGCCGTGCGTCTCGGGCTGGCCGGGGTCACCGGGATTGGCGCCAAGATCGCCGAGCGCATCGTCACCGAGCGAGACGCCCATGGCGACTACCGCGACCTGCGTGACCTCGTGCGCCGTACGGGGCTGGTGACCGCGCAGCTCGAGGCCCTCGCCACGGCCGGGGCGTTCGAGTGCCTCGGGCACACGCGGCGCGAGGCGATCTGGCTGTCGGGCTCGGCCGCTCTGGATCGCCCGGAGTTCCTCCCCGACTCGCTGGTCGCCGTGCAGCCGCCGTTGTTCACCGATCCGTCGAGCTATGAGATCCTCGCATCCGATCTGTGGGCGACGGGTCTGTCGGCCGACGACCATCCGCTGACCCACTTCCGTGCCGCGCTCGACGCCCGCGGGGTGCTGACCTCGCGCGAACTGCGCACCTTCGCCACCGATCGGCGCATCGAGGTGGCGGGGCTCGTCACGCACCGGCAACGGCCGGCCACGGCATCCGGGATCACGTTCCTTAACCTCGAAGATGAGCACGGGCTGATGAACATCATCTGCTCCGTCGGGGTGTGGAACAGGTATCGCCGGGTCGCCCGCGAATCACCCGCCCTCATCGTCCGAGGGATGCTCGAGCGCTCGGTCGAGGGGGTGACCAACGTGGTCGCCGACGGGTTCACCGATCTCCGGGTGGGGGTGGCCCACACGTCGCGAGACTTCCGATGACATCGGACGCCCTCACTAGACTCGGGCCATCTCGCCCGGTTCCGCACCTGACAGGGGAAACGACATGACCGACACTCCCACCCCGCCCGACGGCTGGTATCCCGATCCCGCCGGAGGCGGCGGTCTGCGCCGCTGGAACGGCACGAGCTGGACCGATGAGGTGCGCTCCGCCGACGGCGGGCAGCCGGCGCCGGCCGAATCCGAGCAGCACGACGCCGGGGCGGTGTCCCGCGCGGACGACGAATCCACCGGGGCCCACGGGCCCGCGTCCGCTGAGGCGCACCCGCCGGCAGCCGACTCCCCGTCGGAAGACTCCTCCCCGAAGGCCCAGAGCTCCGCGGCAGGACTCGATGACGGCTCCTCGTCCGAGGCAGCGCCCGCCGCCGAGGGATCGTCGCACGGCATCTCGGCGAGCCTCGACCCGCAGGGCGAGCCCGCGGCTTCGGCCCCGGCGGAGACCCCGGCGGCGAGCCCGGCGGAGGGCCCGGCGCAGACGGAGTACACCGCGCCCGGGGCGAGCGTCCCGCCGGTGACGCCGCCCGCCCCGGCAGCCCCCGCCGACCCTCCCGCCGCCCCGGCGTACACGTCGGCGCCCGCGTTCTCGAGCGCCCCGTCGTACCCCTCCGCTCCGGCGTACGGTGCGGGTGCGGCCGCCGCAGGCGCGGGTTACAGCGCGACTCCCGGCTACCCGAGCGCCCCACCGGTCGCGTACGACACCGCCGCTCCCCGCCGCGACATCAAGACCAACACCGTGTGGGTGTGGCTGATGGTCTTCCTGCCGCTGCTCAGCCTGCTCGGCATCATCATCTTCGACTGGTCGTCGTACTTCCGCGATGCCTTCTACGTCGACGTGTACTCGTACGATTCGAGCCCCGCGTCGATGACAGGGATCAATGCGGCGACCGGGCTGCTCACCGGGGTGACCTCGGTGGTGAGCATCGTGGTCTCGGCGCTCACGGTGCTCTTCGCCTTCCTCGACTGGCGTCAGCTGCGCGCACGCGGCGTGGATCGGCCGTTCCACTGGGCTTTCAGCTTCTTCGTGCTGGCCATCGGCTCGGGGCTGGTCTACATCATCGGCCGCGGCGTCGTCCTGCGTCGCCGCACCGGGTCGGGTCTCGCCCCGATCTGGGCATCCATCGCGGTCAACGTCGTCGTGGTCATCGGCTTCATCATCTGGGCCGTCGTGCTGATCTCGCAGCTCGTGTCTCTCGGCAGCGAGTTCTCCAGCAGCTACGGCTACTGACGGGGCGTGGGGTGCTGCTTCTCGCCTCGGCAGCACCCCTCCGGCCTTTCCCGCATGACGTTGTATGACGCAATGTTCCCCCGCGCGACAGCGTCGCCCGCGGCCTTCCCTGGCCGACATACGCTCCTGAAACCGACGCCCGATGTCGGTTCCGCCGGGGAGGCCACGCATGTCCACACCATCCATCGCCCAGCAGGTCGACGACTTCAACGTCGGCTTCGAATCGCAGATCGGCGATCGTCTCGCCGCGGTCTTCTCCGGGGAGCAGAGCGAGCTTCGCGCGGCCGGTGTGCCGGACGGCGCGCTCGGTGAGGGCGACACGGCTCCCGACGCCGATCTGCTGACCGCCGACGGTGCGACGGTCACGTTCTCGTCCGTCCTCGACGACGCCGCGACCGTCGTCGTCTTCTACCGCGGCGCGTGGTGCCCGTACTGCAACATCACCCTGCGCACCTACCAGCAGGACCTTCTGCCGGCTCTCGAGGAGCGGGGCGCGCGGCTCGTGGCGATTTCGCCCCAAACCGCCGACGGAACCGCGCAGAGCCAGACCAACGGCGCCCTCGGGTTCACAGTGCTGTCCGACCCCGGCAACGTCCTGGCCGACCGGTTCGGAATCGTCACCGAACCGAGCGCGCACGCGCAGGAAGCACACACGGAACTGGGGTTCGCCGTCTCCGACAGCAATGCCGACGCGACGGCGCGCGTGCCCTTCCCCTCGGTCTACGTGATCGATCGGGCCGGACGCATCCGCTTCGCGGACGTCCACGTCGATTACACCTCGCGCACCGAGGTCGCCGACATCGTCGGGGCCGTCGACCGTCTCAGCGAGAACTGACCGCAGGCGACCGTCGGGGCCTGGAGCCTCGGCGGTCGCCGCACGGCTCCTCGCTCAGCGGCCGCGCGCCGCCAGGACGGCGTCGAGCACGGCGTGCGCCGTGTCGTCTTTCGACCCCGATGCGGTCGCGACGATCTCACCCGCGGCATCCACGATCGTCAGCGCGTTGTCGGACGTCTCGAACCCGCGGCTCCACCCCACGGCATTCGCGGCCAGAAGATCGACTCCCTTGCGGGCCGCTTTCGAGCGAGCCCGCTCGAGAAGCTCCGCATCGTCGGCGACCGTCTCCGCGGCGAAGGCGACGATCGTCTGCCCCGCGCGACGAGCAGCCGCGAGCCCCGCGACGATGTCGCGATTCTCTCGCAGCTCGAGCGTGAGACCGCCGGGGGAGTCGTGCTTGCGAAGCTTGTGCTCCGACACCTGGGCGACGGAGTAGTCGGCGACCGCCGCGGCCATGACGATGACGTCGGCGTCGGGGGCTACGGCATCCATCGCTCGTCCGAGCTCATCGGCGGTGCCGGCCGCGATCACCTCGAGGCGAGGATCGGGGCGGACGTCGGCATCGAGATGCGCGGCGACGAGCGTCACGCGCGCGCCGCGGTCGGCGGCGGCTCGCGCGATCGCCACGCCCTGTCGTCCGCTTGAGCGGTTGCCGAGGAAGCGGACGGGATCGATGGGCTCGCGGGTGCCGCCGGCACTCACGACGAACGAGAGTCCCTCGAGGTCGCGCGGGCGTTCGACCAGAGCGAGGGCTGCGGCCAGGATTTCCTCGGGTTCCGACATGCGCCCGGGTCCGGAGTCGCCCCCGGTGAGGACGCCGTCGGCAGGGCCGACCACGAACACGCCGCGGGCGCGCAGCACGTCCATGTTGTGGGCGGTGGCCGGATGCCGCCACATCTCGGTGTGCATCGCGGGGGCGACGACCACGGGCGCGGTCGTCGCGAGAAGGGTCGTGCCGAGCAGGTTGGAAGCGAGCCCCGCCGTCATCGCGGCGAGAGTGTTCGCGGTGGCGGGCGCGACGATGACCAGGTCGGCGGACTGGCCGAGGGCCACGTGCCGGACCCGGGCGACGTCGTCGTGCACCGACGTCGTCACCGGGTTGCGGCTGAGCGCCTCCCACGTCGGCAGGCCGACGAAGCGCAGCGCGTCTTCGGTGGGGATGACGTGCACGTCGTGCCCCGCCTTGACGAGAAGACGCACGAGGCTCACGGTCTTGTAGGCGGCGATGCCCCCGGTCACTCCCACGACGACGAACATCGTCCCAGTCTTCCAGGTCGGCGTCGCCGCCGGGCGCGGACCTCGTGGAGTGGGACGGCCTCGTCTCGCGTCGCACGGCGCTGACCCCCGGCACGCACATGGTCGCGCACCACGCCGTCGACGAT